>NZ_CP015093.1:0-1200000 GCF_001975705.1 Salipiger abyssi
ATAGACCGGCACCTCGGGCACGCGCACGCGATGCCGGTTGGTCGAAATCGTCGAATGCAGGTAGGTCAGCGTAGCGGCGTCATCGAGCCAGTGGCAGTCCGGCATGAAGCCGTCGAGCAGCGCCAGTACGCGATCAGTACGGTCGATGAAGCCGCGCACCTGTTCCCAGGGGTTCACACCCGAGGTTTCGTGGCCCTCATAGAGCCAGGATTCTGAACGTGCTGCATCCTCGGCGGGCGGGAGCCAGAGGAGGGTCAGGAAATAGCCGGATACGAAGTGGCTCCCCTCCTCTTCGAAATCGGCCTTGCGCTCGGCATCGACCAGCGCCGATGCCGCATCCGGGAAGATGCTTGCCGGATAGGTGGCAGCCTCAGAGCGCTGTGCTTCAACAAAAATCGCCCACCCGGAACCGAGCCGGCGGAAGGCGTTGTTCAGCCGTCCCGCCACCGCGACCAGTTCGGCCGCGACGGCGCTGTCGAGATCGGGACCCCGAAACTTCGCTGTCCTCTGAAACGAGCCGTCCTTGTTGAGGACCACGCCCTCCCCGACCAGCGCCACCCAGGGCAGGTAGTCGGCAAGACGCGACGCGGTGCGGCGGTATTCTGCGAGTTTCATCATGGGAGTTCACACCGAGAGATGACCGGGAATGCGCAAATGGCGGCGGGCGACCTCGACGAAGAGCGGATCGCGCCTGGCCGCCCAGACAGCAGCGATGTGGCCGACGGCCCAGATCAGGATCCCTACAAGCCAGAGCTGAAGCCCGAGGCCGACCGCACCGGCGAGCGTGCCATTCAGAATGGCAACCGAGCGCGGTGCGCCGCCGAGCAGGATCGGCTCGGTCAGCGCACGGTGAACCGGCACGCTGAACCCCGGCACCGCGTCGAGGGCCTCAAAACTCACCGCCATCAGATCAGCGCTCCGCCACCGAAGCTGAAGAAGCTCAGGAAGAAGGACGAGGCCGCAAAGGCGATGGAAATCCCGAATACGATCTGGATCAGCCGCCGGAAGCCACCGCCGGTATCGCCGAAGGCCAGCGTCAGACCGGTGACGATGATGATGATCACCGCCACGATCTTGGCCACCGGCCCCTCGACGGAGTCGAGGATGGATTGCAGAGGCGCTTCCCAGGGCATGGAAGAACCGGAGGCATGAGCGGCCGGGGCGATGAACAGGCTGACATAGGTGGCGGTGGCCGCAGTGGCGATGTGGCGCCGAATGCGCAGGGTGTGACGGATCATTCGAGGTCTCCTGGTTCGTGAGTAGTGGGTTCTGAAATGACAGGTGAAATCCGGTAGTCGCCGTCCGGCCCGAGGCCCTTGACGCGGGCGAGTTCAGCCAGACGCCGTGCGGACCCTCGACCGGCCAATACAGCGACGAAGTCGATGGTCTCCGCGATCATGGCGCGGGGCACGGTGACGACGGCTTCCTGGATGAGCTGTTCGAGACGACGCAGCGCGCCGATCCCGGTACCGGCATGGACGGTGCCAATGCCGCCGGGATGTCCCGTGCCCCAGGCCTTGAGAAGGTCCAGCGCCTCGGCGCCACGCACCTCACCGATCGGAATACGATCGGGGCGCAGACGCAGCGAGGAGCGCACCAGGTCGGACAGGCTGGCAACACCGTCCTTGGTACGCATCGCCACGAGGTTCGGCGCGGCGCATTGCAGTTCTCGGGTGTCCTCGATGATCACGACGCGATCAGAGGTCTTGGCCACCTCGGCGAGCAGCGCATTGGTCAGCGTGGTCTTGCCGGTCGAGGTCCCACCAGCCACCAGGATATTGGCACGGGTCGCAACTGCTTGGCGCAGCGCCTCGGCCTGCGTCGGGGTCATGATCCCAGCAGAGACATAGTCGTCGAGCGTGAACACAGCGACAGCGGGCTTGCGGATGGCGAAGGCCGGGGCTGCGACGACGGGTGGCAGGAGCCCCTCGAAACGCTCGCCTGTTTCCGGAAGCTCCGCAGAGACTCGCGGGGACTGGCTATGAACTTCGACGCCAACATGATGGGCGACCAGCCGAACGATGCGCTCGCCATCGGCTGCGCTGAGCGTCTTGCCGCTGTCTGCCAGCCCCTCGGAAAGTCGGTCGATCCAGAGCCGCCCATCGGGGTTGAGCATCACCTCGACGATCATGGGGTCGTCCAGAAACCCGGCGATCGCCGGCCCGAGCGCGGTGCGCAGCATCCGCGCGCCTCTCCGGATCACCTCTGGTCTCTGATCGTTCTTTGCCATGCCGGCCCCGTTCCCTTACGGGCGCCTCCAACAGGCGGCCCTGGATCGGGGTCGATTAAGAAAGTCGTAAATGCCTACGGCTCAACAGGTTTCCGCGGGGCGTAGTAGCGTGGCGTGCAAAGACAGGAAAACGGCGGAATGATCCTCAGATCCACTCTAGGAGGAAGGCGTCGCGGCCACCGTCATGAGAACATGGCGGTTTCGGGCGAAGACCGGCCGTTCTCCGCACCTGCGAACCGAGATGGACGTTTTGTTGATAGCGGCCATTCCACCGGACGATAAAACCGGGGCGTTGCCGCATCTCCGCATGACCGCTCGGAGCCCATTTCGACCGATGCTGCGATCGGCACGAATGTCAGCTCATTTTTTGCGACCACAAGCGGAGACCAAACAGGCTATGCTAGCTACAGCGAGATGCGTTCGTCTTCGTACAGTTGCCGCTATGTGAAATAGATATTGGAAATGCTTCGGATTCCTCTTAGATATCTCTCGATCCTCGTCAGCGTCGCCCTGCTGGTTATCGGTAACGGCCTTCAACAGACGCTGGTCGGTCTGCGCGCGGGCATCGAAGGATATGCCGAAGAAACGGTCGGCGTGATGATGTCGGCCTATTTCGTCGGGTTTGTATTCGCCTCGATTCAGGCGCCGCGGGTGATCCAGCGGGTCGGGCATATCCGCGCCTTCGCTGCTTTCGCTTCGGCCGCGTCTGCCTTTGCGCTTTGCTTTGCGATCTTCGTCTCGCCGCCGGTCTGGATCGCGCTCAGGGTTGCACAGGGTGCTTGTTGGGCCGGGCTGATCATCATCGTGGAAAGCTGGCTCAATGCCTCAGCGGAACGCAGTTGGCGCGGACGTGTGCTCGCGATCTATTCCATCGTGATGTACGCGGCCTGGGCGGCGAGCCAGCCGATGGTCGGACTGGCGCCGACATCGGGCTTCGTTCTTTTCGCCGTCGTGTCGATCTGCCTGTCACTGGCACTGGTCCCGATCACGCTCAGCCGCGCGGGCGGTCCGGGCGTCGTGCTTGCAACGCGCCTGGAACTGAAGCGCCTCTTCGCGATCTCGCCGACGGCCCTTGCTGGGGCCTTTGTATTGGGCGCAACGGTCGCGGCCTTTTTCGGGATGGCGCCGGTGGCGAGCCAGCAGGCCGGCTTCACAGATACTCAGACCGGCACAATCCTCTCGGCGGCCCTGATCGGGGCTCTGGTCTTGCAATGGCCTTTGGGCTGGCTGTCGGACAAGGCCGATCGCCGTCTCATCATCCTCTGCAGCAGCCTCGCCGGTCTTCTCGCCGCACTTCTGCTCGGCCTGCTCCTGTCGAGTGCTGCGCAGATAGTTGCGGTTGTATTGTCCTTCGTTCTAGGCGGCACGCTTCTGCCGCTTTATTCGGTCTGTCTGGCCGAGGTGAACGACCGGATCGACGAGGGCGAGCTGATTGCCGCGGCGAGCGGCTTTGTGTTGGTTTACGGGGTCGGCTCCGCCGCCGGACCGTTCGCGGCAAGCGTGACGATGGGATGGGTGGGACCGTCCGGCCTGTTCTACTTCATCGTTGCGATCCTGGGCCTGTTCGCAGCCTACGGCACCTTGCGTATCCGGCTTCGGGAAAAGACCGTCATCGCGGACAAGCAGCCCTACGTCGCCACGCCCAGCACCAGCCACGCGGCATTGCCATTGCATCCGGACGCGCAGGATCGGGCCACAGGAGAACCCGCGCCGCGGTGATCTGTTTCACGCTGCCTCGGCCGGCTGTTTGACGCCGTCGGCGATCCGCTTCAGATCCGCGTCTTCCAGCGTCTCGCGCTCCAGCAGTTCGGCCGAAGAGCTTTCCAGCAACGCGCGGTTCTCGTCCAGAAGCGCGAGTGTGCGCTCGAAAATGCTGTCGATCACGTCCTTTACCGCCTGATCCATGCGTTCGGCAGTGGCGTCGCTGTAGCGACGATTCAGCCACGAGCCCTGGTCGCCCTGACCCAGGAAATTGCCACGTTCGGTGTCGTAGGCCACGTGGCCCAGTTCGTCGTCCATGCCGTAGCGCGCCACCATCGACCGCGCGATGTCGGTGGCGCGGGCGAGATCGTCGGAGGCGCCGGTCGAAAGGTGGCCATAGATGATCTTTTCCGCCGCGCGGCCGCCCAGCAGGACGGCGATCTTGTTCTCCAGCTCCTCGCGGGTCATCAGGTAACGGTCCTCGGTCGGCCGCTGGATCGTGTAGCCGAGTGCGCCGATGCCGCGCGGGATGATGGAGACCTTGTGCACTTCGTCCACGCCCGGCAGGGCCATGCCGACGATGGCGTGCCCCATCTCGTGATGGGCGACGATCTCGCGCTCCTTCTCATTCAGCCGACGGTTCTTCTTTTCCAGCCCGGCGACGATGCGCTCTACCGCTTGCGTGAAATCCTGCATCTCGACGTGGGTAGCCCGGCGCCGTGTCGCCATCAGTGCGGCCTCGTTCACCAGGTTTGCTAGGTCCGCGCCGGAAAACCCCGTGGTCAGCGCCGCGATCTGGTCCGGGTCGACGCCATCGGCCACCTTGATCTTCTTCATGTGCACTTCGAGAATCTGCACCCGCCCGGCGCGGTCGGGGCGGTCCACCAGCACCTGCCGGTCGAAACGGCCCGCGCGCAGCAACGCCGGGTCGAGGATTTCGGGCCGGTTCGTTGCGGCCAGCAGAACGACGCCCTCGGTCGGATCGAAACCGTCGAGTTCGGTCAGAAGCTGGTTCAACGTCTGCTCGCGTTCGTCATGGCCCCCGCCGGGATGCTGGCCCGCGGCGCGGGACCGGCCAAGCGCGTCCAATTCGTCCACGAAAATGATGGCCGGCGCTGCCTTCCTCGCCTGCTCGAAGAGGTCGCGTACCCGCGCGGCGCCGACGCCCACGAACATCTCCACGAATTCCGAGCCGGATATCGAGTAGAAAGGCACGCCCGCCTCGCCGGCAACGGCCTTGGCCAGCAACGTCTTGCCGGTGCCGGGCGGGCCGACGAGAAGCACGCCCTTGGGCATCCGCGCGCCCAGGCCGCTGTAATGCTCGGGGTCCTTCAGGAACTCGACGATCTCTTCAAGTTCCTGCTTGGCCTCGTCCACGCCCGCCACATCGTCGAAACCGACCTTGGTGTCGCTCTCGACATAGATCTTGGCCTTGCTCTTGCCGATCGACATGAAGCCGCCCATCCCCTGCCGCTCGGCGAACTTGCGGATGAAGAAAATCCAGATGCCGACGAAGACAAGCGCCGGCAGCACCCAGGATAGCAGCGTTGTGAGCCAGGTGTTCTCGACCGCCCCGGTATAGGTGATATCGGCCTCTTCAAGACGCTCGATCATGTCGGCGGGCACGGTGGTGGCGACAAAACCGGTCTTGCCGTCCTGCGGCTCGCTGAACGTGCCGCGGATCGTATCGCTGCCGATCACGACTTCCTCGATGACACCCTCACCGAGATAATCCTCGAACTGGCTGTAGGGGATTGCGGCAATGGTCTGGGACTGCACCCAGAGATCGCGAAGCAGAACGACCCCGAAGATCGCGAGCAGGACATACCAGAAATTGATCTGTGTTTTCTTGTCCATTGGCGGCAATCCTCCTTTCTTGATGCTGCCAAACATAATTCCTGACACACCCTCTTGACAAGATTTTGCACCCTTCCCAAATGCTTGAGTGCGGGATGCCGCTGAATGGGTCCCGGAGATGTTGGTGAGATACGAGGCGTGTGCATGATGCAACGCTTCGGTCCCGTCATCGGCCGCGAGGTGCATCTGTTGGCCTTGCGTATCGAAACACGTGGTCGCCATGCGTCTTCGTGCAGGCTCGCAACCGGGCCCCTCCCTTCGCGACAGTCCCGCAACGTGAAACGCGGTCCGCCCGCTGCGGACCCCCGATGTTGTGACCAGGAAGAGGAGGATACGATGCTGAACTACGGACTGTCCCAGGCGCAATGGGATCCCTTCGCGGAACTGCGCCAGCTTCAATCGCAGATGAACCGCATGTTCGAAGGCGGCGGGCGTAGCCAGCGTGCAAGCGATGGCAACTGGCCCCCGGTCAACATGTGGCTGGGCGACGAAAGCGTGGTCGTCACCGCCGAGATGCCCGGTGTGGGCAAGGACGACATCGACCTGACGGTGCGCGAGAACACCCTGATCATTTCGGGCAAGCGCAATCCGTCCACCGATGACGAAGATGCCGCATGGCATCGTCGCGAGCGCCCGCATGGCGAGTTCTCACGTTCCGTCCGCCTGCCGCTGCGCGTTGATCCCGACAAGGTCGAGGCACGCGCGAAGAACGGCGTGCTGGAGATCGAGATGGGCCGCCCCGATGCGGAACGGCCGCGCAAGATCAAGGTCAAGGCAAGCTGACAGCTGAAACGAGAGGAGGAAAGAACCATGGCAAACGAAATGCAGAAAACCGGCGGCGATGTGGCCCGGTCCGAAGCGGAAGAAACCCGCGATACCGGCCCGACTTTCCGTCCCGCCACGGACATCTTCGAGAAGGACGATGTGGTGACGCTGACCATCGACATGCCGGGCGTTGTCCCGGACAGCGTCGATGTCTCGGTCGAGAACCGCTCGCTCACGGTGCGGGGCACGATCGAGGCGCCCGTGCCCGAAGGCTATCGGCGCATCTATGCAGAATACGCGCCCGGCACCTTCGAGCGGGCCTTCAGCCTGCCCGACACCATCGACGCCGATAAGATCGACGCCACCCATCGTGACGGCGTCCTCACGCTCACCCTGAAGAAGAGCGAGGCCGCCAAGCCGAAACAGATCAAGGTCAAGGCCGCCTGAGGCGACCCGGACCGAAACAGGAAAGGAGGAAATGACAATGGCATTCAGCGATCTCATTCCCTGGGGCCGCGACCGCAACCAGCCGTCCGGCCGACGCAATGAAGACGACAACCCCTTGATGTCGCTCCAGCGCGACCTCAACCGCGTGTTCGAGGATTTCTGGAGCCGGTTCGACAGCCCATTCGGCAGCATGGCCACCAATGGGCCGCGCACCGACATCTCGGAAACCGACGAGGCGATGCTGGTCTCGGTCGATCTGCCCGGCCTCGACGACAAGGATGTCGAGGTGAACGTCACCGACGACATGCTTACGATCCGCGGCGAGCGCGAGGAGAAGGCCGAGAAGGATGGCTTCACCTCGCAGTCCCGGCGCAGCTTCCACCGGATGATCCCGGTGCCGCCGGGCGTGGACGCCGAAAAGGCCGAGGCGGAGTTCAAGCGCGGCGTGCTGACCGTGACCCTGCCCAAGACCGAGGAGGCCAAGGCGCGCGTCAAGCGGATCGACGTCAAGTCCGGCTGACTTGGCTAGGGGCGCGGGGATTTGTCCGCGCCCTGACTCGCCCCATTTCACTGCTCGGCGTGTCGCTAACCGCCACATTTTGATGCCGGTCAAGGCAAGGCTCCACAACTTTGAATAAAATTGCGCCATAGCAAATAGTCAGGAGGAAGACAGGATGGCAAACGGAATCTGTGACATCTGCAAGCGCCGCCCGGCCTCGTTCCGGGCGCAGGTATCGGTCAATGGCGAACGCCAGGTAATGGAGCTTTGTGACGATGATTACCGCAAGCTCGCACGCCAGCAGCGGCGGTCGTCCTCGCCGCTGGAATCGCTCTTCGGCGGCGGATCGCTCTTCGACGAATTCTTCGGTGACAGCCCGCTTGGCGGGATGGACCGGCGTATCGGCGACGAAAGCGAAGGTCAGCGCATTCCCGTAAATCGTGGCAGTCGGCGCGGCCAGGGCGGGGCGAGCATCGCCGATCGTCTTAGCGAACAGGGCAACAAGCTCTTGCAGGAGGCCGCGCAGAAAGCAGGGGAACTCGGCCGCTCCGAGGTCGATACCGAACATCTGCTCTTCGCGCTGAGTCACAGCGATGTGGTCAGGACGCTGCTGGAGCAATTCAAGATCGACGTGGACGACCTGCGCCGCCAGATCGACAAAGAGGCCCCTCGCGGCGAAGACAAACAGGATGGCGAGATCGGCGTCAGCCCGCGTCTGAAGGATGCGCTGAACCGCGCCTTCGTCGCCTCGAACGAGCTGGGCCATTCCTATGTCGGCCCGGAACACCTGCTGATCGGACTCGCCGAAGAAGGCGATGGCCTGGCCGCCGACATCCTTCGCAAGCTCGGCCTGACGCCGCAGTCGCTGCGCCAGCAGGTCACGAAGGTTGTGGGCCAGGGGGCCGAGGAGGGTCGGGTCGAGACGCCCTCGAACACGCCCGACCTCGATGAATTTTCTCGCGACCTCACGAAACTGGCTCGCGACGGCAAGCTCGACCCCGTTATCGGCCGCGCCCGCGAGATCGAGACCACGATCGAGGTTCTGGCGCGGCGCAAGAAGAACAACCCCGTGCTGATCGGCGAGCCCGGCGTCGGCAAGACCGCGATCATCGAGGGCCTGGCACAACGGATCGTGGCTGGCGAGGTGCCCGAAGCTCTGCGCGACAAGCGGTTGGTCGAGCTGAACATCAACTCGATGGTCGCCGGATCGAAATATCGCGGCGAATTCGAGGAACGCATCCAGAAAGTGCTGAAGGAGATCGAGGCCAACAAGGACGATCTCGTGCTCTTTATCGACGAATTGCACACGATCATGGGCGCGGGCCAGGGCGGCGGCGAAGGCGGGCTCGATGTGGCCAATACCTTCAAGCCGGCGCTGGCACGGGGCGAGTTGAACCTGATTGGTGCCACCACACTCAATGAATACCAGAAGCACATCGAGAAGGACGCGGCACTGGAGCGGCGTTTCCAGCCGGTCTATGTCGATGAACCCACGGTGGCGCAGACCATCATGATCCTGCGCGGCCTGCGCGACACGCTGGAGTCTCACCACAAGGTGACGATCACCGACGAGGCCATCGTCGCCGCGGCCGAATTGTCCGATCGCTATGTCACCGGCCGCTTCATGCCCGACAAGGCCATCGACCTGATCGACCAGGCCGCTGCGCGCGTGAAAATCAGCGCCACCGCACGGCCGGTGGACGTGCAGGAGCTGGAAGCGGAGACGAAGCAAATCCAGCGCGAACAGGATTACGCCGCCGCCCGCAAGCAATTCGACCGTGCAGGCGAACTGAAGAAGGAACTGGAGGAAAAGCAGACCGAACTGGATGCCCTGCTGGAAACCTGGAAACGCGACCGTGCCTCGGCCAGCGCCGAGGTGCGCACCGACCACATCGCGCAGATCGTCTCCAAGCTGACCGGCATCCCCGTCACCGACCTGACGACCGAGGAGCGCGAGAAGCTGCTGAAGCTGGAGGACCAGTTGCACGAGCGCGTCATCGGCCAGGATCAGGCGATCGGTGCGGTGGCCGACGCGGTGCGGCTGGCGCGCGCGGGGTTGCGCGAAGGGTCCGCCCCCACGGCGACATTCATGTTCCTCGGGCCCACCGGCGTCGGCAAGACCGAACTCGCCAAGGCGCTGGCCGAGACCGTCTATGGCGACGAGGATGCGATGATCCGCATCGACATGTCGGAATACGGCGAGCGCCACGCCGTCGCGCGGCTGGTGGGCGCCCCGCCGGGTTACGTGGGCTATGACGAGGGCGGCCAGCTGACCGAGCGCGTGCGCCGCCGCCCCTATTCGGTGGTTCTGCTGGACGAGATCGAAAAGGCCCACGCGGATGTCTACAACATCCTGTTGCAGGTCTTCGACGACGGGCGGCTGACCGACGGCAAGGGCCGGGTGGTGGATTTCACCAACACCATCATCATCGCCACCTCGAACCTCGGCTCGGACATCATCCAGCGCAACCTCAAGAAGCGCGGCACGAAGGAGTTCGACGAGGGCAAGCAACGGGGTGAGTTGATGGAGGTGCTACGGCAGCATTTCCGCCCCGAGTTCATCAACCGGATCGACGAGATCATCGTCTTCCATTCGCTCAACCGCCCGGAAATCCGCCGGATCGTGGAGTTGCAGCTCGACCGCGTGGCGCGCACCGCGCTTGGTCAGGGCGTCGAGATGGCGTTCGATGAAAGCGTGACCGATCATTTCGCCGCCGTGGGCTTCCAGCCCGAATTCGGTGCCCGCGAATTGCGCCGCCTGATCCGGTCGGAACTGGAAACCGAACTGGCCCGCGCAATGCTCTCCGGCTCGGTCGAGGATGGCGACAAGGTCCGCGCCGCCTGGTCGGCGGAGGAGCAGAAGATCACCTTCGAGAAACAGGAGGTCGCGGAGGAGGACAGCGCCGAACCGGAAGACAAACCGGCTGACACGTCCGGCACCGCCGATGGCGATGAAGACAGTGAAGCCACGGACGCAAAAGGGGAGTCCGATGCGTCCGAGGAGGCTTCCGCGAAGTAACTGGAGGGTTTTGAAGATGACACATGAAACCAACCCGATCCCCGGCTTCTGTTCCCTGTCGAAGAACTGGTGGGCCTTCGTGCTGCGCGGTGTGCTGGCGCTTGTCATCTCCGTGCTGGCCTGGTTCATGCCGGCCGAGGCGGTGCTGACGCTCACGCTGGTCTTCGGTGCCTTCGCCTTTGCCGATGGCGTCTTCGGCCTGATCGCGGCCGTGCGCCAGATGCGCGAGGGCGAACGCTGGGGCTGGCTCGCCTTCAGCGGCATCCTCGGCATCCTGACCGGCATCGTCGTGATCGTCTCGCCCTTCGTGGCGACTCTGGTTCTGGCCGTATTCCTCTGGGCCAGCATCGCCTTCTGGTCGGTCTTTTCGGGTCTGCTCGAGATCGTCACTGCGATCCGTCTGCGCAAGGAGATCGAGGGCGAGGTCTGGCTCGGGCTGAGCGGCATCGTGTCGGTCCTGCTGGGCGTCCTGATCGTCTGGTTCCTGGCAACAAGCCCCGTTGAAACCCTGCTGGCCCTCGGCTGGCTGCTGGCGATCTATGCCGCGATCTTCGGCGTGACGATCATTCTGCTGGGCTTGAAGCTGCGAAAATCCGGCGGCGGGGCCGACCATACCGCATCGGCGGAAACGGCCTGAGACATCTGAAAGCAACCTGTTCTGAAAGGAGGTCACGATGTTCAGCATGAGAGGTCATAACCGGCCGATGTCCCGGCCGACGATCCCCGGAACCGACCTGTCGTCGCCGGACGTGCCCACGGCGATCATCTATCGCCCGTCGCGCAGCGCGACCCAGTCGGGGCCGCGCCCGCGGCACTGGATACTGGAGTTCGAGCCCGCCGCATCCCCGGAGATCGAGCCGCTGATGGGCTGGACCGCCACGCGCGATCCCTACCGGCCGATCCGGCTCAGCTTTCCGGATCGTGAAAGCGCCATCGACTACGCCGAACGGCAGAACTGGGATTACATTGTGCGGGACGAAAGCCAGCGCCGCCGCGGCCCCCGGCGGGAACCGATCTTCCGGCCCCTTGAAAGGTTGGACGGGCCGCAACCGCGCGTCCGGACCGAAGACCGCAAACCGCCCGCCGAGGACGAGACCGATCCAGTGACCCTGGCCGCGCTGGAATCCTTCCCGGCCTCCGACCCGCCGGCCTGGACGGGAACGACCCTGGGGGGCCGCTGACGTATTGGACGTGCGAAAACCGGCCCGCCGCATGTTCACATCACGATGAAGGACCGGACAACAGGAAACCGCAAAAAGGAGATGCCCATGTTCATTCGCAAGACACTCGCCTCGTCCGTCAGTGCCCTGGCGCTGACATCCATGCTGGCCCTTTCGCCAGCCTTTGCCCAGGAGACATCGCAGCCCCCGACCGCCCAGACCAATGAGGCGGTAAGCGAAGCGGTGCAGGATGAAGCGTCCGCACAGGTCGACGAGAAACGGAAGAAACTTCTCAATGACGCAACTAGGGCACTTGCGGAAACGGAGACCGCTCTCAAGGCTCTCGATGAAGGAGACAGCGAGGCTGCGCTCGAAGCGCTGGCAGTCGCAACCGGCAAGCTTCAAAGCGTCGTCGCCCGCGATCCCGACCTCGCTCTTGCGCCTGTCGATGTCCAGCTGCTCCAACGTGATTTGTTGGGTGACGTGGAAACGATCGACGCGGCCCGCGAGGCAATCGAAAATCTGGTGGACGAAGGCAACCTCCAGGAGGCCCGCCCCCTGATGCGCGATTTTGCCAGCGAAATCGTGGTGGAGACCACCAATCTGCCGCTTGCCACCTACCCCGACGCGCTTCTGCGCGCGACCTCCCAGATTGATGCAGGCGATGTGGAGACCGCGAAACAGACGCTTGCGACCGCGCTTGGAACCGTGGTCGTGACCGAGGAAGTGATCGCGCTTCCGGTTCTGAGGGCGCAACTCCTGATCGACGCTGCGGAAAATGCGCTTGGCGACGGTGAAAGCATGACTGCGGATACCGAAGCCGGGGAATCCGCGGCGGCCGAGACCGAGGATGCCGACGCCGCCGTCGATGCGGAACCGCTTTCGCCCGGCGAATATGTCGAGGCTGCGCGTAACCAACTCAGGATTGCCGAAGCGCTCGGCTACGGCAACGAGGACGATTTCGAGGAACTGCACGAAAACCTCGATGAACTCGACGAGAAGATCGACGCCGCGCACGATACCGGCGGCATCTTCGACAAGATCGGCGACAGCTTCATCCGTCTCAAGCAGAGGCTGTTCGGAACGGATTCGGAATGATGCGCTGCCCTTCCACAATCAACTGCCTTGCAACACCGGTGGCCGGATACCTCCGGCCACCTTTTCCACCGGCTTGAAGGAGATCGAAGATGCCCGCACTTGTTTCTCGTCTTGGCCACATTCTGGTGGCTCTTTGCATCGTTTCGCTGACATTCGCGGCGCCGGTCGCGTCGCAGACGGCCGACCGTCCGCTATTTCGAAGCGACAGCGGACTGCCCACTCTGGCACCCCTTCTGGCCGAGGTCACTCCGGCCGTGGTCAATATATCCGTCGAAAGCCGCCAGACAGCGGAGATGAACCCGCTCTTCAACGACCCGTTCTTCCGGCGGTTCTTCGATATGCCGCCCGTGCCGCAGCAGCCCACGCCGCGCCAGCAGATGAGCGCCGGGTCGGGTGTGATCATCGATTCCGAAGAAGGCTATGTCCTTACCAATCACCACGTGATCGAAAACGGCGACCGGATCGTGGTCACGCTCAAGGATAGACGACAGTTCGATGCTGAACTCATCGGCAGTGACCCCGGAACCGACATCGCATTATTGCAGATCGAAGCCGAGGATATCTCCGCGCTGGAGCTTGGGGACAGCGACAGCCTGCTTGTCGGGGACTATGTGCTCGCTATCGGAAACCCTTTCGGCCTCGGACAGACGGTGACTTCCGGTATCGTCAGTGCATTGGGGCGCAGCGGCCTCAATGTCGACGGCTACGAGGATTTCATCCAGACCGACGCGTCGATCAACCCCGGAAACTCGGGCGGCGCGCTGATCACCCTCGACGGGCGATTGGTCGGCATCAACACCGCGATCATCGCGCCGTCCGGCGGCAATGTCGGAATAGGATTCGCTGTGCCCGCCAACATGGCCAGCGCGGTCATGGATCAGCTGATCGAGTATGGCGAAGTGCGCAGAGGCCAGCTTGGTGTGATGATTCAGGATTTCACGCCCGATCTTGCCGACGCATTGGGCATCGAAGCGGGCGTCGGCGCAGTGGTCACACAGGTCGAGCCCGACAGCGCGGCCGAGGAAGCCGGCTTGCAACCCGGCGACCTGATCGTCGCCGTCGATGGCCGCCCCGTAGCGGGCTCCGCCGATCTTCGCAGTCAGATCGGGCTGAAACGGATCGACAGCGATGTCGAGTTGCAGGTCATTCGCGACGGCGAGGAACTGACTTTAAGTGCGACCCTGCGTGAAGGCGGGCTGGTCGCCGCCGCAACCGGCGAGCGCGCGTTCGACCGGCTTTCGGGAGCGGAGCTTCGCGACCTTCAACCGGGCGACCCGTTCTATGGCAACCTTTCCGGCGTCGTGGTTGCGCGGCTCGATCCGGGAAGCCGGGCGGCGCGTTCGGGATTGGAAGCGGGTGACATCATCCTCGCTGTCAACCGCGTGTCGGTCGCTTCGGTTGCGGATTTGCGCCAGCAACTGGCGCAGGTCGATGGGGCGCTCGCCCTCACCATTCAGCGAGGCGCGGCCCGCATCTTTCTGGTCATGCGCTGAACCTTGGTGGATATCGAAGAGGAGGGTTCCATGTCCGAGACTGAAAAGAAACCCGAAGCCGTAGCGATCACCGATGACATTGGCCAAGACGCTAAGGGCCTTGGAACGATGCCGAAGGCGGAGGACAAAAGCCCGGAGGTCGACATCGCGCGTCTGACCGACAAGTGGAAGCGCGCGCTCGCTGATGCCGAAAACACCCGCAAGAGGGCAGACGCGTCGTACGCGGAGGGGCGTGAACACGGTATCGCCTTGGCCGTCGAGGCTCTCGCGCCTGCCCTTGACGCCCTGGCGCTCGGGATCGAGGCCGCGCGAGCAAATCCGGATGCCGAAGATCCCAGGATCGTTTCGCATCTTGAGGGTCTGTGCAATGCCCGGACGGCCTTCGAGACCGGACTGAAAGCACTCGGCGTGAGAACCATCGCGCCCGAGAACGCGCCTTTCGACGCAGCCCTGCACGAAGCGATGCAGATGCAGGAAACAGACAAAGTCAAACCCGGACAGGTCATGGTCTTGCATCGCCCCGGCTATGCCATCGGCCAGCGCCTGATCCGGCCTGCCCGCGTCACTGTGAGCGCCGCACCAGCCAAAGCGGCGGAGGCATAAGTAATGCTGCGACTTGCGCTCTATCTCGGTGCGAACTTCGCGATCCTCGCGGTGCTGTCGGTGGCGTTCCGCCTGTTCGGCATCGACAGCCTGTTGCAGGCAAACGGCGTCGATCTGAACCTGACGGCGCTGCTGATCTTCGCCGGGGTGCTGGGCTTTGCCGGATCGCTGATCTCGCTCATTCTGTCCAAGAGCATGGCAAAGGCCGCGATGCGCGTGCAGGTCATCACCACTCCACGCAGTGCGGTCGAGCGCTGGCTGATCGAAACCGTCCACGCCCAGGCGGATCGCGCCGGGATCGGGCGGCCCGAAGTCGGCATCTTCGATCACCCCTCGCCCAACGCCTTTGCCACCGGCTGGAATAGCAATGACGCACTGATCGCCGTCAGCACCGGCCTGTTGCATCATATGGACCGGGGCGAGGTCGAGGCGGTGCTAGCCCATGAGGTCAGTCATGCCGCCAATGGCGACATGGTGACGCTCGCGCTGATCCAGGGCGTGGTGAACACCTTCGTCATCTTCCTGTCACGCATTGCCGGACTGCTGTTCGATCGGCTGATCCTGCGGATCGAGCGTGGCTATGGGCCGGGCTTCTGGATCGTGTCGCTGATCATGGAAATGGTCTTGGGCGTGCTGGCCATGGCCATCGTCATGTGGTTTTCGCGCTGGCGCGAGTACCGGGCCGATGCAGGCGGCGCGGCACTGGCAGGACGGCGCAACATGATCGCGGCGCTCGAACGGTTGCGGCAGGCGCAGAACGCACCGCCACTGCCCGAGGAAATGCGCGCCTTTGCCATCAGCGCTGGCCGCGTTCAGGCGCTCTTTGCCAGCCATCCCCCGCTGGAGAAACGCATCGCCGCGCTGAGGCAGGGTGTATGATCGCGATCTTCTCGCTCCTGCTTGTCATCGCCTTGTCACTGCTGATCGTTCGTATCGGCACCATCGCGTTGACGATGACCGGCCTGACCGAAGAGGTTGCGAAGTTTCAGGCGCTCTCTGCCTTTTCCGGCGCGGGCTTCACCACCGACGAGGCCGAACACGTGGTCTCCGGGCCGGCACGCCGCCGCATCATCGGCCTGTTGATCCGGGCCGGCTCGGTGGGGATCGTGACCGCGATCTCGACGCTGATGCTGTCGATGATCGGGGCGGAGCGGCAGGCGACCGCGGATCGGTTGATCATACTCTTGCTCGGTGTGGCCCTCATCTTCGCTCTCGCCCGCTCTGAGCGGCTCGAACGGTGGGCCACCCCGTTGATCCGCCACGCCCTTCAGAAATCGACGGACCTCGATCTGCGGGACTATGCCCATGTGCTTCACCTGCGGGAGAATTTCGCGGTCGGGCGCGTCGAGGGGGCAGAAGGATCGGACTGGTCCGGGAAAACACTGAAAAGCCTGAACCTGCCCTCGCTCGGGATCAATGTTTTGGGGATCGAGCGTATGGATGGAAGCTATGTCGGCGTGCCCGACGGGGAAACGGCACTCAAGGCTGGGGACCGGGTGGTGCTATTCGGAGATCGGGACGAAATGGATCGTCTGGGGTAAGAGCGGGTCGTTCATAGAGAGCCGTTGATCGAACCAGGCTAGAACGCCCCTCTGTAACTACTCGCTTCCGATAGCTGCCATTGGCGCAACGGTAGCGAAGTGCACTTTGTCTAAGGTTTGTGGCTGCTGGATGCTTGCCATCCAGCGGCGATAAATCTGACAAGGAGGAAAGCGCGGGCAGATTTCGGTGCTATGGGGATTGTGGCTCAGGTCCGGGCCGTGGATGCCCTGAACTGCGGCCCCATTGACGTTGAGGAGCGCGGGCCTGTCGATTTTCACGCTTCGAGGTCGGGGATTGATGTCTGGCTTTGCGGTCATCGGCCTGTCGTGATGCAGATTTTCGGCGATTGGGCATGCTGACGAGGCCGACGTCTCTGGATTGCAGGGCCGGTTGTGACGGTTGGATCATGCGGCATCCTCCCACGGCGGCGCGCGGGACTTCGGGGGCTGGCCGCGGGCGAAGGTTTCGACGATGCGCATCACGCCACCGCATCTGGGGCATGCCCGGCACAGGTCGTGCTCATCCGGGTCGGTACGGCCGTCCTCCCCGGTCGTCTGATCTGGCTCTCGACCCGTATCGATCAGACGCCTGATCTTCTCGATCCTGTCGCGGCGTATGCCGTTGGCGAGGAAGCCTGAGTGGCGGATACGGTGGAAGCCGGATGGCAGGACATGGATGAGGAACCGGCGAATGAACTCTGCCACGGGCAGGCGCATGAGCTTCATTCTGTCACCGCGCTTGATGCGGTAGTCTTTCCAGCGGAAGGCCACGGTGCCGGCGTCCGCGCTGACAAGGCGATGATTTGAGATCGCGACGCGGTGGGTGTATCGGCTCAGATAAGCCAGTACCGCCGCCGGGCCGCCGAAGGGGGCTTTGCGTAGACGACCCAGTTGGCCTTGCGCAGCGGCACGAGATGAGCCGCAAATGTGTCGGGGTCGGCCAGTTCCGACAGATTGCCAAAGAACGCCAGCTTGCCAGCTTGGTGCAGCATCAATAGCCCTTCGAGGAACAGGCGTCGGAACAGCCTCGACAGGACCTTCACCGGTAGGAAGAACCCGGGACGACAGGCGGCCCACCGGGTGCCGTCTGGCGACAGCCCGCCACCCGCAACGATGACGTGGACATGGGGATGATGGGTCATCGCCGAGCCCCATGTGTGCAGCACGCTGGTCATACCGATCCGCGCGCCCAGATGCTTGGGATCGGCGGCGATGGTTAGCAGGGTCTGAGCCGACGCCTTGAACAGAAGGCCATAGACCGCTGACTTGTTCTGATAGGCGATGTCCGCGATCGGAGTTGGCAGGGTGAAGACCACGTGGAAATACTCGACGGGCAGTAGGTCTTCCATCCGGGCGGCCATCCAATCCCGCGCCGCGACGCCCTGGCATTTCGGGCAATGCCGATTGCGGCACGAGTTGTACGCAACGTGCTCGTGGCCGCATTTGGTACACGCCGCGACATGCCCGCCAAGGGCGGCGGTCCGGCAGTTCTCGATCGCCGACATCACCTTCAACTGCGGCAGGTTCAGGTGGCCAGCATTGTCACGACGGTAAGCAGCACCATGAGCGCGGAAGATATCCGCCACCTCCAGTCTGGGGCGGGCCATCGGGGTCGGCGTTTATCCGGCTCCGGCCTCCCGTCGCACCAGCAGATCGAGCGGACTGGTCACATCCCGGATCGTCTTGGTCGCCACCTTGGTGTAGATCGTCGTGGTCTCCAGCTTGGCGTGGCCGAGCAGCACCTGGATCACCCGAATGTCGGTCCCACTCTCCAGCAGATGCGTCGCGAAGCTGTGCCGCAGGGTATGGGGCGAGACCTTCTTCTTGATCTCCGCGAAATCGCAGGCCACCCCGAACGCCCGATTGAACTGCCGTGTCGAGATCGGATCGATCCGATTGCGGCCGGGGAATAGCCAGCCTGCGGGCCGCGCTTCGCGGTAATAAGCGCGCAAGAGCGCAAGCAGGCTGGGCGAAAGCATCACATGGCGATCCTTGCGGCCTTTGCCCTGGTCGACACGGATCAGCATCCGGCCGCTATCGATATCGCCGACCTTCAGATGGGTGACTTCGTTCGCCCGCAGGCCACCACCATAGGCCACACTGAAGGCGGCTCGATACCTGAGCCCGGGCCCCGGGGCGGCTTCGAGAATGCGCGTAACCTCCCCGGCGCTGAGCACCACGGGGATCTTCTTCGCCGCCCGCTGATAGCGCATGTGCCTCTTCATCTCCGCACGCGGACAGGTCGTCGCGAAGAAGAAGCTCAGCACCGTCAGCCGGTTGTTGAAGGTCGGCGCACCGATGCCGCGCTCTTTCATGTCCAGTTGGAAAGCCCGTAGCTCCTCCGGCGTCGCCGTATCGGGCGAATGCCCCAGGAACCGGGTGAACTCGCGCATCGCCCGCAGGTACATCGTCTGCGTCTTGGGCATCAGCCCCTTGATCCGCATATCCTCAAGAAAGCGCCGCCGCAGGGCGGGAACATGCTGGTCCGTCATTGGAACCTCCTGTCATCAGATTGAGAAGGTCCCAATTGTCCGACAGGCGCAGCCATCCACCAAATCACGGCGCCCCAATCAGCTCGCTACACTCGCCGCAGGCGCCCCTACCGCGAGAGCGGTTTCGTCCTTGTCCGCATAGCGCACGTTAGCCTCATCGGGACCTTCGCAGCCGCCGCGAATGGCCGTTGTCGCGAACGCAGCAGCAATTCGAGGTGATCACGGAGGTCCGCTCAGGGGCGAGCAACCCGGACATGCTGATCACGGCTACAGTTCCCACGTCTGCGGCGGCGGCAGGTGACATCTTTTCAGCTACCTGCCCCGCCATCAACATCCTCGGACACCTCTTGCCGCAGCTTCGGCCCCTGGGCCAGGCGTCTACCGAGAGCCGAGATGAATGCCTCGTAACGCTCCCCTGCCTTGGCCCGAGCCGCCTTGGCTGCGGGTTCCGGCAGAGCCGGTGTTGTTGCCAGCCAGAAACGTATGAATACCGCCAGGCTTTCGATGGAGATCCCGACATCGCGTTCCAGCCGGGTGATCCGCCTGTCGATCTGATCCAGGCGTCGGGCCAGAACCGCCTCGCGGCGCTCTCCGTCATCCGGAGAGAGGAAGGATGCGATCGCGGCCTCGGCCACCATCGACTGGGATCGATCACGCCGGGCGGCGAAGTCTGCCAGCATCTGCATTACCTCGGGATCGAGGTAGACCGAGATCTTCGTCTTCTTGCGGCTGGTGGTCATGATCAAAGCTCCATGCCGTCGTCGGGATTGAGGGAGACCTGCCGCGCGACACCGCGCATCTGCTGCATGATGCGGCGATTGCGAATGGCACCGTCCTCCTCATCCTCGGGTGGGTCGAATTCAAACTCGTTCTCAATGGGGGACTGCCTGTCGACCGGCCGAGGCTGCGCCAGCTCCGGCTGAAGACGGCGCTCTGACGCAGTCGGGTCCTCATCCTCCGATCCCGTCTCGGATACTGGCTCCAACTCGTCGTTCTGCGTTGGGACTGCCAGACTGCTCCAGTCATCCTTCCCCGAAGCGCCCACATTCCCCAAATCGGGTGGCGGCAAGACCCGCTCGGTGAACCGCGCATCTTTGTAATACCGTGCTTTTGTCGCCCGGATCGGCGGTGTGCCGGCCACCATGACGATCTCATCGGACGGCGGCAGTTGCATGATTTCTCCGGGGGTGAGCAACGCCCGCGCGGTCTCCGATCGGGACACCATGAGATGGCTGAGCCAGGGGGCCAGACGGTGCCCGGCATAGTTCTTCATCGCCTTCATCTCGGTGGCGGTGCCGAGAGCGTCGGACACCCGCTTGGCCGTACGCTCATCATTGGTCGCGAAGCTCACCCGGACATGGCAGTTGTCGAGGATCGAGTTGTTTGGACCATAGGCCTTCTCGATCTGGTTCAGCGACTGGGCGATGAGGAAGCTCTTCAGGCCGTAGCCCGCCATGAAGGCCAGCGCGCTCTCGAAGAAATCCAACCGGCCAAGCGCCGGGAACTCATCGAGCATCAGAAGCAGCCGATGACGGTCATCCTTGCCCTGCAAATCCTCGGTCAGGCGTCGGCCGACCTGGTTGAGGATCAGACGGATGAGCGGCTTGGTGCGATTGATGTCAGAGGGCGGCACCACGAGGTAGAGCGTGACTGGTCGCGTGCCCCCGACAATATCGCCGATCCGCCAGTCGCAGCGGCGCGTGACCTGTGCGACCACGGGGTCTCGATAGAGGCCAAGGAAAGACATCGCCGTCGAAAGCACACCGGAGCGTTCATTCTCGGACTTATTGAGCAATTCACGGGCGGCACTGGCGACCACGGGATGCGGCCCCGCCTCCCCCAGGTGCGACGTACGCATCATCGCGCGTAGCGTCGACTCCACGGGACGCCGCGGGTCGGATAGGAAGTTGGCGACACCGGCCAGCGTCTTGTCCTTCTCGGCATAGAGGACGTGCAGGATCGCACCGACGAGCAAGCTGTGGCTGGTCTTCTCCCAGTGGTTCCGCCGCTCCAGACTTCCCTCGGGGTCAACGAGGATGTCGGCGATGTTCTGGACATCGCGAACTTCCCACTCCCCGCGGCGCACTTCGAGCAGGGGGTTGTAGGCCGAAGAGTTCGGATTGGTTGGATCGAAGAGGAGGACCCGACCGTGCCGGGCCCGGAACCCGGCGGTCAACTGCCAGTTCTCCCCCTTGATGTCATGAACGATGGCCGAGCCGGGCCAGGTGAGAAGAGAGGGAATGACGAGCCCGACCCCCTTGCCGGATCGCGTCGGCGCGAAGCAGAGTACATGCTCCGGCCCATCGTGGCGCAGGTATTCCCGCTCATAGCGGCCGAGGACCACTCCATCCGGGTCCAGCAATCCAGCCGCCTTCACCTCGCCCTTCTCGGCCCATCGGGCTGATCCATAGGTCGCAACGTTGCGGGCCTCGCGGGCACGCCAGACCGACATGGCGATGGCCACACCGATGGCGATGAAGCCCCCAGAGGCGGCGATGATCCCGCCTGTCGCGAAAATCGGCGGCGCGTAGGCCTCGTAGAAATACCACCACCAGAAGATGGCGGGAGGATAGTAGACGGGCGTCCCGAACAGCTCGAACCAGGGCGGTCCCAGCTGTGCCTGATAGCCGAGGCTCGCGGCCACGTATTGCGTCGCGCCCCAGGTGGTGGCCAGAATGATGAGGAAGACGATAGAGATTTGCCCCCAGAGGATCTTGGTCGCGGACATGACTGTCGCTCCTTTCCGGTGTGTTGATCAAAGGCCAAGACCGCGCTTGCGGCCAAAGTCCCAGTCCACTCCGCTGTCCCCGCGCGCGACGCCGGTGACATCCCGGCCGAGGTGCTTTTCGAGAGACGGAGACCAGGGCACCAACTGGAAGCCGAGCGCGCCGTCAGCTCCAAAGCCCTCGATCATGGCAAAACGGCCCGAAGCCAGCACGAGACGCTGGCGATAGATGCCGCTGACGTAGTCACCCGGATCAGCCTTGTTGAACGGCAAACCGGTTTGCCCCGAGAGCTGCGCGCCAACCGCCTGCAGCTCGCGGTCGCGCAAGGTTCCGAGCAGGCGCCGGGCAAAGACCACCCTGCCGTCCCGCCGCTCTCCTAGCCCTTCCGTGACCAGGTGCTCGGCCCGGGCTTCCAGGGCCTCCCGGACCTCGGCACCGAAGCCCTGGTCCGACAAGGCGAGCGGGGCGCGCGCGATTGCCTGCCGGTCGAGCCAGGTGGCCCCGGACGCGGTGACCTGAGTAGCAAGTTCCAGGTCGGACCGAGGTGCCAGTGCGACACGACGCTGGCCGCGCGCATCGTCATAGGTGCGGAGTTCCACGATAGAGCCGGGGGCGCTGTCGCCGGCGGCGTCGAGATGGGGCAGACGGATATGGTGGCTCCGGCCATCGACACCATCGACGACGGCATAGGCTGTCCCCTTCAGCTCGTCATTGAGGCCCCGCTGGACCAGACAACCGATGACAGGAACATCGAGGCTCTCTGCGGCAAGGACGAAACTCGAGGACCCGCGCTCGATCCCGCGTTCCGTCAGCGCCCGATGCATCCGCTTGATGATGTCGCCACGCTCCCCCATCTCCCGCAGGACTGCCTCTGCATCATCCCTGATGTGCCATTGCGACTGTCCGATCTGGTCGGCGACGCCGAGCACTTCCAGCCGGCGCAACCGCCCGACCTTCAGCGCGTGAAACGCATCCGGCTGCCGATCCGCATCCGGCGCCATGTCGAGGATGCGGGAACGCCCGGCATCCCGGAGCAACTGACGATCGAGCTGCGTCCAGCGCTCGGCCCCGATCTGACGTTCAAGCGTGCGGCGGATGTCGAGATCGCTGCGTGGGCCCAGTTCCCGGGTGATGAGATCCCGTGCCCTATCGCGCATCCCCTCCTTGATGTAGTCCCGCGAGATCACGAGATCCTGGCCGTCGTCGCGCATGCCGCGAACGATCAGATGGACATGCGGATGGGCGGTGTTCCAGTGATCGACGCCGACCCAGTCAAGAGATGTGCCGAAATCCTGCTCCATCCGCCCGACGAGATCGCGGGTGAAGGATTGCAGGTCGGACATGTCCGGCGCGTCGTCGGGCGAGACGATGAAGCGGAAATGATGACGGTCATCGCGACACCGCTCGGCGAAAACCCGGCCATCGGCATCCTCCGTTTCCGGACCGAAGAGCCTGGCCGTCTCCCCGTCCCGGCTCACGCCGTCGCGGCGCAGGTAATCGAGGTGAGATCCGAGAGGCGCGGATTTCCCGCTGTGCCGCACCACACGCGCCTTGACCACCGCGCCGCGCGTGCGGGCGGTGATGAGGCGGTTGGCCTGAATACTGGCACGCTGACCGCGCCCGAAGCGGGACCGATTGCCCGAGGTGACGCGCCCGGCCCGCGAGACGCCACCGCCGGCCTTTTTCGCGGCAGCCAGAGCTTGTGCGATGAAGGGCCGGGCCTGCTGCGCCCGGGTAGAGCGGATACGCCCCGGGCGGATGCGGAACTCGCGATCATCGGGCATATGAAATCCCCGCACAGTGCGAAACAACGCAAAAGATCAGAGTGTTAGGCACATCTCGCACGGTGCAGGCACGCGCCACACGGTGCGGAGCGCGGCAAAAACATGAACAAAAACAACCGCCCAACCGCCGCGCACCGTGCGCCCTTTTATCCTGCCATCCTTCGGTCGTGGTGCCCGCCACCACCGCCTGCCCCCTCAAAAGCACGCCAGAGTACGTCGGAATGCGAAGTGTGATCTCCCGGGTCATGGCCGGGCCTCAGCAGTCTCTCGCCGGACGAAGAGCCCCTCGGGCTGCGGGGTGAGGCCCGCCTGAGGTACCGCCGGGACGGGGGGAGAAGCGCCGCCGACGGTCCGGTGAGGCGACACAGGATCGGTCGCAGAGGTCCCGTCTTCGCGGCTGATGAAGATTGCCGCCTCACGCCAATCGAGCGGCTGGGCTGCAGCAACAGTGCCGTCCGATGGCTGCTCGCCTAGCAACACAGGCGCAAGCGCAGCGACATAGGCGCGCGTCTCGGCCGGCAACGGACGATCCGCTAGGCGGTATTCGTCGTAGCGGGCGGGACCGGCGTTATAGGCCGCCAGCATCGCCGCGACATTGCCATAGCGGTCCCACATCTCGCGCAGATAGGCCGTGCCCGCGAGGATGTTGTCACGCGGATCGAAGGGATCATGGCCGAGACCATGACGGATGCGCAGCCCGGCCCAGGTGTCGGGCATGACCTGCATCAGCCCCATCGCACCGGCCGACGACAGCGCGCGCACATCACCCGCGCTTTCCGCCCGCATCACGGCCATGATCCATGTCGTCGGAATGCCGAAGCGCTGCGATGCCTCGGTGACCTGGGCGGCGTAGGGATGCACGGCAATTGCGTGATCGGGCGCATCGGTTTGCGCCAGAAGCGGCTGGGTGGCGGTGACCGGAAGGAAGAGGCCGGAAAGAAGAAGGAGGAGCATGCGGCGGCGGGCGCCGCATCTCCCCGAAGCGGGACGGGTGCAGGACATTGTCATTTTCAGTCCTGCTCATCGCGCTTCTTCGGGCGGGTCCAGTGCAGCCCCCATGCCCTGCCCTCCTCATCCGACTGGAACAGGCGGGCGCGGATCGGATGCTGGAAAACCGGGTCATCAAGCAGGATCGAAACGAACGCTCCTGCGGTTTCGCCGGTGTGTTTCCAGCCCGCGCCAATCTCCGGACCATCCTCGTCACCGAGGTGGATGCGATAAGCGGGAGCTTTCTCGGAATCGACATTGTCGGTGGGAACAAAGGTCAGTTCCAGGTCGAGCGAGAGCGTGCGAAGCTGTCCGGAATAGCCGGATGGGGTGCGTGTGAATTGACCGATCTGTGGCATTGGAGGCTCCTTCCTCATGCGGTGAATGGGAGGCGGGTCGCTTGCGCGCCCGCGATGGACGCGCCGTCACCGATCCGGCGCCCGCCAGACGAGGCGGCCATCGCCACCCTCATCGGTGAACAGTGGACTGGCCCGGCCGATCACTGCCGAGGCGGGGAACGAGCCGAAGTAGCGGCCATCGAAGCTGTCAGAGACCGCCGGGTTCATCAGGAAGACCTCGCCCTCTACGATGGTGCGGCAGCCCTGCCAGACGGGAAGATCGCGGCCCTGGCTGTCGCGCTCTCGCGCCTCCCCCAGGTGTCTGCCATCGACGGTGATCGCGGCGCCGTCACGGCAGACCCGTTGTCCCGGCAGCCCGATGACGTGTTTCAGGATCGGCACATCGCGACCGACATAGCCGCGCGCGACCATGAAACCTGCAAAGGGTTCAGGCGGCATGACCACGACCAGATCTGGCACCGCGAGCCGGTCCACCGGCGCGATGGTGTAAAAACCGATCGGCACGCTGGCCGAGGCGTTCCAGACCAGCCGTGGCGCAGTCGGAATGCTGCCGGCGATGACGGCGGCGAGCGCCGCGACCGTCACCATGGTGTAGCGGGCACGGGTCATTTTCCGATCTCCCGACGCCGGAGCCATGCGGCATGGCGTTCCGCCGTATAGGGTCGCGGCGCTTCGCCCGCCTTCATCCAGTGCCCGACATGACGCCAGTGGTCGGGATCGACCTCGGCAGGGTCGATGCCAAGACCCTCGGTCGCATCGACATGACGCAGAACCTCTTCGACCTTGGGCCAACCTTCGATCTTCAATAAAATCTCGCCACCGGGGCGTACGAAGGGCAGCGTCTGGTAGGAGTTGCCAGCCGCGATCGCGCGAACAATGTCGATGCGCGAGACAACGGTGCCGTAGTCATTCGCCGCCCAACGGACGAAGCCAAACACGGCGCCGGGACGGAAGAAGACGATGCGGCGGCTGCGGTCGAGGATCTGTTCCCCGGCTGCCTGACCGAACCGGATCCAGAACTCGATCCGCTTCTCCACCCAGGTCAGTTCAACGCGCGTGAGCTCGCCGCGGGAATGGGCGTCTAAAGGTCCGTCTCCGGTCACGCCAAGGATCACAAAGCCGGTCATTGAGGTTCTCCTTCGGGTTCCGGATATTCGCGCCCGAGCAACTCGCGCAGCATGTCAGCGACAGTGACGCCGCGGCTGAAAGCTGCGACCTTGATGCGACCGCGCAGGTCCGGGGTGACGTCGATGGTGAGCCGGGCCGTGTAGGTCGCCGCCGCGCGACCGCGTGCGGATGGCGCCTCGCCAGCCTTGATCCAGGTCTCGGCATCGACTGGCTGCGCGGCGAAACCAGGCTTGTCATTGCGCCCGCTCATACCGCCACCTTCCCAAGACCGAGGCGCCCGATCTCAGACGTCAGCGCCGCGATCTCTCGGGCAGCATGCGATTGACGGTCGATGTCACTGGCGAGGCGACCGGTTTGCGCCGCATCTGCAAAGACGACGCGCTGACCAATCGTGCTGGCAAGCACAGGAGGATTGTGATCCGCCAGCGCCTCGGCGGTGTCCCGGGCGATGACGGTGCGCGCGCCGCAGCGGTTGAGCAGGAAGCGGGCGACAAGTTCCGGCCGATAAATGCGGGCCTCCCCAAGGAGGGACAGCATCTCGGCAGAGGCCCAGCCATCGAATGGCGAGGGCTGTACCGGGATCAGCACCAGATCGGCGGAGAGCAGCGCTGAGCGCATGAGCCCCGCAACACGCGGTGGGCCATCAATAACGACATGATCGACTGTGCGGGCAAGTTCGGGGACTTCGCGGTGCAGGGTGTCACGGGCCAGGCCGAGGGTGCCGAAGAGCCGCGGCAGACCTTCGCGGGCGCGTTGCTGCGACCAGTCCAGGGCGGAGCCTTGCGGGTCGGCATCGATCAGGGTGACACGCTTGCCCTGTATCGCCAATTCACCAGCAATATGGAGCGCCAGCGTCGTCTTGCCGACGCCACCCTTCTGATTGAGCAGAGCGATGATCATTCGCCACCTCCCGGAAATTCGAGAGGAAGGCGGGGCGTATCTGGATGATCGGAGGCTGCTGCGACGCCCTGATCGGAAGCCGTTCGCGGCACCGATGGGGCGACGGCTGCCTTCGTCTTGCCAGCCTGGCTCAGGCTTTTTGCGGTGGCACGGATGAGGTTTTCCACATCAGGCGCGCGCTCTTCAAAGTTAGACTCTTTGTTAGACTCTAAGTTAAGGGCGCGATTTTCGCTTTTGCCGCCGTGCGTTACCCCCTGTTTGGGTTCCTGATAGCACGAGCCTTCGGTTCCTGATGGCACGATAGTCCGGGTTCCCGATAGCACGAGCCCATTCACAGGTTTTCCACAGCCCGGAGTAGGCTCGAAAGCCAGCAGCTTGCGGCCACCAACCTCAGTCTCGAGAAAGAGCGTGTAGCCCGGCAGCGGCTGCCGCCGGATGATGTCGCGAAGCTCGAAGGCGAAACGCTTGAAGGGGGACAGCGCCCCGGACTTCTGGTGAAGATGATGGAAGTCGAAACGCCAACCGTCCCGTTGCCTGCCACCATGCTTGCGCACCAGGCGATAGAGCCAACGGTCGAGCCCGCCGGTCAGGTCGAAATACGCCCGATCAATGGTGAGGACGAGCGCATTGTCGAGCACGGCCTGGTAGAACCAGTCGGGCACGATCAGCTCGATGCCGTCCGGGCGCCCCTCCCTGTCGCTGCGCTCCTGCCATTCGTTGATCCAGGAAAAGCGATGGCGACGCCCTTCCGCCGGCTGCCGGATCGAGGTGGAGATCGTCGTCGACTGCAGACGATCCAGCGCCGCCTTCAGGCGCTGATAGTCCCGCGCACTGGTTCCGCGACCGACATAGGTGAGGATCTCGTAAGGGGTGGCGGCCATCAGCCGGGAGGTGCGCAGCCCCGCGTCACGCGCCTCGACGATCTGGCTCGCCGCCCAGATCAGGATGTCGGCATCCCAGATTGTGGCCATACCGTGATCGGGAACCGCCTCGACCCGGATGCTGACGCTACCAGCGGCAAAGTCGATCGGTGCGACCCGTTTGGATTTGGCGAGGGAGAAAAAGGGATAGGCCATGAGGTCTTGCGCATCTCTTGGGGCGAAATCCCCGGGCAGCGCGCGGAACAGATCGAGCTGTCCACGCTCGGAACGGGGTCTGCGTCCATCGGTCATGAAAGTGTCGCCCCAGGTCAGCGCACGAAGCGACCGGGCTGCGGGAGGTTCGGGAGCGTGTGGCGTTTCGCCGGCAGCACCTGCCCGCGCGGGTCGGAAGTCGAGGTGACAGCGCCGCGTCCGACCCAGGCCTGCAGGTCCTCGATCGCATAGACCACGCGTCCGCCCAGCTTGTGGTAGGCGGGACCGGTGCCATAGGTCCGGTGCTTCTCCAGCGTCCGAGCCGACAGGCTCAGGAACTGGGCGGCTTCCTTGGTGCGCAGATAGCGCGGGGGAAGTTCGGTTGAGATAGCGGACATCGGGCGTCTCCCTACTGTGTGTGACCAGTGCCGCGAAACAGCGGCTGATGACGGTCACGATGGCGAAGCGCGTCCGGTCAGATGCAGTGGGAAGGTAGCAGGGGTAAATCCGCACACCGCGACGCGGGATCGCCGACCTAGAGGCGGCGCTGATGGCGAAGGAGCTTGCGATAGCCACCGGCGATCAGGTCACGCCCCTCGCGAAGGAGGCTGGAGACGGCAAAGCGAGCTGAGGAGACCTGCCATTCATCGCGGTCCAGTTGACCGGTACGGAACAGGACCTCGGCGATCTGCTTCTGGGTCGCGCCGTCGAAGGCGGCGTCGGAGGCCTGGAGGACCCGCCGCAGGCGTGCTTTCTGCTGCGCGGTCAGACGGGTGTCGCGGGGGATTGATCGACGGCGGTGCTGGTCCGCGAGGAGCCGCTGGATCGCCTCGATGCGATCGAGACCCTCAGGGCCGAGAGGAACTGTGGCCACAAGCCGACCACGGTCTTTAAGGGGAGCGACGAGATGCAGGTATGTCCCGTCCGGCAGCCTGTGGCGCAGGTGCTTACCAATGGGGGATGCCCTGCCCTTCGGGGCGACTATCTCACCGCCGGGGGCGTCTGTCTCTTCAGAAAATACCTCAGGAGCGACCGCGAGGATCACAGCGCTGGTATCGATTTCGGGGCGCCAGAATATCTCTGCGACAGTCGCGCTCAGACCGGGCCGTATCGGGAAAGCACAGACCCCATCGACGGCCGACCTGATCCCTCAGGTCAGCCCTCTCAGGTGGTCCCCCTGCAAGTTCTGCATAGTCATCTTGATATTCGGGATTGCGGCGCAGGCATTCCCAGCCGAGTTCCGGCGCGGCCAGATCATCGAGATAGTCATAGGCCGCTTGGTCACGCCAATTCGAGCGGTCGGGTTGCATGGCATCGCCTCTCCCCTGGGTTGAAATCCCCCAAAAGGATTCCAACAGATCAATCACTTGGGAAGCCCGCCCCAAGGCATCAGGTGATGCGCGGGACGCATCACCTTCTCAGTTGTTTTGCCCCGCCGCCAATTGCCGATACCCCACCGAACTCAGCCAGCGCGCGCGTCCAAGATGGGCGTCGTGGACCAGGCGCGCCCGCTCCGGCTCTTTCTGCGTATCGAGCCCCAGGATGATCTGCGCGGCCTCCTGCCAGCTCGCGCCTTCGCCTGCAGCATCGAGCAAACGCATATACTGCTTCATGTGACGACGGTCATACTCCGTCACCACGTCCCCCTGCGGCGGCACATCCTGCAAGCTGCTGATCGTCACGCGCATCCCCACTGCGGCTTCTGTACAATCCTAGCACAGAAGGTTGACGTTTTCGTGAGCACGGCAATAGCGCAATTCCGTTCACCACAAAACCTGCCGGAATAGTCAGATCTTAGCGACGGCCTTCGCCTGCACATGCATCACTCCAATCCCCTGGTCGGAGTTCAGGAGCAGAATGCCATTCGCTTCAAAAGCCCGTCGAACCTGATCGCGCGTGGTCTCGTAGACCTCGAGCCCGCTTTCGGACTCAAGGCGCTTGAGCGCGGTCAAAGATACCCGGGCCTCATCCGCAAGCTGCTCCTGTGTCCAACCAAGAAGCGCCCGCGCGGCCCGTGATTGTCGGGCGGTGATCATGCAGATCACCTCCCATCCGGCTCGGCGCAAACGCCAGAACTACGACTATTATAGTCGCTCTCAGAAGAATCTCTACCGGAATTCTTCTGCGTTTCTATCGCGTTTTCGTCTTGGCACTGCCGAACGGGAAAACTGATTCGGTTGCCCGGCTTGGCGGGCAGGCCCCGGCCTGTCGGCCGGGGCCTCACGGCGCCGCTACTCGCTGCGGCGACCGTTGGGGCGGGACCAGATCAGCGCGTAGCTCTCGCCGTCCTCCTCATCGAAGAGATTGGCGTAGATCGGGGCGGTGAAACTCGGATCGTCGAGCTTGAGGCCCAGATAGTCGCGGCCCTCGCCCGAGCGCTTGGACCAGGCGGCGCCGATCTCGGCGCGGCCGACGAGGACCCGGTGGCTGGGGGCGTTCTCGCCGGTGGCGCGGGTGTCGGGGACGATGCGCACGCCCTTGGCCTGAACGCTGAGGGTGACGATTTCGCCGGTGAATTCGTTGCCGGTCTTTTTGAAGGTGCCGATGGTCGCCATTTTAAGTCTCCGTTTTCCGTTTCCGGGTCCGCACCATTGCGGCCCGATGGCGATCGACGGGCCGGAGACGACCGGCGGCGCACCCCCGGCGTGCCGGGGGCCGGACAGCACAGGTAGAACTTTCTTGTTTCGCGCGGAATGGGCGCAGCCCAGGGGAAGAAAGTTATGGCGGCGCTGTTGCGCCAAGCCGGTCGAGGCACATCCGGTCTTCGGCCAGATCAGGCCATTGAAAGGGCCGTATGGAGCGGACATGGACGGGTCAGAACGGAGACGCTGGCGATCGCGGATGCCCGTCAAGCTGACCGGCTTTTCACCGGCGGATTGGCTCACCCGCGACAGGCCATGCGCGCCACTCTCCATGCGCCTCGGCCGGCGTGTCCCGCCCGATCACAGGTGCGGTTTGCCGCTCGAACGGTCCGCCCCCTCCACCGCACGGCCACGGGCCGCGACGCGAGCCTCATGCCGATCCGCACACCGCTCCATACCGGCATCCTGACGATCGGGATGGCATTCCAGCGCTGATCCGGTCCCGCCTCATCGGATCGTTGGCAGTGTCAGGCGCCGGCGGCCGATCCGTCCGAAGAGTCGGCGGCCATGCCGGCAATGCGGAGAAAGGCGGAAACGCCAACGGCGCCAGCGCCGATGACGGCGAAGATCATCTGCCATGTCTCCGAGGGCATCATGGTCCTGGTGATCCCGAGGGTCGCGTAGAACCCAGCCAAGACTGCGGGTACGACGAAGATCAGCGCGATGACAAAGCGCGCCCAGAGCGGCCGGACGAGCATGATTAGCGCCTGGCCGATGGCCAGCGTCAGGCCGGCGGCGAAGCCACCGACGAGGATTGCACCGAGCCAGCCTGCGCCGGTTCCATAGGCCCAGATGCCGGTATGAAGTCCGACGAGGAACGGCAGGGCGAAGACGGCAAGGTTGAACAGCAACCAGCACATGGCCGCAATGGCGGCAAAAGATGCAAGGATTCCGAGAACGAACATGGTGGTGTCTCCCGTTTGACGTGGAACGGTCGCGCCTGCCACCACCACCATGGCGCAACCTGAAAGTTAGCAGAATTCTTATCTTTGGCGAGACACAAGGTGACCCGCCCCCCCCTGAGGGAACCAGCCGATCGTTGACCCGTGGTGCAGATTTTCCCACTGTGTCGTGATGATTTACGTCTTGGCATATCCACAGTTTGAACCGAGTGTCGTCGAACGCATTCATCGGTTTCGGACCGAGAACGAGCCGGCCAGAGCCGAGCTCGTCCCCCCCACACGTAACTCTCGTGTTCGGGCTGATGAACATTCTCCCTCATGAGTTCCAGGAACGCTGCGAGGCGGTGGCCAGCAGGTCATCGCAGTTTGAGGTGTCTTTCGTTTCTGAAGATATTACACACGATCCCTTTGAAAAGACACATAAACTGCTACTCGTCAGCTCGACCGGAAGTTCCCAGTTGGCGGCACTGCATGACCAGCTCTACGAAGGTGTTCAGAGGGCGGAGCGAAAGGACGATATTCCCTACCGTCCACACATGACGGTCGCGACGAACCCTGATCGAACGATTATCGAGCGTTTAGAGACGTCTTCCCTCGGAGGCTTCCCGCTTTTAGGAACCCTACGGGCCCTGGAGGTCGCTAAGCTTGAAAACGGGGGACTGCACCACCTCCGCACCATCCCATTCGGAAAGTCGGGCTAGGGTTCGAAGGCGGCCTGCGGAAGCGCGGCAGGTGGTCGTGCTTGATCCGCGCCGCGCCCCTTCACTTCCGGCCCAGACCTGCCGTTTAGTCCTTGGCCGATCGCCGCGGTGCAGCTTCACCAGACCGGCCATTCATCCATCGTGCAGCATTTTCGGAGGGTAAAGGTCAGCAGTGCGGACAAAGTGGCCGTTCGGTCAGTCGCCGGTCGGGCCGGAACGATTCGCCTTGGGTTGAGGGTCTCGTTGAACACGGTACGAGCCGACGCCGGAATGTAGGGATCGAACGATTGCCTGATGCAAGCCAAACGACGCGCCTCGGGTCGCCAGCGGAGATCGTTATCGTATAGTCTGCGAAGGACCGAACTGGGAGGTCCTCATGTCTGAGGTGGAAAGCCGGAAATCGCTTGTCGACGAACCCTCCGGGCAAAGCGGTGCGAGGCGCGGTTCGCAACAGAAGACACCTGATACGGCCACGACAGTGCTCGGTCTGCTCCCCGCGCCGGAACTTCCCGAAAAGGTAGCCGCGCACCTGGCTCAGATATTGCCCGGCCTGCTCCGCAGTGAAGTCGGTGAAAGTAGCGATTGGGATATAGAAGTCGTCTGCGATCCATTGACGGGAGGAATGGGCGATCCCGCTGAAATCCTCGAAGAAGCCGAAAAACGCAAGCACCAGCACGGCTGGGATTTCGTGATCAGCATCACCGATCTGCCGATCCTCCGTCAGGACCATGTCGTGGTCGCCGACGCCGTTCTGAACAAGGGCGTCGGCACTATTTCGTTGCCGGCCACTGGCGGAATACTCATGCACCGTCGGACCGAACGCGCCGCCGTCTACGTGCTCAAGGAGCTCGTGTCCGGGACCCCGAGGTCAGACAATCGAGCTGGTGGCGCTCCGAAGCGGAGCCAACCCCGCAAGCACGTGACGTGGCGCACCGGTCGATGGCCGTTGTTGCGATACTTGGCGCCCATACGCCGCATCGTACCGCATGATCCGCAGGTGGCCGTCGATGTCCGATTCGTTGCTGCGCCGAGGTTGCACGCTTGGCTGCGCCTGCTGGAGGGAATGGTGAGGGCGAACCAGCCCTGGACCATCTTTCCAGCCTTCAAGAGCGTGGTGGCCGTGGCTTTCGCCACCGGCGCATACGGGCTGATCTTCCCGACGCTCTGGCAACTGAGTGACACGTATGGACCGATCCGTTTGGTCGCTCTGATGGCGACCTCGATGGCGGCCATGGTGTTCTGGCTGATCATCGCACACGACCTGTGGGAGAAGCAGCGGGCGGGTGGCTCGCCCATGTTGATGAGGCTGTATAACGCGGCTACGGTGCTCACGCTTGGTGTCGCCGTTGTTTTCTATTATAACGTGCTTCTGGCGCTGTTCGTGATCGCGGTGGTCTTGTTCGTACCCCCTGATCTGCTCGAATCCCGATTGGGCCATCCCATAGCGATGCTCGACTACGTGAAGCTGGCTTGGCTTGCGACGTCCGTAGCAACGATCGCGGGCGCGCTTGGCTCGGGGTTGGAAAGTGACGAAACGGTCCGCAACGCAACCTATGGCTACCGTCAGCTTCAGCGTAGAAAAGCTGCGCGGGAAGAAACCGCGTAGTTCTCTGATGCCGTTGAACGCACCCCGACAAGTAACGCTCTCATCATACTCTCATTCCAGCGCTCAGCTTCAAAGTTCATGTTAACCTCGCGTGCCCTATGATGGTCGAGCAATGTCGCGAGAGGGCTCGAAGCAGACTTGCGGCGGCGTAGCAAGCCCCACGCCCTGGCGCGCCAGGTCTGTGAGCGGCTTCGTCCCTGGGCTCTAAGCCGTCCTGCATCGGCGCGGCGCGGGCAATCCCTTGGTCGCTCTTGGCGCGACGTTAATTTCGGCTTTGAGAGGTCCTCCGAACCATGGCTTCGTCCAGGAAAGTCTCGCCATGGCGAGACTTTTTGCGCATCCCGACGCGCCCACCGCTATATCCAAGTCATCGCCCATAAAGGAGAGACTTGCCCATGATGCCCCCGACCGCTGCCCTGGAGGCCCTCACCACTGCCCCGCTCATCCGCCTTGAAAACGTGCCGCGCAATGTCCCTGGCCTTTACCTGCTGCATGATCATGAGCAGGTCCCGCGCTACGTCGGCAAGACGATGAACCTGCGGCACCGGGTCTGGAGTAACCACTGTGCCGGGGATGAGAACAGCCACAAGTTCGTGGCGGCCTACAATGCCGGCCGTCTTTGGCACAGCAGGAAGAATGCCCTGAGCGACGCGGGGGACGGCATGGTCGCCAAGGAGTTGCGGAAACTCCTGGCGCGGGAATTTTGCCGCGCCCGCGTCCTGCCTCTGCCGGCGATCAGCGAATACGACCTTGGTGTCCTGGAGGACAGGGTTCGGGCCATTGCGCCCGAACCGATGAATGACTGGAACGATATCAAGCAGATCCCGACCATGGAGCCCGTGGAGCTGGTCGACAGGCTCCTGGATCAAATCGGCTGGACCGCGGATCAGCGCGCCAAACTCGATCGCCAGGCCGCCCGGTGGGCAACCTGGAAGACCGGGGAACGCGCAGCCGCATGAGGCAGCTCGGACTGGGCGTGCGCCGATCTGCCCCGGGCTTACCCGGGGCGGATGCCTGTCAGGTGAGGACCAGATCGACCGCGTTCTCGCGTCCGTCCCGGCCGAACTGCGGGCTCGAACCGGTCATGCAGCGCTGCGGCTGGGCGCACACAGATCCCCAAGGTGCGCTGTCAATCCCGGCCCAGACCTGCCGTTCAGTCCTTGGCCGATCGCCGCGGTGCAGCTTCACCAGACCGGCCATTCATCCCTCGTGCAGCATTTTCGGAGGGTAAAGTTCAGCAGTGCGGACAAGGACGAAACCGCTCTCGCGGTAGGGGCGCCTGCGGCGAGTGTAGCGAGCTGATTGGGGCGCCGTGATTTGGTGGATGGCTGCGCCTGTCGGACAATTGGGACCTTCTCAATCTGATGACAGGAGGTTCCAATGACGGACCAGCATGTTCCCGCCCTGCGGCGGCGCTTTCTTGAGGATATGCGGATCAAGGGGCTGATGCCCAAGACGCAGACGATGTACCTGCGGGCGATGCGCGAGTTCACCCGGTTCCTGGGGCATTCGCCCGATACGGCGACGCCGGAGGAGCTACGGGCTTTCCAACTGGACATGAAAGAGCGCGGCATCGGTGCGCCGACCTTCAACAACCGGCTGACGGTGCTGAGCTTCTTCTTCGCGACGACCTGTCCGCGTGCGGAGATGAAGAGGCACATGCGCTATCAGCGGGCGGCGAAGAAGATCCCCGTGGTGCTCAGCGCCGGGGAGGTTACGCGCATTCTCGAAGCCGCCCCGGGGCCCGGGCTCAGGTATCGAGCCGCCTTCAGTGTGGCCTATGGTGGTGGCCTGCGGGCGAACGAAGTCACCCATCTGAAGGTCGGCGATATCGATAGCGGCCGGATGCTGATCCGTGTCGACCAGGGCAAAGGCCGCAAGGATCGCCATGTGATGCTTTCGCCCAGCCTGCTTGCGCTCTTGCGCGCTTATTACCGCGAAGCGCGGCCCGCAGGCTGGCTATTCCCCGGCCGCAATCGGATCGATCCGATCTCGACACGGCAGTTCAATCGGGCGTTCGGGGTGGCCTGCGATTTCGCGGAGATCAAGAAGAAGGTCTCGCCCCATACCCTGCGGCACAGCTTCGCGACGCATCTGCTGGAGAGTGGGACCGACATTCGGGTGATCCAGGTGCTGCTCGGCCACGCCAAGCTGGAGACCACGACGATCTACACCAAGGTGGCGACCAAGACGATCCGGGATGTGACCAGTCCGCTCGATCTGCTGGTGCGACGGGAGGCCGGAGCCGGATAAACGCCGACCCCGATGGCCCGCCCCAGACTGGAGGTGGCGGATATCTTCCGCGCTCATGGTGCTGCTTACCGTCGTGACAATGCTGGCCACCTGAACCTGCCGCAGTTGAAGGTGATGTCGGCGATCGAGAACTGCCGGACCGCCGCCCTTGGCGGGCATGTCGCGGCGTGTACCAAATGCGGCCACGAGCACGTTGCGTACAACTCGTGCCGCAATCGGCATTGCCCGAAATGCCAGGGCGTCGCGGCGCGGGATTGGATGGCCGCCCGGATGGAAGACCTACTGCCCGTCGAGTATTTCCACGTGGTCTTCACCCTGCCAACTCCGATCGCGGACATCGCCTATCAGAACAAGTCAGCGGTCTATGGCCTTCTGTTCAAGGCGTCGGCTCAGACCCTGCTAACCATCGCCGCCGATCCCAAGCATCTGGGCGCGCGGATCGGTATGACCAGCGTGCTGCACACATGGGGCTCGGCGATGACCCATCATCCCCATGTCCACGTCATCGTTGCGGGTGGCGGGCTGTCGCCAGACGGCACCCGGTGGGCCGCCTGTCGTCCCGGGTTCTTCCTACCGGTGAAGGTCCTGTCGAGGCTGTTCCGACGCCTGTTCCTCGAAGGGCTATTGATGCTGCACCAAGCTGGCAAGCTGGCGTTCTTTGGCAATCTGTCGGAACTGGCCGACCCCGACACATTTGCGGCTCATCTCGTGCCGCTGCGCAAGGCCAACTGGGTCGTCTACGCAAAGCCCCCCTTCGGCGGCCCGGCGGCGGTACTGGCTTATCTGAGCCGATACACCCACCGCGTCGCGATCTCAAATCATCGCCTTGTCAGCGCGGACGCCGGCACCGTGGCCTTCCGCTGGAAAGACTACCGCATCAAGCGCGGTGACAGAATGAAGCTCATGCGCCTGCCCGTGGCAGAGTTCATTCGCCGGTTCCTCATCCATGTCCTGCCATCCGGCTTCCACCGTATCCGCCACTCAGGCTTCCTCGCCAACGGCATACGCCGCGACAGGATCGAGAAGATCAGGCGTCTGATCGATACGGGTCGAGAGCCAGATCAGACGACCGGGGAGGACGGCCGTACCGACCCGGATGAGCACGACCTGTGCCGGGCATGCCCCAGATGCGGTGGCGTGATGCGCATCGTCGAAACCTTCGCCCGCGGCCAGCCCCCGAAGTCCCGCGCGCCGCCGTGGGAGGATGCCGCATGATCCAACCGTCACAACCGGCCCTGCAATCCAGAGACGTCGGCCTCGTCAGCATGCCCAATCGCCGAAAATCTGCATCACGACAGGCCGATGACCGCAAAGCCAGACATCAATCCCCGACCTCGAAGCGTGAAAATCGACAGGCCCGCGCTCCTCAACGTCAATGGGGCCGCAGTTCAGGGCATCCACGGCCCGGACCTGAGCCACAATCCCCATAGCACCGAAATCTGCCCGCGCTTTCCTCCTTGTCAGATTTATCGCCGCTGGATGGCAAGCATCCAGCAGCCACAAACCTTAGACAAAGGGTGCATTCGCTGCGGATGCGCAGATGGCTGCTTCAGGTTTGGCGCACCGATAGGACATTGCAGCAGGTCGCGCCGGTTAGTCCGTATAGCTTTGGCAGGCATCAACTCCGTTGGCTGTCGAGGCAAGTAGCTGATCTGCATCACGGATGAGATCGGCGACCCGCCTGTCCGCCAGACGATACCGAACGAAGCGGCCTTTGCTGCGGCGACTGACCAGCCCGCATTCCAGCAGACAGCGCAGATGGTTCGAGACGTTGGGCTGACCCAAACCCGTATGCCCGACGATTTCCTGCACGTTGCGTTCGTCCGACACCAGCGCATCGAGGATCGTCAGACGGCTGGGATCGCTTAGGCCCCGGAAGAGCTTTGCCCGCAGTTCCAGTGTATCGGGTGCCGAAAGATCGTCTTGAATGTTTTGCGCTGTCATATCATTATCCACTGATACGTTAGCAGCGTACCTTTTCGCCCGCCACCACAAAAAGGATCGCACATGAGCCAGCCCGATAACAGCAAGTTGGCGACAGCCTCCTCCCCGATCCGAATGCGGGTGCAAGGCATGGACTGCGCGAAAGATGCCGCCGAGATCGAGCGCGCGGCCCGGTCTGCGGGCGTGGCCGAAGGCGACGTGAAAGTGTCCGCCGCCACCCACATCATGACATTGCGGATCGCGGACGGCGATCTGCCGAAAGTGCGGCCCGCGCTCGACGCGACCGGCTACGGTTTCGAGAAGATCGAGGACGGTGATACATCGTCCGATCCGGCCTACAAGGACCCGAGCTATCGCCGCGCGCTCTGGATCGTGGTCGCGCTCAATCTCGGATACGGCGTGGTCGAAATGTTCGGCGGGTTCTTGTCCGGTTCGCAGGCGCTGAAGGCAGACGCGCTCGATTTTCTGGGCGATGGTGCGATCACGTTTCTGGGCCTGCTCGCCATCGGCTGGAGCCTGACATGGCGGGCGCGGTCGGCGATGATCCAAGGCGTGTTTCTGGGCCTTCTGGGCCTTGGCGTTGTCGGCAGCACGCTCTGGCGTGTCCTCAACCAGACCACGCCAGAAGCCGGGTTGATGGGAGCCTTCGCGGTAGGTGCGCTGATCGTAAACATCCTCGCGGTGCTGCCGCTGCTAAAGCACCGCAAGGGTGATGCCAATATGCGAGCCGTCTGGCTGTTCTCTCGCAACGACGCCATCGGCAACCTCGCCGTGGTCATCGCCGCCGGGCTGGTCGCGTGGCTTGGCAGTGCATGGCCCGACCTGATCGTCGCGTTCGCGATCGCGGGGCTTTTCCTGCATTCGTCGTGGATGATCATCCGCGATGCCCGGAGTGACTTGGTGGAAGCTGACTAACTCCATCATGGTGCGACGCGCCGGACGAAAGCCGACATTCGCGCGCCCCGCAGCATCGGTGAGTCTGGGCTCGAAGCAGACTTGCGGCGGCGTAGCAAGCCCCACGCCCTGGCGCGCCAGGTCTGTGAGCGGCTTCGTCCCTGGGCTCTAAGCCGTCCTGCATCGGCGCGGCGCGGGCAATCCCTTGGTCGCTCTTGGCGCGACGTTAATTTCGGCTTTGAGAGGTCCTCCGAACCATGGCTTCGTCCAGGAAAGTCTCGCCATGGCGAGACTTTTTGCGCATCCCGACGCGCCCACCGCTATATCCAAGTCATCGCCCATAAAGGAGAGACTTGCCCATGATGCCCCCGACCGCTGCCCTGGAGGCCCTCACCACTGCCCCGCTCATCCGCCTTGAAAACGTGCCGCGCAATGTCCCTGGCCTTTACCTGCTGCATGATCATGAGCAGGTCCCGCGCTACGTCGGCAAGACGATGAACCTGCGGCACCGGGTCTGGAGTAACCACTGTGCCGGGGATGAGAACAGCCACAAGTTCGTGGCGGCCTACAATGCCGGCCGTCTTTGGCACAGCAGGAAGAATGCCCTGAGCGACGCGGGGGACGGCATGGTCGCCAAGGAGTTGCGGAAACTCCTGGCGCGGGAATTTTGCCGCGCCCGCGTCCTGCCTCTGCCGGCGATCAGCGAATACGACCTTGGTGTCCTGGAGGACAGGGTTCGGGCCATTGCGCCCGAACCGATGAATGACTGGAACGATATCAAGCAGATCCCGACCATGGAGCCCGTGGAGCTGGTCGACAGGCTCCTGGATCAAATCGGCTGGACCGCGGATCAGCGCGCCAAACTCGATCGCCAGGCCGCCCGGTGGGCAACCTGGAAGACCGGGGAACGCGCAGCCGCATGAGGCAGCTCGGACTGGGCGTGCGCCGATCTGCCCCGGGCTTACCCGGGGCGGATGCCTGTCAGGTGAGGACCAGATCGACCGCGTTCTCGCGTCCGTCCCGGCCGAACTGCGGGCTCGAACCGGTCATGCAGCGCTGCGGCTGGGCGCACACAGATCCCCAAGGTGCGCTGTCAATCCCGGCCCTTAACCGCCGTTCGACGGCGAACGCTGCCCTGGGCGCTTCCGTCCCAATTCAGCCATCCGCGTTTTCGGTTTGGCGCGCCCACGTTTGGCCTGTCCGCGGCTCAGCGCCCCGCGCGGCGGACAGTCAGATTGCCCATCTGATCACTTTCCACGAACAGCGCAGGAGGGCAGCTCCCCGATAGGCATCTGCCGGGATCGAAAACCCATCTCCGCGCCGCGCACCCATGCGCGGTCGTGCCGGCAATACTGCTGATCGTCCCATCTGAATTGCGGACAATGTCATGCAGATGATCGGGCGGCAGCGGGAGTGTCAGCGGAAAGTCACGGGCCCAGCTGCTCTCGACATCATCAAACGGAAAAACGCGCTGATGCGGAGGGATATCGGCCGGGTAGGTCACCGGGAAGACCGTGCGGCAGCTGTCGCCCTCCGGTACCTGCCTGATGCTGAAGACGATGGCCTCGTCACTGAGACCGGTGGTCTCATTGTCCGGAGCAGTGGTTTGTTGCGCTTTGCATGCGGCAAGAAGTGCCAGCGTGACCACGATCGCAGAGCCTGCAAGTCTCATTCGGAGTCCCTCTTCTTGCCCGCCCCGGCCGACCCGAAGGCCAATTGCGCCCAAGACAGCGATGCCAAGCCTTGCACACGGGCGACGCTGAATACCCGGACCCGTCCGGACAAGCCGTCAATTCGGACGACACGCATAGGGGCGTGTTCGGCGCAGTCACGGCCCGTCACCGGAACTCAGATCCATCCGCGCCGAATGGCACGAGCGACTGCCGCCGTACGGTTTGAAGTATCGAGCTTGATCTGGGCGCGGGTCAGGTATTCGCGGACACTGCGCTCCGAAAGGCGCAGTGTATCGGCAACGGCGCCGGTCTGCGCCCCTTCGGCGAAGAGGGCCAGGACCTGCCGCTCCCGCAGCGATAGCGCCGGACCCTCGCCCGGATCGGTCAGGAGCGCCATGAAGGCCTGCCCCGCCATTTGAAGAACGGACGCATGGGATCGCATGAAATGGCCGGTCTCCGCCCTGTCTTCGTCGCCCCAGGCCGACAGGATCGACACTTTACCCGATCGAGGAGAGACAAGCGGCAAGGCAAGCGCGTGATATTGCCCCTGGCTTTCGACCAGGTGCCTGCAGATCGGCGTGAAGGCGGATTCGGCCGACCCGTCGAGGACATCCCGGTGCGAGATCATTAGCGGAGAGGTGAACCGCGAGAGGAACATCAGCGTCGGCCTGAGATGCCACAAGTCGGGATCGCTGGCGGTGCGCAGATCGCCGCGATAGCCTCGGACCTTTGCATCGTATTCCTCGTCCCAGATATGCCCGAAACTGTGGCGCGGCTGGTGGAACGGGTTTCTTTCGCTCAGGTCCAGCCCGTCATGCAGGGCGGTGCGGGAGAGGCCGGCCTTTGCAAGCTGGCGGGAGAACGCAGCCCAGGCAGCATCCGCGTCATCAGCCCAGGTGACCGCATCGGCCAAGCCTATGATATCCAGACGATGCATCTCGCGGAATACGTTAGCCAGTCGAGAACGCGTCGTCAAAACTGCCGACTTGGCGGCCTGGGGGGACAAGGACAGTGGCGACTTTGGCGCCTATGTGCAGGCCCACGTCGATCTTCTGCAACTGGCGGGTTCCCATTTCCTCGGGATGCTGGATGTGAAATCTCCCGTCGGGTCGGATGGGGGGGCGCATCAAACGGCCTTTCCGAACGCGAACGACAGGTGCTCGCACTCTACGCCCGGGGCTTCAGGCCGGCCGGCGCCGACGATCGTCTGCGCATCTCGGAACGGTCGGCCAACGAAGACGTGGCGCCGGCGCGCCGGAAGTGGCGGGCGCGGACGCGGGCCTAAGCCGTCGCACGGGCGACGATCCTCGAGCTTCTGTGCCCGGTCACTCGGTGAGGTCGGCCTCGCCCTCGATCGACACCTGCATCGTCGCGGGCCCGGCCCCGCCGTCCGACACGGGCTCGCCCATGTAGTCGACCTGCGTCAGCGTGGCGGTGATCGAGAACGCCACGTGGTCGTCGTCGCGCTGCACCTCTGCGCTTTCGATCACGCGCGACGTGTCCCCTGTCCCGAACTCCCACAAAGTCTGGGGCGGGTCGTCCGGCAGGGTGACGCTCAGGCTGGTGATCGTGGACCGCGCCTGCGGGCCGGAGATCGACAGCGCGACACCGGGGTCTTCCCAGCTCTCACCCGGCTCGCCCGAGAATGCCTCGATCGAAACGGTCGACGTGGGGCCGACGACGATCTTCTTCGCGTAGCTTTCGTCGTTCTCGGCGTCATAGGGCACCCAGAGATCGAAACTCTCGCCGTCGATGACGGCCGTCGCGGTGCCGGCCACCTCGTAGTCGGCGGCCGCGAGGGGCGTCGCCGCGACCGTCACCAGGGCAAGGCCCCAGCATGCAGCCGGTCGAAAATCTGCGAGTCTGGTCATGGCGAAGCTCCTCTGTTCTCTCTGCGCCGCATCCCCGGCCGCCGCGAGAGCGTCACCGATGGCGGCCTGCAACGCTCTGATCGCCCGTTCGCCGGGAACGGCGCCGGGCACCGTCGCAAGTCGTATGACCGTCGCGCAAGTCGTCCGTTTTGACGACACGACAGAGGGTGCCCGATTTGCAAGGGATTAGATCAAGAACATAGCCTTTGCGCATCGGGATCGTTCACGGCGGCCCCGCACCGTGGCGCCAAAGAGCGAGGGTCCATGAATGTAATCGAAAAAACGCCCACGCGCCTGGTGATCCGTGGCTGGAAGACAGGCGCATTCTTCATGGCAGCGGTGCTGATCGGGTTTCCGATCGGAATGTACTTTCTCATGGTCCGGGACGAGCCGGCCACAATCTGGATAAACCTGTTTGCCGCTGCAATCTGCGTTGCGCTTCTCATCCGCATGGTTTTCCGCGAAAGGATCACGTTCGACGCCGTGAAAGGCGAGGTCGTCTTCGATCAACGCCTGCTGCTCCGCCGAAAACATCGGACCGCGGCCCTGACGCCCGTCAGCCGTGTCGAGATCGACAGCACCACCACATCCGACAACAGACCAAAGCGGCGCCTGGTTCTCGTGACCGGCCACGAGCGGACGCCCTTCACCGAGCTCTATTCCAGCGGGAAGTTCGACAAGGAACAGACGCTTCTGAACGACTGGCTGCAGGAGGTCTTCGCCGACACCTGGCGTCAGGACGCCGCGCGCCTGCGCGCCGCCCCGCGGGCCGAGGCGGACGAGGATGTGGCCGGGGGGATCAGGCGGGTCCGGCACTCCGGAACGGGCCTCACGATCCACGTGCCGCGGGACTGGAGCGCCGCGGTCAGCGAGGACAAGAGCGGGCCGCTGATCCTCTTCGGCGTCACGCTGCTGCAGCGCCTCGACCGGCCCGGCCCCAGGCGGGGCGTCGATGAGGGCGGGCAATGGAATACCCTGCTCGTGGGCGGCGCCGAGGATGCGGGGCTGAAGCTGACGGTGCATGACGGCCCACTGACGCAGACCCTGACCGAAAACCTCGAAGGCCCATGGTCGAAGCAATGGGGCGCCGAGGTTCTCCAGACCAAACCGGAGGTCGAGATCGGGTCCATGCGGGGGTTCTCGGTCGCGCGTCACATCCCCGCCGGCGCCACCGTGCCGACCTTCGGCAAGGTCTCGGAGCCCTGCGCGACGCGCCAGCTCTGGCTGGGCGCCGCCACCCTCCACGTCGAAGTCGTCGGGCTGGCCCGGGTGGACCATCCCGACATCCAGTATGCGATCGACGCGATGTTCGCCTCGATCCGCGCCCCCGGTTCGGCATGAGACAGGACATGGGACCGCGCGCCACCACAAATTCCGGAGCAACATGATGCACCCCCGACCCTCTCTGCCGACCCTCTCGATCCTGGCCGCCCTTCTCGCGCCGCCGGCTCTCGCCCAGCAGGAGCCCACCTCCGAATATCTCTGCGGCGAGGATCGCTTCATGGACCAGTCCATGCTGGAATCGCTTCTGACCGGTCGCTGGGAGGCGCATCTCGGAGCCGGCTACGCGATCGCCGGACCCACCGTCATCGCCCACCCCGCCGATCCGGACGCGCATTTCGGCACCCTCGACAAGCAGGAGGACGGTCTTGTCCTGATCCCCGAGGAGGGCGGCGTGGTGCTCGACCTCGATTGGGTCACGGACCAGACCTGGCGCTTCGACCGCGAGCCATCGCTGCCCGAAGGGGTGCAGGTGGCGAACGGCACCGACCTGCCGATCCTGCCCTTCAGCAGCGACGAAGTCGGCGACCTGGTTGGCTGCGACATCAACGAACTGCCCCGGCTGGTGGGGACCGGAGCGGCCGTCATCGACGGCGTGACGATGGAGTTCACCTATCGCCTCATGCTCGTCAGCTACAAGGAGTTCGCCGGCTTCCAGGAAGTTCGTGCGACAGCGCACGGCATCCCCGTCTTCGAGCGCCGGCCCGTCATGATGATCCTGCAATTCGAGTCCGATTGATACGCGTTCAAAGAAGGAGACTGCTCATGACCCTCCCGCCTCTCACCCGAACCGCGCCGGCGGCCGGGCTGGCCCTGGCAACCTGCCTCGCGCTCGCCGCCTGCGTTCCCGAAACCTCGTCCGAGAGCGCGCGCCCCGCCCCGCCGGAGGCCGCGCCGAACGCTGATGCGGTCGTTCTGAGCGCGCGGCAGGTCGCGGGATCCGCCAAAGGCGCCACCTCCGGATGCCGCGTGCGGTTTCCGATCACCTATCCCGCCGACGTGCCACCTCATGCGCGCCAGATCAGGGTCTTTCGGGTGGATGCTCCGACGGACCTCGACAACACGGTCTATGACGACGCCTGGCGCTTTCCGATCTCGCCCGACCGCCCCTACCTGACCTCGAACGCCGACGGCACGATCACCTGGCGCGGCTTCGGCAAGAGCTTCGCGCCCTGCCAGCATACCTCCTGGGTGGTCGAGATCGGGCAATGCGTCTCCGGCGACTGCCCGCCCGCGACCTTCTATCCGAGCCGGGACATGGGCGATATCTCGGTCGAGCTCCGGCGGCGCTGACCTTCGTCGGGATGACTGTCGCCGGCAGCACTGTCCCTGGACGAACCGACATCGGGGGAAGTCTTGAATGAAGGGTCTTTCTGGTCTCGCGTGCGCAGCTCTCGCGATCTGGCTGTCCGGGACGGTCTCCGCCATGGCGCAGGGGGACCTGCTGGGTCCTGACCCGCTCCCTCCCGACATCGCGGGATTGCCGGCGCCATCCGAATTGCGCCGCTTTCCTGAATGCTCCTGCCAGCAGGCGGACTTTCCGCCGTTGGGACGCTGGCGCATCGAAATGCAGAGCGGCACCTCCCAGGACCTGGCGGATTCGCTGATCGGCGCGAACGCTTTGACCCCGGCGGCGCTGGATTTCTACAGTCGGGATACGGGCCTCACGCGACCGCTCTGCGGTGAACGGATCGCCTTTCCCGGCGGGGTCCAGCTGCCCCTGACCGACGGGATGCAATTCGAGCGCAAGGGGAGCGGTGGCGGCTACGTCCTCGCCAAAGAGTCAGCCGGCCCGGCCCTCGACGGTGACCTGAGCTTTGCCCGCGGCGCTGACGGGGAGATGTCGCGCGGAAGCGGAGAGGTCACCGCCTTGGTGCCGGGCAATTTTGCATGGGAGGGCCGGTTCGACCTGGTCCTGCAGTCCCCCGAAGAGCCGGGGATGGTCCCCAGCGCACCGATGGCGAGGGCCGAGGGCCTGACCGGGCGCGGCCTCGAGACATGGTCGGATCTGCCATGCTGGTGCCGCGAAATCGAGTGGCGCTACGGCACAGCCTATGCCGCGGTCAGCGCCTACGGGAGTTCGGCGCTTCTGGCTGCGGCTCGGGCAGCCGGCGCAGCCGGCGTATCGCCGGGAGAGGCCAGGCTGGCCGGCCCGGACGCCCTGGCGGGCATCCGGGCCGGCCGCTTCAATCGCCGCACGATCCCCGCCGCGTTGCGCCCCACCCGACAGGTCACGAGCCATGAGGACGCGGTAAGGTGCGCCATCGGTCATCTGGTCTCGGGCGCACTCACGCCGGCGGACATCGCGTCCTGCGCGCTTCACGGCCCCACGCAGGACACTGGCACCGGTGACGATCCCCTGGGCGGCGGGACAAAAGTCGGGGCCACGACCGATGTTACCGATTGCAAGGTCTCGGTGCCGCGGATGGAGCCACCCCCGATAGAGGCCATGCTCCGAATCCACGAGGAAACGCATGCCGCCCAGTGCCGGGACCAGCATGCGCTCTATGCCCGGCGAAGCGATGTGTTGTCGGGGGTGTTTCGCGGACCGGGCCATTTCGCGGCCGCGGCACATAACGACCCCGGTATCAATGCGGCGGACGAGGTAGCGGCCTACGCTGCCGAAATGCGGTTCGCGCTCGATTTCTACGGCGCTCATTGCCGACCTATCCTCGATCACTTTTAGGGTGCATCGGATAGCTAATCCGACACCTATGCTCCGGGGATGGTATCCAATGCTCTGGGCAAGTGCGTCGGTGAGTTCGGACTTCGGTGGGGCTCGCTATCGGCGACATCCGCGTGACGTCTTGCGCGCACACCGAAGGACACATCATGCCTTTCGGCCCTGCCTGCGCAGTGCAGGCAAGGTGCGGGCCGCCCATGCCGGACATTGGTGCTTGGTGCAGCGAAGGTCCGCTCACCGCCCACCGTAACGGATGCAGGAAGCTGCGCGGTCATTTCGTGGAAGTGCAGCGCTCACGCGCTGCCCTCCGCGAGGCGGTAGACCGGGATGCCCATCTTGCGGGCCTTGTCGGCGAGGTTTTCCTGGATGCCCGTTCCGGGGAAGACGACGACCCCGATCGGCATCGCATCGAGGATCCGGTCGTTGCGCTTGAAGGGCGCAGCCTTGGAGTGTTTCGTCCAGTCCGGTTTGAAGGCGACCTCCGGCACCTTGCGATTGTTCGCCCAGGTGGCTGCGATGCGCTCGGCGCCTTTCGGGCTGCCCCCATGAAGGAGCACCATATCGGGGTGCTTGGCATGGACCTGATCGAGCCTGTCCCAGATCATGCGGTGATCGGCGGTGTCACCGCCCGAGAAGGCGATCTTCGTCCCGGCGGGTAGCAGTACCTCATTGTCGGCCCTGCGCTTTGCGGCGATGAAGTCACGGCTGTCGATCATGGCCGAGGTCATCTGGCGATGGTTGACCCGTGATCCGGAGCGCGGCGACCAGGGCGTGCCGGTGGTGCGCAGGTAAATGTCGGCAGCGGTGTCGCGGAAGGTCTCCATGCTGTCGCGGCGCTCGATCAGGTTTTGTCCGATGCCGATCAGGGTCTCCAACTGGACGGATTTCACCTCGCTTCCGTCCTGTTCGCGCTGAAGGCGCTTCTGCGCCTGCTCGTTGTCATCGAGTTTGCGTTCGATCCGTTCCACGGCGCGGTGGAAGGTGTTGACGGTGGACCACATGATCTCGTCGAGGTCGAAATCGAGGCTGGTGTCGGCCATGGTGGAAATCAGGGCATCGAAGATGTCGGCAACCGCGCCCTGGATGGCATTGTCCTCGGGCGTGATCCGGGGATCGGCCTCGCCCTCTGCTGGACGGTAGCCATAGAGTTCGAGCGCTTCGATGACATGGCCGGTGGGAGACGTGCTGTGATCGGGTTCGAATTCGTCATGGGCATACATGGGATGTGTCCTTCGGCTGGACCGCGACCGTCGCGGCCTTCATGGCGACGACAAGCCCACGGGCGCTCCGGTCTGGCAGCCCGAGCTCTTTGCGAGGGCCTTGATGGCAAAGCCCGGCTGATTTGTTTCGCGCTGTAAAGGCGGGCTTGCCCGCCGACGGAAATCAGTCGGGCGCCGCCATTGCCGGGCCGGAGCGTTTGTGGGCCGCTCGCTCTCTCAAGAAGGCCAAGGCGCGGTCCTCTTGCCGAGGTGCTACTATCCCTTGCCCATGGCGGGATCGTTTTTCCCAGATCACGGCCCTCTCTGGCTATGGCAACGGGACCATGAAGCGGCTGACGTCCTCGGGGGCGATCTGCACCCGGATCTGCGCCCGAAGCGCCTCCAGTCCGAAGCTGACGAGATCGTCGTTGAAATCTCCCAGCATGGGCGAAAGCGTGATCGCCTCGATCCCGGCTCCGATGGTCCTGTCCACCAGGCTGTCCCGTGCGGCGTCGCCTGCCGGATCGTTGTCGCGGACGATGTAGAGCCTGCGCAGATGCGGCGGGAACAGGATGGCGGAGAGATGCCCGGCCGAGAGTGCGGAGGCCATCGGCATCCTGGGCAATGCCTGCCGCAGCGAGAGGATGGTTTCGATCCCCTCGCCTGCCGCCATGACATCCTGCACCTCGCCAAACCGGACGGCGTTTCCGAGCAGGTCTCCCATCGCCTTTCTCGGCGGATAGACCGGCGCTTTCCCGGAACCGTCGCGGTGAAGCCAGGTGCGATGCGCGCCGGTGATCTTGCCATCGAGGCCGGTGACGGCGGCGATCATGGCGGGCCAGGTTTCGGTGGGACCATCACCCTCGGGGCGCCAATAGCAGTTTGGATGAAACCGCAGATTTGCGGTTCCGCGTAAATCCGCAATGCCGCGTATCCGTAAATACGCCTCTGCGAGACTGCCGGTGAGCGGTTGCGTCATGCGCCAGAGCCGGCGGGCCGCCTCGGTCGATCCGGATGGTGCTGGCGGTGTTCGGGATCGGCGGGAGTTTGGCACCGATTCAGGATGCGGTAGACTGAGGAAGCGGCGCGCTTCTTCGGCAATGTCGGCGAAGTCGATGAGGCCAAGACTTTCGCCGATCACGTCGAGCAGATCGCCATGCTCGCCGCTCTGGGCATCGGTCCATTTGCCAGCCGCACCCTTGCCGGTCTCTGGCCCGTTCAGACGGACGAACATCGAACGGCCGGGCGTGTTTCGCACATCCCCAACCTGCCAGTAATTGCCCTGCTTGCGCCCATTCGAGAGATAGTGGCGGCACACCGCCTCGGCCTGACGGGCGAGACGGTGTGCCAGTTCGGAAGCGTTGAGACGCGCCATTACGCGGCCTCCCGCTCACCGATGCGCTCCACCGGGAAGCGGTCAAGCAATTTACCGATGATCTCCGGTCCCGTTGCATCGACGGGCACGAAGAAGCGCAGTTTCCACGAGATGATCTCGCTGAAGAGGCCATAGGCCCGCAACCGGTCGCGCATCGCGTCAGTAAAGCCGGTCAGTTCGATCCGGTTGGCGCCCATGACCCGGACGCGGCGCAGTTGCAGCCCCTCGGTGAGATCAAGGATCGTTCGGCCTTCGATCAACGCGGCATAGGCGGCATCCGGCGTCAGGCTGCTGGTGACGCCGCTGGTCGAAGCATTGGCGGCCCATGCCGGCGAGACACGACGACCGATGATGCGTTCGCCCTCGTCAGTCTGGAGCCGATAGACGCGGGAGGAGTCTTGCGGCAAGCGTTTCCAGATCGGCAGAAGCAGCCCTGTCACCATATGCAGGATGCTGTCGGTGAACTCGGGAACCTCGGCCAGTTCCGCCTTCCAGGCCACGGTAAAAGCGGCACGGTCGGCCTCGATCCAGTGGGTTTCGCCCATCGCACGCACCGGAATGTTCATCGCCTCCATCGGTCGGATCAACCGCACGCGTCGTTCGATCTCGCCGTCGTCCAGCATCACGCTGGTGGTGGGGATCTGCACGGCGGCACGACCGGACCGCTCGTTCACAAGCAGCTTCGCCCGCGGAACATCCAGCTCCGCCAGCGCTGCATCGAGCGTGACCGGCTGATTGCGCTTGCGCTCGGTGAGCGTCAGGAGCCGGGTTTCTGCCCCTGTGCCCGGATGCGTGTGAATCACCTGCCGGTCTGTGACGATGAAGCTTTCGGCTTTCAGCGTTTCCAGCCCCATGTCATAGGTGCCGGATGCGATAGCCCCGTCGATCCGCGCCTGCAGAAGCTGTTCGAAGGCCGAGAACAGGATGCCCTGCAACTCAATGGTCAGCGCCAGCAGGCGGTTGAGGAAGGTGGTGATCGGCGGCAGTTCGTCCTTGATGCCGTTCGCATCCATCAGCTTCAGCCCGGTGGCGGACTCAAACCGTTCAAGCGAGCAGCCCTCGACCTTGCCGCGCACGATCAACAAGTAGAGCTGGCGCAGCGCATCGCGGGCATAGGCGGATTCCAGATTGTCCTCGGGCCGAAACAGGCCTTGACCACCGGTCTGGCGCTGCCCGCGGGTGATCGCGCCCAGCGTGTCGAGGCGACGGGCAATCGTGCTAAGGAAACGCTTCTCAGCCTTCACATCCGTGGCGATGGGTCGGAACAGCGGCGGCTGCGCCTGATTGGTGCGGTTGGTGCGCCCGAGCCCCTGAATGGCGGCATCCGCCTTCCAGCCCGGCTCCAGCAGGTAGTGCACCCGCAGCCGCTGGTTCCGCGCCGAGAGGTCCGCGTGATAGCTGCGCCCGGTGCCCCCGGCATCAGAAAAGACAAGAATGCGCTTCTGGTCATCCATGAAGGCCGAGGTCTCTGCCAGGTTTGCGGACGGTGCACGGTTCTCGACCGCCAGACGCGCCGATGCGCCATCGCCCTTGCGCACGATGCGCCGGGACCGCCCCGTAACCTCGGCCACCAGGTCGGTGCCGAAGCGCTGGACGATCTGATCGAGTGCTCCCGGCACGGGCGGAAGCGACCCGAGCTGCTCCAGCATCTCATCGCGCCGGACGACGGCTTCTCGGCTCTCGACCGGCTGACCATCCCGGAACACCGGCCGCGAGGAGAGATTGCCTTCGCTGTCGGTGAAGGGCTCGTAGAGCTGGACCGGGAAGGAATGCTGCAAATACGAGCCGACATATTCCCGCGGCGTGACATCGACGGAAATGTCATTCCATTCCTCGGTGGGGATTTCTGCCAGCCGCCGTTCCATCAGCGCCTCGCCGGTGGAGACGATCTGGATGACGGCGGCATGGCCCGCCTCCAGATCGGCCTCGATCGAGCGGATCAGCGTCGGCGTCTTCATCGAGGTCAGCAGATGGCCGAAGAAACGCTGCTTGGTGCTCTCGAAGGCCGACCGCGCGGCCGATTTGGCCTGCCGGTTCAGCGTGCCTTCACTGCCGGTGATGTTGGCCGCCTCCATCGCCGCGTCCAGGTTTCCATGGATCACGGCGAATGCGGCCGCGTAAGCATCGTAGATGCGGCGCTGCTCGTCGGTGAGCTTGTGCTCGACCAGTTCATATTCGACGCCGTCATAGGAGAGCGAGCGGGCGGTGTAGAGGCCGAGAGAACGCAAATCCCGGGCCAGCACCTCCATCGCCGCCACACCGCCAGCCTCGATCGCCTCGACGAACTCGGCGCGGGTCTGAAACGGGAAATCCTCGCCACCCCAGAGACCGAGACGCTGCGCATAGGCGAGGTTGTGAACGGTCGTGGCTCCTGTCGCCGAGACATAGACCACGCGCGCATCCGGCAGTGCATGCTGGAGCCGCAGGCCTGCGCGTCCCTGCTGCGAGGCGGCGATATCACCGCGGTCTCCCTTGCCGCCACCGGCATTCTGCATCGCATGGCTCTCGTCGAAGATGATGACCCCATCGAAATCCGAGCCCAACCATTCGACGATCTGCTTCACGCGCGAAACCTTCTCTCCGCGGTCATCGGAGCGTAGCGTGGCATAGGTGGTGAACAGGATGCCTTCCGACAGCGTGATCTTTGCGCCTTGAGGGAAGCGCGACAGAGGCGTGACCAGCAAGCGTTCCATGCCGAGCGCCGACCAGTCGCGCTGCGCGTCTTCGATCAGCTTGTCGGATTTGGAGATCCAGACCGCCTTGCGCCGACTGCGAAGCCAGTTGTCGAGAATGATGGCGGCCGACTGGCGGCCCTTGCCAGCGCCGGTTCCATCACCGAGCATGAAGCCCCGGCGGAAGCGGACAGCACCGGCGGCATCCTCGGCGGCGGCGCGCACGCTGTCGAAATGTTCGTCCACGGTCCATGCGCCGGCGAGGTGATCGGCATGGGCTTCCCCTGCATAGATCACCGTTTCCAACTGCGCGTCCGACAGACGCGCGCAGATGTCAGCGGGCAGCATGGGCCGGTAGGACGGTTTTGGCGGCGCGACCGAGGCCATGGCAGCGGATTGCACCAGCCTGGTCGGGTGCGGCTTGGCGCCGGGGATGCGCAGCGATTGCAGCGCATATTCCTCATAGATCGCGTCCGACAAGCGCGCGCCCTCGGGCGGCGCCCAGTCCACGGTCTCATACTCGAGCTCCACCCCCTCGGGATCGGACGCTGGTGCAGCGGCGGGTCGGGACGCTGTGGCGCGAGCAAGATATCCGCGCACGGTCTTCGGGGCAGCCGCCGGCACGGGAGAAGCGACTTTCGGCAGCGACACCGGCAAGCGTGGTGGAAGCTGGCTTTCGATCCAGCCGAGCAGCGTGACAACGTCGGGTGCGGTTCCTGCCGAGGCCGGGAAGACTGACGGATCGTCGGCGGGCAACTTGTCGATGACGGTCAGCCGCGTGTCGATGCGGGTGCCATGCCTGGAAAAGACCGCGCCATCGATGGCCGCGGTGAAGACCACGCGGCCACGGTCCTGCAAGCGCATGAAGGCATCGCGCCAGGCCTGTGCTTTCGGTCCGAAGTTCGCGCCGGTGATCGTCACCAGCCGGCCGCCCGGAGCAAGCCGGGCCAGCGCCGAGGCAATATGGCGAAGGGAAGCATCCGCCATCCGTCCCTCGACATTGGCCATGACCGAGAAAGGCGGGTTCATCAGCACCACGGACGGCACAGCCTTCGGGGTCAGATGATCGTCGATCTGGGCGGCGTCGAACCGGGTGACGGGAAAGGCCGGAAAGAGGGAAGAGAGAAGATCGGCGCGGGTCTCGGCGAGTTCGTTGAGGATCAGCGAACCGCCGAAGCTCTGAGCGAGGATCGCCATCAGGCCGGTGCCAGCCGAGGGCTCCAGTACCACATCGTCCGGCGTGATCGCGGCCGCCGCCAACGCGGCAAGGCCGAGTGGCAGAGGCGTGCTGAACTGCTGGAAGCTCTGACTTGCTTCGGAGCGGCGGGTCTGCGTCGGTAGTAACCCCGCGATCTTCGCCAGAGGACCGAGCCGGGACGCCGGAGAGGCGGCTTTGCGGAAAAGCGCCTTTCCGTATTTGCGCAGGAACAGAACCGTGGCGACCTCGCAGGCCTCATTGGCGAGCTTCCAGTCCCAGGCGCCGGTGGCGTCGGAGGCGCCGAAAGCGCTTTCCATCGCATCGCGCAGGATCGCGGCATCCACACGCTGGCCACGTTCGAGATGGGGAAGCAGGAGATTGGCGGCGGCCAGGATCGCGGGCGCGGCCGTTAGCGGCGCGATCGGATCGGTCACGGGAGACGAAATGTTCATGTCGGGAAACCTCGGAGAGCGGGAACGGGAGGACCCGGACGGCGCTCTCTCTCGACCACCCGGACTCAACCCGTCCCGGCACCTCTCTGACTCTGGAAACGACGACATTAACAAAGCGCCCCGACCGGATGGTGGGGGCGCTTGTCAGGATCAGGCGGCTGGCCTCGGTCACGATCATGCGTGCTTCGGCATCGGATGCGACCGGCTGTTGCCAAAGGATAATGCTGGCGCGGATTTCGCCGGCGAGGACCAGGCGCTGATCGCGGTCCTGAATGAGCATGATGCGCGGTTGGAAATACGGAAAACTGTCCGGCCCCGTGCAAATATCACCGCGCGACAGGCGCAAGGCCGCAGCCTGTATAGCCTGTTCCGGTGACGGGCATTCTCCAAGCGGGATCACGCGATCGAAACTGTTCGCCACGTCACTGGCGTCATAACTGGCCACGCCAAGGCACGAGATGAGCAGCGGCAGCTTTTGCGACCGATAAAGCGCGGGCAGAACATCGGCAGCCAGAATCTGGCCGATGGAACGGAAGGTTTCGGAACGGGCAAAGGTCATCGGGATCACTCCATGACGGGCGCTGGCGAGCCTCTCTCTCCAGCCCTCAACCCGTCACGGCCGAAAGGCCCGCACTCTTCCTCTCTGACCGGGATTGTTCCCGGTTCCGCTGCCGACGATGGGGGACCATCGTGAGGCACTGAAGGCCCGAAGCGCGGGTATCCGTGCTCGGGCCGTTTGGGATGAGGCGCTGTCGCGCCTCAGGCCCATGGATCCAGTTCCAGCTTCACCATGTCCTCATCGCCGTCGAACTCGTCGGCGGGCATGGCGCCGTGGGTTCCGTCCCCGGCCTGGAACACGACGATCACGACCATCAGAGTGGTGGCGAGGCTGGCGGCGAAAGCGGTGGCATCTGCATAGGACATCGGGATTGGCTCCTGTCACTGGAGGCGGGGGACCATCCCCCGCGCGACAGGCGCCCGACGTGTCTGACCGGATCTGCACTCACCCTCGGGCGTTCGGACTTTTTCCGAATCCCCGAGGGCGGCACGCGTGCGTAAGCCGACCCCTCCGGGGTTGAATGCCAAAGAAACGGATCAGACCGAGGTTAGCGAATGGAAGCGGGGGTGGTGTCTTGCATCCGACAGGCGCCGGAGACCCCCACTGCAGATGTTTCGCCGTGCCAGCCTCGCAGCCACGCCGGCATCAGAAGCGTGTTCCAGGCCGGGGGCGGAATCCGATGCCCAACATGATGAGCGGCAGCATGATGAAGCTGGAACTGGAGCCATGTAGGCCGATGACATGACGACGGTCGCTGATATCGTCGGACGTGGACGGGCCTTCAGTCCCAGAGCCCATCGGCGATCTCGCGGGCGATCATGGCGCGCGCGGTCATCATCACGTCGTCACCGCTGGTGTCGATATGACCGTAGAAGCGGGCATGACCGCCGTTCGCGGTCCAATCGGCGTAGCGGCAATATTCGCGGGCTTCGAGACGGAAGGCGCGCATGTCGTCCGCCCAATGCGGCTTCGGCTCCACCACCACAGTGATGCCATCGCGCGTCTCCTCCCAGGGCAGCGTGCGTTCGGATGGCGGACTGGCGCAATCCTCGCGGAATATCCGGTCGATATCGATCATTGCAGGCATCAGGGTTCTCCAAAGAAAAAGCCCGGTCACGAGGACCGGGCAAGTTGCGGAAACGGAAATCGGGATCAGTAGCCGAAGCGCCAGGACGGCCATGCCTGTCCGTCATTGGCGTCGGTGACGGCCTGGGCAAGCAGGTCGCCGTCACCTTCGATCAGCGTGGGATCGCGGATCGGGGTTTCGTCGATGACGACGACGTCGGCGACGATGCCGTCCTCGACCTCGACATGCACGGGGACGAGATAGGAAAAGACGATGCGCCGATTGGACGCGTCGCGTTTGAAAGTCATGGGGATCTCCCAAAACTGAGGAAAGCAATGCGGGGCGACCCTGGACGTCCCGCGTGAGGATCATTCCGCGGCGGCCATGCTCTGCGGGTCTTCGTCCCCGGGAGCTTCGTCCTCTTCGCCGTCTCCGGCGAGGAACTCGGGCAGATCGTCCGCGTCCGCGTCGATCCCGGCATCCGCATCGACCTCGGCATCGGGATCCACCAGGCGCAGCGGTTCAGGCAGCCAGCGGGTTTCGGCCAGCAGGCGCTCGGCCTCCGTAGCCATGTCACCCTTCTTCAGATGGTCGATGAGTTGGGCCGCGCGGTCTCCGGCGCCCTCGCGCACTGCCTCGATGATCCGCGGCTTGGTCACGCGGCCAAGATAGTTGCCGACGGTCGGCCGCCACCCCACGGCCACCATGTCTAGGCCCGTCGCCCGCGCCAGCCGGTCGGCCTGGGACAAGCGCACATCGAGCCCATGCTGGCTGACGCCCATACTGCCATAGGGGTTGGGCTTCTCGTGCAAGGCGTTAACGCCGAAGCTGACGCAATGGGCGAGCAACTCCATCCGGGTGTCGTCGTCCTGATCGGTCAGCCAGCCCCAGAGCGCCGCATCGTCGGCCGGGATATGATCGCCCCAGCGTTCATGCCGATCCTGGATGGACTTCGCCGAGACGCTTTCACCCAGATCCTCGGCCAGTGCAGGGAAGTGAACCTCCCGGACATGGGCTTCGAGGCACCCCCTGGTGGAGTGCGGCAGGAAGCAATCGGTGACCAGCCGGTGCAGCAATGCGGTCATCGCCACATGCGGGTTGGTGGCGACGGCATCGCGGAGCGCCAGCGTGCGGTGCGCGGTCAGCTCGCTGACGAGGCGATCGGGCAGAGGCCGGATGGTTTCGACCTCATCGTCCTCCTCGGGTTCGGTCGCCGTACCGCCCACCGTGATGACAGCGCGCTGCATACCACCGGCCTCGCCGCCCTCGGGAGAACACCCATCAGCACCCTGCCCTTCCTGACCTTCCATCGCCTCGTCGTCGGCACGGGCATAGCCGCGCTCGACGGCGAGCTGGCCGTCATGGCGGATGCTGACAAAGACTCCGGCACGGGCCATCTGATCCGCATCATAGCGCATCGGCCGGGCCTCGAAGGCCTCCAGTGCCCCCTCGATCTCGCCGAGGCGGGCATCAACCTCGTCGGGGAACTCGTCAGCCTCGGCATACTCCGCCTCCAGCGCGTCGAGCTCGTCCCGCAGCTTCTCACGCTCGGCACGCTCGTCGTCAGTCAGGTCGATGGTGGTGCCGGCCAGACGGCGCATGCCGCTGGTATGGCCATAGGGGAAGTCCACGGCGACCTCGATCCACTTCCAGCCCTCGGCGGCGATCATCTCCGCCTCAGCCTTCAGCTTCTCACCCACCAGCCGGTCGAGCAGCACCGGGTCCTGGAGCCAACCGCCATCGTCCTGCTGGAAGAGATCGCGCAGCACATAGCCGCCCGCCGCCTCGTAGGTCTCGATGCCGACGAAGAGCGCCCGTTTGTCGGAGGCCCGCACCGTGGTCTCGGTCAGCATGCGACGGATGGTATAGGGCTCCTTCTGCCAGCTATCCTTGATCGCCTCCCAGACCTGTTCCTGCCGGGCATGGTCGTCGGAGATTGTGAAGGCCATGAGCTGTTCCAGCGTCATGCCGTCCTCCGCATAGGTCTCGAGCAGCGCCGGCGAGACCGAAACCAGGCGCAGACGCTGCTTCACCACCTTGGCGTCGACGAAGAAGGCGGCGGCGATTTCCTCCTCGCTCATTCCCTTCTCGCGAAGGACCTGGAAAGCGCGGAACTGGTCGAGCGGATGCAGCGGCGCGCGCTCGATATTCTCGGCAAGCGAGACCTCGTCAATCAGGATATCGTCTCCGGCCTCCGAGACGATGCACGGCACCGGCGCGGTCTTGTTGAGGCGCTTCTGTTTGACCAAGAGTTCCAGCGCCCGGTAACGGCGGCCACCAGCCGGCACCTCGAAGAGGCCGGTCTCCTTGCCCTCCGCGTCGAGCTCGGGCCGGACATGCAGGGACTGGATCAACCCCCGGCGGGCGATGGACTCGACCAGTTCCTCGACTGAGATACCGGCTTTCACGCGCCGGACGTTGGACTGGCTGAGCACCAGCTTGTTGAAGGGGATGTCGCGCGAGGACGACAGGGTGATCTTCTGCGTGGCAGTGGCCATGTCAGGGTCTCCATGACGGACGCCGGGGAGCCTCTCTCTCCGGCAACCAGCCCGTCACGACCCCCCCACCCTCCTTTCTCTCTCATGGCCGAGCCGCGGATGAACGCGCAGACCCATCAGAGCTCGCCGCGGGCACGCAGACTGGTCTCCCGGCCAGCACCGGTGATGATGTGGTCGTGCAGCACTACCCCAAGGGACGCACAGGCGTTTCGGATTTCCGTGGTCATCGCGAGGTCGGCGGCCGAGGGCTCGGGATCTCCGGCCGGATGATTGTGGACGATGATCAGCGCCGAGGCATTGAGTGTCAGGCAGCGCCGCAGCACCTCCCGGGGATAGACCGGGACGTGATCGATGGTGCCGATGGCGAGGCACTCGTCTGAGATCAGCCGGTTCCTGCGGTCGAGATAGAGAACATGGAAGCGCTCCACATCGCCCCTGATGGTGAGGGCGCAATAGTCGAGCACCGCCTGCCAGGACGTCAGGACAGGGTTCTGATTGAGGTGGCGCAGCAGGATCTGCCGGGCCTCGTAGACCACGGCCTGTTCTTGGGCGGAGAATCGGAGTCTCTGCGCTTCGATGTCGGGTGTTCTCGTGTTTCGTGTCATGGTGCTGTTCTCCAACGGGCAGTCGGCCGGGCGCCGAACTTTCACCGCGTCACGAGGAGAAGCGCCGCCCTCTTCCTTCGAAGAGCGCGGCGCAGAAGCTGCAGAACCCCTCAGGAACGCGGAGGCTCCGTGTCGGGTCGTGTCCCACCTGACAGGCGGCCCGAGCGAAATAGAAGGCGCTCGGCATCGCGAATGCTGCCGGTTTCGCGGGCGGACTTGGCCCAGACCGAGATCGGGAAATCGCCCGTGAACAGAAGATCCCGCTCGATACCCATGCCGAAGGGCAGCCGAATAGAGCGCAGTTCGTTGAGGCTCCAGGAGCCAAGTTCCGGGTAGCCAATGTCGGCCAGGCCAAACATGATGTCGCCGTCCTCGTCGAGCTCAGTCGCGAGCCAGACACCGGCGCCAAAGGGATTGAAGAACTTCACGACCGGAATGTGATCCTGATCACGATTGTGGCCATTCGCCAGCAAACGGCCACGCTGTGTGTCGGTCAGGAGGATCATGCCGCGGCCCTCCCTTCCGTCGGGGCCTGCCGCTCAACATCGGTGCTGTCGTCGGGCAGATGGGCCAGCAGCCAGTCGGCCGCCTTGCTGGCCTGCGAGGCGGCGCGGACGATCGCGCGGGAATCCTCGCGCATCACCTCCAGCCAGGAGCCGATATAATCGGCGTGGCGCACGGTCGGGACGATCCCGAGCAAGGCGCAACAGAACGCGCTTGAAATCTCGGCGATCAGTTCCTCGAAGGCGTATTTCTTCGTGCCGAAACTCCCCGAGAAGTCCCGCCCCAACCGTGAGGCATGTCCTGTCGCGTGCCCCATCTCGTGCAGGGCGGTTCGGTGCCAGTTGATCGGCTCGAAATAGGCCTGCGGAGGTGGCACCTGCACGTAATCGAGCGCGGGAACATAGAAGGCGCGGTTTCCACCGATCCGGAAGTCGATGCCGGTCGCCGCGATCAATGCCTCGACCCGCGGCTCGATCAGCCCGAGCGGCGGTGGCGGTGCCTCGACGGCTATGTCGTCGGGCAGACCCTCGCATTGCGCCGCGTTGAACACGGTAAAGCGCTTCAGGAACGGGATGCTGCTTGCGTCTTCCCCTGTCTCCCGGGCGCGGCGCTTCTTGTCTTCAGGCGTGAAACGGTCGGCATAGACGACGGTTGTGCCCCGCTCACCCTTGCGGACATTGCCGCCGAGCGACAGCGCCTGGCGGAAGGTCAGCCAGTGCTGGGTTGGATAGCCCTGCTGGATCACGGCGCCCCAGAGGATCAGGACATTGATCCCGGAATACTGCCGACCCGTGCTGGCGTTGCGCGGCATGGCGAGCGGCGCTTGTGCCGCCGCAGTCCCCCAGGGCTGGACCCAGGGCAACCGGCCTTCCTCCAGCTCGGCGATGATCTTGTCGGTGATGTCGTCATAAAGGTTTGTGCGCGGACCGCTTTTGCGGGCTGCGCGATGCTCTCTGGCCATTGGAATGATCTCCGCGACAGGCGCCGGAGGCCTTTCCTCCAGCCCTCAACCCGTCACGGAAAACCCGCCCGCACTCTCACTCTCAGGGGGCGTTGCGGGGTCTCCCCGCTGATGGGGGTGCGTCGGCAACGCCAGTGCCGACCAGGGGGAAGCCGTTCCCTCAGACAATCCTCGCATTCAGCCGAGCCAAGCGCAAAAAGGCAAAAGCCAACACTCGCGAGCCCCAATCCCCGACGTGTTGTAATCCCCAGGATATCTGCGCTTATCTGACACGCAATCGCGGTGCCTGCTTTCCAGCGCCAGACGCCTTTCTTCCCCAAGGCTCGGGCTCAAACCCACCGGGCAACAAATGAGGACCAAATGACGGATATCGATCTTAACGCCTTGTCGCTTCCCGAGCTGAAGCAGTTGCAAAAGAATGTTGCGAAGGCCATCGCCAGTTTCGAGGCCCGTCGCAAGGCCGAGGCCCGCGCCAAGGTTGACGACTTGGCCCGCGAACTCGGTTTCAGTTTCGACGAGCTTGCGGAAGCGGCTCCCACCCGGAAACGCGCGGCGTCCGCGCCCAAGTACCGCCATCCGGAGAACGCCGAAATCACCTGGTCCGGCCGTGGGCGCAAACCGGCATGGATCGCCGAGGCGCTGGCTTCGGGAAAATCGCTAGACGATTTTGCGATCTGACCGGGGGACCTGTCTTGTACCAGCCCGCGAATGCCGTCCGCCTGCATGTCTTTCTCGCGGAGATTGACCCGCCGATCTGGCGGCGACTTGTCGTGCCGTCGGGCTGGACGCTCGACAGGCTGCATCTGGTGCTGCAGGCCGCGTTCAGCTGGACCGACAGCCATCTGCATGAGTTCCGGATCGGCGGGCTGCGCTATGGCGACCCCGATCAGCTTGAGGATGGCTTCGGCGGGCCGCAGACCTTCGACTACACCGGGGTCAGGCTGGGGGATTTCACCGGCCAGGATCTGACCTTCACTTACCTTTACGACTTTGGCGATGACTGGACCCATGTGATCCGGATCGAGGAGTGGCTATCCCTCGATCCCCTGCCCCGCCACGCAGAATGCACCGAAGGGGCCCGAGCCCGGCCGCCCGAGGACGTCGGCGGCCCCTGGTCCTATGCCGATTTCCTCAAGACCATTCGCGACCCGAACCATGAGGACCACAGCTCCAACCTTCGCTGGGCCGGCGGACATTTCGATCCGGACTGGTTCGACATCGAGCTGATCAACAAGGATCTGCGCAACACCTTCCGCAAGAACACCAGCCGACGCCTGCATCAGCCCAAGCCAAAGCCTTCTGGTCGGTGAGCGCAGAGGGCTCGGCCCTCAAGGCGATGCCGCGGGCCGGGATGCGCCTCTTCCTGCCGGCAGCACCAATGTGGCAGCGCCCCAGCGTGATCCCGGGATGTCTGCACCGCAAAAGGTGCACTGGTCTTGCGGCCTCTCCAGAAGCGTTGCTTGGCGTCGAGGCTCCCGCCCGACTTACCCAAGCACGGGCCCTCTACCCCCTTTCACACGCTTCGGAGCGTCTCTCCGACCCAACGTACCCGTCCGATTTGCGCTCCATGCTATCCGCTTCCCCGCCAACCCGCTGCGCGCCCTTCTCCCAACTATGCCATCGTGCTTCACTCCGGGATCATGAACACGGCGTTTCTCTTGATAGCAATGTATTCCGGGCGACCGATCATTCCCGCTGAGGATGTCGCCAAGGATTTTTTCGGTCTGAGTACCGACAAGTTCATCCGCAAAGTCTCGGCCGGTTCCATCGCCCTCCCCCTCGTCCGCATGGAAGCGTCGCAGAAATGCGCCAAAGGCGTCCATATCGACGATCTGGCCGAGTACCTGGACAAGAGGCGGGCTGCAGCCGTCAAGGAATGCCTGCAACTGCAGGGTCTTCGGTAAGCGTGTTCCCCTCTGAAAATCGCCGAAGGCCAGGCTGCTACCCATGGCACCAAGCGACCACCCTCCTCGCCTCGCCCGACAGCACGGATTGAATTCTGTCAGAAAACTGCGTATATTTCTGACAGGAGAACGATCATGCAGCGCCTTGCCGAACAGATATTGACCCATGCAGAGGGACTTCCGGAAGGAGCGCCACTTGCCGCAAAGGGCCTGCTGCACCTCGGCAGCCGTGCCGGTGTGGATCAGGCTTTGTCGCGCCTTGCCGAGCGCGGCCAGTTGATCCGTGCCGGGCGCGGCGTTTACCTGCGACCGATCAAAAGCCGGTTTGGAACGCGCGCTCCGTCCGTGGAACAGGCCGTCGAGGCCCTCGCGGCGCAACGTGGCGAAGTCATCGTTCCAACCGGCGCCGCCGAAGCGAATGCACTCGGCCTGACCACGCAAGTGCCTGTTCGCTCCGTGTACCTGACCTCGGGTCGCAGCCGCACGCTCTCATTGGGCAAACAACTCGTCGAACTGCGCCACGCCCCCCGATGGCAACTCGCCCTGGGGAAGAGGCCGGCTGGCAGTGCTGTTCGCGCCCTGGCCTGGCTTGGGCCGGAACAGGCAGAGACAGCTCTTAGATCGCTGAAGCAGAGACTGCCCGCAGCGGCGTTTGACGAATTGGTAACCGCAGCACCGCAGTTCCCGACCTGGCTTGCACGCAGTGTCGGAAAGGCGGCGCATGTCTGAACCCTTCCTGTCTTTGCCGCCTGCAGACCGCAAGGAAGCCCTGGCCGTCGCTGCAGATCGCTCCGGGCGGCCCGCGCACTTGCTCGAAAAGGACGTCTGGCTTGTCTGGGCCCTTCAAACCCTCTTCGGTTCCGAGCTTGGTGAGCTTCACAAAACACATGGAAACATTCTATGATCTTCTCGATGAACGATCCGAAACAGGAGATTGGTTCGGAGGATAGTGTATGGGAAACGATCATGGCTGCCGCACTTGCCGACCCCCACCGCATAACCTGTCGCCTCAGAATTTTAGCAGCAAAGTCGTTGACGCACCCCAGTCACTTCATGAAGCCATAGGCCACTGTCGCATAATTTCGATGGAGGATGGCCCGGTGGCCCGCAGGAAGAAGCATGTCGCATAAACATCACTATCGAGCAACCTCTCGCGCCCGGAGCCAATGAAATTTCCCTTCCTTTTCAATACGCAAGCGCTAGACTCCAGACTTATTAATTCTTAAAGCCAGAAGATGACAGTTGCGGCGAGATACACGGCGGACAGAAAGACCTTCCAGCATCTGTCGTAGCGGGTCGCAACGCGGCGCCAATCCTTGAGCTTGCCGAACATGATCTCGATAAGGTTGCGCCGCTTGTAGCGGCGCTTGTCGTATTTGGCGGGCTTGTCTCGGGACTTCCGGCCCGGGATGCAGGGCTTGTTGCCCTTGTGTACTGGCGTGAACGTATCTTGCGGAGACACAAGTTTATGACTGCGCCCGTATGCACCACGCAAAATATCTTTATATATAATGCCGAAACGGCAACGGCTTCGAACTGACTTCCGGAATCGCCGTCAGTATCTCACCCACATCGTCCGCGAAGCGAAGCGTCACGGGATACCCATCCCCATAAATGCAGGTGTTAAAATTGAGCTTTGTCAGAGAAAGAATATCCTCAAGCACCTGCTCGATCAGCGTTTCGCCGAATACGATCTTCACCTTGAGCGGCGTCGGTATCTCGCGCCCCGGATAGGTCTTGAGCTTCGGAACATAACCGGAGCTCCATAGGAACGCGTTGCGGTGATCGACCTTGAGGGAAAGTCCGCGCATGACGCCCCGCTTACCCTCCTCCCGGAACAGTTTCAGGTCGTTGGGCCGCTTGATCTGGATACCGCTGACTTTCGTGCCTTCGGGCGCCCCGTCGCGGAAGCCCTCGATTTCCTCGCGGTTGAAGTTCGTCCGCCCGTGGATGAACAGCTCTTTGGGCGCTTCACCGTGCCAGTTCCGGTAGCTATCGACACAACGCCTGACGATCTCGGCGGCCTGGTCTTTCGGGAGGTGGAATTCGCCTGGCCTGTCCGAGGCCCATGAACCCACCGATCCTTTAAAGACGATGCCCTCCCCCGTATGGAGGAACATCTGCGCGCCGCAGCAGGCCTCGTACTCGTCCCGGGGGCTGTTCGTGCGCTTGAAGACGAGGCCTATATAGCAGACCGCTTCGCGGATATCGGCGAGGGTCCAGGGCTTCGCGCCAGCCTTGTAATAGATGGCCGTCGAGAGATTCCAGGCGATCGTCGCCTCGTCCTGCACGTTGCGGATCGGCTTGCCGATGCTGTTGAGGTGTTTCTCGGGCGCAATGGTTGTCTGGCGAACGATTTGCGTTACCGCTTCACAACCGAGAAGCCGTGCCTTGAGCTGGTTGTGGAAGTGGTTCTCGAAGCGGTGCTTTTCGGCGGCCTCGTTGATGTCATCGAAGAGGTCGGGATTTTCCCAGAGCCTCATCGCCTTACGGTGCGAGAGCGCGGTGTCGCCGGTCACCCCCGCCGCCTTGGAAATCGTCTGGTTCGGCCGACACAGCTTCCAGAGCTCTTCCGGAACCACCACGAACCAGAGCGCGACCTTGGCGTCCTCCTCCTCGACCCACCGCCGGATGCGGCCCGCGAATAGATCGACCGTGTCATAGACGCGCTGATGCGCATCCGTATTGCGGATCGTGTGGTCGAGCTCGGCGGCATCGAGCGGCAGCGCGACACGGGGCTCGGTCTTCCATTCGGTCCGAAAGACGGACTCGAACCCCGGAAACATCACCGAGCTCCCGACTTTCGGGTCGGCGTCGATCGCACCCGCGATTGTTCCGGCCCAGCTTTTGAACTGCTCGATGCCTTCAGGCGTGCCGATCACCCCGTATTCGATGGCGGGATGGTCTTTCGGCGGGCCGAACAGCAGCAGCCCATCCTTGGGATCGTCGAGCTTCTGGTCATGGGCAAAGAGCAGCCGCGGCTCACTGATCGGCAGCAGCTTGCGGTTCGTGTTGACCTTGCGTTTACGCCGCGCTGCCATCACCACCCTCCCCGTCTTCACCGGCATCATCCTCGACGAGTTCGATCTCGCCGGTCTCGTCAAGACCCGCCTGCCCGTCCTCGAAGTAGGTCACCGGACTGATGAAGCGCTCGGGCTTCATCGACACGACGAGCGGATCACCCCCTGTCCCGATCGTGAGCTTGTTCTCCTCGCCCCCGAGCTGCGCACAGAAAGCGAGTAGCCGGTCGCGCCAGGCGGCATTCCACCACTGCTTGCACACGCCGCGCCGGGCCTTGTGCATACGCTCGGCCTTATCCCAGGGCGTGCGCCCGTCATCACTGAAGATCACATGATACCGGAGCACGATCCGCGGAAACGGCGCCAGCTGCGGCGACGCCGACAGAGCAAAATGCCAGTACCCGTCAGGGACTTTCTCGCCGCCGGCAATCTTGCGCGTCTTGTTTCCGACGAGTTGCCTATAGGTCCGCCGCCCGCGATCCGGCGTAAAATGCGCCTTGTTCTTCTCGAGATGCCCGTTCGCAAAGAACCGGGCCACAAGCCCGCTCGCCAGCGGAAACGCACAGAGCTCGCGCCGCGTCATCTCCGCTTCCCAGGCCTGCCGAACCAGATCGCTGACCATGTTCGACGCATCGAAAGACGCGATATCGAGCGCCCGCGCCCCATCCGAGACAAAGGAGCGCGTATCGAGCACGGCGAGTTCGTCGCTCGCCCAGCCGTCACCGAGCGCCATCACCACTTCATGCGCGGGCGCGAAGGTCAGAAGCCGCTGGCCGACAACGCGGTATGGATGCGGGAACGAAGCAGCCACCTTGACCAACGTGTCCGCCGGCCCGCGATAGCGATGCGCATAGAGCCGCTTCGGCAGACGCAGCCTGAACCAGTTCGAGAGATAGCTGTCATTTGCGCGCACGGGTTTCCGGTCGCACTCGATCGAGCGCGTATACCAGTCCATGACGGTATTGGCGTTCGTGACGGGAGATTTCGGGGCCGCTTCGCGCTCGAGCAGCGCAAGCAGCCGCCGCAGCCCTTCGGCCCACCCGTAATCGAACCGCATCACATTCAGATCGCGCACGCTCTCATGCATGCTTCCGAACGGGAACGCATCGATCTTGAGCGGCACGATAAAATCGCCGAGCCTGTGCTTCACCCGGGCCTCTTCGGCCAGCTTGAGCTCCCGGAGCGTCCCGGGCTTCCGGTTCGCCTCCAGAGTCGACACGAACAGAAACCGGAACGTCGCCTGATCGATCGCTTCCTCGATATCGTCCCAGAACCGCTCTCCGCCGAGCAGCGCCGTAACATCACACCAGACCTCGTAGCCCGCGATAGCGAGCTGACTCGCGAGCCATTTCGCGAAGGTGCTGTCTTCGGGCGTTGCGTGACTGAGGAACAGAACGCGCCGCGTCACAGCGCGGGCGGACTCATCAGGGGCAGCGGTCGATCGGACGGCCGTATCGGAAGAGAGAATCTCGGTCATGTCGGGATTATAGAACAATCCGGCAACATTTTGTATAGGGCGATACTCACGGCGCAGATTCTTGTGCATGTGCACCGTATCTCGCTGCCCGCACCATACGAGGGCATGTCCGTGCGAGGGATCGAAGCCGGAGGGCCGAGACCCGCCGTCGCCAAAGGCTATGGCGCGGCTCGGGTCACGAGAGCCCGGCCCGCCACGTCGTAGCCGCGCCGAAGGCGGACGGACGCACCCACCCCCTCAAGGAATCTACGCTTGACCTACAATAGCACTACTTGCTATTTACTACCCATAAGGCAAAAGGAGATAGATCATGAACCGCACGATACCCGTTTCGACAGATGTGTTCGCCGCCATCTGGAGCCACCGCCAGGAGGGCGAAGAGACCGAAGATGCCATTCTGCGCCGCATCTTGGAGTGCCAACCCGCCCCCGACACCGCCACACAAGCGAACCCCCAAACCACCGACATCAGCGAGGGCTTTATCGACCGGCGCAACAACGTCACCTTCCCGCCCGGCTTCACGATCTTCCGGACCTACAAGCGCAAGCAGTTCAGCGCTGTGGCCGAGAACGGCCTGTGGCGCCGCACCGATACAGGCCAGACCTATGACACGCTGAACCAGCTCAACGCGTCCATCGCTGCAGGCAACGAGAATGTGTGGAACGGAAACTGGAAGTTCCAGGACAGCGACGGCACGAACAAATCCATCGCCGCCCTGCGCGCCTAGGCAAGAGTAACCATGCCCGAGAGTAGTAATCCTAAACAAAAGCCAACCGCGACCGATCCGATGGACCGATATGTCCTATGCAACTGCGGCAAGCCTGAATGCTGGACGAACGACCTTCGTCCTCTACGGCACCATATGAAGGCGCTTATGCAGGCGATATCGAGTTGCGGCCATGAAAACCTCATCGACGGAGGCCATGAAGCTTGGCCCGGTGCCCTGTACGCACTCCACATGGCCGTCAGCATAGAGGACGTTTTCGTTGACCCGTCATATGTCGATGAGAGCAAGTCAGGGCTTTACTGCGATATCGCCTGGGACTTCGATGAGGTGCAGCGAGAAGAAGCCTCCAAATACGTAGCAGCACTAACAATTTTCAACTTTACATGGACAGCTTATGAAGCCGCGATTGAACACGCTTTGGGCCCTGACTTCTCCAAGGATAAGCTGCCCGTGCAGGCACGCAAGTTCTTTGCCACTTCGGATAAGAAATTCGATGATGACCTCATTACCTTCGAAAGATCATACCGCGGCGCGAGACAAATTTGCAGACGGATACACGATATCCGCGAACCAATAGATATGATAGAGAAAAAGTATAACCTCAAAGGCGCGGCGGCCGCCGCAGAGCTCGCTAGAATTTTTCGAAACCACATATTTCACGGCAAAGATAGCACACCACTTTCCGGTGAGAGGGCGATGGTTTCGCACTTCTATGCAATGACGCGGCTACTTCTGATGTTGGTTCAACTTCTTCTTCTGCATCATGTAAGAAACGCTCAATTGAACATCCCCCTATCTTTTATATTCGAACACAAGGGCGAGCTGCCGGCACGACACGTCCTTCTCAACCTACACAGGCCTGAACCCAGGTGGGCTGCATAGCTAACAGACCGATTGGCAAAAAAAGCGCTCGCGCCGCGCTGAGAAGCCAGGAACAAGAGGATTTACCGGAGGCGCCGAGACGCCGCACTGCGCCTGAGATATTAATATTTTGCACTATACTTCATGCACTTAACCGGACTCTCAAAGGTTGCATTTTTTTCGGGTCTCTGTAATTGTACCATCTGGAAGTGGCAGGAAGGCAGACTGCATGACAAGTGAAGATGTAGGACAAGACGATAAGAATAACCCAATAATTCGGGAAATCATCGAGCTAGAAAGAAGTTATTTCTTCGAGAGGCGCAATGTGAAGACAGAGCGCCAGCGCAAGCTCCGCGGTCTTATCGAACGGCACACGAAGCCCGGGAGCAGCGAAGATGATTCTTGAGGAGATCAGGCTTACCGATTTTCGCTGCTTTTACGGCGAGACATTTATCCGGTTTTCGGAAGAGGTCGACCGCAACGTCACGATCATCTACGCGGAGAACGGCGTCGGCAAAACGACGCTGCTTAACGCCCTCCTTTGGTGCTTCTACGGAGAAACCACCTCCCGCTTTGAAAAACGCCAGGACATTCTCAACTACGATGCCAAGAAAGCGGGTCGCACCGTTGCATCCGTGGAGGTTTTGTTCGAGCACAATGACAAGCGCTATATTGCAAAGCGCTTTGTTAATATCAACGGCTCCTCCGGCCGGGACTTCTTGGTCGCGCGCATCGATGATGGAAGCCAAATCACACTAGATTCCCCCGACACCTTTATCAACACGGTCATACCCCGTGATATGGCTTCGCACTTTCTCTTCGATGGCGAGCATGCGGAAGTATTTCTTGGCGAAGACAATAAAGGCTCGATCAAGAGTGCGGTAAGGGACATTCTGGGCTGTTCGCTAATCGAAACGGCGATCGATGACCTCAAGGCTGTCTCCAATCAGTTCCGGAAGCAGATTCCGACCACCGCGGCGACGAAGCGGATAGAGGAGCTCAACGACAAGCTTGATGCACTTACGAGCCAGGTAGAGACGGCGAAGACGAGCATCAGCGAGCTTGAACGCAAGCGCGAGCAGACCGATCAGCAGATCAAGGATATCGACGCTAAGCTTCGGAACACGGCGGCAGCCAAGGAGCTTCAGGCGAGCCGTGATCGCTTGGATAAGCAGCTGGAGCGGGCCCGCAAACGCCAGAAGGAATACTCCGACGAAGTCTATAAGTGGCTCGGCGAGAATGGCCGCTTCATCGTCTCGAAGCGTATCACAGAAGAAACCTTCTCGTTCCTTGAGGAAAAGGAGCATCGCGGGCGTATTCCCTCGCCGTACAACGAGGAGTTTGTGAAGGACGTTCTCGAAGCCGAGGAATGTATCTGCGGCGCCAAGCTGGAGCCGGGAAGCCCCGAGAGCAAGAAGGTTGCGAGCCTTCTGGACAAGGCCGCTAACCAGGTCATGCGCGACCGCGTCTCCAAGGTACGGGCACGTCTTACCAGCCTAAAAGCTGAGCGCGCAAAGTCACCTGGAAGGCTAACGAACGCCAAACGGCGGCTCTCAGAGGCCAATGACGAGTTTGCGACGGCTGAAGCGCAGCTTGCCGAAATCAGTGACAAGCTCAAGGGCATCAATTTCGACGACATCGCCGAGCGCGAGCGGCGAAGGGGCGAACTGCGGGACGAGTTACGTGAGATAGACCGCAAGATCGGCTCGCTCGGCACAAATATTAGTGGAGCTGAGCGGGAGAGGACGCGGATCGACCACGAGATCACTGACCTCGCAAAGCAAGACAAGCAGACTGCCATCTACGGACGTAGACGCAACCTCTGCGAGTCGATCAAAGGCAAGCTTGAGGTCCAACTTGTCAGCGAGGAAGAACAGGCACGGAAGGTCCTCCGCTCAGGCATCCGGCGCATCCTTGAAGCTACGGCGCGCAAGGTACTGAACCTTCGCATGACTGACGACTACGTTATCAGCTTGGTCAATGCGGACGGGACAGCTCTTCCGAAATCGAGCGGAGAGAACCAGTTGCTTGGCCTTGCGTTCACAGCCGCCCTCGTGGAGTTCGCAAAGGTGCGCCAGAACGCGCAGGACTATCGTCTCCTGCCGGGAACCGTCGCCCCGCTCGTGCTCGACTCTCCTTTTGGTCAGCTCGATGAAGCATACCGGGCGACCACCGCCGAGTTCATTCCGAAGATGGCGCGCCAAGTCGTGCTCCTTGTGTCGAAGTCGCAAGGTTCGGAGGATGTCCTGAACGCGGTCAAGGACCATCTAGGCGCCGAGTATTTGCTTGTCCGGCACAACACCGAGCCACAAGGCGAGCGCAAACCCGAAAGCCGATATTTCAAAGGTGAGGAGTTCAGAACCGCTGTATTCGACGCCGAGTACGACGGAACCGAGATTGTGGAGATTACAGGCCCATGAGCAGTCGCGCCCCGAATATCAACAGAAGCAAGGTCCATGAAGACATGGTCCAGCGGCTCGCCATGCAGAAGCTTCCCGGTACAGACCGGACGCTCTTTCCGACGATCCGGGAACTCCTCTGTTTTGCTGCCCTGCTCGGCTACTCTGAAGGGCGACGCCTACCACTCGACAAAGACGAGGGCGTGGAGGATGTCTCTTACCAACAGTTCGAACGTGGCGATGCTGAAGACCTGATTTACTTGATCGCCCTTGCGGAGACGAAGGACCCGGAAGTGCTCAAAGACGGCGAAGAGAGCCGGTGCGCCGAAATCTTCGAGGAATATGCCAATGGTGGTCTGCAGATTTTACATGAAGCAATGCTGAGAGGCGGAGGCGAATATCCAGACCGGGATATCCTGGAGCTGCTTAAGGAGCGCGGCTTCCTAAACATTGAAGATGAAGAACCTGATGTCTCTGGGATCACCTTCTAAATGTTGAAGGAGATAACGTATAAAGGTGTCTACAAGTCCGATCAGGATCACATTCTGGAAGATTTTTACTTCCCTACCCTCTCGGTCGCCACAAGGTATGACCGGGCCGTCGGCTTCTTCTCGGCATCTACGATCAGCTACGCCGCTCAGGCGCTTTCCGTTTTCGTCAAGCGCGGCGGGCAGATCAGACTCATTCTCGGCGCATTCTCGGAGCAAGGCGACCTAGAAGCCGTAAAGCAGGGTTACCGGGAGAAAGAAATTTCCGACAAGATCGGCGGCGAGCTACTGTCGATGATTTCCAATGTCAGCGACGAGCTTTTCCAGAATCGCTTTGAGACCTTGTCGTGGCTCGTTGCCCATGGCCGGCTCGATGTGAAGATCGCGCTTCGTGAACGCGGCATGTATCACGACAAGGTCGGCATCATCACCGATGATGCTGGCGATCAGGTTGTGTTTGCAGGGTCGGCTAACGAGAGTACGCATGCCCTACTCCCGACGCATAACTACGAGTCCATCAACGTGTTCCGGACTTGGCTACCGGAACATGCCGAGTTCTACGAACCACATATCGATAGCTTTGAGCGGCTCTGGAGAGATGAAAGCCAGGGCACGGCCGTAATCGATATCCCCACAGCAGTTCGTGACAAGCTGATATCTGTTGCCCGCTCCCTTGACTACACGCCCGACCCCGAGATCGAGGCCGCTATAGCGGCGCGGGTTCTGTCGCGCACCGGAAACGCAGTCAGCACCACATCCGGCAAGCCTCGTGAACCCGCGACGATCAACGGTCAGCCGTTCAAGATGCGCGATCATCAGATCGACGCCTTGGATGCCTGGAAGGCCAAGGGCGACTTTCAAGGAACTTTCGACCTTGCGACCGGTGCCGGCAAGACCATCACAGCCATCCATGCGATCGTCAAACTCTCGGAGGCAATCGACGGGCTTGCTTGCGTTATTGCGGCACCCTACCAGAACCTCGCGGATCAATGGGTCGATATCCTCTCGACGTTCAACATCTACCCTGTGAAATGCTACAACACGCGTACGCAGTGGGAGGACAAGCTGCGGAACATGGTCCACGAGCTCACGATGGGTAGCCGCAGCTTCGGCGCCATCGTCGTGGTCAATCGCACGCTGAAGAGCCCCGAGTTTCAGGAATGCCTCTCGAAGATCAAGGGCGGCCGACTGCTCTGGATCGGTGACGAATGCCATCACCATACCTCAAAGGCGTATGAGGGCTTCCTTCCCGAACACGCAAAGTTCCGGATCGGACTGTCCGCAACACCGGAGCACTATCTGGATGAGGAACGGAACGAACGCCTGAACGAATTCTACGGCGACATCGTTTCCCGCTACACCCTCAAGCAGGCGATCAAGGACAAAGTTCTGACGCCATACGTCTACTATCCGCATCTTGTCGAGTTCACAGAGGAAGAAGCAGACGAGTTCGTCGGGCTTTCGGGGCAAATCGGACGTATTATGGCCCGACAGCAGGGCAAAGCCAGCGAGATGTCTCCACAGCTGACAGGCCTTTTGATGCGACGCGCCCGCTTGGTGGGCTCGGCAGCCAACAAGCTCCCGACTCTTCAGGCCGTGCTGACGGGTGAACGGCCGACACAGCACACCCTATTCTACTGCGGCGACGGCACGGTCGAGACCGACGAAGGCGAAGACGCCTCGGAGGAGAATATTGCGCAAAGCAAACGTCAGGTAGAAGCCGTCAGCGCCATGCTGCACGGCATGTCCTGGGACGTGTCGCGCTTCACGTCACGGGAATCCCGTAAGGATCGTGATAACATCCTTGAGAACTTCCGGCTTGGCTTCATCGACGCCATGGTGGCTATCCGGTGCCTCGACGAAGGCATCGATGTGCCGGCATGTAGCACGGCCTATATCCTCGCCAGCTCACGCGACCCGCGCCAGTTTGTTCAGCGCCGCGGCCGCATCCTACGCCGCTCCCCAGGAAAAGAGCGTGCCTTGATCCACGATTTTATCGTTGTTCTGCCGCAGGACTACGACACCGACTCCGAATATGCCAAACGGCTTATTAGGTCCGAGCTGGGACGTGTCACCGAGTTCTCATCGCTCTCGGACAACCGCTCCGAAGCATACGAAACATTGGCACCGGTGCTACGACAGTACGATCTAGAACACATGATCTAAATGTGCAAAAAGTTCATATACAAATCAAGGCTTCACTGCTGCTTGGGGTCTTCTTCCTGCAGAAAGCGTAGAAACCGATTGATATCCTCGTAATTGTCCTCCGAAGATATCGGTATAATTCTCATGTTATAGTCCTTTTTCCATCGACCACGCTCCGTATTGCCAATCTCATCAGTTGTCATCAGGGCATAGTGAGGTATTCCGCCTTCAGGGAAAGCTGCATTAATGTAATTTAAGAGAAGTTGAAGGTCAGGGTCCTTCAACGAAGAACCTAGGAAGATCACTGAATACATAGTAAAAATCGACTGAAGCGCACTCTGGTAACCCGGCTCTTTGTAAAGAATACGCCGATAATCTTTATCCGTTAAAATAATATGCTCAGGTGCGGTCTTGGCATCGCCATGCGCCTTCAGTATGAAGAATGCTCTTTTGTACAAATCGCGTTGGAGCGCATGGGCTTCGTAATACTTGTACCCTTGCCTATACTGCTCATTCTTCGCAAACGCTTGCTCAATCAGCATGTCGTAGTTCGTAGTAATTATGAAGCGGTTACCTTTCAGAGAGACCAGTAGCTCATGAGCCTGTGTCGGCTGAAGGTCTGCTCTTCCAAATACGTCTTCGATGACGCTCTTAAATTCGACTCCGAGAACCTCCTTCATCTCTTGTGCAAGCATCAGGAATTTGGCCGGATCTTCGGCTAACTTCCGACAATCGTCTGCCTTTTCCTTCGGAATAGAGTAATCGCTCTCGGCTTTGTCGATGAGGCTCACCAGCAAGCCGGCCCAATCGGGAAGACCCGCTCCTTGGGAAAGGCCCGCACCGACGAAAACACCGCACTTACCCTCCCTGTAAGCGTCGAATAACTCTGTCGGAATCTGATTTTTCTCTAGCGCCATTACTTTATCCCCAGAACAGGCTTAAAACGCCGCTCGATGACTTCGGCCCGCTGTCTAATGTTTGACCGCTCGCCTCCACCAATCTTAAACGCAATAATATAGTCATACATATCCTTTTCAGCCTTGGAGGGCTCGCCAGCAAGCAACTGTTCCGGCTCTGCATTAAATTCTCTTCGTTCGGCCTCAAACTCCAAATATGCCTTGGATAGCTTTGATGCCTTGATTTTCTTTATCTTATCGATGTTACTATAAATAAAATAGAATAGGTCAACAAATATCCATTTCTGAGTAACTTTTCGAGATGACAACTCGTTCACCTCCCCAATTAAATCCAAGATACTGTTAGCATCCGCGATAAGCGGGGCATATACAGAGCTCTCGGTGATGTTTGTGTAATCATCATGTAACTGGGGAGCCTTTGCGTCGCGCTTTCCGTTATGATGACAAACAGACAGCGCGTGCGCCAAGTAGTCTTGATGCTTGAAACGCGACGCCGGTATTTTCGATTCCGCAAAAAATGAGTGTGTCCTCGCTACTGTATCAACGGCTTGGCGATACCCGCTCTGAATTGCATTGCGTATTTCTGCTGGGTTGAGGCGAACACCCATCTGCATGCGAGAAAATACGATCGATATCTCGGGCTGCTGCGCATTCTCTATATACGCGATCACGGTTTCAAAGTTCTTTAACTTGTCTTTGAAATTCTTAGGTAGGTCCTCATAAGCCTTGCTAGCGATCGGACGGGAACCCACATTTGGCGCATCTTTGCTTAATGGAAAGTCGCCATCAAGAAAGTCCCAAATAGCTCTTAATCTCTGTTGACCATCCACGACTTCATACCGATATGGCTGTGAGCCAGCCCCGCGGTCCCAAAGATAGATCATTGGAATATCATAACCGCGAAGAATCGAGTCTATGAGAAGTGCTTTTTTTGGTTCAGACCAAACAGGGCCACGTTGCCAGGAAGGATCGAGCTGTACCTTGTCACGCATGGCGACAAGCTCCTCGAGCTTCCTGGTTTTATGCTTAATATCCATCTACCGTACCGATCCCTATTCGACGGTCACTTGTGACATGCAAGGCAGCCTTTGGCTTGCCCGTAAAGCTCGTCGATATCTAATTCATCCCCCTCGTCGCGTAAGGGGTTTTGTTGTCGCTTGGCTTTAGCTCTCGCTAGCCGCTTCTCGTAGTCTTCTTTGATCTGCTTGACCCGTTCAGGCTGCGTTAGTTCGTCGAGAGACTCCCCTTGTGACCAGGTGAACGGCGATCCATTTGCTACTGCATCCTTCTCGTAGGACTTTGCCTCTTCGAACGCTTCGGGATGCTCCTCCTTAAGGCGCACCCACTCAATCTTCTGCTGATAGAAGCAGAACGTACAGCCACTCCGGGAACGCCAGTCGTAGTAGCGGGGCAACCCCAGACCGGACGCCTCGAGGATGTCCAGTACACCAGGTTTATCGATGCCATCCTCTTTGAACGGAAGAACGATCTTTAAGCGGTCATGCTTCGAGCTATAGCCCTCACGGTACTCCTCATCTGACCGTATAGCGACGTAGCTGTAGATCGTATTCCCCTCTTCCAAAAGCGGACGAAGCCACTGTTCGAATGGGCGCAATTTAAGCTGTCGCGTGCACCACCTCGTCTGTGGAGAAGGAAGAAAATTGTTATATTGCTTTAACCAGAAATCGAAGTCCCGGTCAGGGTTGAGACGCAGGATCGACTTGCCGAGAAACCCTTCGAGCCTACCAAGGAATTCATAGACTTCGGGGAGCTCCTTCCCGGTATCCGTAAAGAAGTAGTCGATGTCGAGATCGGGGTGGTGCTGCCGCATGTAGACAGCCAAAGCGGCGCTATCGCGCCCTCCAGATAATCCGAGTACGTGCTTCACTTGATCTTTGCTCACGATACAGCCCTCTCAGTCTTGGGCTCTGTGCTTTCATCGGCTGATGTCATGTATCGACTGCTGAGCTCCGCAAGCGCGGCGAGCACAAGCCTGCGTTTATGCTCGTCACCTGCGTCTATAACGCCTTCGACACTAGCGATAATTTCCTCAATACCGGCTCGCTCAGCGTCCGTTACCTCGAATTCAGCATGGACAGGAGCCGGGCGACCGTTCACACCGACGACAACGGCCATGGCATGCCGCTTGTCGACACGTCCCTTCACACGGGCAAAGTTTTCGGCGCGGATGAACTTTTGTGCGAAGTCCGTCAACTCAACTGCAGCTTTGTCCAGGTCCGGATCGGTCCAATTCCGAGGCGGCTTACTCGTGGCAAGACTAGCGATGCTCTCGACATCTTCGGCGCCACCCTCGAACGTAGACAGACGGTTGATAAACGCGTCTAGGTGGAAGTCCCCGCCGAGCTTCCTGATGTTTTCAGCCCGAGACCGCAACTCAGCCAGGGCCTGCGGAGAGGTGTTCGGAACCTGAAGTTCGGCCAGCATTAGGTCGTTCAAGCGGCGGAGCATTGAAGGATAAGACTGGACGAGCTCTTCGAGCCCGTCACGAACGTCGTCAACAATGCTCTTCGATCCGGCTTCGCTGTCTAGGGCGCGCTCACCACCAAAAGCGGCCGGAATATCGTCAAAGAGGAACTTATTCGGATCATTCGCGTGCTTGAAGAGATCGCGCACCCTTATGGCATTGGAAGAAAGCTGCATCGTCCGCTTGGTCCACGGGTGAAGCCGGTCAAAGATCGCAATGAGTCCCCGCGCAACATCAATTGGCGCGAGATGGGTGAGCGTGTTGTCCGCATCTAGTTCCCGGACGACCTCGGCCATGCTCGAAAGAAGACGGCGGGACAAAGCGGAGAGGTTCATCCACCTGAGTTGAATATCGCCAGCGTCCCGAGCCAAAACCTCAACATCGAGGTCTTTGAACTTTGCCTGGAACACGCCTTCCCTATACAGTGCGACTTTCTCGCGCCGAGAAAGGATGAAAGCCACGGCGAGCACCGGCATTAACCCCTCTTTCAGCCCGAAAGGCGGTTCGGACCAAAGGCGATAAATCTCGGATACGCTTACCGTTCGCTCTTCGGCTTGCTTAAGAAGCTCCGCAGTTGCTTCCCAAAGCTCGTAAAGGCCGAACTCATCCTTCTCTTTTTGAGGCGCACAGAATTTGTACTCTTTTCCGCTCTTAGCGTAGAGGCCAGTTGCTTCAAGTATGGATGCAAAGAGCCCTCCTTCGGCCGGGAAACCATCAATACCGAGCCGGGGCTTGCCTTCATGCGTCACCATCGCGCGCAACAGAGCATTCTGACCAGCGATCGCATTGCTAGAAGGCTTAATGCGGTTGAGCAGTTCATTGTTTATACGCGGTGCCCGCGGATAGCGCTTCTCGGCAAGATCAGATGCGACATTGTTGAGTTCTGCATGATACCACTGCCTAGGCTTATGGTTCTTCAGGTACCAAGTTGCATTATCGAAGGCACGGCGGATTTCTTCCTCAAGATGGCCTTGAAGGACCGTATACCGGGCTTGAACTTCGCGCTGAGCTACGGGATCGCCAGCAAGGTCGGGATGCTCTTCCTGCACTTCACTGAGCGCTAGAAGTTCACGAGCCAGATCAGTGATTGCCCAGGCACGCTTCGATAGCCCGGCGACAACATCCCAGTCCTTCGATTCCCGTGCAGCTTCGCGACAAATCTTCTCCGCCTGCTCAGTTGTTTCTCCTTCTGTCGGCACTGCTAGCAAGAACTCTCCAATGGTACCCGCATGAGGCTCGTAAGCACGTGCCCGCTGAATGAGCCCGCTCAACGGCGCAACCTCCACATCAAACCACCGAAGCGCACCCGTTTCGTGGTAGTGGCGTTTCGCTAGGATTGGCTGAAGGCCGGCGAGTCTCTGCAGGGCGGCAAAGTCGACTTCACGAACATGCTGCATCGCGTCCTGTACAGCGCGTTCGACATCAAAGTCACTTCCTGCAAAGATCGCGAATGACTCTGCGAATTTCCTGAACACAACTAACGACCAGCCTTTGAGCTGCTCGAGCGCCTTCTTTGTAGCGCGGCTGGAAGCGCCGCCAGCGCATGCCTCCAGAAGTTCATAAGTCGGAAGGAGACCGGACCGCTCCTTAAATAGGTCAATAAGGGCAATCGATTTAAGAAGACGTAGATGGAGTGTATCGCCGCCGAGAGCCTCGCACCGTTCGATTGCTTCGGCCGCTAGCGCCCAACGGTGACCATCGGGCGATGCCAGAATGGAAGGCTCCAGATTGACACGAAGGTAGTCCCATAGCCTCTCTGGCTCAAAGAGAGATTCTTCAGTGTGATGCCGAATGAAGTCCTGGAAGCCATATGGCTCGGCCGAATTGAGAAAACCGAATATACTTCGCTGGTTCTGGCCAAAACGCCTGCGCGATATCGGGCCTAGAAGACAGGCAACGACCGGGTGAAGCGGCCAACATCCTTCGAGGGTCTCGGGTAGATAACTCGAAGCGGCGGGCCGCTGCCGCTTGACTTCTGAAGCAACGATTGAGGGAAGCTTGCCAGGTTTGGCGGGCACCCTTCCGCTCTCGATAGCGCGAGAAATTAGCTCGATCTGCTCTTCGCCGGCGGCATTCACCGCGAGGTCGATATAGCGCCCCTGAATCTTTGACCACTCGTCGCGCATTTCGCGCGATAGGCGGTTGGCGTACTCTTCAAACGCCTGATGTAGTATCCCGACAACAATCAGTCGCCCCTTGCTGCGCGACGCGGCTTCAGCGAGAAGCTGGAAAAGATAGACATCCGCGCCCTCTTGGGCAGCGGCCTCGAGAAATTTCCCCATCTCATCAATGAACAGGACGACGCCACCTTCGCTTTGCGGATTGCGCTCAGCAACCTCCAGAAGCGCGGAGACAACATCATCATCTGACCAGCTTTTACGGCGCTCATTTTGGAGAAGACCTCCCTCCTCGATCGCCTCTCCGATCACTTGCGCCGCTTCCGCTCTACGGCCGACTACGGGGACAGCGATCCACCCCTGTTCCTTTGGAGGCAGAGCATCAAGTACCGTCTTAGCTGCACCTTTGCCGATAGCAGCCTTGGCCTTGGCAGCAAGCTTCTTGTCGCCGCTCAGCAGAGCGCTCAGCGCGACAACCAGGCTCGATTTACCGCTCCCGTAAGGGCCGGTCCAAGTGAAAGCGCCATGACCAGTCTCAGACACATGCTGCCCGATGGTGGCCAACACATCCGCAGAGGACTTCGGGCAGACAAAGCCCTCGAGAGCCTGCAAGTCGTCGTGGTCGGCATCAATACGGATCGACCTTTGAAATCGCCTTGCAATATTCACGGTATCAGAAAGCACCATTAGGCCGCCTCACTATTCTGCAGGGGAAGATAATCGCGAGAGGCGTATTCGACAGCCGCACCGACATCTAGTGGTGCATTACGGACAACCTGCTTCAGCCCCGCCGTTTCCGACCAACGGAATCCACCACCTGAAAAATCTTCGATACCGCTAAGTCTATCGGCGACATCATTTTCATCGAGCAGGAAAACCCTTCCCGGCGACCCCGGCTCGTGCGCAATAGCCTCGAATGAAAGCGTCTGCGCGCTCGTATATCCACGCCAGAAGTCCATCAGCGCGTAAAGAAAGACGCCGTCCTTCAATGTGGATTTCGGCCCTCTTGCAAACCGAAATCCGTCTCGCTTACCTGTGGCTTTAATGAGCCCAAGCTCTGCGAGCGGTGACTCCATAGTATCTTCCGGCGAAGCTTTAGCCGATGGGCGCCGCGCGACGTAAGTACGCAGAAAGCACTCAACGTCGCGCCGGATTGTGGTAGCTGAAACGCGCGGCCACGCGCGATCTTTCGCCACCTTTTCAATTGCCTTGACTAGCCGGTCCCGCTCGAAAGTTGCGCCTGGAAAATTATTGAAGCTCCAATAGTATGTCGTTTTGTCCGGCCGACCCGCAAGATTCCAATGAATAAGCCATAGGCTCGATGGGTGCTCCATATAAGGATCATGGCCGTTCGCGCTGAAGAGCTGATCGCCAAGCTGCGTTGCCGTCAATGTCCCCGGCGATTCACCATCTTCGATGATGCCGGATGCCGCCGCCCAATGACGCATCGAGGCGACCATATTCTTACCGACGCCGAAATGAGCTATCGCCTCGTCACGGGTAAACACAGCTTTGCTGTCCGGTTGACCGGCGCGAGCCTCGACCGCGTCGTATGCCTTCTTCAACCATCCGTAGCGCAGCGGGAACGTTTCGTGACCCGAGAACTGCGGCTTGTAATTGTCTTGGTAGATAGGTCCCCGTGGCATTTCTTCCCGTCCTGGATGATTGATCCAGCTCGACTTTAACCCACAAAATATGGTAGGGTCAAACTCATTCCTGGAGATATCCTCCAGAACCTCAGCAGAGCAGGCTGACAGCGGGCTTCAGGGCATCGAGAACGGTAAGCGATTGGTAAATATATGAAATTAGGCGATACGATCTATCTGGACCATCAAGCCACAACGCCGCTCGATTCGCGGATTTTGGAAGCTATGAGTCCATATATGGCAGGGTGCTTCGGGAACCCACACGCCTCGGAACACATCATCGGCTGGCGCGCGATGCAGGTTGTCGAAGAAGCAGCCACGGCAGTTGGTGACCTTATCGGTGCCGACCCTGACGAGATTATCTTCACGTCGGGCGCGACAGAAGCAAACAACCTCGCTCTTCTTGGCGTAGCAAGGCGTGCAGCCGCGGGCAAGAGGAAGCGCATCCTGCTCGGCGCCACCGAACACAAATGTGTCCTGGAGATCGGACGAGTGCTCCGCGACGAGATAGGGTTCGCCGTCTCGCACATACCGGTGGACTCGGCGGGTCGCCTAGACATGGACGCGCTGGAGGCTGAGCTCGACGAAGAGGTTCTTCTCGTCTCGGTGATGCCGGTGAATAACGAAATCGGAACTATTCAAGATGTTGCCGCGATCTCGCGCATTGTCTCAGGCTACGGCAGCCTCCTCCACTGCGACGCAGCACAAGCTCCTTGTGCATTAGACCTTTCATCTTTGACACAACATGCGGACTTGATCAGCCTATCCGGGCACAAAATGTATGGACCGATGGGTGTTGGTGCGCTTTTTGCGCGACGTGAGCTGCACGATCAGATGGCCCCCATCATCCATGGCGGCGGTCAGCAACGGGGGCTACGATCCGGCACGCTGCCGATGCCTCTTTGCATTGGCCTAGGCGCAGCAGCGAAGCTAATGACGGGCCACGAAGCAACAAATGAACGCAAAGCAATAGCTGCCCGCAGCGACCTGTTTAAGGAACTTTTGGAAGGCTTACCCTGCAGGGTGTGGGTCAACGGCCCAACTAACGCGGCGGAACGGCATCCGGGCAACATTAATTTAGGATTTGAAGGCGTCCAGGCCGCTGACCTGCTGAGCCGTTTGCAGCCGAGGCTGGCAGCGTCCACCGGCTCCGCCTGCACAAGCGGCATTCCCGAACCCTCACACGTTCTTCGGGCCATTGGCCTTAGTGAAGATGAAGCCGCCTGCTCGATCAGGTTTAGCCTCGGCCGGCACACAACTGATGATGCCGTGAAAGAGGCGGCTCGCATTATTCAAGATGCACTTAGGGTCTGGACCCATTAATCGGCTTGCGACCACCTTCTCGGCGTGTTTCACGCTCCCGAACTGATGGGGGCATGATGGCTTTGTTGCGCAAAGGCGGATGTAGGATTCATCTGGTGAATCCAGCGTGGTAGCTGCCCTGCATGAGCAGACCTCTCCCCCCGAGCTACAAGACCAAGAACTGGCCGGCCTACAACGAAGCGCTGAAGCAGCGTGGCTCCCTGACGATCTGGTTCGACCCGGACATGGTCTGGGTGCCGCCCGCCACGGGCAAGCAAGGGCGTCAGCCGCAGTATGGCGACGCCGCGATTCAGACCTGCCTGACGATGAAGGTTCTGTTTGGCATGGCGCTCAGGCAGACGACTGGCTTCGTCGAGAGCCCCTTGCGTCTGGTCGGTCTCGACTGGAGCGCGCCGGATTTCAGCACGCTCAGCAGGCGCCAGAAGAACATGGCGGTGAACATTCCCTACCGTGGCTCGAAGGGGCCACTGAACCTGCTCATCGACAGCACCGGCATAAAGGCGGAGGGCGAAGGCGAGTGGCACGCCCGAAAGCATGGCGCGCGAAACGCCGCCTGTGGCGCAAGATCCATAACGGTGTCGATGAGCAGACGCTGGAAATTCGGGCCATCGAGGTCACCGGTAGCAATGTCGGCGATGCGCCAATGCTTCCCGAGCTGCTGGATCAGATCCCGGCGGACGTCGAGATCTGATCGGTCACCGCGGACGGCGCATACGATACCCGCAAGTGCCACAACGCGGTCGCAGATCGAGGCGCCCACGCCGTCATCCCGCCCCGCAAAAATGCCAAGCCGTGATGCGCGTTGCACTGATGAACCGCTTCTCGGCCCTCGGCACCGCCGGGATCGCCTGACAAAGACCGGTAAAGGGGCCGTCACTCCTCAAGCCATCGTTCCGCGACAACGCCGCGGTGGCCTTGAAGGTGCAGCAGGCCAAACTTGGACTAGCCCTAACATGTCGTCGCCGCGATCTTCACAAAAGGCATCCGCGAAAAATTTGGTACTTGGTACACAAGATAACCGCTTAGTGTATTGATTATATAAAAATATTCTGGATCAAACCGTCCAATCCATCATGGGTGCCACGGCAAGCCGTGACGCGTATTTTGCATTTACTTTCATACACTTACTCTCCGCATACGCAGACAGCCACCTAACGGGATTTCTCGTGATTCCCGGGGGTTTTCCCCGGTTTCCGGGGGTTTTTCAAGACAGCTTGCTACTGAGTAGCAACATCCATCCCGCCAATCATGTCCGAGCCAGAGCTCCGCCAGGGTCAGGCGAAGCACCTGATTCTGGCTGCGCCTCGACTTACCCCATTCGGACGGTTTCCGGCCAGATCGAAGTGACACCACGTTCTCAACGATCAACAAGAAAGGGACGGTCATGTCTCACACGACCCAAGTTAGCTCCAAGAATCTACTCCAGCAAATCTCGCGTGACCGCGCAGCGGGTTCTCCATTTGCCTTCCGCGCAGAACTGCCCGCCCAGCCGCGACCTGCCGAAAGTTCCGGGACCAGCAAGAAAGTCTCTTCGCGAAAGCCGAAACAGACCAAGCGGGCGCAGGTTTCGACCAAAGCGGACAACTCTCCCACAGTAGAAGACTGTTCGGACGAACCCTTCATTTCGGCACGCGCTCCGAAAGACGGCCTTCCGAGATACTGCGCGCAAATCCGTCGCAGGACCGACGGTGGCCCAATCGCTATAAGCAAGACGTTCTCAAGCCTCCATGAAAATCATCCTTTCCATGCCCAGGACGTCGGAGTTCATTTTCCCATACAACCCGCGTTCAGTGGGCACCGCTTTTCGACGCCACCGGGAGCGCGTCAAGATTGACGATCTGCGTTTTCACGATCTTCGGCACGAAGGTATCAGCCGTCTGTTCGAGAAGGGAAAGCGTGACCATTTCGTGATGAAGACCTCAGGGCATCAGTCTCGAAGCTGCTTGGATCGGTATGTGAATGTCGAAAAGAAGGGCGATAAATTCAAGAATTGGCACTGGCTGGACTGGGTTCTGGAATACTGGGCCAGCATCTGATCACCTGCCGACTCCGTGACTTCGGCGCGTTTTCTGGCGACAGGGCCACACCTGAGTCGTGACTCAGGTCTGTTGGGAAATTCCTTGGCGGCTTGCTCTGAGCAGCTGGAGGTTCGGCGCCTATAAGGCAAGGAGGAAAAGTGTAGTTGGCTAAGGCAGGGCTTTCCGATCGTCAACCTTCCCCGATTGGAACTGGCACGACGCGAACAGCCCAGGGCAGCGTCGGCACGGTCCTGGCAATCTCCGTCATGGCGTGATCTGCCTGGTGCTCGCCGTCTCCAGTTGGGTGGGGTGTTGCATCACCCCGAAATGACGCCACTCGCGATCCCCGACCACCGTCGCGACACGACCACGCTCGTCATGCCCAGCAGACTTCCGCAAAGGAACTTTTCCGCGTCCTGCAGTTCGATCTCAATTCCTACGCAGCAACCATGCGGAGGTAATGATGACAACACTTGATATGCTCCTGGCCCACTTCGGCGGCACACCCGTAATTCCTCTTGAGGTGGCGGCTCAATACTGGGGCTATGAGGCAGACACATTGGCCAGGAAAGCCGACAGTGGGGAGGTTCGAGTACCCTACTTTCGGCTCGACGAACGTCAGAAGGCAGCTCGTCTCATGATGCTTACAGACATTGCCACTATCATCGAGGAGCGCCATCGTGCAGCGCGCGCCAACTTTGAGAAGAAATGGCAAGACGATGGTGAAGAAGACGGCTGACATGCTATGCGAATAGAGGAAGCTGAAGGGAACAAATGACAGGTCGCAAGCTCTCAACTCGATCCTCAACCGAGAGGTTCACACCCAAGGGGCCTTCGAGTGTCAATTCCGGCGCGGTAGCAGGGCAGATCGTCTATCTCTCCCAAGCCGAGGAAGATGACGCCGACTGCGCGGTGATCGACACGCCCCCTCATGCCGGCGACATGATCGACGCGGCGCCCCCTGCGGCGGATCTGGTGGTCATTCCCATTCGGCCGGGTCTTTTTGACATCAACGCGGCCGCGGGCACGGTAGAGATCATGAAGCAGACCGGCCGGCCAGCGATCTTCGTTTTGAGCCAGGTGGCGGCGGTCGGGCCCGAGGGCGACGACACCGCGGCGGTGCTGCAGGAACTTTACCCGGACGTGCCAGTGGCCAAGGCCCGACTCGGCCAGCGCAAGGCGTTCACGCAGGCGCTGATCTCCGGACAAGCGATCACCGAGTTCGACCGACCGAGCTCGAAAGCGGTTGGCGAGATCAAGCCGCTGTTTCGGGAGGTGCGGAGCAAGCTGTGACACGGCCATGCACCCTCTGACAGGCAGAACCTGAAATTACCTGAGACTGTGCGAGCGACCAATATTCCTTGTAAAAAAGGGCTTAGCGCGTAGGAGATATCTTTGCCGGACAAAACAAGCATGATTGGCCGAGGCTCCGAATGGCATCGCTGGGACCCGCACATCCATGTTCCAGGGACAGTGCTGAATGATCAATTCGGCGATGACGAAGAGGCCTGGGATAGATACCTCACGGGGCTGGAGACCTCGTCCCCCAAGATAGAAGTGATCGGCGCCACCGACTACTACCTCACGGGCACCTACGAGGAACTCAGACGCTATCATGACGCGGGCCGCCTGCCTGATGTGCGGATGATCTTTCCGAACGTGGAGGTCCGCCTCGAGGCTGCAGCAAAGAGAGGTTTTATCAACCTCCACCTCCTCGTCAGTCCCGACGATCCAGACCATCTCGATCAGCTTCACCGCATTCTCCAGCGCCTCCAGTTTCAGGCCTATGAAGACACCTTCAACTGCCCCCGACCGGATCTCATCGCGCTCGGGAAAGCAGCCGACCCAACGATCAAGGATGACAAGGCAGCGCTTAAATATGGCGCAACGCAGTTCAAGGTGAACTTCCCGCAACTCAGGGAGGTCCTGGGTCGGAGTAGTTGGGCCAAGGAGAACATTCTTGTTGCCGTCGCCGCCGGGACCAACGACGGCACTTCTGGTCTTCAGGATGCTGCGGATACAACTACCCGCAAGGAAATCGAGAGATTCGCCAACATCATCTTCTCGAGCGCTCCCAGTCAAAGGGAGTTTTGGATAGGCCAGAAGGGCCTCTCCAAGGACGATCTTCTACAAGCATACGGAGGCTGCAAGCCCTGCCTTCACGGCAGTGATGCCCACGAACAGAAGAAAGTCGGGCAACCAGATCAGGATCGCTTTTCCTGGATCAAGGGAGGCCTGGTATTCGACGCGCTTCGGCAAGCATGCATCGACCCCGAAGGCCGAGCCTATGTCGGGACTGAACCACCGCAAACGCCGACGCCATCGCAGGTGATTTCTCACGTCTCTATCGAGAATGCGCCATGGGCCCGAACTCCAGAAATCCCTCTAAACCCGGGCCTTGTTGCGATCATCGGAGCACGGGGATCCGGAAAAACTGCGCTCGCGGATATCATCGCTTCTGGATGTGACTCGATTGATGAGGCGGCCTGGAAGGCCGAAGAGAACAACAGCCCGTCCTTCCTGACGCGTGCACGAGACCTTCTCGATGACGGGACCACGACGCTCACATGGGGAGGGGGTGCGACGGCAACTCGCCGCCTGGACGGCAGCGATGCCAACGGCCCGGCCGCGTATCATCGAGCAAGATACCTGTCCCAACAATTCGTCGAGGATCTGTGTTCTGCGGCAGGGGCGTCCGACGGACTAATCGCAGAGATCGAGCGCGTGATCTTCGATGCTCACCAAGATGACGATCGAGAGGGAGCCATCGATTTCGCCGAACTTCGCGGATTCAGGACCGACCGATTTCGTCAAGCAAGGAAACGTGAGGCAGAAGCGATCTCCGACATTTCGGATCGCGTTGCCGCCGAAATCGAGAAGAAGGAATCCCTTCCCTCCCTGAGAAGACAGATCGGGGAGAAAGAGGCCCTCATCAAGGGATACAATTCCGACCTCGCGAAGCATGTCGTGAAGGGAAGCGAGCAGCAGGCCGAAAGGCATGCCGAGATCGGGCGAGCCACACAGACACTACGCAGCAAGATCCAGGCCCTCGGGACCCAGAAGAGGAGCTTCATCGCCCTCCAGGACGAAGTTGCGAGCACCCGGTCGACCAAGGCCCCAGAACTCTTGCGGCAGGCCAAGGAGCGGCATCAGCAGAGCGGAATGAAGCCAGATGAGTGGGAGGAATTCCTTCTCATATACAAGGGTGATGTCGACAAGAGCCTGACAAGCTACATCGAGGCCGCCGACAAGAAGATCGAGGAATTGACCGGGCCTCCTGTCGCCGAACCAAAACCTGGCGACGCTCTAATTGCAGAAGGGACCGACCTAACCACGCTACCCCTGAACACCCTTCAGGCGGAAGCCACGCGCCTGGAGGCGATGCTGAGCGCGGACAAGGTTATTCGCGAGCGGTATGCCGCCCTCTCCAAGAAGATCGCGCAAGAAACCTCGACGCTGAACGCCCTGAAGGACCGCCTGAAGGATGCGGAGGGGGCGGCCGAACGCCAGAAAGAACTACAGACAGAGCGCCTGGATGCCTACGAGCGCCTGTTCGAGGCGATCATCAAGGAGCAAAAAGCCCTCGCAGACCTTTACGCTCCTCTCATGCTTCGGTTGGCCGAGGCATCAGGCACTCTCAGAAAACTTGGCTTCTCGGTCCGTCGTGTAGTCGATGTGGATGCTTGGGGCGAGGTAGCTGAAGAAGAGTTGCTCGACAGGCGCAAATCCGGGCCGTTCCAAGGTCGCCGGACCCTGATCGCAGCAGCCGATGCGGATCTGCGCACTGCATGGGAGAACGGAACCTCCAAGGAAATCCGTGATGCGCTGGATGATTTTATCAAGAAGTATCAAGCTGCCCTTCTAAGCCACGCGCAGTATTCCGAGAGCAACACCGAAAAATATCGCGCGTGGATGAAGCAGCTCGCGCACTGGCTCTTCGATACTTCCCATATTTCCGTTAGCTATGAAATTCTCTACGACGGACTCGATATTCGCAAGCTCTCCCCCGGGACCCGTGGCATCGTTCTGCTGTTGCTTTACCTGGCGCTGGACGATGCGGATGACCGGCCGCTCATCATCGACCAGCCCGAGGAGAACCTGGATCCGAAATCCGTCTTCGACGAGCTTGTCTCCCTCTTCATCTCCGCCAAGACCAAGCGCCAAGTGATCATGGTCACCCACAATGCGAACCTCGTCATCAATACTGATGCTGATCAGGTCATCATCGCCGATGCCGGTTCTCATTCGTCAGGCGGTCTCCCCGAGATCACTTACAGAGGCGGAGGCCTTGAGGATTCCGAAATCAGGAGGGCCGTCTGTGACATCCTGGAAGGCGGAGAGCAGGCGTTCCGAGAACGTGCGCGCCGAGTGCGCGTGAAGTTCGGACGCTGAGGTGTTGGCAGCTGCCAACATCCTTCTCGGCGCGCCATGAGATACCTGAGCATCAGACGCGAAATCGAGGGGAGCCTGCCCACCGTGGCAGATCTCCTTCGCCAGAAAGGCGAGCACGATGCCCTGCGCGCCATGAGCCAGGCCGACATTGAGATCGACGAGGTCGGCTACGACAACTGGAACGGCGGCACCGAGCTCTGGACTGTCTTCCTTCGCGTCCCGGTCAGCGTTTTCGTGTCGATCGAGGACAGCCGGAATGAGATCGCCGGGATCATCTCGAAGAACCTCGAACTCGTCACAGGCAAGGACAATGGATACTGGGTGAGCGCGGAAATCTCGCCGATGCGTGCGCTGCCGCCGGGGCGGCGTCTGCCCGATGGGAAGATCGGAGAACGGACACGCGCCGCCATCCTCGATGAGATGCGTGCCAGGGAGATCGTCTGGCACGGCGCACTGGATGAAATAGCCTTTCTCAGCCGGATCTTCGATTTGAGCTCCCTGCCCTCTCATGACAGCCGGTTCCAGAACGCCGAACAGGACATCTGGCAACACTGCATCAACAACTTCGACTGGTCACAAGACTGGGTATACAGCGATCCGCGTTTCCGTCTCTATGCCGCCGATCAGGACACCTTCCTGAAGTTCATCTGCGAGGTTCTCCACCCCATCGTCCGGAAAGACGACGCGGAGCAGGATGCGCTCGCCCGGGCGTTCAATGGCCACCTGCGGGCCGACGGATGGGAGCTCGTCGAGGACGCCATCATTGATGGCCGACCGGCTTATGTGCCGCAACGCAAGGTCCATGCCTTGGGTGGGTCGGTCCAGCGTATCAAGGCCGTGGCGGCCACCCTGAACTCGGACACGCTCTACGAAGACCTGAGGCGACTCGAACGCATCGGCGACAGCGAACCCGGCGAGGCGATCGCCTTGGCCAAGGAGATCGTGGAGAGCTGCTGCAAGCTGATCCTCGATGACCGGAAGGTCGCCTATTCCGAAAAGGCCGAGATCCCCGAGCTGCTGAAGCTCCTTCGCAAGGAGATCAAGATCATGCCGGACGGGATCGATGAGAATGCCAAGGGCGCGAACGAAATCAGGGGCATCCTGACCAGCCTGGGGAACATCGCGCACGCCCTTGCCCCGTTGCGCAACGCTTACGGCAAGGGCCATGGACGCGGGCGCGACTTCAAGGGTCTCCAGCCCCGGCATGCGCGTCTCGCGATCGGGGCCGCCAGCACCTTCGTCGACTTCGTTCTCGATCGTCACCTGTCTCAGGTTGCCGCCGAGACCGCCGAGAGCTGATTGAAATGGACAAGTGTAACACTAAGTGTTAGGGAGACGCGTGAGAGTATTCGTTGGAAAGGCGTTCAGAAAGTGGGCCGGGTCCGAGGCGATATCGGACGAGGACCTCTGTGCGGCAGCGAAGGAGGCGTTTGACGGCAACGTCGAGGCCGACCTTGGCGGCTACCTCTTCAAGAAGAGGATCGCGCGCACAGGCGGGGGCAAGTCGGGTGGTTTCCGGACCATCATCGGCTTCCGGAAGAAGAAATCCGACAGGATCTTCTTCCTCTACGGCTTTCCGAAGAGCAGCCGATCGAACATCACGCGCCGGGAAAAGGACGCCCTCTCGGTCAACGCCAAGGCGCTTATCGAGGCTGATGACAGCCAGATCGATGCGCTGAAGGCGAAGGGCACCATCGCAGAGCTGGAGTGCAAGGCATGAGTGACATTCTGGATATGGCCCACGACATGGCGAAGGACCTGCACGAGGTCGGCGCCATGGACGACATCACCATGCGCGTCATGGATCGGATCTGCGTTCCGGAGAAACCCTCCTTCACGCCGGCCAGGATCAAGAAGATCAGGGCCAAGAGCCGTATGAGCCAGCCCGTTTTTGCCCAGTTTCTCAATGTCGGCGCGACAACGGTCGCTCAGTGGGAACAGGGTAAGAAATCCCCGGGCGGTTCCTCGGCGAGACTGCTCGATGTCATCGATCGGAAAGGCATCGAGGCCATCATCTGAGCTGGGGTCGGAAAACCGCCCGCCATCATGAGGTCCGCTGGCAAAGGCCTCGGAACCGTAGGAGATCAGGAGGATGACATCGGCAATCGACCCAACGGCCCAGACCTTCCTGGGCTTTCTCGAGCAGGAAGCCGCTTCCGACCCGCAGCGCCTGCGGCCTTTCGGCGGGCACATCGTCCAGCGCGCCGCCGACCTGGTCGAGGACATTGAAATCAACCTTCACGCAGCACTCGAAGAAGACTGAACAGGGGCGAAGTAACCGGAGATCCGATCATGCCGGGCAACAGCGAAGCAGCCACGATATCGCCGATCCAGAGGTCGCCCGAGGACCTGCTGGCGATGCAGCGGACCCGCGAGGCCGCACAGAGGCTTGATGATGATGCCCGCGCTGTCGTGTGCTGGCTCGACGCGGAATTCCCCGGCTTGGTCAACAGCATGGAAGTGCAGCGACACCATGGCTGTGAGGACAACGAGATAGCCCATGTTGAGCCACGGGTGACGGATCGCCCCCGGCGGCATGAAGCCCGCGATGCCGCGGAAAAGGCGCTCACGGCACTCGGATGGTCCTTCAAGCCCGAAGGGCGCGATGTCCGCTCAACCTTCCATCGCCCGTCTCAAGCGCAATCCGCCCATGCCCGCCTGGCAGATATCGCCCGCGTTCGTCGAGCGGTGAAGCAAGCGCACACCAAGAGATCCAGTTATTGTCCTTCAACGGCGCGCCAAGAGTGAGACCATGGATGCTGCCGTAGAGAAATTCGCGATCCTGGACTTCGAGGCATCAAGCCTGTCGGGGGCCAGCTGGCCCATAGAAATCGGACTCTCGTGGCTCGAGCACGGAGAAGTGCGCACCTGGTCCTCCCTTATCCATCCGGCTCACGATTGGGAAATCGACGATTGGTCGCCGCAGAGCGCAGCGGTTCACGGCATTCCCCTGTCCGAGCTCACGGAGGCGCCCTCGGCAACAGAAGTGGCCGAAACCTTCTTCAAGGTCCTCGGAGGCCGCAGACTCGTCTCTGACGCCCCTGAGTTCGAGACACGATGGCTGGACCGCCTGCTCCGAGCTGCCGGGCGTGCAGAGAACCCTTCGGTCGAAGATTTCGACGGCGCATCTTTCGCGATGTTCGAGGGATACGCTCTGGACCTGCTCTACGAGACGGTGGAGCGACGCCCTGCCCCGCATCGGGCGGGGCCGGACAGCGCGCGTCTCGCTCGAGGCTGGCTGAAGGCGGCCGAGCATCAGGTGACATTTGTAATGGAAGGCAGGACCGCATGACCGAGATATTCACGACGGAGATCATCGTCGGGTGCGGCCTGCTCGGCGTCAGCGGCCTGGTGATGATCGCGAGTGTCATCATGTTGCGTCCACAGAGGGACGAGCGACCGAAGATCGACCTCGATGCATGTATCCGCGATGCGCCCTACCACCGGCTGGAGGGCACCGGGATCAAGCTTGCTCGACCGAGCCGGAACGTTGAACTTCGGCTCGATCGTCCCTGCTCTCAGATATTTCTTGATGGTGTTCCGCGACAGGCCGGTTCGGCGTGCGATCTCTCGGATCGGTAGCTTTTCCCGCAAGGCCATGCGGCGGATGACGTTCAAAAGTCCCATGTGGATCACTCCGGAATCCCTCGCTGCAAGCTGCGCCGCGGGGAGGGTCACATGGGTCAATTCTCAATGGAAATTACGCGCTCTCCCGGGTCAGTTCTGCGTGGAAATCAACAGCCAAGACCCAGCGCACCCGCCCGGGAGACAGCTCCGCCCTCAGCCTCCACTCTGCCGGATGAATGGCGGGGCCCCCGCAAGGGTTGGGGGCTGGGAGCCAGTTCGTCGACGGTTGAAACCACGCCGAATGGCGTGAGCCGGCCAGTCGGGGACGCCCTTACTCCGCCTTCTTCAGGGCCGTGTCAAAATGCCCCTCGACCGGAAGACGTCCACGAACCATAGGGCTATTCAAAAGGGGTCACTGCCCCGGAAACTGTCGATCAGCAGAGCCTACTGCTGCGCGCCGCAGCAGGCTTCACATCTCGACCCTCCCGAGACAGCAACCTTCTCAACTCCCGCGCAACAAAGGCGAGAGCCTTTGCTCGCACGTCTGCGAGCCAGCGCCGGACCGATCTCGCCAAGTCCTGCTCCAGCCATAGACCCTACTGCGCGCCGCAGAGCCTCGTCTGTTTCAGTTCCTGTCGAGGTGCACCCGACACGAAGAATACATTGGAACGTTCGCCTGAGAGAAAAAGCATCCGATCGGTTTTTCTTCAAGCGGGCGTCTGGTGCCTCCAAAGCTCCCCAAAATCCGCCGCTCTGCGGCTCTTTCAGGGGGATTCAGGATTCTCTTGATTCAGAGGCTGTTTCGTTTTGAAAAATCAGTAACTTAGAGCCTTCTCTGTCGCAATTTCCCCGCAAAATGACGCAGAAACCCCGCGAGATGACGATATTTCCCCGCGCCTTGACGCAAAAAACCCGCAAACTGACGACATTTTCCCGCGCGAAATAGCTGGAGTCGACGTCCGTCCTCGGCACGCAATCCTGGACGGGATCGTCAGCCGGTGACCAGGCGTTGTGGGGCCTTTCAGCTCTACTGTCATGGCCGGGTGATGACGGCTGCTTTTTTCTTCCCATGCTCAAAAGTTGCAGAAAAGTCCTTCGTCTGACCGGGCTCTGGCCAATCTCATGGTCACCGGCGGACAAGAGAACCACCACGAGACGGTCAGTAGCACAGGCCGAGCCCTTGCAGCGGCTGATCGCCGCAATCTCTCTAACTCGAGGAAAGGGAAAACCATGCGTCACCAGACTTCTCGCGTGTCCGTCATCGCCACCAATCTCACGGAGGACATCAGGATGGGCCAAGCCAGCGCGGCGGCGAGTTCCACAATCAAGGAGGACATGTCAGATCGCCTCCTGCGGGCACAGGAATTTTCACGCCGCGCAGCACAATGGCTCGTCCTGATCCGTTTTCGCGCGCATTCAGCCGCTCCGTCGTTTTCCTCGTGTACGTCCCACTACCACGTGCTTCTCGGCGCGGCTTCGTCGGACGCCGAGCGTCTGGCGAGCTGCCGGACGATGCTCATCTGCGTCCATCGTCAGATGGCCGTCGAGGAGCTGGCAGCGCAAGCGAAATTCGCAGTGGAGCGGCCGACCGATCCCTACGGTGCGGAGTGGAGGATCACAGGGCGTGGCGCCGTCCTGCACGTGATTGCCGACCTGCTCTCCGAGGCGATCCGAGCATTCGAGAGCGCTCTGGCCGAATGACCTGTTTTTCCTTGGCGGCCAGGGTGGTCGCCAAGGGCAATTTTTCGATCTCCAGAATGATCCCATCTGCTCCACATGACCCAATCGCACCCTTCCCTGAGCCTGGCCGATCTGCGGATGCGGATCGAAAGCGGCGCCGTGCAATCACCGGGTAGAACCTCTATTCTGGCGTTCCTCGACCTCGCCTGCAGCGCGATGGGACCAGAGACGTTTCACGACCCCGGGGTGCTGGCTTCAGAGGCGTCGTTCGCGGCCTCATTTCCGCGGATTCCGGACGACGATCTTGCAACGGCCTACGGCGACGCCGCCCTGTACGGCCGCTGCCGGGAGAGCCTGCTGCGGCACGCACGGCTGGCCGGGGCATGGCCCGATGAAGACCCCTACACGCTGCTGAATCAGCTTGCGCGGGAACGCCGTCTGCCTGGCGTGAACCGGAAACTGATGGAAGAGATGTTCCCTGGAACGATCTTGCGGGATGTGACGCGTGAACTGGCCATCGCGGCCGACTGCGATCTTCGTGATAGGAAGAGGAATGCCTTCCGGAATTCCTTTTCGACAATCGACAAGCTCAGAGGCGATCCGCGCGTTGTCGCGGCCGGGATCCTTTGCCCCGAGAAAATCGGCTGCTTCCCGGCTTATCGCGATGGCGACAGACACCGCATCGAGTTGCCGGCCGCGCTCGCGGCAGTTCGCGGACGACTTCCCGCCGGTCACGCCCTTCACGCCCGGCGCGCATTCGAACTTGCCGTGGATTTTGGGTTACTTTCAGAAGACGGGCCGAAGCCCGGCTGGTCGCTGAGCCTCGAGGATGCGACGAGATACCATGTCGCGGTAAGGCAGCAGATCTCCGCGAACACCGCGGCTCTCTATCTCCGGACGCTACTCTCGTTACTTCGATGCACCGACCCCGCGGCTGTGTCCGAAGATGTTACTGCGGACCGGGTCCGTCGACCCGAGCGCCATGACAAGCTCGCCGAACCTCGGAAACGAAAGACAAACAGAAAACTGGTCATTTTACCGACCGCGATGGAGGCAGAAGTTGCAGCCTTTGCGAAACACCGCTCGACCAGCCGACGGCGCGTGAAGGACTTACGCCGGCTGCTGCGAGACCTTCTGGACGCAGGCTTCGACATCGACAGTCCCACCTTTCTGCAGGACGCCGTGGCGTTCTTCGAGACCAGGGTCGAGGAACGTGCGGACCTCACTCGGCGCGACTACCGGACCGCCCTCCGCACGTTTCTGGCGCACACGCAACGGCTTTCTTCTTGGCAGGGCATGATCTCCCGCGCCAAGGGCACGATTGCGAGCGGCCCCGACATGCAGGGCCTGCTGTTGGTCAGGAAATATGCCGTATCTTCGGAGCCGCCGATACCGCCCGACAAGATCGACGTGGAGGTCGCACGGGGTTTTCTTTTGAAGGCTCAAGCATTCCGGGATGTCGCGAAATGTCTCGCTGGGCTCGCGGCTCTTGATGTCTTGCGCACCCAGTATCCGGAACTCTTGTCAGGACCAGCAATCGGCGACCAGCGCGACTGGCTTCGCCATCGCAGAGGCGAGATGCACACAGCCCTGGAGAACTCCTTGCGGTCGATCGCCGAAGCGGCGGGATACGGCGCATTTGGTGTGAAGGAGTTGATCACCGCGGCGCGGCGCCTGGTTGAGCTGACATCCGACAAAACGGTCTTCGAAGCCCAGATCGACGTCATTCCATGGCGTAACCTGATCGCGGCGGCTGCCGCGAGCCATCCAAGGGAAATGCTCCATTACCGCGCACCATTGCTGCGTCTGGCCGACCGGGTCAGCCGCGTATGGACGCCCGGATGGCAAAACCTCCAAGCCAGGCTCGTGGAGGCCGGCATCCCGCGCGCCGAGAACCCCGTCGACACGATGATGGATGTGGCAGGGAAATCGGCGCTCGAGCCTTGGCAGCTCGACCGAGAATGGGCATGGGTTCATGAGCGGTCGCTGCGTCCCGACCTGCGCCGGAAGTGGGTCCGAGCTATAGACAACTTCGATGCACTGCAATCAGTGCCGGAAATTGCCGGAGACGGTCTTCTGCCGCCCGAGAAACTCGGGCCGATGCCCCGGACCGGAGCCAGATTGAAGAACGCACATTTTCCGCTGCCGCGCAGGTTCGATGCCGCGCTTGAAGGCGAGACCAAGCAGGTTCTGGAAGCTGCGCATTTCGTCTGGCGCTGCTTGCGAGAGTTCGGGGATCATGCTCGAGGCGACGATCCTTCGACAGGTATGCTCGTGTCAGAGGAAGTCCTTGAGCGGATCATACGCGAGCAGTCCTTCATGACGCCCGCTTCGGCCCAACTTCACGTCGCGCGGATCCGCGACTGGCGCGAAAGCCGCTTTGGCCTGGTTTAGATTGGCGCCAACGGCGTCGGCGAAGAAATTCTTTCCGTCACTCTGTGCCTGGAACCATCTCCTGCAAAACAGGAGATGCCCATGCCGCCCTTCGCAAGACTTCACGCCGCGACACTCATCGATTTGAGTGTCTGGTCGAAGCTGTCGCGCAACGAAGTTCGCCGTTTTCTTGCCCGGTTCGAAATTGAACCGCTTGGTCGCAAGTACCCGATGCCGAGAGTTTATGAGCACCTGCTCGGCCTATCGCCATCGGGCCCCCTCGAAAACGACATGCTCGGCAGCGGCCTGGTACGTGTCGCGGACGTCGCGGAGTGGTTCGGTGTCTCCGGGGAGAATCTCCTTAACCAGCTGCGCGCGCCCGACAACCCCTACCCGCCACTCTACGCGTTTGGACCGAAGCGGAACCGCATGCTGAAGGCTCAGGTCGAGCAGCTGCTGGCGAGCCCCAGAAACACCTTTCATGACTTGGCGCCGATCCCCGGGCATGCCCTGCCCGCGACGCGCCTGGCGCGGCATCTCAAGGTCCCGCAAGCCCGGATCGACGCGATCCTCGCGGACGAGGGCGACCTGCCGGCCCGGATCATCAGCCATGGGCGCATCCGCTACATCGTTTCGGACGTGGTGCACAGGCTCGCATCCTCAGAAGAGAAACCCGCTTCGGAGGACGCTCTCCGGGCCGAAGAGACAAATATCGCCACCCCGAAGGCCGCGCCCTCCTCCACGGGCGGCACGTCTCGCGGCCTGTTCGCAGACACCACGGCACGTGCGGCCGCCCAGTCTGAAACGCAGCTCTCCTGCACAGGATCCGGCGCAAATGCACGCCGAGGCGATGGCCTGCACGGGGCGCCGGAAGAGGCGAAACTGTCGGGAACATAAGGCGTAGCTTAGTTCCCGGATATTTCGACTCGAGTGCACATTTTCGCTTCGTCTGCACGCCAAGCGACCAATCTCCTCAATGAACCAGATGAAAGGAAATCCAATGGTTCCCAAAACCAAATACCAAAGCCGCATCGTTACGAACCCGCTCGCCCAGGCGCCCTTCACGCTTCGGGAGGTGCTCGAGCACGAACCGGATCGGCGCCGACAGTCCGCCCTGCGCCGGCTCGAGAGCCTCCTCGACAGGCCCCTCGAGAAGATTCCCGCGGACATCGACTGGTTCGATGCGCACTTTCCGAGCGGCGGCTTCGACGGTGCCAAGGTACCCTGGACCAGTGCCCAAGCCTACCAAGCTTGGCGCAACGCCGTCCGCCGCGCCATCCGGCGGTACGTCTTCGCGCTCGGCACGTCCGTCATGCGGATCCGTCACGTCCAGGCGAGCCTTCTCTCCCGGACGAATGCGCCCCCCCACTCCCCGATCCCGGCAGCCCAGCTTCTCGGGCACACCGGCGTCAAGCGCACCAGGGCCCATTACGCGAATTTCCGCAAAACCGCAGCCGCACCTAAGTCCGACTGAGCCCCGAAATCGCGCGGCCATCCGGAACGGCGGCCGCGTTCCTACAACCCGACAAGGAATGCCGAATGGGTTTTTTCTCCACTGCCTCTCAGGCGGCCATGTCCGAGGTCGTGCCTACCTCAAAAACCATGCAGACGGTGTTCGACGAGACCGTCAATGAAACCGAACGCACCCGCATCGCGCGCGTGGGCGAGTTCTTCGACAAGCCACTTTCGATCCTGGATGGCGACGAGGTCGACCTCCTGGCCTGGTTCGACGCGAATTTTCCGTCGCTCAAGCAGATCGGTGCCGGACCGTTGCCGGGTGCAGGTCGGAACTTCTGGAAGTCGAAGGGCAGCTATGGCAAGTGGCGCGAGGTCGTCCGCCGCCGGATCAGGACCACCCTTGGTCTCGTCGCTGCGAAGATGGCATTGCGGGAGCGCATCGACGGCTGGACCCCTTTCCTGGCACTCCTGGAAGATCTCTCGAAAGACCACGGTCCGGTGCATCCCGGAACCTTTGGCTCGATCCGCACCTTTTCCGACCGCGCAAGAGCGGCCGGTATCGACCCGATTGACCTAACCCCTGACATCGTTCCGCCCTTCCTGGATCAAATGCCAGCCCACGAGCGAGACGCGTCGGCAACAGCTCTCAGAGCGCTTGCCCGCCACCGCGTCTTCCCGCAGATCGCAGCACATCTGCCACCGGACTTCGACACGGACTACCTCGTTCCGACGGCCCACACACCCGTGCCCGCCTCCGTGCGCAAGATGATCGCCGAGATGGTGGAAGCGGCACGCTACGACCAGCGCACCTATGATGATGTCTCCGAGAGTTGCACCGAGAATTTCAATCAGGAGACGGCCAAGACTTATTGCGCGGCCCTGGTCTCACTGGCCCGGGCCGCGCAGGACACCGGCGTTGTGGACCTGGCGTCGTTGAACTGTCTCGACTCGCTGTTCGAGACCCCGGTTCGCATCGCCGCCATCCGACATTGGATCGACCAGTCCGAAACGGATGCCGGGTTCAGTCTTCGGAGCGCCGCAGATTACGTCCGCATCGTCGCCCAAATCGGCAAGGCAAACGGCCTCAAGACCAAGAAGTGGCTGAAGAACTTGAAGAAGAATCCGCACCTGCAGGAGGGACATGCGTCGGGCGAGAAGATGTCCCCCAAAAACAGGACCTTCTGCGAGGACCTCATCCATAATCCAACCGATGTCCGGACCTTTCTCCGGCAGCACGTGCTCTACCAGGAACGAGCGAAGGACGTTCTCGCGACAGACAAGGCCCTCACCAAATCGCAGTTGCGTGCCGCGCGGCGTCTTTCGACCTGCGCCGCCTTCTCCGCGCTGGCAATCCGTGGCGCCGGCCTGCGGAAAGGCAGTGCGCTGGCTGCAGAGTGTAGCGGCACCGGGCAGAATTTTTTCCGCAAGGCGATGGGCGAGAACAAATTCTTCGAACTGAGGATCCCCATCAAGGACATGAAAGGCGAGTATGTTGAGCTGCCCCCCATCCACATCCGGGATGACAAGTATTGCGGCTATGAGGTGCTCGATTGGTATCTGAAAACGGCGCGGCCGCTCTTCGACTTCGCGAACAAGGACTATTGTAAAAAGAAAAAATGCGCGAGGGCTTCTCATCTGTTCGTTTCGGAGCGATCCGCGCGCCCCCTGTCCGGGTCCATGCTCTACAAATGGCTAACCCGAAGCAGCGCAGAGATCGGCCTGCCGATGTTCCCGCACAATTTCCGGCATGGCTTCGCAACGCTGCTGCTCGCGCGGAATTGGAGCAACCGAGGGCGGGCAGCCGCGTATCTCGGCTGCTCGGTCGGCGTGCTCGACACCTATTACGGGTGGATCGACAAGCGGCAGAAGCTCGAGGAAGTGCAGGATCTCCTGGCGGAGGCTCTGGCCGGAAAATGACCCGTCATGTCATCCTCGCAAAGCCGCACTGGCAACCCAACGCGGCTTCTCCCATCCTGCTGGGCATGCCGCTCGCGGAGTTGCAGGCACTCGACAGCCTGGTCGAGTTCATGATCGAACATGGCTGCGCGGAACTCACGCCGTCCGACTGCCGGGTCTGGGCTCGCCTCAATGACGGCGCCGCCGCCATCGGCAATGCCGTCGCGGCAATGATCAAGACCGACGGTCCCGAAGCCCTGCCGCTTGCGTCCCTGCGTGCGGCAGAACAGTCCCTGACCGCTTGCACGCGCTTCGCCGGAATCTCGCGTGAGCCGCGTCGCGACTATGAACGGACCATCTCACTCTATCCAGAAGACCTTCCGGCGGAATGGCAACAGCACCTGGCCCGGATCCGGGACCGCAGAGAAGATGGCGAAATCAAGCTGGTGCCGGATCTCTACGACCGCATGACCCGGAAGCTCTGCCAATACGGCTGGTATCTGCGGGAAAGCGGGCTGGCGCAGGACTTCGAAATAGCCTCGCTCCGAAAATTCTATACCTATGAGACGACGAGAATTTCCGCCCGGGGCGCGCCACTGAGCACCTCGACGATCATCGCGACATTCGCCGATCTCAGGGATTTCCTGCGGTTCTCGAAGGCCTACCCGAAGCCCTTAGTCAAGCAAATCGACAAGCTTCTCCAGAAGCTGCGGGACCGGGCCAGCGTGGAGACAGCGCAGAAGTTCGCGGCCCTCGCCGCGATTGATATCACGACCGTTCACCCTCGCGCCGCAGCAGTCCTCGCAGACGTGGCAAAGCAAACCAACCCGGCAAGGCGTGTCATCAAACGCAACAGAGCCATGGCGATCGCGGTGCCCCCGCTAACTCCGCTTCGCCGTGAATGGCATGATCTCAGGTTCGGTCGCGACCTGGTCTGGACCGAGGGCCGTTACCGCCTCCGGGACTACAAGTTGCGCAAGACGCGGCATCGTCCCGGTCGGGAGGAATACCCCGGTTCGGTTCATCCGAATGTGCAGCATTTCGTCGATGCCCGCCTGCTTCAGGATGATGACCCGAAATACCTTGACGCCCTGCGCGACGCGGCCGAGGAAGAAGAATGGCCGCTATTCATCCATCCAGATGGCACGCTCGTTGCTGAGAATTACGTGTCGCAGGTCTGGTCCTCGGAGTTCGGAACCGGCGCTCACATCTGCCGATCCATCGTCTATGACGTCGTGTTCGCGATCAGCGAGGACGCGACGCTGGCCGGTATGCTCATGAATGATCACACGTCGCAGCAGGCGCGCAAGAAATACACCGGTGACAGGGCAAAGCAGGCATCACTCGCAGCAGCCGGGAAAGAGATCGACGACATCTTCGACGAGTACAATGGATCACGTGGAGCCTCCGCGTGATACCGCAGCGCAGATTTTAGACGAGGCAGTCTGGGTGCCGTCGCGCTCGACGTCAGCCGCACGACCAGAAACCCCGGTAGCCTGCAGTCAGCCCCGCATCGAGGGCGAAGGTCAGTTCCGCATCACCCCGCCAGTCCGCCTCATCTCCGAGCGGTCGAACGCTGACCTCCATGCCATCCGAGGTGAAGCTGGGCTCGCCACCGGACGATTGCAGACCGACAAGAACACCGTTGAACTTGGTCACGGCTTCACCGTCCGGTCCGGTCCAAAGGATCGGGTCGGCCTCGGGACTGCGGTTGAAGCGGCATGCGCCCGGCGCATCGACGACCCGGTTCGCCTCCTCCTCGGGGAGCGGCGAAAGGTCGAGCTTGGAAATCAGGGTGTTGTTCAGGGCGTCCTCGACGCTGCCCGGTTCGGCGGCGGGGTCTTCGTAGATGTCGTTGACCACGTTGCCGCCGGAGACATCCGCGATCAGATGGCGCATCTGCGCGATCTCCTTGCGCTGCGCGGCGATGATCTCGTCGGCGAGCTTGCGCACGCGCGCGTCCTCGATCCCGGCCCGCTCCGACGTCATGACCGCGATGGAATGGTGCGGGATCATCGCGCGCATGTAGCTGGGCCCGCTGACGGTGACCTGGCTGCGAACCAGCCAGAGAGATCCGGCGAAGACGACCGCCGCGCCAAGAAAAATGGCGATGTTCAGCGCTTTGCTCGAATACATGGCCACCATGAAGGACAGCATCACGATGGCCATCGTTGCCCCCATCAGGATGGCCATGTAGGCGCGCGTCTCGGAGAAGAAGAGATGCTCCCACGCGTAGGTGTTCAGATACATCAGGATGAACATGATGATCGTCGAAGTCGCGATCATCAGACCGAACCGAATATAGGACATGTCGCCTCCTAAATTGCCGTAAATTGAGTGTGAAACAACACTCCCGCGCTGGAGGGTTCCCCTTGGCCAACCTCGGGCCGGGTCTGGGGCCGACGGCTCAAACCCGTCGGAGCACAGCGAACTCGAAGCTCTGGGTTCCCCCTCCCGGCGTCTCGTGCCTGTGCCTTCGCGTGTCCAGGAGCGAGAACTCAGGTGCGAAGAAGTCCAACAGATCGTCCGCAGACCAGCGCCTCACCGGCAGGCCGCTGCACCGCTCGGGGCCGTCTGGCGCGAAGGTGCCGATGATCGCCACGGACCCGGGCACGGTGGCCGCCAGCATCGCCCGGCGATAGGCCGCCTGGCCGGACTCCGACACGAGGAAGTGCATCACCGCCCGATCATGCCAGACATCCCAGTGACGGGCCGGCTTCCAAGTGGTGACATCGGCCACGATGAAACCGACCCGATCCGCCAAGGAGGCGAGGCGCTTTCTCGTCCGCGCGAGCGCCGCTTCGGAGATATCCAGGATCGACAGGTCGCGATAACCCGAGGCCAGGAGCGCTTCCGCAAGGCGCGAAGCCCCGCCGCCGATGTCGATAACCGATGCCGCCTTGCCGCCGCCGTGGCGCTCTATCAGCTCAAGGCTTGGCTGCGGCTCCGACTGGAACCAGGAGACGGCCCCTTCGTCGCGCGACTCGTAGACCTCATCCCAGTGCGCTCTGTCCCCGGTTCCCGTCATCGGACTCCCTCTGATGCGCCGACCGCCTCTTCCGGAACATCCTGCGCCAGGTCCTCCAGGATCGGGCAGTCGGGGCGGTCGTCCCCGGCGCAGCAGCTCACCAGTTCGGCCAGCGTCGCGCGCATCGACTGAAGCTGCGCGATCTTGTCGTCGATCTGGTGCAGGTGCTCTTCGGCGACGCGCTTGACCTGCCCGCTCTCGCGGCTCTCGTCCTCGTAGAGGGCGATCAGGGTGCGGCAGTCCTCGATGGTGAAGCCCAGCGCGCGGGCGCGGCCGAGGAAGGCCAGCTTGTGCAGGTCCTGTTCGCGGAACCGGCGATAGCCGTTCTCGCCGCGCTGCGGGCGGATCAGGCCGATCTCCTCGTAGTAGCGGATCGTCTTGGCGGGCAGGCCCGAGCGTTGGGCGACGTCTCCGATGTTCATGGCAGTCCTCCTTTCACTCTGCGGGCGCCTGTGCCGCGTGGGCGGCCGGGCGCGTGGCGGCGGTGCGCTCGTCCATGGCGGGCGCGATGCGGCGCAGGCGCAGCGCGTTGGTCAGCACGAAGACCGACGAAAGCGCCATGGCCCCGGCGGCCAGCATCGGCGAGAGCAGCAGGCCGAAGGCCGGGTAGAGCACGCCGGCCGCGACCGGGATCAGCGCGGTGTTGTAGCCGAAGGCCCAGAACAGGTTCTCGCGGATGTTGCGCATGGTGCGGGTCGAGACCTCGAAGGCGTTGACCACACCGCGCAGGTCGCCGGACATGAGCACCACGTCGGCGGACTCGATGGCGACGTCCGTGCCGGTGCCGATGGCGATGCCGACGTCGGCATGGGCCAGCGCGGGCGCGTCATTGATGCCGTCGCCGACGAAGGCGACCTGGCGGTGCCCCTCGCGCAGCTCGTCCAGCGCGGCGACCTTGCCGTCGGGCAGGACGCCCGCGATGACATGGTCGATGCCGGTCTCGCGCGCGATGGCCTCTGCCGTCTCGCGCTTGTCGCCGGTGATCATCGCGACGGTCAGGCCCTTGTCGTGCAGCGCGGCGATGGCCTCGCGGCTGGCAGGCTTCACGGGGTCGGCCACGCCGATGACCGCGGCGATGCGGCCGTCTATGGCGGCAAAGAGCGCGGTGCGGCCGCGGCTGGCAAGCTCGGTATCGCGCGCCGCGAGCGCGCCGGTCTCGATGCCCTCGCGGGCCATCAGGCGGTCGGCGCCGACCAGCACCTCGGCGCCGTCCACCGTGGCGCGGACGCCGTGGCCGGTGACGGAGGTGAAATCCGTGGCCTCGGCGCGCGGGGCGCCCTCTGCCCGGGCGGCGCGGACGACGGCCTCGGCGATGGGGTGCTCGGAGCGCGACTCGACCGCCGCGATCTTCGACAGCACGTCGGCCCGGTCGACCCCCTCGGCCAGCACGAGGTCGGTCATCTCGGGCCGTCCCTCGGTCACGGTGCCGGTCTTGTCGAGCGCCACGACGCCCACGGAGGCGAGCTGCTGCAGCGCGTCACCCTTGCGGAAGAGGACGCCCATCTCGGCGGCGCGGCCGGTGCCGACCATGATCGAGGTCGGCGTCGCGAGGCCCATGGCGCAGGGGCATGCGATGATGAGAACCGAGACCCCGGCCACCAGCGCCAGCGTCACCGCGGGCGACGGGCCGAAGACCAGCCAGACCAGCACGGTCAGCAGCGCCGCCGACATGACGGCGGGCACGAACCACAGGGTGATGCGGTCGACCAGCCCCTGGATCGGCAGCTTGGCGCCCTGCGCCTCCTCGACCATGCGGATGATCTGCGACAGCGTGGTGTCGGCGCCGACGCGGGTGGCGCGGAAGGTCAGGCTGCCCGCGCCGTTCACGGTGCCGCCGGTGATGGCGTCGCCAGGGCCCTTCTCGGCCGGGACCGGCTCGCCGGTGAGCATGCTTTCGTCGACGTGGCTGGAGCCCTCGGTGACCTCGCCGTCCACGGCAATACGCTCGCCCGGCCGCACGAGGACCATGTCGCCGGCGGAAAGATCGTCGACCGAGACCTCGACGCTTTCGCCGTCGCGCATGACGCGGGCGGTGCGGACCTGCAGGCCCAGCAGCTTGCGGATCGCCGCGCCGGTGCGGCCCTTGGCGCGCGCCTCGAGAAAGCGGCCGAGCAGGATCAGCACGACGATGACGGCGGCGGCCTCGAAGTAGACGGCGCGCACCGCCTCGGGGAGCAGCGCCGGAAGGAAGGTCGCCACGACCGAGTAGAGGTAGGCCGCCCCGGTGCCCACGGCGACGAGGCTGTTCATGTCGGGCGCGCCCTTGAGCAGCGCCGGGATGCCCTTGCGGTAGAACATGCGCCCGGGGCCCGCGAGGACCAGCGTGGTCAGCACGAACTGCAGCACCCAGCTGGTCTGCTGGCCGATGGTCGCGTCGATCCAGTGGTGCACGGCGGGAAGGACGTGCCCGCCCATCTCGACCAGGAAGACCGGCAGGGCGAGCGCGGCGGCGAGCGCCGTCTGGCGCAGGAGGCCGCGCGCCTCCTCTTCCTTGCGGGCGCCGCGGTCCTCGCCGCCGGAGGCCTCGGCCACCGTGGCGGGGTAGCCCATCTCGGCGCTGGCGGCGGTCAGGTCAGAGGGCGTGACCGCGCCCTCGGCGTAGGTGACCTTCGCGGTTTCCGAGGCGAGGTTCACGTTCACCTCGAGCACGCCCGGCACGGCCTCGAGCGCCTTGTCGACGCGACCCACGCAGGATGCGCAGGACATCGACTCGATGTTCAGCGTCACCGTCGCCCGGCGCGCCGGGTAGCCCAGGTCGTCGAGCGCCTCGACCGCTGCGCCTACACGCGCGGGATCGTCGACGGTCATGCGGGCGGTTTCCGAGGCGAGGTTGACCGAGACGTCATGGACCCCCTCCAGCGCCGCCAGGCCACGATCCACGCGCCCCACGCAGGAGGCGCAGGACATACCCCCGACGGAGAGAGTGACGGGCGTTGGTTCGGGCATGACGGCCTCCTTCATTCCTCTTGGCTGCCCCTCATGTGGGGCCTCCAGTCACTGGAAGGTCAAGCGTGCGGATGAATTTTCTTCGCGGTGACCGGCCCTCTTGACCTTCCACCCGCTGGAATCCTCATATCTGCGGCGAAGCAAACGCAAGGAGACGTCGCAATGCAATTCAATGTGCCCGACATGAGCTGCGGCCACTGCACGGCTGCCATCGAGAAATCGGTCAAGGCCGCCGACCCCGGCGCCGATGTCGCCTGCGACCTGGACACGCACCGGGTCAGCATCAACAGCGTCCTCGCGCCGGAGCAGGTGAGCGCGGCGATCAAGGACGCGGGCTACGACGCACAGCAGGTCAGCGCCTGACCATGGCCCGCGCCGGTCATCGCTGGCGCAGAGCTTACCGTCACTGCGAAGAATCGCGTGCCTCGCTCACCAGATCGGAGAGACGCTCTTTCTCGACGAAGCCGGGCACGAGCGCGTCGCCGATGACGAAGGACGGCGTCCCATTGAACCCGAGCGCCTGCGTCAGGCGCATCGAGGTTTCAATGTGCTCGGCAACTTCCTGGGCCTCCATGTCCTGTCTCAGTTGATCCAGGTCCAGCCCGACGTCTTCGGCGACACGCATGACTGAGGCTTCGTTCGCGCGGCCATCAATCGCCATCATCGCCCAGTGAAAGTCTTCGTATTTGCCTTGCGCACGGGCCGCGAGCGCCGCCTTGGCGGCAAAGACGGATCCTTCGCCGAGGATGGGCCATTCGCGGTAGACGAGCCGGACGTTCGGGTCTTCCTCGATCAGGGCCCGGATCTCCGGTTTTGCGCGGCGGCAATAGGGGCAGTTGTAGTCGAAGAACTCCACCACGGTCACATCGCCGTCCGGGTTGCCGAGCACGGGCGCGTTCGGATCATGCTCGATCAGGTCACGCTGGTTGCGCAGCACGTCCGACTGGTTCTGGGCCTGGGCATCCGCCTGCCGCTGTTCGAGCAGCGCGACCGCCTCCATGATGATCTCGGGGTTCTCGCGTATCGCCTCGAGGACCAGTTCCTTGACCCGCGCCTCGTCAAGCTCCTGGGAGAGCGCAGGCATCGGCAGCAGGGCTGCCATCGCCAGCGCAAGGATCGGTTTCTTCAGCGTCATTTCAGTTCGCTCCATTGTCCGCTTTCGTTCGTTCTGCCTGGGCTTGTTTCACGTCTTCGGGCCAGGTCGAGCGGATGTAACCCAGAATGTTTCGGATCTGTTGATCCGTCAGGCTGTCACCGAAACCCGGCATGCCACTGCCGAATTCCATGCCACGTTGCGCCATCAGGGCCTCTCCGCCCAGCTTGGTATAGTCGAACAGGACGCTGTCCGGGTGATGCCAGGTATGACCCGTCTCGTCATGCGGCGGCGCCGGCAGACGCCCATCGGGGCCGGGTGAGCGCCAGTCGGGCTGGCCCTCAAGCTCGGCTCCGTGGCAGGAGGCGCAGTTCTCGGCGTAGAGCGCCTTGCCTTCGGCGATGTCCACCGGCGCCGCAGAGGCATTCTCGGTCGTCCCCTGCCCGAGGACGAACCAGAAGCCCGCAGCCGCAAGAACCGCGAAGACTGTCCCGATGACAACGCCCCTCATGTGACCCGCACCCATGTCGTCATGCCCGAGGCCGCGTGACCGAGCATGTGGCAGTGGAACAGCCAGTCGCCGGGATTGTCGACGGTGAAGGCGATCTCGCGCGTCTCCCTGCCGCCAACAAGGATCGTGTCCCGAAGCGGTCCCAACGCGCCGTCCTCGGACACCTCTCGGAAATGCATGCCGTGCAGGTGCATGGCGTGGGGAAAAACGGTGTCGTTGACGATCTCCAGCAGCACGGTCTCGCCCAGCCCCAAGTCGGCCAGCGGCGTATCTGTCATCTCTGCCACGCCGTTGAATGCCCAGAACCGACCCGCGGCCGCCAATTCGCGGAAAGCCATGCGTTCGCCGTTCAGGATGGCGGAGTCCATGCGCCCCATCGCGCCGCCCGACATGACGAGCCGCAGCGGAGTCGCCCCGGCCAAGTCCGGCAGATCCATCTTCGGGTTCGGCGGCAGGGCCACGGGCGCCGCGCGCCGCGTCTGGCTGGCCGTGCCCGACACAGTGAAAACGACCTGCGAAAAATTCTCGGCATCGCCGACATGGACCAGGTCTGCCGTTTCCCCTTCTTCTGCCAAAACGTCGACGATCAGGTCCGTCCGCTGTGCCGGGCCAAGGACAAGGACATGCTCCACCGGGGCTGGCGTGGCGAGCGGCATCCCGTCCAGGGCCACGATCCAGCCCTCCAGCCCCGACAGCTTCAGCGGGAAAATCCGGGCGTTCGATGCGTTGATCAGTCGCAGGCGCAGCCGCTCGTGCCGTCGCACGGGCAGCGACAGGTTGTAACGCCCGTTGGTGGTGACGTAATTCCCGGTGCGTCCGCCGTGGCTCATCATCATGGGATGGTCGAAACTGTCGTCGATCTGGCCTGTCTCGGGGTTCAGCAACCAGTCGTCGAGAACGAGCACCTCTTCACGATCGACATCCGGCGCCCCGGCCTCCTCGACGATCAGCGGGCCATGCAGCCCGCGTGCCACCTGTTCCCAGGACCTGTTGTGCGCGTGATACCAGTAGGTCCCGGCATCCGGCGTCACGAAATCGTAGTCGAAGGTGCCGCCTGGCGCGACGGCGTCCTGCGTCAGGCCTGATACCCCGTCCATCGCATTGTCGATGCGGATCCCGTGCCAGTGGATCGAACTGGCCTGCGGCAGGTCGTTGACAAAGCGCCGGCGCAGGCGCTGGCCCTGCCCCACCCGGATCTCGCGTCCCGGGATGGTGCCGCCATAGCCCCAGACCTCGGTCTGCGGGTAACTGTCGGGCAGCAATTGAAGCCGAGCGACCTGAGCCGCGAGTTCGGGGATCTCCTCGGCGGCGAAGAGCCCCCGCGGGAGGCCCGCGCCAAGCCCAGCAAGTCCGGCCAGTTTCAGGGCATCACGCCTTGTGGGTGTCATCGGTTCATTCCTTTCAGAGCGGGGCCGATGGCCCCGCCGTTTTCTCAGTCGATCCGGGTCTTCCGCTCTGCGGACTCCCCTTCTTCCGTCACGATGTCGTCGGCCCCGCCTACCTCCGCGTCGAACAGGTAGATCGCCATCGCCTCGCGATCCTGTGGAGACAGGAACCGCGTGCCTTCGCGGACGACCTCGGCCATGCTGCCGCCAAAGGCGTCGCCCGAGGGCGTGAGGCCCGATTGCAGCGCATAGGCCAGCGACGAGACCGTCCATCCGTTCTGTTCGAGGTCTTCGGCCCGAATGGACGGCGCCTTGCTGCCGCCCGGAAGCTCGGCATTGCCGGCGAAGACGGCGCCAAGGTCACGGCCACCCGCCAGGTTCCGCGGCGTATGGCAGGCCCCGCAATGCGCGGCACCACGCACGAGTTCGCGGCCCCGGTTCCACGCGTCGCTGCGATCCGGCACAGGCTCTGACTTAGGCTCGTAGAAAAACGCGGCGCGCCAGAGTTTCAACCCCCACCGCTGGTCGAAGGGAAAGCTCACGTCATGATAGGGCGCGGGCTCGGCCACCGGCGCCACGGTCTGGAACGCGGCCCAGAGATCGGCGATGTCCTGGTCCGAGAACTCCGCGTAGAACGGATAGGGGAAGGCCGGGAAATAAGGCTCGCCGTCCGGGCCTATGCCCTGGCGAACCGCCTTGGCAAAGCTCTCTGCCGTCCAGTCTCCGATCCCGTGCTCCGGGTCCGGGGTCAGGTTCGACGGGTAGAAGGTGCCGAAATCCGTCTCGAGCGGCGCGCCGCCCGCCAAGGGGGCACCGCCCGCCTCGAAATTCGAATGACAGGCGATGCAGCCGCTGGCGCGCGCCAGGTAGGCACCCCTGTCGACGTTACCCTCCAGCTCGATCGGCGCAGGTGCGCTGCCGACCGGCCATGCGATCACTGCGGCCAGGGCGACGCCGCTTAGCGCCGCCGCCCCGACCGACCAATAGATTATCCGACGCATGGTCAGTCGTCTTCCGCCCGGAACCGCGAATGGCAGGCCGAGCAGACCTGCGTCGTCATGTTGAACGCCGCATCCGCCGGCATCTGGGCGATATCCTCTGCGCTCATCATACCGGTCGCGGCATCGCCCATCATGCCGGAACCGGAGCCCATCATGGAGCTGCCTCCCATCATGGGGCCTGACCCCATGCCGGAACTTCCCCCCATCATCGATCCGGTGTCCATGTTGCCGCCGCCCGCGATACCATTGCCGGCAGCGCCTTCGAGGCCCTCGCCGTAGACGTCGAGCAACCTCGCAAGCTCCTCGAACCGCTCCCAGTCCGACCAGATCACGTCCTTGGCTTCGGAGGGTGCCCCGTCGGAGCCTTCCGGGAACAGCTCGGTCAGGGCCTCGCCCGAATGCTCCTGGAAGGTGCGCGCGGCGTCGCGCATGACATCGGCGTCATACTCGGCCTCGCCCTGCATCATCGGTGTGACCGTCTTCACGGCGTCGCCCATGGCCTTCATTGCTTCCATGCGTTCCTTGACGATGCCCGTCGCGCCGCTGTGTGCGAGGGCGGCCGCCGCCGTTCCAGTCACGGCGATTGCTGCCAGAATGGTCGTTCTCTTCATCGTATCGTTACTCCGTCGTCCTGAATTCCGGTTCATGGGTTGTTCAGGAATGCCGGCGCGGCGGCGGGAGGTCCATGTCGGGGCGAACGTCGTCAACCATGTGGAACGGCGTGAGGTATGCCGTCGTGGTGACGAATTCAGGCGGCGTGATGTCCACCGCCAGGATGAAAACGGCGGCCGTGAAGCAGTCGAGCCCGGGATGGCAATGCCCCGAGCCCTCCTCGTCCGACTGGTGGACCGGTGAGTCATGTGCCTCATGCAGGGCCGCCGAGCGGGACGGCGCGTGATCGTCCGCGTGAGCCGACGCGGTATCGGGCACGCCCGCCACGAACATCACGGCAAGCAGAACCAGGGCGTTCAGCAATCCGTTCGCACGCCGCAGGATCATCACTCGATCCCGTTTGCCCGCTGCAGTTCGCGGACATAGGCCACGACCATCTTGACGTCGCCCGGCGTCACGCCTTCGACCGGGGGCATGTTGCCGAAATCCCAATGATGCGACCGCACCCCGTTCTGAGCCGCCGCGACAAACGCCATGTCGGAATGATGGCTCGGCTCGTAGATCTTATGAACCAGTGGCGGCGCGACTCCATTCTGTCCGGCTGCGCTCTGACCGTGGCAACTGGAACACTTGGCCTCGAAGATCTTCTTCCCCAGTTGGGCGTTGCCGGAAAGCTCTTCCGGCAGGCTGACCTCCGCAATCGGAGCGCCTTCGGCAACCTCACTGATGTCAGGCGGTGTCATCGAATGCCCCGTCGGCGCGGCCGCGGGCTGCAGGAACTGCCAGCCCGCAATTCCGAGCCCCCCGGCCAGAACGACGGCCACCATCACGGTCAGCTTGTCCATGTACCTGTCTTTCTTTCTCTTTCCGAAACTCAGATGAGCTTGACCTGGGTTCCTACGGGCGCCCTTTCATAGACCTCCTCGATCTGCCGGTTGTAGAGGCCGATACAACCGCTCGAGGAGCGGCGCCCGATCTTGCGCGTGTCCTGCGTGCCGTGGATCCGGTAGTACTGCCACGAGAGATAAAGCGCGCGCGTGCCGAGCGGATTGCGCGGGTCGCCGCCTTCGACGTAAGCGGGCAAGGTCGGATCGCGCTCCCGCATCGACGCCGTGGGGCCCCAGCCCGGGTTCTCGCGTTTTTCGACAACCTCGGTGTAGCCGCGGCGGGTGAGGTCCTCGGTCAGCGGGACGGAGGTCGGGTAGATGCGCATCTCGCCGTCTCCCGTCCAGTGCTGGAGCATCCTCGACGTGGTGTCGGCGATGATGATGCCGTTTCCGATCCGGTCGAAGTGATCGCGCCAGTCGTGCGTGCGGAACGACGAAATGTTGCGCCGCGCCTTATCGGCGGCGGCGTGAACGATACCCGGCGTGGCTATCAGGGCGAGAGCACCGCCGATCAGTCCGCGCCGGTTCAAGTTGATCGAACGATCTGCCTTCATCTGCCTGTGTCCTTCTTCCTTGCCTGTTCCAAGAAGATGAATACCCGAGAAGGTGCGTGCGACAACCTGACAAGCCTGCGAGAAATGTATCGGTTTGTATCCTTGACCTTCCACTCCGGGAGGGCGGCAAATGAAGCGACAATTTCTGAAGGATGAGGCGACCATGATACACGCAAATCGACCTGGCAACCCCCAAGGCAACAAGCTCATGCGATACGGCATGATGGCCTGCTGCGCGGTCATGCTGATCCCCGTCGGCGCATTCTTCGTTACGGGAGGTAGCGTTTCAGGTCTCTGGGCCAATGCCGGGATTTTCGCCCCGTTGATCCTGTGCGCCGGGGGCCATGTTGTCATGCACAGGATGATGGGCAAGTCCTGCCATGGGGACGGTGAAACAGCTCCCAAGCTCATCGCTGAGCCCATACCGGTTGCCGACGATCGGCCAGGGAACGAAAGTCGGACGGGGAGCCCGGGTGTCCACGCCACAAGTCTTGAAGGTTAGCGCATTGCTGCTTGCGCTCGGCGGATGCTCGGCCTCTCTTGCCGAGTGCTTTCGCGATACCGGCGCGCTGTCGACCCGGGAAGAGGGTGTCGCTCTTCCCCGGGGGTGTCGCGTGACGGACAGAACGGGCACGGACTTGCGAAGGCTCGAATGCGATGACGGCCGCCAGGGCTTCGTGTTTGGGTCATGATCCCCCCTGTCGAAGACGACAGCGATCACGCGACCACGGGTCCTGTTCTGCCGGTGGCGTTGCAACGAGCTTCACGGCATGTCCGCTTGTCTGGGAGATCGCCGATCGTTGCCCGCCACTTACGGAATCCCGAAAGATGCTCCATAACATGCTGACGACATATCGTTTCGTCATGGTCATTGCGGCCGCGGCGCTCGGCACTACCCCAGCCGTCCATGCCGCGTCCTCGCAGCCATATGAGTCCCCCGCCGTCACGGCGCGGTTGATCTCTGCCCAGGACGGAGTGCCCGACAGCGGCCGAACCCTATCAGGGGGGCTGGACCTGGACCTTGGCGACGGTTGGAAGACCTACTGGCGGTCACCAGGTGAAGTCGGCATCTCACCATCGGTGGATTGGGCGGGATCGGAGAACATCGCGGAGGTGGAATTCCTCTGGCCCGCCCCTGAGCGCTTCACGGCCTTCGGTATCGAGAACTTCGGCTACCACGGCGAAGTCGTCTTCCCGCTCCGGATCGAACTCGCACGACCGGGAGAGCCGGCAAAGCTTGAGGCGCAAGTCTCGCTGCTCGTCTGTTCAGACGTCTGCGTGCCGCGGGATTTCAACCTGAGCCTCGATCTGCCGGCCAGTAACGGAATCGATCAGCCGGTCGCCGACCGTATCGCCGGCTTTCTGGCGCGCGTTCCAGCTGAGGGGGACGGCATCGGCGTCGATCAGGCGCTTTTCCATCTCGACAACCAGACGACCGCGCTCACCATCTCGCTTCGCAGCGCCACACCGTTCAAGGACCCGGACGTCTTCCCGGAACTCGGCGCAGACAACGCTCTCGGCAAACCCGATGTCCGGCTTGGCGACGGCGGGCGCAGACTGTGGGCCACGCTGCCGGTCCTTTCGACCGACGACGCGACGCTTCACGATCCGGTCCTCACGGTGACAGACGGGCCGGACCGGGCCTTCACCGTCACGCCGGACCGTGCTGCCGAAGCCCCTGCCCCACCTTTCAGCATCGCGACCGCCGCCCCCGGCATCGAAACCCTGATCTGGATCGCACTGGTCGCTTTCCTCGGGGGACTGATCCTGAACGTCATGCCCTGCGTGCTGCCGGTCCTCTCGATAAAGCTCTCGACGGTCATGAAACACGGCGAGCAGGATAGGCGCACGGTGCGCGCGAGCTTCCTCGCCGCCGCCGGGGGCGCCCTGACATTCATGTGGGGGCTGGCGCTGATCCTCTTCCTGTTGCAGCGGACCGGTGTCGTGGTCGGCTGGGGGCTGCAATTCCAGAACCCGCTGTTCCTTGCGGCGATGGTGCTGCTGCTGTCGGTTTTCTCTGCCAACATGCTGGGCGGTTTCGAGTTCAGCCTGCCCTCCGGCCTGCAGACGCGGCTGGCGAATTCCGGACGCGGACACGGGCATGCCGCGGATTTCCTGACCGGCATGTTCGGCGCTGTCATGGCGACGCCATGTTCGGCCCCGTTCCTCGGGACGGCCATCGCCTTCGCACTGGCCGGGCGAGGTATCGATATCTTCATCGTCTTCACCAGCCTCGGGATCGGGCTGGCCGTGCCGTACCTCCTGGTCGCAGCCGTGCCGGGCGCCATTTCGCTCCTGCCGAAGCCCGGGCGCTGGATGGTGGCGTTGAGGTTTCTCCTCGGGGGCCTGCTCATGGCCACGGTGGCCTGGCTTCTCTGGGTGATGGCAGGTGTGGCCGGGACAGCCGCGGCAGCTGCCGTAGGCGGGCTGGCGCTGGCGCTGGCGGTCACTCTCTCCGTCCCACGTCTGCCCTCGGCCGCCCGCTGGCCGATCGTCGCCGCATGCGCCGGGCTGTCCCTGATCGCAGTTCCCCAGTTGACCAAAACGGAAGCGACCGAAGTCGCGGTCTCTTCGCTCAGCTGGATGCCCTTCGACCGGGCGGAAATCGCGCGGCGCGTGTCGCGCGGAGAGGTCGTCTTCGTCGATGTTACGGCCGACTGGTGCCTCACCTGCAAGGCCAACAAGGCACTGGTCATCGAGCGCGATCCCGTGCTGACCGCGCTGCGCGCCGAGGGCACCGTCCCGATGCAGGCCGACTGGACGCGACCGGACGAGACCATTTCTCGCTATCTCGAAAGTTTCGATCGCTACGGCATCCCGTTCAACGCCGTCTACGGCCCGGGCGCCCCTGACGGTATCGTGCTGTCGGAAATCCTGTCGGGTGAGGCGGTGATCAACGCGCTGCGCTCCGCCTCGGGCGGCCGGGCGACCACGTCTGGCCTTTTTGATCAGGACTGGTGACCACCGACGCTACGCGGACGCTGCCTGGCATTGGCACGGGTGAACCGCGATATTCGGGGTGTCCCGCGTGGTCTGCCAGGTGAGCAGGAACCCGGCGAACAGCAGGAGCGCACCACCATAAACGGTGCTCGCCGCCGGGATTTCCGCCAGGATCAGGAAACCAAGCAGGGTCGCCACGACCGGCGAGACGATAATGTCGATCAGCGAATAGACATTGGCGTTCAGCCTCTTGAGGACCAGAGAGATCCCGAAATAGGCGAAGCCCGTTGAGACGAGTCCCAGCGCCAGAGCCCATATGCCGACCGGGACCCCGCCCTCCCCCATGCCTGGCGTTGGTGAAAAGACCTGTCCGGGCCCAAAGATCAGCACCGAAGGGGCAAGGATCAGCGCGGCCACCAGCATCGACCAGGCAATGTCGTTTCCGGTCTCGGATTTTCCCTCGTGCCGCATGTAGGTGACCATCGCGGCATGGACGGCTCCATCAGCCAGCGCCACGAGATTGCCGAGCATGTGTCCGCCGGACAGCGGCTTGGCAAGAACGATGCCGACGATCGCGATCCCGAAGGTCAGGACGTTCCCGAGGGTCGCTCTTTCTTTCAGGAAAATGGCCGACAAGATGAACGTAAAGAACGGTGCAACGCTCCAGAAAATCACGGCGTTCGCGATAGGAACAAGCGTCATCGCCAGGTTGAAGACGCTGATCTGCGTCGCAATGAGCACGCCGATGATCACGGTGTCGGTCATGTTTCCCCAAGGCAGCCGCAAAGGCTCACCATTCAGGACGGGCATCGTCAGCATGAGGAACAATGTCGCCGTCAGCAACGCGTAGAAGTTCAAGGTGTGGATGGGAATCAGTCCGCCGGTGAGCTTGACGAATATGCCGATCGTCGCCTCGGAGACGGTGATCAGGGCCAGCAGCAGTAGCGTGCGCATGAAACCTCCAGCCTAAACAGACCGTGCCCGCGCTGCCCAGCACATGTCGCAGACGGAGTCGCCGTGCGACAGCGTGTGCGGACGACGGTAATGGCCCCGCGAAGCATCGCTTGCAATCAGGTCGGCGCCCGGCCAATCGTAGGTGCACCAGCTCCGGCGGAAGGTCTCCAGCGCGTAGGGATCGCCCTCCGTCTCGGCCACCCGGCGAACGAAACTCTGGGGCGGACAGCAGGTGAAATGGGTCAGGATGTCATCGCCCTCACGCCACGCTTTCACCTCGTATCCGGGCGCTCCGGGGGCGCTGAAGGGAAAGACCAGCAGCATTCGGATGGTCCACCTCAGGCGCTGTCCGGGATCCCTCGCCACGAGCCGCACGGGCAGAGAGCTGAGGCTCAGCATCCTGCTGTAGATTTCCCAGCCGAGGTCGGCCACCACCTGTCGCGCGGTCTCGGGCGAAATGCCGGATTTCCTCAATGCGCGGTCGGCGGCGGCGGTCCAGATCGCCATTTCGACCATCAGGCGGTTCCCGAAGCGGTCAAGTTCGTCCAACCGCGCGTGCCGGCGAAGAGCAACCGCTTCCGCATCCATTGCGGCCAGGTAGGACTGGATCTCAGGACCGAGCCAGCGGATCGGGTGGCCTTGCGTGTCCGTCATCTGCCGGTTGGCAATGCCGCTGCGCACTGCACATCTGACAGTCTGCCGGATGACTTGTCGCGTGACACGAAGCCGAAGTGACGGCTGCGATCCTCGGACTCTTGCGGTCATGGTTCGTCTACTGTCTCGGCAGGGCCACTGGTCACGTCGATCTTCTCGGCGCCGCTCTCATCCAGGCACCGGGTTTCGATCTGAAGAGTGACGAAGAAGAAACCGAAATCCGATTTCAACATCGTATTCGCATCTTTCAGCACTGCCTGCGTATCGGCGTCTTGAGAAACCCTCAGATGTCCGGAAAACACGTTGCGCCCGCTGGTCAGAGTCCAGGCGTGGACATGATGGGCATCCTGCACTCCGTCCATTGCCTCCAGCGCCTCGATCACCCCTCGCAAATCCACCTCGTCGGGCGTGCCCTCCATCAGCAGCCGCGCCGCGTCGCGCAGGATGCCCCAGCTCGCCCATAGCAGCACGACCCCGAATGCCATGCCGAGGATCGGGTCGATCAGTAAGAATCCAGTAAACTTGATGACCAGTGCCGTTACGATGATCAGAAGGCTCCCGACGAAGGTCTGGATGATGTGCCAGAGAGCGCCACGCACGTTGAGGTCGGTCTTGCTCTGCTGCCAGATCAGCCAGAGCGAGATCACCTCGGTGAAGAGCCCGCCCGCGGCCGCGATCAGCATCGGCCCGGTCGGCAGGTCTATCGGCGACCCGAGGCGCATCGCGGCCATGTAGATGACGACCAGTGCCATGCCGAGCAGAAAGCCACCGTTGACCAGCGCACCGATGATCTCCGAGCGATACCAGCCGAAACTGAAGGTTTCGTCTGCCGGGCGCTTGGCAAGCCGAGCCGCGGCAATTGCGACCAGCACGCCGCCGACAGCCGAAAAGGTATGAAACGCGTCCGAGATTACCGCGATCGACCCGGTCCACAAGCCGATGCCCATCTCGATCACGAAATACACGCCCGTCAGCCAGGCCGAAATTGCCATGCCCCGACCGCCCGAAGGCATGTGGCCGGCGTGCGGGTTGCCACGCGAACTCATCACTCTCTCCTCCTTGCCGTGTCCTTCACCATCGATCCAGCGGGCGGCCGCCTTGTCCGACAGATGACCTCGGCAGATCCTAAAAAAGGCCATCTCAGGCCCCTTCGGCACTACGTCACCCCTGGAGATCCCGGAGAGCTTTCTCGACGATCTGTCTTCGAGGGTCGTCTTGAGCCGCGGCTTCCAGCAGTTCCTGCGCACGGCTGTAGGCCTCGATGGCGTTCTTGCGCTCGTTCAGGACCTTGTAGGCATTGCCAAGCCTCATCCACCCGTCCAGGTCGTCCGGTTCCGCTTCCAGCCGGGATGCAAGACGATCGACCATAGACCTGATAAAGTCGGCTCTGTCGCCCTCGGACATGTCGCGCGCCGCCGCAACGTCTGCGGCACTGGGACCGCGCGGAGCTTCGGACGCGTAGTCCGAAACCGCGACGCGCGGCTTGCCTGTCTCCTGTGCGAGACGATTGATCCGGGCCACGTAGCTATCCATCCAGGCCGCATATCCGTTCGCTTCCGTCAAGCGGGTCGTGAGCAGATCGTAGGCCTTGGCATCGTCGCCTCCCTGGCTTTCGGCCAGCGCGGCGTAGAATGTGGCCGCCGGGTTCATTGCGTCGATCTCCAGGGCTTGTTCGATTGCCGCCTCTGCGCGCGGAACCACCGTCCCGGCGTTGGCCCCGATCAAGGCTTCTGCCAGCATCGACCAGGTCGCCGAGGTTGCATCCGAGCGATCCGCGACCGTCTCGAAGGCCCTCACGGCGTCCTCGAAGCGCTGCATCCGCATGTAGGTCTGACCGAGAAGCATCCAGCCTTCGCTCGCGCCGCCATTCGGATCGTTCTGCAAGCGATCATGGAGTTGCTGCGCCATGTCCACGATCCGGGCCTCCTCCGCGCGCTCGGGGGCCCTCTCCGCGAATGCCAGGGCCGGGACGTCAGGAGCCCCGTTCACGGTGTAGTATCCAAAGGCCATGAGCGGGACGAAAAGCGCGGCAAGGATCGCGCCGGCCCGTCCGCCGCCTGCGCCGGGACCATGTTCTTCACTCGTTGTTCTGCGAACGACAGACAGAATGCGTTTCTTGATCTCCAGCTCCGCAGCCTTGGCTTCGGCGGCGGAAATAAGACCACGGTCCAGATCACGCCGGACTTCTTCCAGCTGATCGGCGAGCACCGCCGGGATCGCGTCGGAGCGAACGACGGCCGCCGTATCCGGCCTGAAGATCGGAAAGAGCGCGAAAGCTGTCGCGACAAGAGCCATCACAAGGAAAGCAACCCAGATCATTTTTCGTCTCTCCTACCATGTCTTGCGAGGACCTCGGCGACGAGCGCCTCTTCCTCATCGCTGAGGTCCTCGACCGAAGCGGGTCGCCGTGCTCTCCAGAGGAGTATTCCGCCAATCACGAATGCGGCAGCGGGCAGAGCGAACGGCGCGATCCAGAGCGCGTAGGTCTGCGGTTTGAACGGAGGTTTGAACAGGACGAAATCACCATAGCGGGCGCGGACGAAGTCGATGACCTCCGTGTCGCTGTCGCCCGCCGTCAACCGCTCGCGCACCAGAAGGCGAAGGTCGCGCGCTACGCCTGCATTCGAACTGTCTATATCCTGGTTCTGACAGACGACGCAGCGCAGCTCCCTCGATATCTCGCGGGCCCGCGCTTCGAGGTTCGGGTCAGCCAGCATCTCGTCCGGCTCCACGGCATTCGCCAGCCCAGGCAACCCCAGCATGATGATCAGAAACAGGGCCCGGATCATGAGCCCAACTCCCGGTCAAGGGCCCCGGCCTGGGTCAGTGCGGTGGTGAACTTCGCGACAGCCTCCTCCCCCACGATGGGGCCGACATAGCGGTAGAGCACCGTCCCATCGCGGCCGACGATGAAGGTTTCGGGGACGCCGGATATGCCCCATTCGATGCCCGCGCGTCCTGAACGATCCGAGCCGATCCGCGCGTAGGGGTTGCCCAGATCCGAGAGCCAGGTCGCGGCGTCCTTGGGTTCGTCCTTGTAATTGATCCCGAAGAGACGCAGGCCGTAACGCTCGACGAACCGCGTCAGCACGGCATGCTCGGCCTTGCACGGGACGCACCACGAGGCGAAGACGTTGATGACCACGGGGCCCGGGGTGTCCGTCAGGTCTGCGCGCCCCAGGCCCGGCACATCGACACCGGGAACGGAAGGCAGATCGAATTCCGGTGCGGGCTGCGAAATCAGGACCGACGGAATTTCGCTCGGGTCGCGTTCGGGATTCAGCCCCCAGAGGAAAAATCCTCCGAGCACTACGGCGACAACCAACGGCACCACTGCAAACAGGCGTTTCATGGGGTCTCCTATTCTGCAGGCAGGCGCAGGTCGCCATGGGGGCGGGTTCGACGCGGCACCCCCACGCGCAGCCTCCGATCCGATAGCGAGAGCGCGCCGCCTGCCACCAGCATCAAGGCACCGAGCCAGATGAAATTGACCAGCGGTTCGTAGAGAATGCGCAGCGTCCAGGCTTCGCCGCTGGCCGCCTCTTCCGAGGCGGGCTCACTGATCGAAGCATAAAGGTCGCCCGCAAGTGTCGACCGGATCGCGGATTCCGTGGTCGTGCTTTGCGCCACGGGATAGCTCCGCCGCTCCGGGTAGAGCGTTGTCACCGGCTCGCCGTCTCGCCGGACCTCGAGCCTGCCGCGATCCGCGATGTAATTCGGGCCGCGCAGACGCTCGGCACCGGTAAAGGTCACGTCGAATCCGGCGATCGTTACGTCGGTCCCCGGCGTGACGAAGACGATCTCTTCGCTCTTCCAAGCGCTTGATCCGATCATGCCGATCATTGCCACGGCGAGGCCGACGTGCGCCAGCGTCATGCCGTGCGATGCACGCGGCAGATTGCGCGCCCGGCGCAGCGTCTCGCTCAGAGGAGCTTCCATGAATTTGATCCGCAACGCCCATTCCCGGAGAGTCGCCAGAAGCAGCCATACCGCGATCAGAATGGAAACATAGGCCAGGAAAGGACCGCCGCTGATCAGGTACCAGACGGCGAGCGTGACAAGAACCGCCAGCCCGGCGACGAACCGGATCCGTTGAAGAACGCCGGCAAGATCCGCGCGCTTCCATGACAGGAAGGGGCCGGCACCCATGAAAAGGCCGAGCACGAGCATCATGGGCACGAACGCCGCGTTGAAGAAGGGCGGTCCGACGGAGATCTTGTCGCCCGTGAGGGCCTCGAGGAGCAAGGGATACAAGGTTCCGAACAGGACGGTTCCGGTTGCGGCCGCCAGGATCAGATTATTGACCAAAAGCCCGGCCTCGCGGCTGATTGGACGGAACAATCCGCCGCCCTCCATGACCGGCGCGCGCCAAGCGTAGAGCGTCAGCGAGCCGCCGATGGAAAGGGCCAGGAGCCCGAGGATGTAGATCCCCCGCTCCGGATCCACGGCGAAGGCATGGACCGAGGTTAGCAGCCCCGAGCGCACGATGAAGGTGCCCAGAAGCGACAGCGAGAACGTCAGGATGGCCAGGAGAATGGTCCAGCTTTTGAATGCATCGCGTTTCTCGGTCACGATGGCCGAATGCAGGAGTGCCGTGCCGAGCAACCAGGGCATAAAGCTGACGTTCTCGACCGGATCCCAGAACCACCAGCCGCCCCAGCCCAGCTCGTAATAGGCCCACCACGACCCAAGGGCGATCCCCGCGGTCAGGCTCATCCATGCGGCCAGGGTCCAGGGCCGGACCCATCTCGCCCAGGCGGCATCGATGCGTCCCTCGATCAGGGCCGCGACGGCGAAGGAAAACACGATCGAGAACCCGACATAGCCGAAATAGAGCAAGGGCGGATGCATCGCGAGCCCCACGTCCTGCAGCAGGGGATTGAGGTCGCTGCCGTCCGCGGGAGGCGGGAATACGCGGTCGAACGGATTGGAGGTGAACAGCAGGAAAGACAGGAACCCGACGCTGATCCAGGCCTGCACGGACAGCGTGCGCGCCTTCGTGGCTGCCGGGATGTTCGATCCCAGCACGGCCACGCCGGCACCGAATACCGTCAGGATCAGCACCCAAAGAAGTAACGAGCCTTCGTGACTGCCCCAGGTCCCCGCGATCTTGAACAGCAGTGGCTTCAGGGAATGCGAGTTCTCCGCCACGTTCCTGACGGTGAAGTCGCTGACCACGAATGACCGCATCAGCGCCGCGAAGGCCACTCCAACGAAAAACACCTGCCCGATCGCGGAAGACCGGGCAGACTGCATCCACCGCACGTTGCCGCGTGAGGCCCCGAGGATTGGCATGACGCTCTGGACCACAGCGAGGGACAAGGCCAACGCGAGGGCGAAATGCCCGATTTCAGGTATCATGATGTCTGTCCCTCTGTCTGTCTTTCACTGGTCCTGATGCGTCACGCCTCGCGCCTCACTCCTCGAGCGCGGCCTTCCGCCGCCGGAACTCCTCTTCGTCGATTTCACCTTTCGCCAGCCGCTGACGCAGGGTTTCGAGCGCGTCCGAGGACTTGCCGCCGATGCCGCTGTTGTCGCGCAGCCAGTGAACCGCCAGCACGATCAGGGCGATGATCACGCCCCAGAAGACCAGCATCATCAGGCCGCCGAAGACGCCGTAGCCGCCGCCCCACATCATGTGCCCGTCCCATGAACCGTCGGGATCGGCCAGGGCCGGCGAGGCGGCAAGGCTCGCAAGGGCGGTCATGCTCCAGAGTTTGAAGGTCATCGTTCTCTCCTTTCTTCAGGTGGTTTCGGGGCGAGCGGGATCGAGATCGCCGCGCGCAGCCCGCCGGTTTCCCGGTTTTCGAGCGTGATGTCACCGCCATGCGCCTGGACGATTGTCCGCGCGATCGACAGGCCCAGGCCGTGCCCCCCGGTTTCGAGCGAGCGCGACTCCTCGATCCGGTAGAAGGGGTCGAAGACCTTCTCGAGCTTGTCCCGGGGAATGCCGGGACCATCGTCCTCGACCGTCACCACGAGGGTATCGCCCTGGCGATGCCAACCGACTGTGGCGCCGCCCCCGTAGCGGATGGCGTTCTCGATCAGGTTGCGCAGCGCCCGCCGCATGGCATTCGGCCGCAGGCGCGCTTCGATCCGGGGGCCGGCGTCGATGGCGAACCCGCCGGGCATGTCCGCGCACAGGGCCTGGAGGAAGTCGTGCAGATCGACGGTCTCGGGCGGCTCGGACCCGGTCAACCCGCGCGCGAAGGTCAGCGTCGCATCGACCATGCCCTGCATTTCCTCGACCGAGGCGACGAGGCTGTCGCGCGTCTCGGTGTCGTCGACCATCTCGGCCTGCACGCGCATGGCGGTCAGCGGCGAGCGCAGGTCGTGCCCCAGCGCGGCCAGCATCCGCGTCCGGTCGCCCACGAACCGCGTCAGGCGGTCCTGCATGCGGTTGAAGGCCCCGGTCAGGTCGCGCACTTCGGTCGGTCCCGCCACGGGAAGCTCGGCCACGTCCTCGCCCCGGCCAAGGCTGTCGGTCGCTCGGGCCAGCCGCCGCAACGGGCCGGTCAGGCGCGTCATGACGAACCAGATCACCACGACGAGCAGAAGCCCCGCCGACATGGCGAAGGTCAGCATCGAGTAAAGCGGCCACTGGATCGGCGGACGCTCGAACCGGGTTCCGACGTTCAGCCACTGTCCGCCCCGGATCGCGATGGAGAGGTTCATCTCGACCGCCGTCAATTCGCCCCGCATCATCGCCATGTGCATGTCGGTCATTTCACGCGACAGGTTCGGCAACGGCATCAGTTGGCCTTCGACCTCGTGCAGTTCGACACGGATATCGCGGCTGTAGCTGTCGTCGAGCAGGGTCCGGATCCGGGCCTCGACAAGACCGCCGTCGGAATGATCCGAATGCTGAACCGATGCGATTCCGGACAGATCGAAGCGCACGAGCGGCGAATTCGCGGCCCTGACGATCGAAGGGTGAAGGTCGGACGGCGCCTCCTCGATCAGCCGCGCCACGTTCGCCGCCCGGCCTGCCGCCTCGAACCCCAGGGCGGCGCGGATCGCAAGGCTTCGCTCATCGGCAAAGAGAAACAGGCTGACCAGTTGGCCCGCGACAAGTGCCGCGACGACGAGCAGAATCAACTGGACCCGCAGTGAACTGATATGTCGCGAGATCACGCCTGCTCCTCCACGTCCGTGGCCAGGCAATAGCCGCCGTTGCGCACCGTCCTGATGATCCTCGGACGCAGGACATCCGGCTCGATCTTGCGGCGCAGGCGGCTGATCTGGTTGTCGATCGTCCGGTCGAGCGGTCCCGCCGTGCGGCCGGCCGTCAGGTCGAGCAGCTGGTCGCGGCTCAGCACCATCCGCGCGCGCTCGAGCATGACGACCAGCAGCCGGAACTCGGAGTCGGTGAGAGGGATCTCGCCCTGTTCGTCGTCGACGAGGATCTGCCGGTCGGTGTCGAGCACGAGATGCTCGAACCGCACCCTCCGCCCGGCCAGCTTGCCGGCGAGGGGCTCACCCCGGCTGCTCCGCCGCAGGACCGACCTGATCCGGGCCAGCAGTTCGCGCGGGTTGAACGGCTTGGCGAGGTAGTCGTCGGCCCCGATCTCGAGCCCTGCGATACGGTCCGGCTCTTCTCCGAGAGCGGTCAGCATGATGACCGGCACCGCGCCCTCGGCGGCCAGCCTGCGGCAAGCCGAGAGCCCGTCTTCGCCGGGCATCATCACGTCCAGAACGACGAGATCGAAATGACCGGCCGCGAGCTTCGCATCCATGTCGGCGGCGTCCTTCGCCGCGGTCGCGCGCATCCCGTTCTTCGCGAGATAGCGCGTCACGCTCTCGCGGATCTGCGCGTGATCGTCCACGACAAGAATATGCGGAGGCTGGCCCATGCCCCTGATTTTACCGGAATACAGGACCGGGTTTCATCAATGGAATTGTAGCGGTTTGTATCAGGCAACCGCTCTGCGACAGACCGTTACAATTCCGCTGATGCACTTACATTCAATTTTGCGCAATCATGGCGATGTCATGGGTTATCGACCCGAACAAAGGAGGATTCCATGCCGACACTGGCACGAACAGCAAGCATTCTCGCGATCACCGTGCTGACCACCGGAGCAGCCCTGGCCGACAGCGGCCACCACGATCGCGATGGCTCGGGGCCTCGCATGGGCGCCGACGAGCCGCGCATGGGCCGCGACGCCATGCCGATGGGCGGCGACGGGCACGAGATGATGGAGCACATGATGCGCATGATGATGCAGATGCACGGCTCGGACGCGATGGGCCCGGGCACGGGCATGGGGTTCATGGGCGGCCCCGGCATGGGCGGAATGTCCATGATGGACCGCGACATGATGCAGATGATGATGGGACCGGACATGATGAACGACATGCCCGGCCAGATGATGCAGTCGCGCCTCGAGGACTACGACGCGGGTGGCGACGGCGCGCTGAACCTCGACGAGTTCGCCGAGTGGCACGCCGCGATGCTGCGCGAGACCATGGTCGACCGCTTCCAGCATCTTGACGCGGACGGTGATGGCACGATCACCTCCGGGGAAATGAAGGCCCTCGCCGGCCGCGTGGCCCGGATGCGCGGCGGCGAGCCTGACAGGCGGCCGATGATGCAGGGCGATGACACGGGCGACCGCCCGATGATGCAGGGCATGCCGGACCAGAACTGAATCGGCTGCACTGCGTTGACCCGTGGCCCGGTCCGCCGGACCGGGCCCGACCAATCGGAAAGGAGCAGTTCCATGAGCTACACGCACGACCGCCTGCTGAAAGGCGTCTCCATCGACGATGCCGAGGCGCGCCTCCGCGCGTCGCTCTCGGATGCCGGCTTTGGCGTCCTGACCGAAATCGACGTCCGGGAGACGATGAAGAAGAAGATCGGCGCCGAAATGGACGGCTACCGCATCCTCGGCGCCTGCAACCCGAAGATGGCCTACGAGGCGATCGGGATCGAGCCCCGCGTCGGCGCGATGCTACCCTGCAACGTGATCCTGCGCGAGACCGATGGCGGGACCGAGATCAGCGCGATCGACCCCGTCGCCTCGATGACGGCCATCGACAACGACGACCTGCACACCGTCGCCGGCCAGGTCCGCGACATGCTGATCGGTGCCGTCGATGCCGCCTGATCCCGTCCGGTCATGACACTTGCCGCGATTGCCATAGGAGTGGGCCTCGTCGCCCTCGTGGGCCTTGTCCACCACTACGCCCTCTACGCCCTCGGACGGGCGGCGCCGCGGCCGGATTCCAGCTCGACGATGGCGATACAGTCGACCTTCATCGGTCTGCTGCTTCTCCACGTCGCCGAGATCCTTGGCCTCGCCGCGGCGAACCGGTGGCTGCTGGGCTGGGACGGCCTGGGCGGACCCGCCTCCGCCCCCCTGTCCTGGGCCGACCTCATCTACCTGACCGGGGTGAACTTCACCACGCTGGGCTACACGCAGATCGAGCTCGCCGGTGACATCAGGATCGTGACCATGCTTCAATCCCTGGGCGGCTTCATGATCCTGACCTGGTCGGCCACCTACCTCTTCACCGTGTGCCAGAGGAGCTGGCGACGCGCCGAGAACGAATGACGGAAGCCACGGGGAAGCGGACACTCAGGATCGTCGCGGCGGGCGCCGGGGTCCTGCTGCTGGCCGCGTTGGTCGTGGCCTGGCTGGCCGGCTGGCCACCCGATGGCCTCGACCGTGAGACCGTCGCCCGCTGGGTCGCGGGCGCCGGACCGTGGGGGCCGCTTGCCGTGATCGGCCTGATGACGGCGGCGGTCGTGGCCAGCCCGCTGCCCAGTGCGCCGATCGCGCTCGCCGCCGGGGCGGCCTACGGACATTACGCGGGTGCGGCCTATGTCGCGCTCGGCTCCGAGCTCGGCGCGGTCTCGGCCTTTCTCATCGCGCGCGGGGCCGGCCGCGGCGCGGTCGAGCGCATGCTCGGCGACAAGCGCGACTACGGCCTGCTCGGCTCGCAGAACGCGCTGACGCTGACCGTCTTCGTCAGCCGCCTGCTGCCCTTCGTGTCCTTCGACGCGATGAGCTACGCCGCCGGGCTGAGCCGCCTGCACTTCTGGCGCTTCGCGCTGGCCACCCTGGCCGGGATCCTGCCGGCCAGCTTCGTGCTCGCGCATTTCGGCAGCGTGGCCGTGCAGGGCGATTTCGGCACGGCGGAATGGATCGCCCTCGGCCTCGGGCTGCTGACCGCGGTGCCGCTGGTGCTGCTCGCCCTGCGCGGCGGAACGGGCGCGAACCGACGGCAGACCGAACAGATACAGGACAAGGAACACATCAGATGAGCTCCGACTACCGGGAAAACAGCATCACCCTTCTCGACGCCATCGCCATGGGCACCGGCGTGATGATCGGCGCCGGCATCCTCGCGCTGACAGGGCAGATCGCCGACCTGGCCGGCCCGCTCTTTCCCTTCGCCTTCATCGCCGGCGCGGTCGTGACCGCCTTCAGCGCCTATACCTACATCAAGATGTCGAACGCCTACCCCTCGGCGGGCGGGATCGGGATGATCCTGCAGAAGGCTTATGGGCCCACCACCGTCGCCGCCGGCGCCGCGCTGCTGATGGCGCTTTCGATGGTGATCAATGAAAGCCTCGTGGCGCGGACCTTCGCCAACTACCTGCTGCGCGGTCTCGACATGCCCCGCGACACCTGGCTGGTGCCCGCGATCAGTGTCGGCGTGATCTTCTTCGCGTGGCTGGTCAACATCTCGGGGAACCGTTCGGTCGGGTGGCTGTCGGTCCTCATGGCCGCCCTCAAGGTCGGGGGCATCACGCTCTTCGGCGCGGCGGCGCTCTGGGCCGGCGGGTTCAGCTTCGAGGCCACGGGCCGCGGCGGCGAAACGACGGGTGCAGCCGGCTTTGTCGCCTCGATGGCGCTGGCCATCCTCGCCTTCAAGGGCTTCACCACCATCACCAACAGCGGCGCCGAGATCACCAAGCCGCACCGCAACGTCGGCCGCGCCATCGTCATCTCCATCGCGGTCTGCACGCTGGTCTACCTGCTGGTCGCCTTTGCCGTCGGCAGCAGTCTGCCGCTCGACCGGATCGTGGCTGCCAAGGACTATGCCTTGGCCGAGGCCGCCGAACCCGCGCTCGGGCGCACCGGCTTCTACCTCACAGTCGCGCTTGCACTGGTTGCCACGGCTTCGGGCCTGATTGCGAGCGTCTTTGCCGTGTCGCGGATGCTGGCGATGCTCACCGACATGAAGATGATCCCGCACAGCCATTTCGGGATGCCCGGCGTCATCCGCGACCACACGCTGGTCTACACGGTGGTGATCGCCTCGCTGCTGACGGTCTTCTTTGACCTCAGCCGCATCGCCTCGCTCGGGGCGTTCTTCTACCTGGTCATGGACATCCTCATCCACTGGGGCGTTTTCCGTAACCTGCGCGAGGAAGTCGGCGCCCGCGGCTGGATCCTGCTGACGGCCATCGGGCTCGACGCCGTGGTGCTTGCTGCTTTCGCGGCGATGAAATGGCAGGCAGACCCGTCGATCGTGCTGATCGCCGTCGCCGGGATGGCGGTGGTCTTCGTCTTCGAGCACGTCTTCCTGCGGCTGCGCCCGCCGCCGCGTCATCACCATCAACATGGCCCTTGACCCTTCAGTGACTGGAAGCCCTATGCCTTGTCGTGTGAGAAGGAGACGGTCATGTCCGAACACGCGAAACACCACCACCATCACTCTCATCACGACCATGACGCGCATATCTCCGAAGGCGCGCAGACCGCGACGGACCCGGTCTGCGGCATGACCGTCGAGGTGACCGGCGACACCCGGACGCAGGCGTTCGGCGGCGAGACCTATCATTTCTGCTCGGAAGGCTGCGAGGAGAAGTTCAAGGCCGATCCGTGGTTCTACGCCTCGGGCAACGCCGACAAGGCCGGGCAGCAGGTCCAGCCGGGCACGCAGTGGACCTGCCCGATGCACCCCGAGATCGTGCGCGACGAGCCCGGCGCCTGTCCGATCTGCGGCATGGCGCTGGAGCCCATGGTGCCCACCGACGAGCCCTCCGAGGAGCTGACCGACTTCACCCGCCGCATGTGGATCAGCGCGGCGGCGGCCGTACCGCTCATCATCCTGACCATGGGCGAGCTGGTGGGCCTGCCGGTGCGCGACTGGCTCGGCCACCGCATCGCCACCTACATCGAGTTCCTGCTGGCCACCCCCATCGTCCTCTGGGCGGCGCTGCCCTTCTTCAGGCGCGGACTCGACTCGTTCCGCAACATGTCGCCCAACATGTGGACGCTGATCTCGCTCGGCGTCGGCGCGGCCTATGTCTACTCGCTCTTCGCCACCTTCCTGCCCGGCGTCTTCCCCGAGGATTACCGGATGGGCGAAGGCGTCGGCACCTATTTCGAGGCCTCCGTCGTGATCGTCGCGCTGATCTTCGTGGGCCAGGTGCTCGAGCTGCGCGCCCGCGAACGCACCGGCGACGCGATCCGCGCGCTGCTGGACCTCGCCCCCAAGACCGCGCGGCGCATCCTGCCGGACGGAGCCGAATACGATGCCCCGCTCGAGAACGTGGTCGCGGGCGACATGCTCCGCGTTCGCCCCGGCGACAGCATCCCCGTGGATGCCGAGGTCGTCGAGGGCCGCTCCTCGGTCGACGAAAGCATGATCACCGGCGAGCCGGTCCCGGTCGAGAAGACCGAGGGCGACCGCGTCACCGGCGGCACGATCAACAGGAACGGCACGCTGGCGATCCGCGCCACGCAGGTGGGCGCCGACACGGTGCTGGCACAGATCGTCGACATGGTCGCGGGCGCCCGCCGGTCGCGCGCGCCGATCCAGGGCCTCGCCGACCGCGTGTCCGCGATCTTCGTGCCCACGGTGGTCGGCATCGCGGTGCTCGCCTTCTTCACCTGGCTGGCTTTCGGTCCGGACCCGGCCCTCGCCTTCGCCATCGCCTCGGCGGTCTCGGTTCTCATCATCGCCTGCCCCTGCGCACTGGGCCTCGCGACGCCGATCTCGATCACCACCGCCGCCGGGCGCGGCGCTCAGGCGGGCGTGCTCATCAAGGACGCCGAGGCGCTCGAGCGCATGGCGCGGGTCGACACCGTGATCGTCGACAAGACCGGCACGCTGACCATGGGCAAGCCCAGTCTGACCGACGTGGTCGCGCTCGGGCAGACCGGCGAGGCCGAGGTGCTCGCCCTCGCCGCGGCCCTCGAGCGCGGCTCGGAACATCCGCTGGCCGAAGCGATCCTGCAGGGCGCGCGGGAGCGCAACGCCGAACGGCGCGACGTCACCGACTTCGACGCGGTCACCGGCAAGGGCGTCACGGGCCGCGTTTCCGGCCGGGACGTGGCCCTCGGCAACCGCGCGCTGATGGAGGCGCTGAAGATCGACGCCGCCTCCGCCGAGGACAGCGCCGACGCCCTGCGCGCGGACGGCAAGACGGCGATGTATGTGGCGGTGGACGGCACCCTCGTCGGCCTCGTGGCCGTGGCCGACCCGATCAAGGAAACGACCGAGGGCGCCATCCGCGACCTGCACGCGCTCGGCCTGCGGGTCATCATGGCGACCGGCGACAACCAGCGCACCGCCGAGGCCGTCGCGCGCCGTCTCGGCATCGACGATGTGCGCGCCGGCGTCCTGCCCCAGGACAAGAAGGCGCTGGTCGAGGAGCTGCGCGCGCAGGGCGCCTACATCGCCATGGCGGGCGACGGCGTGAACGACGCTCCTGCACTCGCCGCCGCCGATGTCGGCATCGCCATGGGCACCGGCGCCGACGTCGCGGTCGAGAGCGCGGGGATCACCCTGCTCGGCGGTGATCTCGTCGGCATCGTCCGCGCCCGCAAGCTGGCCACCGCGACGCTGCGCAACATCAAGGAGAACCTCTTCTTCGCCTTCGCCTACAACGCCGCCGGCGTGCCCGTCGCGGCGGGGATCCTCTATCCCTTCATCGGGCTCCTGCTGTCGCCCATGATCGCCGCCGCGGCGATGAGCCTGTCCTCGGTCTCGGTCATCACAAACGCGCTGCGCCTGCGCCGGGTGAAGCTTTGACACCCCCTTGTCACGGGCCTGTGACCACCAACGGAAGCCAGGCGTGAAGATACCTCTTGCCTGTTTCTTTGTACGCGGCAATGGTCGCCGCACGATGACAAGTCTCCGCGCAATCATGGCAAAATACGTGCTCGTCCTGGCCCTTCTGGTGCTTGGGGTCGAGCCCGTGATGGCACGGACCGCGGCGCTGGACTGCGTGGCGAGGACCGCCCCCACGGTCGCCGTCATGCAGGGTGTGCACGAGACGCACCGGCTCCACGCCGATCACGCGGCGGAAGAGCAGACAGAGACGTCGGACGCGCAAGCGGCGCCCGGCATATGCTGCATCGGCATGTGCGGTCTTGCCATGAACCTTTTGCCGCATGTGGACCGGACTGAGTCCACCCTCATCATCGCACGGCATCACGGGATGAGTGAGATCGGCGCGAACCTCGTCGATCCCAAAGGCCCGAGGAAATCGCCCAAGGGCTGAGTGTCCCATGCCGGCTCCGCCGGCACGCGCGACACTCATCCCAGGAAGCATTCCATGATATTCCGAATTGCGGCCACGGTGCCGCTTGTTCTGGCCGACTGCGCAACGTTGCCGGACCTTCCCGAGACCGCCGCTCTCATCGAGCCGGCGGTGTCGCTGCAAACCGCCCCGCCGCCGACCCACGCCATCGTCACGCAAAAGTCCCGACGGATCGAGGCACCCGCCGACTGGAGGAGCCTGAACGACGCACAGGGGCCGGGAGGCGGAGCGTGAGGGTGCTGGGCATGACCGTTCTTGCGGTCCCCGCGCTGCTCGCCGCCTGCGCCGACACCGCCACCGTTTCCGAGGCCGCCGGCCCTCGTCCGGGCTTCGTGATGGTGGATACGACCGCGCGCGCAGCTACCGGGTCAAGCCCGACCTGGGCCCAGAGCAGCGCCGAGATCGAGGAGCGCGTCAGGGCGCTGATCCACGGCAAGACGATCGGTCCCGAAACCGCCGTCCAGGTCGCCCTGATCAACAACCGCGCGCTTCAGGCCGCCTTTGCCGATCTCGGCCTTGCCGCGACCGACCTCTGGGAGGTCGCGCTTGGCCCCAACCCGAGCCTCGGCGGCACGATCAGCGGCATCGGCGAGGTCGGGATCGCGCGAAGCGTCGAGGCGGCGGTCGTCGGCTCCCTGCTCGAGCTTGCGACGCGGAACCAGCGGCGCGCCATCGCCCGGACAGTCTCGCGCTCCGAATCGAGCCAGGCGCCCAGGCGATCGAGAGCGATTTCGAGGTGGGAGACGTCGGGCGCAGGCGCGGCGACATGGGTTAGGACGATCGAGTTCATGCGAACCTCCGTAGCGATGTGTCCGGGGCATTCCGCCCGAGGGCCGCGTCGGAAACGACGGCGAGGGTTACCGCTGCGGCCGTCAAGAAGGGGTCGCAAGGTCTTGAATGAGGGGTCCGGGTCTCCGTCTGTCGCTCCGTTCGGAGGGGATTTTGTCCGGCCGCCGGACTGGCGAAGAAGAAAATGCACCCGGCCCGGCGGTTTAGCGTTCCAGCCCGGAAGCGCCGCAGGCCCTCCGTATGGCTTAGAGCATCTGCAGTTCGTCGTGGGCGGAGACGGGCCGGCGCGGCGCCACCTCGTAGACGTCGCGCTCGGGCTCAAGCTCAACCGCGTAGCCGAGGCGCTCCAGGAGATCGCTTGCCTCGGCGCGGACCCGGCGGCGCCGGTCGCGGTCCTCGTCGACCCCGTGAACCACGACGAACGCGATGCGGTTCGGCGGGCCGACATGCGCCTGCGCGTAAATGCGCAGGTGCGGCAGGTCGCGGTTGGCAGCCCGCAAGGCACTCTGGGACCAGCCCAAGCGATCGGGCGGGTATCCTGTATGGAGCGCATGTCGCTCCTCTTGCTCCATGCAATGGAGCTTGGCCAGATCGGGCATCGACGAGACCGAGAACCTTTTCCCTCGGTCGGGTCCCGCGCGCGACATGATGTGTCGGCATTTCTCGATCAACGACGATCGCCGACGACGGCCAAATGTTGTTGCTATTTTTCTGCTACTTGACTCTGCGAGGCGTATTATTCAATTAAGATCAATGACCTACGAAGCGTTGCTCCAATCCATCATGGGGGCAACAGACAGCCGAGAGGCCGCTGATGCATTTGATTTTTCTGAACTTTCCAGAGTCATCGAGTCATACCACTTCGGCGCATTCTGCCCCATTTACCCCATCTAGGCACACCGTACGACTCTCAGTCATACAAATTTTGGCGGAGGCATACGAGATGGCGAGCATCAGAGAACGCACCCTCGGGGATGGATCGAAGGCATGGGCTCCCCCGAAATTCGGACACTGACATAAGCTACGATTTGCAGTCAGCTGATCTTTGACGAGAAGGAGATCAGAGATGTCGAAACGCAAGAAGCACGCGCCTGAGTTCAAGGCGAAGGTCGCGCTGGAAGCCCTGAAGGGCGAGGGTTGGAGGGACCGTCGCGCCAGTGGCGCGGCGTAAGCCCGAACAACGCCGCCGAGCTGGCAAGCCGGTTCGGGGTGCATCTAGGACCGGCAGGTGTTTGCATGCAAACACCGAGAGGCGACGATGATCCATCAATGGAAGCGGGCCCTGCTCGAAGGCGCGTCCGGCGTGTTCGAGCGCGGGGGCCGCAAGAAGCCGGAGATCGACGAGGAGCAGGTGAAGGAGCTCCATGCCAAGATCAGGGAGCTGGCGGTGGCCAACTCTCTTTTGGAACGAAAGCTGAAGCCCTGGGGCGGTAAGTGAGGCACGGCATGATCGAGCCTGACCACCCGGACTTGTCGATCGGCCAGCAGTGTAAGCTGTTGTCGATCGCGCGCTCGTCTTTCTACTACACCCCCAAGGGCGAGTCTGATCAGAACCTCGGCCTGATGCGGCAGATCGACGAGCAGTTCCTGGAGACCCCGTTCTTCGGCGTTCGGCAGATGACCTGGCATCTGCGTAACGACGGACACCTTGTGAACGAGAAGCGAATACGGCGACTGATGCGCCTGATGGGGCTCATGCCGATTTACCAGAAGCCCAACACGAGCAGGCCGGCGAAGGGGCACAAGACCTATCCCTACCTGCTACGAGGTCTGCGGGTGGATCGCCCGAACCAGGTCTGGTGCTCGGACATCACCTATCTGCCCATGCGGCGCGGGTTCCTCTACTTGGTGGCGATCATGGACTGGCATACCCGCAAGGTTCTGTCCTGGCGGATCTCGAACACGCTGGAGGCCGACTTCTGTGTCGAGGCGCTGACCGAGACCATCCACAAGTTCGGGCCGCCAGAGATCATGAATACAGATCAAGGATCCCGGTTCACGTCCTTCGCCTGGACGGACCGGCTCCGCCGATCCGGCGTGCGCATTTCGATGGATTGGAAAGGCCGGTTCCTCCCCTCTCATGGTTTGCAGGCAAACCACTGCAAGGCAGTGGACAACATCTTCATCGAGAGGCTGGGCGCACCCTGAAATACGAGTGCGCCTACCTGCATGCCTGGGAGACAGGATCGGAAACGAAGGCGGCCATCCGAACATGGATGACTTTCCACAACCACCAGGGCCCGCACTCAGCACTCGGCGGCAAGCCACCGGCGCGGGTCTACTGGCAGAGAAATGATATCAACCAACCCGATCAGCAGGTGCAACGAGTAGCTTAAATTACGCCAGATCCTGTCCAACGATCGGGGAGTAGCTCAGCCCCTTTGGCTCCGCCATTTGTCAAAATGACCTGAAGCTTAACGCCTGCCCCGAACTCCCGCGAGTTCCTCTCGTCCCGCTGGTTTGCTTGCCCCCGCCCTGCACCGCCGGATTACGGGCAACGGTCTCTAGCTGATCGCACGCGAACGTTCCCGGGAGCGGAACAAGCCCAACATCTTCAAAGGGCGGTTGTTGCGAGAGGCCCAGTCCTCTGCCGATGGCCGTCGGTCGACGCTCAAGAGCGCACCCGGTCGCGCGGCTGAAACCCCGACAGGCCGATCTGGGCCGGCAGGTGGCGCTCAAGCTCCGCGGCATCCAGAAACCCCTCGCGCATAATCGCCTCCCTCAGGGAAATACCCTGTTTCAGCGCCAGCTTGGCGGCAAAGGCGGCTTTCTCGTAGCCGATGACCGGCACCAGCGAGGCGGCCATCGCAAAGCTCTTGTTCAGCAGCTCGGCGCAGCGTGCCTCGTCGGCCTCTATGCCCGCGACGCATTTTTCATTCAGCATGTTGGCCGCGCGGGTCAGCAACCGTGTGGAATTGAGGATGCTGTAAAAGATCACCGGCTCCATGGCATTCAGTTGCAACTGCCCCGCTTCGGCGGCCATCGTCACGGTGACATCCCGGCCAATGACCTCATAGGCGACCTGGTTCACCGCCTCGGGGATGACCGGGTTCACCTTGCCCGGCATGATGGAGGAGCCCGCCTGAACCGGCGGCAGACGGATTTCGCCGATACCGGCAAGCGGGCCGCTGCTGAGCAGCCGCAGGTCATTGCTGATTTTTGACAGCTTCACCGCGACCCGCTTCAGGATGCCCGAATAGGTGACAAAGGCGCTTTGATCGTAAGACGCCGCCAGAAGATTCCTGTGCGGCGTCAGCGGCGTTCCGAAAATCTCCGAAAGGCGAGCGACCGCCAGTTCCTGATACCCCCCGGGGGCGTTCACCCCGGTTCCCACTGCCGTGCCGCCCAGGTTCACCTCTCTCAGCACTTCGGAAATCTGCAACAGCCGCCGGATGTCGTTCTGGATGGCGTCCGAAAAGGCCGCGAACTCTTCGCCTAGGGAAATCGGAACGGCATCCTGAAGCTGGGTACGCCCGACTTTCTGAATATCGGCAAACTCCCTCGCCTTGAGATCGAAAGACCGGCACACACCCTCAAGCGCCTCCACCAGCGCGGCGCATTTGCTCATCACCGCCAGCCGCATGGCGGTGGGATAGACGTCATTGGTGGATTGCGAGCGGTTCACCGTGTCATTGGGGTGAATCTCGCTGTGATCCCCGAGCCTCCTGCCCAGTTTCAGCGAGGCGAGATTGGCGATGACCTCATTGGCATTCATGTTGGTGGAGGTGCCCGCACCGCCCTGAATGACATCCACGGCAAACGCATCGTGATGCTTGCCCTCGATGATCTCGTCACAGGCGGCAACGATCGCCGCCGATGCCCGGGCGGAAATCGCCCCCAGCTCGGCATTGGCGAGCGCGGCGGCCTTTTTCACCATGGCGAGCGACACGACGATTTCGGGAAAGTCCTTCAGATGGACGTCCGAGAGGTTGAAATTGTCCAGCGCGCGGGCGGTCTGAATGCCATAGAGCGCATCAGCGGGCACCGTCCATGTGCCGATGTTGTCTGTTTCCTCGCGGTAATTGCGTGCCATTCGTGCCGTCTCCGTTGTCTTCAGCTTGCCCGGGGTGGCGCAAGACACCGAAGTTGCGTCACAAGGCGCGCCGTCCATCAACAGCCTTTCGACAGTCCGGACCACCTGCCGTGCGGATATCCTGCCAATTTCCGGCTGCGCATAATTTTTTCTTCTTCTGACGCACGGCCAAAACTCATGGCACCCGCCCCTGCCACCGCCCGGCCTCCGCTGAGCGCGACCTGATTCTTGGGAAGGTGAAATGCGCCGGATGCGCGCTCCCTTGGGCGATGCCCGCTGCCCGGCTTCGATCAGGGCAAGACGCCCGGCCCGGACACATAACAAAATGTACACCATCCAAGCTGCATTAGTCGGTTGTTTCACGGCGGGATGGGCGGCCTACTAAGGAAAACAGAGAAACACGGGGAGACGGAAATGGCGGAAGCCTGCGGAAAAGAGGCGCTTATTTCGCTGACCGGGATAGACAAGATCTACCCCGGTGCGGTGGCGCTTTCCGGTGTCGATTTCGATCTGGCCAGGGGAGAGATCCACGCCCTGATCGGAGAAAACGGGGCCGGAAAATCCTCTCTGATCAAGATCCTGTCCGGCGACACCATGCCCAGCGCGGGCCAGATCAGAGTCGGCGGGTCGCTTGCGAAATTCACCTCGCCGCAGGATGCGAGAGACGCCGGAATCGTTACCGTTTTCCAGGAGCTTACGATCATTCCCAGCCTGACGGTCGCGGAAAACGTCGTGCTTGGAAAGCTGCCGATGGCCGGGCCGCTGAAGTCCGTCTACTCAAGAAAAACGGCGCGCCAGATTGCCCTGCGCATCTTTGACCGGATGGGGATCGACCTGGATCCGGACGCCAGGGCCGAGACCCTCTCCACCGGTGAAATGCAGCTTGTCGAGATCGCGCGCGGGCTGACCCTGGACCCGCCCGTGCTGATCCTCGACGAGCCGACGGCGTCGCTGTCCGACGTCGAAGCTGCACAGCTTTTGGGCATCATGAAGCAGTTGCGCGATGCCGGGCACAGCATGATCTTCGTCTCTCACCGCCTCGACGAGGTTCTGGAGGTGTCCGACCGGATCACCTGCCTTCGCAACGGGGAACGGATCGACGTTCGCGACCGCCGCGATGTGCGCGACACCAACGAGCTTGTCAGCATGATGGTCGGCGGGGTGCTCGAAAAACTGTTTCCGCAGGTCAATACGAACATCGGCGGCGTCCATTTCCGCGCCGAAGGCCTCACCCGGGCGGGGGTCTTTGAAGACGTCTCTTTCGAGGTGCGCTCCGGCGAGATCCTGGGCTTCAGCGGGCTGGTCGGCGCCGGCCGGACCGAGGTCATGCGGACCATCATCGGTGCGGATCCACTCGACAGCGGCACTATCGTCAAGAACGGCGTTCACTTCCGGGCGCGCAATCCGCGCCACGCCATCGAGGCGGGCATTTCCTACCTGTCCGAGGATCGCAAGGGCTCGGGCGTGGTGCTGTCCATGTCCGGATACGAAAATGTGGTGATGTCGGCCATGCCGCGGATCTTTCCCTCCGGTTTCGTCAACTGGAGAAAGGTCCGGTCCGTGGCAGAGGAAATCGCGACGCGGATGCGGTTTCGCGGGCAGCTCTCCAATGACACCTCGACCTATTCCGGCGGCAACCAGCAAAAGATCGCAATCGGGAAACTGATCCTGTCGGGCGCGGATCTGCTCATACTGGATGAACCGACCCGCGGTGTGGATGTCGGCGCAAAGGCAGAGATCTATCAACTCATCCACGAGGCCGCCGAAGACGGCGCCGCCATCGTGGTCGTGTCCTCCGAACTGCCGGAACTCCTGAATGTGTGCCACCGCATCGTCACGATGTCGGCGGGCCGGATCATCCGGGAATTCACACGCGATGCGTTCGACGAGCAAGACATCCTGCAAGCGGCCTTCGCGGGCCATGCGACCGGCCACGGAACGCCGGCCTGACGCCCAAGAACGCCCTAGACATCAAGGAGCCAGCCAATGACGCAAGAGACAGCAAACGCGCCCTCCGCGCTCAACACCCGTTCAAAACTCAAGGACTCCCTGATGAACCGAGCTCGCGAGCTCGGGATGCCGGTGGCCCTTGTCCTGCTCATCATCTACTTCTCGGCGAATTCGGACGTCTTCCTGACCGCCCAGAACTTTCGCAATGTCGCGCTTCAGGCCGCGGCCCTCGCCGCGGTGGCGATCGGGCAGACATTTGTCGTTCTGAATGCCGATCTCGACCTCTCCGTCGGATCCATCGTGGCTTTGGTCAGTGTCGTCGCGAGCATGGCGATGGCGGCCTATGGCGCGCCGGTGGGTATTCTGGCCGGGCTGGTCACGGGCGCTCTGGTCGGCCTGATCAACGGCGTGATCGTGACGCGTTTTCGGGTGATGGCCTTTATCGCCACGCTGGCGATGCTGTCCATCGCGCAGGGCGTCGCGCTGAACATCAGCAAAGGTATTCCGATCACGGGGATGCCCGGCAGCTTTGCCGATATCGCCTTTTCCCGGTTCCTCGGTGTGCCGGTGCCCTTTCTGATCTCGCTGGCGCTGTTCATCGCGGCGGCGATCACGCTCCACTACACCCGGCTCGGTCGCAATATCTATGCGGTCGGCGGCAATGCGGCAGCGGCGCGGCTTTCCGGCGTTCCGGTGCGAAAAACCAAGACCTGGGCCTACGTCATCTCCGGCATTTGCGCGGCGGTTGCATCGCTGATCCTGACCGCGCGGGTCGGGTCCGGTCAGCCGACCCTCGGCTCGTCCCTGGCGCTGGAATCCGTGGCTGCGGTCGTGCTGGGCGGTGTCTCGCTCTTTGGCGGCCGGGGGACGATCATCGGGGTCGGCATCGGCGTGGCCTTTGTGTCCATCCTCTCCAACGGCCTGAATCTGCTGAATGTCTCGTCCTACACCCAGCTGATGATCGTCGGCATCGCGCTGATCGCGGCGGTGGCTGTCGATCAGGCCATGTCCAAACAGAAGTAATCCAAAAGATCCCCGACAGGAGGGGCAACCATGCCCAACAGCATCAAGATCGTTTCAGGCGTCAACGGAACCTGTCTCGGTCGCCCTTCACCACACCGTACAGACGGCTGGAAGAAAGGCGCCCGCGTTGATGGGCGATATTGAGCCCACCTCCCGGGGCCCGAAGCACCAATCCAAAAAACCGAAAGCAACAGGGAATACGACAATGAAAAAAGACCTAAAGACATGGCTCGCAAAAGGCTCGGCAACGGCAGCGGCCCTGCTGATGACCGCAAGCGCCGTCGCGGCAGACGGAAAGACACTGGGTGTCTCGATGCCCATTCTTGCCGGGCCGTGGTACACGGCCATCCTCTACGGGGTCGAAACCAAGGCCGAAGAGCTGGGCTATGAGGTTGTCGTGCTCGATGCCGGTGGCTATTCCAACATCGACCGGCAGCTCTCGCAGGTGCAGAACCTGATCACGCAGCAGGTCGACGCGATCCTCGTGGACCCCGCCAACCCCAGCGCGTTCAACGGCGTGGCCCGCGAAGCGCGCGGCGCGGGTATCCCCCTGATCGGGGTGTCCAGCCCCATCGTCGCAAGCGACGTTCCGCCCGATGGCGCGGTGTCGTCCAGCCATTGCACCCTGGGCGAGATGATGGCCGACGGTGCAGAAGCGGTCCTGCCCGAGGGCGGCACGATCGGCGTTCTGGCCGGTCCGGGCGGCGCCTTCTGGGCCGAAGAGCGCCTGCGCTGCTTCAAGGAAAACACCGCGGACAGCGGCATCGAGATCGTGGCATCGCTGTCCACGGAGCAGGATGTCGCCACCGCGCTGACCACCGCCAATGACATCATCCAGCGCTTCCCCGACGTGTCGATGCTCTACGCCGCCGATGACACCTATGGCGTGGGCGCGGCGCGCGCGGTTCAGCAGGCCGGGAAATGCGGAGAGATCAAGGTGCTCTTTGCCGTACTCGGCGAAGCGGCTCAGGATCTGATGGAACAGGGCTGCGTCGATTACGTCGTTGCGCAGAAGCCTGTCACCATCGGGGCGCAATCCGTCGATCTCGCGGACAAGCTGATCTCCGGAAGCGCCGAGCACGGCGCGGTGCGGACGATTTCGCCCGTGGCGGTCTATCCCGAAAATCTGGCCGAGATCGACCTGACCGAGATCAGGCAACCCAAAGGCTGGCGCCCGAAGAATTGACACATCGCCAGGGCGGGGCTGCGCGTCACCGCCCTGGCAAACCATCGTCCAATCGCCTCGGTGACCCGAGGCGGTTTGGCGGAAACTTCCGGAATACCGGCGAAAATCGCTCCGGCGAACCAAGTGGTGATCAGAATGACCAAAGAGAAACAACCAATCAAAGTGGCCGTTGGCGGGTTTGGCGCCATCGGAAAATTCGTCGCCAAAGCCCTCGATGACGGCATCGAGGGACTGGAGCTGGTTGCGGTTTCCGCACATAATGTCGCCAAGGCCGAAGCGCATATCGCCGCGAACTTTTCCCGTCATTACAACGTCGTGGCTCTGGAAGAGCTGGCGCAGGACGCGGATGTTGTGGTGGAATGCTGTCCCGCCGAATTGCTGTCCAATGTGGCATCGCCCGCGCTGATGCAGGGCAAGACCGTTGTCGTGATCAGCGTCGGGGCGCTGCTGTCCAACCCGCATCTGGAAAAGCTCGCCCGGGACTATGGCGGCAGGATCCTGGTCCCCTCCGGTGCGCTGCTTGGGCTGGACGCGGTTCAATCCGTCGGACAGGGCGAGATCTACGAGGTCAACATGATCACGCAAAAGCCGCCGATCGGTCTCAATGGCGCTCCGGCGCTTGTCGCGCAGGGGTTTGACCCGGCGGCGATCAAGGAACCGACCAAGGTTTTCGACGGAACCGCGGAACAGGCCATCGTCGGTTTCCCGGCAAACCTGAATGTTGCCGTGGCACTGGGACTGGCCGGCTCCGGTGTCGCCAACACCCATCTTGAAATCTGGGCCGATCCGACCGTCGTGCGCAATACGCACACCATCACCGTCCGGTCGGACAGCGCGGATCTGACCCTGAAGATCGAGAACATTCCCACCGAAGACAATCCGAAGACGGGAAAAATCACGCCGCTCAGCGTTATTTCGACGCTGCGCAGACTGTCGGCCCCGGTTGTGATCGGCGCCTGATCCGGCGGACACCCAACAGGGGCGGCAGAGGCGCCAAGCGCCTCGCCGCCTCTCTCGGAACCAGGGGGCCGCGGCAATACGTGTCGCGGCCTTTCCCGCTGTCATCACATCGCGAACAGATGTGGGCAATTGCGAGAGACGACGGCCCTCGGGCAGCGGTCATATCTGGTCGCAACAGAGCGCCGATCCCTGATCCGCCCGAACATGATCGGGATGCGGTTGCGCCGCCGACAAAACGGATCGGACGACGCCAGCCATCGCAGATGGCATGCCGCCTGGCGGTCATCCTCCGCTGGCATGTCCGACCATACCGCGCTCAGACCGACCGCATGACGACGCGCCTTCCGCCAGGTCGCACAGGTCATGACCGCTTTCTCCCTGCCCTGCTCGACCGCCAGCCCCGCCAACATCCGAGAAAAGACACCCGACCTTGGATGGAGACCCATGGATTTGGGGCGATCCCCGCACCGACAGGTCTCACCTCCTGAATGTCAGGCGGCGTGAGAGGTGCCCCCCCGGCTGACCAAGTCGCAATCGGCGCCCTTGCCCCCGACCCTCCCCAATACCGTCGCTGGCCCCGGATGCGGAGGAACAGGAATGCCGGCAAGCCGGTCGCGGTTGCGTTCGGGCCGGATGTCGGAACGGTGATTACCCAGGTCCGCTGCGCGCCGGGCGTTGGGCGGGTCTCGCACCGATACCGGCGACGATGCGGGTGCGAGACAGAGCTGCGGAGAGGCCCGCCCGCCTCAGACAAGGGCGGCGACGCTGACCGATGCAGACACGCTTTCAATCCGGGCGGAGATACACCGCAATCGCGGGGCGGGCGCAGTGCAGGACCGCCCTCACATGCGAAAGGGGCGGACGGCCTGTCCACCCCTCTCATCGAGACTTGGGTCTGTTGGCGCTGAGGCCGGACAGGGATCTACTTGTCCTTGAACAGGACCAGCTCGTCATACTCTGCGCTGCTGACCAGCGCTTCGATGATCACCGGGCCATCCGTGGCGAAGCCTTCTTCCAGCTTCGCCCGCAGTTCCTCAGGATCGCGCGCCTGCATCACCGGCACGCCAAAGAGGTTGTCCCCGCCGATATTGCCTTCGCGTTCGCGGACCGGCGTGCCGAAGATCGGATTGCCCTTGCGCTGTTGCTTGATGCGGATAAGCGCAAGGTCGTTGTCGGTCAGAATGACAATCACGATGTTGAGGTTCTCGCGCACCGCCGTCGAGAGCTCGCCGGCGGTCATCAGGAACCCGCCATCGCCCAGCACCGCACAGACCGGCGTTTCGGGGCGGCACAGCTTGGCCGCGATCGCCGCGGGAAGCCCAAACCCCATCGCCGACCAGCCGTTGGTCATGAGCTGCGTCATCGGCGCGCGGGTTTCCCACTTCTGACCGATCAGATGGGTATGAGCCCCCACGTCGCAGCTCATGATGCCGTCATCCGGCAGGACATCGCGCAGGGTATCCAGCACGGCGCAGGGACCGAACTCTGCATTGTTCGGGCGCATCTGCGCAAAGATCTCATCCATGCGCCGACGGACATCGGCCATATCCCAGTCGTTGCCGGTCTCTTCGAGCGTGGCAAAGCTGCGGAAATTGGACGCGATGTCACCGCCCAGATGCAGGGTGTCCTGATAGACCGACCTGTCGATATCCAGCGCCGCGTCGTCGATATTGATCAACGTCATCGGGTGCAGCCAGTTTTCGTAATTGAATTCGACCGGATCATAGCCCACGGCCACCATGAGATCTGCCTGAGCGTGGATACCGCCCACCTTGTCGCTCAGGGCGTGGAACACGACGCCGGCATAGGAGGGATGGGATTCCGGGATCATGCCCTTGGCCATCGGCGTCAGGATCACGGGAATATCGTGCCTCTCGGCGAACCGCAGCACATCGGCCTGAAGCCCTGCGCGAACCGCACCGAGGCCCAGGACCATCGCGGGCTTGCGAGCGCCGGCAAATGCGGCCCGTGCCGCCTCGACGCTGGCGGTCGATGCAAGCGCCGGTCGCGCGGTGATGTCAGACGCACTTTCCGTGAGCGTCGCGGGTTGGCCGGTCAGGTCGACCGGCATGCCGATATGCACCGCGCCGGGACGGCCCGAGGTCGCCACCTCAAAGGCCTTGTCCAGCGTCTCCGTCACATTGTCCGTGGTCAGACGGGTGGTCATCTTGGTGATCGGCGCCATCAGTGCCTGATGGTCGATATTCATCTGCACGACGCGGTCGCGGTTGGTGGCCGACATTTCATCGGTCAGCGCGATCAGCGGCGAGCGGTCCAGCTGGGCAGAGCCCACGCCGGTCGCCAGGTTGGTGGCGCCAGGCCCGAATGTCGCGAAACAGACACCCGGCACGCCGGTCAGCCGGCCCGCCACATCCGCCATGAAGCCCGCACCGCCTTCATGTGCCGTCAGAACAAAGTCGATCCCGTCGGTGTTCCGGATGGCTTCCATGAAGTCGACCCAGCCTCCGCTGGGGACACCGAAGACATGTTTGACACCGCGGTCACGCAGGCCTTCGATCATTGCTTGAGCTACTTTTTTGGTCATGATTTTTGTTCCCTCATAAAGATGGTCAGGCCTGAATGCAGACATATTGCGGTTCGGTGTATTCGAGGATGCCGAGGCGCGAGCCCTCGCGACCGATGCCCGACTGCTTGACCCCGCCAAACGGAATGGGCGCCCCGGTCAGCTTGGCCGTGTTGACGGCAACCATGCCGTATTCCAGCCGCGAGGGCAGTGTCTGAGCGCGCGATGCATCGCTGGTATAGGCATAGGCCACGAGGCCGTATTCGGTGTCGTTTGCGGCCTCGACAACCGCATCCTCGTCATCGAAGGGGATCAGGGCAGCGACGGGGCCAAAGGTCTCTTCCCAGGTGATGCGCATGTCCGGGGTGACATCGGCCAGCACCGTTGGATTGAAGAAAAGACCCCCCTCCTCGGGCTGGTCGCCGCCGCACATCAGGCGCGCACCCTTGGAGACCGCATCCTCGACATGCTCCATCGACTTTCGCAGCGTCGGCGAAGAGGCCAGCGGGCCGATATCGACCCCTTCCGCAAAGCCATCGCCGAGTACCAGCTTTTGCGCCTCCTCGGTGAAGCGGGTGACGAAGCGGTCATAAAGGCTGCGGGCCACATAGATGCGGTTCGCAGCCAGACAATCCTGCCCGCCGGTCTGGTACTTGGCCGCGATCGCGCCCGCCACCGCGGCCTCGAAATCCGCGTCGCCGAACACGATGAAGGGCGCGTGCCCGCCCAGCTCCAGCGACACACGCTTCACCGTGGCGGCGCATTGTTCCATGATATTGCGGCCCACTTCGGTGGACCCGGTATAGGAGACGGCGCGCACGGCGGTGTGCGCGCACAGCTCGGCCACCAGTTCCCGCGCATGGCCGGTCACGACCTGGAACACCCCCTCGGGCACCCCGGCCTCATGCGCCAGCATCTCAAGCGCAAGCGCGGAGAACGGGGTCACCTTGGACGGGATCGACACGACCGGACAGCCGGCGGCCATGGCGGCTGCCGCCTTGCGCGTCAGCATCGCCGAAGGAAAGTTCCAGGGGGTGATCGCGCCCACGACACCCACCGGTTGCTGGGTCACTTTCATGGATTTTCCCGGCAGATGGCTGGGAATGGTGTCGGCGTAGAGGCGGTTTCCCTCCTCCGCGAACCACTCGACAAAGCTGGCGGCGTAAGCGATCTCACCTCTGGCATCATCGACAGGCTTTCCCTGCTCCAATGTCAGCAGTGCCGCGAGACGGTCGGCGTTCTCCAGCATGAGCCGGTGCCAGCGCATCATGATCGCGCCGCGCTCTCTGGGCAGCAGGGCCGACCATGCGGTCAACGCCAGGCTTGCCCGCTCGACGGCCCGCGCGACACCATTTGCCCCCTCGTTGGCGACAACACCGATCACCTCTCCGGTGCTGGGGTTTTCGACTTCGATCACCTCGCCAGAGTTGGCGCGACACCGTCTGCCGCCCATCACTTTGTCCAGCATGAGGACGGCAGCCGCCTTCGTGCTGTCATCGAGAAGCAGGTCGATTTGAGAGCTGTGGTTCATGTTTTCATCCGGTGCCATCAGGGTTACGCCTCTGGACAAACTGCCGCAGGCCACGCATCCGGACAAACGACAATCGGACAGACACACCCGCATAAAAGGTTATGCATGATTGCGAATGAGATCTATAAATATACAGTACGATAAACTATTTCTCATATATTGAACCGAAAGACCCGGCGTTCGGGCCAACCGGGCCTTCCGCTCATGAGCAGCACCCCTCCGGCGCGATCTGGCGGATGAACGTGTCTGTCCCGGGCGTCGTTCAGGACTGGCCGGGCGATTGACGCAGCGCGGCGTCAAGCGCGCAGGCGAGCGTCAGCAATGCCCGGTCAGAACCGGGCGCGCCGACGATCTGCACCGCGGCAGGGACCGCCTCATTGACGGGGATCGGGATGCTGATCGCGGGCAGACCCAGCAGGTTGACCCAGCGATTGAGCGACAACAGCTCCAGCGAGAGCCTGCCGATTGCTTGCGGACCCCCGCCTTCGCCCATTTCCGAAACCTTGAGACCATGGCGATTGACCACCGGCGCCAGTATCCAGCCGCAGCCCGTGAAGATGTCCCGGCGAACGCGCCCCAGACAGGCGGACCGGTTCGCCTGCGCAATGCCGTAGACAGGGTCGGACACCGCCAGACCGACTGTCAGACGGCGCCGAACACTGTCCGGGTATTGATCGGGATGCTGCGCCATGCGCGGACCGTGAAAGCGCGCCGCTTCGTAGCCGGTGATCAGGCCCGCCGCCGCGTTCATCCGCTCAAGATCGAGCTCCGCGACAGCCCGATGTTCGATTCCAAGGCCTCTCAGCGCTTTGGTCAGGCGGTCACGCCCGAATTGAGCTTGCGGGCTGGCCTGGCTGAAAAGCCCGTCGGGGATGCCGGCAACGGGCCTGGGCAGTGTCGATCCGTCTTCGGGCAGTGTCGTCAGAACCTCGAAGACCGACCGCAGCACCGAAGGATAGTTCGCCAGCAGCCCGATAGTGTCCTGGGTATCGCCCAGCGGCACGGCCCCTCGCTCGGGAATGGCGCCCTTGCTGGGCTTGAAACCATAGACACCGGACAACGCCGCCGGGATGCGGATCGACCCGCCGGTGTCGCTGCCGAGGGCGACCTGAACGGCCCCGGACGCAACCGCCGCCGCAGAGCCGCTGGAAGACCCGCCCAGCAAGAGCCCTTCACCGAGCGGATTGCGCGGCGGGTCTACATCGTCGTTCAGCTCAAGCGGCAGGTAGCACCAGGCGGAAAGCTTGGTGGTCGCCGCAATATGACCTCCGGCGGCGCGCAGCCGCGCGATCAGGGGGGACGGAGGCAGGCCAAGGTCATCCGGTGCGTGCGCCAGCCCCGCGGTCGGATAGTGATCGTCAAAGCGGAAAATATCCTTGATCGCGATCTTCAGACCGTCCCCCGCCTCTGCCGGAGGGAAAATCTTCAGAAAGCACCCGGACTCTTCTTGCGCCTGCGCCACGGAGGTCTCGGTCGCGGCGACCGGCTTTGCAAGCAGTCCGTGAACGGCCCGCTTGGAAAACCGCTTCTCTTCGTTTGGTGCCGTTTGCGGAGCGGGCGCGGCGGTCGGATCGAGCCGCCGGAACTGATCCGCCACCGCCATGGCTGCGGCGTCCTTTTCCGCGAGGCCGATCTCCATGCCAAAGCGTTCGAGCTTCAGATCAAGGCAGGCGCGCGCCTGCATGAAAGTGTCTCCGTGCATCGCCTGACCGCCCGCCCAACTATGTCGGCTAGTTACCGGAGGCCGGAAACAGGCCCGCGTAGTGGTCGGCAATCTCGCCCGCCGTGGCAAACCAGATGTCATCGGAATGCTGGTTCAGGAAATCGAGAACGCGCCGGAACTGGCGGATGCGGAACGGCTGGCCGACGATGAACGAGTGGATGGTGATGCCGCAAGCCAGCGGCTGGCGTTTGGACTGCTCCAGCATCTCGGCGACATTGTCGATACACATATCCGCGAAAGCCGATGCGGTGCCATCGTGCAGCACGATCATCGGCACGTCGTTGACCTCATGCGGATAGGGCACGCTGAGGAGCGGGCCGTTCTTTGTCGACATCCATGTCGGCTGATCGTCGATGGGCCAGTCCAGCGAGTATTCGTAGCCGAACTCCGCCAGCAGATCCTCGGTGACCGCGCTGGGATGCGCGCCGGGGCTCATCCAGCCCCTGGGCTGGGTGCCACCGTTGCTCTTGATCGCCTCGGTGACCTCCCGGATCATTTCGCGCTCGTCTGCGGGCGTCAACTGGTTGGGATGCTCGGAATTCGTCTGGCCATGCGCGACGATTTCGTCGCCCCGCGCCGCAAAGGCCCGGATCAGTTCGGGGCAATGATCGTAGCAGGCGGTGTTCAGCAAGACGCTCAGCGGCAGCTTGTACTCTTCATAGAGCTCCATAAGCCGCCAGCCGCCAACCCGGTTGCCGTATTCCCGCCAGCCCCAGTTGTAGGAGTTGGGGTGATCCAGCCCCGGCGAATACGGCAGGCCGCCTCCGGTCCCGTAGGAAAAGTGCTCCACGCAGAGCGCCGTATAGACGGCGAGCCTCTTGCCCCCGGGCCAGGAGAAATCCGGGCGGTCGGTGATTGCGCGGTAGGGAAACCTGGTGTTCGGCTGGATTTTCATCAGTGGATCTCAACTCTTTGGCGTCGCCCCGAAACGGTCGCAGACAACGGTGGGACGCCAGGGTTCCGTCAGGGGTCATCCGCACCCGGCCTGGCATGGATGTTAATCATGCCACCATCGGATTGACTTGTGCAAAAGAGTTTTCCTGCTACGGTGTATTACTTTGAATTATCCACCTCTGGGGGCAAGATGGCGCGCCGGTTTCCTTCGCTCAATGCGCTTCGGACCTTCGAAGCGGCTGCACGGCATCTCAGTTTTTCGGCGGCGGCGGATGAGCTGAGCGTGACGCAGGCGGCGGTGTCCCGTCAGATCCGCGCTCTGGAAGAGGATCTCGGCGTCCGGCTGTTCAAGCGCATGACCCGCGCCGTCGATCTGACCGAAGAGGGCACCCTGCTCTTCCCGCCGCTGCGCGATGCGCTGGATCAGATCGAACGCGCCACCAACCGGATCTGGGGCAACAAGGGCAGCGGGATCCTTACGATTTCCGTTCTGCCGACATTTTCGGTGAAGTGGCTCATGCCGCGGCTTCTGGATTTCTCGGAGAAGCATCCGGATATCGAGGTTCATCTGGTGAACTCAATCAAGCCCGTGGATTTCGAGAAGGAGGAAATCGACCTAGCCATTCGCGTCGGAACCGTCGAGGCCGGGCTGAAGACCGAAGGCAGGCCGCGCATTGACCTGGTGATGGCCAAGGCCTGGGCACAGCTTCAGGTCGAGCCGCTCCTGCCCGACGAGCTGATCGCCGTGGCCTCACCGGGCTATATCGAGCGGCATGGCGAGCTGACCGACGCAGCACAGGTCAGCGGTGTGACCCTGATCAACATGGCGACACGGCCGAATGCCTGGAGCGATTTCTTCAAGGCCATCCGCTGGGACGTCGACATGCGGCAGCACGATCTTTCCTACGGGCATTTCTTCATGTCGATGCAGGCCGCGATCGAAGGGCGCGGGATCGCGCTGGTGCCCCAGGTTCTGGCGCAGGGCGATCTTGCCGCCGGCCTGCTCGTCCCCGCCATGCACCGCCGGATTACCAGCGACGGCATGTACTTCCTGATCGGGCGAAAGCGCTCGTGGGAACAGGGCAAGGTCAAGATCTTCAGGGACTGGCTGTTGCAGGAGGTGAAATCCTCTGCCGGCGGTCGCCGAATGACGGCCACGTCCGAAATCGGCCGGGCGGCGGCGAAGCCGGCTGGCTGACCCGGGCTTGCAGGTCACGTTCAGACTTCGACACTTCCCGCACACGCTCGCGCACCGCCTCCCGCAGCGATCTGCCAAGCGTCAGGGCCAGCCTGGCGGTAGATGACACCTTTCTGTAACAACCGAGGATCGCGGTGGCGCGACGAAGGCCAGTCACAGCGCGACCGGCGCGCCGCGAGTTCATCGGGGCGCAAACCGAAACCGCTTGGGTGATCGGTCGAAATGCGGGCCGGTTCTGGCTCGCTGCGCCGCTCAGTCTAGTTCAGAAAACCTCTGAACGACCTCAGCGACACGACGAAGAACACCGCCGCGATCCCGGTGAGCCACAGCATCTGCGGCCAGACCACATCCAGACCGGCGCCGCGGAACAGCACCGATTGCGACAGAATCACGTAGTGGGTGTTGGGCGCGATGAGCATGATGTTCTGCACCAGCTCCGGCATCGACTCGCGCGGGGTCTGGGCGCCGGAAAGCACCTGCAAGGGCAGCAACACGAGGATCATCATGATGCCGAATTGCGGCATCGAGCGCGCGAAGGTTGCCAGAAAGATCCCCAGCGAGGCGGTGGCGAAGAGATGCAGCGCCGTGCCCAGCATGAAGAGCGCCAGAGAGCCCTGTAGCGGGATGCCCAGCACCATGTTGCACATCACCACCAGCGCGAACAGCGTGCCCAGGATCACCACGAGCGACATCGACCAGAGCTTGCTGATCATGATCTCCAGCGGCGTGACCGGCATCACCAGAAGATGCTCGATCGTGCCGTGTTCGCGCTCGCGGATCAGCGCCGCGCCGGCGAGGATCAGCGCCAGCAGGGTCACGCTGTTGGCGATGCCCATCACCGCCTGGAACCAGCCGCCGTTGAGTTCGGGATTGAACCGGGCGCGCAGTTGCAGATCGACGGGCGGCTGCGGGTCCGCGCGGTAGCCGTCGAGGAATTCGGAGACCTCTTCGGACACGATGGTCTGGACATAGCCCGCGCCGGAAAACGCCTGGGCCATCTGAGTGGCGTCGACATTGAGCTGAATCTCCGGGCGCTTGCCGGCCAGTAGATCGGCCTGGAAATCCGGCGGGATATCCAGCGCGAAGGTGTCGAGCCCCTCGTCCATGCGCCGGTCCATCTCGTGCCAGCCGATGCGGCGGGGCTCGGTGAAAAACGGCGGCTGAAACGCCTGCTCGATGCGCAGACTGAGCGGTGACTGGTCCTCATCGACGATGGCGATGGGGGCGTGATTCAGTGTCTCGCTGGCGGAGTTCGCCGACGAGGTGATTTGCAGGGTGAAGGAGAACAGGATCAGGAACATCATGATCGGATCGCGCGCCAGCCCACGCAGTTCCTTGATCCCGAGATGAAAGACATTGCCCAGATCCATCTCACTTCTCCTGTTTGCGCATCAAGAGCGCGCCGAGGCCGATCAGCACCGGGATCGACAGCGCCAGCGGCCAGAGCGCCGAGGACAGCTCGGAAAATCCCAGCCCCTTGGAAAAGGCGCCGCGCGAGATGGTCATGAAATGGGTGGTGGGATAGGCGCTGGATATCAGCGCGCTGAGCCCCTCCATCGAGGAGACGGGCGTGACCATGCCGGAAAACTGCACGGCGGGCAGGATCGTCCCCAGCGCGGTGGCAAAGACCGCCGCAAGCTGGCTTTTCACGAAGGCCGAGATCACCAGCCCCATGGCGGTGGCCGCCGAGACATAGAGCACGCCCGCCAGAAGGAAGAAGGCCAGATCGCCGGTGAAGGGCACCCGGAAGAGAAAGATCGCCAGCAGTGTCAGAAGGATCAGATTGACCACGGCCAGCACCGTATAGGGCAGTTGCTTGCCGAGCAGGAATTCCAGCCGGGTCACCGGAGTGACGTAGAAATTGGTGATCGAGCCCAGCTCGCGCTCGCGCACCACCGAGAGGGCCGAGAGCATGGCGGGAATGAGCAGCAGGAGGATCGGGATCACCGCCGGCACCATGGCCACGAGGCTCTTGATGTCGGGATTGTAGCGATAGCGCAGTTCCAGCCCGAAATCACCCGCCACCGCGGCGGGCCCGTAGGCCTCGCGCATGCCGGAGCTCAGCCAGCTCTGATGCATGCCCTGCACATAGCCCATCGCGGTTTCCGCCCGCGTCGGGTTCGATCCGTCGATCCAGCCGCCGACCTCCACATCGCGGCCCCGCAGCATGTCGCGCCCGAATTCGGGCGGGATCTCCAGCGCGAGATCGAGCAGGCCCGCGCGCATGCGCCGGTCCATGTCGGCGTAGCTGGTGATCGGATCCTGTTCGACGAAATAGCGCGAGCCGGAAATCTGGTCGATGTAATCGCGGCTCACCGTGGACTGGTCGTAATCGAGCACGGCAAAGCGCAGATCCTCGACATCCATGTTGATGCCGTAGCCGATCACCAGCATCAGCAGCAGCGAGCCGAAGACCGCCAGCGCCGCGCGGATCGGATCGCGGCGCAGCTCCATCGCCTCGCGCATCGCATAGCTCAGCATCCGGCGCAGCCCGAAGGTCGCGGGGCCGGAAGCCGGCTCATGCGGCGCGGGTGCGCCCGGGGTTGCCTCGGGCGCCTCTTCGGTGACGGTTTCGCCGGTGGCCTCTTCCAGATGTGCGATGAACGCCTCTTCCAGCGTCTCCGCGCCGGAGTCCGCGACGATCTGCGCCGGGCGGTCCGAGACCAGCACCCGGCCCGCATGCATCAGCGAGATGCGGTCGCACATCATCGCCTCGTTCATGAAATGGGTCGAGACAAAGATCGTCACCCCGTCGTTGCGCGACAGGTCCGCGAGGCTCTGCCAGAACGCATCGCGCGCCACCGGATCGACGCCGGAGGTCGGCTCGTCGAGGATCAGGATGTCGGGCGCGTGGATCATCGCCACCGCCAGAGACAGCCGCTGACGCAGCCCCAGCGGCAGCGCATCGGGGCGGGAATTCAGCACCTCGCCCAGATCGAAGCGGGCGACCATCTCGTCGATGCGGCCCGGAATGTCTTCGAGCGGGATCTTGAACAGCCGTGCATGCAGGTCGAGGTTCTGCGCCACGGTCAGCTCGCCATAAAGCGAAAACGCCTGGCTCATATAGCCCACGCGCCGGCGCACGGCGATGTCCTGCGGGTCGACCTCCTTGCCGAAAAGCTTCGCGGTGCCGTCGCTTGCCTCCAGCAGCCCGGTGAGCATTTTCATCGTGGTGGTCTTGCCGCAGCCGTTGGAGCCGAGAAAGCCAAAGATCTCGCCCCGGGGAATGCGGAAACTCACCCGGTCCACGGCGGTGAAATCGCCGAAACGCTTGGTCAGCCCCTCGGCCTCGATGGCGTAATCGCCGTCCTCTTCGCGGATCGGCGGGATCACCACCTCCTTATGCGCGGCGCGCTCGTCCTCGGGCAGAAGCGCGATGAAGGCGGCGTCGAGCGTATCGGTGCGTGTGCGCGCCATCAGCGCGTCGGGCGCACCGGTGTCGAGCACCCGCCCGGCATTCATCGCGATCAGCCAGTCGAAGCGCGCCGCCTCTTCCATATAGGCGGTCGCCACCAGCACGCTCATGCCGGGGCGCCCGGCGCGGATGCGGTCGATCAGATCCCAGAACTGCCGGCGCGACAGCGGGTCGACGCCGGTGGTGGGCTCGTCGAGGATCAGCAGGTCGGGGTCGTGGATCAGCGCGCAGCAGAGCCCCAGCTTCTGCTTCATCCCACCCGAGAGCTTGCCCGCCGGGCGGCCGCGAAACGGCTCCAGCCCGGTGGCGCGCAGCAGATCGGCGATCCGGCCCTCACGCTCGGCGCGGTCCTGATTGAAGAGCCGCCCGAAGAAGTCCACGTTCTCGAAGACCGACAGCGTCTCGTAGAGGTTTTTCCCCAGCCCCTGCGGCATATAGGCGATGCGGGGGCAGACCTGCTGGCGATGCCGGGCCGACCGCATGTCGCCGCCCAGAACGGTCAGCGTGCCCTCCTGCATCGTCCGGGCGCCCGAGATCAGCGCCAGCAGGCTGGATTTGCCGACCCCGTCCGGGCCGATCAGCCCGACCATGTGGCCGGAAGGGATATCCGTGGACACGCTGTCGAGCGCCTGCACCTTGCGGTAGGAGAGGCTGACATCGCGGATTTCTGCGATGGCGGAAGGCGTGGTCATTCGGCGAGCGTCTGCTGAAGAAACTCAGGCCACTCTGCCTCGGGATCGACACGCACATAGGCCATGCCGGGCAGGCCGGTCTTCACCTGCGTGATATAGCGCTGCAACAGATCCGGGTCGATCCGGGCGCGGACCCGGAAGGTCAGTTTCAGCCGTTCCTGCTCGGTTTCGACGGTGCGCGGGGTGAACTGCGCCACATCCGACACGAAGGAGACGCTGGCCGGAATGGCGATCTCCGGCGCGGCATCCATGACCAGCCGGACCTCGGTGCCGATGCCGGTGCGGCCGGCCTCTTCGGTGGGCAGGAAGAAGCTCATATAGACATTGGAGACGTCGATCATGTTGATCACCCGCCCGCCGGCGCCCAGCACCTCGCCGGGTTCGGCGAGGCGATACTGCACCCGCCCGTCGCGCGGCGCGGTGAGCGTGGCATCTGCGATCTGCACCTCGATCCGGGTGACCGAGGCCTGCGCCGCCTCGACCGCGGCCTGCGCATCGACGATCATCGCCTCGGCAGAGCCGATCGCCACCTTGGCGGCGGCCCGCGACGCCTGCGCCGAGGCCAGCGCGGCGCGGGCCCGGCGTTCGGCGGCGCGGTCGTCATCCAGCGTCTGCTGCGAGACGGTATTGCTCTCGGCGAGGCGCTCGGAGCGTTCCAGGCGCGTGGCGGCGGCATCCAGATCGGCCTGCTGCAATTCGACGGTCGCCTCGGCGGCGTCGAATTCCGCCTGCCGCTGCGCCACGAGGCTTTTCGCTGTCTCCACGGAGATTTTTGCCCGGCGAAGCTGCGCGGCGGCCTCGGCGCGCTGCGCGGTAAGCTCGGTGGTGTCCATCTGCGCCAGCACGTCGCCCGCGGTGACGAAATCGCCCTCGGAGACCAGAACATCCTCCAGCCGCCCGCCGGTCTTGGCCGCGATGTCGATATCCACGGCCTCGAGCCGGCCATTGGCGCTCACGAGCCCCTCCGGCTGCCCGTTTGTCGCCAGCCCCTGAAAGGCCATCCAGCCCACCAGAGCCACGATCACGACCCCCAGAGCCAGCCATTTCGGTTGCAGTTTCATTCAAACCCTCATTTCTGGACAGGCACGGACCCCGATCCGGTCTGCCTGTTTCCCGTCTCTTGCCGATGACGCAGGCCGGCCGTCATCCCAGACCTGCGATAGTGTCGCGCGGCGTGTCGCGACCCGCCTCTGAAAGGGCCAGATGCTCTGTGGTCACACGCCGGATATTCTCCAGATACCGTGCCACCACCTCCAGCTCCGCCGCGGTGAATTCATCCGTGATCTGCGTATAATGCGCGTGCAGCGCGGTATAGTCCTGCAAGGACTGCGCGGCGGCCTCTTTATCCAGAGAGATCAGTACGCCGCGTCGGTCCTTCGGGTTCGGCTGGCGCGAGATCAGGCCGGCCGTCTCCAGTCTCAGAAGCAGGGCGGTGACCGCGCCCGATGTCAGCCCGAGCGCATGCCCGATCTCTGTCGGGCTCATCGGGGCCTCGTATTCCCCCAGCAGGCAAACCGCCCGAAAGTCCGTCGAATGCATTTCACTCGACTGCGCGCTATGCTCATAAACCACCTCGATCTGCTGCATGAGACGCAGCAGCGCCTTGCCCACGCGGCGCACGGCGCCGTATCTGTCTGGCCTGTCACTCATACTTTATCTTAATGGAAAAGATACTTTACCGTAAAGGAAGTTTTCGGTCACCCGTCATGCAAAAAGCGGGGATAGCAAACGAGGGCGAGCGCGGTGATCTGAAGGCCGGGCTTTGAGCTGTGGGAATCGGTCTCGCCGGACACACGGTTCGGGCTCCGCCTGCACCGGGCCGACCGGGGAGAGCTGGATCTCGACGAGCGGCTGAGCCTGACCGGCGCGCGCCCCTCGGTCGCCGCGATACACGTCACCCCGACCCGGGCGCCCTTTTTCGGGCGCCCTATGGTTTTCCTGCCGGAAACCCGTGGTCCCGCGCCGCAAAGCTCAGCCCCCAGGCCAGGGCGATCAGGATCAACAGGCTCGGCGCCAGGCTCTCCGGCCCCAGGCGCCCGAGCAGCAGCCCGCCCGCCAGCCCGCCGCCGGCAATCGCGGTGTTCCACATGGTCACCAGCATGGATTGTGCCAGATCCGCCGCCGGGCCGGCAGCCTTGGCGCTGGCGGTCTGGAACAGCGTCGCGCAGCCGCCGAAGGCCAGCCCCCAGATCGCGCTGGCCGCATAGATCGCCGGCGGCGCATCGCGCCAGAGCCAGAACATCCCCGCCGCCAGCGCGAAAAGCGCGATACTGGCAAGGGTGAGCGCCCGCAGCCGGCTGTCGATCAGCACCCCGACGATCCAGATGCTGACCAGCGAGGCAAGGCCGAAGACCAACAGCACGGCATCCGTGCGTTCGACCATCCCGGCGCCGGCTAGGAAAGGCGCGATGTAGGTATAGAGGATGTTGTGGGCCAGCACGAAGCTCAGCACCACGCCGAGCACCGGGCGGATGCCGGGGAGCCTCAGAACGCTGCGCAGGGTGCGGCGCCGGCCTGCGGGCGCTCCGGCGAAATCGGGCACCTTGGCCAGCACCCAGACGATCAGGACCAGCGTCAGAAGGCTCATCAGGCCGAAACAGGCGCGCCAGCCGAGGATCGCCCCGAGGAAGGTGCCGGCGGGCACGCCGAGCGACAGGGCGAGCGGCGTGCCCGCCATGGCGACGGCAATCGCCCGCCCTTTCAGGTGATCGGGCGCCATGCGCGCGGCATAGCCCGCCGCCAGCGCCCAGAGCAGCCCCGCCGCGACCCCGGCGACGAAGCGCGCCAGCAGCGTCAGCGCATAGCTGGTCGACAACGCCGTGACCGTGTTCGCGATCAGGAAGCCGACGATGGCAGTCATCAGCAGCGGCCTTCGGCGCAGGCCCTGCGTCAGGGTCGTCAGCGGGATCGCGGCCACCAGCGAGCCGATGGCATAGACCGTCACCAACTGCCCGGCCCCGGCCTCCGAGACGCCCAGCCCCTGCCCGATGGCAGGCAGCAGCCCCGCCGGCAGGGCTTCGGTCAGGATGGTGATGAAAGCCGCCATGGAGAGCGCCAGCAGACCCGCCCAGGGAAACGCTGCCCCGGTGGCGCGGGCCGTGGCTGTCATGGGCATATCACTCATGGGTGGCCTCCCGCGCATCGGGGGCGGAGCGCCCATCGGGCAGAGCACGGCCTGTCACCCGAGCCGATCGGAAAGTGCAGATCATCTTGTGTCCTCAGTCGGTTGAAATGTCTGAGCGACTCTGAGGGCTTTGCCATTGCGGAAAAACAGGCTTCAATTCCGATGACTTCGGACTAAAATGTCCGCCATGCCGATCCCCACGGACAGCCTCGGCGCCCTGAACGTCTTTGTGCAAGCGGCGGAAACGCGCAGCTTCACCGTCACCGGGCGGCAGCTCGGCGTGTCCCCGTCGGCGGTGGGCAAAGCGATCGCGCGGCTCGAGGACCGGCTCGGTGTGCGACTGTTCCACCGCTCGACCCGGGCGATCACGCTGACGCCGGAGGGGCAGATGTTCCTCGAACGCTGCCGCCGCGTGCTGAGCGAGATGGCGGCGGCGGAGGCGGAGCTGGCACAGACCCGCACGCGCCCCGCCGGGCAGTTGCGCGTCAGCCTGCCACGGGTCGGGATGCTGATGATGCCGACCCTCTCGGCCTTCATGCGGGCCTGGCCCGAGATCGCGCTGGATCTCGATTTCAGCGACCGTCTGGTCGATGTGATCGAGGAGGGATTCGACGCGGTGATCCGCACCGGCGCGCCAACGGATTCGCGCCTGATGACGCGCCGTCTCGGCACTTCGCGCTTTCGCATCGTCGGCGCACCGGCCTATTTCGAGCGGCACGGCATGCCCCGGAGCGTCTCGGACCTGACCCGGCATCGCTGCCTTCATCACCGCTATCCCAGCACCGGCAAGCTCGAACCCTGGCATATCGACGGAGTGCCGGATAGCGCGCTGCCCCGCACGGCGATCACCAGCGCCATAGAGCCGCTGCTCGACATGGCCGAGCACGGCCAGGGCATCGCCTGCCTGCCCGATTTCGCCGTGCGCGCCCATTGCGCCGACGGGCGGCTTGTCGCGCTGTTCGACACTGCGGTGACAGGCACCGCCGAGTTCCGCATCTACTGGCCGTCGAGCCGGCACATGTCGCCGAAGCTGCGGGTCTTTGTCGACTTCATGGCCGGGACGCTGTTTGCGGACGAGCCGAAAGGATGACCGGCACACAACGGCCCGGAGGCGGCCATATCCCGACCTCCCGCTGATCGCCGGCGCGGCAAAGCTCTGACTCTGCCCCTTGCCGAGAATAAGATACGCGGGCGTCCGATGTCCGAAAACGCCCCGCTCAATGGTCTTGTTGTCGAGGCAAATGACGAGGCGAGACATCATGAGCGACGGCAGTCCCGACCCGAAAGGGACCGACCGGCATCGGCTTCAGACGGCACTTGAGGCGATTGCGCTACCCGGCGGCGCCCGCGCCTCCTGCGATATCTCAGAATCGGCCCGTAACGGACTGACATGTCATGATTATTTCACGGACGACGCGGCGCTGGAGGAGGCCTTTGCCTACCAGCGCAGCTTTTGCGAAGGCGCCGACCGCAAGGCCTGCGCGACCTTCATGCTGTCGGATTATCTCGCGACGCTGATGGCGGTGCTCGCGCCGCTTTTCGTCATCCACCGGATCGTGCCAAGCCTCGCCCCGGACGACGTGGCGCTGCGGTTTCAGACCGAAGCGACGCCGCCCGACCACCCCGGGCCGCCGCTGCGGCGGATGCATCTCTGCTTTCTCTCGCCCGATCCCGCCGCGACCGGCGGGCAGGCCGAGCGCGCCCCGACGCCGGAGCTCACCGACCGGTTCCGCAGCGAGATCGAGCGTCATTCCGCGCCGCTGATCTCGCGGCTGAGTGCTCTCACCGGCCTTGCCCCCGCCGCGTTCTGGCGACTGGTCGCCGATGCGATCGCGGCGGCGTTTCTCATGGCCGGAAGGGAGATCGGAAGGCAGCCCATGACCAAGGATCTGGCGCTGAAGATCATGAAAGGCGCGGGCTCGCCGCTGCACAACCCGCAACTGCATTTCTTCGAGCTCGATCTGGCCGATGGCAGCGAACCGCCCCGACTCATGTCCTTTCGCGGGCGCGGCGGGTGCTGCCGGTTCTATGCGGTCGAGGGCGGCCGGCTCTACGCCACCTGCGTGCTGAAAGCCCCTGCCCCGCGCGACCGGGATCTGCGCAGCGCCATGCGGCGACGGCTGGGTCTCGGCGGCTGACAGGCCGGAGTCCCATAAATTTTGTAAGTTTTTTCTTCGCCGCATGTCCCGGGCATGTCGTGCCAATCGTCATCTAGACGGACGAATCAAAGGGGCGCGCAGACCGGCGCCGATCCGAACGCGGCGCGCACCGACCGACATGCCGGACGAGACCGGATGCTCCGCCTAGATATGCAAGGCAAGGCCGCGTCCAGAAAGCGCCGCTTCCTGTAGCGTCTCGCCCAGCGTGGGATGGGCGTGGATCGTTTCCGCGATATCCGTCAGGGTCGCGCACATTTCGATGGCCAGCGCGAATTCCCCGGCCATTTCGGCGCAACCGGCGCCCACCGCCTGAATGCCCAGAACAAGCTCGTTCTGCTTGTCATAGACCACCCGGACAAAGCCGTCCTTGCGCTCCAGTGTCAGTGCCCGCCCGTTGGCCTGAAGCGGAAAGACGGCGGTGGCGGTTGTCTCCTGCGCCGCGCGGGCGGCGTCGGGCAGAAGGCCCACGGTGACGATCTCGGGATCGGTGTAACAGACGGCGGGGATGCAGCGCTTGTCCCAGTGCGCGCTGTCTCCGGCCAGGTGTTTCGCCACGATCTCGCCCTGTGCAAAGGCACGATGCGCCAGCATCGGGTCGCCGGTCACGTCGCCGATGGCATAGACGCCCCGCATCGACGTTTGGCACTGCGTGTCGATCCTGATGAACCGGCCCTCCATATCGAGCGACAGGGACTCGATCCCCGTCCCCTCGATCACGGGGCGGCGCCCGACCGCGACCATGACCTTCTCCGCCGCGATACCGGTCTCCTCATCACCGCGCGCCACGGTCAGGACAGCTTTCTCGGCATCATGCGCCTTTGCCTGTACGCCAAGCTCGAAGGCGACGCCAAGCGCCTTCATCCGCGCCATGACAGGCTTGGTCAGCGCGGTGTCGTATTGCGGGAGGATCGTCTCTGCCGCCTCGACCACGGTGACCTTGGTGCCGAGCTTGGCATAGGCGCCGCCGATCTCCAGCCCGATATAGCCACCGCCGACGATGGCCAGCGTCTCGGGCCGTTCGGTCAGGCCCAGCGCGTCGGTCGAGGACAGCACCGCCCCGCCAAAGGGCAGCCCCGGCAGGTCTGCGGGCACCGACCCGGTGGCAAGCACCAGCGCCTCGCAGCGGATGGTGACCGGCTCGGCATCGGTCTCGACGCGCACGGTCTTGCCGTCGACGATGGTGGCGGTGCCCTCGATCTGCCGGACGCCGGCCTTGCGCAGGAGCCCCGCCACCCCGGATGTCAGGCCCTCGACGATGCCGTCTTTCCAGACCTGCGTGCGGGAAAGGTCAATCCCCGGCGCGCTCGCGCTCAGCCCCAGGGCGGAGTCTCCCCGCGCGGCTTCGGTCAGAACATGGTGCTTTTCCGCGACATGGATCAGCGCCTTGGACGGGATGCAGCCGACATTGAGGCAGGTGCCGCCGACGCGGGCCTTCTCCACGACGATGGTGTCGAGCCCCGCCTGTCCCGCGCGCACCGCGCAGACATAGCCGCCCGGGCCGCCGCCGATCACCAGCACCTTGCAGTTGAGAGTGTTCATGGGCTCAGCCTTTCACAAAGATCATGGCGGGGGTTTCCAGCATGGATTTGATCCGGTTGACGAACAGCGCCGCGTCCCAGCCGTCGATCACGCGATGATCGAAGCTGGCCGAGATATTCATCATTTTGCGCGGCACGAAGCGGGTGCCGTCCCAGTGCGGCCGCGTGGCCATGCGGTTGACGCCGAGGATGGCCACTTCGGGCCGGTTGATGATCGGGGTGGTGGCCAGCGCGCCGAGCGGGCCCAGCGAGGTGATGGTGATGGTCGAGCCCGTGAGCTCCTCGCGCCGGGCCTTGCCGGCGCGGCAGGCCTCGGCCAGCCGTCCGATTTCCGCCGCCGTATCGAACAGATCGCGCCGTTCCGCGTGCCGCAGGACGGGCACGATCAGCCCGGTATCGGTCATCGTCGCGATCCCCGCATGCACCGCGCCATACCGGTGGACCGCGCCGGCATCGTCGTCGTAATGCGCGTTCATCTCGGGGTGTTGTTCGCGCAGCCTGACGAGCGCCGCAGTCAGGAAGGGCAGCATGGTGAGCTTTGGCCGGTCGCCGCGCTCGGCGTTCAGCTTGCTGCGCAGCGTCTCGAGATCGGTGACGTCGATTTCCTCGACCACGGTGATATGCGGGATGCGGCTGTTCGCCTCGCTCATCCGTTCGGCGATCTTGCGGCGCAGACCGGTGACCCTGATGGTCTCGTCCGGCGCCGTGGGGCGTATGTCGGGCGCCTGCGGCGACCAGCCGTCAAACACCGCGTCGAGATCCGCCTGGGTGATCCTGCCCGCCGGGCCGCTGCCCCGGACCTGGCGCAGATCTATCCCGCCCTCGCGTGCCCGCGCCCGGATGGCGGGCGAGGCCAGAACGGCGGCGCCTTCGGGACGCGGCGGCGTAGCCGGGCCGCTTGCCGCCGCGGGCCGTGCCGCCGGCGCGGCGGCGGGTTTCTCGGGCGCCTTTGCCGCGACCGGGTCGGGGCGGCGGCGGGCGCCTGCGTGTCGGCCTCTGGTGCCGGGTCGCCGTCTGCGCTGTCTGCCTCCGGCTGGTCAGTCTCTATCTTCAGGAGCGGCGCGCCGACGGCCAGCGTGTCGCCGACCTCGCCCGCGACCCAGACGACCTTGCCGCTATAGACAGAGGTGATCTCCACGGTGGCCTTGTCGGTCATGACCGCGGCGACAGGATCGTCCTCCCGGACGTGATCGCCGGGTTTGACCTGGATCTCGGCCAGTTCCGCCTCGGTGACGCCTTCGCCGACATCCGGCAGCTTGATGGTTCTCGTCGCCATGTCAGTCCTCCAGCGCGGTTTCGAGAGCCCGGGCGACACGCTCGGGTCCGGGGAAATAGCTCCATTCCTGAGCGTGCGGATAAGGCGCGTCCCAGCCGGTGACCCGCAGGATCGGAGCCTCGAGATGATAGAAGCAGGCCTCCTGCACGACGGCGATCAGCTCGCCGGCAAAGCCCGAGGTCTTGGTGGCCTCGTGCAGCACCACGCAACGCCCGGTCTTGCGGACCGAGGCCTCGATGGTCTCCAGGTCGAGCGGCAGAAGCGATCTGAGGTCGACGATCTCGGCGTCGATCCCGGTGGCTTTCGCCGCCGCCTCGGCGACAAAGACCATGGTGCCATAGGCCAGCACCGTCACCGCGCTGCCTTCGCGGTGAATGCGGGCCTTGCCGAGCGGGACGGCATAATGCCCGTCCGGCACCTCGCCCAGCTCATGCGATTTCCAGCCCTGCGACACCGCGGTGTGATCGCCGCTGAACGGGCCGTTATAAAGCCGCTTCGGCTCCAGAAAGATCACCGGATCGGGATCCTCGATAGAGGCGATCAACAGCCCCTTTGCATCGTAGGGGTTGCAGGGCTGCACGACTTTCAGCCCGGCGACATGGGTGAACAGCGCCTCGGGGCTCTGGCTGTGGGTCTGGCCGCCGAAGATGCCGCCGCCGGTCGGCATCCGGATGACCATCGGGCAGGAGAACTGCTGATTGGACCGGTGCCGCAGCCGGGCGGCTTCCTGGGTGATCTGATCGTAGGCGGGAAAGACGTAATCGGCGAACTGCATTTCCACGCAGGGTTTCATGCCCTGCGCTGCCATGCCGACGGCGAGGCCGACAATGGCGCTTTCGTTGATCGGCGTGTCAAAGACGCGCGGTTCGCCGTATGTCTTCTGAAGCCCCGCCGTGCAGCGGAACACGCCGCCGAAATAGCCCACATCCTCGCCGAAGACGACCACGCCGGGATCGGTCTCCAGCATCACATCCATGGCGCTGCGCAGCGCCTCGATCATCGTCATGCCAGCCATGTCAGACCCCCATTTCCTGGCGCTGCCGGCGCAGATGTTCCGGCATCTCCGCGTACACGCCTTCGAGAATGCCGCGCGCGGACATGTCCTGCGGCTCGACCTGCGTGCCGGCGGCCTCGACCTTTTTCTGGACCTCGCGGATCTCCGACAGGATCTCCGCCTCGGCCTGCGCGTGACGCTCCTCGCTCCAGTCGCCGCGCGCGATCAGATGCGCCTTGAGGCGCTCGATGGGATCTCCGAGCGGCCAGGCCGCGGCCTCGTCCCTTGGCCGGTAGGCGCTGGGATCGTCGGAGGAGGAATGCGCGGCGGCACGATAGGTGACCCATTCCACAAGCACCGGCCCGTGGCCGGCGCGCGCCCGTTCCGTGGCCCATCTGGTGACCGCCGTCACCGCCAGATAATCGTTGCCATCCACCCGCAGCGCCGGAACGCCGTAGCCGAGCGCCCGCGCGGCATAGGAGTGTCCGCGCCCCTGCGCGACGCCGGTATAGGTCGAAATGGCCCACTGGTTGTTGACCACGTTGAGCAGCACCGGCGGGTTGTAGACCGAGGCCGAGAGCAGCGCCGTGTGGAAATCGTTCGATGCCGTGGCCCCGTCGCCGATCCAGCCGACGGCGATGTCGTCGCCGCCGGTCAGCGCGTTGGCCATGGCCCAGCCCACCGCCTGCACGAACTGGGTGCCGAGATTGCCGGAGATCGAGAAAAACCCGTAATCCCGCGCGGAGTGCATGATCGGAAGCTGGCGCCCCTCCAGCGGATCGAAGGCGTTGGAATAGAGCTGCCCCAGCAATGGCTCTAGCGGATAGCCCGCCGAGATCAGCAGGTTCTGCTGCCGGTAGGTCGGGAAATTCATGTCGCTCTTGCGCAACTGCCGCTGGACGGCGCAGCCGATGGCTTCTTCGCCGGTAAGTTGCAGGTAGAACGAGGTCTTGCCCTGCCGCTGCGCGTTCATCATCCGCTGGTCGAGGAGGCGCGACGTCATCATGTCCCGCAGCCCCTGAAGCAGCGCGTCGGCCTGTCCCTCGCCGAGATACTCGGCCCAGGGGCCAACGGCCTCGCCCGCGTCGTTCAGCACGCGGATCAGGCCGTTTGCGTGATCCGCGCAGCCGGTCGCCGCCACATCGAGCGGCGGCACGCCGAAGGTCTCGGCCTCGGCAAGGTGCAGCCCGGAGAAATCCGGTGTTCCGCCCGGGCGCGCCGGCGGACCGGGAAAGGTCAGAGAGGTCTTGAGGGTCATTTCGAGGTCATCCTCGTGGCGGCGTCGAGACGGATCACGCTGCCGTTGAGCATGGAGTTCCCGACGATGGAGGTTGCAAGTTCGGCGAATTCATGTGGCGCGCCGAGCCGTCTGGGGAATTCCGAGGTTTCGGCGAGGGCGTCCTGCACCTCCTGCGGAAAGCCGGTCACCATCGGCGTCGCAAAGACCCCGGGCGCGATGGCCATGACCCGGATGCCGTGGCTGGCCAGATCGCGCGCCATGGGCAGGACCATGGCGGCCACCGCGCCCTTGGAGGCGCCATAGGCCACCTGACCCATCTGGCCCTCATAGGCGGCAATCGAAGAGGTCAGCACGATCACCCCGCGCTCTCCGTCCGGGCCCATGGGGCTCGCCTGCGTCATGCCGGCGGCGGACTGGCTGGCGGCGTTGAACGTGCCGGCGACATTGACGCTCAGCACGCGGGCGAAGAGGGCCGCGTCATGCGGTGCCCCGCGCGAGACGGTCTTGGCCGCGGGCGCGATGCCGGCGCAGCAGATCAGGATGCGCTCCTGACCCTGAGCCTTGCGCAGGGCCGCCAGCGCGGTGGCGAGGCTATCGGGGTCGGTCACATCCGCCGCGGCGCCATGGCCGCCGATCTCGTCCGCCACCGCCCGCGCGCCCCCGGCATCGAGATCGAGAATGCCCACGGGGGCACCGCTCTGCGCGAGATGGCGGGCCACCGCCGCGCCCAGCCCGGAGGCGCCGCCGACCACGACGGCCGGTGTGTCTGGTCCGATATTCATGCTGATGCTCCGCTGTTGAAATGCCGTGCGATGATCATGCGCTGCACGTCGGAGGTGCCTTCGTAGATCTGGCAGACCCGCTGATCGCGGTAGATGCGCGCGAGGCCGTATTCTTCGAGATAGCCATAGCCGCCGAGGGCCTGGATCGCGGCGCTGGTGACGGTCTCCACCATCTCGCTCGCGATCAGCTTGGCAATGGCGGCTTCGCGCAGGCAGGGCGCGCCCGCATCCTTGAGCCGCGCGGCATTCAGCACGAGCTGACGCGCCGCCTCGATCCGCGCATCCATATCGGCAAGGCGGAACGACATGGCCTGATGCTCGATGAGCGGCTTTCCAAAGGACGTGCGGTCTTGGCTGTAGTCCAGCGCGATGCGGAACGCCGCCTCCGCCATGCCGACCGACTGCGCCGCGATGCCGATGCGCCCGGCCTCGAGCGAGGAGAGCGCGATGGAATAGCCTTTCCCTTCGTCGCCGATCCTGTTGCCGGCGGGAATACGCAGATCTTCGAAGCTCAGCGCGCAGGTGTCCGATGCCTTCTGGCCAAGCTTGGCTTCGGCGGCGCCGACGATGAACCCGGGCGTATCGTTCTCGACATAAAAGGCCGAGATGCCCCGCTTGCCCGCGCCGGGATCGGTCACCGCAAAGACGATGGTGGCGCCGCCGATGCGCGCCGAGGAGATGAACTGCTTTGACCCGGTCAGCACATAGTGATCGCCGTCGCGCCGCGCCTGGCTGCGCAGGGCGGCGGCATCGGTGCCCGCCTGCGGCTCGGTCAGGGCAAAGGAGCCGATGAAGCGGCCTTCGGCGGCGGGCCTCAGCCACTGTTCCTTTTGTATGTCAGTGCCGTAGCGGTCGAGGATGGCGAGAAACGGGGCGTTGTGCACCGACATCATGGTCGAGACGGCGCCGTCGCCCGCCGCGATTTCCATCAGGGCCAGCGCATAAGAGATGTAATCCGCGCCGACCCCGCCCCAGTCGGGCGGGATCGTCATGCCGAGAAAGCCGAGCTCTGCCAGCGTGTCGCGCAGCCCGGGCTCGATTTCTCCCGCCGCCTCGCGCGCCGCCGCGCCGGGCGCCAGCACCTTGCGGGCGATATCGCGGGCGGTGTCGCGGATCATCCGCTGTTCGTCGGTCATGTTGGGGCTCATGGTCTCACTCCCGTTCGATGGCGACGGCCAGCGCTTCGCCGCCGCCGATGCAGATGGTGGCGATGCCGCGCTTCAGCCTGCGCGCTTCGAGCGCATGCAGGAGGGTGACGATGATGCGGGCGCCGGAGGCGCCGATGGGATGGCCGAGCGACACCGCGCCGCCATTCACGTTCACCCGTTCCGGATCGAGGTCGAGATCCCGGATGAAGGCCATGGCGACCACGGCGAAGGCTTCGTTGACCTCCCAGAGATCGACATCGCCGACCCGCCAGCCGATCCTGTCGAGCAGTTTTCGCACCGCAGGCGCGGGGGCCGTGCTGAACCAGACCGGCTCCTGCGCGTGCCCGGCATGGCCGACGATCCGGGCCCGCCGGCGGGCGCCCGCCGCAGACAGGGCGGCGCCACTGCCGACCACCAGCGCTGCCGCGCCGTCCGAAATGGTCGAGGCGTTGCCGGCGGTGATCGTGCCGGCCTCCCTGAAGGCGGGGCGCAGCCGCGACAACCCGCCGCTGCGTGCCAGACCGGGCTGTTCGTCCTGCGAGACGGTGCGCTCTTCTTTCCTGTGCCTTACGGTCACCGGGCAGAGTTCCGCCGCGAACCGCCCCTCTTGCAGCGCCGCCTGCGCCCGGGCGATGGACCGTTCCGCATAGGCGTCCTGATCCTCGCGGGTGAAGCCATAGCGTTGCGCGCATTCCTCGGCGCAGCTTCCCATCAGGCGACCGCGGTCATAAGCGTCTTCGAGACCGTCATGGAACATGTGGTCGATCATGCGGATATGCCCGAGCCGGGCGCCGCCGCGTGTCTTGTCGCTGAGATAGGGCGCGCGGCTCATGCTCTCCATGCCGCCCGCGACGACGATATTCGCGCTGCCGGCGGCGATGCGGTCGGAGGCGTCGATGACCGCGCGCATGCCCGATCCGCAGACCTTGCTGACAGCGGTGGCCGGAACGCTGAGCGGCAGCCCGCCATGAACGCCTGCCTGCCGCGCGGGGGCCTGACCGAGACCGGCGGCAAGGACATTGCCAAGCACGACCTCATCGACAACGCCGGGGGCGACGGGGCCCTGCTTGCAGGCCTCTGCGATGGCCGCGCCTGCGAGTTCCGGTGCGGAGAGGCCGGACAGCGCGCCCTGGAAAGTCCCAAGCGGCGTGCGCTTTGCGGATGCTATGAATACGTCCAACGGCAACTCCCTCGTCATGTTTGGTCGGGCTCTCCCGACGACATGAAACTATGAGGATTGCGGCAAAATTGTCGTTCTTTGTTATTAGGTTTTGGCGTATTGCGGAAATATATAGTTGCTATTATCCTGAATGGCATTCAGATATTTCAGGCTCGCAGATGACAATTTCTCTCGACGAGATCGACCGCAGGATTCTTGCCGAGCTGATGCGCGACGCGCGTCAGCCGAACACCCAGCTTGCAAACGCGGTGGGGCTCTCGCCGCCGCCCTGCTGGCAGCGCGTGCGCCGGCTGGAGAAGGCGGGCATCGTCCGGGGATATTCCGCAAGGCTCGACATGGCGGCGCTTGGCAGCCCCGAGACCGCGCTGATCGAAGTGTCTCTGGGGGATCACAAGAACTATCCGCTGGAGGCGGTTTGCGAGAGCATCGCGGCGATTCCGGAGGTGCTCGAAGTGCATATCACGACGGGGGAGTTCGACTGTTTCGTGAAGGTCGCCGTCGCAAGCAACCGCGATCTGGAAGAGTTCCTGCGGGAAAAGCTCTACAAGATCGAGGGGATCCGCAGCTCGCGATCGAGCCTGTCGCTGCGCTGCTTCAAGTCGGAGCAATCGGTGTTGCCCTGACGATGGCCCCGAACCGGTGCCGGTTCGGGGCAGGGAGACAATGCTCTTCCGGACGGTCCGCTAGCAGGCGGTCGCGAAGCGGGGAACGAGCGACAGAAGCTCGGACGTGTAGGGATGCTTTGGCTGCTCGTAGAGCTCTTCGACGACGCCCTGCTCCTGGATCCTGCCGGCCCGCATCACCGCCATCTCGTCGCACATCTGCCGGATCACCGCCAGATCGTGCGAGACGAACAGCATCGTCAGGCCAAGCTGGTCTTGCAGATCGCGCAGCAGGTTGAGGATCTGCGCCTGCACGGAAACATCCAGCGCCGACGTCGGCTCGTCGCAGACCAGAAAGCGCGGGCGCGTGGCCAGCGCGCGGGCGATGGAGATGCGCTGCCGCTGCCCGCCGGAAAACTCGTGCGGAAACTTGCGCGCCGCCGCCTTGCCGAGCCCGACGATGTGCAGCAGATCCTCGGCGATCTCCCAGGCCATCTTGCGCGAGCTGGCGAGCTTGTGCAGCAGGATCGGCTCGATCAGGATGGAACCGACACGCTGGCGGGCGTTGAGCGAGGAATAGGGATCCTGAAACACCATCTGCATCTGGCGCCGCATCTCGGTCGTGCCCCGGGCGTCGAGGCTGGAGATGTCCTTGCCGGCAAAGCGCACGCTGCCGGATTTCTGCCGGTATATCCCGGTGATGACCCGGGAAATCGTGGATTTCCCCGAGCCGCTTTCGCCCACCAGACCAAAGGTCTTGCCGGGCGCGATCTTGAACGAAATGTGGTCGAGGGCCCGAAACCAGCTGCGCCGCGACGGCAGGAAGCTGGGCCGCGAGAGGAAGTCGAGGCAGACATCCTGCAACTCCAGCAGCGGCGTGTCGATCTCGTCGAAACCGCGCGCCTCGCCAAGCCAGTGGTTCCCGAGATCGACGGCCGGATAGCCCGCATCCTCGATATAGGTCACCTGCGGAAACCGGTCGAGCTTGCGGTCGATCGGCGGAACCGCAGAGAGCAGGCTGCGCGTATAGGCATGTTCGGGGGCGGAGAGCACCTGCCGCGTCGGCCCGGTTTCGACGATCCGCCCGCGATACATGACCGCGACCCGGTCGGTCACCTCGGCGATCACCCCCATGTCGTGGGTCACCAGGATCATCGCGACCCGCTGCTCGTCGCAGAGCCTGCGCAGCAGCTTGAGGATTTGCGCCTGAACCGAGACGTCGAGCGCCGTGGTCGGCTCGTCGGCGATGATGACCTCGGGCTCGCTGGCAAGCGCCAGCGCGATCACCACGCGCTGCCGCATGCCGCCGGAAAACTGGTGCGGGTAATCGTCGACCCGATGTTCCGGGTCGCGGATGCCGACCTTGTCCAGCAATTCGACGGCCCGCGCGCGTGCCTCTGCCTCGTTCATCCCCAGATGCAGGCGGATCGTCTCGATCAGCTGGGCGCCGACGGTTTCCACCGGATTGAGCGAGGTCAGCGGGTCCTGAAAGATCATGCTGATCTTTCTGCCGCGCAGGCCGGAGAACTGCCGGCTGTCGGTCGGGTCGATCCGCTTGCCGGTGAGCCGGATCTCGCCGCGCGTGATCCTGCCGGGGCGGGAAATCAGCCCGATGGCGGCGGCGCCGACGGTCGATTTTCCGGCGCCGCTTTCGCCGACCACGCCGACGATTTCGCCCGAGTCGATTGTCAGGCTGACATCCTCGACGGCCACGAAAGTGCCTTTCCGGGTCGGGTATTCGACCCGCAGGTCTCGAATTTCCAGGTGGGTCATGATCACTTTCCGAGCTTGGGATTCAGGGTGTCGCGCATCCAGTCCCCCAGAAGGTTCACGGCCAGCGACAGGGTGACCAGCGCCAGGGCGGGAAACAGGGTGATCCACCATTCGCCGGAGAACAGGTACTGGCTGCCGATGCGGATCAGCGTGCCGAGGCTGGGGCTGGTCGGGGGCACGCCCAGCCCGAGAAAGCTCAGCGAACTTTCGATCATGATCGCCAGCGCGAAATTGATGGTGCCGATCACGAAGACCGGCGTCAGGACATTGGGCAGGATGTGGCGAAAGACAATCGCCCGATTGCTCAGCCCCATGACATGGCCGGCAAGCACATATTCCTTGCGCTTCTCGCTCATCACGAGCGCCCGGACCGTGCGCGCGTATTGCACCCATGTCGAGATCGCGATGGCGCCGACGATCACCCAGATCTGGAGATCCGCCAGCCAGTCGGGCGGCAGCACCGTGCGGGCGATGCCGTCGATGAGCAGCGCCAGCAGGATCGCGGGAAACGCAAGCTGGATATCGGCGAGGCGCATCAGCACCGCGTCGACCCAGCCGCCGAGATAGCCGGCGGCGAGCCCGACGCCGATACCGATCAGCACCGCGATGGCCACGGAGGCGATGCCGACGATCAGCGAGATCCGCGCGCCGAACAGGATGCCCGACAGGAGGTCTCTGCCCTGATCGTCGGTGCCGAGCAGATATCTGGTGTCGCCGCCCGCCGTGAAGGCCGGGGGCAGGTTGCTGTCCATGATATCCAGCGCAGCCGGGTCGAACGGGTTCTGCGGCGCCAGCCAGGGTGCCAGCAGTGTGGCCACCATGAACAGCGCGATTGTCAGCGCCGAGAGCACCGCCACCGGCGAGGTGCGGAAGGCATAGGCGATGTCGCTGTCCCAGAGCCGCGACAGGGCAGGGAGCCGGACGGCGCGGGGGATTGGCTGGTCATGCATGGCGCAACCTCGGGTCAATTTGCACATAGAGAAGATCGACGGCCAGATTGACGGCCACGAAGACGAAGGCGACCATCAGCAGATAGGCGGACATGACGGGCACGTCGGCATCGCCGATGGCCTGGATGAACATCAGCCCGACACCGGGCCACTGAAACACGCTCTCGGTGATGATCGAGAAGGCGATGATCGACCCGATCTGGAGCCCCATGACGGTGATGACCGGGATCAGCGTGTTCTTCAGCGCGTGGCGGAAATAGAGCGATTTCGCGGGAATGCCGCGCGCGCGGCAGAAGCGGATATAATCGGTTGCCAGCACGTCGAGCATCTCGGCCCGCACCAGCCGCAGGAACAGCGTCAACTGAAACAGCGCCAGGGTGAAGGCGGGCAGCACCAGCGAGGCCCAGCCCGAGGCGGTCAGAAGCCCGGTGCTCCAGCCGGCGATATCGACCACCTCGCCGCGCCCGTAGGTCGGCAGCCAGCGGAGCCAGACGCCGAAGACCAGGATGAGCAGGATGCCGATGAGGAAGGTCGGCAGCGAAACCCCGATGAGCGAGCCTGTCATGATGAGCTGCGCCAGCGGTTTCCGGCGGTGGATGGCGGTGTAGACCCCCAGCAGGATGCCGACCGAAATCGCGAGGATGGTGGCGACGAGCGCAAGTTCCAGGGTTGCCGGCAGGCGCTCTGCCAGGAGGTCGGCAACCGGGATGCGGTGCCGGTAGGAGACGCCGAAATCGCCCTGGACGACATTGGCGAGGAAGCGGCCGAACTGGACGAGGACCGGATCGTCGAGACCCAGCGCGTCGCGCAGTGCCGCCCGGTCCGACAGGCTGGTATCCTGCCCCACCATCGAAGACACGGGGTCTCCGACGAAGCGGAACAGCAGGAAGGCGATCAGGGCGACGACAAGCAGCACGAGAATGCTCTCGGTCAGTCTCTTCAGGATTAAGGCGGGCATGTTGGATCCTTGGTTCAGCCACCGCGCCGGAACGCGGCGGCTGCTGGGCGGGTCATTGGGCGATGGTGACGGTGCGCAGATCCAGCACGTTGTCGGCGCGCTGGACGGCCTCGACACCGTTGGCAAGACCCCAGCTGATCGGTTGCTGGTGCAGCGGGATATAGCCGTAATCCTCTTTCGCGATCTCGAAGGCCCGGCTGATCAGCGCCTGCCGTTCTGCCGGATCGACCTCCACCGCGATCTGTTTCGTCAGCGCGTCCACCTCGGGGTTGCAGTAGCCACCGAGGTTGAACGGGCCGGTCGTGGCCTCTTGGTTGCGGCAGGACATCAGCAGGTTCAGGACCTCGTATGCATCCATCGAGCTGGGGGTCCAGGCGAGCAGATAGAAGGAGGTGTCATAGCCGCCTGCGGCGAGGATCTTGGCGAAATACTTGGATTTGGTCTGCGCCAGCAGATCCACCGTGACCCCGATGCGGGCCAGCATGCCGACCACCGCCTGACAGATCATCTCGTCATTGACATAGCGGTCGTTCGGGCAATCCATCTGAAGCTCGAACCCGTCGGGATAACCGGCCTCGGCGAGCAGGTCCCGGGCCTGGTCCGGATCATAGGCATAGGGATCGTTCAGCGCCGGATCGAACCCGGTGACCTGCGGCGCGACCATCAGGCCCGCCGGGCTGGCCGAGCCCCGCATGATGCGGTCGACAATCGCGGGGATGTTGATCGCGTGGGCAAAGGCCTGACGCACCCGGATGTCCTTGAACGGGTTGGCGTCGGTTACGTCGGAGCGTTCCAGCGTCGCGCGCATCTGGTCCATGCCCAGATAGACGGTGCGCGCCTCGGGGGTGACCATGACGCGCACGTCTTCGGTCTGCTTCAGGCGGTCCCAGTCCTGCAGGGGGATGGGATAGGCGAGCTGCACCTTGCCCGACAGCAGCGCCGCAACCCGTGTGGGGTCTTCCTGGATCGGGGTCAGCACCGCCTCGGTGACGTTGCCGGGAATGTCGGTCCAGTACCCGTCAAAGCGTTCCAGCACCGTGCGCACGCCCGACTGGCGCTCGACCAGCGCAAAGGGGCCGGTGCCGTTGGTGTTCAGGTTGGCGTAATTGGCCGAATTGGTATCGGCGACGCTGGTCGCCTCCGTCGCGCCGTTGGCTTCGGCCCAGTCCTCGTCGAGAATGTAGAAGAAGACGAGATCCTGCATCAGCGTCGGGACCGGCCCGGCGGTGGTGATGACAATCTCGTGGTCCGAGATCTTTTCGATATCCTCGATAAGCCGCGCGCGGCCTTTCTGGTCCGAGCCCTCGGTCAGCGCGCGCCGCCAGGAGAAGATCACATCGTCGGCGGTAAAGGCGTTGCCGTTGTGAAAGCTGACGCCCTCGCGAAGCGTGATCTTCCAGGTGGTCGGCGACATGGTCTCCCACGCGGTGGCCAGCGCCGGCTGGATGGCCATGTCGCCGTCATAGGCCGTCAGCCCCTCATAGATATTGCCGAGAAAGCCCAGCGTGAAGGTCTCGTTCAGCGCTTGCGGGTCGAGGCCCTGCACATCGCCCTGATAGGCATAAGTCAGCGTCTCGGCCTGCGCCGTGGCCAGGTTCAGAGACAGCGCACAGACGGCGCTGCCAAGCAGGCAGGTCAGTTTCATTGGATTCTCCTTGTTGAGATGTGCCGCCGATTTTTCGGTCTTGTTTTTTTTGAGTGTTTCCGTTTCGGACGCTCGGTCGTCACGATGTCCCCGGCGGGGCCGTGAGCAGGCGCGCCCCGACCGCGTCTTTCAGGGTTTTGGGATCGACCGAGAAAACATGTCGCGGCGATCCCGCCGCCGCCCAGACAGAGGGCCAGGCCAGCAGCGCGGGGTGGATGAAGACCGGCAGCGGATGCAGATGGCCGAGGGGCGCGACCCCGCCAATCGCAAAGCCTGTCTCGGCCCGCACCTTCTTGGGGTCGGCGCGCGTCAGGGCGCCGCCGATATCGCTGGCGGCGGCGTTCAGATCGGCCTGCATATCCCCGGGGATGAGCAGCAGCACGAGGCTGCCGTCGTCGCTGCGCTCGAAGATCAGGGATTTGACGATCTGCGCGGTCTCGCAACCGCAGGCCCGCGCCGCGTCCTCGGCGGTGCGCGTGCTTTCGGGCATCGCCAGAACCGTGATCTCCAGCCCCGCCTCGGCGGCCGCGTCCTCGACGCGCCGGGTGCTCTTGCTGCTCATGCGACACCTCCGCCCGGCATCGTCAGCCTGAGATAATTGCCGCCGAGGATGCCGCGGATCTCGTCCTGACCGAAGCCGGCGGTTTCGAGCTCCGCGACCAGATCGCCGAGCTGTTCCGGCTGGAAAAAGCTCCATGGCGGCGTGGGATAGCCGCGCGGCCACCGCGCCTTGTTCTTGTGATAGAAGGCATAGTCGCTGCCTTCGAGATACATGAAGTCAAAGCCCAGCCCGACGCGGTCGGCGCCGATGATCCCGGAGATATGGGCGATGTGGCGCGCGACCTCGCGCGGCAGGTCCGGGCCGTCCGCGCCCAGAAAGAACCCGACCCCGTTGACGCCGACATAGCCGCCGGCCTCCGCAACCGCCCGTATCTGTTCGTCGGTGATGTTGCGCTCGTGGTCATAGAGCGCGCGGGCGTTCGAATGCGAAAAGATCGGCGGCTGCGACAGGCCCATCTCCAGCACATCGAAGGTGGTTCGCGCGCCGCAATGGGTCAGGTCGACCCGCATGCCGGCGCGATCCATCCGCACCACCAGCTCGCGGCCATAGGCGCTCAGCCCGGCATTGCGCGGCTCATGGCATCCGTCGGCAAAGACATTCGCCTCGTTATAGGCCAGGATCGCGCGCCCGATGCCGGCCTGAAAGAAGGCATCGACCAGTTGCAGATCGCGCGAAAACGGTGTCGCCGACTGGAAGTGCAGCGAGGCCGAGAAGCGCCCCTCTTTCTGCGCGGCGGCAATCTCCTCTGCGGTCCGCGTCAGGACAATGCCGGCGTCGCGTGTCAGCCGGGACAGCTCGCCGAGATTGGAGAGCGCATCGGTCTCGGATTCCCGTCCGCTGGCCACGGTTAGCGACACATGGGTGATGCCGGCGGTCTGAAAGCGCTGCATCTGGTCGGCGAAATTCGCATCCGCCGGCAGGTAGGGGCGCGACCAGGGCAGAAGCCCGTCGATCACGGGCGCGCCGTCGAGCCATGGGAAGCGCTTGACGAGTGCATTGCTCATTGCGCGCCCTCCGGAGAAAAGGCCGTCACGGCGATCTCCACCCGGTATTGCGGCGCGGCCAGGCCCGATTGCACACAGGCGCGGGCGGGGGCGGCCTCCTTGGCCACCCAGCCGTCCCAGACCGCGTTCATCGCGTTGAAATCGGCAATGTCGGCCAGCCAGATATTGGCGGATACGAGATTGCGCCGGTCCATGCCCGCCGCCGCCAGCAGCGCGTCGATCTTTTCCAGGATTGCGGCGGTCTGCGCCGTGGCGTCCGCGCCTTCGGCGACCTGTCCCGCGACAAAGAGGAAGCCGCCGGCGCTGATCGCCTGGCTCATGCGGGGGCCGGGCTCGAAACGTGCGATGCTCATACCGACCAGGCCCTCCGGATGCGGTCGCGCAGATCGCTCATGCGGGAGACCGGTTCGTTGGCGTAGACAAAGCGCAGATAGCGGCCCGCCTGCGCGTCTTCGCCCCAGCCGGTCATCGGGGTTGCGGCGATGGCGCCATGATCGAACAGGTGCTGCGAGGCCTCGCCCGGCGCCATGCCCAGAGCGACGGTGTCAATGAGCAGCGACCAGCCGCCATCCGGCGAGACGACCGGCAGGCCGTCCATGCTCGACAGGATATGATCGCGCCGCGCCTTCCATTCCGCCGTAGCCGCGGCCACGCCGTCATCCTCCGCCGTCAGGGCCGCCGCCGCGCCCATCATGGCGATGCCGCCCTGGCACACGACATTGGTGAGGCTGACCAGAGCGATGTCCTTCATGATCTCGCGCGGGCCGACGATCCAGCCCACGCGCCAGCCGATCATCCGGTATTCCTTGGAGGCGGCGCCGATGGTGATCACCCGATCTGCCATGCCGCTGAAGCTGGCGGGGTGAAGGACCGGCGCATCGGTGAAGAGGATGCGCTCCATCGCGGCGTCATGCACGATCCAGGCATCCGTGGCCTCCGCCGCCTCGCAGATCGCCTGCCATTCCTCATGGGTGTGCACGATCCCGCTCGGCATCGAGGGGCTCATGGTCAGGATCGCCCGGACCTTCGGCGAGACCGCCTGTTTCAGCGCGTCGAGATCGAGCCGCCAGCGACCGTCCTGCACCACCAGCGGCACGAGTTTCGGGATGCCGCCGGAGAGGCGGATGCGGTTGAGCAGCCCGGCATAGGCCGGATCCGTGATGATCACCTCGTCGCCGGGCTCGATCAGCGCCAGCAGCGTGTTCAGCACGCCCGAGAGACCGCCGGACGAGATGATGCATTCCGCCTCCGGGTCGTAAGTGACGCCTGTCGTGGCAGAGACCCGGGCGGCCGCGGCCCGGCGCAGCTCGTGCAGCCCCAGGAAGGGCAGGTAGCTGTTGGCATCGTCCCGGGTCACCGCCGCCCGCGTCGCCTCGATGGCCGCCTTGGGCGGTGCGATGTCGGTATCGAGGTTTTCGAGACGGAGCATCTCGGCACTGTTGAGCGCGTCCGCCGCGTTCCCCATCCGGTCGACGCCGATCCCCGGGATGTGCGCAATTCTTGAGACTGTCACATGATTCTCCATATTGGATCCAATTTTGAAGATAATAAGTCAGAGAGTCATATTGCCTGTCAAGGTTTGCGTTGCTAAGAGATTTTCATGAGCGAGGCACAGACGAAGCGCGGCGACCGCGCGCAGCACATTCATTTCCTGATCCGCGATGCGATCATCACCGGCAAACTCGCGCCGGGCAGCGCCCTGCGTCAGGAAGAGCTTGCCAAGACCTATGCCTCCAGCCGCATGCCGATCCGCGAGGCCCTGCGATCGCTGAGCGCAGAAGGGCTGGTGCAGCTCATCCCGAACCGCGGTGCCATCGTCGCGCCGATCGACCCGAACGAGCTTCGCGAGAATTTCGAGATGCGGGAGGCGGCGGAGACCCTCGCCATCCGTCTCGCCCTGCCACATCTGTCGAACGCCCATATCGACCGGGCGGCCGAGATCCAGGACCAGATCGAGAGCTGCAAGATCGAGGATTTCGGCAGACTGAACAAGGCGTTCCACCTTTCGCTCTACGAGCCGTCAAACCGTCCCAGATTGTTGGCGCATATCGGCAGCCTGCACGATATCGCCGAGCGCTATCATCGCTTTACCCTGCAACAGCTCGACTATTTCGATCGCTCGTCAGCGGATCACAGGGCCATTGTCGACGCGTGCTACAAACGGGACGCGGAGAGGGCCATCAGCCTGACATCGTCTCACATCGTCGATGCCGGCAAAACGCTCGAAAGCTACCTGCGAAACGTGTGAGCGCTTCGGAACACGCGTGATTTCCGGTACGGTGCGCCTTCCTGGTCAGGTGCGTCTCTCTTGAGGTGACAGCCAGAGTTGTCGAGCGTTGCCCGTCCCGTTGCACCGGTGTGGCTTGCCGACCAGCTGGCGAAAAGACCTGTCCCGGCCCCTCCGCAGCGGTCGCCCGGAACGCTTCATGGCGGCGCGGAAGACGAAGAGAGGCCACGACAGGGCGCGCGGAACGATCCTGCCGCAAACGGGACGAGACGGCGATCCGGGACGATCTGAGCTGGCTGGGCGAAGAGCTTTCCGCACAGGCAGCGCCCCTGCCCGGCGCGGTCATGGTTTCATGACATCTCGTGTGCCGGTCACATCTCCGCATCACGGCCAGGCGCAGGGCCGGTATACTGCGCCCGAGGGCGGATCAGCTTGCCCTCGCCATATTGCTCCAGCGCATGGGCGATCCAGCCGACCGTGCGGCCCACCGCAAAGACGACATGCCCGCTGTCCTTCGGCAGGTCGAACGCGAGGCGGATCGCGGCCAGCGCGAAATCGACATTCGGCAACTTGCCGACCGTCTCCGCCATGACCGAGACAAGCGCATCCCTCTCGGGATCGGGCGGCAGCAGCGGCAACAGCGCCGCCGCCCTCGGATCTCCATCGGGATAGAGCGGATGGCCGAAGCCGGGCACCCCCTCCCCCCGCCGCAGCCGCGTCTCGACCTCCGCTTCGGCATCGCCGTGACAATCCTCAAGCAGCCGCTCGACAAGGCTGATCGTTCCGCCGTGCAACGGCCCGCTGAGCGCCGAGAGCCCTGCGGTCAGGCAGGCCCCAAGCGACGCGCCGGTCGAGGCGACCACGCGCACCGCGAAGGCCGAGGCGTTCAGTTCGTGATCGGCCAGCAGCACCAGCGCCCGGCGGACGACTTGCTCCGCCGCAGGATCGAGCCCCCAGGCCGACGAGAGATGTTCGTGGACGGGCCGAGCCCCCGGCGCCGTGCCGCTGGCGGCAGCGGCGGTGGCTCGCAACAGCGCCACCGCACCGTGCCAGAGCCGCGGGCTGGCGCGTTGCCACGCGGTCGCCCGGCCCGCCGCGACGAAGGGCAGCAACGCCTGACACCGCTCCGTCAGCGGCAGCCCCGCCGCCCGCTCCAGAAGCCCGCCATCCCAACCGGCCTCCGGTGCCGCCGCCCCGGCAAAGGGGTCGCTGTCGCCACAGGACCAGAGCAGGCGCGCGGTGTCTTCCAGCGTCGCGTGCCCGGCCCAGTCCACGGCATCCTGACCGCGAAAGCCGAGACGTCCGCGCTCGATCTGTGAGATGCCGGAGGACAGCACGGGAAAGCCCCAGTCGAGCGTCGTCGCCGCCACGTCGCGCGGGCGCCGCCCGACACTCTTGCGCCGCCGCATCTGTTCGATGTCATGCAGATCGTAGAGGCGGCGGCGTGGATCTCCCTCCACGTTCACGGCGCGGATCAACCCCCGGCTGACATAGGAATAGAGCGTTGCGCGGCTGATGCCGAGGGTCTCGGCGGCCTGTTCCGCGCTGAGATAGGTATCTGCGTCGGGCATCTTCTCACATTGATTAATTTAATCAAGATTGATCAATATACCTAGGGTCATCATCTTGCCGCCTGTCAATCAGGAGGACCAAGATGACCGATCATGTGAAATCCCTCTCGCCCGCCCAAGCCGCCCCAGGGCTTGACGATGTCATTGCCGCCGAGACCGGCCTTTGCCTCGTCGACGGGGCCGTCGGACGGCTGGTTCTGCGCGGCTACGATCTGCATGCCCTCGCCGACTGGAGTTTCGAGGCGGTTCTTGCCCTGCTGTGGCAGGGTCTCACCCCGGCAGAGATGACGGAGGCCGAGATTCGCCATGCGCTCGGCACCGCGCGCTGCCGGCTTTTCGCGAAGGCCGAGGCGCTCCTGCCCGCGACCGACGACCTGTCTCCGGTCGAGGCGTTGCGGCTGCTGCTGTCGTCGCTGGCCGATGCCGAACGCATGCCGCATCATATCCTCGCGGTGGCAGCGGCACCGGTCTTCGCCGCCGCAATCGCCCGTCGCCGGGCCGGTCAGGCGCCGGTTGCGCCGGACGCAACGCTTGGCCATGCCGCCGATTTCCTGCGCATGCTGCGCGGCGATCTTCCCGGCGCGGCGCATGTGCGCGCGCTCGACACCTATCTGGTAACCGTTGCCGATCATGGGCTGAACGCCTCGACCTTCACCGCGCGCGTGATCGCCTCGACGCGGGCGGGGCTAATCTCTTCGGTGGTCGGCGGGCTCTGTGCCCTGAAGGGGCCGCTGCATGGCGGCGCGCCAGGCCCGGTTCTGGACATGCTGGATGCGATCGGATCCGAGGCCGATATCCGTCCGTGGATCACTGCGGCGCTGGCGCGCGGCGCGCGGCTGATGGGCTTCGGCCACCGGATCTACCGCGTGCGCGATCCGCGCGCCGATGTGCTGAAAGGCGTTGTCGGAAGTTTGCGCGCCGACGGCACCCGCATCGCCTTTGCCGAGCAGGTGGAAGCCGAAGCGCTGGCACAGCTCGCCGAAAAGAAACCGCTGCGCCCGCCGGAGACCAATGTAGAGTTCTACACCGCGCTGGTGCTCGAAGCCCTTGGCTTTCCGCGCGACAGCTTCACCAATGTCTTTGCCGTCGGACGCATGGCCGGCTGGACCGCCCATGTGCTGGAGCAGGAGGCGCAGGGGCGGCTGATCCGTCCGCAATCGCGCTATGTCGGCCCGATGCCGGGGCATGCAAGCGCGGCTGGATAGGCCCCGGCGGCGGTGGGCGCGGGGCGGCTGAGGGGCGGTCCCGCGGCAGAGACGCGTTGAAACCGCCGCGCATCTTGATAGGGTGGCGGCACCCTAGGGGGGTCCCGACAAGGGGCTGAGAGTCTGATGGCACGGCGGCCGCGACGGCCACGGGCAGCGCAGTGACCCTTTGAACCTGATCCGGATCATGCCGGCGAAGGGACAGGACCGCAGTGCTTTCTTGCCCTTGCCGGCCTCAGCAACAGAGGCCGCAATGCCATCCCACCCGATACACGACCGCCCCATTCCCGCGATTCTCGCGGTTGTCCTGCGCGGCCCGGACATCCTGCTTGTGCGCCGCGCCAACCCGCCCGATGCCGGCCTCTGGGGCTTTCCCGGCGGCAAGATCGAGAGCGGCGAATCCCTGCAACAGGCGGCCTTGCGCGAGCTGAAGGAAGAGACCGGCGTCAGCGCCGAGGCGCTTCGCGTCTTCACGGCGGTGGACGTCTTCGACCGCGACGAGGCAGGCAGCCTGCGCCGGCATTTCATCCTGGTCGCGATGCTCTGCCGCTGGACCGCAGGCACCCCCATCGCCGGCGACGACGCGCTCGAAGCGCGCTGGGTCGAGGCGGAGACACTCGCCGATGGCGATCTGCCCCTGAGCCGCGATGTCGCCGAGGTCGCGGCTCAGGCCGCCGCGCTGATGCGGGAGATGCCGGCATGATTCCCAACGTTCTCAGCATCGCGGGCACAGATCCCTCGGGCGGCGCCGGGATCCAGGCCGATATCAAGGCCTTCTCGGCGCTCGGCGCCTATGCCTGCTCGGCCATCACCGCCGTTGTCGCGCAGAACACGCGCGGCGTCCGGTCCTTTGTCGCGCTTGAGCCGGAATTCGTCGCCGAACAGATCGACGCCGTGCTGGAGGACGTGCGCATCGACGCGGTCAAGATCGGCATGATCGCCAATGCCGCGATTGCCGAGGCCATCGCCGACCGGCTGCGCCACCACCAGGTGCGCAATATCGTGCTCGACCCGGTGATGGTGGCCAAGAGCGGCCATGCGCTGCTCGCCCCCGAGGCGGTCGATGCGGTGCGCGACCTGCTGGTGCCGCTGGCCACAATCGTCACGCCGAACCTGCCGGAAGCCGCCGTTCTGCTCGACCGTCAGCACGGCTGGAGCGCCGAAACCATGCAGGCCGCCCTGCCCGAGCTTCTCGCTCTGGGATCAGACTGGGTGCTGCTGAAGGGCGGGCATCTGGAGGGCAGCGCCACGAGCGCCGACCTGCTGGCGGGACCGGCCGGGTCTGTCGAGACCTTCTCGGCCCCGCGCCTGCACACCAGCAACGATCACGGCACCGGCTGCACGCTCTCCTCCGCCATTGCCGCGCTGCTGCCCCGCTACGGGGTGGCCGGGGCGGTCGGCCGGGCCAAGGCCTATCTGCATGCGGCCCTTGCCGGGAGCGAGGCGCTCGATGTGGGCGGCGGCCACGGGCCGGTGCATCACTTCCACGCGCTCTGGGCCGCAGAGGTGGCCTGACCCGCTGGGACGGCCTTGCGGCGAGACGCAGAGACATATTCGCGCCACCCGCAAATGCCCGCTGCGGGTCAGGATGGCCCCGACCCGCAGCGCTGTCTTCCCGGCCTCACACGTGATCAGTCATCGTGATACGGCAGCACCTCGCCGGTCACCGGGTTGAGATAGGCCTCCACCCGCATGCCGCGCGCGTCGGTCATCTCCACGTCGTAGCGCCCACGCTCCAGTTCGATCTCGTGTACGGTATAGCCCTGCTCCTCCAGCATCGTGGAGATTTCGGCGATGCTCATCCGTGCCTGAGCGCCGGTCTGGGCCGCACCCGGATCCTGCGCCTGAGCGCCAAGCGCAAAGAGCCCGACGGCGGCAGCCAGAGAAGCGGTGAAAAGAATGTTGCGTTTCATGTGTTTGTCTCCTTGTCCAAAGCGGCCTGCATGGCCGCCGATGACGGAGTTCTGCACCGACTCGCCTGACAGCCCCCTGACCTCCGCTGTCAGCTTGCCGTCAGCTTCGCCGCGGTAGACACTGTCGCCATGACACGCCTCGCGCTCCTCCTCTGTTGCCTCGCCCTGCCCGCCCTGGCGGATCGCGACGATCACGATCGCGCCCGCCGCGCGCTTGAGGCGGGAGAGATCCTGCCCCTGTCGCAGATCCTGACGGCGGCGGAGGCGGCACGCCCCGGCCGTGTGATCGAGGTGGAGCTGGACCGCGATGACGGTCTCTGGCGCTATGAGCTGGAGCTCATCACGCCCGGGGGACGGCTCTACGAGATGAAGATCGACGCCGCCACCGGTACGGTTCTGGAAATCGAGCGCGAGGAGGACGACTGACATGCGCGCGCTTGCGGTCGAGGACGATCCCCGCATCGCCGCGAATCTGAACGCGGCCCTCTCCGCCGCCGGGTTCCGCGTCGAGCTTGCCGGCGATGGCGAAGAGGCGTGGTTCCTCGGCGATACCGAGGATTACGACCTGGTGGTGCTTGATCTCGGACTGCCGGAGATCGACGGGCTGTCGGTGCTCAAGCGCTGGCGGGCGAACGGTCGCACCATGCCGGTGCTTGTGCTCACCGCGCGCGGCACATGGCAGGAACGGGTCGAGGGCATCGAGGCCGGCGCCGACGATTACCTGCCGAAACCCTTCCGGATGGAGGAGCTGGTCGCCCGCGCCCGCGCACTTGTCCGCCGCGCGGGCGGCCATGCGACCGCCTTGCAGGAAACCGGTGCGCTCAGCCTCGACACCAACCGCATGGAGGTCGCCGTGCACGAAGTCCCGGTGAAGGTCTCGGCGCTGGAATACCGGCTGCTGGCCTATCTCATGCAGCATCGCGACCGCCCGGTGCCGCCGGTGGAGCTGCTCGAACATCTCTATGGCGACGACGACGCCCGCGAGGCGAACGCGCTGGAGGCCGTGGTGGCGCGGCTGCGCCGCAAGCTCGGTCCGGGCGTGATCGGCACCCGGCGCGGCTTTGGCTATTATCTGGAGCAGACATGAGCCTGCGCCTCAGGCTCGCAGTCGCGGGCGCCGTGGCGATCCTGCTGGCGCTGGGGCTGACGGCGCTGGGATTGTCGGCCCTGTTCGGGGCCCATGTGGAGCGCCGCGCCCTGGCCGAAATGGGCGTGCAGCTCGATCAGGTTCTGGCCGGTCTTGAGATGCGGCCCGAGGGGGTTGCGCTTGTCCGGCCGCCCGCCGATCCACGGTTCGCGCAGCCCTATGCCGGGCTCTACTGGCAGATCGAAGGGCCCTGGGGCGTCGAACGGTCGCGCTCGCTCTGGGATGCGGCGCTGGATCTGCCGCCCGACACGGTGGGCGACGGTGGCGTGCATGTGCATCGCCTGCCCGGCCCCGGCGAGCAGCGGCTGCTGGTGCTGGAGCGCTCCGTCACCCTGCCCGAGCGGCTGGGCAGAGGCTCCGCCCGCGCGGCGGTGGCGATGGATGACGCCGAGCTCGACGCCGCGCGCCGCGCCTTCCTCGCCGATCTGCTCCCGTCGCTGGGCGTGCTGGCGCTGGCACTGACGGCGGCGGGCTGGGCGCAGCTCTGGGTGGGGCTGCGTCCGCTGAGCGGGCTCGGCGCCCGGGTCGCGGCCCTGCGCGCAGGCACAACCGACCGCATGGGCGCGGACTGGCCGCGGGAGGTACGTCCCGTCGCCACCGAGATCGACGCGCTGCTGACCGCCCGCGAGGCCGAGACCGAACGCGCCCGCGCCCGCGCCGCAGACCTCGCCCACGGGCTGAAGACGCCGCTACAGGCGCTGATGGGCGAAGCCGACCGTCTGCGCGGCTCCGGCGCCATTTCGCAGGCCGAGGCGATCGACGACACCGCCCGCGCCATGCGCCGCACCGTGGACCGCGAGCTGGCGCGCGCCCGCACAGCCGCCCGCACCGCCGACGCCCGCGCCGATCCCGCACAGGTGGCCGAGCGCCTGATCGCCGTGCTGCGCCGCACCCCCGACGGTGCGCGGCTCGACTGGCGTCAGACCATTCCCCCCGGCCTTGCCGTGGCGCTGCACGAGGCCGATCTGGCCGAAGCGCTCGGCGCGATCACCGAAAACGCCGCCCGCCATGCGCGCGGCGGCGTGACCCTTTCAGCGAGGCCCGAGGGCGATCGGTTGTTTCTGAGCGTGACCGATGACGGCCCGGGCATTCCGGCCGCCCGGCGCGAGGCGCTGCTGCGCCGTCACGCGCGGGCGGACGAATCCGGGACGGGCCTCGGCCTCTCCATCGCTTCGGATATCGCTGCCGCGTCGGGTGGCGCACTCTCCCTCTCCGATGCGGCTCCGGGCCTCACCGCCACGCTTATCCTGCCACGCGCGAGGATCCGCGAAGGCTGAGCCTCGGGTCGATCTGACCGGCCCGGGCGCCCACACCCATGCTGTCGCCGCCACTCAGGATAGGCGAAGAGATCGGCCTGCGATTGAAAAGCGCCGCTTGCCGCCAATAAGAAGAAAATCTGGATCGGCGGACATCGCGCGGGCGATCCGCAAGCTGCGCTCCAACTTCAGCCTCTCGAACATGGCGCTCGCAGGCGGGGTGGCCGCCCTCGGGAAAAGGCCGCTCGGAAGAACTGGTGCGCTTTCTGCTGCGCGAGCGCGACCGGATGGCGGCGGCGCTGTCACCGCTCGGCTTCAGGCCACTGCCCGGCGCGGCGAATTTCCTGGCGCTCCTTTCGCCGGAAGGCCGCGGCGATCTCACAGAGCCGCTGCGCGAGGCCGGCATCTATGTGATCGCCTTTACCACGGGCGCGCGCGACGCCCTTCGCGTCGCCATCGGCACACCCGAAGACACCGATGCCGTCACCGAGGCCCTGAGCGGGATCCTTGACCGGCATCGGTGATTGTGAGGCGCCCCGAACTCAGAGCTTCGTCGCGCGCAGCCGCAGCGCGTTGCCGATGACCGAAACCGAGGACAGGCTCATCGCCGCCGCCGCCACGATGGGCGAGAGCAGCGCCCCGACGAACGGGTAGAGAATGCCCGCCGCCACCGGCACGCCGGCAGTGTTGTAGACGAAGGCGAAGAACAGGTTCTGACGGATATTGCGCATGGTGGCCACCGCCAGCTTGCGGGCGCGCACGATGCCGGTCAGGTCGCCCTTGACCAGCGTCAGCCCGGCGCTTTCCACCGCCACATCGGCGCCGGTGCCCATGGCGATGCCCACATCCGCCCCGGCCAGCGCCGGCGCGTCGTTGACCCCGTCGCCCGCCATGGCGACCGACAGGCCCTCGCCCTTCAGCTTGCGCACCAGCGCGCCCTTGTCCTCGGGCGAGACGCCGGCATGCACCTCGTCGATGCCGAGCTCGCCCGCCACCGCCCGCGCCGTGGCCTCGGCGTCGCCAGTGGCCATGACGATGCGCAGGCCGAGATCGTGCAGCGCGCGGATCGCGCCGGGGGTGCTCTCCTTGATGCGGTCGGCCACGGCGATCAGCCCGGCGGCCTCACCCTCCACCGCGACGAACATCGCGGTCTTGCCCTCGCCCTGAAGCGCCTCCGCCCGCTCCGCCAGAGCGCCGGGCTCGATGCCCAGATCCGCCATCAGCGCAGCATTGCCGAGCGCCACCCTGCGCCCGCCCACCGTGCCGGTGACGCCCTGGCCGGTCACCGCCTCGAAATCCTCGCTGTCGCGCTTTTCGGCACCGCGCTCCTCGGCGCCAGTCACGATGGCCTCGGCCAGCGGATGCTCGGAGCCGCGTTCCAGCGCCGCAACCAGCGACAGCAGCTCCGCCTCCTCGATGCCCTCAGGCTCGACATCGGTGAGCGCGGGCTTGCCCTCGGTCAGCGTGCCGGTCTTGTCGACGATCAGCGCATCGACCTTGGCGAACCGCTCCAGCGCCTCGGCGTCGCGGATCAGCACGCCGGCATTCGCGCCGCGCCCGGTCGCCACCATGATCGACATCGGCGTCGCCAGCCCCAGCGCGCAGGGACAGGCGATGATCAGCACCGATACCGCCGCCACAAAGGCATAGGAGAGCGCCGGCGCCGGGCCGAAGATCCACCAGACGATGAAGGCCAGCAGCGCCACGCCGACCACGGCGGGCACGAAGAACTCGGCCACCCGGTCGGCCAGCCCCTGGATCGGCGCGCGCGAGCGCTGCGCGCTGGCGACCATCTGCACGATGCGGCTCAGGGTGGTGTCGTCGCCCACATTGCGCGCCTCCATCAGGAAGCTGCCGGTCTTGTTCAGGGTGCCGCCGGTGACCTCTTCGCCCGCGACCTTCTCGACCGGCACCGGCTCGCCGGTGATCATGCTCTCGTCGACCGAGGAGCGCCCCTCGGTCACCACGCCATCCACCGGCACGCTCTCGCCCGGGCGCACCCGCAGGATGTCGCCCGCCGCGAGATCGTCGAGCGGCACGTCCTCCTCGCTGTCCCCCGTCACCCGCCGCGCGGTCTTGGGCGCCAGATCCATCAGCGCGCGGATCGCGTCGCCGGTGCGCTCGCGCGCGGCCAGCTCCATGACCTGCCCGATCAGCACCAGCACCAGGATCACCGCCGTCGCCTCGAAATAGACCGGGGTCATGCCCATGCCGTCCTGCATCTGCGCCGGCAGCAGCCCCGGCGCCAGCAGCGACACGATGGAAAACAGATAGGCCGCGCCGGTGCCGAGCGCGATCAGCGTCCACATATTGGGCGAGCGGTTCACGATGGAGGACCAGCCGCGCTTGAAGAACACCCGGCAGATCCAGACCACCGGCGTGGCCAGCGCGAATTGCAGCCAGCCAAAGGCGGTGTGGCCCATCCATTCGGCGAAGGGGATACCGATATGGCTGCCCATCTCCAGAATGAAGACGGCCAGCGCCAGCGGCGCGGCGATCCACAGCCGGCGTTTGAAATCAATGTATTCCGGGTTCGGCCCGCTCTCGGAGGACGGCGTCACCGGCTCCAGCGCCATGCCGCATTTCGGGCAGTCCCCGGGCGCGTCGCGCACGATCTCGGGATGCATCGGGCAGGTGTATTGCGTGCCCTCGGGCATCTTTTCCGGCGCCGGCGCATCACCGAGATAGGCCTCGGGATCGGCCTCGAACTTTTCCTGACAGCGCGCCGAGCAGAAATAGACCCGCTCGCCCGCGTGCTTGATCATGTGCTCGGCCGAGGAGCGGTCGACGCTCATGCCGCAGACCGGATCCCTGGCCGTCTGATAGGCCTCCGGGTCCGCAAGGAACTTGTCCCGGCACCCTTCGGAGCAGAAATGATAGGTGTGGCCGTCATGCTCGGCCTGCGGCTTGCCCGCGCCGGGATCGACCGTCATCCCGCAAACGGGATCGCGGACGATGTCGCCGGTCTGGTGATGATTTACCTGCGCCTCGGCCATGGGATGTCCTTTCCGTCGGAGAAGAGGATAGAGCGAAGAGATGGGGTCTCCAGTCGCTGGAAGGTCAAGGGGCGGGGTCGAAGGTTTTCTGGCATCCGGGTGCCGCATCACGAAAAGCGTGAGGTGCCGGAAGAATTTGACCTGCCTCCTGTCGCTTGCCGGAAATCGGCGTATAGTCGGGCCGGAAACAGCTTGGAGAATGTGACGTTTGTCACAGGAAACGCAGCAGGACGGGCGCGTCGTCGCGATTCGCGGGGCGGTGATCGACATCGCCTTCGACAGCGGCGCGCTGCCCCCGATCAACGATGCCCTCGCCATCCAAAGCCCCGGCCTGCCGGCGCTGACGGTCGAGGTTCAGGCCCATCTCGACGCGCGCAGCCTGCGCTGCATCGCGCTTCAGGACACCACCGGCCTGCGGCGCGGCGCGCCGGCGCGGCATCTGGGCGGGCCGGTCACCACGCCGGTGGGCGAGGCCGTGCTCGGCCGGCTGCTCGACGTCACCGGGCGCACCGGCGACAAGGCCCCGCCCCTGCCCGACGACACCCCGCGCCGCCCGATCCACGCCGCCCCGCCGCCGCTGCGCGCGCAGAGCGGCACGTCGGAGATCTTTTCCACCGGCATCAAGGTGATCGACCTGCTGGCGCCGCTGGCACAGGGCGGCAAGGCGGCGATGTTCGGCGGCGCAGGCGTCGGCAAGACCGTGCTGGTGATGGAGCTGATCCACGCCATGGTGGCGCGCTACGAGGGGATCTCGGTGTTTTCCGGCGTCGGCGAACGCTCGCGCGAGGGGCACGAGATGCTCTCGGACATGACCGAGGCCGGGGTGCTCGACCGCACGGTGCTGGTCTATGGCCAGATGAACGAGCCGCCCGGCGCGCGCTGGCGGGTGCCGATGACCGCGCTCGCGATCGCCGAGCATTTCCGCGATGCCGATCACCGCAACGTGCTGCTCTTGATGGACAATGTGTTCCGCTTCGTCCAGGCGGGCTCGGAGGTGTCGGGGCTGCTCGGGCGCATGGCCAGCCGCGTGGGCTATCAGCCGACGCTGGCGACCGAGGTGGCCGAGTTGCAGGAGCGCATCGCCGCCACCGACAGCGCCGCGATCACCGCCATCGAGGCGGTCTATGTGCCCGCCGACGATTTCACCGACCCGGCGGTGACCACCATTGCCGCCCATGTCGACAGCACCGTGGTGCTGAGCCGCGCCATGGCGGCGGACGGCATGTATCCGGCGGTCGACCCCATCGCCTCGGGCTCGATCCTGCTCGACCCGCTCATTCTCGGTGAGGAGCATGTGGCCGTCGCCAACCAGGTGCGCCGCGCCATCGAGCATTACCGCGAATTGCAGGACGTGATCTCGCTGCTGGGCATGGAGGAGCTGGGCCGCGAAGACCGTCACATCGTCGAGCGCGCCCGCCGCTTGCAGCGCTTCCTCACCCAGCCGTTTTCGGTGACCGAGGCCTTTACCGGGCTCGAAGGCCGCTCGGTTGCCATCGAGGACACCATCGCCGGCTGCAAGGCGATCCTCGCCGGCGAGGCCGACGACTGGGACGAAAGCGCGCTCTATATGGTGGGCGATTTCGAGGAGGCCCGCGCCAAGGAGGAGGCTGCCCGCAAGGCGCAGGACGCGGCATGAGCGGCGCGCTGCATCTCACCGTCACCACACCCATGGCGCTGCTGGTGGAGGAGCCCGCCGCGCTATCGGTGCGGGCGGAGGACGAGAGCGGCTCTTTCGGTATCCTGCCCGGGCACACCGATTTCCTCACCACCCTGCCCGCCTCGGTGCTGCGCTGGCGCGACGCGGGCGGTGCGCTGCATTTCTGCGCCCTGCGCTCTGGCCTGCTGACCGTGCGCGACGGCAACCGCGTGGCGGTGACCTGCCGCGAGGGCATTCTGGGCGACGATCTCGGCGCGCTGAGCGAGGACGTGGCACAGCTCCGTAGCGAGGAGGCCGATTCCGACCGCCGCGCCCGGGTCGAGCAGATGCGGCTGCACGCGCAGGCGGTACGCCAGCTCATGCGCTATCTGCGCCCCGGCCAGACCGACGCCTTCGCCCATCCGCCGCAGATCGCCGAGAGCGGCGACGGGGCCGCGCGATGACCCGCGCCCCGGACGAGACCGCCCGCGCGGCGCGGCGCTCGCAGGAGCGCGAACGGCTGGCGCGCGAGACGCCCGAGCCCTCGCTGGGATCGCGGCTCGGGCAGATCGGCATTCTCGGCTGGGCCATCGTCATGCCGATGCTGCTGGGCGTGGTGCTGGGGCGGCTCGCCGACCGGCATTTCGACACCGGCGTGTTCTTTACCGCCCCGGCGATCATGATCGGCGCCGCTATCGGGCTGCACGCCGCCTGGAAATGGATGCACCGCCAATGACCACAGCCCTCACCGACCTGCCGCTGCTCTCCGCCGCGCTCGGCCTGCTGGCCGGGCTGGCGCTGGGGCTCTTTCACTTCGCCACCCTGCGCCGGGTCACCGATCTTTATCTCAGCGGCACCGCCCCCGCCCGCGCGCTGGCCTTCCAGCTCGCCCGCTTCGCCCTGCTGATCGGCGCGCTGGTGCTGCTCGCCATCGCCGGCGCCGCGCCGCTGCTGGGCGGGGCGCTCGGCATCCTGCTGGGGCGCGCCATCGTGCTGCGCCGGACCCGCGAGGCGCCGTGATGGAGAGCCCGCTCAGCCTGGAACCGCTCTTTCACCTCGGGCCGGTGCCGATCACCGCGCCGGTGGTGGTGACCTGGGCCATCATGCTGGCGCTGGCGCTTTTCGCCCGCCTCGCCACGCGCCGGCTGACACTGATCCCGGGCAAGCTGCAAACCGTGCTGGAGCTGCTCGTCACCACCATCGACGACCAGATCCGCGACACGATGCAGCGCGACCCCGCGCCGTTCCGGGCGCTGATCGGCACGATCTTTCTCTATGTGCTGATTGCCAACTGGTCGTCGCTGATCCCCGGCATCGAACCGCCCACCGCGCATCTGGAGACCGACGCCGCGCTGGCGCTGATCGTATTCGCCGCCACCATCGCCTTCGGCATCTCCGGGCGCGGGCTGAGGGGCTATCTCGCCACCTTCGCCGAGCCCTCCTGGGTGATGATCCCGCTCAACCTGATCGAACAGATCACCCGCACCTTCTCGCTCATCGTGCGCCTCTTCGGCAATGTCATGAGCGGGGTCTTCGTGGTGGGGATCGTGCTGTCGCTCGCCGGGCTCTTCGTGCCGATCCCGCTGATGGCGCTGGATCTGCTCACCGGGGCCGTGCAGGCCTATATCTTTGCGGTGCTCGCCACCGTCTTCATCGGCGCCGCCGTGGGCGAAACCGATGCCGCCGTCTCTGAACAGAAGGACACACCCGATGCCCGATAACCTTGTCGAAATCGTCTCGATCATCTCGGCGGCGCTCGCCGTCGGCTTCGGCGCCATCGGCCCGGCGCTTGGCGAAGGCCGCGCCGTCGCTGCCGCGATGGATGCCATCGCCCGCCAGCCCGAAGCGGCGGGCACGCTCAGCCGGACGCTGTTTGTCGGGCTCGCGATGATCGAGACCATGGCGATCTACACCCTCGTCATCGCGCTGCTGGTGCTCTTCGCAAACCCCTTCGTCTGAGGGGCGGCCACTCATGACCATCGACTGGTGGACGCTTGGGCTGCAAACCGTGAATGCGGTGATCCTGATATGGATCCTCGCGCGGTTCCTGTTCCGCCCGGTGAGCCGCATCATCGCCGAACGGCAGGACGCGGCGCATGCGGCGCTCGACGCGGCAGAGGCGGCGCGCGAAGAGACCGAGACCGCGCGCGACGCCGCCCGGCGCGAGGCCGAGGCGCTGGCGGCGGATCATGCCCGCCGCATCGCCGAGGCGCAGGCCGCCGCCGAGGACGAGAAACGCCGGCTGATGGCAGAGGCCCATGCCGCCGCCGACAAAGCCCGCGCCGAGGGCAAGCGCGATCTCGAAAAGCTGCGTGCCACGCAGGCGCGCGAGCTCTCGCAGGAGGCCGGCACGCTCGCCGCCGACATCGCCGCGCGGCTGCTGGACCGGCTGCCCGAAGAGGCCCGCGTCACCGGCTTTGTCGACGGGCTCGCCGAGGCCGTGGCCGAGCTACCCGAGGCCACCCGCGCCAGCATCGGCAGCGAGGGTCCGGTGACGCTGCGCGCCGCGCGGCCGCTTGCCGACGGTGAAGCGCAACAGATCGCCGAGCGGCTGGGCACGGTTCTGGGCCGCCCGCCCGCGCTGAGTGTCGAGACCGAGCCGGCGCTCATCGCCGGGCTGGAGCTGGAGACGCCGCATGCCATTGTCCGCAACCATTTCCGGGCCGATCTCGACCGGATCCGGACGGAGCTCGCCCGCCATGACTGACGACACGCCGCTCTCGCACTGGCTCGACCGTGGCCGCGCCGCGTTGGGCGACACCCCGCTCACGCCCGAGGCCGAGGCGGTGGGCCGCGTCCTGCGGGTGGCCGACGGCATCGCCCAGGTCTCGGGTCTGCCCGACGCGGCGCTCGGCGCGCTCCTGCGCTTCGAGGGCGGCCAGACCGGCTTTGCCCACAGCCTGAACCCCGAGGAGATCGACGCGGTGGTGCTGGATGCCACCGACGCCATCGAAGCCGGCCAGAAGGTCACCGATACCGGCGAGGTGCTGCGCGTGCCGGTGGGCGAGGCGCTGCTGGGCCGCGTCGTCGATCCGCTGGGCCGCCCGCTCGACGGCGCCGCTCCGCCCGACACAGCCGAGACCCGCCCGGTCGAGCGCCCCGCCCCCACCATCATCGAGCGCGACAACGTCTCGCAGCCGCTGGAAACCGGGGTGCTGGTGGTCGACAGCCTGTTTGCGCTCGGGCGCGGCCAGCGCGAGCTGATCGTCGGCGACCGCGCCACCGGCAAGACCGCGCTCGCCGTCGATGCCATCGTCAACCAGAAGGACAGCGACGTGATCTGCGTCTATGTCGCCGTCGGCCAGCGCGCCACGGCGGTGCAGCGGGTGATCGAGGCGGTGCGCGAACACGGGCGGATCGAGCGCTGCATCTTCGTCGTCGGCGGTGCCGCCTCGGCGCCCGGCCTGCAATGGATCGCACCTTTCGCCGGCATGACGATGGCGGAGTATTTCCGCGACAAGGGCCAGCACGCGCTCATCGTCATCGACGACCTGACGCGCCACGCCGCCACTCATCGCGAGCTTGCCCTGCTCACCCGCGAACCGCCGGGGCGCGAGGCCTATCCCGGCGATATCTTCTACCTGCATGCCCGGTTGCTGGAGCGCGCCGCAAAGCTGGCGCCGGAACAGGGCGGCGGCTCGCTCACCGCGCTGCCCATCGCCGAGACCGATGCCGGCAACCTCTCGGCCTATATCCCGACCAATCTCATCTCGATCACCGACGGGCAGATCGTGCTCGACAGCCACCTCTTCGCCGCGAACCAGCGCCCGGCGGTGGATGTCGGCCTCTCGGTCAGCCGGGTCGGCGGCAAGGCGCAATGGCCGGCGCTGCGCAAGGTTTCGGGCCGGGTGCGGCTGGACTACGCGCAGTTTCAGGAGCTGGAGATGTTCACCCGCTTCGGCGGCATCACCAACCCGCGCGTGCGCGGCCAGATCGCCCGCGGCGAGCGCATCCGCGCCCTGCTGGAGCAGCCGCGCTTTGCCGGGCTGCGCATGGCCGATCAGGTGGCGCTGCTTGCAGCCCTTGCCGATGGCGCGCTCGACGACACGCCCCCCGGGGCGATTGCCACGCTGCGCGCCGAGCTGCCGCGCTGGCTCGACGCGCGCGCCGGCGAGGCGGTGGCAGCGGTGCAGTCCGACGGCACGCTGACCGACACCACCCGACGCGCGCTGACAGGGGCGGTGGCCGCGCTGGCGCAGGAGATCGCCCGGAGGGCGGCGGCGGAATGAGCGGACGGCTGGCCGATGTCGAAGCGCGGATCGGGACGGTGCACAAGCTCGCCTCGGTGATCTCCGCCATGCGCGGCATCGCGGCGGCCCGCGCGCAGGAGGCGCGCGAGCATGTGGACAGCATCCGGCTTTTCGCCGGCACCATCGGCGAGGCCATCGGAGAGGCGCTCGCCCTGCTGCCCGACCCCGCCGACACCGCCCATGGCGCCGGCGAGGGCCGGCACGCGGTGATCCTGCTGGCCGCCGAACAGGGCTTTGCCGGCACCTATAACGAACAGGTCTTCGATGCCGCCGCACCGCTGCTCGCCACGCCGCACAGGCTGTTCGTCGCCGGCGGGCGCGGGCTGCTGGTGGCCGCCGAGCGCGATCTGCCCGTCGACTGGTCGGCGGCGATGATCGCCCATCCCGCGCAGGCCGCCGGGCTCGCCACCCGGCTTGCCGACGCGATCTTCGAACCGCTGGCCGAGGCGCGCATCACCCGCGTCTCGGTGGTGCATGCGGCGCCCGGCGAGGCCGGCGGCATGGAGGTGGTGAGCAAGCGGCTCGTGCCCTTCGATTTCTCGCGCTTCCCGCCCGCCCTGCGGCGCGGCGCCCCCGGGATCACCCTGCCGCCCGAGCGGCTGCTGGCGCGGCTTGCCGAGGAATATGTCTTTGCCGAGCTGGCCGAGGCCGTCATGCTCGCCTTCTCCGCCGAGAACGCCGCGCGGATGCGGGCGATGATCGCCGCGCATGACAACGTCATGGAATCGCTCGATACGCTGGTTGCCGCCTCGCGCCGGCTGCGGCAGGAAGAGATCACCGACGAGATCGTCGAGCTCGCCACCGGCCGCCAGCCGGTCCGATAGACCACCCCATGAGGAGGCGCCATGCCCCGCCCGGACCCAAGCGGCAAACCCCTGCCCGCGCATGAGACGCAACGCCAGATCGAGCTGCCGGAATGCGCGCCGAAACCCGGCGCCGAGGATCGCGACGCGCCCGCGCTGGTGCGCCGCATCATGGCGGCGCCGAACTACGTGATCGCCGATGAGGACACCGATTTCCTCAACCGCGACGAGATGCGCAGCACGCGGCTCCAGCTCGATTACCAGAAGGCCGAGACCCTGCTGCAAGAGAACGGCATCGCCCATTCCATTGTGGTCTTCGGCGGCACGAGGATCGGCGAGCCGCGCCACACCGAGGCGCAGGTCGCAGCGCTGGAGGCCGCGCAGGCGCAGGCGCCGGAGGATCGCGACATCGCCCGCCGCCTGGCCGTGACCCGCCGCCTGCACGACAAGAGCCGCTATTACGAGATCGCGCGCGCCTTCGGCCGCATCGTCGGTGCCGCCGAGGGCTGCCACGGCAACCGGCTGGTGGTGGTGACCGGCGGCGGCCCCGGCGTGATGGAGGCCGCCAATCGCGGCGCCCATGAGGCCGGCGCCCGCACCGTCGGGCTCAACATCACCCTGCCGCACGAGCAGTTCCCCAACCCCTATGTCACGCCGGAGCTGTGTTTCCGCTTCCGCTATTTCGCGCTGCGCAAGCTGCATTTCCTGCTGCGCGCCCGGGCGCTGGTGGTGTTCCCCGGCGGCTTCGGCACGCTGGACGAGCTCTTCGAGACACTGACCCTGATCCAGACCCGCAAGATCCGCCCGGTGCCGGTGATTCTGGTGGGCGAGCGCTATTGGCGCCGCGCCTTCGACGCGGACTTTCTGGTGGAGGAAGGCGTGATCGAACCCGAGGACCGCGACCTCTTCTGGTATGCCGAAAGCGCGCAGGAGATCTGGGACGATATCCGCGCCTGGTACGACAAGGCCGGCCGTCCGCTCACCGGCCCGCCGGGCCCGATGCAGGAGCCCTGAAACGCCGCCGCGGGCCGCGACATAGCCGGCCCGCGCATGGCCCTGACGCAAGGCACAAAACGCGCTGTAAGCCGCTGGCTTTGCAGATATAAAACTGTTCGGGAAATCCGGAAAAGTGGCAGCCCGTAGGGGAATCGAACCCCTCTTTCCAGGTTGAAAACCTGGCGTCCTAACCGATAGACGAACGGGCCAGCGCTGCTGGTGAGGGGCCTTTTAGGCAAAGCCCGCAGACCTTGCAAGCGCAAAATTACGAAAAAAGCGCCCCTCGCGCGGTTTTTTCAAAAAACAATCCGGGATGGCAATTCCCGCAACGATCACAACCGCTTAAACGGCCCTCCTCAGGCCGGCGCCGCGTCCTCAAGACGCAGTTGCACCGTGCGGCGCCCGTTCCATTCGTTGATCTCCAGACGCCCCGCCACGTGGAATCGTCGCCCCTGATGCCCCGACAGTTCCGGCCCCAGCGCGCCGTCGAAAGCGCCAAAGCAGATCGCCTCGAGTTTCGCCCCCAGACCGTCGCCGAGAGACAGTTTCAGATGCCCCGCGCCGACCTGTTTGGCAAAGCCGATCTGCACATCCGGCAGCGCGAACCGCGGCGCCGGCGCGCCCGCGCCGAAGGGGCCAGCGCGCTCCATCCCCTCGCAGAGATCCAGCGTCGCCGCCCCCGGCATCAGCACCCCGTCGAGCTTGAGATCGGCGGCGCCGCCCTGCCCAGCGCCCTGCTTCGCCAGCAGCTCGGAAAGCCGCGCCATGGCGCTTTCCAGCGCCTCGCGCGCCACGGTGAGCCCGGCGGCCATCTTGTGCCCGCCGCCCTTCAGCAACAGCCCCTCGGCCGCCAGCCGCTGCACGCTGGCGCCGAGATCGACGCCCGAGACCGAGCGGCCCGAGCCCTTCCCCTCGGCGCCGTCGAGCCCGATCACCACCGCCGGACGGTTGGTCAGCTCTTTCAGCCGCGAGGCGACAATGCCCACCACACCCGGGTGCCAGCCCTCGCCCGCCGCCCAGACCAGCGGCGCGTCGAGCCCGCGCTCCTCGGCCTGCGCGAGCGCGGCGGCGCGCACCGCCTCCTCGACCTCGCGGCGCTCGGTGTTGAGCTGGTCGAGCCGCTCCGCCAGCGCGCCGGCCTCGTGCCGGTCGCGGCAGGCCAGCAGCCGCGCGCCCAGATCCGCCTGCCCGATGCGCCCGCCGGCATTGACGCGCGGCCCCAGCACATAGCCCAGATGATAGGACGAGGGCGCGGTATCGAGCCGCGCCACATCCGCCAGCGCCACCAGCCCGGGCCGCGCGCGCCGCGCCATAACCGCGAGCCCCTGGCGCACCAGCGCCCGGTTCACCCCCTTGAGCGGCGCCACGTCGGCCACCGTGGCCAGCGCCACCAGATCCAGCATGGCGATCAGATCCGGCCCGCGCTCGCCCGCCTCGCGCAGCTGCCGGCCACATTCCACCAGCATCAGGAACACCACCCCCGCCGCGCAGAGATGCGCCAGCGCGCCGTCCTCGTCCTGCCGGTTGGGGTTCACCACCGCCACGCAATCGGGCAGCGTCTCGCCCGCGAGGTGGTGATCCAGCACCACCACATCCGCACCCGCCGCCGCGGCGATGGGACCATGCGATAGCGTTCCGCAATCGACGCAGACGATCAGGTCATGCGTTTCGGCCAGCTTCGCCATCGCCGGCTCGTTCGGCCCGTAGCCCTCGTCGATCCGGTCGGGGATATAAAGCGTCGCCGCCATGCCGCGTTGATGCAGCCAGTCGAGCAGCAGTGCCGCCGAGGCGCCGCCATCGACATCGTAATCGGCAAAGACCGCCACCCGCTCGCGCCGGCTTACCGCCGCCAGCAGCCGCGCCGCCGCCACCTCCATGTCGCGCAGGCTGCGCGGATCGGGCAGCAGGTCGCGCAGCTTCGGCTCCAGATAGCCCGGCACCTCCGCCACATCGACACCGAGCCGCGCCAGCACCTGGCAAAGCCCGCGCGGCAAGGCTGTCTGCTGCGCCAGCGCCTCGGCCTGACGCTCCTGCTCCACCCCGGGCCCGACCCAGCGCCGCCCGGTCAGCGAGGCCTCGACTCCAAGATAGCTCATGCCCCTGCCCCCATGTCTGAAACCGCCCCCGCCTTAACGCGAAAAAGCAGGGACCGGAACACCGCCCCCTGCTTTCATCTTTCCAAAAATACTCACATGCCGACCCTGCGGCCGGGCGCCCCCTCAGTTGAAGGGGTTGCGATAGATCACCCGCCGCACCGAGCCGGTCTTGGAGCGCATCAGCAGCGTCTCGGTGGTGATCCAGCCGATCTCGCGCTTGATGCCCGACAGGATCGAGCCGTTGGTCACGCCGGTGGCGGCAAAGATCACATCCGCGGTCACCATCTCGTCGCGGGTATAGATCTTGTTCAGATCGGTGATGCCGGCCTTGGCGGCGCGCGCCTTCTCGTCGTCGTTGCGGAACAGCAGCCGGCCATACATCTGGCCGCCCATGCATTTCAGCGCCGCCGAGGCGAGTACGCCCTCGGGCGCCCCGCCCGAGCCCATATACATGTCGATGCCGGTGATATGCGCCTCGGCGCAATGCATCACGCCGGCCACGTCGCCATCGGTGATCAGGCGGATCGCGGCGCCGGTGGCGCGCACCTCGGCGATCATCTCCTCGTGGCGCGGACGCTCGAGGATGCAGACGGTGATATCGGTGTTATCGCAGCCCTTGGCCCTGGCCAGCGCCTCGACCCGCTCGGCGGGCGACATGTCGAGCGTCACCACATGATCGGGATAACCCGGGCCGATGGCCAGCTTGTCCATATAGACGTCGGGCGCGTGCAACATCGAGCCGCGCGGCCCCATGGCGATCACGGTCAGCGCGTTGGGCATGTCCTTGGCGGTCAGCGTGGTGCCTTCCAGCGGGTCGAGCGCGATATCGACCCCCGGGCCGCCCTGGCCGACCTCTTCGCCGATGAACAGCATCGGCGCCTCGTCACGCTCGCCCTCGCCGATCACCACGACACCGGAAATCTCGAGCTTGTTCAGCTCGTTCCGCATGGCGTTCACGGCGGCCTGGTCGGCGGCCTTCTCGTCGCCGTGGCCGATCAGCTTGGCCGAAGCGATGGCGGCCTGCTCCGCCACGCGGGCAAGACCCAGCGACAACATGCGGTCATTGAAATCCTTGGGGGTCGACATTGGGGCTTCCTTTGAAATGTTCGTCGCTGAGGGTGTAGCCCGCCGGACAAAGCACTGGCAAGTCCGGTCGCGCTAACGCGGCGGGGCGGCGCCGGGCGCCGCCCCGCCCGGGTCAGACCTGCTCGATCCGCAGCACCACCGGCGCGTCATTGACCACGCCGGTCGCGGGCATCGCCGCCAGCGCCGCATCGAGCGCCGCGCGGGTGGTCTTGTGGGTGACGATCAGCACCGGCGCGGCATCGGCGGCGTGATCGTATTGCCGCATGCGGTTGATCGAGACCCCGGCCTCGCCCAGCGCCGAGGCGACCTTGGCCAGCGCGCCCGGCTTGTCGGCCAGCGCCAGCCGCAGGTAATAGGGTGCCGGCGTCGCGGCCTTTGCCGGGGTGGAGGCCACCAGCCGGCTCGCCGGCGCACCGAAGGTGGTGACCCGCGTGCCGCGCGCGACGTCCATCACGTCGCCCATCACCGCGCTCGCCGTCGGGCCCTCGCCGGCACCGGCACCGCGCAGCACGATCTGGCCGACCTGATCGCCCTCGATCACCACCATATTGGTGCCGCCCTCGAGCTGGCCCAGCGGCGAGGTCGCCGGCACCAGGCAGGGCGACATCGACTGTTCCAGCCCGCGCCCGGTCATCCGGCAGACGCCCAGCAGCTTGATCTTGTAGCCCATATCCGAGGCCTGGCGGATATCCTCGATGCTGACCCGGCCGATGCCCTCCAGCTCCACCGCGTCAAAGGCCACCTGCGTACCATAGGCGATGGCCGAGAGCAGCGACAGCTTGTGCCCGGCGTCGATGCCGCCCACGTCGAGCTCGGGATCGGCCTCCAGATAGCCCAGCCCGTCGGCCTCGGCAAAGGCCTCGTCATAGCTCAGCCCGCCGTTTTCCATGCGCGTCAGGATATAGTTGCAGGTGCCGTTCATCACCCCCATGACGCGGGTGATCTCGTTGGCGGCCAGCCCCTCGGTCAGCGCCTTGATCACCGGGATGCCGCCCGCGACCGCCGCCTCGAAGCGCAGCACGCAGCCATTGGCCTCCGCCAGCTCCGCCAGCGCCTGACCGTGATGCGCCAGCAGCGCCTTGTTCGCGGTCACCACATCCTTGCCGGCCTTCAGCGCCGCCTCGACCGCCGCCTTGGCCGGCCCGTCCGAACCGCCGACCAGCTCGACGAAGACGTCGACATCGTCGCGGGTGGCCAGCGTGACCGGGTCGTCTTCCCAGGCGTAGGAGGTGAGCGGCACGCCGCGATCCTTGTCGCGGTTGCGCGCCGAGACCGCCGAGACGGCGATTTCGCGCCCGGTGCGCGCCTCGAGCAGCGCCGCTTTCTGGCGCACGATCTTGACGACGCCGGCACCGACGGTGCCCAGGCCCGCGATCCCGAGACGGAGAGGGTCTGACATGGGTGGGCTCCTTCTGTTGTTTTCGCGATGCGATCGGTTCCGATCCGCCTTAGCCGCAAGGCGCGGCAGGTGCAACGGGATGCGGCGGGGAACGCCCGGCCTTTCCCCCGCCCGCCCGGCAGAGCGCCGACAAGAGCGGCGTTGTCAGGCCCCAGGCGCGTCGCGGCGCGGCCATTCCGTGCGCAGCAGCGCATAGATCAGCTCGTCGCCCCAGACCCCGTTGAAGCGGTCGTTCTGCACGAGATGCGCCTCGCGCCGCAGCCCGAGACGCTCAACCACCCCCACCGACCCGGCATTGAGCGGGTCGAGCCGGGCAAAGATCCGGTGAAAGCCCATCTGCCCGAAGCCCAGATCGAGGATCGCCCGCACCGCCTCGGTGGCATATCCACGCCCGGCGAAATCGGGGTTGAAGATATAGCCGACTTCCCCCTGGAGCGCCGCAAGGCTGGCGATGCTCAGCGAGACCTGCCCGAGCAGCGCCGCATCCGCGCGTCTGGTGACCGCGAGGCGCAGCCGGTCGCCCTCGGCGGCGAAGGGCGTGTCGAGAAAGCCCGCGAATTTCTCCGCCATCGCGTCGCCTTCGGGGATCTCCTGATAGAGATAGCGATAGACCTCGGCGCGGCTGTGATAGGCGGCGAAGGCGGGCAGATCGTCAGGACGGAAGCGCCGCAGCGACAGGCGCTCGGTCGCCAGCGGCAGGCACGCGAGATCGCGCCTCAGATCGCCGTCCTCGGCACCGGTCAATACGGCCACGCGATCCCCTGCGCCATCCGCGCCCGGTCGCTGGCCGGGACCACCGGCCCCTGAAGCCGCGCCGCGCGGGCGCGCAGCCCGGCCACCCGACCCTCGATCCCCGCGCGCATCTCGGGCGTGGCGCGTGGCTCAGGCCCTTCGAGCAGCCCGTCGAGCGGCAGCAGCGCCGGAAAGGGCATCGTCTCCACCCCGGGCGTGCGCGCGGCGTCGAGCTCGGGGAACTGGGTGCAGCCGACAAGGGCGAGCAGGAGCAGAGAAGGCGAAAGGCGCATGGGCAGGTCCGTCTGGTCTGTCACCCTCTTGCCGCAGTCCGGCGCGCGGGGCAAGCACCCGGCTTGATCTGAACGTATGTTCAGATAGCCTGTAGCAATGGCCCGCACCCAAGGATCGCATTCCGACATCACCGGCCCGCGCGTGCGGGCGGCGGCGCTGCGTCTTTTTGCGCAGCACGGTTATGCCGCCGTCTCCATGCGCCAGATCGCCCGTGAAGTCGGGGTCCAGGTGGGCGCGCTCTACAATTACACCCCCGACAAGCAGGCGCTGCTGTTCTCGCTGCTCAAGGGCCATATGGACGATCTGCTGGAGGAGTGGCAGGCCGAGCAGCGCCCCGAGGCGTCCCGCGCCCGGCTCGAGGCCTTCGTGCGCTTTCACATCCGCTTCAACCTCGCCCGGCCCGAGGCGATCTTCATTTCCTATATGGAGCTGCGCAATCTGACGCCGGAGAATTTCGCGGTGATCGAGGCGCTGCGCAAGCGCTACGAAGGCGCGCTGGAAGAGATCCTACGCGACGGTCAGGCGGAAGGCGCGTTTTCCGTGCCCGATACGCGGCTGGCCTCCTACGCGCTCATCGCGATGCTGACCGGGGTCAACACCTGGTATCGCGCCGGCGGACGGCTCTCGATTGCCGAGGTGGCCGATATCTACTGGGACATGGTGCGCAAGGCGGTCTCTGCCGACGATGCGACCGGAGCGCCTCAGCCGGCGTAGGCCGCGGGCTCAGCCCAGGAAGATGCCGATGATCACCATCATCAGACCGAGCACCGACAGCATCAGCGCGCCCATGTTCAGCGGCACCGCCTTGCGGACCACCTCGCGCAGCGCCTCGTCCGACAGCCCCGCCCGGCGTGCGCGCCAGACCTTCGCGATGCTCCAGAAGAGACCGCCCAGTCCCAGCGCGGACACAGCCGCTCCCAGCCAGATCAGCCATTCCATCGGGTCCGTCCCCTCATCCCATGCAAACGCGGCTTCGCGTAATCCATCGCCGGTGCTGCCGCAACCCCTTGATGGTTGCGCACCGCTTGGGCTACTCAAAGCGTAAAATCGGCAGGAGACAAGAACGATGCAAGACGAAGGTTCGAGCAACAGCTACGGCGTTGCCGCAGGCGAGCTGCGCAGCTTTATAGAGCGCTATGAGCGGCTGGAGATGGAAAAGAAGGAAATCGCCGACCAGCAAAAGGAAGTGATGGCCGAGGCCAAGGGGCGCGGCTATGACACCAAGGTCATGCGCAAGGTGATCGCCCTGCGCAAGCGCGACAAGGACGACATCGCCGAGGAAGAGGCGGTGCTGGACATGTACAAGGCCGCGCTCGGCATGGAATGAGCGCCCGGCAGGGGCTTTGACAGGGGCTTTGACCACGGGCGGGCCGGCATCCGGCCCGCGTCCCCCCTTTCCGGCGGCTCAGGGCGTGATCAGCGTGACGCCGGGCAGCCTGCCGATCTCGAGCATATCCTCGTCGTAAAGCTCGGCCAGCATATCGACATAGGCGCCGTCCCAGCCCGGCAGATCGAGCTCTTCCTCGATCGCGTCGTCGAGCGCAAATTTGTCGAGGATCGCCACCATCACCCGGCGTTTCTGGGCTTCGTTGACGCCGGGATTTTCCTTGAGAAACGCCCGGAAGCGCCGCATTCCCTCCGGGCTGACGATCTGGGAAAAGATGTCGAAGCTGCCGATGATCTTGCGGCTCATCTCGATCCCGGCCATGTCGCGCAGGATCTGCCCCCAGAGCAGCGGCGTATCCTCGTTGCACCAGACCGTCACCGGCATGTCGGGCACCGCCGCGCGCATGCGCTTGATCACCTGCGACCAGCGCAGATGCATCGGGTCGGCGCCGCTCAGGAAGGCCTCGAAGGTCGGGTACTGGGTCTTGCGGTAGATCTCCGGCAGGAAGGTGGCGAAATCGCGCAGCCCCAGAAAGATCTCGATCTCGTCGCCGGCAAAGAGCTGCCGTACCGTGGCGAGCCGCTGTTCGAGCTTGCGGTAGGGCACACCGCCATCCAGCGCCAGCTTGGGCATGGAGAGCAGGTTTTCATGGCTCAGGATGAGCCGCTGCACCTGCTCTGGGTCGTCGTCTAGGATCGCGTCGATCAGCACGTCGCGCGCCTCGTCCGAGGGCGTGCCATCGCCGAGCGAGTTGATCGCGTCCAGCAGCAGCCGGCGGTAGCGGCTCGGGCCGGGGATCGACACGCCGTCCCTGCGGAAATCGCCGGCATTGCGCAACAGCCCCTTCAGCAACCGGTCCTCATCGGTACAGTGGACGCCGAGATGAAGAATGATCTGCATTGCCTGCCCTTTTGGTTGGCCTGCGGCTGCACTATAAGATCTTTCGCCGCGAGGAAAACAGCAATCGCCCGAGGGACCGCGAGATGAGCCTGGCAGACCACAGCCGCCGCAAAGCCGATCTGCGCCTGCGCTGGCCGAATCCGTGGTCGGCGGGGGCGGCGCTGATCGCCGCGCTGGTGGTGGCGCCGATCCTGGCGGTGATCTGGATCGCGCTGTTCCCGGCCGAGAACATCTGGCCGCATCTCGTCTCCACCACCCTGCCGCGCTACCTGCGCAACACGCTGGTGCTGATGTTCGGCGTCGGGCTGCTCGCCGGGGCCGTGGGCTCCGGCGCGGCCTGGCTGATCGCGCGCTACGAGTTTCCCGGACGGCGCTGGCTGGAATGGCTGTTGCTGCTGCCGCTGGCGATCCCGGCCTATGTGGGCGCCTATGCGCTGGTGGATTTCCTCGAATATGCCGGCCCGGTGCAGACCGCGCTGCGCGGGCTCTTCGGCTGGAGCAGCGCCCGCGATTACTGGTTCCCCGAGATCCGCTCCATGGGCGCGGCGATCGTCGTGCTGGCGGCGGCGCTCTTTCCCTATGTCTACCTGCTGGCGCGCAACGCCTTCCGCGAACAGTCCGGCGCCTCGGAAGAGGTGGCGCAATCGCTCGGCACAGGCGCCTTGGGGCGGTTCTGGCGCGTGGGCCTGCCGCTGGCACGCCCCGCCATCGCCGCCGGCATGGCCATCGTGATGATGGAATCGGTCAACGATTTCGGCACGGTGGATTATTTCGCCGTGCAGACGCTGACCACCGGCATCTTCTCGGTCTGGCTGCAAAGCAACAATGCCGGCGGTGCCGCGCAGATCGCCGCGACGGTGCTGGCACTGGTCATCCTGCTGGTGCTTCTGGAAAAGCACTCGCGCCGCAAGATGCGGTTTTTCAACCTCTCCACCCATCACCGCCCGGTCGCCCGCAAGCCGCTGCCGCCGCGCGCCGGCTGGCTGGCGACGCTGGCCTGCGCCCTGCCCTTCGCACTCGGCTTCGTGCTGCCCGCCGGGGTGATCCTGAGCCACGCGCTGCGCAACGCGGCGAACTGGGCCGAGCCGGCGCTCTGGGAGGCGGGGCTGCACACGCTGATGGTCTGCGGCATCGCGGCGGTGCTGACGGTTCTGGGCGGGGTGTTCCTCGTCTACGGCGTGCGGCTCTCGGGCCGGCAACTGCCCCGGCTGCTGCTGCCGGTGACGACCATCGGCTACGCCGCGCCCGGCGCGGTGCTGGGCGTCGGCATCCTGATCCCGCTCGCCGGGCTCGACCATGCGCTGGCCGACACGGTCGAGGCGGTGACCGGCCGCGATATCGGGCTGGTGCTCACCGGCTCGGCCTTTGCGCTGGTGCTGGCCTATTTCGTGCGATTCTTCGCCATCGCCCAGGGCGCCGCGGATGCGGCGATGGGCCGGGTCTCGCCGAATCTGGCGCTCGCCGCCCGCTCGCTCGGGCGCAATCAGGGCCAGACCCTGGCCGAGGTCTATTACCCGATGATCCGCACCTCCATCGCCTCGGCGCTGCTGCTGGTCTTTGTCGATTGCGTCAAGGAGCTGCCGGCGACGCTGCTCCTGCGCCCGTTCAACTACGAGACGCTGGCGACGCGGGTGCATGAGCAGGCCTCGCTGGAAAATCTCGGCGACGCGGCACCGGCGGCAATGCTGGTGATCGCCGTCGGGCTGACCGCCGTGGGGCTTTTGGCCCGCGCAAACCGATAGATAGCGCTTGCGCAGGGGGGCGATGCTGTCATATCCCTTGCGCCACGGTGCCCCTATAGCTCAGCTGGTAGAGCAACTGATTTGTAATCAGTAGGTCCGCGGTTCGAGTCCGTGTGGGGGCACCACTAGCCAAATTCAGCATTGAAAACATTCAGGTTTTAGCGATAAGTGCCCCACGCAATTTCCCGCGTGGGGCACATTCTGGAATCCAGCCCGGTTTCACCACTGTCCGCCCCATCAGCGCGGCGCCGTACACACATTGCCGGTTGCCCTAGGATTTCTGGCACCTGATAAACGACATCTATTCCGATATCGACTGCCGATAGTCCCTTCATAGCAAGCCAAACCAAGCTACGCTCCATGGCTCCACCCATAGCGGACCTCCGCCGGATGGCCGACCCGCCCGCACGCTCTGCACCTGAACCGGTCAAACACATGCGGCAGTAGGAACCAGGGTGGATCTCCAAGATACTTTGGCGGGAAGTCGGCCAGCATCCTAGATGACTGGTGCCCGCACTCGCACGCCAAGAGGATGAAATGACCTCGTCTCATGCGGCAGACTCAGTCGAACGGCTCGATCAGTTCGGGACCGTCATCCTTGCCCCCGAACCGCGCGACGGGATGATGCCTAAGCATCGCCCCTGCCCCAAGATCGGTCTCATCGCTGCCGTCCAACCAGGCGTCCCGCTCGTCGGAGTTGAGGATCACCGGCATCCGGTGATGGACATCGGAGACGTCCGCGTTCGCCGCTCTTGTCATGATCGTGCAGGTGAGCAGCTCGCCCCAGCGCGACGCGAGCCCCGCGAACCATAGGGTTTCTTCATTGCCGGCGGAGCGGATGAAATGCGGTTGTTTAGCGCCCTTCTCTCCCGTCCATTCGTAATAGCCCGCGGCCGGGATCAAGCAGCGGCCATGGCGCCAGACCGCCCGATAAGTCGGCTTGCTCGCCGCGTCTTCGATGCGGGCGCTAAACGTCGTGGCTTTCCAGTCCTTCAGTTCTCCCTTGTGCCAGGACGGTACGAGCCACCAGCGCGCGTAGTGTGCCTCGCGTTGCCGCTTGGCGAACAGAAGGACATCCTGCGTCGGCTTCACGTTGAAGCGACGCGGTATCGGGTCGATCTTGATCTCGGAATGCTCGAGATCGGTCCCGCGCAGGTTTGGATCTACGAATCGGCCACACATCCGACAAACGTGAGCGGAAGGACCAGCTCCGCACAACTATTTTCAAGCTGCCTAAGACAAACGTCGCGACGAGCACAGGATGAGGTTTGGAGCGATGGGCGGGAAACCGACCTTCGCTGCATGCTGATCCAATGGCGGCTGTGCGCAGCAAAGCAGTCATGTCTAATTGGACGGGGCTGTTCTTTGTTGGTGCATCTAACGCGCTTCGCAATTTCGCTTTAGTAACAGTGGGTCAAGCTGCATTCTGTAAACGTTGGACATTTGCGCAACCCGCGGCTACCAAGAAGCTGAAGAAGATGACCATATCTTTGTGGATTAGTGATCGGAGCGACCAGTGTCTTGGAGCCAACTCGAAAATCGTGTCAGAGAAATCTCAAGCCTAAGGTATGGAACGCCTGCCGAAGCAATACGACTAAAGAATGGGGTACATCACGACTGCGTTTGCAAGGTCTCGGAGCGGCATTGGATCATCGTAGAAATAACCAAAAACAACACGGTCGATAAAGTCCGAGGCGACGTCAACAGACTTGTGATGACGAGAAATCAGTTCTTTATACAAGATCACGTTATGTGCGAATGCTGGATAGTCATCAATCTTGAGCCAACAGCCTCAATGCGCGCTGCGGCCGAAGAAAATGGCATCAAGATATCTTCAATTGACGGGTATATTTCTGAATTCTTTGATCAGCGCCAGTACTCTAACATTCGACAAGATGAAAAATTTGGGAGCGCGGTGGATATCATTTCAGGGGACCCGGACAAGAAGCCATTCATCCCTGTCGCCTATGACGACACAGTGAGATCAAAATCCTACCAAATTTCAGATATTTGCGACTATTTGACGCAAGGTTTTAACGTCGTTCTCACAGGGACATTTGGGAGTGGGAAGAGTCGCTGCTGCAAAGAAGTTTTTGAAGCTCTTAATGTGAGAAGTGATATTAACTTTCTATCCATTGACCTTAGAGATGTTGGGGCGTTGGCGTCTGCTAACCAAATTGTTCGTGCGCATTTCGAAGGCCTTGGGCTGGATGGCCAGGCAGAAGCGGCAATTCGACTTTTGAATAGTGGAAAGCTGATATTGCTACTTGACGGCTTTGACGAGATGGGTGGGACGCAATGGAGCGATGACCCGCAGAAACTTCGAGATATTCGTCGTCGCACTTTAAAGCCGATAAGGGAGATTGTTGAGAAAGCACACAGCACAATCATTACGGGCCGAGAGCACTACTTTAATTCAGATGATGAACTGCTAGATTCAGTTGGCGTATCGAGCAAAAAGTTCTTACACTTGGAGTGCCGTGAGGAATTTAGCGCCGAAGAGATCTCGAGCTTCTTGAAGACCTTTAAGATCGAAATGGACATGCCTGAGTGGTTGCCGAAGAGGCCGCTACTCTATCAAATCCTAGTCGAACTGCAGGGAGACATATCTAAAATAAGACTAGATCAAGCCAGCGGCCAAGCTGAGCTGTGGTCCTACATCTCCACATTGATATGCCGAAGAGAGGCAAGGATTAATGCAAACTTCGAAGAAGACACGATTTTTGCGATTCTAAAGAGATTGGGTCGGGAAAGTCGTCATTTTCTCAAAGATGTTGAGCCTGTAACTCTAGAAAGCCTAAAATCTGCTTATAAAGCGGTACGCGGTTACGAGCCCGCCGAAGAGGATGCGGTTCTACTACAGAAGCTTCCGGGTTTGGGGCGGATATCTTATGACTCCCGGGATAGAAGGTTCGTCGATAAATATCTCGTTGATGGCTTTAGGAGTAGCGATCTTGCGGACTACATTTCGTTTCAGGACGAAGACCTTTCGGAAACCCGCTGGGTCAACTCGCTCGATACTCTAGGACTGTCAGTAGTCGGAAAAGCACTATCAGAGCAAATGAATGATAGATCCGCTGTCGCTCTCGCTAAGAGAGCTGCAGATAGGGAAAACTCGGTACTAGCCGCCGACATACTTGCCGCCCTCGGATTTTCTGATGCAGAAGAGGTCAACGGCAGCAACATTCAGATTTCGGGCGCTGAAATTCGCTTTCTCGACATGACGCTAGCACACTACAAGAATATTACTTTTGAATCTTGTATTTTTCATAGACTTCAGATTGCGGATTATGAAGTCGAAGGTGTTGAAATTCGCAATTCTATTATCACAGAGATACTCGGGGTTCCGAACGAGGCTGGCGTTCCCTCGTGGATTTCTGATAGTGAAATCACATCCTTTGATGATGCGGGAAATGTGGCAAGTATCAAAAATTTGAAGCTTAGCGCTCCGCAAAGAATTCTATGTGTAATTTTGCACAAGACGTTCTTCCAACCGGGGCGGGGCCGCCAAGAAGAAGCCTTGCTTCGTGGCCTTGGGCAAGTTGATCGGCATAAAAATACAAAGGAAATTCTGAAAATTCTTCAAAGAGAAGGGCTTCTTGGCGTAGATAGGGGCCGCCATGGGAACTTATATCTTCCAAATATTGCCAAAAAACCTCTGGCTTCAAAAATCTTGAGCCTACAGAGTCAATGTAATGAGCCGATTTGGCAGGAGGTGTCTGCCCTTCCTTCTTGATGTGGGCCCTGCGTTCAAAGAACGACGCTCCCATTACAATGGATAACTGCGTGAACTTGCTTGTTGAAAGCATACTAAATGATGCCGCGATCAGTCATCCGCTGCGTCTGGCACGAATGTCGGCTCCGGGCCGGGAGCGACGCGCACCGCAGATGACCAAGCGCGCGCCATGCGGCAACGCCGCAGGTCCGCTCCGAGCCCACACCTACCGTTATTGTTTAGGTAGACGATAGACCTCAACCTCGCGTTCACAGGTTGGATCAATCGTTCGTCGGTCAAAAATCATGCCGAGCTTTTGCATGATGCGCGCCGACGCGCCGTTCTCGAGCTGGTAAATACTCACGATATCGGTGATGCCCAGTTCGTTGACGCCGAATGAAAGAGCGGCAGCCGCCGCTTCGCTTGCGAAGCCTTTCCCCCAACTCGGCTTGGAAAACCTCCAACCGATTTCGACGGAGGGTAACACTTCAGGTAAGAAGTCCGGCCAAGACAACCCTGTGAAGCCGATCAGGTCACCGGTTTGCTTGGATTCGACAGCAAACAACCCAAAGCCCCGCTCTTTCCACTCTTTCTTGAAGGACGCGATGTATCGTGCCGCGTCGTCCGCGGTTCGCGTTTTCCCATTTCCGATGTAGCGCATGACGTCGGGGTCAGCGCACATTGCCGCAAATGGTGCGTGATCATCAGGCTTCCAGCCTCGCAGCAGTAGTCGTTTGGTATTGATCGTGCGCTGTAACATGGCGCTCTTTAAGCACATTGCCCAATGGCAGCAAAGTCCGCGTCGTCGGCCTTTACCATCCGATTTCGCTGCACGTGGCCATCAAGGACCGGTTCGGGGAAGCTGCGCTGTGTCATGGGGCTGTAAGCGAACGGCAGGTTGGGGCCGGCTACAGACGCACCGGCCCTTCGCTTATCAATCACATCACAGGGCGTCCGCCCCCCTCACGTCTCCCCACCAAGCGCCTTTGCCCAGCGGGACCAGGCGAAGGTGCCGCCCGCGCCGGCGCCATAGATCAGCGCTGCCAGGGCCATCGAGGCGGCGTTGATGTCAATCGCAAGCACGCCTGCGGCGCGGTCGAGGTCGATGAACGGCAGCGCCGCCAAGAGCCCGGCGGCGGGGAGCAGGATGAAGACGCGAAGGAAGAGCGCGATTTTGCCAGTCATGAGGATGTCCTTTCGATTAGCGCCATAGGCGCGTGGAAATGCCGCGCGCGGCGGCGGAGAAGACCGGCGCTAGGCGCCGGCCAGTGATTGATGAGGTCACGCGCCGGCCAGGGCGCGGCTTGCCGTGTCGCGGATCTGCGCCAGAGCGTCGGCCAGGGTGTCAAAGCGCGAGGGCGCAGGCGGCGCCCCTGCCCCGGCGGCCACCAGCGCCGCATGCAGCGCGGCGCGGGTCTTTGGCCCGGCGATGCCGTCGACACTCAGCCCGGCATCGTCCTGGAAGAGCCGCACCGCCTCGGAACCGTATCCGAGCAGCACCAGCGCGGCGCGGGTGTAGCGCGCGAGCCGGTCGCTGTAGCCGTTCAGCCCGCCATTGATCCGGCGGGTGACCATCTCGGTATCGCCCTGATCGGCGTAGCGGTTGAGATCGCGGCTTTGCCAGTACCAGACCGGCCCGAGCCCCTCCCAGGGATCACTGTTCATCAGGTCGGGATCGGCGACAAAATCCGGCGCGGCGGGGTCGATCTCGGCCCGGCACCAGTCGCGGAATGCGCGGGTGTTCGCCTTGCCGGTGATGTGCATGCCGGTGCGACCGCGATACTTGTACCCGTCGCCATCGGCGGCAGCGGTGTTGCCGAGATCGGTGCGGGTGTCGTAGCGCCGCTGCGCCGCGGTCGGCCCCCAGATCTCCTCATCCCAGAGGAAGCCGCCCATCTCATGGGCGAGCTGCCCGAGATACTGCGCCAGGCGATGCGGCAGATCGAGCCCCGCCGCCTGGCCGTGGGTCTGGAGCCCCAGCAGAATGGAGCGCATATTGTCATTGGCCGGCCGGCCCGCAATGGCCGCCAGCTGGTCGATATTGATCATCGGAGATCTCCAAAGAAAAAGCCCGGCGCGAGGCCGGGCGGTGGTGGTTTGGTGGTGTGTGAATGGCCGTCAGTCTGCGCGCTCGATGCGCTCCAAGCGCGTGTCGATCCGGTTCAGCAGATTGTAGATCCCTGCAAGCCGTTCGTCCTGCCGCGCCCCGGACGCTTCCAGCGCCCGAATGCGACCCTCAAGGCCAAGCATCAAACTCGCGGATGCCTCACGCCGCTCCTCGATGTAATCGAGCCGCGTCTGCATCTGGCCGTAGGTGACAAAAAACCCCCCAAGCGATGTGACCACCGCCACGAGGGCGGCAATCGTTGACCAGTTCCAGCGGTTTTCAAATCTTGGAGAAGTCATTGTGTCACCGTAAAAAAGCCCGCCGGCGGCGGGGTCTGTCGTTGTCAGGTTTCGAGCGTGGTCAGGTCGGCCAGTGCGCATCTTCGGCGAAGTCTGCCGGGATCTGGCCACTGTCGATCATGGTCCAGCTCGCCTGCATCACCGCCTCGATCCACGCGGTCGCGGCTGCGGCAAGCTCCAGAAACTGCGCCGCCGTGAGCTCGTGCATGGCGTTCTCGGCATCCCGGTAGGTCAGCGTCGTGGTCGTGTCCCCTGCGGATTGGAGTGCCGCGGCGCGCTGGGACAGGCCCAGGATCACGCTTTGATCGAATGCGCGCCCCTGGACGGGGATGGAGCCGAATGACAGGGCAAGCACAGTGCCGGCCTCGACGCGGCGGCTGCGTTCCGCATGCAGCGCCGACTTGCGCCGCGCCTGCTCCGCCGCCGTCTTGTCCTCGGCGGTGATGATCCTGGTGAGGTCGATATTGCTCATGCCTGGGGCTCCTCTGCGGGCTCGTCGTAGATCGGAAGCGCCACCGTGCCGTCAGGCACATTCTCCAGCGGCGCGGGGAAGCGGGTGGCCTCGGGCGCGGTCGGGCCGTGCGGCAGGGCTACCGGCACGATCAGCGCGCCGGCCTCATCGCGCTCGACCTTGCCGGTGATCCAGTCCGAAGAGATCGCATCGGCCGGCAGCGTGGCGCCGGCGGGGAGAGCCGAAAAGTCGAACGCCTCCCCGTTGAAGGTCAGCACATCGCCCGCTTTGGTAAGCGTGAGCGGCAGGTCGCGACGTTGCGGGTGCAGGATGATTTTCATGAGGTTGCTCCTTAGAACCAGCGTCCGGTTGCGAAGAGGTGGACCGGGATCGTGTCGCCGTTGCCCGCCGATGCGCCAATCGACGCGCGGGTCACCCATTTCGTGGTGCCGCTGGCAAAGGCGACGCCGCCGCGATCACTCCATTGTTGCGCGATGGCGCCCGTGCCGCCGTTGACGCCGATGTCACCGCCAGCGACCGTGCCCACGAAGGTCACGGGGAAAGACCAGTCCTGCCCCTGGCCATCGTCGAGATCGTGATTGACGATGCGCCAGCACTGCATGGTGCCGTCGGCAAACTTGACATACTCACCGCTGGCGTTGCTGCCGCGCTCGATGATCTTACCGGTGGGCGTGCCGGCAGTCTGAGCGACCGCGCCCACCACCCCCGTTTCCTGCGTGACGATGCGGTGCCAGAGAATGCTGTTGTCGCCCTGCTGCTCGCCGATCCACGCGAAGCACTCGGCCTGGGTCGACCCATCCCGATAGACGAGAAACCGACGCCGACCCGTGAAGTTCTTATGGGCCAGCATCGAGTAAGCGTAGGGCAGGCTTTCCGGGCCGCCGGGCTGCGTGGTCCCGCCGAAGGAGTAGAACCCGTTCTGCATGTCACGGTCACTGAGGTTGTCGCCGCCGGAAAGGGCTGCCGCGGTGTCGCCAAGGCCGAATGCGCCGACCTTCATCAGCTTTGTGAGATCATGATCGACGTCATCGCTCTGCACGGCGCTGCCGGTGATCGGAACGTCCACCCGCATCTCCGAGGTGGTCAGCAGCACGCGGCGAATGCCGTTGGTGGCGAGGCCCATCTGATTTGCAGCGGCGCGATAAAGGCCGGTCGATGTGTTGCTGAGAAAGCTGATCGCCGGCGCCCCGGCCGAGCCATCGCCGAAACGGCCGGACAGAGCGCCGTCGATATGCCCGTTGATCGTGGAGACGCCGGATTGAAGCGCATCATAGGCCGCTTTCAGGAACCCCTTGATCGGCACGATCTCATAGCTCTGCCCGCTCTGCGTCGATCCCGTGAAGTTCCGCGCCAGCGTCAGCTCCGTGTCGCTCACGATGGCTTCGATCTCGTAGCCGTCACCATTCAGGAGCCTGAACTCCTCCCCGACTTTGGCGTTCGCGACCCATGCGGTGCCGCTTCCGGTCACCGTGTTGCTGCCAGTTGAGACCGACACAGTGCCGGTTCTGTACCAATTTGCCATGATTGCTCCTTTCGCTTCAGCGCACGATGGCCCGCACGTCGATCAGCAGATTTCGGATATTGTTCTGGACCGGCTCGGCGTTGTCTTCGGTCTGCAACAGCAGCCGCATATCCAGCGTGCCAGCCTGAAGCATGTCGGTTTCGTCCAGCAGCTGAATGGGGTCGAACAGAGATCGGCGCTGCCAGCTCGACTCGGCGTCCCAGTTCAACAGCGTGTGCCAGGTCACGCCATCGGTTCTGACCTGAGTTTTCAGGTAGGTGTTCTTTTCCCCGCCAACTTCGCCGGAGGCGGTGGCGTATCTGAGATCCGCCCGAAGCATCAGCGTATAGAGGATCTCAGGCGCATACTCTCCGATGCCCAATTCCTCCCAGATGATCGTTTCATCCGAAACCTGAGCGCCATCCGCGTAGAGACGCGCCCGGGCGCCATTGGAAACCGCGCCGTCGACAATCGAATCCCGGGTGATCAGGCTGTTAAACTCGGCGTCGCCAGCCGTGGTGATACGCCAACCGCTTACTCCCGAAACGAAATCGTCGCTTTCAAGCCCACCGCCGAACACCGCAAGCCCGGATGCGGAGAAACTGCCCGTGTCGAGGTGGCCGACATTGATCGCCCCGCTCGCAATATTCAGCGTGTCCACCGTCAGGTTCGTGATGAAACCGTTATCGACCGCAAGGCTGTTGATCACCGCCTGGTCGATCTGCGTCAGACCGGTGATCTGCACATAGTCGGCGGCAAGCCGATAGGTCACGGTCGCGCCGGTCGTGCCGTCCGCGACGCTCACCATCTCCATGACGTTCTGGTCATTCAGCCGCCAGACATAGCCGGCCTCGATGCCGCCCGCCTGCGCATTGGCGAAGGCCGTCGCCGAGGCCATCGCCGTCAGGCTGCCAAAGCTGGCCGATATCTCCTGCTCGACAGCGGTCACCGCCTCGGCAGAGGTCACATAGGCGCCCTCGATGGTCGTCACCCGCGCCTCGACGGACCCGACAGAGGCTTCGAGCCCGGAAAGGCTCGAGGCCTGCGCGGTGAGCCCGGTCTCGGTGTCCTTCACCCGCGTGTCTATGCCCGCGATGGCCGAGGCATTCCCGGCAACGCCCATCTCGGCGCTCGACAGGTCAGACTGCAACTGCGTGATCTCCGAGGCCTGCGAGGTGATCGTGCCCTCGGCGTTCGTGACACGGCTGTCGAGATTGGAGATCGCCGACGCCTGTCCAGTGAGATTGCTTTGGGCGGCGGTCAGCCCGCTCTGCAACTGGGTGATCTCACTCGCCTGCGAAGTGATGGTCCCTTCGGCGTTTGTGACGCGGGTATCGAGCGAGGCGAGTGCGAACCCATTGGCATCGACACCATTGGCCACATCCGAAACATCGGCTTGCAGGGTGATCAAGCTCTGCGAGATCGAGGAGATCTCCCCCTCTGCGTCGGTCACCCGCGTGGACAGGTTCGACAGACCGGTGGCCGTCGCGGCGATGTTCCCCTCGGCCGTGGTCAGGTCGTTTTCCAGCGAGGTAATCGCCTGGCCTTGCGAGGTGATTGCGCCCTCCGCAGATGTGACCCGCGTATCGACCCCGGCGATTGCGGCGCCGTTCCCCGCGATATCATCTTCCGCCGCAGAGAGGCCCGATTGCAGGGTCACGATATCGCTGGCCTGAGAGGTTATCGTGCCCTCGGCATTGGTGACGCGGCTGTCGAGGGTCGAGAGGGCCGATGCGGTGGAGCTGATAGTCCCCTCTGCGGAGGTCAGATCGTTCTCCAGCGCCGTGATCGCCTGCCCCTGCGAAGTGATGGTCCCTTCGGCGCTCGTGACGCGCGTGGTCAGCCCGGAAAGCGCATCTCCGTTGGCGGCGATATTGCCTTCCGCAGCCGCAAGCCCGCTCTGGAGCTGCGTGATTTCGTTCGACTGAGAGGTGATCGAGCCTTCGACAGAGGTCACGCGCGTGTCGATTCCGGAGATCGCGGCGCCATTCGCCGAGATGGCCCCGGAAGCGACCGAAAGCGTCGCCTCCAGATTGTTGATCTCCGAGGCCTGCGCGGTGATCGTGCCCTCGGCGTTCGTGACGCGCGTAGAAACCTCGGTGATCGCAGCGGCATTGCCGGCAACCCCTGCCTCGGCATCGGACAGATCGGCGGTGAGCTGCGCGATGTCCTGCGCAAGCGCCTCGTCATGCGTCGCGCGGGCGGTGCGCTCCTCGACGATAGAGGCCTCGGCATCGGCCAGCGCCGCGCCCAGCACCAGACGTTGCGACGCCTCCGCCTCCAGGCCCTCCTCGACCCAGCTGCGCATCTGCTCGCCCGCAACGGCGATCCCCGCGCGCAGATCCTCCTGCCCCCGATGACGCTCCCACAGCTCGACAATGCCCAGCTCGGCAAGATCTTCCTGGTCGTCCCCGATATCCCGCACCGAGGCGGTCAGAACGGTCTGACGTTCGGCCTCCGCCTCCAGCCCGCCCTCGGTCTCGCTCACACGGGTGGTCAGATCGTCCAGAGCATCCGCCTGCGCCGCAACCGTGCCGCCGGTGGCGGTCAGATCGACCTGCAACTGCGTGATTGCCTCCGCCGCGGCTTCGGCGTCCGATGCGCGGGTCTCAAGCGTCTGCTCGATCTGCGCGACGCTGGTCCCTACCGCGCTGCGCAGCTGCGTCACATCCTCGACAATGGCCTCGTCCCGCTCGTTGATATAGGCCCGCAGATCCGCCCTGCCTTGCGCGTCGGCCACGCGGATCGCGTCGTCTCCCGAGAAACGCTCCCAGGTCTCGATGATCGAGCGTTGCAGGGCATCGTCGAGATCATCCGACAGCACACGGGAGGCCTCGACCGCGCTGGTGATCGCCGCCTCATCGGGAAAAGACGAGATCGTCTGTTCGGCGGCGGTCAGCCGGGCCTCTGTCGTATTGAACTCGGTATAGGTCACCCGGTCGGAGATCTGCCCTTGCAGGCTGTCCAGCGTCTGCGTGACCGTCGTCATGGTAACAAGCTCGCCCTCGACCGTGAGCGTATCGGCGAGCGTCGTGATCGTTCCCTCGACCGCATCGAGGGTGATCTCGGCGGTGGAGATCCGGGCCGAGAGATCGTCGATGAGCGGGATCTGCGTCGGGTCGAGCACCGCGTTTGCCACGGTCTGATTGACATAGGCGACGGTTGCGCGCGCCGATAGCTCGGCTTCCACGGCGTCGAGATTGATCTGCACGTCGCTGTAGCGGCCTTCCAGATGCTCGACCGCGACGATCCTGACCGTGCCGTCCTCGGGGCTGACATAGACGCCGGCGTCCCGGATCATGGTCTCCGTCGCAAACAGCCCCTCTCTGAGATCAATGAGGCGCTGCCAGATGTCATCCGTGCTGTCCTCCATGTCGTAGATGCGGGGCAGGACAAGATCGAGGCGGTCGCGTTCCATGTCGATCTGCGCCGAGAGCGAGACCGGCGCGGAGAGCGGGCCGAGCGCGGTCTCAATCGCGGTGATCAGCGGCGTCTGTTGCAGATAGACGTCCAGCGCCTCGAAGCTCGGAACACCCGCAAAGCTCGCCAGGATCGAGTCGCGCAACGCGCCAACCGTGCCCGTGGCATCCCCCAGCACCTCGTCATGCCGGTCGAACGCGGTGTCGATCCGCTCGCGCAGCTCATCCGCGATATCGCCGGCGGTCAGCCGCAGATCCGGCGCGGTCACCGGCAGCCAGTCCGACCAGTTGCGCAGATCCGGCGCGCCGGTCACGAAGCTGGCCCGGATCTCGTAATCGACGCCAGGCAGCAGCCCGTCCGAGAGGGTGATCGGGGTCTCCGATGCCTCGGCAAAACGACCCTGATGGATCACCTCTCCGGTCGCGGCCACGCGCAATTGCCAGGTCACGCGCACCGTGCGGTTGGTCGGAGCCACCCACGAAAGGCGGATCGCCGGGCGGCGGGCGGTGCCACTGTCATCGGCAATGCTGGCCGGAACGGCAGACACAACGATCGCAGGCGGCGCCGGTGCGGCTGTCGTCGCCGTGATCTCTGCGGGCGCAGCAACCCAGCCGCGCGTCTTTCCGGCCTGCCCATAGGTCCGGACCTCCACCAGATAGCTCACACCCTCGTCGAGTGCGCCGGTGAGCATGCTGTACTCACCCGCCGGCACGGCTTCACTATAGGTCCAGCCCGTTTCATCCTCGTCAGCCTCCCGCCAGCGCAGCTGCAGGGTGACCCCCTCAAGATCCGCGCGGGACGCAATGGGCGCCAACTGCACGGCGATGCGCGGGCGGACAGACAGGTCCGGGAGGGTGAGTTGTGTGAGGCTATTGGAATAAGCGGCGGTGATGACCGGCGCCGGCGGCAAGTCAGAGGCCGCGGGGCGCGGAATGGTGATGACCGGATCATAGGGCGGGATCTCGGTTGTGGCCGCGTCCAAAACATGCGGAGCAGCGTCCACCACCTCGATCAGCGCGGTTTCGTCCTGCTCCGGACGCACCGCCATCACCAGCATGTCGGCGCTGCTCTGCTCGGTCTCTTCGATGGCCACCAGATCTCCCACCGCTATGTCACCTTCGATCACCCCCACAGTCGGGGTCCAGATGCGAGCGTGCGGATCCACCGGCGAGGCCACGGCGAAGGCGTGAATGCCGGCGGTCACATTGCGCACCACCATCCGGAAGCTGGCCTGATCGAAGTCGAACACGTCATCCAGCGTGATGCTTGTGACGAGGCCATTCTCGACGGTCAGCGCCTTCACGCGCGCCTCACCAACGCCGATAAGGGGCACGTCATGCACCAGCCGGATCTTGTCGCCCTGCTGGATATGAATGCTCTCCCAGTCCGCCTTGAACGAATGTGTCTCAGGACGGTGCAGTGCCGCCGCGAGGTGGTAGCGACCAAGCCGGTAGGTGTTGCCCTCGTCCTCGTCATCGGCGGTCACCACGGTGCCGGGCAGTTGCAGGGTCTCAAGCTCGGTCGCGGTGTCCCGGGTGAACCCGTCCATCAAAACGAGCACTTCGTCTTCCTGCCATTCGAGACGCTCGGAACGGACCATGCAGCGGAAGCCGTGGATCTCGCGAGGGAATGTCAGCTTCGCGCGATAGTCCCACGAGTTGCGCGGCGTGAAGACCTGACGCACCGGCCCCGCCGCCCCGTCGCGCACGACGCTGTAATGCAGATCAGCCAGCGTGCGGCGGGCACGCCCGGCGGCGCAAATGATGTCGAGCACGTCCGCAAGCTGGGTCGCGGTGTCCACCACGTAATCGCAGGTCCAGTGTGGCTCCTCTGCCGCCCAGGCATAGAGCGCGGCAAGGTCGATCCGGTCATCCGTCACCGGGCGGCGCAGATGCGGCCCGCGCAGGGCCTGCGCGTAGATCCATGCCGGATGGCGCACCGGGCGCGGCTCGGTCCATTGCAGATTGCCGTCGAGCTCCGGCGCCAGCTGCTGCACGACGGCGTTGAGGCTGTCGATCCGCCCGTTGAGCTGGTCGTTGGCTTTAATGCGCAGGGCGATCTCGGCAATGCCCTCGTGGCTCGGCAAATTGCCGTCGCGCACCGAGCGGATCGCGGTGACATAGCCGGCATTCTGGTCGCCGGTGTCATTGTCGATCTGGTTGAGCCGCTCGACACGGATCGCATATTCGCCGGGCTCGGGGAACGAGATATCCTTGGTGAAGCGGATCAGCGTCGTGCTTTTGGCGCGGTAGGTCTCGCTGCCGGCATCGACCCAATCCGCCTCATTGACGCCGCCGGCGACGGGCTGCCAGGAAAAGCGAAACTGCGCCTCGTGCTTGTGGGTATCGCCGTCGTTGCTGTCATAGAGTCCGGAGGTGAAGCTGATATCGACGCTGGCCGAAATGCTCTCGTCGCGCGTGTAGCGCACAATCGGATCGTTCTTGTCTGGCAGGTCGTTATAGGCGTCCTCGGCGACATCGTTCGGATAGAGACGCATGGTCTCTGTCCCATAGCGCCAGCCTGTCGCCTCAACCTGATATGTCGCTTTGGCATTCGTCACAGTGGCGGCGTCGGCAAGGCCGGTGAGCAGCGCGAACTGGCTGGTGCCGGCCTCCGCCTGCAAGCTCACACCGGTCACCCGCAGGCGCCAGCGCCGGCGAATGCCGTCGGTTCCAAAATCCTCCGAGGTCCAGCTGACATCGCTGCTCACGGCGGCCCAGCTCTGCACCTCGGACCAGGTGTCACTGCCGACCTCGGACACCTCCAGCACCAGATCGAGGCTGGCGATGTCGCGTTGTGCCGTCACCGAGATCTCGAGAGACGCGCTGCGCGCCGCAGCCGCTGGCGTGAAGGTGTAGGCGTCCCCGACCTCGCGTAGCCGGGCTTTCGGCGTCAGTGACTCCTCGGAACGCGGCTTTACCAGCTCTGCCAGCTCGGGCATGGCCGCAAGGGTGCGGTCCTTGTCGATGTTGAGCATTTCCAGCTCAACGCCCTTGAACTCCCAGATCGGCGTGTTGCCGATGCGCAGATCCTCCAGCATCACCCCCGCATCTCCAGCCCAGCCGAAGGTCATGCGGGCGCGATAGTGGATATCCTTGCCCACGGTCTCGGAATAGCCCGAGGCGGTCAGGGTCGGAAACATACGGTGGCGGCCAAGCACCGATGGGTAGACGCCATAAGGGTTGGCCGCGTTGGCGGTGCCGGTGATCGCGTAGTTCTGCGGCCCGCCTGCCCCTCCCTGCTGCGCCGGCGGGATAAGGCTGTTGATCGCCAGCGAACCGACAACGGTGATCGCGGCCACGGTGAGGCTGTAGGCGAGGCCGGTCAGATGCAGGGCGCCAGCCGCCCAGGCCGCCGCCTGCGGCAGAGCAGCAGAGGCGATCAAAGCCAGCGATCCGGGATCGCGAACTGGGAATGCAACCTCGACGCGGGTTCCAGCCGTCGGACGAACCTTGCGCCACATGTCGATAGGCACAACCGACATCTCAGTGCCGCGGATGAGGCGCACCAGTGGAAGGCCGAAGCGCTCTGTTTCGAGATCCATCGCGCGCACGATGTCAGCGACGGTGGCACCACAGAGGATCTCGGGGCGCACAACGTCCCGGCGCAAAGGGTGCTTCTGGCCGACAACGTCGAGCAAAGAGGTATCATCGAGCACGATAAATTCCTTCGAGCTTTCCAATCCAGCGCATGCCGCGCCAGCAGTCCACGCGGCTTCCGCTATGGGCTTCGATGTGGAGCATGTCCCGGTTGCCCAGGGCGTAGCCGAGATGCAGCGGACGACCAGCGGAGAGAAACAGGAGGGCGTCCCCCTCTTTCGCTACCTCGACCCGTTCGAAGCTTGGCCGCAGGTCATCGACGACAGAATGCTTGAGCGCCGCTTGCATCGTGCAATCGGGATCCGGGATCTCGCGCCCGAACCGCACCCGTTGCAGCGCGAGATAAAGCCCCAGGCAATCGAACGCCTCCGGCCCCCGCCCACGCTCCGCGTATGGCAGGCCGATCCAGTCGTCGGTCCACATGTCAGATTTTCCAGAGAGTTCAGTGAAGTAGCCGCCGGGCGCTGGACTCAACGTCCGGCGGCAGTCACCATCAGGTCACCACAACCAAAGATGGAGAATCACAGTGAGCGCAGTAGCCAAGATTACATGTGATCCTGTTGGAACTACAGGAAAAGCCAGAGTAGCAATCCGTTTCAAAGATGGTGAGATGGTGTCCTGCAATTTTCGCTACGAGCGCAAGCCCGACTATTCCGTTAGTCAGGAAGAGGAAGAGCTCAAGAGCATCGCGATGGATATTCTCCGCTCTTCGATGAAAGCCATCGCCTAGCGGTCTGTGAGCTCCGCCGAGAGTGCGTCAAGATTATCTGCAACGCTTTCCAAGGCCGAAACATCGGCCTTGGCCTCCATCACGCCTTCCAACGCCGCCAGCCGGGTTTCAAGTGCAACCACCTGCGCCTCAAGGCTGACGATCCGCTTTGCATCCAGATCGGCCCCCTGCACAACCGCATGGACCTCGTAAGCAGACATTTTGGGTTCGTCGTTCATGGGTGTTCTCCGTTCTCGTGGGAATGGTGGAAGGCTCATCAGCCCTTGGGCTTCGGGCGGATCCCGTGCCGGCCGCACATCTCGTCATGACGGGCAAACGCCGCGTCGATCCTGTTTTGCAGCTCATCATCGAATTTCTCGCGAGCCGCCGCCCCTTCAAGCGCTTCGAGGCGCGCCTTCAGCTTGGCGACTTCGTCTGCCACAGCCTTGGCGCGGCAGACACCGCAGCTATCGTCGGTGCAGCGGCAGAGCTGGGTCACCGATTTCCATTGTGACGCGATCTGCCCTTCGGCATCGGCAATGCGAGAGGACAGATCGCCTGTATAGCTGACCCCATCGGTATCAGGGGTCACGCGAATATCGGTGACGGAGGAGGAGATGGCGCACGCATCCTTGGAAACCTCATCCATCTCCTCCGGCGTAAGCTGCCGGCAGCCCGGAACCGGCACGTAATCCGCCCTGATCCGGCAAGTGCCATCCGACAGCTCCATCAAGCCGCCGTCTGCAAGCTTCCAGCAATACTGCCCGGCCACGCTTTCGGCGGCATTTTCCGTCGCCTCCGCTACATCGTCTGCGCCCAGCAGGATCTGCAACCACAGCTCGGCGGCGAGGTCGGCATCGTGACCAGGCTGCTGGATATACCCCCGCAGGTAGGCAGCGGCCTCTTTCACGTATTCGGATTTCATGGTGGTTCTCCTTACTCGGTCCCGCTATCAGCTCGCGCTGCTCGGATCATCTCCGCCAAATTCTGGTTGATCTGGTCGGGAAGTGAGATTGCGTCTTTCAGGCCTGAAACTTGGCGCCGCAGATCAATCGTGAGGAACAGCGCGAGACCCATCTCGAAAATCAGGACGGCGGACACAGCCATGATAGCGAATTTCAGTTTCTGCATGCCACACCTTCAGAACAGCGCCGGGGTGTTGCCCGGCGTCATGGTGAGCCAGCCGAACTGTTCCTCCAGCACCGGCTCAAGGGTCATCGTCCCGCTGATTTTGAGCGCGTCATATTCGACGCCATAGATCTGCACCTCGAACGGCCCGCGCTCGACCACGTCCGGGGTCGAGGTCAGCACCCACGCCACCCGCGCGTAGATCTCGCCGGTGATGCTGCGCAGTTGCGGGATCAGCTCCCGCGTGACGTTCTGCGCCTCCCAATTCAGAACCGGCAGCACGCCCTCCTCACTCTCAGGCAGCGTCAGAGTGAAGGGGAACGGGTGATAGGTCTCCCCGCCGTGGATCAGCGGCTCGCCGTTGCTCACGAGGCAGACAGGGGCCTCCCATGCGGGATGGGTCATCCGCAGGATCGTGGTCAGGATCTCAGGGCTTTCCTCCGCGTAGATCGCCGTGCGCAGGCGCGTGCTGATCTCATGCGTCATGGCAGGATCTCCAGGGTGGCGGTGACGGCGAACTTCTGCCCCCGGCGCCGGACATCGTATGAACCGATGAACCGAAACTCGCGCTCTAGGCCATCCAGCGGATCGGAGGCAGAGAACCGCATCGCGCCCATCCCCAGATCCTCACGGAAGAACGTCTCGAACTGATGCAGTTGATCCAAGGTGAGGCTGGGCATTTCCCCGCTCCGGGTCATCGTGGTGGCGCTCGTGCGCCGCCGAACCTTCTCCGGCCCCTTGTCCATCCGGGTTCGAAGAACAGCGCCCTCCGGGCCGCTACGCTGCATGCTGTCCACCGCCGCGAAGAACGGCAGGCTTTCGGGCCAATCTGGCATGTCAGGATCCTTTCGGGAGAGGGCGGCCACCCCAGCGACGACGCATTGCGCTGTCCATGCTGCCACTGGCGAGCTCCTCACGCATGAACCGGCGCACCATGCGGATATTCATGCCGCCATCGGGCGTCTGGGTAACCTCGGCGGTGGTGCCCGCCAAGGTCTCGATGTTGACCGGCATGCTAACGACAGGAGGCACCGCAGAAGCACCGGCGCGACCGGATGCGGGCGCAACAGGTCGCCTGCCAGTGCCACCAAAAGCCGCGCCCGAGGCGAACTGCCGCACGGCGTCGATGCGATCTTGCGACACGCCAGACATTGACACCCCAAGGATGCCACCCACGCGGGTCAGGGGCAGAAGGCTGCCGTCGTCTCCGCGCACGGATAGACGGCCATCCTTTCGCGCCAGAGGCATCACAGCCTCCGGCCCGGCCTCACCCATCTCACCGAGCTTGCCATCGCCCATCCGGAAGAGCGTCGGCGTGCTGACGATGCTGTTTGTAAAGGCGCCGCCTTTCGCGAATGGTTGCACTTGGCCAGACGACGCAAACGCATTCCCCTTAGCGCTGCGCGCGGGCGTGCCGGGGGCAGCGCCATCACCAAAGGCCCAACTGAAGAAGCTTCCAATGCCGCCCATGACGCCACCCTGCCCCGACATGTTGGCCAACTGATCTACAAGGTCACGCAAAGCGGCTTGCAGCGTCGCGTCGAGGATCCACGACCGCAGCGCGTCACCGACGCTTTCCCCAGCGCGCCTCGCGTCCAGAAGCGCCTGCGTCAGCCCTTCATAGCCCCGTTTGATCGGCTCGAAGTCCGGCACATTGATCTCGACGTCGCTGCCTTTGAGACCTGCCAGAGAGTCCTGATAGTCCCGCAGAATCTCTGCGCGGAGCTTTAAGCTCTGCTGCAAGCCGATTTCGCCGGCGCGCTCAGCCTCCGAGATTGCAGCAAGCTCGGCACGATGAGCGCCCTCAAGGACGCCGCTGTAGCGCTCAATCAGCGTAGCGCGCCGGTCCAATGCCTCGGAAACCGTGCTTTCTCCGTCCTGGACCGCTTGATCAAGCTTTGAAATCTCCGCATCGAGAGACCCTTCAAGCTGCTCGCCGTACTCTTTGAATAGCTGGGACCGCGCGGCGAGACCTTCGGCGAGAGTGGCCTGACCGTTGGCTACGGCCTCGTCCATCACCTCCACCGCCGCGTTGTATTTTTGCTGCGCTGCGAGGATCGGGTCCATGGATCCGAGAAGACCGTCCCAAGCCTCCTTCGATTGCTTCAGGGCGCGGGCGCGGTCTTTGTCCGCCTTCTCAGCTTCCCGGTCAGCTTCTTTCTGCGCCTTTGAGCGCGCGTCCTGCGCGGCAATCGTCGCCGCAGGATCGCCGAACGCGCGGGCTTCCTCGCGGCGCCGATCGCGGTTCACGCCGTTGTTGTGTGAACCCAGCTCAGCAATGCGCTGCGCCACTAGCTGGTCGTTACTGCCATTGAGCGCCTCAAGCACCTGCGCCAAATCGCCGCCCTGCCGAAGCTCACCCTCGCCGTAGTTGTGCAACAAGGAGGCGAGCGCGGCTTGCTGAGACGCCTCAAGGTCATTGAAGCGCTCGAATCCAAGGCGGTCAATCAAAGTATTGAAGTAGCCCGAGATCCGGCGCTCAAGGTCACGCTCTGCATCCTCGAAGCTCACAGCAGACCCTTGCGTGACCGTGCGAACATTGCCCTCCGCATCGGTGGCCGTGTCGCTTCCGTAGCCCGCGCGCCAATGGTTCACATCCCAATATGGATCGGTACGGAAGCCCTCACGCTCTCGGATCAATGCCTTCGCCGCATCCGTTCCTTCGGCGCGGGTCATCCAGTCTTCTACGGTATCACCAATACCGTCAAACACACCGCGCATCATACCGGAGATGTCCAGACCGGACATTTTGGAGAGCCAATCGAACGCCCCCTTCGCTTGCTCGGCCATCTCGCGCAGGGCATCCTTCAGCTCGAAGGTCTTGAGGATCTCAGCGTCGAGGACTTCCAGCGCTTTCTCGGCACGGCGAACCCGCGCCTCGTCTGCTGCCTCTGTCGCCTCCTGAAGCTCCCTCTCAATAGAGGAGCGCTCACGGCCAAGTCGCATAACATCGCTCTCGGCATCGGCATATTTCCGCAGTAGGCGCTCAGTCTCAGTGATGCCCGCGTTTGTCTGCTTCGCGGCATTCTCGATAAGATCTGCCAAGCCAGTGAACGTCTCACCAAACTGGTCGCCGGCTGCCTCCACCGAGCCTGCCAGTGTGATCATGAGTGCCTGCAAAGCCTGCGCAGCGGCCAAGATGTCCTCTGGCCCCTCGGCGCGGCTCAGATCGCGGAACGCACTCATCACGTCCTGCGCCTGAGCTTCGGTTAGGTCGAACTCGCGGCGGATCCGGCGGAACGTCTTCGCGACCTGATAGGCCGCCTGCCCGTCATCATCGTCTGCGCCGGGAACGAACTCGGCGATGCTCCCCATGCCCTCTGCGATATCATCTGCCGCAGACTGCAAACGACGACTGGCCTGCACGCCAGCCAGTTCCTTGGTCACCTCAAAGGCACGCTGCATCTCGTCCGCGAGAGATCCATATTCCTCGCGTAGATCGGCCAGAGGGCGCCGGGCCGCTTCTGCGGCGTCTGCATAGGCGTCCGTCGCCTCGTTCAACCCCTTCTGCTTGTCGGCGGCGCTCTCTGCCTCATCGCCAGCGGCGAAGAATGCCGCAGCCAAGGGCGCGCCGATGGCGAGGACCGCACCCGCAATCGCCCCATACGGCCCCATGACGCCCAAAAGCTGTGAGCCCTGCTGCGTCAGAGCGGTGATTGCGCTCGTGCCGCCCTGGATCTGCACGGCGGCGTCACCGACCTGATAGCCGAGCTGCTGGAACGCTGCCTTGTTGCGGGTCACGGTCCCGATCAGACCGCCGTGGGCGTTGTTGTTCGCGGCCAGCGCGGCAGTAAAGCGGTTCGCCTTATCTATAGACTGGTCATATTCCCGCTGGATTCCGTCTTGCAGGCGCTTGAACTGCTGCGCGTCGATCTTACCCGCGTCGAACTGCTTCGACAGGCGACGCATGGCCCTTTCCTGCTTTTCGACGGCCCGTGAGAGAGGATCATAGGCCTTTTCTAACCGTACGATCTCTCGCGCAGCCGCACGGGCCTCTCTATCGTGCGCGTCCTTCTCCAGATCCAGCAGGATGCGGATGCGCTCGGTGCGTTCGACAGCTTCAGCCATATTTCCTCACCAGTTCCGCATATTCATCAGCCGTCGGCGCCTGCACTTCGTCGCTTTGCGCCTCGTTCCAGCCGATGATGAAATTGCCCAGGTCGCGCGGGGTCATGGCGCGCACGTCCGCCGGTTTCAGGCCGGTGGCGACGACGGATCGGATGCGACCGGGGACGTCCCATCGGTCGCTGTCCCGCCCGGGGTGCCGGACGAGCCATCCGTATCGCTTTTTTTTTCCGGATTCTCAGGCGTGAAGGCCGCGAGGATCATGTCGCCCGCGATCTGCCGCAGCGTGAAATTCGCGCTTGGCGGCATGGACGCAACAATCTGATCCGCCGCGCGATCCGGCTGCCCGCCGCCGACCAGCCCTAGCGCCACGAGGTCGCGGATCTGATGGATCTTCGGGGCATCACCATCGCCGAACAGCGCATCGAAGACAGTGAAGATGCCGCAGCCGTGATGCTTCTCGAAGCGCTCGATCTCTTCGTTCCGCAACAGGAGTGGGCGAGTTTTCCCGCCCAGCTCCGCCACGATGCCGCCAAGAGGCGGCTCAGCCGTGATCGCCATCAGGCTTCTGCCGTGAAGGCCGGCGGGCCATTCGACGCCATCGTGAGCGAGTAGGTGATCTCACCCTCCTGCGGACCAACACGTTCGAACTGCGAGACGTGGAACTCCGCTTCGTAGGTGCCATCACCCGGAACGATCACTTGGAAGTTGCCGACAGCATCGACGGTATCTGCCGGACCGGAACCAATGCAGATGGAGCGCATGCGTTCGAGCGTTGCGTGGTCCTCGAAGAGACCGGTGCCGCTGACGTTGAGCCTGCGCGCACCCGAAACGCCCCGCGTCCAGATCTGCCCGCCGGGGTTTTCATAGTCTGCCTGCGTTGCATCCGACTCGTTCACGGAAAAACCGAACGTCTTTTCACGCAGCCCGCAGAGGGTCGAAAACTGTTCTGTCTCTTGCCCGTCGCCGATTTTGACCAGCAGGAGACGGCCTTTTTGCGTTGCCATGGGGAGGCTCCATATTTGGGGTAGCGCCTTGCCCAAGGGCGCAAAGAGGGCCAACCTGCCGGTTCAACCGGAGGTAATTGCATGCGATTCTTGATCATTTTGGCGCTGCTCGCGTCACCCGCGAGCGCTGATTTGCTAACCTTCTCGATGAAGGACGAGATTGCTGGGACGGAGAATTTTTTCGTTCTCATTAAGGCGGACAATTACCGCAGGATCGAATGGGAGAACGCTATTTGGTTGACCTGCAACGGTGACGGGTCCACCACGGCAAAGTGGCACAATGGCGGACACTACTCCGGCTGGGATCGCGGTCCGAGAGAAGTTGTGACCGCTAAGTTTGATGACGAGCCTCCGGTCGACATGACGATCAGTAGCCTTGTTGCGCCGCCCTTCATCGACAAGATCCGAACGGGATCGACGCTCATTGTTCGTGATCGCGGCGCGACGACTACCTCGCGATTTTCATTATCCGGTACATCCGAGGCTCTCGCTGTATTCAAGTCTCAGTGCGGTGTTTAGCAAAGGCGATCTCCAGCCGTCAGCGCATCACCCCACCACCGCCTCAAAGCCCCTGATCTCGAGGTAACTCTCGCCGTCATCGTCACGCCCACCCGTCGCCGCGCCAGGCATCCATTGCAGGCGCGACAGCGTGTATCCGTCCACGGTCACCGCCTCCTCATTGTCGCTGAGAGCCTGGACCAGCGCCGCCGCAATCAGCATTGCCTCGGTGCGCCCGGCTGCGATAGGCCGGCTGTGAACCTCCAGCGAGAACGTGACCAGGCAGGCAGTGCCGCAATCCGTCCGCACCGGCGACGGGTTGAGGTTGCCGAAGCGGACGAAAGGACGCGTGGACCCCTGCGGCGGCTCATCATAGATCCGGCCCCCGACCAGCGCGGCCACGCCAGCATCTGCCCGTAGCGCGGCGACGAGCCCGTACCAAAGCGCAATTTCAGGAGCCGCCATTCTTCTCCGCCTCCGTCACCGCGTCCCGCAGAGCCTTCGCGAGGCGCTCGTTGCGCGCGTCTTCCGTCGCCCTCTCTGCCGGCCTGACGAACGGCAGCTTCGGCCCCTTCCCGGTGCCCTTGCCGCTCTTGTGGAAGCGCTCTTGCGTTCCCCCCTCCAGGATTGAGGAAAGCGGCCCGAAATCCATGAGTTGCCCCTTTCCCTGCTTGGTGGTCCGGATCGCCGCCTTGGCACGACCAGTCTCGCCCACCGGCACAAGGATCTTTGCCACGCGAACCCACTCGTTGGCGTTATCCTCGTTTGCATCCTCAAGGTGCTTGCCAGTGGTCTCCGGAAGATTTGCCATCATCTTCTGGACGCGTTTGAACCCGACCTTGCGCACGCCCATCAGGTGGCCACCCCCGTCTCACAGGTGAACTCCAGCATCCGCCCTGCGCGGTCGATCTGGACCGGGCCGCTGCGAATGTTCCAGACCGCGCCGCGCGCCACCAACCGGTCTGCCGGCGTCACACCGCGCGTTCTCGTTTCCGCCCACACTCGGATCGTCGCCAGCCGCGTGCTCTCCAGCTGCCCGGCCGCGATCCTCTCCTTACCCGGCGCCTCTCGAATGTCGGCCTTCACACTGAACAGATCGCGGAACTCGCCGGTGCTGTTGCCCAGCCCGTCGATGGGGTTGTTGAACGGGTCGGTCGGGCCACCCGGTGTAGTCGGTCCGTCGCTCGTCTTGCGCTGGAATGTGACCCGCTCGCGCAAGGCGCCTGCGCCGCTCATGAGAACACCCGATAGCTTGACAGGAGGTCTTTCCACAGGAGCGGCGGTTCGGTCAGGGGGCCCTCCTGTGTCGCCTCGCGGTCGCGGAACATGGCCGCGACATGTTGCAGGATCGCGGTGCGGATCGGGGCGGGGAGCCCGTCCGGATACTCGACCGCAAACTCGCGGCGCAGGTAGCGCTCGGCATGGGTCGTCGCGGCGGAGAGGAGGCCGCCGATCAGCGTATCGTCGTCGTCGAACCCGATATTGAGATGGGCTTTCGCCTCGGCAACCGTGATGCTCATCGCGACCGTTCCCGCCTCAGGCCTTGTCCGCGCCCGGCGCGGCGCTCAGCTCTGCGATCTGCTTGGCGAGCGCATCGCGTTCCGCCGCGACCTCTTCGAGCTTTGCCGTCGATGCCTCGAGTTTCCCGGCGAGATCTTCGGCATTGGCTTTCTGCTCATCGACGGCCCCGGCGAGCGCGTCGCGTTCCGCCGCGATCTTTTCCCGGTCGGCAGCGGCGGCGTCGAGCTGGCCGGTCAGCTCTTCGATCTGCGATGTCAGCGCCGCGATCTGCGCCCCGGCCTCCGCATCGTCCTCGCCTGGCGCCACATCCTCCGCATAGACCAGGCCGATGGCCTGCGCGCCGGTCTTCTCCGCCTCCTCCGCGCTCAGCTCGGACAGCACCGGGCGCTTGCCGGCGGTGAGCGTCTTGATCACCTTCCGCGCCTTCGGGCTCTTGTCGTCGAGCCGGTAGACATGGTTGCGGCGCAGCGTGCCGATCACGGTGTGGCGGGTCGAATTGCATTTCACGAACATCGGAAGCTCCTCTCTCTGGAAGGGGTTGGACCGGCGCCCGGGAAGACGCCGGTCGCGGGCCGGACGGATCAGGCGAAGGTGAAGTCGCCCTGCACCATCGCCAGCGCCCGCTTGACCGCCATCGCGACGCGCTTGCGCGCCTTCACGGTGACCATGTCCTCGATGAAGTTGGTGCCGTGTTCGGTGGAGAACAGCACCTCGGCCTCGCGGCGGTCATAGTAGGTCGCCGCCAGCGCGAGATCGCCGACCAGCCATTCGCCGGCCGTCATCGACGTGCTGTCGACCACATCCTTGCCCCAGAGCACCGGCGTGTTGCCCGTGCCCGGGTTGCCCCAGACATAGCGGTTGTCGGTGCCGCCGACCTTGAGCAGCTCGATTGCGGCCCAGTCCAGCGGGTTCAGCAGGATCGAGGTCGGGATGTAATCCTCCAGCGTGACCTGCAGGATGCCCAGGCGCAGACGGTCGATCCGGGTGGCGTCGGGCAGACCCGCCGGCGCCACGAAGGCCGGCGCCTCGGTCAGAAGGCCGGTCAGGTTCTCGCCGGTGCCGTCGCCCGCGAGGATCTGGTTTTCCTCTTCCAGATCCAGCCCGTAGCGCAGCTCGCCGTCGATCTCGGTCATCAGCTGATCGGCATCGGCAAGCGCCTCCTCCGAGACATGGGTGATGTGGCCGATCTTCTTGACCTGCTCGGTGGCTTTCTCCCAGCCGTATTCCGACGCCTGATAGGTGCCGCCCTCGGCCACCATGCCGGCGGCGTTGCTGCGCACCACCTGCTTGCGATAGGTCACCAGATCCGAGCTGGTGCGCCCCGACATCAGCAGCTGGCGCACCAGCAGCCGGCGGCGCGGCATGCGCACGGGGTCGCGCTCCTCCTCGTGGAAGATCAGCCCGCCCGCCGAGCCCTCCGCCGTGGTGATCGCGTTCTTCACATCGACCGACAGGGTGCCGCCGTTGAAGGCCTTGATCTTCTCGTGGCTGTCGATCACCGCCTGCCCGAGCGATTTCACCCCCGCGCCACCGGTGCCCGGCAGCCCGTCGGAGATCTGCTGCGCGATGTCGAGCTGCTTCTGGTTCACGCCCTCGAGCTGGTCGGTCAGCGATTTGAGCTGATTGGAAAGCGCGGTCTGCGCCGAGAGCAACTGGTCGGCGGCGGCCTTGGTCTCCGCCGAGACCGCGCCGGCGCGTTTCGCCTCGTCGAGCGCGGTCTCGGCGGTCTGCTTGGTCTCGCCGGTGAGCTTGTCGAGCGATTGCTGCACCTGTTTCAGCATCTCCTCGGTGGAGCCGCCCGCGTCCATGCGCGGCCCGCACAGCACCGCCTGCGGCATGCGCGCCGCCAGCCCCGCCACCGCAATGGCGGGCATCTTTGCCTGTTTCATCGTGGATTTCCTCAGATCGAGTTGAGCTTGGTAAGGAGGGCCGACAGCACCTCCCGGTCATCGGCAGCGCCAGACATGCCGGTCGGGGCAGCGCCAGACTTGCCCCCCTTGAGAGCGGCGAGAAGCTCCCGCCGTTCGGATTTCGTGGCCCGCGTGCCCGTGGCCAGCATCAGGTCGAGCTTTTTCACCGCCGCCAGCTCCGCAGAGGCCGCGTTCGACGGCGCCGCCTCGACCTCGTCCGCGTCGAGCAGCGCATCGGCAAAGCCCTGCGCCACCGCCGCCTCGCCGCCGATCCAGGTCTCGCGGTCGAGCATCGCGCCCAGCTCTGTCTCGGCGATCCCGGTGCGCGCGTGGTAGATCCCCACCGCCGCCGCATCGAAGGGGTTCAGCCAGTCGGCCACCTCGCGGAAGGCGTGGCGGTCGCCGGCGGCCACCACCCAGGTGTTGTGGATCATCAGGAAGCTGGCCCGCGCCATCTCGATCCGGTCGCCCGCCATCGCGATCACCGAGGCCGCCGAGGCCGCCATGCCCAGCACCCGCACCGTCACCTCGCCCCTGTGCTCGCGCAGCAGGTTGTAGATCGCCAGCCCCTCGAAGAAGTCGCCGCCCGGCGAGTTCACATTCACCGTGACCGGCCCCTCGCCCATCGAGCGCAGCGCCGCCGCGATCCGCTTGGCGCTCACCCCGTCGCCCCAGACATCCGCGCCGATGGCGTCCAGGATCGAGATGCTGCGCCGGTCGTCCTCTCCCGCCGCCGCCCGGATATCCGGGTTCCAGCGGGTCACCACCTTGTCCGATACCTGCGACGTCACCCCGGGCCGCGCCGCGACAAAGGCCTTCGGCAGATCACGCTTGCTCATTGCTCTTTTCCTTTCCCAGATCCTCGAGCGGCGCCAGCGCCGTCTGCGCCAGCAGCGCGTCGGCGGCCGGGTCGTCATGCCGGGGCAGGTTCAGCTTCTGGCGCCGCTCATTCGCCGTCATGGTGCCCGACTGGCCCATCCTGGCCATGAACTCGCCCTTGGCCCTGCTGTCCATTTGCAGCAGCGCCTCGCGGTTGTATTCGCAATACCAGCGACCGCGCTTTTCCGGCGGCACGATATCGCGCTGAAGCCGCGCCTCGATGCGGCTCAGCAGCGGGTTGAGCCCCAGCGTCAGCCAGGACAGCATGATCTGCTCGACCCCGCTGCCCCACATGGTCTGCCCGTCCCCCGCATGCCCGATGATGATCGGCGGCACGCCGAACCAGCGGCACACGTCCTCGACCTGGAACCGCCGGGTCTCCAGCAGCTGCGCGTCTTCCGGGTTCATCTGCAGCGGCTCGAACTTCAGCCCCGCCTCCAGCACCATCACCTTGCCCGCCCGGCGCGAGCTGACATAGCTGTTGATGATCTCACCGAGCTGCGCGCGCTGCTGCGCGTCGAGCGTCTGATCCGAGGCCAGAACGCCGGCGACCATCATCGCATTCGAGAACACGCTGCCGGCGGTCTCGTCCGCCGCAAGCGCCGCCCCCATCGAATTGGCGCCGTATCTGATCGTCGAGAGCCCGATGCCGTTGCCCGGATCGAAGGCGCGCAGATGAAAGACCTTGTCCTTCGGCAGCCGCTCCAGCTTGCCGCGGTCGTAGAACTCGTAAACGATCCGGCCCTCGGCATTCACATAAGGCGTCAGGTTCGGCAGCGGCGACAGCCCGACCATATTGCGGCCCAGGACTTTCTTTTCCGCCACCGCATTGCCGCGCATCGAGAGGTTGGCGACCATGCCCTCCCAGAACTCGACCTGTGTCTGCACGCTGTTCGGCTGGCGACAGATGATATCGGCAAAATCCGGCTCGATCTCGACCCGACCGCCATTCGCGCTCTTCTCATAGACCTTGAGCGGCAGGGTCGCCGCCGTCTGGCTGAGCTTGCGCACGCAATCCCAGACCGCCGAGACCGTCAGCGCGCTGTCCTGCGACACCGGTTTGCCCGCCGTCGAGCGATAGCCCGCCTGCGGAAACACCCCGGCGCCCGAGAGCGCGACCCAGCCGGACTCGCCGGCCGCCAGGGACGCGCGCGCGCCCTGGATCGCGCCCTTCATCAGTCGCGCAAGCTTCATATCGCCATCACCGGGTTGTTCAGAAAGTCGTTGAGATTGCCGCGCCGATGCGCGACCGGGTTCCAGCTCATCAGCATGACGCTGTTGAACATCGCCATGAGCGGGTCGATCTTGGCGCTGCCGCTCTGCGCCTTGGTCACGATCACCGCATTGCCCCGCGCCTCGGTCCTGGCGTTGCCGACGCACCAGGTCATGATCCGCTGGCCGCCATGCACCATGCTGCCGTTCTTCAGCTTCACCGGCGCCGTCTTGATCGCCGCATTGAGCTTGTAGCCCTGGCTGATCGCCCGGATATCCTCGATCCGGAACCCCGCCTCCACCAGCGCGTCGATGATCGAGCCCACGCCCTCCGGATCCATGCCGATGCCGTCCTGCTCCGGAAACAGCCCGGCATCGCGGATGCGCGCGCAGATCTCCACGATCTCCGGGTTCGCCTCCTCCTCGATATTGTCGACCAGGATCAGTTCGCCCGCCTGTTCCAGCGCCACCAGCTCCGGCGCGATCTTCTTGCGCAGCGTCAGCACGTCGCGATCCGCCCAGGCCCGCGCCCAGCCCTGCCAGCGGCTGGTTTCCGCATGCCGCCCCAGCACGAAGAGCCCGAGCAGATCGTCGAGCCCGCCGCCGTCGATGCCGACCACACAGACCTCCGAGCTGGCCAGGATCCGCGCCAGATCGAGATCCGCCCGCGCCGCCGTCGGCCAGTAATCCGCCCCGACCCAGCGGCCCGATTTGAGCCCGAGCCCGATCTGCACGTTCAGGTGCTGGCTGGCAAAGAGCGCCAGCGCCTCCGGCCCGTCCTCCTCCGCCTTGCGCATCTCGCGCTGCAGATAGGCCCGCGACACCGAGCGCTCGAGGTTCGGATTGACCATCCCCCAGGTCTTCGGATCGCGCCACGCCTCCGCCTCGGCCATCTTCGCCGGCAGCTCGTAGAGCACCGCGAGCATCGGCAGGTCGATCCTGCCGTCGCGCACCGCCCGCGCGGTCTCCAGCTCCTTTTCCCACTGGCCGGTCGGGCGGTCCTTCGATTGCGTGGTGATCTGGAGCAGGAACCCCTCGGGCCGCGACGCCAGCCCGCCGCGCAGCTCGACGAAGATGTCCGGCGCCTTGGGCTTGCTGCCCAGCACATGGGTCTCGTCGACAAGGATGAACGTGCCCTTCGAGCCGGTCACCACATCGCCATCCGCCGAGAGGATCATGATCACCGCCCCGGTGACATGATGGGTGATCTCCTTGAGATGATTCTGCACCCGGAAGAGCCGCACCAGATCGGCGTCGAGCGCGATCATGTTCTTCGCCTGCTTGAAGGCGATGCCGGCGATCTTCTGCGTCGGCGCGATCAGCAGGAGCTCCGCCTGCGGCCGTTCGTTCATGATCGCGGCGGTCACGATGATCGCCGCCGCGATGGCGGATTTGCCGTTCTTCTTCGGCACCAGCAGGAAGAACTCCTGCAGCATCCGTTTTTTCAGGTCGGGATCGTAGCTGCCGAAGATCACCCGCACGAGATCGAAGACCCAATCCTCGCACACCTCGCCATAGGTCGGCGTGCCGATCAGATCGGGCACGCGCAGCCGCTTGAAGATCCGCAGCGCCTTGTCGGCCACCGCATCGAAGAGCGGCAGATCCGGCAGCAGCGACCGTCCCGCCACGATCCGCGCCTCCCAGTCCGGCACCGCCGTCGACCAGGCCGGATCGAAGAGCGCCTCCGCGCCCTCCATCAGTGATAGCTCCCCGGGCTCAGATCGCCGCCCCAGAGATCGCCGCCGCCCGTTTCCGCCACCTGCTCGGCGGCGCGCCGGGCGCGTTCCTTCTTGCCCACCGGCACCTCCGGCGGCTCCTCCTCGCCGGCGCGGTCGATCCGCGCCGCCGCCAGCCGCCGCTCGTTGTCCTCCATGAGCTGGCGCACCTGCCGGATCGCCCCCATGTCGCCCTCCAGCGATTTGCGCACCGCCGTCGAGAAGATCAGCAGCCGCAGCCGGTCGGGCATCTGGTCGCGCATCCGCAGCAGAGGCCCAAAATTCCGCTTCAGCGTCGAGACCCCGATGCCCAGCGATTTGGCGATGCGCTGGTTCGTCCAGCCCTGCATCAGACCCGCCTCCAGCATGTCGAGGTCGGTTGCCGTCAGCTCCTTGCGAGGCCGCCCAGGCGCGCCCTTGCCGGCCCGCACGGGGTTGCCGAACAGGTCTGTTTCGCGGATGTCGTTCAAAAACCCGGTCTCCGAATAAAAAATCTCCCGGTGAGGGGGGCGCGGGTCTGGCCGCCCAAAGCCCCCGACTTTGACCCCACCCCCCGGCCCGTCACGCCAGGCCGCGCTTTTCCCGGCTCTGCTTCACCCGGTCGTGCCATTCCTTGCTCACCGACTGGAGGTTGGCCTCATCCCAGAACAGCGCCGGGTCGCCGCGATGCGGGCGGATGTGATCGACCACCGGACTGTCGCCGGCAGGGTATGTGCCGATCAGCAACACGCCGGTCTGCCGGCAGACATAGCCGTCCCGCGCCAGCACCTTGCGCCGCAGCTTTTGCCAGCGCGCCGTGTTCAGCCAATCCGTCGAGCGCCGCGCCGGCGTATCCCCACTGGCAGGCGCCGCCCGCCGCAGCCGCGACCCCGGCGCACCGATCCGTGACGAGATGCCCCGCCCTTTCAAACGTCCCATGCCCATGGTCCAGAAACGACAAAGCCCCGCTCTTGGCGGGGCTTCGGGCACATTGAAGGCGTGTCAGACGTGGCGTGCAACCCGTCCGCGCCGCCCACCTACCCGGGTATCAGTCCGCTTTGCGGGGCACTCCGGGCCTGAGGCTGTGTGAGCGGCACGTTACGAGCGATCCATGCCGCCTGTCAAGCCGCCCCGGAAGATGGCGCAACAAGGTCGTCTGGCGAGGCAGTCGCCGGCGTCGGGCGGCCGAACAGCTCCAGCTGCACCCGGGCACCGCCATCGGCCAGCAACTCGACCACCTCGCATTGCAGACCGGCGAACGGCCCGGCGCGGAACAGCGCCGTATCGCCGGCCCGCACCCGCCGCGCCGCCGCCGGCGCTTTCTTCCTCGCCCGCCGCTCCTGCTCCTGGCGCTCTTCGCGGATCCGCATCTCATGGAGCGCCCGAAGACGTTTCGGCCCCAGCACACCCCATTCACCATCCCGCCGGCACAGCGCCCCGAAGAGAAACGGCGACGTCAGCACCCGATGCGCCACCGGCACGCCGGCAAAGCGCGCGAACACATAGCCCGGCAGATACCGCCGGTGATACTCCCGCACCCGCCCACGTTGCCGCGACCGGCGCACCGTCACCGGGTGGAACGCATAGACCCCGCGCGCCGCCAGCCAGGCCTCCGCCTGCCGCTCGCGCTGCGGCGCGCAGAGCAGCGCATACCACCCCGCCGCCCCCGGCTTGCAGAGCGGCGCCACCGCCTTGTCGCCGAGAACCACGTCGCCGACCTCCAGTGCCCGATAGTCCGGCTCTCCAAACCACACCATTCCTGCGCTCATGCCAGATCCTTTCAATATTTAGGGCCAACTTTACCCTTATAGACCATATGTTGATTTTCGATTGTAAAGAGAACGGCTTGAACGGCCCGAGGGAGACAGGGCACGGCCTGAGACACAGAAAGCCCGTGAACAGGTAAGCCATTGAAATGATGTGAGAACGAAGGCGGATCACGGCCCGAACGGCCCGAACGGCGTGAGATGCCAACTAACGCATAAGACGGCTCTTCCCCCACACCCCCTTTCTGTCGCGCGCATGCGTTACCTCGCATTTCAGGCCGTTCGGGCCGTTCAGGCCGTAGAACCCGCGCAAGGGATTGAAATCGCGACATTTCCCCCGAACCCCATGTCGCGCCGTCGAGCCGTGACAGCGGCATGTCGGGCCGGTCGAACCGTCCTGAATTCCGAAAGAAGGGTGAGGGGTGCGGGGTGCGGGCCGCGCTTGCGCGCCGGGCTGCGCCCCGGGGGATCATGGATCGAGGCCTTCCGGCGGCAACGCGCGCAGCCAGGCGTTCACCTCGGACGCAGGGATCTCGCAAACCGAAACCGATGCCGCGGACTGCACGGCCCCGCCGGCCGCCTGCCGGCGCGCGGCGGTCTGATCGTAAGTCGATTGTCGCGCGCGGCGGAGCAGCCGGGCGCAGTCGGCTTTCGTGCGCGGTCGCGAGCAGAGCGCCAGCGCACCGGCCCGCGCCGCCTGCCCCAGCATCTCGTCGAGCGCGGCGCGCGGCAGCCGTTCCAGGCTCAGGCCGCAGAGCAGCCAGTATTTGTCCGGCAGGGCCATCAGTCGGCGCCGCCTCCGGCACTGGCGGTCGCCGCCACCGGACGCCCCTTCGCATCGCGCGGCGCCGTATCGAAGCTGCGCCGGAACAGATCCACGAACCTGATGCCGCGATACCCGGTCGCCTCGCGCTTACCGGGGCTGTAGGTCTTCCCGGTTCGCGGATCGCGATATCGGTTCGCGAGCCCCTTGAACTTGAGCGAGACCGTCCGGTCGCCCCACATGCCCTCGCCGCGCAGATCGAGCCACAGGTTGAAGCCCTGAATGATCTCGCGCGCCAGCAGGAAGTCGCCGGGATCACCGGTGACCAGGCAGGCGTCGCCGAGGAAGGTGCCAATCGGGTCGCTATCGGCGCGATATTCCTGTGTCGCGTCCAGCACCTGCTGCGGCTCCTGGAGCCCGCCTTCCAGATATTGCACAAGCCCGTCGACCAGCCAGTTCAGGATGCCCGCGCGCTCCGCCCAGAGCTTTTCGCCAAGCTTCTCGTCACGCTCGGCCGCCGGGATCTGCACATCGAACGGCACCAGAAGAACGCGCCGCCAGATCCCGTCATCGGTGCCGCGAATGTCGGGCTTGTGGTTGCCCGACATGGTCAGCTTGAAGAACGGATGCACCTCGATGAAATCGGCATGCAGCTGGCGCACGAGGATCGGCTCCCCGCCGGTCAGCTCCTTGATCAGCCCCTCTTGCAGCCGCTCACCCTCTTCCGGCTCGGAGGCGCGCACCATGCGGGCATTCATCAGCGGGAAGATGTCGGGCGTCGCGTCGCCGCCGCCGCGGCGGTTCCGGCCCGTGAAGGATTCGATCTTCGCCGCATGGGAATAGTCGCTCATCATCCTGGCGATCAGATCGACCAGCACCGATTTGCCGTTCGCGCCGGCCCCGTAGAAGAAGGCGAATTTCTGGATCTTCAGCCCGGTCAGTGAAAGCCCCAGCCAGCGCTGGAGAAAGCCGCGCATCTCGGCATCCGGCTGCACCCGGTGCAGGAAGGCATCGAAGAGCGGGCATGTCGCATCGGGGTCGTATGTGACCGGCATCATCTGTGTGATCAGCTGCGGCGCATTGCGGCCGGGGATCGTCACCTCGCGGGCATGCGGCTCGGGCGCGACATCGGCCGTCTTCGAAAAGCCGCTATCGCCGCCGCCATCGACCGAGAACCGCAACAGGCCGGATTCGGTGTTCACCGTCAGCGGATCGGCATTCAGATCGTCGACCTCGCGCGCCAGCTCGACCGTCGCCTCGGTCAGCATCGCGTCGATCTTGGCCTTGTTGCCGCTCGACTTGGCAAAGGTCCGGTGATCCGATTTCATCGTCGAGCGGCGATCCTTGAGCTTGCGGATCCAGCTCAGCCGCTGTGTCAGCTCCTCGAGCGCGACCTCCTGCTCGGTGGTCGGCGTGCCGGCTTTCAGCTCCGCGCGCAGCGCAGCCTCTCGCCTGCGGATCTCGACCTCTTTGCCGATCTCACGCTGCTGCCAGTCCTCCAGGACCAGATGCGGGATCTCGCGGATGATGTGGTGCTGCACGCTTTGGGCATGGCGACGCACCGAGATATCGTCGGGATCGAGCTTCCAGCGCCGGCCATCCCAGACATGCCAGCCCACGCGCGGCACGACCATGGCGTCCTGGCCGCAATAGAGCGCGAACCGCCGGCCATTGCCGGTGTCATTCAGCGGCAGGGTCGCGCCCTGCGCCTCCGGCGGCTCTTCGGTCGCACTGCCGGCGCCGCCATTATCGCCATCGTCTCCGCGGCCCGTTGTCTCGCCCGGGTCATCTGGAAGCGGCATGTCATCCGGCATGTCCACATCCTCGGGCGCGGCAAACCGCGCGCGCACCTCGTCCAGCCTGTCGCTCATCCGTCCGCGCCCCGCCCGGCCAGCACGTCATTCAGGTCGACACCCTGCCCCGCCTGCACGATCTGGCCGCGCAGCCCGGGCCGCAAAGCCATGGCGCGGCGCAGGCCGCATTCGAGCTTGTGGCGCGTGGCGCGGGGGTCGGAATCGCCGTCCTGGATGAAGATCAGCCGGCGCACCCAGGGCGGAGGCACAAAGGCCTCGGCATCGCTCATATCCGGCAGGCCGGCATACCTTAGGCCGGCGCCCCGCTGCGCACGCCCCGCCATGTTGCCCAGATCGACACCGGCCCAATAGGCCGCGCCGGGAACCGCATCCGCCGCCAGTGCCGAGAGCGTGGTCTCGATCCCCTCGCCCATCACCAGCGCCTCTGCATCGTCAGGCGTGACCAGCCGGATCGCGCCACCCTTTTTCGAGCCGCGCACCAGTTTCGCCGGCAGCGCATCGCCCTGCCACGCGATCCGCGCCTTGCCGTGAGGCGGCTCCGGATCAACCCATGTCTGATGCACCGCCGTGATCTCGCCCGCCGGGTTCAGCACCCCCGCGATCATGCACGGCCCCCGATGCACCGTCACCAGCTCGCCGCCGATCTTCTTGACATAGGGGTGATCGGTCAGGAACCGCAGCGCCGGCGGGATGCTCGGCAACGCCCCGGGCGCGATGCCGCGGGCCGTCAGATAGGCCCGCACCACGCCCTGGGCGCCCGGTCGTGACCGCGCCCAGATCGCGCGCGCGTCAGCAATGGCCCGCTCGCGATACCGATCCTGCGCCGCGCGATCACGGCGCGCCCGCTCCTCCCCCGCTGCCGCCGGCGCGCCAGCTCCCCGGGATCGACCTGCGCCGGCGCATCGCCGCAAAGCCAGGTCAGCGCCGCGCGAAAGTCACAGCCCAGAACCGCCATGACCAGGGCGATATTGTCGCCGCCGCGAATGTCGCAACGGCGGCACAGAAAGGCATGGCTGCTCAGGTTGATCGCGAACCGGTCGCGCCCGCCGCAGAGCGGGCACGGCCCGATCAGCTCACCGCCGCTGGCCTTCAGCCCGACGATGCCGAGCCGGTCGACCATCTCACGCGCCGAGATCGCCTTCGCTTCGTCCAGACGTGGATCCGTCACAGCGTCACCCCCAGCTCCCTTGCCCGGGCGCCGAGCAGCGCCGGCTCCCCGGTCTTGACCGGTCGCAATTTCCAGACGAACACGGCCGCCCACCAGCCGCGCAGCTCATCGACCGACAGGTCGGGAATGCGGGCGAGAACGTCGCGCGGGAGGGTCCGCGGCTCACTCAAGACCGCAATCCTTCCTGGCACACCAGTCGTGAATTCGCTCCGCCTCGATCCCGCGAAGAACGCCTTCGGGACGGCGGAAATCCATCTCCGGCAGCCAGTTATCCAGCCAGGACAAAAGCCGGTCGCCCGCGCGCGCGGCGTCGATCCTCACGGCGGCAAAGAAATCCCGCACCGCGTCTCTGGCGAAGGGGTCGTCATCGACCCAATCGAACATGGCTTCGACCAGCACGATCTGATCCCTGCCCGTCAGCACCCCCGCTTTGGCCTTCAGCGCCACCGTTGCCGCCTGAAGGCCGAACGCGACCCGCGGCGATTTCCGCCCGTTCATGGCCAGGCCTCCACGGCATCGGCCACGGCGCGCAACTCCGCTGCGAGGCGGCGGCGCTCACGCGGCTGGTCACAGAACCCGTTGGCCACTGGCGCCGGTTTTCCCTCCATCCCGCTCGGCGGCACGAAACGTAGCGACCACATGAAGTTTCCGCAGGTCGACCGGCTCAGATCCATGGTCAGATGCGCGACCGGCAAGCTCCGCTGGCCGGCCATATCGAGGGGGTAAGGTCCGGAACTCATGAGCGCCACCAGCGGCGTGTCATGCCCCCATCGCGGTTTTCCGGTTTCAGGCACTGGCAGACAGGCACACCACGCGCCGCACACTCCGCCTCGTGCCGCGCCTCGTCATCCCGAACCCGCTTGAACAGCCCGCAGACGGCAGCCCGTGAGCGCCCGGCGCGCTGGCCGATTTTGGACGCGCTCAGACCATCGAAATCACGCATGTCGAGCATGTTCAGAAGCATTTCATCATCGGTGCGCGAGGGCATTCGTGCGGGCATGTCAGATCTCCAGCGGAAAAAGCTACGGCGCCGGGGAGGACGCCGCGCGGGAAGGGATAAGGTCGTTGGTCATGCCGCATCCCCTTTCCGCACGCCCATCATCGCCTTGAGCCTTGCCATGGCTCCCGCGGTCAGGTCGTGCACATCGGCCAACTCGGCATAGGCCCTGGCCACCGCCTGCGGATCGTCCGGATTGGCTTCGAACTCGGCCAGCGCCGTGACCCCTTCGGTCGCCTCGCGCAGCATGTCGAGATGACAGGCCAGCTCAGACCGCGCCGGCCCGCCGGTGACCTCGCGGCTGCGCATGTTGAGAAACGGATACCGGCCCGAGGCGTTCTCAAGCGCGCTCGCCCAGGCATAGGGCACCTCCGCATGCCCGTTCTGCACCTTCGAGATCGTGCCCCGCGACACCGTGTGCCCGACCGCCGCCTCTATCGCCGCCGCCGCCGCGTCGACACCGCCGACCGCCTTGACCAGCTCTCCGAACATGTGGGCCCGTAGCAGGATGCTCATGGGAAACCCCTTTTTCTTGGTGTTGCGTCGGCGCTGCCCCATGGTCGAGGCATGGGACAGCGAGGGGATTCAGGCGGCGCCATCGACCGGCGGCATGAAATCGGCGGGTGTGAGCTCGACGCCGTTCTCGCGTGCTACCTCCATCAGGCGGGGGACATGACGGTAAGGGATAAGCCCGTTGGTGCCGCCCCGCTCGCGCGGAGCCTGCCACATCGACACACGCGTGCGGTGAATGCCAATCGCTGCGGCGACCGCTGTAGGCCCTCCGAGGGCCGAAATGATGCTGCTTGCCGGTTCCATGGCACGTTGGTAGCGATTTTAGCTACAATCAGCAAGACGCAATGTAGCGATTTTCGTTACAGATGATGTTCGCATGTAGCGATATTCTGTTCGCCGACATGATCGCGCGAACACCCATCTCCACGCCGCTGAATGAGTGGCTCATCCAAGCCCTTGATTTCTCGGGCATGAGCCAATCTGCACTTGCAGAACGCCTTGATGCGGTCGTGCCGAAGAAAGTGGATCGCTCAACCGTTAACAAAATGGCCCTCGGAAAGCGCGCAATCTCTGCAGAAGAGCTCCTTAGGATTGCCGAGATCACAGGGTTTGACGTGCCTGGTGAGATACCCTCCACACCGACCATCGCCATCGCCGGAACGGTCGGCGCCGGAGCGCAGGTTCCAGTTTTCGACGCCTACCCTAAGGGTGGTGGGCCGCAGGTAGAATGCCCGCCAGGCCTGTCACCGCATGGCGTCGTGGCGGTCGAAATCGCAGGCGACAGCATGGAGCCCGTGTTCAGCGCGGGTGACCTGCTTTTCTATACGCGCCACACACATGACGGCGTGCCCAACGACGTGATCGGCCATCGCTGTGTTGTTGAGGATGAGGACGGCATGGGGTGGGTGAAGCAGGTAAAACCCGGCGACGAACCGGGCCTGTTTCATCTGATTTCTTTGAACCCCGGGGCAAACACGATGTGGAACAAGGGCTTGAAGTGGGCGGCGAGGGTACGGCTGCACTGGCCGGCCGAGCTTGCAAGAAAGATCTAAAGCGTAGCGCGATGTGAAACTGGTATGGCGAAAGGTGCCGAACATCTTGAAATCAGCACGCCCTCAGCTTTGGAAGAAGCAACCCAAGGCGGTTATCAAAGATACCGGCTGGAAGTCGGGAGCCATCCCCCCACGTAACGCACCGATCTTCGTAAGAAGCAAACCTCTGCCGCCCGCGTGGCGATGGCGATCACTAGCCCTGAAACTACCAGATCAGTCAGAGGCGCACTGCCTGTTTGAAGTCGCGCCAACGTTCGATAAGTGGAAGGCCTTGTTGATGGTGCCGGCAGAAGGAGGAGAATGGTCAGCGATTATTCGCCTAGAAGACCAACCACGTCAGTCAGGTCTTCACGTTCATGTGGCATGTGATGGAACTCTGACGCCCGGACCACGATCTATTGATCTGCCGGATAGACTTCCTGAACACGGAAAATATCACAGGAGGCAGAGAACTTGGACACCAACGACGTTCTTCCACACCGCTTGCGATTTTCTTGCTATCCTGACTGATGAGCAACCCGGTCTCTTTGATGAAATCTGACGAACTCAAAAACCTAATTTGTCGCGAGTTTTGCGGCGGACTGTCGGTGTCTACGGTGCCGGCAGGATTTGCTGTGTCTACAGATGTTGCAAAGTCATTTGGCGACCCCATCAGCTTCTACCTTTCAGAGGCCAATGGTGAGTTCACCGTCGAAGATGATGGCGACTTCATCGCCACTGCTATCGCTTCGGGGACATTTACGGACACAGGAACAAGAGCATCTGTACTCGATGCAATGCTGGAAGAGCATGGTTCTTATTTAGACCGTGACAGCTGCCAAATCAGACGGGAACCGATCGCTGGCGAAGGTCCAGCTCGCGCAGCATTGAGCTTCCTTTCCGCCATGATCAGGGCACGAGATATCCTGCTGCTCAACCGTGAGAATGTTGCCTCCACCTTTGCTGACGATGTGCGGAGCGCCATAAAAGAGAATTTCGGCAACGACTACGTGATCGAAGATGAAACTGAAGCAGACAATCCTGCAGACGTTCTACTGAAAAGTAAACGCACAGGGCTTCGAGCTGCCCTCATCTATGCAGCAAACTCAAACGAGAAACTTATGGCCGCGCTGTTGCGGCACCAAGAACGCGAAGACGATGAGGCCCCCGTGATCGCAGTGGTTTCAGGTCTAAACAAAGGCGGGGTATCCACTCGCCGATTTGAGATGGCACAAAATAGAGGCCTGCTTATGCCCTTCTTCTCATCCGGGCCGAAGCAGGCGATCAACTACATACGCGACCACGTCAGGGCTGACGCAGCATAAACCCACCCAAGATCAACCTGAGCTGAACCCACGCCAGGCGCTTCTGTCAGCCGCAACGCCGGCAGGACTATTAAAGCCCTCAAGCAGAATGTAGCGAATTTTACTACAACGCCCCTTGCGAATTGTAGCGATTTTCGCTACTACCCTTCATCACCCCGCCGAAGACGCCTCCGGCTGATCGCGGGCTCAGAGATGGAGGACACAATGCTTCACCCCACACGTTTCGCCGGCCTGTCCCGCATGGTGACCACGCCGGACCTGGTCTTTCACAGCCCCGTCGCCGTGCAGGACGCCTGGTTGCAGCTCAAGGAAGAGCAGCGCCGCGAAGACGGCAGCTCGGCGCGCATCGAGGGGCGCCATGCCGCCCGGCTCGAAGCCTATCCGAGCCACTATCCGGCGCCGCAGCGCCCCAACGAGGTGGACGCGGCGCGCGTCGCCGCTCTGCCCTCCATCCGCGCCGCTGTCGATGCGCACAAAAACCGTCGCGGCATGATCGCCCGCATGATGGGGCGCGGCGATGGAGGCGCCGCATGAGCGCCGTGACGATCCAGAGCGTGCTGGCCGAAATCGACGAGATCACCGATCTGCGCGACCGGGCGCGGGCGGCAGCCGCCAGCGCGTCCGGCCCGGCGGCGCTGGTCTTTCACGCCATTGCCAGCGACGCCGATACCCGCCTCCGCGCCCTGCGCCGCAGCTCGCGCAGGGTCGGGCACCAAGCCATAGCAGAGGGAGCATTGTGATGAAAAACAAGCTCACGGATCTCAACAATCACCTGTTCGCCCAGCTCGAACGACTGTCAATCGAAGAACTCAGCGCCGAAGCCATAGAGCAGGAGGTGAAGCGGACGGAGGCTATCGTAAAGGTGGCCGATCAAATCACCGGCAATGCCGACCTCCAACTCAAAGCCGCAAAGCTCTTCGCGGAGCATGGCCAGGGCGTTCTTCCGATGCTGCCCCAGATCGGCAACAACAAGGGAGACGATGCATGAAGGGTCGCCCCATCGAATACAGCGATGCGGAACTGTTCTGGATTCACGACAACCACACGCGCCCGCGCCGCGAGGCGCATGCCGAGTTCGTCGATCTATGGGAACGCCCGGATGTTTCGCTGACGAACTTCAACAGCCTCTGCAAGCGCAAGGGCTGGATGACGGGCCGCACCGGTTGCTTCGAGAAAGGCCAGGAACCGCCGAACAAAGGACGGAAAGGACATTGCGCACCAGGGAGCGAAAAAGGCTGGTTCAAGAAAGGCGAACGGCGCGGGCGCGCGGTCAAGCTCTACAAACCCATCGGCACTGAGCGCATTAGCAAAGACGGCTATATCGAGCGCAAGATCCATGACGACATGCCGCTACAGTCGCGCTGGCGTGCCGTCCACCTGATACGATGGGAAGAGGCCCATGGCGCTCTTCCCGAGGGTCACTGTCTGAAGTGCCTGGACGGCGACAAGAGCAACACAGCTCCAGAGAATTGGGAGGCGATCCCACGCGCCCTCCTGCCGAGACTCTCCGGAGGGCGCTGGTATCGGGGATACGATGAGCTTGAACCGGAAGTGCGTCAGATGGCGCTTGCTACGGCAAAGCTCGACCACGCCGCGAGGAAGCAGAAGCGCCGGAGGAAGAGCTGATGGCCAAAACTGCCGCACCATCCATGCCAACCCCGCGCCAGATCGCGGATGCACTCGATGCCGTCAGAGCGCTAAATCCCGGCGCTCGCATCGTCTCCGTCGGACCGGACGGGGTGAAATTCGACTATGCCCAAGACGAAAATCAGGGCAACAAGGTCACGACGCTCAAGCGATACGGTGAAAAATGACCCCCCCGAACCCCTTCCCCGGCTGGTATTCCGAGACCCTGCCGTCTGGCAACATCCGGCATATCGTCCGCATGAAGGGGAAGAAGGCGAAAAAGATCACCGTTCCAGTCGGCCCGGATCACCCGGACTTTCTAGAGCACTACCGCGCCGCCCGCGTCGGTGAGAAATGGGAGGGGGCGCCAGTCGCCATACAGGCGCCCCGCGAAAGCCTGGATTGGCTGCGCGAGAAGTACCTCGCCCACCTGACGCGCATGGTCGATGGCGGCAACGCAAGCCCCGCCACGCTAAAGCAACGCCGCAGCCTGCTCACGCGCCTTTGCGACGAGCTGGACGACGACGGTGACCGCTACGGGGATCTGCATCTGGACCTTCCGACGCACGCCCTTGTGCGTGTCAGGAACGCCCGCGCCGCGACCCCAGCCGAAGCTGACAACATGATGAAGGCGGCGAAGGCGATGTACAAATTCGCCATTGAGATAGGCGCGGCTGAGATGAACCCCGCCGAGGGCGTGGGAAAGATCCACAAGAGCAAGGGCGGAACAAAGCCATGGACCGCCGACGACATGCGCCAGTTTGCCGAGACGCACCGGCCCGGCTCTACTGCCTTCCTGTGGCTGACCCTCGCGATGTTCACCGGGGCTCGCATTGGGGATCTGTGCATCCTTGGCCGCTCGCATGAGGTGACGCGCAACGGAATCGTGCGACTTGAATGGCAGCCGGGGAAAAAGGGCAGCGCGCCCGTGTCTCTGCCGATCCTGCCGCCGCTTCTCCGAACGATCCGGGCAATGCCGGTGATCGGCCCGGCCTACCTGCTGTCGGAGCGCGGCAAACCCTTCAAAAACGTCGAGACGCTGCGGACGCGGGTTCGCCGTTGGTGCGACGACGCCGGCCTGCCCGAGAGGTCGTCCCACGGTGTACGCAAGGGAATGGCGACGATGCTTGCCGAGGCTGGCGTTAATGACCAGCAGATCGGCGCGGTGCTGGCTCATACCCAGCCATCGACCACCCGGATATACACCGCGAAAGCGCAGCGCGGGATGCTTTCCGAGCAAGCCCTCGCGACCATCGCTGACATTGAGTGGGGATAAAAACCGTGGGGCACCCCTATTCTAACCCATTGATTCGAAAGGGGCGGAATAAGGCGATCCGTGGGGCACCCGCATGTTGAAAACGTTTGGAAAAATCGCAAACAGGGTGCGCCGTGTGGGGGCACCAAATCGCCTGAAATCATTAGGTTTTTTGCCGAGAGGGGCCAGTCGAGGGGCCTTTGGCTCATTTGGTGGTCCTTCGCGCAGGGCGACACCTCTCGATCATTTCACCGAGCTCAATCTGCAAGGCTGCAGCCCAGCGCCAGGGGCACGAGTACACTTCCAAGTGTTGGGTCGCCCCTGCGCTGATCCGTTTGCCATTGGTCCGCTCGCCACGGCCCGTCACATGCGTCATTCGCTTAAAGCCCTTGCGAAGGTCGGTCCGATGCAGGTCACAACCGAGGGCAAGCTTCGCGCCTGACGGCGCTCGCGACCACCACACCCGACATCGGTTCCGCTACATTTACGGACCGGCCCAGCACAAATTCGAATCACTCAATCCTGTTCTGGTTCACAAATCTTGACATTAGTCAAGATGTATGTTATTGATCGTGATGCAGGTTGAATTGAGGGCGGGGTCCTCAGTCAGCCGATCTCCTCACATCAACAACGACCTGACTAGCAGGATACACCCTTGGACCGCCTTTACATCAAACACGACGACGCCGCCGCTGCGCTCGGCTGGCAGCCGAACGAACTTCGCATCCTTCGCCGCCTAATGGACTGCCCACTGGCACAGCGCCGCGTCAGCGGCAGCAAAGCACTGCAATTCGAAGTCGGCCCTCTGATCGAATGGCTCGGCCTCGTACTGCCCCGGTTTTCGCCAGTGCGGGAGCAGCGCATCCTTGAAGCGGCGCGTCCAGCGACCGCCCTCAGCTCCTGACAGAAAGAGCATAGCCAATGACTAAGAGCTTGACCCACGAACAACGGCTGGCAGAAGCGCGTCAGCGTGTGCGCCTCGACCGCCACCTCGCCGACCAGGGCGTTCCCGAAGCCGCGCGCGACCACTTCCTCGCTGAGCTGACTGGGACTGAACTGATCCGTAGCTACCTCAACGGCGCGCCGGAGCCGACCATCGACGAAATGACCAAGGCCGTCTACGCGACCGAGCAGGGCAAGCTCCTGCGTGAAATTCTTGACGAGGCCGGGCAATTGGACGCAGCCCCGAAAGCGACGGCGCGGGAAGAGCAGCTCCGTCATTTGGCCACGCTCCCGGCTGCGAAACGGATCACCGAAGCGCGCCGCCTCGGACTGGCTTAGTCTCATGACTCTCCACGACGAGATCGTCTCCGGCTCCGTGGAGTTGGGGGACGCTCAGCGCGAGTCTTTCGCCACCAAGGTCGCCCGTGGCGTACAGAAGCTCCGGGCCTACAAAGAGGCCTTCGGCGACATGGCTGAAGACGGCGATCTCGCAGAGGTGTCAGTCCGGAGCCGCGCCACGCGGCTGTCGCAGGTTTCCGAAGTCCGGGACCGCATTCATTTCCTTCGTCGTGAACGCGATGAGAGCGCCGCAGAGAGCCTCCCTGACCGCTGGGATGCCCGTTCTCTGGCAGATGTGGCGGTCGAGGCGACACACGCCCTGAGAGACGCTCTGCGCGTCTGTGAGGCTGATCCGAGCGTTCCGGAATCGGCCCGAAGTGCGATCCGCCGTGAAGCTGTCCGTCATGCGGGTAGGGTACATCGCGCAGGGGCGAGAGAACACGATCACACGCTCCCCCGCGACGGTAAGGTCTCGGCGGCGCTGGCCGAGACGCTGCGGGATCGGTTGACGCTATGCACCTGCGGCACAGGCAAGGAGAGGGGCTGATGTCCATCGAGCGCGATCCGCACGCCAGTCTCGTTGCCGAGGCCGCTATATCGAGTCTCAAGGCCCTACGGCTGGCCGTCGATGACCTCCGTGCAGGACGCAGCATGGCCTACAGGCGCGTGGCGGAAGAAGCTGCGACCCTCGGGCAGTGCCTCGGGAAGATTGCAGCATGGCTAGACGAAATGCCGCCCGCCGAGCGCGCCGAAGGGGAAGAACGCAAGTCTGACCCGACGCTACTCGCCGCCGCCGTTCTGACGCTCGACCGGATGAAGCGACTCCAGATGTTCGGGCCTTGCCCCGCGTGCGGCGGGGTCCGATGACCGTCTAAACACTCCACCTGCGCGTTGGTGAGACACACTCAGGCTCCTTGCGCTCGCCGGGTGCGCTCTCTTCTGCGCTTCCGAGCTGAGCCTCCCGCCGGAGGGCCTTGGCTTCGGCGGAACTTTCTTCTTTCAGAATTCGTCGTCGCCCGCCGGGGCGGCGATGGATGGGCTGGGCGGTAACTCGGCAATCTTGCCACGGGGAGACGCCGCTCAGCTCACAAACCCTGACCCGGCAACAATAGGCTAGGTTCCCCCCCCCCGATCTGCTCACCTGCCCATTCCTCGCGGGACCGCAGAGCCAGCCAATGATCACAACGAGGAGCACATTATGAAAGGCATCTAGACGATGTATCAGCACTTCCAACAAAATGCCCGCCTTGCAGCCCTCACAGGCCGCGTCCTCGGTGCATCCGACACACCATCCACGCCCGATCAAGCCCGCGCGCTGGGCATGTCGATGTTGTGGATGATGTCCGACGAGGATGCGCTTGAAGCACAGTGCCTCGCCGCTGAACTGCGCGACCTGTCCGACGAGGCGCGCGACCGTTTCGCGTCCACCCGCCTTCGTCTGCGGATGACCACTATCACCCCACATGTCAGCGACGAGATTGGCTGCGTGGCCGCACTACTGGCCGGTTTCTTTTTGGTCAATCTCGGTGACGCCATGCGTCCAGAAGACTGGCGGGACTACGCGGACCTGTGTGTCGCCGACGCTGGTGTGGCGACGGTGTCGATCCCGCCGCAATACTCGTGGACCGGACGGCAGTTCGTAAGCAACGAGGACTAAGCTCCGTTCTCATTCGTCAACACGATACTTGCACCATGCAAAAAAATGACATGAAATCATAGTGTTATTGCAATCATGCGTATCGTCGTGCTACAAACGCAGAGCAGCCGCCCTGTTAACGATCGACGTTGGCGCGTGGATCAGGGCGGCTGCTCATACTGTCGTAATATCAAGTGGTGATACCCGAAATGTCCATGAAAGACAATCCTTCCAGCGGGCTGGAAGGACGTAAGCACGCTATGTCCAGTGCTCCGATTACGAAGATCGCAGAGTTCCTCGATGAGGTGTGCCCGAACGCCAAAACCGTGTACGTCTTTGACCGCTCCAGCCCTGATGTAGGGGGCGAAGTGGCGCGTGTCGGTGTGGAAAGCGCCATCGCGAGGTTCGATGATCCGTACCTCTGTCTCGACGACGAAGAGGGGGAGGTGCTGACCGTTGCCCTGAAGGCTCATCAGGACCAACCTGTCGAACACATTTCCATGCGAATGACCGGGCCGGACAAGACCGTGATTTGTGTCTACTACCTCGCGGACCCCGTCAAACTAGACGATTTGCCCGAAGGTGTATTCATCGACGCGTTGCCGTTTCCTGTCGGGCGCTGGACGGCTGAACTTGGCGAAGAAGAACGGCTGCACCGGATTGATGGTAATCAGATCGTCATCATCGAAGACGACGCCGAGGATCCCGAGGTGGAGAATCCGGGTGAAGGTGAGGAGGTTGGCGACCATGAATTTCTGAACGACGCCACGCTCATCGGGACGGAATGCCCGGAGTTCGAGGCCATGCTTGAACAGGAAGCCACCTTCCTGACCGGCAAGGTCTACCCGGACAAGCCGCACAAGAGCACGCAGGCGGGCCAGTGGAAGCCCGTGAAGATGAAGTTCATCCAGCACATCATCGGCTTCGAGGCGACCTCGAACAGCCCGGCCTACGGCCTGTCGCGCCACCCGGTGGGAAAGACCAAGGACGGACTGAGCTTCGTCATGGGGTCGTCCATTGGCGGGCAGCGCAAGGCCAAGGCGATGGACACGATGTACGCCATCGGCCTCGACATCGACTCCGGTGCCACGCTGGAGACGGTGCGCGCCAAGATTCTCAAGATGGGCGTGGCCTGCTTCCTCTACACCTCGTGGAACCACGGGAAGAGCGGCGTGACCCTCAAGCGCGATGACGTTCTCAAGAAGCTGGAGATCGACGGCGATCCGACGCTGGAGCAGGTTCACGACTACCTGCGCCACCACGGCAAGAACCGCTTCGAGGAAGGCTTCATCAAGCGTGTGACCATCGCGAAGCAGAAGGTGCAGGAAGAGGATGGTGTGAAGATCGTCCTCGACACGCCGCCCATCGACAAGCTGCGCCTCATCTTCCCGCTGGCCGAGCCGGTGAAGATCATCGAGCTGTCCGAGCGCCACGATGATGCCCTCGCGATCTGGGAAGACAAGATCACGGGCCTCGCGCAGAAAGAGCTTGGCATCCACTTCGATACGAGCTGTACGGACCCCTCGCGCCTCTTCTACACGGCGCGCCACGACCAGAAGTCGAAGGATTGGGTCTGCGAGATCGTTCAGGGCAAGCCGCTCGTGTTCGACGAGATCAGGTCGATGCGGAAGTCGCTCTACACCCGGAACCGCGATCTTAACCCGTTCGTCGAGGCGGACGACTTCTCGCAAGGTGGGCAGGTCCCGAACATCTTCCTGCCGTCTGGCCGCTCGCTGAACGACTGGCACAGTAAGTATGGCAAGTCCAGGTTCCAGATCGCGGACATGCTGCAAACCGGATGTCCCGAACGCATCCGCGTTAGCGGCGGCGAGGCATCGGGATCGGTCCATACCGAGTGCCCCTTCGAGCACCTCCACACCAAGGAGGGTGGCACGGCCACGATGGCGACCAACGCCCTCGACAGCCAGTCCGGCTACTGGACGTGGTTCTGCCACCACGACGCCTGTCAGGACCGGCACAAGCTGGAGTTCCTCGGAGAGGCGATCAAGGAGGGATGGTTCCCCGAGGAGGTTCTCTTCTCGGATGACTACCTGCTCCCCGCCGAAGAGGAAGTGGTCGAGGACGACCCCGAGGACTACAAGCCGTCCGAAGACCCGGAGACCCCTCCGGAGCCGAAGACCCCGCTTGAGCTGGCCCAGAAGATCACAGCTGAGTCCTCCGACGAGGATGTGCAGAAGCTCTTCAAGCGCCTGATCCGCCGCAAGGTGGGCGAGATGGACAAGGAGAACGTCATCACGGACATCGCCAAGCGCACCCCTCTGGGCAAGAAAACGCTCAACAAGTGGTGGCGCGAAATCGTCAAAGTGCACAAAGAGAAGCAGGCCGAAAAGGACCTAGACCCGGACGCGCTGATGAGAGTGGGCGACCTTATGGATGTGAACAACGACCTCCCTGTACTCGTCCAGCACGCCAAGGCGGGGATCATCGCCGCCAACACGAGCGAAGCTCAGTTCTTTCACTTCATCGACGCGCCCGCCTTCGTAAGGCCGGACGCATCCGGCAGGCAGAAGATTCACGCGATCACGACGCAGCGTGCGATGCGGGCGAAAATGGATGATATGGCGAGGTTCGGGAAGAGAACCGCGGGCGAAGACTCCAGTTTGAGGCATGTCCTTACCCCCGCAGACGTTGCCGACAAGGTGCTTTTTGACGACCTCAGCTTCCTCCCCCCACTAACTTCTGTAACCAGCACCCCGTTCTTTGCGGCTGACGGAACGCTCATCGACAGGGACGGCTACCACTTCGCCTCTGCGACCATGCTGCGGCTCCCGTCTGGTTTCGAGATGCCTTCGGTGGCAGAGAAGCCCACCGAAGAGGATGTACTGGAAGCTAAGCGCCTGCTCGTGGAGGAAGCCTACGGGGACTTTCCCGTGAGCGGCGTCAGCCGCAATGACTTGGTCGCGGAGGCGCGGGGCGAGGAGGCGATGACCGAGGTCGAGGCCGCAGGTCTTAGCCACCTGATTGCCGCGACCTTGCTACCGTTCTGTCGCAATATGATCGACGGTCCGACGCCGGGGCATCTGTTGAACAAACCCGCCCCCGGAACGGGCGCATCTCTCTTGACCGACACCCTGTCGATTGTGGCAACCGGCACTCCCTCCCCGGCGCAAACGTTCCCGGCGAACAGGGAGGAGGTAGGTAAGACGATTACAGCAACCCTGATGGCGGGGAATCCCATCGTCTATTTCGATAACATCAGCCATGAGCTGGACACTGGAGAGTTGGCTTCGGCGATGACGGCACCGACCTACTCGGCGCGCATTTTGGGTGAGTCTGCAATGGTAGAAACCGAGGTGCGCTGTATGTGGCTGCTTACCGGCAACAAGGTGAAGATGTCCGGGGAACTGGCGCGCCGGTGCATCTTGATCCCGTTGGATGCGAAGACCTCGGAGCCGGACAAGCGCACCGGCTGGCGGCACAAAGATATTCGTGGCTGGGTCAAAGCCCGTCGAGGTCAGTTCGTTTGGGCCTGCCTTACCCTGATTCAGAACTGGATCGCCAAGGGCAAGAAGCCGTGTGATACCGAACTGGCCTCCTATGACCGCTGGTCGGAGGTGATGGGAGGTATTCTGCGCGAAGCTGGACTGCGGGGCTTTCTCGCGAACAACGATCTGCTCAGGGAGGCGGTGAAATCCGGGCTGCAGGAAGGGGTGCGCGACCTTCTGGATTTGCTTGCAAGTCTTCCAGACGGCTCGGTCATCCGGCTGGGTGGGTGGGCGAAGCCGCGATGTTACAAGGATGAGGAGCGCATCGTAGTATCTCTCATGCATCTCTTGAACCGCGACCCCGATTTCAATGCGAAGCTACCCAAGGCTCTCCATGCAGAGGCTTCGGCTGAGAAGATCATCGTAGCGGGCTGGGGTTACAACTTGCAGGCGGAAGAATACAAGACCGCCAACAAGATCGGTGTTGAGTGGCGCGCGCTGGCAGACCAACCGCAAGAGGGTTTTTGTGCGGAGGCGGAGGCCGTGGTCCCGCTGCGGTTCGAGGCGAAAAAAGATGAGAGGGGAAAGGATTACTGGTTGCTCCGAAGGGAGTGAGGCGTTGGGGTGGCCTAGGCTATTGGGTGGGGGCGGCGTCAGTCGCCTCCTCTTCGCATCATTCATGGCGGAGGCGCGCACCGCATGGGGTAAATTTACCTCACATCCCGCCTCGATATGGGGGCGAATTTTATCTTTATGATTTCAATGCCTTAGTTGCATTCTCCCCGCATCACCCTATTAAACGAGGCGACTAGTTGAGCAGCAGAGTCAAAAATTCCCGCGCAGCGCATCGGCCTTCGCTGACAGGTAAAATAAATGCATGCCCGTCCTTGCACGAGGAGCAGCGTTTCATGGGGGGATGCGGGGAGGTCTTCCGTATGGGTCTGATTTGTAACAACTTTTTCTGCGCTCATATAGTGGGAGCATGCGGCGTATATGCTCCCGAGGCGGCTGTCGATCCGTGTCGGAGGAAAATGTCAAAAAGTTGCGATATGGGGTCAATACATTATCCGCTGCATCGCGCGGCGCTACCTAAGCTCAGATCCCAACCCATTCAGATGTCGGACGCTCCCTTGACCAGTGGCAACCTCGATAGCGCCGCAATACATCGGCCACTGTGAATCATGTCCGCACACCGCGTCCAGCTTGTTACCCATAGTCAGCTCCGAGTACGCGGATGGTCTTCCACGCTGATAGCGGAATTCTTCCCGCAGTCCGGCCCAGCGCGTCTGTACGCCCTTCCCGCAGTGCTGCGGGCAGAGCGGACCGAAACCTTCACAAGAGCGCCCCGTGCCCTTTCGCCGGGTGAGCTAGCATACCTTCGCGCCGAGATCGAAATCGACACATCTCTGACGCTCGCAGAACTGCACGCCGCTGCACGCCGCAGGTGGCAAGGCCGCCATTCCGCCGCTCCGCCACCGACCGGGCGGGAGCATCTGGATCGGCTTGCCGTGAATCACGCGCGGCACAAGCTGAGTAACCTACACAGCTTCTATGGCAAGGTTCGCCCATTCGCATGTCAGGTGGCCCGCAACATGATCCTCGCCGAGATCGCAGTGGCCTGGCCGGAGTTGGCAGCGGAGGCCTTTGGTCAGATGTCTCTAACCGACCCAATTGGCGAACTCGCGGCTCTGGAGACCCCTCCGGCCTCAAATCCGAACTGACTCGCGACCATTTCGCCGCAACGCTGTCTTGACGCTCGCTTGTTTTGACAGGAAAGCATTTTGTGTCTGCCAGCGGCGAGAACCCATCCTCTGGCGAGCGCCACCGCCATTTCTGATCGCGGCACCCGGCTCGCGCCCTATTGCGCAGGCTCTTGCTGTGGGAGCGCTCCGTTGTAATCATCGCGCGATGCAAGCGTTCCTCTCTTTTGCCCTTCTCGCGATCTTCGTCTTTCTGATCATGCCGCACTAGGGAGCGGCAATCCAAACGTCATCCCCCTCGTTTGCCTCCGTTGGGGCCTCTCATTGCCGTTCACACCGGATCGCTTCCGATACCCTTCGGCTAGACCGTTTCGGATCCTGCTCTGTGTCCAATAGGCTATACCTCTGTGGTCGCTCCGCAACGCTCGCAAAAACATGTCCGAATAGCTTGCGAATCATTAACGGACACCTCTACAAACGGACGCAAGTTAAACGGACAGATGGAGTGCCAGATGACCCCGACCGCCAAGACAGTCCTGTATGTCCGTGTCTCGACCGCCGGACAGACCAGCGACCACCAACTCACGCAGGCCCGCGCTGCCGGGTACGAGATCAAGGATAACCACGTCATTACTGATCACGGCGTATCCGGCGTGAAGACGGTCCTCAAAGAGCGCGATCAGGGCAGGCGTCTATATGACCTCCTCCAGCCCGGTGATACGCTCCTCGTGCGCTGGGTGGATCGCCTGGGCCGGACCTACAGTGACGTGAAGCAGGTCATCGAACACTTCAACGCCATGGGCGTGACCGTGAAGACCGTCATCAACAACATGACCTTCGAGGCCGACTACAAGTTGGAAGACCCCACCTTGCGCGCTGCACGCGATGCCATCCTCGCCTTCATGTCGGCAATAGCAGAGGCCGATGCCAAGGCGAAGGCCGAGGCACGGCAGGCTGGTATCGACCACGTCAAGGCGTCACCGGACGCGAAGCGCAAGTACCGTGGAAAGCCCCCCAGCTTCGACCGTGCAACCTTCGCGCAGGTCCAGAACATGCTGTCACAGGACGGTGTGACGATCAGCGAGATTGCCCGCGAGGCAGGTATCTCCCGGCAGACGGTCCATAGGATCAAGGACGATCCGGTCAAAGCAGAGGAGGCGCTGACGCGCTGGGGCATGTAGACCTCAGCCGGACCATCCACCGGCCACGCCCTGCCGCCAGACGGACTCACAAGCCCGCTCAGACAGCCATCTGGGCGGGCTTCTCACGTCAGGACCATAAAGCCTCGACGACCGATCAGACACACGCTTTATACCCTCGCCATTGCCGCGCGCGACGCCGTCTCTGTCATCATGGTCGAGATGGTGCGCAGGGCAGTATGCAGGCGAGGCCGATGCGGGGTTGTGGTGACGGGTCGCCAGGGCAGCACCGCGACCCTGCACCCTGATTGCTGGACCGATGCACTGGACAGCGCGTCAGACTGCGCGAATCAATGGGCCACGTTCTGGCCCGAATTGAAGGAAAACCACGCCCGACCACCTAAGCGACACGTTTCCAGGCTGCGCCCAATCTGGGACCCAGGGTGGGTATAGGGCGCCGTCTGGAAACAGGCTGCAGTAGCTGGAACGAAGTCGGAATTACATGAGCGTTGCCGTTGCCTTGGCAATTATCGTGGCGGCACGCTGCAAATTGTGGAAAATCTGTTTTGAAATGAATTTGGAAAATATTACCCTTCAATCTTCCTGGCTACATTTCCATTGCATCTGAAAAATTTTCTGCCGTTCCAATGGTGCGTCAGTGCTACACTTGGTTGCGCGCGAAAATCGTAAGATGCTGTCGGTAAGATATAAATTCGTTGACTCTCGATCGTCGCTTCTCACCATTTTTGGGAGTTAAATCCAAAAAGGAGGGCTATGTGTGAAAAAAATAAGTGCGCACATTAATCGCGGTGCAGCTCTTGCAAATTCGGGTCCGGGGAGCTTTAAGGCTCTGTTCGGCGGTGATAATAAAAAGTACTGGCGCGCATTGAAGCGGCGGCAGGCAGAAATGACCCCGGCGGATGTTTTGTTTCCTGAATGCCTGCGTGGACGACGGCGTGTGTCTGAGATCGTGGCGGAAGGGCGGCGCTACCCGAACCTAAAGGAGGCTTGCAGGGATTTGCAGCCCTTGGCGTCGGAGAAGACCATCTACCGATGGATCAAAGGAGGGATGTCCCCTGAGGAGGCGTTTTGCAGAGTTCCCAATCGGGGAATTGCCGATGGCATCATCTACGCGGTCCGTCATGGGGCGTCGGGCAAAGCCTATGTTGGGCTGACCGTTCAGACCCTGGAACGTCGCTGGGAGTTCCATTGCTATCAGGCCACTCGTGGATCGATCACTGGCTTGGACTCGCTGCATGCAGCAATTCGTGAACACGGTCCTGACGCCTTTTCGATGGTGGAGCTGGACCGTGGCGCAGCAAAGAAAGACCTGGAGGACAAGGAGCGTCGTTGGATCAGGAAGCTCGGTACTTTGGCACCCAACGGATTTAACCTTCACGCTGGCGGTGTGTCTGGCGGCAGGAACAAGGTCCCGCAAGTTGTGGATGGCAAACCTTTCCCTGGTTTGACGGAGGCTGCGGCGTATGTTGCGAAAACCCGCAATATCTCGGTCGCCGCCGCCAAGAAACGCATCCAAGTCGGTCGCATTGATGTACGGACTCCGGCAAAGCCTGGGCAAAGCCTCGTCAAAACCAAAGAGTACAAGGCGTGGTCTCATATCGTCCATACCGTGATCAATCCGAAAGCTGCGAAGGACCACATCCCCGGCGTCACCCTTTACGAGCCTTGGCGCGACTTCCATGTGTTCCTCGCAGACGTCGGCGAAGCCCCCGGTGAGCGGTACGCTCTGTTCCGCGTCGACCGGGATCGCGGGTACGAGCCGGGCAATGTGCGCTGGATGCCCAGGGACGAGGCCTATGAGGTCGCGGGGTACGGGGGGCAGTAGTCCTACACAGGGACGGCTGGCGCAGTCGGCAGCGATCAATCCGTAGCCTTGAAAACAGCAGAAAAATCCGACGGGTCGTGCGAAAGCTCGGCCCGTTCGCTTGTATTGCCGCCACTGTCCTGCCGTGTATAGATGGCACGCAAAAGGCGAGTTTTCCCAATGAATCCCATTACGCAGCAGGAAATCAACAAGGCAGCATGGGGCGCGTGTGACACCTTCCGGGGCGTGGTCGATCCCTCGATCTACAAGGACTACGTCCTGACCATGCTGTTCCTGAAATACATCTCCGATGTGTGGAAGGACCACAAAGCCCGCTACGAGGCGGAATACCCCGACGCCCCCGAACTCGTCGCTGCGATGATGCAGCAAGAGGCGTTCGCGCTCCCCGAGGGTGCCGGGTTTGATGCGCTGCACAAGCGTCGCTTCGAGGCTGGCAATGGCGAGCGGATCGACAAGGCCCTGCACGCCATCGAAGAGGCCAACGGCACCAAGCTCAAGGACGTCTTCCAGGACATCAGCTTCAACTCGAACAAGCTGGGCGACGAGGAGCAGAAGAACGACATCTTGCGCCACCTCTTGGAAGACTTCGTCAAGCCCGCTCTCGACCTGCGCCCGTCTCGCGTCGGCGCGCTCGACATCATCGGCGGGGCCTACGAATACCTGATCTCGCGTTTCGCGGCGACGGCGGGCAAGAAGGCGGGTGAATTCTACACCCCCGCCGAAGTCTCCGAGCTGATGGCACGGCTGGTCGATCCGCAGGAAGGCGACGACATCTGCGACCCGACCTGCGGCTCGGCCTCGCTGTTGATGAAATGCGGGCGGCTGATCCGGGAACGCACCGGCACGAAGCGCTACGCACTTTTCGGGCAAGAGGCCATCGGTTCGACTTGGGCGCTCGCCAAGATGAACCTCTTCCTGCATGGCGAAGAGAACCATCAGGTCGAATGGGGCGATACGATCCGAAACCCCAAGCTGCGCACCTCGGACGACATGCTGCGCCACTTCGACGTGGTCGTCGCCAACCCGCCGTTCAGCCTCGACAAGTGGGGGACCGAAGCGGCAGATACCGACAAGTTCGCCCGCTTCCGCAGGGGCATCCCTCCCAAGACCAAGGGCGACTACGCCTTCATCCTTCACATGATCGAGACCCTGAAACCGGGCAGCGGGCGCATGGCCGTGGTGGTGCCGCACGGCGTTCTGTTCCGGGGATCGACCGAGGGTAAAATACGTCAGAAGCTGGTCGAGGAAAACCTGCTCGCCGCAGTGATCGGCCTGCCGGAGAAGCTGTTCTTCGGCACTGGTATCCCGGCGGCGATCCTTGTCTTCCGCAAGCGCAAGGCGGATGACAGCGTGTTGTTCATCGACGCCAGCCGCGAGTTCGTGGCAGGCACCAACCAGAACGTGCTGAGCGAAGCGAACCTGGCCAAGATCGTGGACACGCATCAAGCCCGCGAGACGGTGGACAAATACGCCTACCGCGCCACGAAGGCAGAGATCGCAGAGAACGATTTCAACCTGAACATCCCTCGCTACGTCGATACCTTCGAGGAGGAGGCCGAGATTGACCTGAAGGCTGTGCGCAGCGAGCGGGCACGGCTCAAGGACGATCTTGCCGAGCTGGAAGCCCGAATGGAAGGGTATCTGCGGGAGCTGGGTTTGGCATGACATGGGAAAACCAACGGCTCGGCGACTTCATGTTCAGTCGCAGAACCAAAGGAGAAGACGGGCTTCCGACCCTATCCGTCACGCTAGATCGTGGGCTGGTGCCGCGCGATAGCTTGGAGCGCAAGACGGATACGAACTTGGAGGCTGGGGAGCACCTCCGAGTACTGCCCGGAGATATTGCCTACAACATGATGAGGATGTGGCAGGGCGCATCTGGTCTGGCCGAGCAAGAGGCGATCGTTAGCCCGGCCTATGTCGTGCTCGCGCCTAAACCAAACCTCGCACCTCACTTCGCCTCATACCTTTTCAAGACGCCTCGAATGATCCACAGCTTTTGGGCGTATTCCTACGGGCTGACGAACGACCGCCTGCGGCTCTATCCAAAAGACGCTCTTAAGGTGCCGGTTGCGATCCCCCCCCTCCCTGAGCAAAAGAAGATCGCGGAAATCCTCTCAACCTGGGACGAGGCCATCGAGACGACGGAGGCGCTGCTAGCCATCGCCCGCACCCAGAAACGCGCTCTCATGCAAACCCTCCTCACCGGCAAACGCCGCTTCCCCGAGTTCGAGGGGCAAGAGTGGCGCGAGGTGCGGTTGGGGGACATTGCGCGCACTTGGTCTGGTGGAACTCCTTCGCGGAAGAGACCAGAATTTTTTGGTGGAGCGATACCTTGGATTAAATCGGGCGAAGTCAACGCGGCCCGCGTTTTGTCCACAGAAGAGACCATAACGGAGGCCGCGCTTGCTGCCTCCGCCGCAAGGATGGTTAGTCCCGGAAACATTCTCGTGGCAATGTATGGTGCCACTGCTGGTGTCGTATCAATTTCAGGCATCCCCGCAGCGATAAATCAAGCAATCCTTGCAGTTGAACCCAGTGCCGGAACAGATGGTGCCTATCTGCATCGTTCAATCGAATTCGCCATGGATAAGACCAAGCGCCTTACCCAAGGGGGGCAGCCAAACTTAAATGCGGCAATAATTCGGTCCACCAAGTTATTTCTTCCGGAACTTGAAGAGCAGCGACTCATAGCGGGTGTAATCGATGACGCGCAACGTGAAATTGACGCGTTAAGAAACCAAACCGAAAAACTTCGTACCGAGAAGAAAGCCCTTATGCAGCAACTCCTGACCCGCAAGCGACGGGTGCAGGTCGATGCTTAACAGCCTCGCCCGTCTGGCCCTGACCGCCACGGCCATCGCTCCCGTGGGTTTCACCTATGCGTTCGTCGCTTTCTTCAACGATGCACTGAAAGCGATGTTCTGGCTTCTGGCTGGGTCGGTGGTCTTGGTGGTCATCTGCTTATGGGTCTTGCGCACCACGCGCAGCCGGCGGGCACCAGCGGCGGAGCGCCACAAGATCACGACCGTCGAGCCGGCTGACCGCGAAAACATGGCGATCATGCTCCTGTACCTCCTGCCGCTCTTCACCGCAGACTTCGACAAACTGAACTGGGTCATGTGGGTACCGACAATTGCGATCTTTGCCTTCATTGCCGTGACGAGCCACAGCTACTTTTTCAACCCCTTGCTCGGCGCGTTCGGGTGGCACTTCTACCGCGTCGGAACGCCGCAAAACGTGACAAACATCCTGATCACGAAACGGACGATCCGAAAAGGCGACCAAGACATTTTCGGGATCGAGCTGGGTGACTACGTTATTTTGGAAACGGAGAAATAGATGCCGAGAACACTGTTTGCGTTGTGTCGTGAGGACGGCGGGAGTGTTGTGCGCCGGGTGCCCCTAGAAGCGGGAGTACAGGGCGATGTCGAGGAAATTTTTGACGCGCAGGAGCAGAGGTTTTTCGCCGACAAGGACGAGCCAATCGAGTTCAACGGGGACTGGAAGCCGGATGGCAACGAACTCCTCTGCATCACTGACGCCGACCTATTGGCCCAAATCAATGAAACCTTGGTCAATGGAGCTGGCGCTTACGATCATCTGGACATCACGGACTACGAAGCTGCCGGGGTCAAAGCTCTTGACCTGCTCCCCATAGAGTCCGCGTTTTTTAGTTCGCTCTGTTCAGGGTTTGGTCCTCTACTGACCGTTGGTGATACTCCCACGGTGTGAGCCCGTCGAGGCTCGTGTGGGGGCGATGGTGGTTGTAGTCTTCGCGCCAGGCCGAGATAAGCTCCCGGGCGTGGCGCAGGTTGGCGAACAGGTGCTCGTTCAGGCACTCGTCGCGCAGGCGGCCATTAAAGCTCTCGACGAAGCCGTTCTGCATGGGCTTTCCTGGCGCGATGTAATGCCACTCGACCTTGCGGTCCTCCTGCCATTTCAGGATGGCATTCGATGTCAGCTCCGTTCCGTTGTCACTGACCACCATACATGGATAGCCGCGCACCCGGGCGATGCTGTCGAGCTCACGGCCGACACGTTGCCCCGACAGCGAAGTGTCCACGACCGTCGCCAGGCATTCCCGGCTGAAGTCGTCGATGACGCACAGCACCCGGAACCGGCGCCCGTCTGAGAGGCTGTCCGAGACGAAGTCCAGGGACCATCGCTGGTTCGGCCCTTGTGGGATCGCCATCGGGGCCCTCGTTCCGATCGCGCGCTTGCGACCGCCGCGCTTGCGCACTGTCAGGCCCTCTTCCCGGTAGATCCGGTAAAGCTTCTTCCAGTTCACCTTCCAGCCTTCGCGACCAAGAAGCAGGTGCAGCCTTCGATAGCCGAAGCGACGCCGTTCGCTGGAAATCGCCTTCAGCCTCTCCCGCAGCTCGGCGTCTACAGGTCTAATTGATCCACGTCGATACACACGCGGGTCGATCCCGGCCAGGGCACAGGCCCGCCGCTGGTTGTAGTTCTTCTCTGTCATGGCCCAGTCCACGGCTCGTCGCCTTGCACCGGGCTTCAGAAGTTTTTTCCCAGCATCTCCTTGAGCGTGGCCACATCCAGCATCTGCTCCGCGAGCATCTTCTTGAGCTTCGCATTCTCAGCCTCCAGCGCCTTCAGCCGTTTGGCCTCCGACACCTCCATGCCGCCATACTTCGAGCGCCACTTGTAGAACGTGCCGTCACTGATGCCATGCTTCCGGCACAGCTCCTTGGCACCTATCCCGGCCTGGTGCTCCTTTAAAATGCCAATGATCTGCTCTTCGCTGAAACGGCTTTTCCGCATTGTCTGTCTCCTCGTTTGGAGAACAGGCTAACTTCAAAACGCGGACTTTTCAGGGGAGCAGGTCACTCCATCTCCAACCGCGTCGGCAGGTCTTCCTCGTCGTAGCCTTCGGAGTGGAACCACGCTTCGATCTCTGCTCCTGACCGATGAGACCCATCCAGCCCCGGCCTTTCTGGATTCGATTCAAGGTAATCGCGCAGCTTCGCCTGACGGCGCTGGGCGTTCACCGATGCGCTCTCTTTGCTGGTTAGGAAATCGGCCCACTGCTGCATGACCGCGAGCCGCTGGGGCAGGAGTTTGGACCGCAGGTAGGCCGCGTCCGATGCTTTCTCGACCTTGTGCTGGATGCACCGGATGGCCATGTCCTTGTCGCAGATTTGCTCGTCGCCGCACCACGTTGCAAAGGTCGCCCGGAAGCCATGAGCGACGGCATGACGACCATCGGCTGCTTTCCAGTCATGGTCCTTCAACCACTTCCCCCATGTGTTTTCGCTGATGACGCCCTTCTTGCGGGCGGTCGGTGACGGGAAGATGTAGTCGCTGTCCTCTACGGCGAAACGGCGCTTGGCTAAGCGGAGAAGGTCTAGCGACTGCCGCGTCAGCGGCGCTGCGAAAGGTTCTCCTGTCTTCGTCGTCTCTGGCGGGATGTCCCAAACCATCGCCTTCATGTCGATCTCGGCCCATCTGGCCTGCGTCACGTTTGAAACGCGCGGGACGTTCAACAGATAGAACTTGAGGCCGATGTGCGCCACGCTGTCGCCCAACGCCATCCAGAGATCGGGCATGTCCCGCCAGTCGAGCGCAGGGTGTCCCACGCTCTTCTGGTTGATCCGGGGAAGCTGCGCCTTCACGAGCTTCTTCACGTCGCTCAGGTGCGTTTGCTCACGCCCCTTGGCGTGATCCATCACAAGGTTCAAGCGGTCCAACGCCTTGCGCCCCACATCCCGACCGTTGATGGGCCGGATCACTTCAATCAGATCGTCGAGGGAAAGCTCCGCGACCGGGCGATGTCCGATCTTTGGGAAAACGTGCGTCTTGAGAGGTGATAGCCACCGCCCCGCTTCACCGCCGCCTTTCAATCCACCCTTGTAAAGCTCGAAGAACTCGTAGGTTATACCCTTGAAGGTCTTCGACCGGGCAGGCTTGGCCCAGAGCTTCCGGGGGTCCCTGCCTTCGGCCACAGCCTTCCGGCACTCCTGTGCCTTCTCCCGCGAGCGCTTCAAGCTCACCGCAGGGTAGGCCCCGAGGCCCATCTTCGAACGCTTGGCCTTGCCATCGACCGTTTCGGTCCAACGGAACTTCCACGAGCGGGAGCCTGTCTTCTTCACGTCAAGGAACAGCCCGCCGCCATCGTGTAGCTCTCCGGGACCGGCGTTCCGGCACTCTGCGTCAGTCAGTTTTTCCATCACCATGATCGGCTCATAGCACCGCCAAACAGAGCTTTCCAGAGGGGCCAATCGAGGGGCCAACACTAAGACCCATAGACACGCTTGGGTAGAGTATATATATCGTAAGATACTGAAAATACTACGTTTGACTCGAATCCTTGCGGCTGATAAGAGTGAAAAAATGTGCCGTGTGGGGGCACCAGTTTTAGTGGCCTATCGCGCAGGGCGCTGCTTGAGGCCGGGTTGGTTGGCCTATCGCGCGGGGCGCTACTTGAGGCCGGGTTGATTGGCCTACCGCGCAAAGCGCTGCTTTAAGCCGGGTTATCCTAGAGACCTACCGCGTTACCCGAACTGTGTGTCAGCCATCTACTTTTGAGCCGATCAGGACAGGGCGATATCTCATCGCCGCCGGGCTCAGCCGTTCAGGTCGTCGAAATTCCGACCGTTCTTGATCAGCTCCGCGAAGACCGGCTCCGGCGTCCAGAAGGCGCGGTCGGGGTGGTCGAACGCCTCCATCGCGCGGCGCAGGGAGAGCAGGCCGATCACGCCGGCCAGATGCATCGGACCGCCGCGCCAGCGCGGCAGATCCAGCGCCATGATCGCCGCCAGGTCGATATCCGAGGGCCGCGCCGCCATGCCCGAAGCCAGCATGCGCGCGCCCTCATTGGCCATGGCGCCGAGCATGAGCTTGCGGATCGCATCCGGCGTCATCGGCTCGGCAGACGGGCGCTCGGCCTCCAGCAGCGGACGTAGCGCGGGATCCGGCCGGGGATGGCCCGGCTCGGTCTGCCAGTCATACACGCCCCTGCCCTGCGCGCGGCCCCCCGCCCCTGGGCGAGCAGCAGCGCCGACCAGTTGCGCGCGCCCTCGGCACGGCTGCGCTGCGCCAGCTTGTCGAGACCGATCCGGTCGCGGAACTGGAACGGCGGGCGCTGCCAGCCCCAGTCGCGCAGCGCACGGTCGATCGCATAGGGATCCTGCCCGGCATCCACCAGAGCATCGGCGGCGCGCTGGCAGGCCCCCATCAGCCGCGACGCGAGGCTGTCGCCTTCCGAAGTCACCTTCACCGGCACCTTGCCGAGTGCCCGCGCCAATGAAAGCGCCGCCGCGAGCTGCGCCGGCGTGGCGGAGGGACCCGCGATCACTTCGACGAGCCGCATCGCATAGACGGGTTGAGCGAAACGCAGCCCCAGCCCCTCGACGCGCCCGGTGCAGGCCACCGCCCGCACCACATCCCCGGGCGCCGGCACGTCGCCCTGGCCGGGCGCCGCATGCAGGATCATGTCGCTGTCACCGGTCATGTCGGTGCTGTCGCCCACACGCAGCCCGCCCATGCGGTCGCGTGCGGTGTCTTCGTCGATCACCCCGTGCGCAACGCTCTGGCGGAACATCTCGTTGACCTGCGGAACGCCGATGCGCAGCCGCGCCGGATCGCGCGTGCCCCAGTTCACCGCCAGTCCCGCATTCAACGCCGCATAGACGAGCTGCGCCGCAAGCGGCCCGCCGCCCAGCACCGCGATGCGCCGCAGCTCCGGCAGCTCTGTCCCCGCCGGCAAGCCAAAGCGCAGCGCCCGGCGCTCGGCCACCTGCGCGGCGCGCAGCGCTTTCGACTGCTCCGATCCGGCGCAGGTCTCGAACGCATCGGCCTCGAAGGCAAGCCCCGCCTCAAACGGCAGCAACAGCGCCGCCTCCACCGCCGCGACGATTTCGCGCGGGGCGAGCTCTGGCTGCGCCGCGACGCGCTCGCGGCACCGCGCCACCTCCTGCTGATAGGCGGGGGCATCGGCAAAACCGCGCCGCAGTTCAGCGCTCTGGCGCGGCCCCTTGTCCTCCGCCAACAGCTTGCGCACGAAAGCACCGGTGGCGCCGAGCAGATCGCTCTCCGCCACCGCGTCGACCAGACCGCGCGCCGGCGGCGCGTCGATGGCATAGAGGGCACCGCTCAGCATCATGTCGAGCGCGCCCTTGGCGCCGATCATCCGGGGCAGCCGCTGCGTGGCCCCGGCAGACGGGAGCAGCCCCAGCCGCACCACGGGCAATCCGACCCGCGCCGAGGCAAGCGCAACCCGGTAATGCCCGGCCAGTGCAAGCTCCAGCCCGCCGCCCAGCACATGGCCATGCAGCGCCATCACCACGGGCAGCGGGGCGGTCTCGATCCGCGAACAGAGATCCGCGAGCGAGGGCGCCGCGTTCTGGCGGACGACCTCCTCTGCATCGGTCACAATGGGAAAGCTTTTGCCACGGCCATGGATCACAACGGCCCGCGCGCCGGGCTCGGCAAGGGCGCGATCAAAAGCCGTGAGCAGCGCCGCGCGCAGCTCGCGCGTGAGCACATTCGACGGAGGGGGCGGCAGGCCGAGCCAGACCACCCCGTCTCGATGGGAATATTCGACCGCGTCCCGCGACTCTGTCATCCGCCTGCCCCCGCAAACCGGCCCGATCACCGGACCGGCGCCTCTGGTCTTCGCGCTTTTCCGCGCGATTTCGCGGCATTAGACGGGAAACTCGCGATTATGGCAAGTTTGAAGCAGCCTCGCCTCAGATCGGCATATTGTCGAACTGGTCTTCGACCTCGTTGTCGCCATCCGGGCGCACCAGCTTCAGCGCGCTCTGCGGCACCTTGCCGCCGCGCGCCTCGAGCTCTTCCACATGGCGCTCCAGATCGTCCAGCAGATCCTTGTAGGCGGTTGCATCGGCCGAGGCCGTGGCATGTCCGATTTCGGCCTCGAGCTCGGCGATCCGGGCTTTCAGGGCTTCGATCATCTCTTCACTCCTCCTCTCTCTGTTATCTCTCAGACCGGGACCATCCCAGCCTATCTCTTCTGTCCCCCGGCGCAGGCGGCGCACAGCGGCGCCTCGGGCAGCACGTCGAGCCGTGCCTCGGAAATCGCCTCGCCGCAGTTCAGGCAGTAACCGTATTCGCCCTCGTCCATGCGGTTCAAGGCCGCCTTGATGCGGGCGATTTCGGTCTGTCCGCTGGCGCCGAGGCTTTCCAGAACCTCGTCACCCTCGCGCTCGACGGCGCTTTCCTCCCAGTCCTTGGGCCGCGGCGCCTCCAGCGAATCCTCGATTTCCTCGAGACGCGCGCCCAGCTCCTCCAACCTCTTCAGCAACATGGCTCTGTATTTTTCATATGGCATCGGTCTGTCCTGACACACTACACCGCCCGATAAGATGCCGCTTTCAGCATGCCTCCACCATGACACAGGTCAAGTACAACGAATCCTTGCTTACATATTCACCTTTGAATATATGATTTCCCAAACTGGAGGATACCCCCATGATGTCACCCGAAGTCACCGCCTTCTTCGACGACGCCACCAACACGATTTCCTATGTCGTGCGCGATCCCGAAGGGTCGTCCTGCGCGATCATCGATTCCGTGCTGGATTTCGATTACTCCTCGGGCCGGACCGACACCCGCTCCGCCGATGCGGTCATCGCCTTCGTCCGCGAGAAGGGTTACAAGGTCGAATGGCTGCTGGAAAGCCATGTCCATGCCGACCACCTCAGCGCCGCGCCCTATATCCAGGAGGCCGTGGGCGGCAAGATCGGCATCGGCGACCGCATCAAGATCGTGCAGGACACGTTCGGCAAGGTCTTCAACGAAGGCACCGAGTTCCAGCGCGACGGCTCGCAATTCGACCAGCTCTTTCAGGAGGGCGACAGCTTTCACATCGGCCAGCTGCGCGGCGACGTGCTGCACACGCCGGGCCATACGCCCGCCTGCCTGACCTATGTGATCGGCGATGCGGCCTTTGTCGGCGATACGCTCTTCATGCCCGATTTCGGCACCGCGCGCTGCGACTTCCCCGGCGGCTCGTCGGAGACGCTCTACAACTCGATCCAGAAGATCCTCGCCCTGCCCGACGAGACCCGGATCTTCGTCGGCCACGATTACAAGGCGCCGGGCCGCGAGGAGTATGCCTGGGAAACCACGGTGGGCGAGCAGAAGGCCGCCAACATCCATGTCGGCGCCGGCAAATCCAAGGACGAGTTCGTGCATATGCGCGACAGCCGCGACGCCACGCTGGCGATGCCGAAACTGATCATCCCGTCGTTGCAGGTGAACATGCGCGCGGGCCAGATGCCGCCCGCCGACGAGCAGGGCGACGTCTTTCTCAAGGTGCCGGTGAACAAGCTCTGAGCACCCAATGGCGCCCCCGCCGCGAACCGGGGGCGCGATCGCAACACACGACCAAGGGAACGCGCGAACAATGGAACAGGACTGGATCTGGGGCCTGATCGGCGGCTTGCTGATCGGCACCGGAGGGGCTTTTTATTTGCTTTTCAACGGGCGGATCATGGGCGCCTCCGGCATCATCGGCTCGCTGGTGGACGGCTCGGCGGGCAATACGAAATGGGAAAAGCTGGTGTTTCTGGCAGGCGTCGTGCTGCTGCCGATCCTGCTCTTCCCGGTCTATCGCGAGGTGGATCCGCATATCACCGACAATGTCGCGGTGCTGGTCGCCGCCGGGCTGCTGGTGGGCGTGGGCACCCGCATCGCCAATGGCTGCACCTCGGGGCACGGCGTCTGCGGCATCTCGCGGCTCTCGGTGCGCGGCATCGTGGCGACGGTCTGCTATATCCTCGCGGGCGGCGTCGGCGTCGTCATCTTCCGCCATCTCCTGGGGGTGATCTGACATGCAACGGCTGATTTTCGCATTCATCGCCGGTGGGTTCTTTGGCGCGGGGCTGTTTGTCTCGGGCATGACCGACACCAGCAAGGTGCAGGGCTGGCTCGACGTGTTCGGCGCCTGGGATCCGACGCTGGCCTTCGTCATGGGCGGCGCGATGATCCCGATGTTCATCGCCTGGGCCATCGCCGGGAAACGCAGCGCCTCGGTGCTGGGCACGCCGCTGCCGCCGGCCCCGTCGAGCCGGATCGACCGCAAGCTGATCATCGGCTCGGTGCTGTTCGGCGCGGGCTGGGGGCTGGCCGGGATCTGCCCGGGCCCGTCCATCGCCTCGCTCAGCTATGGCGGTACGGGGATCTATATTTTCGTCGCGGCGATGCTGACAGGCATGGTGCTGGCACCTTTCCTGCGGACACGTCTGGACAAAATGGTGCCTGCCGAGTGATCTTGCCGCCATGGCATTGATCGAACTCACCCCCGGCTATTTCGTCTCCCCGCAAATTGCGGTGGAAGAGGTGCCCGCCCTCGCTGAGGCGGGCATTTCCCTTGTAATCTGCAACCGTCCCGATGACGAGGTGCCACCCTCGCATCAGGCGGCGGCGCTCGAATCGGCGGTGCGCGCCGCCGGGATGGACTTTGTCCACATCCCGGTGACCAACGACACGCTGACGCTCGACCAGGTGGCGCAGCAGGCGGCGCTGATCGAGGCGGCGGAGGGGCCGGTATTTGCCTATTGCCGCTCCGGCACGCGCAGCTCCATCGTCTGGGCCATGGGCCAGGCCGGCAAGATGGAGACCGACGCGATCCTTAGCGCCGCGACCAAGGCGGGCTATCAGCTCGACGGGCTGCGCCCGACGCTCGACGCGCTGGCCGCGCAGAAGGGCTGAGACTCAGGACTCCTCGATATCGAGCGGGGCGGCGGCGAAGTCGAAATCGAAATCGCCGCCCTCCTCCGCCTCGTCCTCGCCGGCCTCTGCCGGTTCCGCATCGAAACTGAAATCGCCTGTGTCGAACTCCATCGGCGGCAGATCGGGCAGATCGCCGGCCATCTCCTCCGGTTCGAGATCCGGCATGGGCGCAGGCTCCTCCTCCATCGGCAATTGCGGCGCGCGCGGTTCCGGCGCCGGGTCATGCTCTTCCATCACCGGCGGGGCAGCACCCTGCGGCGTGCCCTCGGGCCAGGCCAGCCGCACCGCGCGCATGCCGTTCATCTGCCCCAGACGCCCGCCCGCCACCGCCGCGCCGGAGCCCGCGACAAAGGACACGCCGTCGAGCGCCTCCGGCGGCAGCGGGATCAGATCGCCGGGCTTCAGCCGCTGCGCCGCGCCGAGCGGCAAGCTGAGACGGCAGAGCACCGCATCCATCTGCACCGGCAGCAGCTTCATCTTGCGCTCATGCGGGCCGGGCGCATCATCGCCACCCTCCGCATCGGGCGCCGCCTCGCCCGCATGCGGGCGGTCGGGCAGCACCAGCAGCAGCTCGCCGCGGCGGCGGCCCAGCGCCAGATCCACCGAGACGCGAAAGCTGCGATAGCCCGCCGCGTCCAGCAGCAGCCCAGCGGCGCGAGCATCCTCGATCATCGCGCCGTAGCGATAACCCTCGAATTGCGGTTGCAGCGGGTGGCCGTCGAGATAGCGCGCCAGCCGCTCCATCGTCGCGTCGATCAGAGGCGCCACCATGGCCGCGTCGGTCTGGGTGAGCGGGCGATCCTCGACCGGCATCTGGGTGACCTGCAACAGCGTCTGCACCTCGATCAGCCCGGTCATCACCTCGCGGTCGATCATGGCGAGGCCCAGCGCGCCCTCGGGGCCGTCGAGCAGCAGCAGCAGGGTGTTGGCGGGCAGCATCTCGACCACGCCGTCCTGATCGGCCATCTCCTGGCCGACGCCATGGGTGACCAGCGCCAGATCCCACAGCACGTCGGCCGCGCGCGACAGCGCCCGGCGCAGGGCCTTGGCCGGCGACATCCCCCGCGCCTCGAATACGCGGCGGGCGGCGCTGGCCTTCTGGCCCAGAACGTCATCCTGTCTGACGGTTTCTCCCATCACCTGCTTGGCCTGTTCTCCGGCTGACTCCCGACCCTGTATGGCGGGATTTGGTTACCAAGCGCTTTAAGGGGCCGGGATTTCCCCTCTGCCCCGGTTACTGCGCCGCCATGGCGATATCGGCGGGCAGGATCACGCGGAAGGCGCCGCCGCCCTGCCCCGGCAGATAGGCGATCTCGCCGCCCAGCCGCGTCATGATCTGCCGGCAGATCGCCAGCCCCAGCCCGGCACCGCCGGCCTTCTGGTCGCTCACCCGGCTGAATTTCTCAAAGATCACATCCTGCGCCTCGGAGGAGATCCCGGTGCCGTTGTCGATGAAGTCGATCACCACCTCCTCGCCGGTGCGCACGCGGATATCCAGCGCCGGCTGCGCCGCGTCGCAATATTTGCGGGCATTGGCCACGAGGTTGATGAACACCTGGCTCAGCCGGTCGAGATCGGTGTTGAGCCAGATCCGCTCCGCCGCCGGGTCGCGGTCGATGCGCAGCCGCGCGCCGTGCTCGTCCGCCGCCGCCGCCGCAACCGCCCGGTCGAGCACCTCCGACAGCAGCCCCTCGCGCAGGTTGAGGTTCACCTGCCCGTTCTCCAGCACCGAGAGATCCAGCAGATCGTCGAGCAGCCGGGTCAGCCGGATCGCCTCGTCATGGATGATCGAGGCGTATTTGCTCTGCTCCGGCGCGCTGAGGCCCGTGGTGTCGCGCAGGATCTCGGAAAACGCGCGGATCGAGGTCATCGGCGTGCGCAGCTCGTGGCTGATCTGGCTCAGGAAGGCATCTTTCTGCACCGAAAGCCGGGTCAGCTTGGCATTGGCCTCGCGCAGCTGCGCAGCGGTGCGGGCGAGCTCCTGGCTCTGCGCCTCCAGCCGGGCGGAGTATTCCATCATCTGCGCGGTCTCGTCGGCCACCGCCATCAGATCCTCGACCGAGACCGAGGCACCGCCGACGATCTGACCGACCATGGCATGCGCCGTGGCCGCGCCGACCGAGCCCGCCAGCTCGCGCTCCAGCGTTTCGAGGAAATCCGGTGTCGGCGCCGGCAGCCCGCCGCGCAGCCCCTGGCGCTGCGCCTCGCGCTCGAAGAGCAGCCGGGCATCGCGGGCGCCGAGGATGCGCTGCGCCATGACCATGAGGTCTTCGGTCGGCGCCACCCGCCCGGCCCAGCTGCGCGGGCCGGTGGAATGCTCGAAGACATTCACGAACTGCGCGCCCTGCAAGCGCTCCAGCGGCTGCGGAAAGCTGGCGAGCGAGGCGAGGACGAAGCCGCCGGTATTGAGTGCCAGCGACCAGAACACCGCGTGCAGCAGCGGGTCCATGCCCTCGATGCCAAAGAGCGCGTGCGGGCGCAGCCAGTGCAGGCCGAACGCGCCGTCGAGCAGCCAGACCTCGGGCAGCACCGCGCCGGGGCCGAAGCTCGGCAGGAACAGCGTGTAACCCCAACAGCCGAAACCCAGCGTCAGCCCGGTCAGCGCGCCCAGCCGCGAGGCACCGCGCCAGAAGATCCCGCCCAGCATCGCCGGCAGCACCTGCGCGACGCCGGCAAAGCTCACCAGCCCGATGGAGGCCAGCGCCGCGCCGCCGCCCGAGAGCCGGTAATAGAGATAGCCCAGCATCACCACGCCGATGATCGACAGCCGCCGCGCCAGCAGCACCACATGGCGCACATCGCCCGAGACCTTGGCGCCGCCCCCGGCAAAGCGCAGCCAGAGCGGCATCACCACATGGTTCGACACCATGGTCGAGAGCGCGATGGCCGCCACGATCACCATCGAGGTGGCCGAGCTGAACCCGCCGAGGAAGGACAGCACCGCCAGCCCGTCACGGCCCTGGCTCAGCGGCACGGTCAGCACGAAGAGATCCGGGTTCGAGCCCTCGGGCAGCATCTCCAGCCCGACCACGGCGATGGGCACGACAAACAGGCTCATCAGCCCCAGATAGAGCGGAAAGGCCCAGCTCGCGGTGCGCAGATGGGTCTCGTTGTCATTCTCCACCACCAGCACCTGAAAGATCCGCGGCAGGCAGAGGAAAGCGGCGGCCGAGAGCATCATCAGCCCCGCCCAGCGCCCGCCGTCGATCTCCCAATGCCCCAGCGGCGAGGCGTCGATCTTGTCGAGCGCGCCCGAGACCCCGCCCGACAGGCCCCAGACCACGAAGACCCCCACCGCCAGCAGCGCCGCGAGCTTGACGATGGCTTCCAGCGCGATGGCCATGACAACGCCGTTATGGCGTTCGTTCGCATCCAGATTGCGGGTGCCGAAGATCACCGTGAAAAGCGCCAGCCCCGCCGCCACCCAGAGCGCGGTGTGGCCCTTCTCCTCGCCGGTGGCGAGATCGCCGACGCCGAACACCTCGAAGCTCAGCGTCACCGATTGCAGTTGCAGCGCGATATAGGGCGTGGTGCCGACCACGGCGAGGATCGTCACCCCCACCGCCAGCAGGTTGGATTTGCCGTAGCGCGACGAGATCAGGTCGGCCACCGAGGTGATGCGCTGGCTGCGTCCGATGCGCACCAGCTTGCGCAGGATCCACCACCAGCCGACCAGCACCAGCGACGGGCCGAGATAGATCGTCAGGTATTCGAACCCGGAGCGCACCGCCGAGCCGACGGCGCCGTAAAAGGTCCAGGCGGTGCAGTAGATCGACAGCGACAGCGTGTAGACCATGGGCGAGCGCAGCCATGTCGCCTGGCCGCGCAGCGCCGCGCGTTCGGCGGCAAAGGCCACGACGAAGAGAAAGAGCGCATAGGCGCTGCACACGGCGACCAGCGTGTTGAGCATCGTCATCCGCCCTCACCGCCGGGCTCGGCGCCATAGCGCCCCTGCGCCGCCAGCCGCGAGGACAGCACCACCGCGCCCAGCACCAGCAGCGCCCAGACCCCGAAGAGATAGAGGATGGCGCTGGAGGAACGCACCGCCGCCGCGCCCTCCTCGGCCCAGAGCAGCGGCACCAGCCAGAGCAGCATGCCGATAAAGGGCAGCACCCGTGCCGTGTCGATCACCCGGCGGCGGCGATAGGATTGCCGCTCCAGAAAGACCGGGGGCTTGCCCCGGCGCGGAGGCCCGGCCTCGCTCATGCGCCTCCGGCGACCAGCGTGCGCACCGTCGCCAGCATCTCGGCATTCGAGAAGGGTTTGGTCATGAAGGCCGACACGCCCGCGCGCTCGGCCATTTCGCGATCACGCGACTGGCCGCGCGCGGTGAGCATCAGCACCGGCAGTTCGGCGGTATCCGCATCCTCGCGCAGTTCGCGCAGGATATCGTAGCCGCTCTTGCCCGGAAGCATCACATCGAGGATCAGCAGATCGGGCCGGCAGGCCCGCAGCTTTTCATTCGCGGTGGTGCCGTCGGAATGGGTGTCCACCGCCAGCCCCTCGCGCGACAGGATGAAGCTGATCGCCTCGATGATGTTCGGCTCATCCTCGATCAGCATCACACGTTTTAACATCACGCCCCCTTGCCCCCGGCCCCGGACCGTGCGGCCCGGAGAACCGTGGTTTTCCTCCCCTGTAAAAAACTTATCGCCAATGTGACGCCGGGTGTCAAAAGATCAAAAGCCCGGCTCGCCCAGCAGCGAGGGCTCACGCCGCGCCGGACAGGGCGCGCGCGGGCAGATCCGGCAGGTCACGCCGACCTCTTCGGGACGTTCCTCCGTGCGCGCCCGCGCGGGCGCGATCATCATATGCGCCTCGAAAACCGGCTCGCGGTTGATCTCTGGCGGGCCTGCCGGCTGGGCAAAGGCGATGGCGGTGACCGCGCCACTTTGCCGCCCGGCGGAGTGCAGCACCCGGCTCAGCACCGACATCGGACGCGAGAGCGCCGCGAAGAGCGGCCAGAGCGGGCAGTCGGCGCCAAAGCGCGGGATCGGGAAATCCGGCAGCGGCTTGCGGAAGGTAAACACCCCCGAGGCGTCGCAGATCGCCAGCCCGACCTGGCCGCAGGGCGCGCTCGGCGGCAGCGTCGCCAGCCGCCGCATGGCGCGGGCCGGATCGGTGCCGAAGCGCCGCGCCAAGGCCAGCGGGTCGGTGCCGGTGACCACCACCGCCTCCAGCACCTGCGGCAGCGGAAGCGCTGCGGCATCGGCGGCGTAGCGTTCGAAGGCGCGGCGCAGCAGCGCCCGGGCGGTGGGCGAGAGCGCCGCACCCAGCTCCTGCGCCACCTCTCCCGGCAAGCCACCGGCGTCGAGCGGCGCGATATGGTAATCCGCCGCCTCGAACAGCGCCTCGACCTCCTCCTGCGGCGTGCCGCTCTCGGCGGCGGCTTTGCCCTCGGCCTCCAGATAGGAGGCGAGGCTGCGGCTGCTCTCGGCAAGCCGGGCGCTGTCTTCATAGATGTTGCGGTGAAAGCGGCGCTGCCAGTCCGGGTCGATCTCGCCCGGCTCGGCGAGGATCGAGGCGGCAGAGCGGATCGCGGTCACGGTCGAGAGCATCTCGTGCAGCGCGTCGGCCAGATGCGGGTCATGCGCCAGCCGGTCGGTCAGCGCCTCCACCGAGCGCTCCAGCGTCTCGATCCGCGCGCGACTGTCGGCCAGGAGCCGCGCCCAGCCGGGAAACCGCCCGGCGAATTCGTCGAGCCGGTCAAGCTCCGCCCCACTGCTTTGCGCATGCAGCGCCGCCTCGCGCAGCGCCGCGATCAGCGCGGCCTCGGCGCCTTCGGTCAGCATGGAGGGTTCGACGCCGAGAATCTCGGCGATATCGAGCAGCAGCTTTCCGCCGATTCTGCGCCGGTTGTGCTCGATGAGATTAAGATATGAGGCAGAAATATCCGCCCGCCGCGCCAGCTCCGCCTGCTTCATGCCCAAGATGATCCGCCTTTCGCGGATGCGCGAGCCGGTCAGCGTGTCGCGGGCCATGACGCTTTTCCTGTCCTTTCAACGCCTTTCTGCGGCGCCACATAAATCAGTTTACAGAAGACTGTAGTATACCGTTCATTCGTTGACAAAAAAATTGTTTACCAAAAAGCAATTGTTGCGTGGTTTTCATTCACTCGCCGATACTGGCTTTGCACGAATTCGTGTTCGCGCCGGAGGGAAGAGGAGCCCGCCCGCGCAGCTTACAAAATGGGAGGATTTTATGTCCAAGACGACTCTGACTCGCCGTGGCGTGCTGAGAACGGGTGCCGTGGCCGGCGCCGGCGTCGCGCTGCCGACGATCTTTACCGCCTCGTCGGCCCGCGCCTTCACCAACGCCCCCACCGGCGGCTCGGTGACGCTCGGGTTCAACGTGCCGCAGACCGGCCCCTATGCCGATGAGGGCGCCGACGAGCTGCGCGCCTATGAGCTGGCGGTCGAGCATCTGAACGGCGGCGGCGACGGCGGCATGCTGAACACCTTCAGCTCCAAGGCGCTCGACGGCAGCGGCATCCTCGGCAAGAAGGTCGAGTATGTGACCGGCGACACCCAGACCAAATCCGACGCCGCCCGCGCCTCCGCCAAGTCGATGATCGAGAAGGACGGCGCCATCATGATCACCGGCGGCTCGTCCTCGGGCGTGGCCATCGCCGTGCAGGGGCTCTGCCAGGAGGCGGGCGTGATCTTTATGGCCGGCCTCACCCACTCCAACGATACCACCGGAAAAGACAAGAAAGCCAACGGCTTCCGCCATTTCTTTAATGCTTACATGTCGGGTGCCGCGCTGGCGCCGGTGCTGGCCAAGATGTATGGCGCCGACCGCAAGGCCTATCACCTGACCGCCGATTACACCTGGGGCTGGACCCAGGAGGAATCGATCAAGGCCGCCACCGAGGCCCTGGGCTGGGAGACCGTGAACGCGGTCAAGACCCCGCTCGCCCAGACCGATTTCTCCTCCTATATCGCGCCGGTGCTGAACTCGGGCGCCGATGTGCTGGTGCTGAACCATTACGGCGGCAACATGGTGAACTCGCTCACCAACGCGGTGCAGTTCGGCCTGCGCGAAAAGCAGGTGAACGGCAAGAATTTCGAGATCGTCGTGCCGCTCTACTCGCGTCTGATGGCGCGCGGCGCCGGCGAGAACGTCAAGGGCATCTTCGGCTCCACCAACTGGCACTGGTCGCTTCAGGACGAGGGCTCCAAGGCCTTCGTGCAGAGCTTCGGCACCAAATACGGCTTCCCGCCGAGCCAGGCCGCGCACACCTGCTATGTGCAGACGCTGCTCTATGCGGATGCGGTGCAGCGCGCCGGTTCCTTCGATCCCTGCGCCGTGGGCGAGGCGCTGGCCGGGTTCGAGTTCGACGGGCTCGGCAACGGCCCGACGCTTTACCGCGCCGAGGATCACCAGTGCTTCAAGGATGTGCTCGTGGTGAAAGGGAAAGAGAACCCCACCTCGGAATTCGACCTGCTCGAAGTGGTCGAGGTCACGCCGCGCGCCCAGGTGGAATACGCACCCGATCATCCGATGTTCGCGGGCGGTTCGCTCGGCGCCTGTAACCCGGGCGCCTGACACCTCCGCAGCTCATACGACCGCAACCGTTTGTTTCCGTGGTCGTATCCCCAGCGTTCCCGGCCCCCGAGCCGGGAACGCACCCTCTCCCTTTGACCTTGAAGGCCGGGACATGGACGCAATCATCCTTCAAATCCTGAACGGGCTCGACAAGGGCTCGGCCTATGCGCTGATCGCGCTGGGGCTTACCCTCATCTTCGGCACGCTGGGCGTGGTGAACTTCGCCCATGGCGCGCTTTTCATGATCGGCGCCTTCTGCGCGGTGACGCTGAACCGCCTGCTGACGCTGTCGCATCAGGTGGTGGACGAGACCCGCACCGATTTCCTCGGCAACCCGCTGAAGGTCGATGTGCCCTATATGCACGATCTCTTCGGCGAGGCGACCGGCGCCGCCATCATCGACTGGTCGGTGCCACTGGCGATCCTGTTCTCGATCCCGGTGATGATCGCCGTCGGCGTGATCATGGAGCGCGGGCTGATCAAGCATTTCTACCGCCGCCCGCATGCGGACCAGATCCTGGTGACCTTCGGCCTCGCCATCGTGTTGCAGGAGATCATCAAGCAGATCTTCGGCGCCAACCCGATCCCGACGCCGGCGCCCGACGCCTTCACCGGCTCCTTCGATTTCGGCGTGCTGCTGGGCTTTGACCCCAACGCCATCATCTACCCCTATTGGCGGCTGGTCTATTTCGCCTTCGCGGCGCTGATCATCGGCGCGGTCTTTGCCTTCCTGCAATTCACCACCTTCGGCATGGTGGTGCGCGCCGGCATGGCCGACCGCGAGACCGTAGGGCTGCTGGGCATCAATATCGACCGGCGCTTTACCATCATGTTCGGGCTGGCCGCCGCCGTGGCCGGGCTCGCGGGCGTCATGTATGCGCCGATCAACTCGCCCAACTACCACATGGGCATGGATTTCCTGGTGCTGAGTTTCGTTGTTGTGGTCGTCGGCGGCATGGGCTCGCTTCCGGGCGCCGTCGCCGCCGGCTTCCTTCTGGGAATCCTCGAAAGCTTCGCCTCGATGAATGAGATCAAGCAGATCCTGCCCGGGATCGACCAGATCATCATCTATCTCGTCGCCATCATCATTCTGCTGACCCGTCCGCGGGGCCTCATGGGCCGCAAGGGCGTGATGGAGGACTAAGCCTGTGTTCGGACTCGGCAAGAAAGACTTCACCCTGTTCCTGATCGTCGCGGTGCTGGCGCTGTTCGCACCCTTCATCCTGAACCCCTTCCCCACCGATAGCGGGCTGGCGCAGTTCAATGCCGGCTACCCGGACCTGATGCAGCGTTTCGTGATCTTCGGGATCCTCGCCATCGGCTTCAACATCCTGTTCGGCCTCACCGGCTATCTCAGCTTCGGCCACGCGGCCTTTCTCGGCGTCGGCTCCTATGCGGCGGTGTGGATGTTCAAGCTGCTGAGCATGAACGTGATCCCGGCGATCCTGCTGTCGATGGTGGTCGCGGGCCTCTTCGCGGTGGTGATCGGCTATGTCAGCCTGCGCCGCTCGGGGATCTATTTCTCGATCCTGACGCTGGCCTTCGCACAGATGAGCTACAACCTCGCCTATTCGGTGCTGACACCGATCACCAATGGCGAGACCGGGTTGCAGATCACGCTGGACGATCCGCGCGTGCTCGGCGTCTCGGCCACCGCCGATGGCGGCATCCCGGTGACCAACCTCTTCGGGATGGAGATGCGCAGCTTCGAGACGCTGAATATCGGCCCCTGGGCGTTTCAATTCTCGGTCGGCTACTACGTCGCCGCGATCATCATGCTGATCTCCTTCTACGTGGCGATCCGCATCTTCCGCTCGCCCTTCGGCATGATGCTGCGCGCAATCAAGTCGAACCAGAACCGGCTTTACTATACCGGCCTCAACGCGCGCCCCTACACGCTGGCGGCCTTCGTGATCTCTGGCATGTATGCCGGGCTCGCCGGCGGGCTGCTGGCCTGCATGGATCCGCTGGCCGGTGCCGAGCGCATGCAGTGGACGGCATCGGGCGAGGTTGTGCTGATGACCATTCTCGGCGGCGCGGGCACGTTGATCGGCCCGGTGCTGGGCGCGGGCTTCATCAAGTATTTCGAGAACATCTTCTCCAAGATCAACGACCAGGTGGTGCATGGCTGGGTCTCCTTCCTGCCCGACGGGCTCGAGGATCTGGTGGTCGCGCTGATCCACCCCTTCGTCGGCAAGGGCTGGCACCTGACGCTGGGCCTGCTGTTCATGCTGATCGTGATTTTCCTGCCCGGCGGGCTGGTGGAGGGCGGCCAGCGCATCGCCCGCCGCCTGCGCCGCAAGCCGGCCAAGGACGACGCCAAATCCGCCAGCACCACCCCCGCCGAATAAGGAGACGCGATTATGGGCATTCTCGACGTCAAGGACGTGAACAAGCGCTTCGGCGGGCTGAAGGCGCTGAGCGAGGTGAACCTCTCCGTGCAGGAGAACACGGTGCACGCCATCATCGGCCCCAACGGGGCGGGCAAGTCGACGCTGCTCAACTGCCTGGTCGGCAAGCTGATCCCCGACACCGGATCGGTGATGTTCGACGGGCAGTCGGTGCTGGGGCGCAAACCCTTCGAGATCAACCAGATGGGGATTTCGCGGGTCTTCCAGACGCCGGAGATCTTCGGCGACCTGACGGTGATGGAGAACATGATGATCCCGCTCTTCGCCAAGCGCGACGGGGTCTTCCGCCTGCACGCCATCGAGTCGGTCGAGAACGAGGCCACGCTGCGCGAACGGGCGGAGGCGATGCTCTCGGATGTGAACATGCTGGAAAAGCGCAACATGCATTCCGCCTCCATGTCGCGCGGCGACAAGCGGCGGCTGGAGATGGCCATGTGCCTGGTGCAGGAGCCGCGCCTGCTGCTGCTCGACGAGCCCACCGCCGGCATGGCCCGCGCCGACACCAACAACACCATCGACCTGCTGAAGGAGATCAAGGAGAAGCGCGACATCACCATGTGCATCATCGAGCATGACATGCATGTGGTGTTCTCGCTCGCCGACCGGATCACGGTGCTGGCCCAGGGCACGCCGCTGGTCGAGGACATCCCCGCCAATATCAAGGGCCACCCCAAGGTGCAGGAAGCCTATCTCGGCGAACACGCCTGAGCCCGCGCAACGTGCCCCGGACCTGATCCGGGGCCTCAACGCATGAGGTCCCGGATCAGGTCCGGGACGGGAGGATCACAGAAATGAACGTCAGACCGGATTTTTCCAAGAACGCCAATATGGCCGAGACCGCGCCGGCCTTCCTCTCCGTCTGGGACATGCATTCCTATTACGGCGAGAGCTATATCGTGCAGGGCATTTCCTTCAACGTGCACGAGGGCGAGATCGTCGCGCTGCTCGGCCGCAACGGCGCCGGCAAGACCACGACCCTGCGCTCCATCGCACGGCTCGGCTCGCCACAGGTGCAGAAGGGCGAGATCTGGCTCGATCACCAGCCGCTGCACAAGATGGCCTCGCATGAGGCGGCGGCGCACGGGCTGGGTCTGGTGCCCGAGGACCGGCGCATCATCCCCGGCCTCACGGTCGAGGAGAACCTGCAACTGGCGCAGATCGCGCCGCCGGTCGGCTGGTCTCTCGACCGGCTCTACGAGCTCTTCCCCCGTCTCGGCGAGCGTCGCCGGCAGGAGGGGGTGACGCTTTCGGGCGGCGAGCAGCAGATGCTGGCCATCGCCCGGGCGCTTGCCCGCGACATCAAGGTGCTGCTGCTGGACGAGCCTTATGAGGGGCTGGCGCCGGTGATCGTGGACGAGATCGAAAAGACCCTGCGCCACATCAAGGCGCAGGGCATGACCACCATCCTGGTCGAGCAGAATGCGGTGCGCGCGCTGCAACTGGCGGATCGGGCGATCATCCTCGACACCGGCGCCATCGTCTTTGACGGCACCGCCGCCGAGGTGCTGGAGAACGAAAGCCTGCGGGCGGAATATCTGGCGATCTGATAGCGCTCGCGCCGCGGAGGCGCCCCGCCTCCGCGGCACCGTGCAATATGTGCAAAATTTATGCGCGGGTTGCTGAAACATTGCACCAAATGCCTATTGCCATCCCCTGCCCGCCGCGCTTCCCTTGGGCATTGAATTTCGTGGAGGAGGAACCCACCGATGTCCGACACCTACCCGCCGTCTTCCGATTTTGTTTCCGGGGCGCATGTTGACGCTGCGCGTTATGACGAGATGTATGCGCGGTCACTGAGCGATCCGGACGGGTTCTGGGCCGATCAGGCGCAGCGGCTCGACTGGATGGCGCGACCGACCAAGATCAAGAACACCTGCTTCGAGTTCGGCAAGGTCGATATCAAATGGTACGAGGACGGCGTGCTCAACGTCGCCTATAACTGCATCGACCGGCACCTCAAGACCCGCGCCAACCAGACCGCCATCATCTTCGAGCCCGACAACCCCGAAGACCCCGCGCAGCACATCACCTATGCCGAGCTCTACGACAAGGTGAACCGCATGGCCAACGTCCTGCTCTCCCAGGGCGTCATGCGCGGCGACCGCGTCGTCATCTACCTGCCGATGATCCCCGAGGCCGCCTATGCCATGCTGGCCTGCGCGCGCATCGGCGCCATCCATTCCATCGTCTTCGCCGGCTTCTCGCCCGACGCGCTGGCCAACCGCATCAACGATTGCGGCGCCAAGATCGTCATCACCGCCGACACCGCCCCGCGCGGCGGCCGCAAGACCGCGCTCAAGTCGAACACCGACGCCGCCCTGCTGCACTGCTCTGACAAGGTGCGCTGCCTCGTCGTCAAGCATACCGGCGACCAGACCTCCTGGATCCAGGGCCGCGATGTCGACCTCAACTACCTCATGGAGCACGCCGCCCCCGACTGCCCGCCGCGGCCGATGAACGCCGAAGACCCGCTGTTTATCCTTTACACCTCGGGCTCGACCGGCAAGCCCAAGGGGGTTGTGCACTCAAGTGGTGGATATTTGGTTTACGCCGCCATGACGATGGAGATCAGCTTCGATTACCACGAGGGCGACGTCTATTGGTGCACCGCCGATGTGGGCTGGGTGACCGGGCATTCCTATATTGTTTACGGGCCCTTGGCCAATGGCGCCACGACGCTGATGTTCGAGGGCGTGCCGACCTACCCCGATGCCAGCCGGTTCTGGCAGGTTTGTGAAAAACATAAAGTAAATCAGTTCTACACCGCGCCGACGGCCATTCGCGCGCTGATGGGCCAGGGTGACGATTTCGTAACCGGTTGCGATCTATCCTCGCTCAAGGTGCTGGGCACCGTGGGCGAACCGATCAATCCGGAGGCGTGGAACTGGTATAACGACAAGGTGGGTCAGGGCCGCTGCCCGATCGTCGACACCTGGTGGCAGACAGAGACCGGCGGCCACCTGATGACGCCGCTGCCGGGCGCGCATGCGACCAAGCCGGGCGCGGCGATGAAGCCGTTCTTCGGGGTCAAACCCGTGGTGCTGGAGCCGACAAGCGGCGAGATCATCGAGGACCGCCCGACCGAGGGCGTGCTGGCGATTGCCGACAGCTGGCCGGGGCAGATGCGCACGGTCTGGGGCGATCACGAGCGCTTCGAGCAGACCTATTTCCAGCAATACAAGGGCTATTACTTCTCCGGCGACGGCTGCCGGGTGGATGCGGATGGCGATTACTGGATCACCGGGCGGGTCGATGACGTGATCAACGTCTCGGGCCACCGCATGGGCACGGCAGAGGTCGAATCGGCGCTGGTGGCGCATGCCAAGGTGGCCGAGGCCGCGGTGGTGGGCTACCCGCACCCGGTCAAGGGCCAGGGCATCTACTGCTACATCACGCTGATGAACGAGGTGGAGCCGTCCGAGGAGCTCAAGAAGGAGCTGCGGACCTGGGTGCGCACCGAGATCGGCCCCATCGCCTCGCCGGATCTGATCCAGTGGGCGCCGGGCCTGCCGAAGACCCGCTCCGGCAAGATCATGCGCCGCATCCTGCGCAAGATCGCCGAAAACGATTTCGGCGCCCTCGGCGATACCTCAACACTCGCAGATCCCTCCGTCGTCGACGACCTCATCGAAAACCGCGCGAACAAGGGCTGAGCCCGGGCGCGTGAAAGAGCGCAACGGGCGGGCGTCGGATGGCCCCGCCCGTTTGCGTTTCCCGGGCGATGCAACAAGCCGTTAACCAAGAGACGGAAAACACGGAAGAATTTTACGAAACCGCTGCCCTGGCCCACTCTTTGTGTTAAGCTCGAATAGGTGGGGGCCTTGTATCTGATGGAGAGACTCCATGCAGTTCACGGGTGTACCCCCCGCGGTGGCACCTCTGGCCACCGGGCATCCTCTGGGCCTTCCCGCCGTGCCGGACGGGCCCGCGCGGGAAACCAAGGTCCAGCCTGTCTCGGAACAGGCCCGCACCGGCACCGATGCCGAAACCAGCGGGCAGCCGCCGGCGGATTTCTGGCGCGGCCTGACCGGGCTTCCCAACCCGGCCAAACATGTGGCGCCGCCCTCGATCATGCAGATCAAGATTTCCGCGATCCTCGAGGAACAGGCCGAACGGCTGACGCAAGACCTGCGCCCGCCGGAACCGGCACCGACCGGGTCCGGCGCCAGAGACGAAGCAAGCCCGCCGCCCGACGCGCCGACGCGCGCCGACAGCGCCGAGCGCTCGCCGGAGCCGGAGACCGAAACGAAGGCGCCCGACGAGCCGAGCACGCCCGCCGCGCCCTACGCGGACGCCGCCGCCGTCGCCGCGCCATAGGCCGGGCCACCCCGGCACCGGCCTATGATTCGAGACAACGCCCCCGGCACGCGCCCGGGGCGCCTTCACGCGTGGTCAAATGCGCCGAAGGGCCTCTATTTCCCGCTTTCCCTCGCTTTTCATGGGCCGACGCTTGGCCTATAAGCGCCAAATCAAGGGGCCAGGGCAAAAAGGCCCGGCAAATCACCGGCGAGGATTGCATGAGCAAAGACACCCACGAAGCCGACGTGGCCTTCATCAAGGCATTGGCGGAACTGCTCCGGGACAACGATCTGACGGAGCTTCAGGTCAAACGCGATTACGGCGAGGATGACAGCCTCAATGTGCGGGTCAGCCGCATGATGCCGCAGGCGGCGCCCGCCGTCACTCAGGTCGCAGCCCCTGCGCCCGCGGCAGCACCGGCAGCCGCCACCCCCGCCGCCGAGACCGCGCCCGAGGATCCCGCCGCCCATCCCGGCGCGGTGACCTCGCCCATGGTCGGCACCGTCTACATGCAGCCCGAACCCGGCGCGCCCTCCTTCATCTCGGTCGGTCAGCAGGTGCGCGAAGGCGACACGCTGGTGATCGTCGAGGCGATGAAGACCATGAACCACATCCCCGCCCCGCATGCGGGCACGGTCAAGCGCATCCTCGTCGAGGACGGCGCCCCCGTCGAATACGGCGCCCCTCTGGTCATCCTCGAGTAAGGGCCGCTCATGTTCGACAAGATTCTCATCGCCAACCGGGGCGAGATCGCGCTGCGCGTCATCCGCGCCTGCCGCGAGATGGGCATCGCCAGCGTCGCGGTGCATTCCACCGCCGATGCCGATGCCATGCATGTGCGCATGGCCGACGAGACCATCTGCATCGGCCCCGCCCCCTCGCCCGAAAGCTATCTGTCGCCGCTGGCCATCATCTCGGCCTGCGAGGTGACCGGCGCCCAGGCGATCCACCCGGGCTATGGCTTTCTTTCCGAAAACGCCCGCTTCGTGCAGATGGTCGAGGATCACGGCCTGACCTTCATCGGCCCCTCCGCCGAGCATATCCGCGTCATGGGCGACAAGATCACCGCCAAGGACACGATGAAGGCGCTCGGCGTGCCCTGCGTGCCCGGCTCCGAGGGCGGTGTGCCCGATGTCGAGGCCGCCAAGAAGATCGGCCGCGAATTCGGTTACCCGGTGATCATCAAGGCCACCGCTGGCGGTGGCGGGCGCGGCATGAAGGTCGCCAATTCCGAAGCGGAAATGGAGCGCGCCTTTCAGACCGCGCGGGCCGAGGGCAAGGCCGCCTTCGGCAATGACGAGGTCTATATCGAGAAATACCTGCAAAAGCCGCGTCATATCGAGATCCAGATCTTTGGCGACGGCAAGGGCAACGCGGTGCATCTGGGCGAGCGCGACTGTTCGCTGCAACGGCGCCACCAGAAGGTGTTCGAGGAGGCCCCCGGCCCCTGCATCACCCCCGAAGAGCGCAAGCGCATCGGTGAGACCTGCGCCAAGGCCGTGGCCGATCTGAAATACTCCGGCGCCGGCACCATCGAGTTCCTCTATGAGGACGGCGAGTTCTATTTCATCGAGATGAACACCCGGCTTCAGGTGGAACACCCGGTGACCGAGGCGATTTTCGGCGTCGATCTGGTGCGCGAGCAGATCCGCGTGGCGGAGGGCTATCCGCTCTCCTTCACCCAGGAGGATCTGACCATCGACGGCCACGCCATCGAGGTGCGGATCAACGCCGAGAAGCTGCCGAACTTCACCCCGTGCCCCGGCAAGATCACCCAGTATCACGCGCCGGGCGGCCTTGGCGTGCGGATGGATTCGGCGCTTTATCAGGGCTATGCGATCCCGCCCTATTACGACAGCCTGATCGGCAAGCTGATCGTCAAGGGCCGCGACCGGACGGAGGCGCTGTCGCGGCTCAACCGGGCGCTGGGAGAGCTGATCGTTGACGGTGTCGACACCACGGTGCCGCTGTTCCACGCGCTGCTGCAAGAGGACGCAATCCTCGCCGGCGATTACAATATCCACTGGCTGGAGAAGTGGCTGGCCAAGGATCCGTTCTCCGCCGGCTGATGGCGGGGCGCGGCGGATACGGGCGGCAGGGGCAGTCATGATACTGACGCCGGAATTGCTGCTCCAGGCCTACCGCTCGGGCATCTTTCCGATGGCCGAGCATCGCGACGATCCGGAGCTGTTCTGGGTCGATCCGCGGCGCCGGGGCATCATCCCCATCGGCGGGCTGCATGTCTCGCGCAGCCTCGCCCGCCGTCTGCGGCAGGACGATTACAGCGTTACGGTGGATACGGATTTCGCCGGCGTCATCGACGCCTGCGCCGACCGCAGCGAGACCTGGATCAATGCCGAAATCCGCGAGCTCTTCATCGGCCTGCATGCACGCGGACAAGCGCATTCGCTCGAAGTCTGGATGCAGGGCGACCTGGCGGGCGGCATCTACGGGCTGGAGCTGGGCACGGTGTTCTGCGGCGAGTCGATGTTCTCGCGCCGCCGCGACGGCTCCAAGATCGCGCTCTGCTGGCTGATGGATCTGGTCACGCGCGCCGGCTTCACCCTCTTCGACACGCAATTCCTGACCGAGCATCTTGCCTCCATGGGCGGAGTCGAGATCTCACGCGCGCAATATCGCGCCCGGCTCGAAGAGGCGCTGGTGTTCCGGGCGGATTTCGCGGGAACCGAGCTGGCCGCCTCCGGTCAGGACGTGGTGCAGCGCATCACCCAGACGTCGTAACGCTGGTGATCCATGGCGTTGAGCGCCGGCGAAGAGGCGATCATCCAGCCACGAAACACCGGCTCGGCCTCGCCCGCCTCACGCACGGTGATGAAGGCAAAGGCATCCCCCGCGGGGTCGTCCTGCGGGTAACGGCATTCGCGCAGGCTGATCTCGATCCGGCCGAAACGCAGCGTCTCGCCCGCCGAGATCTCGATATCCGAGGCCTTGCCGGTAAGCTTGTCGAGCCCGCGCATCTCCGCACCGGTGCCTGTGCTGGTCGCTTCCTGCGCCGGCAGCGCGCTTGCGGCGAGCCCCAGCGCGAGTGCCAGAATGCGGATCATTCCTCGCTCCCTCCGGCGACGTATTTCAGCAGCAGCGAGATCAGGCTGACAGAGCCCTGGGTGTCGAGGATCTCGTCCCCCGCCTCGTAATAGAACAGCGAGCCGCCGGGGCTGATTTCCACGAAATTGCCGCCCAGAAGCCCCTCGGAAGAGATCACGATGGCGCTGTCGTCGGGGATCTGGATCTCGTCCTGCACCGTCATCGACATGTCGGCGCGGTAGGTCTCGGGATTCAGCGCGATGCCGGTGACCGTGCCGACCTTGACGCCGGCCAGTCGCACGTCGCTGCCCACGGTGATGCCTTCGAGCGAGCGGAAGCTGGCGCTCAGCGGATAGCCGGCCTCGCCCAGGCGAAAGCCCGTGCTCGTCACCGCATAGGCGCCGAACGCGATCGCGGCGGCGAGCACCGCGCCGCCGACCAGCACCTCTGTGGTGGACGTGCTCATGAGGTTATTCCGGGCTCCAAGCCTCGTAATCCTGACGCGGCTTCGGCTCCACCTTGCGGATAGAGCCCTGCGGCGCATAGGCCAGCGCGGTGCCGGTCAGGTTTTCGATATGCGGCTTTTCCCAGCTCTTGTGGGGCAGCGGCCGGTCGGTGGGCGGCGCGTCAAAGGTGTGATGCAGCCAGCCATGCCAGTCGGGGCTGACCCGGCTCGCCTCGATCTCGCCGTTATAGATGACCCAGCGGCGCTTGCCGTCCTTGGTCTGGTAAAAGGTGTTGCCCTGCTCATCCTCGCCGACGCGCTGGCCGTTGCGGCTGCTCCAGAGACGGGTGTTGAGCGTGGCCCCGTTCCACCAGGTCAAAGCGCTCAGGAGCGAGTTCAGAATGCCCATGGACGACTCCTCGGTATCTTCCTGTCCCGTGTATGGCGAATTCGGCGCCGAAGGTCCAGCGCGCATCGGCGCCGAGCGTTACCCCGCCGCCAGCGCCGTCACCTCGATCTCGATCCGGTATTGTGGCGCGATCAGGTTGCATTCGATCATCGTGGCCGCCGGCGGGTTTTCCCCGAAGGTTTCCGCCAGGATCGGCCAGCAGGGTTCGAACTCCGACGCATCCGGCAGGTAGTAATTGACCCGCACCACATCGGCAAAGCTCACGCCCGCCTCGGCCAGCGCCTTGCCGATCACATCGAGCGCCGAGCGGCACTGTTCGGTGACCGTCTCGCCCTGCCCCACGGTGCCGGCCACATGCACGAAGCCACCGGCCACGACGGCGCGGCAATAGCCGATCTTCGCCTCGAAAGCGCCGCCGGAAGAAATCCGCCTGATTGTCATGAAACACTCCTCTGAGCGGGCCTCCTGCCCGCGCCTGTTCCATGCCCGAGACGCGGCGCGTTTCCAAGCCATGACGCGCGGCGGCGCCATAAAAAAGCGCCCGCCCCGGGGGTCGGGACGGGCGTTTCGTTCGAAACGGGCGGGATGTCAGGCCTCCGCCATCATCCCCTGATCCTGCGCCAGATCGCGCATGCGCTTTTGCAGCTTTTCAAAGGCGCGCACCTCGATCTGCCGGATCCGCTCGCGGCTGACATCGTAGACGCCCGAGAGCTCCTCCAGCGTCACCGGCTGTTCGGCCAGACGGCGCTGGGTGAGAATGTCGCGCTCGCGCTCGTTCAGCACATCCATCGCCTGAGCCAGCATGGTTCGCCGCGCCTCAAGCTCGTTGCGCTCGGCGTAATCGGCGGCCTGGTCGGCGTCTTCGTCCTCCAGCCAGTCCTGCCACTGCATCGAGCCGTCGTCGTCGCTGCCCACGGTCGCGTTCAGCGAGGCGTCGCCACCCGACAGGCGCCGGTTCATCGAGATCACCTCGTCCTCGGTCACACCGAGATCGGTGGCAATCTTTTCGACATGCTCGGGGCGCAGATCGCCCTCTTCCAGCGCGCCGATGCGCGACTTGGCCTTGCGCAGGTTGAAGAACAGCTTCTTCTGCGCCGAGGTGGTGCCGAGCTTCACCAGCGACCACGACCGCAGGATATATTCCTGAATCGACGCGCGGATCCACCACATCGCATAGGTCGCCAGGCGAAAGCCCTTTTCCGGGTCGAAGCGTTTGACCGCCTGCATCAGGCCGACATTGGCCTCGGAGATCACCTCAGCCTGCGGCAACCCATAGCCGCGATAGCCCATGGCGATCTTGGCCGCGAGGCGCAGGTGGCTGGTGACCAGCTTATGCGCGGACGGCGCATCCTGATCCTCGACCCAGCGCTTGGCCAGCATGTATTCTTCTTCCGGTTCCAGAAGCGGAAACTTCCGGATCTCGGACAGGTACCGGCTCAGGCCCGCTTCGGGCGATGGTGCCGGGAGATTGGCATAATTACTCACCTACCCTGATCCTCCAATGTTACGGGTCTTAACATCCCAGATGGGGCTGCCCCGTGTGAATTTCAAGCCCTATGGCGCTTATGGCTTTTGGCTTTCTACGACGCTAACGCAGCTTTCCGTCGGACGGATCCGCCAAAATGACGCGCTCACCACATTGGGAAGTTTATATCAATCGTGCGCTGATGTTGAAATGCGCAAAATAGACACGCGCTATGTGCGAAAATGATCAGCTCGCGCCGATATCCCGCAACGCGCCCAGCAGCGCGGCCATATCCTCGGGCAGCGGCGCCTCGAAGCGCAGATGCGCGCCGGTCACCGGATGCGCGAATCCCAGCTCGGCGGCATGCAGCGCCTGGCGGGTGAAGCCGCTCACCGCCTCCGTCGCCTGCGGCCCCAGCGCCTTGAGCGGCGGCTTGCGGCGCCCGCCATAGACCGGATCGCCCACCAGCCCGTGCCCGGCATGGGCCATGTGCACGCGAATCTGATGCGTCCGCCCGGTCTCCAGCCGGCATTCCACCAGCGCCATGGCGGGCGGCGTGCCGAAGCTCTCCAGCACCCGTGCGCGGGTCACCGCGTGCCGCCCCTGCCCGTCGAAATAGACCGCCTGACGCTGGCGATCGGTCCTGTGCCGCGCCAGCCCCGACTGGATGCGGATCACCCCGCCGGGCTCCACCGAGACACCGCGCGTGCCCACCAGCCGCGGATCGCCCGCATCGGGCACACCGTAAACCACCGCGAGATAGGCGCGCTCGGCGCTATGCGCCTCGAACTGCGCCGCAAGCCCGTGATGCGCGCGATCCGATTTCGCCACCACCAGCAGGCCGGAGGTGTCCTTGTCGATCCGGTGCACGATACCCGGCCGCGCCACCCCGCCAACGCCGGAAAGCGCCCCGCCGAAATGATGCAGCAGCGCGTTGACCAGCGTGCCCGTGGGCGTGCCGGGCGCGGGATGCACCACCATGCCGGCGGGCTTGTTGACCACCACGAGGTCGGCATCTTCCCAGACGATCTCAAGCGGGATGTCCTCGGGGCCGATATGGCTCTCCTCGGCCTGCGGCACGGCGATGACGATCTCGTCGCCCTCGGCCACCTTGCCCTTGGGATCGCTCAGCACCTCGCCGCCGCGTGTCACCGCACCCTCGGCGATGAGCTTTGCCAGCCGCGTGCGCGACAGCGCCGCTGCCTCTGGCACATCGCGCGCCAGCGCCTTATCAAGGCGCGGCGGCGGGGCCTCGCCGATGACGATGCGCAGAGGAGTGTCCATGTCCCAGACTCCAGACCCGGAAAAGCTGCCCGAACCGGCCAATCTGCGCTTTCTGCGCCTGCTGGTGACGGTGCTCACGGGCGTGATGATCGCCGGGCTTCTAACCATCCTCGCGATGATTGTCATCTCCTACCGCAGCGCCCGCGCGCCCTTGCCCGAGATCATCACCCTGCCCGGCGGCGCCATCGCCACCGCCTACACCCAGGGGTCGGACTGGTATGCGGTGGTGACCGAGAGCGACGAGATCCTGATCTTCGACCGCGCCAGCGGCGATCTGCGCCAGACCATCCGGATCGAGTCGCAGCGCTGAGAACCGAGCGGATGGCGTCATTCACGCCCGCGCCGTATTCGCATCCGCGCCGTAAATGCGCATCCGCCCGTAAAAGGGATTCCGGCGCCGCTGTCAGCCGCAAGACTACAATCCTGCCACAATACTGGGGAATGGCCCCCTTTGTCCGAATTCATGCAGCGAAACCGGAGTGTATTTTCGCGCTTATTGCATGTCCAAGAAATTAACGAATAATGAATCCGGTGTCAGTATGATTGGAGATCGGAAATATGGAAGTGCTTTTGCTGCTCGGGCTTGCCACATTTGGCATCGGATTTATCTCTCCATCAGACAATGACGACGACAGCGACGACGCCGTGCCCGACGATGATGGCGATACCGGCGGGGAACCTTCTACGGGTGACGATTCCGACGAGACGATCACCGGGACGGACGGTGACGACACGATCGCCGGCGGGCCCACCGACCTGATGGATTTCATCGTTCGCGCAGGGGCCGGAAACGATCTGATCGAAATCGAAGATGAGGCGCTATATTCCGGCGAGACGCAAACCGATGTGCGTGGCGAGAGCGGCGACGACACGATCTTCGCTGGAAGTCTGGCTCGGCATTTCGAACTCGATGGCGGCGAAGACAATGATAATATTATCGTTTCCGGGACGGCCGGCACTGGCCTGATCGACGGCGGAGACGGCAACGACACAATCTCCTTCACCCCAGGCGGGATCCTGGTCGATGGAGGAGACGGCGACGATCTGATTACAACCGATGGGGAATTCTTCGGCGAAGTTTCCACGATACACGGGGGCGACGGCGATGACACATTGGCCAGCGATGCCCTGAACACCGCCGTCTATGGGGACGCGGGCAATGACGTCGTCATGGCGTTCAGCCAGAATTGGCAAGGCACGGCCTATTACACGAGTTTCGATGGCGGGGATGGCGACGACACCATCGTCATCGAGGAAAATGCGATCACCGGCGGCGATCCCGAAACCGGTACGTTCGACGGAACCTACGCCAATACGGTCAACGACATCTTTGGCGGTGCCGGGAGCGACACGTTCCAGGCAACTGTCAATGAGGGCATGTTGAGCGAAAGCGAGATACCAGATTATTTTATCGACAATGTTCTTCAGGAGGATGGCACGCTGCTGCTCGACGTCACGCGGATCGCCGATTTCGAGCCGGGTGTCGATATGCTCCTGATCGACGGCGATCCGCTGGATGACGGCTTTACGCTTTCCAATGCGCGAATCGAATATACTGCCGATGCCGAGGGCAATGCCGGCTCGGAGGTGATCCTGCGTTACGAAAGCGAAACGGACTCCGCCCGCGATGTGGTGATCACTCTGGACGGGGCCACGGTAACCTGGGACGATATCGCCTTCAGCGGCGACCAGATCCCGGAGCTGGCGCCAATCGCCGCATAACGGCACAGCAAGCGGCGCCGCTTCCGCTCACCGGCCGGCGCCCTTCCGGCAAATCCGGCAGTTTTTAGCGCACCCCACCGGGCGCCATCACGCGTGCAGCGCTGCCCCGGCACCAGGGGCGCGGTCGGTGACGTGTTTGATTTCCAGATTGAATGTCAGAGGGAAAGTGGTGGGCGACCTTGGAATCGAACCAAGCGTGCGTCTCCGCGAGGGAGTTACAGTCCCCTGCCACACCTTGCGGCCTGTCGCCCACTTTCCCGCCGGTGACCCGGCGTGGTGGGCTGATTACAGTCGACCAAAACCATCGTCAACAGGAAAATCCCTTGCGATGCGGACAGCAGAGAGGCAAGGGAACGGCACCGCAGGAAAAGGGGCGTGTCATGGCGAAAAAACCGAAATGGGTGGTGGAAAAGGAGCAGGCGAAAAAGGCCCGCTCCGCGGAAACCGTCTGGCTCTTCGGTCTGCACGCGGTGCGCGACGCGCTGGTGAATCCGCGCCGCGAGAAGCTGCGCCTGATCGTGACGCCCAACGCGCAGATAAAACTCGCCGACGCCATCGAAGCGGCAGGCATCGCCCCCGAGATCCACGACCCGCGCAAGTTCCAGGCGCCGCTCGATCCGCAATCGGTGCATCAGGGGGCGGCATTGGAGGTCAAACCGCTCGACTGGGGGCGACTCGCCGATGTGGCGCTCGGCGACGGCACCCGCCCGCCCCGGCTGGTGCTGCTCGACCGGGTGACCGATCCGCATAACGTCGGCGCCATCCTGCGCTCCGCGGAGGTGTTCGGCGCGCAGGCGGTGATCGGCACGTTGCACCATTCGGCGCCCGAAACCGGGGCGCTGGCCAAGACCGCAAGCGGCGCGCTCGAACGCCAGCCCTATCTGCGCGAACGCAACCTCGCCGATACGATCCACGCGCTTCAGGAGATGGGCTATCTGGTGCTCGGGCTCGACGGCGAGGCCGAAGGCACCATCGAAGAGGCGCTCGACGGGCTGCGCGACCGCGCCGTGGCGCTGGTGCTGGGGGCCGAAGGTCCGGGTCTTCGGGAAAAGACGAAAGACACCGTGGACCGGCTGGTGCGCATCGACTTCGCCGGGGGGTTCGGCTCGCTCAATGTCTCGAACGCGGCGGCGGTCGCGCTCTATGCAGCGCGCCCGTAAATCAGCGCTCTATGCAGCGCGCCCGTAACCTCGCCTGATCTTCCCGACCGGCGCTTGCAGCCTGCCCCGCGCCGGCCCATATCGGATCCCATGCCGACCACCAAGATCGCCACCTGTTCCTATTGCGGCACCCGCGCCGCGCTGATCCTCGATGCCGGGCGGCACGAGCTGGTCTGCGCCTCCTGTGGCGCGCCGCTGCACGAGCTGAAACAGCTCCGCCCCGAGCGGGTCGAACGCGACGCCCCGCGCCACCGCCCTTCGGCCTTTCGCGAAAACCCGAAAAAGCGCCACAAGGCGCCGCGGAAGGCCAAGACAAAAAAGAAGAAATCCTTCGGCAGGAAAGCCGCCAAGGGGCTTTTTGACCTGCTCGACGACATCTTCGACTGACCCCGGCCCTTCATCTTTCTCCAAATACTCCAAAAGCCGTGGTCACCGCCACGCGCAAAGCGGCCCGACTCAAAACCGCCCTAGCCATTTCCGCCGGTTTCTCTTATCTGGCAGGAACGATACAGGAGGCGCGAGATGGCCGATTACGAAACCCCGGGGCCCGTCGAGACGGACTGGACGGATGCGATTTCCTCGGTCGAGGAGATCATCGAGGATGCCCGCAACGGGCGCATGTTCATCCTGGTCGATCATGAAGACCGCGAGAACGAGGGCGATCTGGTGATCCCCGCGCAATGGGCGACCCCCGACGCAATCAATTTCATGGCCACTCACGGGCGCGGGCTGATCTGCCTCTCGATGACGGCGGAGCGCTGCGACCAGCTCGGCCTCCAGCTCATGTCCACCAACAATTCCTCGCGCCACGAGACCGCCTTCACCATCTCGATCGAGGCGCGCGAGGGGGTCACCACCGGCATCTCCGCCGCCGACCGCGCCAAGACCGTGGCCGTGGCCATCGACGCCGCCAAGGGCGCGCAGGATATCGCGACCCCCGGCCATGTCTTTCCGCTGCGCGCCAAATCCGGCGGCGTGCTGGTGCGCGCCGGCCATACCGAGGCGGCGGTCGACGTCTCGCGCCTCGCCGGGCTCAACCCCGCGGGCGTGATCTGCGAGATCATGAACGAGGACGGCACCATGTCGCGCCTGCCCGAGCTGGTCGCCTTCGCGCAGCGCCACGGGCTCAAGATCGGCACCATCTCCGACCTGATCTCCTACCGCCGCCGCAACGACAACCTCGTGCGCGCCGAGAAGGAAGAGACCGTCAGCCTGGAATTCGGCGGCGAATGGCAGATGCGCATCTACAGCGACACCACCCATGGCGACGAGCATATCGTGCTCAGCAAGGGCGACATCACCACGCCGGAACCGGTGCTGGTGCGCATGCATGCGATGGATCCGATGATGGATATCGTCGGCACCGGCCATCCCGGCCGCGCCGACGAGTTCCGCGACGCCATGCATGCCGTGGCCGAGGAAGGCCGGGGCGTCGTGGTGCTCTTGCGCGACACCGCGATGAAGCTCGACCCGCAGGAAGGCACCTCGCCCAAGACACTGCGGCAATACGGGCTCGGCGCGCAGATCCTCTCCTCGCTGGGCCTGTCCGAGCTCATCCTGCTGACCAATTCCCCCACCCCGAAGATCGTCGGGCTCGAGGCCTACGGGCTCGAGATCGTGGGCACCCGCAAGATCGGAGGCGCCTGATGGCCTCGAACGAAGAACATTACACCCTGCCGCGCCCGTCCTTCGACAAGCCGGTCAAGATCCTCATCGTCGTGGCGCCCTATTACAAGGACATCGCCAACGAGCTGGTGAAGGGCGCCACCGACGAGATCGAGGCCGCTGGCGGCTTTCACGAGGTGATCGAGGTGCCCGGCGCGCTGGAAGTGCCCACCGCCATCGGCATCGCCGAGCGCATGTCGAATTTCGACGGCTACGTGGCGCTCGGCTGCGTGATCCGGGGCGAGACCACCCATTACGAGACCGTGTGCAACGACAGCTCGCGCGCACTGGCGCTGCTGGGGCTCCAGGGGCTCTGCATCGGCAACGGCATCCTGACCGTGGAAAACTACGAGCAGGCCCGCGTCCGCGCCGAGGCGGCGGGGCAGAACAAGGGCGGCGGCGCGGCCGCTGCGGCCTTGCATCTGCTCGCGCTGGCCCGTAGGTGGGGCGGCGCCCGCAAGGGGGTGGGATTCGTACCCGCCCGGGACGAGTTCCAGGTGGCGGGCGGCTCGCAAGGAAAAGACAGCGCATGACCACCCCGGACGCACCCCCGGCCCTCTCCGGCAATCAGAAACGGCGGATGAAATCCGCCTCGCGGCTCTATGCCGTGCAGGCCCTCTACCAGATGGAGGCCGCCGGCCAGACCGCCGAGAAGGTGCAGTCCGAATTCCTCGATTACCGCTTCGGCGCCGAGATCGAGGAAGGTGTGGAGATGCTGGAGGGCGATATCGAGCTCTTCGGCAGCATCACCTCTTCGGCTGTGAACTGGCAGGCCAAGATCGACCAGATGACCGACCGGGCGCTGGTGGCGAAATGGCCCATCGCGCGCATCGACCCGACGCTGCGCGCCCTCTTCCGCGCCGCCGGGGCCGAGTTCGTCGACAGCGACGCGCCGCCCCGGGTGGTGATCTCGGAATATGTCGACGTGGCCCGCGCCTTCTTTCCCGAGGGCCGCGAGGCGAAATTCGTCAACGCCGTGCTCGACCACATGGCCCGCGAGGCAAAGCCCGAGGCGTTCTGAGCGCGGCCCCGCCGCCGCTCTCCCGCACAATCACGACGGCAGCACCAGGTCGCGGGCCACCCTGCGACCCTGCGCCGCTTGCGCTTTGGCCAAAGACATTCCAGATTGGGGATATAGCAGGCAGGGGCGCCGCTTTGCCCTTGCCAAACCGACGCGGCGCGATACCTTCTTTCGCGCAGCAAGGAGATCTACCATGCCCCGCCTCGTGCGCCTCTACATCCTGCAAGTCTTCGCCGGGTTCGGCCTGTCGACGGTCTTCGTCGGCCTGCTGCTCTGGCTGAACGTCGCAAATCTCTATCATCTCGTGACCCATTCGGAGGCCGGCCTGCTGGCGGTGTTCCTGCTGTGGCTGTTCAACGGGCTGGTCTTTGCCGGGGTGCAGTTCGCGATCACCATCATGCGGATGGAAGACAAGGGCACGCCCCCCGCCGGCGGCAAGCGCCAGCGCCTGACCACGCTCACCCCCGCGCCGGTGCCGGCGGAAGCGCCCGGCAACCGCAAGGCACGCCGCCGTCTGCTCTGAGCGCGGCCTCCGCAGAGACCTTGAACGAAAGCGCCCCGAGGGGCGCTTTTTCGTTTCGGATCAATCTATTGGGAAATCTGCGGCGGGAACCACACCAACCGTGAGGTTATCTCATTCCCGAGGACCTGTATATACAGGTGGGCGCCAGGTAACCAGACCACGGTCCGGACAGAGCCAGCTCCCTCGGAATTGCTTAAGGCCACCGGAATGCAACCATGACACGAGAAGGGCAGAACCCGCCTGACCCCGAGATAGGATGCCGATGCGGGCGCGGCAAGAGCCCATCGCGCAAATCGTGACCGCAGCCCGCGCGCTTGCATTTGTTCACGTAATGTTCATACTCTTCGCTCATGACACTCGCCCCCGACTCTCCCCTGATGCCGGGCCAATGGCTGGCCCGCGGCGTCTGCCGTCACCTTTCCGCCGGGCATGGTTTCTCGGTGATCGAGGAATTCGTGCCCGAACGCGGCAAGCGCGTCGATGTGATGGCGCTGGGGCCGAAGGGCGAAATCTGGGTGGTGGAATGCAAGAGCAGCCGCGCCGATTTCCTCTCGGACGGCAAATGGCAGGGCTATCTCGACTGGTGCGACCGCTATTTCTGGGCGGTGGATTCGGAGTTTCCCACCGAGCTGCTGCCCGAGGGCACCGGGCTGATCATCGCCGATGGCTATGACGCGGAAATCCTGCGCATGGGGCCGGAGACGAAGCTCGCGGGCGCGCGGCGCAATGCGCTGATCCGGCGGTTTGCGGTGCATGCGGCGCGGCGGTTGCAGGCGCTGCGCGATCCCGGCGCCGCGCTCGACGGCTGGGGCTGAACAGCTGGGGCCCGTGGGCAAATTCCTTTCAAGGAATTTGCAACTCTCTTCCAAGAGAGTTGTCCCGGCCTCAGCGCTTCGTCTTGACCTTGCGCGCGGCGGCGGCGGCGGCGCGAAGCTCTTCGGCGATCTCCTCCGCCTCTTCGGGATCGAAATCCATCGGCATCTCCATCTCGCCCGCGCTGACGAACAGCCGGACCATGCCGTGATCGGTCGGTCCGATCTGCAAATTCGCTTCGAGATCGCGTTCGGTGTTGATACCCATGGCCTGTCCCTTCCTGCGGCCGTCCGGCGGCTGCGGCATCTCTGCGCATTATCCCCGGGGCGCTTGATTTGCAAGCCGCCCGGTGGAACCCTGCCCGCATGACCGCGCCCGTGCTGAAACCCTATACCGCCGCCGACCGCCCCTGGCTGGTCGAGGCCCATGGCCGGCTCTATGCCCGCGACGAGGGGTTCGACGAGAGCTTTCCGGCGCTGGTGGACGAGATCCTGCGCGGCTTCGAGGCCGGGCACGACCCGGCGCGCGAGGCCGGCTGGATCGCCTGGCAGAGCGGGCGGCGCCTCGGCAGCATCTTCTGCGTGCGGCTCGACGACGACACCGCAAAGCTGCGGCTCTTCCTGCTCGACCCCGCCGCGCGCGGCAAGGGGCTGGGCCGGCACCTGCTCGACACCTGCATGGCATTCGCCCGCGCCCGCGGATACCGCCGCATGACCCTCTGGACCCATGAAAGCCACCGCGCCGCCTGCGCACTTTATGCCCGCAACGGCTTTGCCTGCATCAGCGCGACCCCGGTGCGCAGCTTTGGCGTCGAGCTCGTGGAACAGCATTGGGAACGTGCACTTTAGCCCAGGATTTCGGCTTGCATTCATCCGGAGGCGACGCTATTCCCCGCGAACGTGCCGCCTTAGCTCAGTAGGTTAGAGCGCTTGATTGTGGATCAAGAGGTCCCCCGTTCGAGCCGGGGAGGCGGTACCATTCAAACCAGCTTACATCACCGCGACTGACCCTGCGCCTCTAAGGCGCGGTCCCGCTTTCGGATTTTTCCGTTGATCGAGCGCGATGTGGGGCAGCGGTCGCGCCCGGCGCGGCATGCTGATGCCCATCGAGGCCCTCAGTGCGGCGTGATCTCCAGCGTGACGCCGGGATCGGGGCGCACCGTCATGTGCATGATCGGCTCGGGGCGCGGGCCCTTTGGCGCGAAACGGTAGCGCGACAAGAGCGTGGCCAGGATGATCCCCGCCTGCATCATGGCAAAATTCGCCCCCACGCAAACCCGCGGCCCGGCGCCGAACGGCAAGTGCAGGTAGCGGTTGCGCTGCTGGTCTGGGCCAAAGCGCGTGGGATCGAAATGATCAGGCCGCTCCCAGTAATCGTGGTGACGGTGCAGCGACCAGGTGTTGACGAAAATCGTCTCGCGCGGGCGAATCTCGCGGTCGTAGAGCGTGTCGGCCTCGCGCACATTGCGCGCCAGCATGCCCACCGGCGGGTAAAGCCGCATGGTCTCGTCGAGGATGGCGGTGATGCCGGGCATGCGGTCGAGTTCTTCATGGCCGCAGGGACCGCCCTGCAACACGTCTTTCGCCTCTTCCCGGGCGCGGTCCTGCGCCGGCTGGTCATGGGCCAGCAGGTAGAGCGCCCAGGCGAGCGACAGCGCCGTCGTCTCATGCCCCGCCACGATGAAGAACTGCATGTTATGGAGCAGATCGCGCGGCGACATAGTGCGCCCGCTTTCCGGGTCGCGGGCGGCCAGCATATGGTCGAGCAGATCGTCCGCCCCGCCCGTCGCCTCGCGCCGCCGGGCCTCGATGGCGCGGGCCACCATTGTGTGCATGGTCTTGACCGCGCCGCGCCCGAAAAGCTCCGCCGGGCGTGGCACCCAGTGCGGCACCTCCAGGAAATCCAGAAGCGAGGCACGTCCGACCGTCAGGAAATAGCGGGTGATGGCCTCGCCATAGGTCTCCGCGTCGAAATGCTCGCGCCCCGACAGGGCCACGTCGCAGATCACGTCGAAGGTTGCCGAGAGCATTTCAGCGACCATCTCGGCGCTGCCTGCACCGGCGAGGCGCTCGCAGGCGCGTTCGGCGGTGGCGGTCATCATCGGCGCCAGCGCCTCGACATTGCGGGCGGCGAAAACCGGCGCGATGGCGCGGCGCTGCCAGCGCCATTGCGCGCCCACGGAAGTGAACAGGCTGTCGCCGACCGCCGGGCGCAGCATCCGCAGCATGACCTCGGATTTCGGGTAGTTTTCGACATTGTCCAGAAACAGCCGCTTCATGCCCTCGGGGCCCTGCACCATGTGCCAGCGGGCATGACCGGTGGTGCCGGTGACGATAGGCTGGGTATAGGCGATGGCGGGAATGATGCGCAGCACATTGCTGCGGGCGGCCCTGAGACTGGCCAGCATGCCCAGGGGCTGGGTCGCGGGCTCGATGCGGGGCGGCAGGGGCTGCGTCATGATCCGTCCTTGGTTGGATGATGGGAAAATATTCCCCTTTGCCCCGCGATCAAGCCATCCCCTTTCGCCCGTCTGCGTCCACTCAGCGCAGCGCAACCACGGGAGAGTGGCGCCGAATCAAGGACCGCCCCCGTTCGGCGGAACAAGGAGACGCCCCCTGCTTCGACCGTATCACGGCGTGGCCGACCAGAAATGGCTGCCGAAGCGCGGTCGCGGCATGAGCGGTTGACCCTCTGCTGTCTTCTGGGGCAGATTTGCCGTCGCATGGAAACGGAGCAGCCTTGCGTATCTTCGTCTTGATCCTTCTGACGGCGTTTCTCTCGCTGGTTGCCTTGCCGCAGTCCGGCCTCGCAATGCCCATGGCCGGGCATATGGATCATCTACACGACTGCCCCGGTTGTGCGGAATACGGCACGGATCAGGAGCGGACCCCCGCCGGCCATCCCGACTGTCCGCATATAGCAGGCTGTGCGACGGCGGCCCTGCCCGTCGCCGACAGCCCGGCGCTCGCAGTAATGGCGCTCCGCGATGTCCATCCCCTGCCCCCGTCCGAGACCGGACGGGCGGTCTGGCTCGACCGAGACCTGCCGCCTCCGCGCGCCTGAACGGTCGCAATCCAGAGCCCTGCTCCGCGCACCCTGCGCGGGTCAGACCTGACAGGACCATGCACACGGCCCCATCCGTCGTGCCCCCAAGGACATCGAGATGAAATACATTGCCATCGCTGGCGCGACCGCTGTTGCGGTCGTCGCCGGTGCCACCTTCATGATCACCCGCGACGGATCGCGGACGCAGGCGGAAACCGCGACACAGCCGCCCGCCGCCGGCGCCGCCATGGTCGAGGTCAGCCTACCCGACAGTCTCTCGGCGCAGGCCGAGCTCGGAAAGCGCGGGTTCGAGGCCGTCTGTGCCGCCTGCCACGGTCAGAACGCCGCCGGGAAGCTGGGCCTTGGCCCGCCGTTGGTCCACAAGATCTATGAGCCGTCACATCACGGCGACATGGCGTTCTTTCTGGCCGCCGAGCGCGGCGTGCAGGCGCATCACTGGCGCTTCGGAAACATGCCACCGCAGCAAGGGCTGACCCGCGCCGACGTGGCGAACATCGTGAGCTATGTTCGCGCATTGCAGCGCGCCAACGGAATCGACTGAGATAGATCCGAGCTTCCTCAGCCGCCGCGCGTTCTGTGCCTGCCTTGCCGGCCCTATTCCGGCGGCTCCGCCACAGGCCGCGCGGCAAAGACCTCCCTGGCGGCGAACAGCCCGTTCAGCGCTGCGGGAAAACCGGCATAGACCGCCATCTGCATGAGGATCTCGGTGATCTCCTCGCGGCTCAGCCCGACATTCAGCCCCGCCTCGATATGCACCTTGAGCTGCGGCTGCGCGGTGCCCATCGCCGCCAGCGCGGCAATGGTGGCGATCTCGCGGTCGCGCAGCGAGAGGCCCGGGCGCGAATAGATATCGCCAAAGGGGAATTCGAACAGGTAGGTGGCGAAATCCGGCGCGATATCGGCCAGCGCGTCGATCACGTTTTGACCGGCCTGCCCGTCGATGGCGTCAAGCGCGCGCTGACCGCGCTCCAGCCGGCTTTCCGTCGCAGGAGTGTTCTGTATCGTCATGGGAATGCGTCCTTTTTTCCGCTTCGACATAGGTGTCGATCTTGGTGTCGAGGACGAGAAGACAGGCCTGCAAATCGGCCAGATGGGTGCGCACCCGGTCGCGATGCGCCTCCAGAATGCGGCGCCGTTCCGGGCCGGTGTGATCGCCCTCCGCGCGCAGAGCCGCATAGTGCAGCATCTCGCGGATGGGCATGCCGGTGGTCTTCAGCCGGTCGAGAAAGCCGATCCAGACGAGGATCGACTCGTCGTAATCGCGCCGCCCGCCGGCATCGCGATCGGCATAGGGCAAGAGCCCGATCCGCTCGTAATAGCGGATCGTATGGGCCGACAACCCGCTGCGTTTCGCAAGCTCGCCGATTTTCATGACACCTGCTTCTCATCAAGACGCATCCGAGCCTAGGGGCTCGAGCGCGCTCTAAGTCAAGGCGTTATTTTCGCGCTCCGTGCTCAGCCCGCGCGTGGCATCGGTGCGGCACTCTCGGCCTGCTCCTGCGCCATGGCGGCAACCGCCCGCGCCACCGCCGCGTCGTCATGGGCGATGCGGATCTCGGTCATCGGCAGCTCGGGCAGCCCGTCTGCCACCGGCACCGCGACGAGGTCGCCCTGCGCCAGCGACATCGGCAAGGCCGCCACCGCGAGATCGGCACGCAGCGCCGCCATCTGACCCATCGCGGTGTCGCTGCTATAGGCGACCCGATAGCGCCGCCCCGACGCGCCCAGCGCGCTCAGCGCCGCGTCGCGCCAGGCACAGCCCTGCTCGGCGGTCGCCAGCGGCAGGACCGGCTCGGCATGGGCGCGCCCGCCGCGCGCCATGACCCAGGCCAGCGGCTCGGACCGGAGCCGGCGCGAGGCGATGGCTGGCGGGCCGACATCGTTGAACAGCACCACATTGCTCTGCCCCCCGACAAAGCTGTCGAGCACGCTGCCAGAGTCCCCGAGACGCACATCCACATGCACGCGCGGGTAGCGCTCCGCCACCCGTCGCAGCAGCGCCGGCACCAGCGACACGCCGAGATCATGCGGCGCGGCAAGCGTCAGCCTTCCCTCCAGCATGGGCGTGCGGAACATCGCCATGGTCTCGTCGCTGAGCGCCAGGATGGAGCGCGCCTGAAGCAGCAGGCGCTCGCCCTGCTCGGTCAGCGCGACCCGCCGCGCGTTGCGGTCGAGCAACCGGTGCCCCAGCATCTCTTCGAGCTTGCCGATCTGGAGACTGACCGCAGAGGGCGACAGGTTGACCCGCGCGGCAGCGAGGCGGAACGACCCGGTCTCGTGAATCGCAACGAAGCTGCGCAGGGCGTCGAGATTCAGCGTGCGGGCAGTCATGATTGAGATTCCTCAAACCATAGGATGACATAGTTTCGTTTTTCTAATTATTGGCCGCGTCCTATCGTGCCGTCAACCGATGGAGACACGCATGACACAGCCTTCCCGCACATTCGGCCCCGGCCTGTTCTGGGCCTTTCTGGCAATCCTGATCTGGTCCGGCTCGCTGGTGCTGCTGCGCCTCGGGGTGACCACCGGGCTCACCGCGCAGGATCTGACCGCCCTGCGCTTTGCGGTCGCGGCGGCGCTGCTGCTGCCGGTGCTGCTGCGCCGGGGGACCGGGTCGGATACGCTGCGCCCGGCCGGTATGCTGCTGATGATCGTCACCTTCGGCGCGCCCTATATCCTTCTGGTATCGCAGGCGATGGTGACGGCGCCCGCGGCGGCGGCGGGCGCGCTCAATCCCGGCGTGATGGCCATTGCGTCGCTGTTTCTGGCGCGGGCGCTTGGCGGCGCGCGGCTCACCGTGGCGCATATCGCCGGGCTCGGGGTGATCCTGCTCGGGCTCTCGGGCTTCCTCCTCACCGGCGAGGGCGTGACCACCGGCCATATGCTGCTGGCCCTCACCGGCGTGCTCTGGGCCAGCTATACCGCCATCGTGCGGCAAAAACGGGTGCCGGCGCTCAATGCAACCGCGCTGGTGGCGGTGGGCTCTGCCGCGCTCTACCTGCCGGTCTATGCGCTGGTCCTGCCGAAGCAGATCGCTGCGGTGCCGCTGTCCGATATCCTCTTGCAGGCGGTCTTTCAGGGCGTGCTGGTCAGCGTCATCGCCTTCTACGCCTTCACCCGCTCCACCGAGCTGCTGGGGCCGGTGGCGGGGCCCAGCCTGCCGGCGCTGATCCCGGTCGTCACGCTGGGACTTGAGGCGCTGATCCTCGGCGAGCGGGCGGACCCCGCCGAGATCCTTGGCGCGGCGCTGGTCTCTGCCGGGCTGGCGCTGGTCCTTGCCAGTCCAGCCCTGCTGCGCCGGGCGCGTCAGCCCGACGCGCCGAGAAAGCCGGCAATCGCCGCCGCGACCGCCTCGGGGCATTCCATCGGCGACAGGTGCGGCCCGTCGATCCAGCCGAGCCGCGCACCCGCGATGCCGGCGGCCAGCGCAACGGAGGCCGAGGGCGGCACCATCTGATCGTGGCGGTTGCCCAGCACCAGCGTCGGCGCACGGATCGCCGCCAGATCCGCCGAGACATCGACGATCTTGTCGAGCATCGCCTGCCGCGCCATGCCCTCCCAGTGCGTCACCTCCACCATCTGCGCCACCACCGCGTCGAGATCGCCCATGCCGGCGACGAAATCGGCGCTGAACCCGGTCAGCAGGATCAAACGGGCAAGCGCCTCGCGGTCGCGCCCCGCCAGCTCGACCCAGTGATCGAATTGCAGGCGCGAGCGCGGGTCGCCGCCGGTGACGAAACCGCCCAGGCTCACCAGCCGGCGCACACGGTCGGGATGGCGCGCCGCGATCCGCAGCGCCACCGCCGCGCCCAGCGAGAACCCGGCAAGGTCGAAAGTCTCTACCCCGGCATGATCGGCGGCGGCCAGCACCTGATCCGCCAGACGGTCGAGCGTCAGCCGCTCTGTCGCGTCCTCCGTCAGGCCCGAGCCCGCGTAATCGGAGCGCAGGATGCGCCGCCCCGGCAGGCCGCGCAGCACCTCGCCCCAGTTGTCCTCACCGTCACCGCCGGTGCCATGCACCAGCACCAGCGCCGGCCCGTCACCGTCGTCGCGATAGCCGATCCGCGCACCATCCGCCTGAACATACTCGATTTTCGACATTTCTCCGGTCTCCTTCTTGATCCGACCGGCCCCCTCCTGCACCCTGACAGCGCTGTCAGGGTCAAGCGAAAAGGACGCGGCAATGAAGATCGGCGAGATTTCCGAGCGCAGCGGCGTGAGCGTGCGGATGCTGCGCTATTACGAGACCGAGGGGCTGCTGACGCCGCTCCGGCGCGACAGCGGCTACCGCGATTATTCCGAGGCGGATGTCGAAGAGGCCCGCCGCATCCGCCAGCTCGCCGATGCCGGGCTGACCGTCGAGGCGATGCGCGACCTGCTGCCCTGCATCATCAGCCCCGAGCCGCGTTTCGATCCCTGCGAAAACCTGCGCGCGCGGCTCGACGGCGAGCTGGAAAAGCTCGACCGCAAGCTCGAGGACATGGCGCGCTCGCGCGATCTGATCGCGAGCTATATCGCCAGCCTGTCGCCCTGAGACCGCGCCGCTCTGAACCGGCGGGCCATTTTCCCGAAGATAGCATCTTCCCCACGGGCCGCGTCCCTGCCAGACATGCGGCAAACACCCGAGGCCCCGATGACCACCCCGTCCCCCATCACACTTCTGACCGGCCGCGCCACGCCCCTGCCCGGCAGCAAGGCGCAAAGCGGCATCGCCAAGGCGCCGGTGGACCGCCCGCTGCCCCTCGGCCCCGAAGGGTTCGAGGGCGACGAGCAGGCCGACCGGCGCGTGCATGGCGGCATCGAGAAGGCGGTGCATCATTATCCGTTCGAGCATTACACCATCTGGCGGGCAGAGCTGGGCGCCCTGCCCCAACTCTCAGCACCCGGCGGCTTCGGCGAGAACATCTCGGCCACCGGGCTGAGCGAGGAAACGGTGGCGGTCGGCGATATCTTCCGGCTGGGCGGCGCTCTGGTGCAGGTCTCGCAGGGGCGCCAGCCCTGCTGGAAGCTCAACAAGCGCTTCGGGGTGCCCGACATGTCGCGGCGCGTGCAGCAAAGCGGGCGCAACGGCTGGTATTACCGCGTGCTTGAGCCGGGCCGCGTGGCGCCGGGCGACCGGCTGGAGCTGACCGACCGCATGGCGCCGGACTGGACGCTGCGCCGGCTCTGGCACGCGCTCTATGTCGACCGGCTGAACCTTGCGGAGCTGGAAGGTATTGCAGCGCTCGGCGTGCTCGCCGAGGGCTGGCGCAAATACGCGGTCCGGCGGCTGGAAAACCGCCGGGTCGAGGACTGGAGCAAGAGACTGGACGGCACTGCATGACACCTCCCCCCTTCGTGATCTCGATCCAGAGCCAGGTGGTCTTTGGCCATGTGGGCAATTCCGCCGCGCTCTTCCCGATGCAGGCGGCGGGGCTGGAGGTGGCGGCGATCCCCACCGTGGTGTTCTCGAACACGCCCGATTACCCCACGCTGCGCGGCCGCGCCCTGCCGCCGGAGTTCTTTTCCGACCTGCTGCAAGGCGCCCGCGAGCGCGGCCTGCCGGAACGGGCGAATTACATCCTGACGGGCTATATCGGCTCGCTCGACGTGGCCGAGATGGTGGCGGATTTCGTCGCCGAGGCAAAGGCGGTGAACCCCGGCCTCACCTATCTCTGCGATCCGGTGATGGGCGACGAGGGGCCGGGCCTCTACGTGCCCGAGGCCATCGCCGATGTGATGCGCGAGCGGCTGCTGCCAATGGCCGACATCGCCACGCCCAACCCGTTCGAACTGGCCTGGCTCACCGGGCAGGAGATCCGCACCCTCGGCGATCTTGAGGCCGCGCGCGAGGCCCTGCACATCGCCCCCGGGGCGCATCTCGTCGCCACCGGCTGCGCGCTGGAGGATACGCCCGAGGGCCATATCGAAAGCGTCATCCTCGGCCCCGGGGGCGACAGCCGCCACCCGACCGAACACCTGCCCATCGCCCTGCCCGGCACCGGCGATCTCTTTGCCGGGCTGATCGTGGCTGGGCTGGGACAGGGCCGCGCGCTGCCGCAGGCGGTCGAGACCGCCCAGACGCTCACCGCCCGCGCGCTCCGCCACGCTAAAGCGCTCGGCGCGGGCGAGGTGGTGCTGAGCGAGCCCGCGTTTCGCCGCGCGCTCCTGCTCCCCAGCGCCGAGTGAGAAACCCCAACCATCGCTGAGCCGTGTATAAAAGGATATGGGCCCCTTTCGGGCACAAAGCGTTGGCTGCCGAAAAACGGCGCTCCCTCAGGGCCTTGGCTCTTTAGAAAATACGGGCGGCGCGCGCCGTTTCAAAGAACGGCACCGCGCAGGATCAGGGGCCGTTCGCTCGCTATTCTTGCAGCGAAGGCACCATCACGAAATCATAGTCCGAGCGCCATGCGCCCTCCCCGTCCCGGACGAAGGGGGCGACGAGGGTCTCTTTCACGCCGAACACCGTGTCGTCGCCGATATAGCTGTCCTCGCCGACGAAGGTATGGGTCACGATGGTCTCATAGCCCTCGGCGGTCACCAGGAAATGCATATGCGCGGGCCGGTAGGGGTGACGTCCGAGCGCGCCCAGCATCTTGCCCACCGGGCCGTCATCCGGGATCGGATAGCTGACCGGCTTGATGCCGACAAAGCTGTAGCGCCCGTCCTCGCGGCTCATGAAGCGGCCCCGGTTGTTCCATTTCGGCTGGATACCGGGCTGCTGAACATCGTAATAGCCGTCCGAATTGTCGCTCCAGACATCGACGCAGGCGCCCGCGATGGGGTTGCCGTCGAGATCCAGCACCCGCCCGGTGAAATGGCAGGGCTCGCCCTTGCCGTCGAGCGAGATCGTCGCGCCGTATTCCCGCACCGGCGCATTGGCGACGTGGAACGGGCCGAAGACGGTGTTCTCGGTCGCGCCCGCAGGGCGGCGGTTGTTGATCGCGTCCACCAGCATCGAAAAGCCCAGAACGTCCGAGAGCAAAATGAACTCCTGCCGTTCCTCGGTGCAGATCTGCCCGGTCTTTGTCAGGAACTCGATGGCCAGATCCCATTCGGCCTGGGTCAGCTCGACCTCCTTGGCGAAGGCATGCAGGTGGCTGACGAGGCTGGTCATCACCTCGCGCAGGCGGGGATTGATCTCCCCGCCCATGCGGGCATTTACAACGTCGACCGACTGGTCTTCGGAAAAATATTTTGTCATGCGTGCGTCCTTTCCCGGCTTAGCTGCCGATATCGAGCGACCCGGTCCGGCGGCGGCGCAACTGCGCGGAGAGCGCAATCGCCAGCACCACGGCGGCGCCGTTGAACACATCGGTGATCCAGGGCTGAATGCCCACCAGCGACAGACCGCTGATCGTGGTGCCGAGGAAGAAGATCCCGATGATCGTGCCCTGCACGGTGAACCGGCCCGGCTGCCAGGTGGTCGCGCCGAGGAAGGCGGCGGCCAGCGCCGGCAGGATGAAGGTGATGCCGACGAGCTGCGGCCCGGCATTACCCTGCGCACCGATCTGGAGCACCCCCGCGATGCCCGCCAGCGCACCGGCGATGACAAAGCTTTGCATCACCACACGCTTGCTGCGGATCCCCGCGAGCCGGGCGGAATCGGCATTGGCGCCGACGGCGGCGAGGTTGCGGCCATAGGGCGTCTGGGTCAGCACGAACCAGACCGCCACCGCGATTACCGCCATGAGGATGAAGAGCACCGGGATGCCCAGCACCGACTGGATCGAGATATCCGTCAGGATCGGCGAGAGCCCGCTGCTGATCGGGATGCCGTTGGTATAGCCGGTCACGACGCCGCCGAGGATGGTGGCGATGCCCAGTGTGCCGATGATCGAGTTCACCCCGAGATAGGCCACGATGGTACCGTTGACCGCGCCGATCAGCGCGCCCGAGAGAACGCCGAGGCCAATGGCCGCCGCCAACGGCAGCTGGAAATGGCTCATGGCCGAGGCGGTGACGATGGCCGAAAGCCCCAGCGTCGCGCCCACCGAGACGTCGAACCGCCCGCCGATCAGCGGCACGATGAGCGCGATGGCGGTCACCGCCATGACCGGCTGCACCGTCGCGATGCTGCGGAAATTCGCGTAGGTGGCGAAGGTGTTCGGCCGCAGAATGGCGAACACGACGATCACCACCAGCAGCAGCAGGATCAACCCCGAGCGTTCGAAGAACTCGGTCCAGTTGACCGAGCCGCCGCCCTTTGGCGGGTTTGCGATATGTTTGGTGTCCTTGACCATGGTCATGCGGCATCCTTTCCGCTGGCGAGTACCAGATGTGTCATTTGCTGGCGGGTGATGTCCTTGCCCCGCAATTCGTCGGTGATGCAGCCGTCGCGCAGCACGACCACGCGGTCGCAGATCTGCGCGAGCTCGTCGAAATCCGAGCTGACGGCGATGACGGACATGCCGTCCGAGAGGCTGGCGCGGATCGCGGCATAAAGATCCTCGCGCGCGCCCACATCGACGCCCTGGGTGGGCTCGTCGAGCAGCAGCAGCCTTGGCTTGCGCCGCAGCCAGCGGGCCATCACCACCTTTTGCTGATTGCCGCCCGAGAGCGACGAAATGAGCGCCGCGTCATCGGCGGTCTTGATCCGGTGATCGGCAATGGACTGCCGCGCCTCCTGACGCTCGCGCGTGCCGTTGATCCGGCCCGCACGGGTGAAACACCCCAAGTCGGCAATCGAGAGGTTGTGCCGCACCGAAAGCCCCTGAAACACGCCCTCGCGGTTGCGATCCTCGGGCACCAGCGCAACGCCGGCCGCCATCGCCTCGCGCACCTCGGCGAAGCGCACCGCGCTGCCGTCGAGCGTGACCGTCCCGCCCTCGCGGTCGAGATCGCCGAAGAGCATGCGCAGCAGCTCCGTGCGGCCCGAGCCGAGCAGCCCGGCGATGCCCAGCACCTCGCCGCGCCCGACATCGAAGGACACGTCGCGCAGCGGCCCGCCCGAGAGGTTGCGCACCTCCAGCCGGGGCGCGCCCTGCGGCGCGGGCGTGGTGGCCTTCGCCGAGGCATAGGATTTCTCAAGGCTGTGGCCCACGATCAGCTCGATCAGCCCGCTTTCCGAAAGCCCCTCGGTCGGGCGCGTCACCACATGGCGCCCGTCGCGCAGGATGGTCACGTCATCGGTAAGCTGGATCACCTCGTCCAGCCGGTGGCTGACATAGATGATCGTATGCCCGGCGGCGGCAAAGCGGCGCACCGCATCGAGCAGGATCTCGACCTCGTGGTCGGGCAGCGAGGCGGTGGGCTCGTCCAGCACCAGCGCCGAGACGGCGTTTTCATCGGCATCCTGAAGCGCCCGCGCGATGGCGATCATCGTCTGTTCGGCCTGCCGCAGATCGCCCACCATGTCGCCGGCGCGGGCGTCGATCTCGAACCGGTCGAGCAACTCCTGCGTGTGGCGGCGCAGCGCCTTCCAGCGGATCTTGCCCGCCGTGGTGGGAAAGCTGGCGCCGATGGCGATATTCTCGGCCACGGTCATCGAGGGAAACACCGCCGGGTTCTGGTGCACAAAGCGCAGCCCCAGCGAGCGCGACAGCTCGGGCGTCATGTGATCGGCGGCGACCCTGGTGCCGAGAAACTCGAAGCTGCCGCCATGATCGGCTGGCTGCACCCCGGCCAGCGCCTTGATCAGCGTCGACTTGCCCGAGCCGTTGCCGCCGAGCAGCCCGTGAATGGCGCCTCCCCGGATCTCGAAACTCACCTCGTCCAGCGCCTGCGTCTGGCCAAAGGATTTCGACAGGGTGTTTATCCGCAGCGCAGAGGTCACCTCTGCCCGCTCTGTCATGTTTTGCATTGGGTCCTCCCTCTTCCGCAAGGGCTGCGGAACGGCGATCAGGGGCATGGTGAGCCTGTGCCAGACCGCGCCCGGATCGTCTCCGGGCGCGACAAGTGGTCAGCCGTTCCAGACCGACAGATAGGCCGCGCGGAAATCGAGCTTCGGCTCCAGCATCTCGCCCGGTTCCGGCAGGTTGTGCTCGGCATCGACAAAGATGAAGCCGGTGCCCTGGTTCGGCATCTCGGCGGGATCGTCGCCCGCCAGCACGCGGTTCATCGTGTCGGCCACGGCCCAGCCGAACCATTTGAACGGCAGCGCGATGGAGAAGGTCTGCGTGCCCCGGCGGATCAGGTCGAAATTGTTCGGAAAGCCCTCGCCACCGCCGACCACCAGATCGCTGCGGCCCGACTGCCGCACAGCGGTTTGCAGCCCCAGCTCCATCAGCGCGTCAATGCCGTATTCCACCGCGACCGCGTCGGGGTTTTGCAGCAGCGCCGATTGCCAGATCTGCGTCGCGGGGCTCGGCACCTGACCGAAGTTGAACGTCGATTCCGCGACCTCACAGCCCTCGCATTTGGCGATGGTGTCCATGAACCCCTTGTGGTTCATCTGCTGAACCTGCTGGCTGGTCTCGGCGATGGAGATCACCTTGCCCTGCCCTTCGGTCCTGGCAATCACGTAATTGGCGCGCAGCTCGCCGAAGCGATAGTAGAAATCGCGCGCATCGGTGGAGCCCAGCATATTGACCGAAGCGGTAAAGAGCGGCTCTTCGCTGCCGAACACATCGGCGCTGCAATCGATCGACTGGACCGAGACGACGGGGACGCCCTCGGCCTTAGCCTGCAACAGCGCGCTTTTGATGCCCGGGCAGTCAAAGGCGGAAATCGCGATGCCATCGGCCTTGGCGGCCACCGCCTGGCGGATGATGTCGCTGGCGACCGAGGGGGTCGCCTTGCCGTCCTGGATGCTGATCTCCCAGCCCAGATGCTCCGCCGCTTCGGCAAAGCCCTCGGCCTGCTGGGCGCAGAGCACAAAGGCCTGCCCGCAGGAGATATACCAGATCGTCTTGCCCGTGACGGCGGCGGGACCGGTTTCCGGCGGCGCCTCGTAAAGCCCCGCATAGCCCTGCTCGACCATGGCCTTTGCCTCGGCCAGCACGTCACCCGCCAGCGCCGGCTGCGCCAGCGTCGCGCCGGCGATCATCGCCGCCAGCGAGACGCCCCTGCCACTCACATGCGTGAAATAGGTCATAATGTTCCCTCCCTTTCGGCCCCCCTCCCGGGGCCTTCGATTGCGACGAAGCCTCGCGCGGCCCCGCCCTCCTTCAGCGCGACGCCCGGTTGTCGACGCGCATGCTGAAGGGGTGAATATTGATCTCTTTCCAGATGCCGGCCTTGTTGAACGGGTCGGCGGCGTTGAAGGCCTGCACATCCTCGATGCGCTCGGCCTCGACGACAAAGAGCGAGCCGATCATGGTTTCGTTGTCCCCGGCCAGCAGCGGGCCGGAGATCACCGAGGCCATCGGCGCCGTGGCCAGATAGGCCTTGTGAGCGTCGTAATGGGCGAGCCGGTCGTCGGTTTTTCCGGGATGATCAAGGCAGTGGATTGCGAACAGCATGGTTTCTCCTCTTCCCGCCGCCGCCCCCTCCCGGGGCCTGATGCGGCGCGGTCCGGCCCCCGAACCGTCTGGTTAAAGCATCATGGCATTTCCCCAAACGCGGGATAATCTGGCATTTTCGGGAAATATTTTTGCGCCATCCGCAAATCAGAACCGACGGACGAATGGCAGACACCCGATGCGCGCAACACTCTGCGCGCATCGGCAAGCGGCCTGGCCCGCATCGCGAGCCAGGGCCGCGCAGAGGCTGGATCAGGCCTCGTAAAGCGGCAACGGCACCGGCGGCTGCGGGATGAAGCCGCCATTCTCCTCCATGGCCTCGTTGAGGAAATCATGCGAGCTTTCGAGCCTGGCCACCGCCGCCTCCGGATCGACATGCAGCAGCGGCCCGCCACGCTTGACGATCTTGCCATCGACCAGAACCGTGTGGACATTCCGGCTATTGGCCTGCGACACGACCATGCTGCACGGATCCTTGCGGTTCCAGCCGGCAAAGGCGATGCCGCGCATATCCAGAAGCACGATATCCGCCCGTTTGCCCGGCGTCAGCGAGCCGGTGATGTCGTCGACCCCCGCGGCCCGCGCGCCGTTGATCGTGACCCAGGCCAGCGCGTCGCGGGTCGTCCAGTGGATCTTTTTCGGGTGGCTGAAATTCTCGTAATGCACCGCATCGCCATGCCAGCGGGTGCATTGCAGAACGAGCCGCGCATGGGCCAGCATGTCGCCGCTGGTGCTGCTGGTGCAGTCCATCCCGAGGCTCGGCCCCGCGTCGGTGTAGCGCGTCGCCTCGACGGCGACCGGAAAGCCCATGCCCATCTGCATCTCGGTTTCCGCGCAAAGCGTCACGGAGGCGCCGGAGCCATCGAGAATGTCCCATTCGTCCGGGTTGGTGAAGGTCATATGCACGAGGTTCACATCCGGCCCCAGCAGCCCGTGCTCCGACAGGGTGTGCATGTCGCGCATGCCGCCATTGGGCACGGCCACCTGATTGCTGTGGAAGGTGATGCGCGAATTCAGCTCCCGCGCCAGCTCGAACTCCTGCTCCACCTCGGCGGCGGGGGCAATCGCCAGTTCCTGCGGCGCGATGCCGAAGCGCAGCAGGCCATCGTCGGAGAAATACTCCTTGCGGATCTCGCGCGCGGTCTCATAGCGCCAGTTGTGGCTGAGATCGGCGTTTTCATTGCCTTCGGACAACCCGCGCCCATCGGCAAAGGTGTTCTCGGTCACCGGCACCATGCCGTGCCCGTAGAGCCCCCGCACGCCGGAGGCCTTGAGCCCTTCGACGGAGGCGCGGGCATAGTCTTCGTTGATGATGTTGTGACAGTAATCCACCAGGCCGGTCACGCCGTTCTCAAGGCAATCGAGCCCGCCGGCATAGTTCGCGGCATACATGTCCTCGGGGCGATAGAGCGTCGCCATCTGAATGCGGAAGCCGCGCAGATAATCGGGGATGCGGCCATCGGCGAGGATGCCGCGCAGCCCGGTCTGCCAGGTGTGGCGATGCGCGTCCCAGAGGCCGGGAATGGCGATCATGCCCTCGGCGTCGATCACCTCGGCGTCGATGCTCGCATCGGCATCCATATCGGGGCGGATCTCCTTGATCGCGCCGTCCTCGATCAGGATATCCGCCTTTTCGAAATCGCCAAGCGCGTCATCCATGGTGACGGTGGCGGCATTCTTGATCAGAAGTCTTGTCATTCTCTCTCTCCCTTGAACATTCGGCCCCTCCTCCGGGGGTGCGCGCAGAGGCGCACAGCGCGGCAAAGGCCGGCCGGTCTCTTTCACATGAAGCGGTGCGGAGGCGCCTACGCGCCGGCCAGATGCGGGGGCAGTCCGGCGAGATTTCCCAGCTCCGGGTAATGCTCGGCCAGTGCCGCCGCCATCGCGTCACGATTGGTTTCGTCGAAGGGCAGCTCGCCGCGCTCGATGCGGCGGGCCATCTCGACGGTAAAGATATTGAGCGGCGCCTTCAGCCCGTTGGTGCGGGCGATCCCGGCGACATAGCCGTTCAGCTCCTCGACCTCGTTGCGCCGGCCCTTGCGCCAGTCCTGCAAACAGGTGGTTTCGGTGTCGGGCAGGCAGAAGGAGGACAGCACCTTGCCGAACAGCGCATCGGCAAAGGCCGCGGGATCGGTGGTGTCGACATCCTCGGGCATGCCGAGGATCGGCATCAGAACCGCGCCATCAGCCGCCGCCGCGGCAACCGCCTCGCGCCCGGTGGCCAGCATGAAGTTCAGCAGCGCGGGGTCTTTCGCCGCGTGCATCAGCGGCAGCCCGACCAGCGCCGAGGTCACCAGCTCGGCGGCGTTCACCGCGAGCTTCATCCATTTCGCCGAGTGGATATCAGCCACCACATCGACCCGCCCCGCCGCGCCCAGCACCTCGGCGGCGAGCGCCACGCGCTCCGGTCCGACGGCGGTGCTGTCTTCGAGCGCGAACCAGCTTTCCTCGCGCGGGCTCTGCCGGTCGACGCGGCCCGGCTTATACATGTTCGCGGTGACCTCGATCACCGCGCCAAGGCAGCGCTCCGGCCCGACAATGGAGGCGATGGTGCCCCGGGTCATGCCGTTCTGCATGCCGATCACCACGCCATCCTCGGCCAGCATCGGCTTGATCAGCTCGACCGCCCAGCGGGTGTCATAGGCCTTCATGCCGAGATAGACGAGATCGAAGGGCTGGCGCATCTCGGCCACTTCGCACAGATGCCGGACATGCACCTCGGAGGTCTCGGAGCGCCCGCCCGGCAGATCGACGATGATGCCATTGCGGCGCATCGCCTCCACATGGTCGGGCCATTGCTCGATCATGGTGACGTCATGGTCTGCATTGGTCATGTCGGCGGCGATCCCGGCGCCGTTCGCGCCAGTGCCCAGATAGGCGATCCGCGGTTTGTTCATAGCTCGTCCTCCCCTTCCCCGGCGGCCCTCCGACCGGCATCGGCTGTGCGTCTTCCAGAAGGCGCCGCCGGGCATCGCCAGGCTGGCTCGATGCCCTCCGAGTGGCCATGATCCTAGGAGCGCGGTCCTTGCGCTGTCCAGATGCCCGGACCGCCACAAATCCGGTCAACCGCGCCATTCACCCGAATTTCGCACAAGTCCGGAAACGCTGCGGAAAGCGGCAAAACGGAGACGCGGCGCCATCGGGTACGCCCGATTATAATGCTTCAAAATCAGATAGTTGATCAGTAAAATATTATCAAAACCTCACATCTCATCCGATCTAAAACCGACATTCATACGCCCCCGGAATGTCCTTTAACCGCAGGATATTTGCCGAATCCGCAAAGATGTTTCCCACCCTCCCGGCGTTCCAAGAGCCACGCGCAACTGCCAAGATTCCGGCTGTTCAACGCAACGCTCGCACCCGGATATCCCGCAGGAATCCGGCGCGAGATCGGGGAGGAACCCATGCACAACTTCACCTACACCGCGAATCCCGGGCGCATCCTGTTCGGCTTCGGCACGCTCGACAAACTGGCCGACGAGATCCGCAATGCCGGCATGACCCGCGTGCTGCTGCTCTCGACGCCGCAGCAGGCCGAGCAGGTCGGCGCCGTGGCCAAAAGCCTCGGCGATCTCAGCGCCGGGATCTTCAGCGACGCCCGCATGCATACGCCGGCAGAAGTCACCGAACAGGCGCTGAAATCGCTGAAATCGCTGGGCGCGGACGGCATCGTCTCGCTCGGCGGCGGATCGACCATCGGGCTGGGCAAGGCGCTGGCGCTGCGCACCAACCTGGCGCAGATCGTCATCCCCACCACCTATGCCGGCTCCGAGATGACGCCGATCCTGGGCGAGACCACCGACGGGGTGAAACGCACCCTGCGCAGCGAAAAGGTGCTGCCGGAAACCGTGCTCTACGATGTCGAGCTGACCATGAGCCTGCCGGTCGAGATGTCGGGGCTCAGCGGAATGAACGCCGTCGCCCACGCGGTCGAGGCGCTCTATTGCAAGGAGGCCAATCCGATCACCGCGCTGATCGCCGCCGAAGGGGTGCGCGCGCTGACCGACGCCCTGCCGCGCATCGCGCAGGATGGCGGCGACCGCGAGGCGCGCTCGGATGCGCTCTACGGGGCGTGGCTCTGCGGCACCTGCCTCGGCACGGTCGGCATGGCGCTGCACCACAAGCTCTGCCACGCCATAGGTGGCGCCTATGACACGCCGCATGCGGCCACCCATGCCATCATCCTGCCCCATGCGCTGGCCTATACGGCGCCCGCCATTCCCGAGGCGATGGAGCGGCTACGCGCCGCGCTGAAGACCGACGATCCCGCCGGGCGGCTTTACGAGATCGGGCGCGAGATCGGGGCGCCCGAGGGGCTACAGGCGCTCGGCATGCCGGAGGACGGGATCGAGCATGTGGTCGAGCTGAGCCTCAGGGATCCCTACTGGAATCCCCGCCCGCTGGAACGCGAGGCGCTGACGCTGCTGCTCGGGGATGCCTTCCATGGCCGCCCGCCGTCCCGGCACTGACAAGACCGGATCCCGGCGGGCGCCCGCCTGCCGGGGGTGCTCAGAGCGCGCCGCCGGGAACGTAATCCACCTGGTAACGGGCGATCCGCATATTGCCCAGCTCCTCGCGCACCTTGAGATGCAGCGGGTGGCTGGCATAGGCGGCCAGGGCCTCGCGCGACCGGAACACGGAATAGAGTACCACGTCACAGGCATAGCCCACCTGGCTCTCGTCGATACCGATCTCGAGCTCGATCAGCCCGGGCACGGCGTCGCGCAGACCCTCGAACTTCTCCTTGACGATCTGCGCCGCCGCGTCGCGCTCGGCCGCCGTCTCCCCCGACATGTTCCACATGACGATATGCTTGATCATGATCTTCCTTCCGGTGCGGCACCGATATGACCGGCAAGCCCCGCACCTGCTCCTCCAGCCAAATATCGGATCAGCCTACCTTTCCGGGTTCCGAAAGAAATCGGCCCCGGTGAAAAAAGAAATTTGCGAAATTCGCAATAATGAACTGCAATGCCAGCAATCGCGCCCGTATTTCTCAAAGACGGCGCCGGCCAGCGAAGAGGGAGGAACATGGACAGGTTCACCGAGATCGAAGTGCTCGTGCAGATCGTCGAGCAGGGCAGCATCAGCAGGGCGGCGGAGGTGCTGGGCCAGTCCGTCTCGGCCACCAGCCGCTACCTCGCCTCGCTGGAGGAGCGGCTGGGCGTGCGTCTGGTCAACCGCACCACGCGGCGCATCTCCTTCACCGAGGAAGGGGAGCTCTTCTGCTCCTACGGCAAGTCGATCCTCGCCGAGCTTCAGGACGCCGAGGCGCTGATCGGCAGCGTCTCGCATTCTCCCTCGGGCACACTGAAGCTGACCGCCTCGACCTCGTTTTCGCTGCTTCACCTGATGCCGCTGATCCCGGAGTTCACCCGGAAATACCCCCGCATCCAGGTCGATGTGACCGCCTCCAACCGCTATCACGACATCATCGAGACCGGCGTCGACCTCGCGATCCGCACCCGGCGGGTCGAGGAGGACAGCTCGATCACCATGCGCAAGCTGGCCAAGACCCGCCGCCGCCTCGTCGCCTCGCCGGAGTATATCGGCGAGATGGGGATGCCGCGCCATCCGGAGGATCTGGAGCGCCACCGGCTGCTGATCTACATGCTGGCCGACGACCCGATGCGGCTGCACATGCACAAGGGGAAGTCCCGGACGACGATCAACGTGACGCCGGTGCTAGCCAGCAACGAGGGCCAGCTTCTGATGGCCGCCGCCCGCGACGGCATGGGCATCATCGCGCAGCCCTCCTACATCGTGCAGAAGGATCTGGAAGCCGGCCGACTGGTGCGCGTGCTCGACGACTGGGATCTGCCGCAACTGACGATCAACATGGCCTTCCCCGCCCGTCGCCACATGCCTGCCAAGACCCGGCTGTTTATCGAGTTCCTGTCGGACCACTTCAAGGCGAACAATTATGAGGACATCTGGATGTCCTGACAGCGTTTCTGTGCTTGCCGCTGCCGGGTGCGCCACTCCCCTGGCCACACGGTCATTCCGTCCGCATTTCAGGGTCGCCAAAGACCGGCGCAGCCCCGATCTGCGCAACTGACTTGGCGATGAGAGGTCATGCCGAACATCGCCCCTGCGGCCAGTGCCCCCTCTCCGCCACGTCTATGCCGCCATGCACCGAAAAGAGAGCCCATAGCAAGTGAAGGCGCCGAGTCCTTCAATCAGGACATCGGCTCTTGGGATACCAGCGGTGTCACATCGCTCGTCCGAATGTTCTTCGAAGCCAGTTCTTTCGATCAAGACCTCGGCGCACGGGACATTTCCTCGATGGAAGACACAACGGACATTTTTGGCAATCGGGGCGACTCCGGCATGAGCATGGAGAGTTTCGATGCGACGCTTGCGGGATGGGCGCGGCTCGCCCCCGGAGAGGCGCGGATCGCAACGGGAATCGATCTGGCGGGTGTCGGCGTCGAACTCTCCAACGACGACGCTTTTCACATGCTGACGACACAATATGGCTGGACGATCCGCGCGGATTACCGACTGAGCGCGCCAAGTGACAGCGATGTGGTGGACGCCTCCAACGAGACACGGGCGGTCAACCTGATGGCGTTCCGCCAGATGCTGATCGGCTCTGATTTCGACGATATCTTGCGGACTGGCCGTCCTCCAGAGACCACAGTTCCGGGAGGGCTCGGGCAAGACACAATCATTGGCGACTATTTTGGCGAAACGCTCTATGGCGGCCTGCGCGACGATGACCTGGAAGATGACCTCGGAGACCGCATCTATGGCGGTGGCGGCAACGATTATATCGACGGTGGCTACGGCAATGACGAACTGCGTGGCGACGCACTGAACGATACCCTGATCGGCGGGTTCGGCGGCGACGTCTTCGATCTGTTCGGCTGAGGTTCCGGTTGAAGAGGCGATGCGGAGGGGCGCCTTGACGCGCCCTTCACTCGCTTTTCGGCACCACCCACCCAGGCCGACGATCCCGAGCCGCATCGGGGTCAGCGCAGCAGGACGTTGCCACCCCCAAGAACGGCGCCCAAAAGCCTGCGACGCGCTTCCCGCGACCGGCGTCATATTGTGAAATCCGGAAAAGTCGGTGGCGCACCCGATAGGATTCGAACCTATGGCCTCTGCCTTCGGAGGGCAGCGCTCTATCCAGCTGAGCTACGGGTGCCTGCGCGGTGGGTGATAGTGCAAAGAAACCGCGCCCGCAATCGGAATTCTCGCTTGCGGGCGCTTTCGCAACCCTACTCGGGGCGCGTCGCCACGGCGAGCATGGTCATCTCGGGAATCATCGGATCGACGCTCACATCGGTGAAGCCCAGCGATGTCAGCTCGGAGGCCAGACCCTCCGCATCGACCGAGCGCGCCTCGGGGGTGAAGGCGGTGTGCTGGAGCTGCCAGAGCGCCGCGAGCGCCGGGCCGCTGCGGTCGGCATGGACCATGAAATCATGGATCAGAAGCTTGCCACCCGGCGCAAGACAGTCGAAGGCGCGCTTCATCAGCCCTTCATGCGTATCGCCCGGCACGCCCGAGAACAGGTAGGACATCAGGATCACATCCTGCCCGCCCGGCCATTCGGTCTCCAGCGCGTTGCCGTCGATATAGGAGATCCGGTCGGAGAGCTCCGCCTTCTCCACATAGCTGCGCCCCAGCGCCGCGACATTGGGGAAATCGACAATGGTGGCCGAGAGCTCTGGGAAGGCCCGGCAGAAGGTGATCGCATAGGCCCCCGTGCCGCCGCCCACGTCGAGCAGCTTTTTCGCACCCGAAAGATCCACCCGCCGGGTCATCTGCCGGGCCGGACCGTGCGAGCCGGCGTGCTGGCTTTCGGAGTAAAGCCGGGCCTCTTCGGGATCCGAGAACCACTGTTCGTAAGACGCGGTGGCGCCCTCGTCGAGATCGCCCGAAACGGCGGCGCCCAGCTGGCCCATGAGCCCGTACATCTGCTTGCCGACCTGAAGCCGGATATAGTCGCCGAAATCGTATTTCGCGCCCTTGACCAGAAAGGCCTCGGCGGCGGGAGAGTTGGCAAAGCGCCCCTCCGCCACATCGACGAGCCCCAGCCCTGCCAGCGCGGTCAGCAGCGTCTCCGCGCGGTCACGGTGCAGGCCGCTCTTGGCAGCGATCTCGTCGGCGGTCAGGGGGCCGTCGGCGAGATGGGTGAAGACCCCGTGATCAAGCGCCGTGAACAGCGCCTGCGATCCCATGAATCCAAAGGCAATTTGCGAGATTTCGTCGGCTTCCGTCAGCGGACCCATACATCTTCTCCATGTGGTGAATGTTGTAGGGGAGGCTAACAGGCGCGAGTCGAGAGTCCAGCCGACAGGCGGAAACCGACAGGGAAATGTCGGTTTCCGACAGGTTAGGCAAAAAGTTCGTGCGCCAGTTCGAGCGCGTCGATCAAAGCATCGACCTCTTGCTCGGTATTGTAGAGGCCGAATGAGGCCCGGCAGGTGGCCGAAACGCCCAGGTGATCCATCAGCGGGCCGGCGCAGTGATGGCCGGCGCGCACCGCGACGCCCTTCTTGTCGAGGATGGTCGAGATGTCATGCGCATGCGCCGCGCCCTCCAGCGTGAAGGAGAAGATCGCCGCCTTTCCCGGCGCATGCCCCTGCACCTGGAGCCAGTTGAGCCCCTCCATCCGCGCCTTGGCGTAAGCGGCAACGCTGGCCTCATGCGCGGCGATGTTCTCCATGCCGAGATCCATGAGATAGTCGAGTGCCACGCCCAGACCGATCTGCTGCACGATGCCCGGCGTGCCGGCCTCGAACTTCATCGGCGGATCGGCATAGGTGACGCTGTCCTTGTGAACCTCGCGGATCATGTCGCCGCCGCCCATGAAGGGCCGCATCTCGTCCATGCGCTCCTTGCGGATCCAGATCGCGCCGGAGCCCGACGGGCCGTAGAGCTTGTGCCCGGTGATGGCATAGAAATCGCAGCCGATCTCCTCGACATTCACCGGCATGTGCACCGCACTTTGCGATCCGTCGATCAGCACCGCCACGCCGCGTTGGCGCGCCGCAGCACAGATGGTTTTCACATCGACGACCGTACCCAGCACGTTCGACAGATGGGTGATGGCGATAAGCTTGGTCTTCGGGCCGATGGCGTCGATCACCTGTTGCGGGTCAAGCGCGCCGGTGGCGTCCACATCGACCCATTTGATCACCACCCCCTGCCGTTCGCGCAGGAAATGCCAGGGCACCACATTGGCATGATGCTCCATCACCGACAGGATGATCTCGTCTCCCGGCTCGAGCCGGGGCATCGCCCAGCTATAGGCCACGAGGTTGATCCCCTCGGTGGTGCCGGAGGTAAAGACCACCTCCTCCTCGTCCCTGGCACCGAGAAAGCGCGCCACGGTGCCGCGCACCGCCTCGTATTTCTCGGTTGCGAGGTTGGAGAGGAAATGCAGCCCCCGATGCACGTTGGCATATTCCTCGGCATAGCCGCGCGTCACCGCGTCGATCACGACCTGCGGTTTCTGCGCCGAGGCGCCGTTGTCGAGATAGACCAGCGGCTTGCCGTTCACCTCGCGTGAGAGGATCGGAAAATCGCGGCGGATTTCGGATACATCGTACATCAGATGGACATCCCGTTCGGTGTGACCCCGAGAAGGGTAAAGACAAAGCTCAGCGCAAACACAAGGGCGACAGAGCCGAGGACCAGCAGCATCAGCGCCTTGCCCAGACTTTCGAACCCGTGCGCGACATCGAGAAAATTGATCATGATCCAGATCCCGGCGATCAGCGCCGCGATCACGAGAAGCGAGGCCAGCGCGCCGGAGACCGCCGCCGCCAGCGCCACGGCGACCTGCCCCAGCGCCCGCAGCGCCTGAAGCCAGATCAGCAGCAGCGCGATATCCTCCGCCCTGCCCTGCCCGCCCAGGATCCGGCCCAGCCAGGTCATGAACAGGATCGAGGCGGTCAGCATCGCTGCCAGCAGCGCCGCGATCACCCCGGGCGAGATCAGAAACGGCAGCGCCGCGCCCGGCAGGCCGCTCGCCTGGATGAGCCCGACGACCAGCGCGTTCAGCACCACGACCAGCGCCAGCGCGGTCAGCAGCGCCTCATGGCCGAGCCGCAGCGAGAGCAGCAGCTTCGCCACGTCGCGCGGCGCCACCAGCGTCTGCCAGGCGAGCCGGAGAAACCCCGCCGCCGTCATGCCGCCGGCGCCTTCTGCGCGGCACGCATGCCGCTCAGCCAGAACCACAGGAAGACCGCGAACCAGATCAGCCCGACGAGTGTGAGCTGCGGCCCGGCGCCCATGAACCCGGCGACCAGCCCGTTCAGCAGCACCAGCGGCGAGGCCGCCAGCAGCGCCCAGAACAGCGCCAGCCGCGCGCCATAGCCGCTGCCCTTGCCGCCAAAGAGCTTGGCGACGATCTGCGCGACAAAGGCGAGCAGGTAGAACAGCAGCGGCGCGATCACCAGCCAGGCCAGCAGCGCGCCGCCCAGCAGCGGGTTCAGCTCAATCTCCTGCATATGCGCCTGACGCGCCAGCGCGGGCATCTGCGCGACGAAGAACAGCGCGCAGGCCGCCATGACCAGCACCAGCGCCCGGTCCTCGCGCGGACCCTGCGAGAGCAGGCGCGCGACGACCGCGCCCGGCCCCCGATAGGTGGCCAGGATCTCGCGCGAGAGCGACATCAGCCGCGCCGCCGGGCCAGCCAGCCCTCGACGCGGGCGACGATCTCGTCCTGAAGGCGCTCGTCCTCGATCTCCTGCACCGCCTCGGCGATGAAGGCGATGGTCAGAAGGTCTTCGGCGGCACCGCGCGGCAGGCCGCGGGCACGCAGGTAGAAGAGCCCTTCCTCGTCAATCGCGCCCGAGGTGGAGCCGTGTGAACAGGCGACATCGTCGGCATAGATCTCAAGCTCGGGCTTGGCGAGGAACTGACTGTCGCCGTCCAGCAGCAGCGATTGCGAGATCTGGTAACCGTCGGTCTGCTGGGCGCCGGGCTTGACCAGGATCTTGCCCTGGAACACGCCGGTCGCGCCGTTGCGCAGCACCTTCTTGAACACTTGACGGCTTTCGCAATTCACCGCGTCATGGGTGATGAACACCGTGTCGTCATGGTGGAAATCGCCATCGCCCATGCAGGCGCCGGCGACATGCGCCACCGCGTCGTCGCCGGTCAGCTCGACCACGCATTCGTTGCGGGTCATCACGCCATTGGCGGTGAGCGTGAAGGTCTTGAAGGTGCTCTCGGTGCCGAGCCGCGCAAAGATATGCGTGGCGGCCTGGCGCTCGTGATCGCGGCCCTGGGCGCGGACATGGTGGAACCCGCCCCGGTCGGCCACATCGACCTCCATCACCTTGTTGAACCGCGCCGCCGCCGGGCCGTTCTCCAGAATGGTGACCTCGGCGCCCTCCTCGACCTTCACCACATGGTGCAGCGTCGCGTCGGAGGTCTCGGAGCGGTGGTAATAGACCAGGCTGATCGGCTTCTCGACCTTGCCGGTCACCCGCATCAGCAGCCCGTCGCTGGCAAAGGCGGTGTTCAGCGCCGCCAGCGGCCGCTCCACCGGGCTCTGCCCCGCCTCTTCGAGCTTGCCGTAAAGATCCTGCGCCCAGTGGATATCGGCGCCGTCGGAGAGACGGGCGAATTCCACGCCCTCAAGCTCCAGCGCATCCGAGGCCTCCGGGTCGAAGACACCGTCGACAAAGACGATCTTGAGTCGGTCGACATTGCCGAAAAACGGCCCCTCATCGGCATCGAACACCGCCGCCGGCGCCGGTTCCGGCGCGTTGAGGCTGTGCGGACGGGTGAATTTCCAGTATTCGTCGCGCGCACCGGGCAGCCCCATGGCACGCAGCCGCGCCAGCGCGGCCTTGCGCGCCGGCACCGACCAGCCCGTCTCGGGCATGCTCAGCGTGGCGAGCCGCGCCTCGGTGGCGTCGATCTTGGGTTGCGGAAGTGCCATTACGCCTGCTCCTCGATCAGATGCGCGTAGCCCTCGTTTTCGACTTCGAGCGCCAGCTCGGGGCCGCCGGTCTTGATGATGCGGCCATTCGACATGATGTGCACCACGTCCGGTTTGATGTGGTCGAGCAGGCGCTGGTAGTGGGTGATCACCAGAAAGCCCCGACCCTCCGAGCGAAGCGCATTCACACCGTCGGCCACCAGCCGCATGGCATCGACGTCGAGACCCGAGTCGGTCTCGTCGAGGATGCACATCTTGGGCTCCAGCATCGCCATCTGGAGGATCTCGTTGCGCTTCTTCTCACCGCCGGAAAAGCCGACATTGACCGGGCGCTTCAGCATCTCGGCGTCGATCTGGAGGCTTTTCGCCTTTTCGCGCACCAGCTTGAGGAACTCGGTGGAGGACATCTCCTCCTCGCCGCGCGCCTTGCGCTGAGAGTTCACCGCGGTGCGCAGGAAGGTCATGTTGCCGACGCCGGGGATCTCCACCGGGTACTGGAAGGCCAGGAACAGGCCGGCGGCGGCACGTTCCTCGGGGTCCATGTCGAGCAGGTCCTTGCCGTCGAGCGTCGCTTCGCCGCCGGTGACCTCATAGCCCTCCTTGCCGGAGAGCACATAGGACAGCGTCGACTTGCCCGAGCCGTTCGGGCCCATGATCGCATGCACCTTGCCCGCCTCGACGGTCAGGTCCACACCCTTGAGGATCTGCTTGTCCTCTTCTTCAAGTTTCACTTGCAGGTTTTTGATTTCCAGCATCTTTTTCTCTCCTCACGGGCCGCTCAGGGCCGCATGGTCAATTGCATGATCCGCAGCAGCCGATGCGCCGGCACGGGCTGCGGGGCGATGTCGAACCGGGCCATGCGCCCGGTCAGTTGCGGGGTGCCGAGGAATTCCTCGACCTTGTGATATTGCCTGCGCTGCTCGTAATCGTCGAAGAGCAGCACCAGCGGCTTTTCGGTCAGAAAGGCGGTGGCCAGCGCACAGCCCTCGCGGAACCGCCCGTCGACCAGCACCAGATCGGGCTGGCGGAACTCGGGCAGGCTCCAGACCTCCAGCGGATAGCGCGGCCAGCGCCGCCATTCGCGCTCGTCGACGGGCCGCCCCCATTCCTTGGTGGGGCCGATATCCGACCAGATCACATCCACCTCTGTGCCCGCGACAGGCGGGTTCTCGTCGAACCAGCGGCGCATCATCTGCGCCCAGTCGCGGTCGCTCTCGACGGAAAACACCGTCTTTCCGGGCTGTTCCGAGGCATGGACCGTCGAGCCGCCGGAGCCGTATTCGAGGATGACCTCGGCACGCCCGTAGAGATCGCGCAAGAGCGCGGCCTCGGCCTCGGGCATGGTCAGCTCGGGGCGCGATATGGGCGCCGCGCCGGTCACGCGATCACCACCGCCGTTCCGGAGGCGGAGACCATCAGCATCGAGTTGCCGACCACCTCGTAATCGAGATCGACGCCGACCACCGCGTTGGCACCGAGCGCGGCGGCGCGCTGCTCAAGCTCGCGCAGCGCGGTCTCGCGGCCTTCCTGAAGCTTGCTCTCATAGGCGCCCGAACGGCCGCCGATGATATCGGTGACCTGCGCAAAGAGATCGCGCACCACATTGGCGCCCATGATCGCCTCGCCCACCACGATGCCCTTGTAGGCGGTGATGGAATGGCCCTCAATCGTATTGGTCGTGGTGACGATCATGCTTTTCTCCCAGGGGTTTGCCACGCGTTCCTCAGGTTCAGCCGGTGAAATACTTCATCGCCATCATGACGATCATGGCGAGCCCCGCCGCAGCGCTCGCGGTGACGAAGACCGAGCCGGCGAGAAGCCCGTCGGTCTTGCCCTTGCGCTTGCGCATGCCGAGCCCGATGAGCACGCCGATAAACACACCGACGCCGGTGCCGAGCGATTGCAGTGCCAGCTGCTGGATCATAGCGTTTCCCCGCGTAGGGTGGGCAATCCTGCCCACCGCCGCCCGTCAGCCCACCGAGCCTTCGAGCGAGATCGCAACCAGCTGCTGCGCTTCCATGGCGAATTCCATCGGCAGCGCCTGAAGCACCTCCTTGGCAAAGCCGTTGACGATCAGCGCCACGGCCTCCTCCTCGTCCATACCGCGCTGGCGGCAGTAGAAGAGCTGCTCGTCATCCACCTTGGAGGTCGTCGCCTCGTGCTCGCAGCGCGAGGAATTGTTCTTCACCTCGATATAGGGCACCGTGTGCGCGCCGCATTTGTCGCCGATCAAAAGGCTGTCGCACTGGGTGTAGTTGCGCGAGTTCTTGGCCTTCGGGTGCATCGAGACAAGCCCGCGATAGGTGTTCTGCGCCACCCCCGCCGAGATCCCCTTGGAGACGATCCGCGACTTGGTGTTCTTGCCCAGATGGGTCATCTTGGTGCCGGTATCGGCCTGCTGGTGGTTGTTGGCGATGGCGATGGAATAGAACTCGCCCTGGCTGTCGTCGCCGCGCAGCAGGCAGGACGGGTATTTCCACGTCACCGCCGAGCCGGTCTCGACCTGCGTCCACATCACCTTGGCCCGGTCGCCACGGCAATCGGCGCGCTTGGTGACGAAGTTGTAGATGCCGCCCTTGCCGTTCTCGTCGCCCGGGAACCAGTTCTGCACGGTGGAATATTTCACCTCCGCGTCTTCCTCGATGACGATCTCGACCACGGCGGCATGCAGCTGCGCGGTGTCGCGCTGCGGCGCGGTGCAGCCTTCGAGATAGCTGACATAGCTGCCCTTATCGGCGATGATCAGCGTGCGCTCGAACTGGCCGGTGTTTTCCGCGTTGATGCGGAAATAGGTCGACAGCTCCATCGGGCAGCGCACGCCCGGCGGCACGTAGACAAAGGAGCCGTCGGAGAACACCGCAGAGTTCAGCGTCGCGTAGAAATTGTCCGAGACCGGCACCACGGAGCCGAGATATTTCTTCACCAGCTCCGGATACTCGCGGATCGCCTCGGAGATCGAGCAGAAGATCACCCCTGCCGCCTCCAGCTCCTTCTGGAAGGTGGTGCCGACGGAGACGCTGTCGAACACCGCATCGACGGCAACCTTGCGGTCGCTCTCTTTCGCCTCTGCCGGGGCCGCCTCGGCGCCCTCGACACCGGCGAGGATCATCTGTTCCTTCAGCGGGATGCCCAGCTTTTCATAGGTGGCGAGCAGCTTGGGATCGACCTCGTCGAGCGATTTCGGCTTTTCCGCCATGCTCTTGGGGCGGGCGTAATAATACTGCTCCTGAAAGTCGATCTCGGGATAGGTGACCATCGCCCAGGTGGGCTCTTTCATATTGGTCCAGCGCTCATAGGCCTTGAGCCGCCATTCGGTCATCCACTCCGGCTCGCCGTTCTTTTCCGAGATCAGGCGCACGATGTCGGGATTGATGCCCTTGGGGGCATATTCCATCTCGATATCCGTGTCCCAGCCGTATTTGTAGGTCGAGACGGCCTCGACCGCATCCACGGTTTCCTTCTCCACCCCTTCCTTGACGGTCACGTTGTCGAAGGCTGCCATGTGCTCTCTCCTGTCATCGCACCGAAGGTGCGTCTCGTATCACAACACACCGAAGGTGCGTCTCATTGCAAAGCGCACCCAAGGTGCGTCTCATATCCATCGGCACCAGAGGTGCGTCTCATGCGTTCCGGCACCCGGGGTGCCTGCTGTTCCGCGGGCGGCGCCGGTGCCTCCGCCCCTGTCTCAAGCTGCATCTGCGATACAGCTTATCCGGCAAACCGGCGCCGGCGGCGCCTCTTATCCTGTCACGCATGCCGCGCGCGGTGTTTCTCGTACTGGCGCAGCCAGGCGTCGGCAAAGCGCATCACGTCCTCTTCCGTCACACCCGGCCCCAGGCTCACGCGGATTGCGCTGCGGGCGATGTCGTCGTCATGTCCCATCGCCTGCAACACCCGCGAGGGGCGCAGCTTGCCGCTGGAACAGGCCGAGCCCGCGCTGATCGCGAACCCCGCCAGATCCATCTGCATCACCTGCGTCTCTCCCTTCCAGCCCGGCAGGGCAAAACAGGAGGTATTCGGCAGGCGCGGCGCATCATTCCCGACAAAAATAGTCTCTTTTGCGCGCTCCGCAATGGCATTTTCTAGAATGTTTCTAAGTTTTTCCACCTCTGTCCAGTGGCCTTGCTCCAATTCGCGGATCGCCGCCTCTGCCGCGGCGGCAAACCCCGCTATTCCAAGGATATTTTCCGTCCCTGCCCGGCGCCCCATTTCCTGCCCGCCGCCCTTCAGCATGGCGTCGAGATCGGTGCCGCGCCGGATCACCAGCGCGCCGATTCCCTTCGGGCCGCCGAGCTTATGCGCCGAAACCAGCGCCGCCGTACAGCCCACCCAGTTGAAGGCAAAGGGGATCTTGCCGAAGGCCTGGGTCGCATCGACCACGGCGAGCCCCTGCGGCAGTGCCTGAATCACCCCGGTCTCGGAATTGGCCGCCTGCAACGCGGTCTCCTCCGGCACCGCGACCTGCACCTGCCCGTGCGCATCGACCGGCAGCACCGGATCGACCCAGGCCGCCAGCGCGTCATGCTCGACCCAGGCGCCCTTGAGCCCGCGCCCGGCACAGGCCAGCGCCGCCGCCTCGGTGGCGCCCGAGACAAAGATCACATCGGCCCCGTCCGCCCCCAACGCAGTGGCGACCTGCGCCCGGGCGCGCTCCATCAGCGCCTTGGCCGCACGGCCCTCCGCATGCACCGAGGACGGATTGCCCACCACGTCCATGGCGCCGATCATCGCCTCGCGCGCCTCGGGCCGCAGCGGCGCGGTGGCGTTCCAGTCGAGATAGCTCCGCCTCACCGCCATCTGCCTTTCATCTTTCCCATAAATACTCCGGGGTCCGGGGCAGCGCCCCGAATATCGCGGCGCCGGGCCTCAGGCGTCATCCACCACCGAGAACAGCGTGGGCACCGCCGGACAGGGCGCCAGCGAGTTGTCGACAACATCCGACAGGCGCGTCTGGTGCAGGAACACATAGACATGCGCCGAAAGGCTCTGCCACAACCGATTGCTCAGCGACTGCGCCCGGCTGCCCGAAGCGCCGCCGCTGGCGCCAGCCCCCTTGTGCATGGCGTTCACCGTCTCGTCGACGGCGGCAAGGATATCCACCACCCGGATCTCGGACGCCGGGCGCGCCAGCCGGTAACCGCCGCCCGGGCCGCGCACCGAGGCCACCAGCCCGGCCCGACGCAGCTTGACGAAGAGTTGCTCCAGATAGGGCAGCGACACGTCCTGCCGCTTCGAGATATCGCCCAGCGTCACAAGGTCGCCCTCGGGCTGGAGGGCGATATCCGCCAGTGCCACCATCGCATAGCGGCCTTTGGTACTCAATTTCACAACGCACCTCCCGGGCCCGCACAGCCCTGACGATTGACCTTGCCGGGGCGATTGCCTATCTGCAATTCAGCCCGCCCGGAGCCGCCTCCGGGTTTTAGAACCGTTCTAAGGTGCCTGAGAAGTTTCGTCAAGAAACCCCGGGTGCCCTTACAGGAGCCCACTGCACCGATGCCCGAGGTCATTTTCCCAGGACCCGAAGGCCGCCTCGAAGGCCGCTATCACCCCCAGAAAGAAAACGACGCACCGATCGCGATCATCCTGCACCCGCATCCGCAGTTTGGCGGAACGATGAACAACAAGGTCGTCTATAACCTTCACTACGCCTTTTACAATATGGGCTTTACGGTGCTGCGGTTCAATTTCCGCGGCGTCGGACGCAGCCAGGGCGAATACGACCAGGGCATCGGCGAGCTTTCCGATGCCGCCTCGGCGCTCGACTACCTCCAGTCGATGAACAACAATTCCAAGCATTGCTGGGTCGCGGGCTTCTCCTTCGGCGCCTGGATCGGCATGCAGCTGCTGATGCGGCGACCGGAGATCACCGGATTCGTCTCGGTCTCGCCGCCGGCGAACATGTACGATTTTTCGTTCCTCGCCCCCTGCCCCTCCTCGGGCCTGATCATCAACGGCACCGCCGACCGCGTGGCGCCGCCCGCCGATACCACGGCACTGGTGAACAAGCTCAAGGAGCAGAAAGGCATCACCATCACCCACGAAGAGGTCGAGGGCTCGGGGCATTTCTTCGAAGAGCCGCATATGGATACGATGATCGGCGGCGTGACCTCCTATGTGAAGCGCCGCCTCACCGAAACCTCGCGCTGAGCGCAGCGGTTCAGGACGTCTCCGCAGCGTCGTCTCGTGGCGGCGTCCGGTCCAGCGCATCGGCCAGGTGCATCAGCGGCTTCGGGCGATAGGCCGAGGGCGCGTGATGCCAGCGCTGCTGCGCCGGTTTCGAGACATCCCAGATATAGGGCGGCGCATAGGCGCCCACGCGGTCCAGCACATTGCGCCGCAACAGCCGGGCGACAAAGCCCGGCTTTTTCGTCTGATTGCAGAGCGGCGCCGAAAAGCACTCTTCGGCCACGCAGGCCTCCAGCTGCGCCGTATCAAAGCCCAGCCCCTGCTCCGCCGCGCCCTCCGCCACCCAGGCCAGCGCGATATTGGACAGGCCGACAATATCGCCGCCGCCGCCCACCGAACCGTGATCGCCCGGAAACCAGTGCTGGAGATAATAGCGCTTGCGGTCGGGATCGTCCTGATTGAGATCGCCGAGATTCTCCCAGATCGTCGGTGGGAAGGTCTTGCGCGTTTCGTCGATCGACACCGCGTGCCGCGCCGCCTTGACGCTGCTCGACAGCTTGAGATCGTGGAAGCCGTGGCTGCCGTTGAAGATCCGCGCGAGGATCCGGTAGTGGCCCGGCACGCCCATGGCGCCCACCGTGTCCCATACCCCCATATACGTGATGCTCAGCAGCGGCGGTCGCGCCATCCCCTGCGCCTCGCGCCAGTCCTGCTCTTCGGGGCTGGTGGCGAGATGCGGGCAGAACTCCGCCCGGAAGGCAAAGCTCTCCGGCGTGTCGGGCCGGGTCTCGGGCGCATCGTCGCGGTAGCGCTTCAGCGCCTCGCCCTCGCGATAGGCCTGATCGTGCCGCGGCAGGCCCGAGGCGCGGATCAGCCCCGCCAGCGAGCGCGCGGTAAAGGCGCCGCGCGAAAAGCCGAAGATGAAGATCTGGTCGCCCGGCTCGTATTGCTCTGCAATGAAGCGGTAGGCGGTCATGATATTGCGCGTCACGCCAGCGCCGAACACGCCGCCCCGGATCTTGTCCCAGGTCTTGGCAAAGCCGGTCATGCCAAAGCCCGTGCCGACCCCCGGGATGTATTTCGGCAGTTGCGTCACCCCGTCCCCGGCGGTCTGCCGGGTGGCACGGTGCAGCTTGTAGACATTGGTGGCAAAGGCCGCGTCTGGCCGGTTCCACGTTCCATCACAGAATATCGCGATGCGCTTCATGAAAATATCTCCTGAAAAATCGTCTGCCATACGGGTGTCAAACCGGACGACGCAACCACAGATAGCACAGTTCCGCAAACGAGTCCCGGCGGGACAAAACCCTACGCCGCATGCTTTCCTCCAGCCCGCCCATTCCGCTATGAGGGGTCAGGACCGAAAATGTGCGCGAGGGAACCATGTCGCTGACGCAGGAGCTGGCCGAGAAACTGGCCGAAGACACCTTCAAGGTGATGGACGCCACCGGCGACGACCGGTTTTTCATGGAGGTCGCCAAGGTGATCGGCGCCTCCTCGACCACGCTGGAAGAGGCCTATCTGACCGCGGTGCGCGTGCGTATGGCGGAACGCAGGGCGCGCGCCTTTCTGGTCGAACGGCTGAAACAGGTGCAGGCCGATGGCGCCGGGGGTGATCAGGCATGAGCGCGCGGCTCGATGCGCAGATGGCCTTTCTGATGGAGGCCGACCGGCTGAAGGCAATCACCCGCGCCACCCGCAATCACGACGGGCGCCGCGAGAACTCCGCCGAACACAGCTGGCATCTGGCGCTCTTTGCGCTGGTGCTGGAGGAGCACGCGCCGGAGCCGGTGGATATTCACCGGGTGATCCGGATGCTGCTGATCCACGATCTGGTGGAGATCGACGCCGGCGATGCGCCGATTTACGGCAAGACCGACGCCGCGGCGCAGGCCGCCGACGAACGCGCCGCGGCAGAGCGGCTCTTCGGCCTTTTGCCGCAGGCACAGGGCGCCGAGCTGCTAAAGCTCTGGGAGGAGTTCGAGGCGAACGAGACCCCGGATGCGCGGTTTGCGAAATCGCTCGACCGATTCCAGCCACCCAATCTGAACCTGCTGAATGGCGGCGGCAGCTGGACCGAGTACAACGTCACCCAGGATCTTTTCGAGAAACGCGTCGGCACCAAGGTCGCGCGCGGCGCCCCGGCGCTCTGGGCCTGGCTGCAACCGCGCGTCGCGGCGTTTTTCGGCAAGGCCTGAGCCCCGACCGGCGGCCCCGCCAAGATTTTTCGTACGAAAAATCTTGGCGCCCGTGTCAACGCTCAGTAGTGGATCGCCCGGCCCCAGGCGTCGAGCACGCTTTCATGCATCATCTCTGACAGGGTCGGGTGCGGGAAGACGGTGTTCATCAGGTCTTCCTCGGTGGTCTCGAGCTGACGGCCCACCACGTAGCCCTGAATGAGTTCGGTCACCTCGGCGCCCACCATATGCGCGCCAAGCAGCGCCCCGGTCTTGGCGTCGAACACGGTTTTCACCATGCCCTCCGGCTCGCCCAGAGCGATGGCCTTGCCGTTGCCGATGAAGGGGAAGCGGCCGACCTTGATGTCATAGCCTTTCTCCTTCGCCTGCGCCTCGGTAAGGCCGACGCTGGCCACCTGCGGGTGGCAATAGGTGCAGCCGGCGATGCTGTCGGGATCGACCGCATGCGGATGCCCGCCCGCGATCAGCTCGGCCACCATCACGCCCTCATGGCTCGCCTTGTGCGCCAGCCAGGGCGCGCCGGCGAGATCGCCGATGGCATAGACCCCCTCGACGCCGGTGCGGCAATATTTGTCGGTGACCACATGGGTGCGGTCGACCTTGATGCCCTGCTCTTCGAGCCCCAGGCCTTCGGTATTACCGACGATGCCCACGGCGGAGATCACCGTGTCGAACTCTTCGGTGGTGGTCTTGCCGCCCTGCTCGATATGCGCGGTCACCTTGCCCTGGCCGCGGTCGAGCTTTTTCACCATGGCCTTTTCGCGGATCTTCATGCCCTGCTTCTCGAACTGCTTCTTGGCGAATTTCGAGATCTCCTCGTCTTCCACCGGCAGGATGCGGTCCATCACCTCGACCACGGTCGTGTCGGCACCGAGCGTGTGGTAGAAGCTGGCGAATTCGATGCCGATAGCGCCGGAGCCGATCACCAGCAGCTTCTTGGGCATGCGCTTGGGCGCCAGCGCGGCCTTGTAGGTCCAGACCAGATCGCCATCCGCCTCCAGCCCCGGCAGTTCGCGGGCGCGGGCGCCAGTGGCCAGCACGATGGATTTGGCGGTCAGCTCCTCGGTGCCCTTGTCGGTTTTCACCGACACCTTGCCCTTGCCGGTGAGTTTCGCCTCGCCCATGATCGCCGTCACCTTGTTCTTCTTCAGAAGATGCGTGACGCCGGAATTGAGCTGCTTGGCCACCCCGCGCGAGCGCTTGACCACCGCGTCGAGATCGAAGCCGATCTTCTCCGCCGTCAGCCCGTATTCCTTGGCGCGGTGCATGTAATGGAAGATCTCGGAGCTGCGCAGCAGCGCCTTGGTGGGGATGCAGCCCCAGTTGAGGCAGATCCCGCCCATGTGTTCGCGCTCCACACAGGCCACTTTCAGCCCGAGCTGGGCGCCGCGGATCGCGGCCACATAGCCGCCGGGTCCGGCGCCGATCACGATCATGTCGAAGCTTTGCGAAGCCATGGCTCTCTCCGTCGAGTTAAATTAGTTTGGCATTAAACCATTTTCCGGAACGGTTCAACGGCAAGCAGGTTCCGGAGGCAGGTTTCCCTCCCCTCCCGACCTAGCGCTTCGGCGTGAAAAGGCCCGCGCGAATGTCTCCGCGCGGGCCTTTGTCAAAGAGATCAGCATCTTGGACGGGATCAGGCCGCCTCCGCCTGCAATTTGCGCAGGGTCGCGCCATAGCCGCCGGCATCCACATAGGCGCGTTCGGCGGCGGTGGAGGCCCGCTCCAGCGCGGCGTTGCGCGTCGGGAAGCGGCCGAAATCGCGGATCACCTCGCGATGGGCGCGGGCATGCAGCAGGTTGGGCGCGCCGGTCTCGGGCATGCGCTCCTTGACCAGCCGGATGCAGCGGTCCTGATCGCAAAGGTTTTCCGAATGCATCAGCGGCAGGTAGAAGAACTGCCGTGCCGGCTCGTCGATCTTGAGATCCCAGCCGCGCCAGATCGCCTGCTTGGCCGCGGCCAGCGCGATCTCGTCCGAGCCAAAGGCCCTGCCGTCGCCGCGGAACATGTTGCGCGGAAACTGGTCCATCAGGATGATATAGGCCAGAGCGCCGCTGGGATAGGTCAGCCACAGGCCGAAACGGCCCTCCATCGCCGCCTCCCAGGTCTCCATGAATTGCTCGCGGATGCGGGCGTCGAGCGCCTCATCCACCGCGTACCATTTGTCCCGCCCGACCTCGTCGAGCCAGAACGCCAGAATGTCTTCGGGCCCTTTCATGGCCTCATGCTCCTCTCACCGGTCCCACTCCGCGTGCGTCACAGGAAGGTTACAATCCCCCCCGAGACGAACAAAAGTAAAAAATTCTGTCAATTACGACATTCCGCCAGCGGCGATTATCCGACCGCTCCCTGTCGGCGTGCCTCCGATTCGGCCTCTGCCTCGGCTTCTGCCGCCTCGATGGCCTCGATCACCACCTCCTGGGCGGCCTCCATGGCCACCGGGGTGACGGTGGGACTCATCGCGGTATAGGCGCTGGTCTCGTCCACCGAGGGCGCCGGGCGCCGAGTCATCCGCCAGCCCGCGTAGCCGGTGAGGCTGAGCAGCAGCACCGCGATCAGCGCGAAATAGCCGCCCGGCCCGAAGGTCTCGATCGCCCAGCCGGTGACGATGGGGCCGGCGATGGCACCAACCCCGTTCACAAAGAGCAGCCCCGCCGAGGCGGCGGCCATGTTTTCGAGGTCGAGAAAGTCGTTGGTATAGGCAATGAGCAGCGAATAGAGCGGATTGGCCGCGCCCCCGATCAGGAAGGCCGCGCCGAGCAGCACATAGAACCGGTCGGGCATCACCGCCGCCAGACAGGCGGCGAGCCCGCCCATCAGCGCCACGCCGGCGACGAGCTGGCGACGGTCCATCCGGTCGGAGAGCCAGCCCAGCGGGTATTGCGTGACCAGCGCGCCGACATAAAAGGCCGCGACGAACATCGAGATCTGCGTCAGCCGCAGCCCCGCCTCGGCGGCGAACACCGCCGCCATGCCGAACTGCGCGGCGAAAACGCCACCGAGCAGGATCATACCGACGACCCCCAGCGGCGAGGCGGCGTAAAGCTCGCGCAGGCTCATCCGCTTGGTGGTGTCGAAGGCCGGGGTCGGCGAGACCGAGAGCAGAATCGGCGCGAAGGCCACCGAGACCAGCACCGAGGGGATCACGAAGAGCAGGAAGCCCGAAGGGTCTGGCACCAGCAGCATCGCCTGCGCGGCGATGATCCCCAGCATCTGCACGATCATGTAGGCCGAGAGCGTCTGGCCCCGCGACTCGTTCGAGGAGGCGTTGTTGAGCCAGCTCTCGGCGGTGACGTAAACGCCGCAATAGCAAAAGCCGATGATCATCCGCTCGATCGTCCAGGCGATGGGATGCGGGAAAGCCGGGTAGAGGATCAGCACCGCCGAGACGAAAGAACCCAGCGCCGCGAAGACCCGCACATGGCCGACGCGGCGAATCATGCCGGGCGTCAGGCGGGAGGCAAGCAGGAAGCCGGCGAAATAGGCCGACATGACCACAGACATCTCGAAGGCGGAAAACCCCGCGCCGCTGCCGCGCACGCCCAAAAGCGAGCCCTGAAGGCCATTGCCCAGCATCAAAAGCAGCATGCCGAGAAGCAGCGCCCAGGAATGTCTCAGAACCTCGAGCATGCGGGGGCTCCTCCTTCGTCGTGCCGGTTCGCGTGAGTGCGAGTCGGTTCGGCGCACCCGTGCCATTGGTCCGGGACAAAGGCAACTATCCAGTAAAGGCCGGTTGACGATCCCTCTTGCACACGGGCAATGGGCGGCCGTTTTATCTTTGGACATTCGAGCACAGTCTGCGCGGAACAAGGCGATGGCGCGGCTGCCGTTGCGTGCGGACAGGCCCCTCACCCAACCGTCACGGCAGCAGCAGCGACGAATCCCCATAGGAGAAGAACCGGTAACGCTCCGCCACCGCATGGGCATAGATCCGCTTTATCCGTTCCTGCCCCATCAGCGCCGAGACCAGCATCATCAGCGTCGATTTCGGAAGGTGGAAATTGGTCATCAGCGCATCGGTCACCCGGAACTCGAAACCGGGATAGATGAAGATCTCCGTCACCCCCGTCCAGGGGACGATGGCACCGGTCTCGCGCGCCGCCGTCTCGATCAGCCGCAGCGCCGTGGTGCCGACCGGGATCACCCGCCCGCCGGCGGCCTTGGTCGCCGCGATCTCGGCGGCGGCGGCGGCAGAGACCTCGCCCCATTCGCCATGCATCTTGTGGGTGGTCACGTCGTCGACCTTCACCGGCAGGAAGGTGCCCGCGCCCACATGCAGCGTCACATGGGTGAACGCCACGCCCCGTTCGCGCAGCGCCGCCAACAGCGGCGCGTCGAAATGCAGCGAGGCGGTGGGGGCCGCCACCGCACCGGAATGCTTTGCCCAGACGGTCTGGTAATCCTGCTTGTCGCGCGCATCGGCGGCGCGCTTGGCAGCAATATAGGGCGGCAGCGGCATGGCGCCGGCCTCGGCCAGCGCGGCGTCGAAATCCTCACCCGCAAGATTGAAGCGGAACAGCCCCTGCCCCTCCTCGCGCGCCTCCAGCGTCGCCGAGAGCGCGTCGGAAAACACCACCGTCTCGCCTTCGCGCAGCTTCTTCAGCGGCTTGACCAGCGCCGCCCAGAGCCCGCCGGCGCGCGGTTCGAGCAGCGTCACCTCGATCTGCGCCCGCGTCAGCCCCTGCGCGCTCTGCCGGCTGCGGGTGCCGAAGAGCCGCGCCGGGATCACCTTGGTGTCGTTCAGCACCAGCCGGTCGCCGGGGCGCAGCCAGTTGCCCAGATCCGAGACCACCGCATCGGTGATCCGCTCGCCCTCCGCCACCAGCAGCCGCGCAGAGGAGCGCGGTTGCGCCGGCCGCGTGGCGATCAGCGCCTCGGGCAGATCGAAATCGAAATCGCTGAGTTTCATGATGTCCCTACTGGCTCAGGCTGGGAGGCGGGCGGCGGAAGATGTCACGGAACATCCCCGGGGTGAAGGCCGAAAGCGGGTTCACCGAGACCGCCGGATCGTCCACCGAGCCCGCGAGATTGAAGTTGAAGCCGATCAGCCCCTCGCCCTTGCGCGAGAACAGCCGCCCGATGCCGTTGAGGATATAGACCGGCGACAGCACCCCCTGCATGTCCATGCGGCGGCTGGCGAGATCGTAATAGCCATCCATCGAGATGCCCATCGACGGCCCCACCGCGCTCGACCGGGAAAGCACCACCTGCGACGGTGTCAGCCGGAACCGCGCCTCGACCTCGGAGAAAAAGATCCCCGCGCCGTTCAGCTCGTCGAGCAGCCCGACGACAGAGACCGCATCGAGCAGCCCGGTGATCGCCGGCGCGTCCTGCAAGCGCGCGCCCTCGATGGCCAGCGTGCCATCGTATTCGCCCGCCCGCCCGCGCACCGGCACCAGCGTCAGATCGAAGGTGCCGTCCTGCACATTGCGGAACACCCCCGCCCCGGCGAGCACGTCGCCCGCGTCGCGGCTGCGAATGCGCACGGCGCTGCCGCCGCGCTGCGGCACGATCTCGCCGGTGACCGGGGCGCGGTCGCCCACCCGCGCGCGGAACTCGCCGTTGATGCCCCCCGCCGAAGAGAAATCCCCCTCGAAATCCGCCAGATAGATCGCATCGCTCACCTGCAACCGGTCGAGCGCGATGCTCAGCGGGCCGCCGCCACCGGCAGCGCCGCCCGCGCCGCCGCCCATGCCGAAGGGCGCGCGGCGCAGATCCAGCCAGCCGCCGTTCAGCGCCACCGCCAGCGCGGCGCCACGTCCGCGCGGGGTCAGCACCGCCGCGCTGTCGAGCCAGTTGCCGACCTTGAGCTCCGGCAGGTCGAGCCGCGTCAAACCGCCGTCATTGCCCAGCGTGACCGAGCCGCGCGCCTCCAGCCCGGCGCCGCTCAGCGCCAGCCGGTCGATGCGCACCGGCTGCGCCAGGCTGCCCGCCAGATCCAGCGCGCCGGTGCCCGCCTCCGAAAGCCGCCAGCCGATCTGCGGCAGCGAGATGCCCAGCCCCGCCAGCGACGATGTGAGGGTAAAGCGCGGCGCCGTACCCGGCTCCAGCGCGATGCTCACCTTGCCGGTGCCCCGCCCCGACAACACGCCCGGCGCCAGCCGCAGCCCCAGCGCCTCGGCCACCGACCCCGAGAGCACGATCTCGCCCTCGACCCGGCTGCCCGCCCCGGGCGGGGTCAGCGGCTGGGTCCAGCTGCCGCGGAACGGCACGCCCGACAGATCCGCCGAGCCGGAGATCACCAGTTGATCGTCGGTCAGGTCGAAGCCGAGCCGCGTGGCGCTCAGGATCTTGCCCGGCACGATCTCTTCGCTGCGCACATCCTCCAGCGTGCCGGTGCCGCGGATCCGGATATCCTCGCGCTTCACGCCCCGGACCAAGGGCACGTCGATCCGGCCCGAGACCGCAACCCGCCCCTCGCCGAGCTGCACCGGCTTGCCCGCCTTGCGCATCAGCTCAAGCTTCGGGCTGTCGAGATAGGAGAGCGCCGCCACCAGCGGCCCGCGGGCGCGCAAGGACAGCTCACCCATCAGCGGACGGGCGCGCAGATCGGGGATGACGAACCGGGTGCCGGCACCGTCGATGGCGCCGCCCTCGGGCGGGGTGGCCTGCCCGGCCTCCATCGTCACCGCCAGCCGGTTGTCGTAGATGGTAAGCTGCCCCGCCGCATCGGTGACGCGCGGGAGCGTGCGCGAATAGGTCAGCTCGATCCCTTCGAGCCTTGTGTCCAGATAGGGCACCAGGCCGCCGCCCGGCGCCAGGCGCAGCGCAAAGACCGTGTCGCGCAGCCCGCCGGCATAGATATTGTCCGCCACCCATTTGCGCGGCTTCTCGGCCAGCGCCTCGGGCCAGTAGGAGAGCAGCTCTTCATGGCCGACGGCGTCGAGCCTGCCGTCGAGCGCCAGCCGCCAGCCCTCGCGTTCGGCGGCCAGCGTGCCGGACAGCCGCAGCGGCAGCGCCGGGTCGGTGCTGCGGAAGCGGCCCAGATCGAGCCGGAACGGATCGAAATCGAGCTGCCAGTCGAGCTCGGCGCCGCTGAGCCGGACCGGGCTGTCGAGAAAGCCCCTGGGATCGGCCTCGAACCGGGTGACGCGGAACTGCCCGGTCATGCCGCGCGGCCAGCCGCCCTCGGCCCCGCGCAGCACCGCGCGCCCGTCCGAGACGATGGTGCCGAGGCGGCTCGTCACCGAGATCTCGTCGAAGCGCAGGCTGGCGCTGGCCGGGTCGTAGGAGAAATAGGTGCGCGCGCGGTCGAAGGGGATGGGCCGGGTGCGCGGATTGGGCTGCACCGCGCCGGCGCCGATCTGGAGCGTGGCGCTGAGCGCACCGAGCCGGCCGCCGGAACTGACGGAGCCGCGCAGCGCCCCGGAGATCGGCGCCCGCAGCGCGTTGAGCCAGGCCAGCGCGGGGCTCTGCGTGGCGATGTCCTGCGCGTCGAGCCCGCTGAGATTGAGGCCGAAACTGCCGCTGGTCTCGCCGATCGGGCTTTCGGCATTGAGCGCCAGCGTCGCCGCCACGTCGCCGCGCCCGAGCAGCGCCATGTCGCCGGCGAGCCGCAGCGCGCCGCCCTCGCGGGTGAGGCTGAGCCGGCCGCCATCGGCGGTCCAGCCGCGCCCGGCGCGGGCGTCCTCGTAGCGGATGGTCAGCGCGTCGGCCTGCACCTCGCGCAGCCCGGCGAGGCGCGGATCCGACATCGCCTCGTCCACCCGCGCGATGATCGTGGGAATGTCGGGCGTTGGCGTGTCGGAGGCGAACACATCCCCGAGCGCCAGCCCCAGCTCGCCCTCGGCATTGCGGCGCAGGGTCAGCACCGCGCCGGAGAGCCGCGCGGCGCGCAGCTCCGCCTCGCCGAAGAGCAGCTTGCCGGGGGTTACGCCGATCTCCACATCCGAGAGCGTCGCCACCTGCGCCCCGGTCTCGGCACGGATATCCACATCCGTCAGCACAAACCGCGCCAGCCCATCGGGCTGCACCAGCAGCCGCAGGTCGCCGAAACGGATGTCGAGCCCGGGCACCATGGCGCCCAGCCGCGACTCGATCCGCTCGCGCAGCCAGTCCGGCGCGGCAATCGCCCGGCCCTGCGCATACCAGAGCCCGCCGGCCAGCAGCAGCGCCACGAGCGTCAGCGGCAGCAATATGGCGGCCAGCCAGCGGCGCGTTCTGCGCCCTGCCCGCGTGGCCGCCGGGTCTTCGTTCTCGGATGTCACTGCCTGTCGTGTCTCTCGGTTTGCTTTGCCGCTCCGGCGTTCTACACCCTCTCCAGGGAATTGAGAAACGCAAGAATGGAGCGCCCCCATGGCCGAGACCGCCCCCGATTTCACCCTGCCCGCCACCAACGGAGAGGAGGTGACGCTCTCCGCCCTGCGCCCGGCCCCGGTGGTGCTGTTCTTTTATCCGCGCGACGACACCTCGGGCTGCACGAAGGAGAACCAGGATTTCTCTGCCCTGCTGCCCGAGTTCGAGGCGGCGGGCGTGAAGGTCTTCGGCCTGTCGAAGGATAGCCTCGCGAGCCATGAAAAATTCATGACGAAGAAAGAACTCACCGTGCCGCTGCTCTCCGACGAGGGCTCGGAGGTCTGCGAGGCCTTCGGCGTCTGGAAGGAGAAGAAGATGTATGGCAAGACCTTCATGGGGATCGAGCGCAGCACCTTCCTGATCGACGCCAGTGGCGCGATTGCAAGGGAATGGCGCAAGGTGAAGGTGCCCGGCCACGCAGAAGAAGTGCTGGAGGCGGCAAAGGCATTGTGAGCCCGCGCCGCAAATCTCTTGCAAGAGATTTGCAATGTCCTTCGAAGGACATTGGCCCGGCGGAGAGGAACGGGACGACGCGGCGATGATGAGCTTGAGCGAAATGGCGGTGGATGTGCTGACCACCGCCGACGGGCGCGAGAAGACCGCCAAATCCCATGCCCACGCGGCGGCGTGGTTCGCCGCGCGCGCCGCCGGCGAGACGATCCCGCTCGGCGAGGCGAGCCCGCCGCTGCGCCCGGCGCGCCCCGCCCGGCCCGAGCTGCTCGACCCGCGCGAGGTGCCCAAGCGCAAGCCCGGCTCGCCCGCGGGCCGCATCGCGCTTTTGCACGCGGTGGCGCATATCGAGCTGAACGCGGTGGATCTGCACTGGGACATCATCGCGCGTTTCACCGATGTGCCTTTCCCGCCGGGCTTCTACGACGACTGGGTCAAGGCCGCCGACGAGGAATCCAAGCACTTCAACCTCATCTGCGACTGTCTCGAAAGCCTCGACAGCTTCTATGGCGCCCTGCCCGCCCATGCCGGCATGTGGCGCGCCGCCGAGGACACGGTGGACGATCTCATGGGCCGGCTCGCCGTGGTGCCCATGGTGCTGGAGGCGCGCGGGCTCGACGTGACGCCGGGCATGATCGAGATCTTCCGCCGCGCCGGGGTGGACAACGCCGTCGCCGCGCTGGAGACGATCTATGCCGAAGAGGTCGGCCATGTCGCCTATGGCTCCAAGTGGTTCCACTTCCTCTGCGGTCGTCACGATCTGGACCCCAAGGAGGTGTTCCACGATCTCGTGCAGACCTATTTCCATGGCGCGCTGAAACCGCCCTTCAACGAGGAAAAGCGCGCCGAAGCCGGATTGCCGCCGGATTTCTACTGGCCGCTGGCGGACGAGCGCGGCGCCCGATGACGCGGAAATAGGCGCACCGAACCTATTGGCGTCGGCGGTTTTTCGCCATTTTGGCGGAGATTCGCGGCATGCCGCCGGGGCAAAGCCCAAAAATGTTGCGATCATGTCGGGCTCTGGGTAAGGCCCTTTGACAGGACGCCGGGTGTTTTGGGGAACCGAGCGTCGTTGTTGGGACGGGAACAAAGGACAGACAGGTGAGAACGCGTCTCGCGATCAGAACCCATGCGCTCATGGAGCGCTTTTTTCCGGAACGTCGGCTGTTTCTGAAATCGGATACCGACACACGTTTCATCCGCCTGCGCTCGGAAACGCAGCTGGTGGCTTTTCTTGGCGGCGCCCTTCTGGTCGCCTGGGCGATCATCGCCACCGCGATCCTGCTCATGGACAGCATCAGCGCCGGCAATTTCCGCGAACAGGCCAAGCGCGACCAGATCACCTATCAGCGCCGGCTGAACGAGCTCTCCGCCGAGCGCGACGCGCGCGCCTCCGAGGCGCTGGCCGCGCAGGAACGGTTCAACACGGCGCTGGCGCAGGTCTCCTCCATGCAGTCCAAGCTGCTCGATTCCGAGACCCAGCGCCGCGAGCTGGAAACCGGCATCGACGTGATCCAGACCACCCTGCGCACCACCATGGAAGAGCGCGAGGCGATCGGTGAGCGTCTGGCCAGCCTACAGACCCAGATCGAAGGCGGCGCGGTGCAGAGCGCCGGCAATGGCGAGAGCGACAGCACGCTCGATCTGCTGGCCGAGGCGCTGGCCCGCACCGCCGAGGAGCGCGACCAGGTCGTGGCCGATGCCCAGGACGCGCTGGTGCGCGCCGACGAGATGGCCACCGAGCTGCGCCTGATGGAAGAGAAGAACGACCGCATCTTCCGCCAGCTCGAGGAGGCGATGACCGTCTCGGTCAAACCGCTCGACAAGATGTTCTCCGCCGCCGGCATGGACCCGGACCGCATCATCGACCAGGTGCGCAAGGGCTATTCCGGACAGGGCGGGCCGCTGACGCCGATCACCTTCTCGACCCGTGGCGAAGAGCCCTCCGCCGATATGGAGCGCGCCAACCGCATCCTTGGCGAGATGGACAAGCTGAACCTCTACCGCATCGCCGCGCAGAAGGCGCCCTTCGCGGTGCCGCTCAAGGATCCGTTCCGCTTCACCAGCGGCTTCGGGCGCCGCTGGGGCCGCCTGCATGCGGGCACCGATTTCGCCGCGCCGCACGGCACGCCGATCTATGCCACCGCCGACGGTGTCGTCACCCATGCGGACTGGATGTCAGGTTATGGCCGTCTGGTGAAAATCCAGCACGAGTTCGGCATCGAGACCCGCTATGCGCATATGTCCAAAATCCGCGTGAAGGTGGGTCAAAGGGTCTCGCGCGGGGACCGTGTTGGTGATATGGGGAATACCGGACGGTCGACCGGAACGCATCTTCACTACGAGGTTCGCGTCGGAGGTGAGCCCGTAAACCCCATGACCTACATCAAGGCTGCAAACGATGTTTTCTAAAAGCAAGATCAACGAGCCCGGCCCCAAGGCCGAGGACACAGCACCGAAGCCGGCCGCGCCGGAAGCACCGCGTCAGCCGAGCGGCGAGTTCAAGCCGTCGACCCCGCCCAAGGCAAAGCCCCCGGCATCGGTGCTGTCGAGCGATCTTCACATCACCGGCAACCTCAAGACCACCGGCGACATTCAGGTCGAGGGCACGGTCGAGGGCGACATCCGCGCCCATCTGCTGACCATCGGCGAGACCGCCACCATCAAGGGCGAGGTCGTCGCCGATGACGTGGTGATCAATGGCCGCATCGTCGGTCGTGTGCGCGGCCTCAAGGTCCGCCTGACCGCAACCGCCCGCGTCGAGGGCGACATTATCCACAAGACCATCGCCATCGAGAGCGGCGCGCATTTCGAAGGTTCGGTGCAGCGCCAGGACGATCCTCTCTCGACGCGCGGCAAGGGCGCAGCCGCTGCCCCGGCCCCGCAGCCGAAACCGGCCGCCGAAGGTCAGGCCGGCTAAGCGCCGCCGCCTTTCATCGCTTTTCGAAACGCCGGGCCTTACGCCCGGCGTTTTCGTTTCCGGCCGGCTTGGCACCGCCGTCCGGAGAGATATCGCCTGGCACGGGCGGGCTTCGCAGGGAAACGCCAGCTGGCGTACATAAAGCGCCGCCCTCTGCTCTCTCGTGTCCCCCGCCCCCGACGTGATCCGGGGCCTCCAAGCCTCCTCACCGCACACACGCAGAGGCCCCGGACCAGGTCCGGGGCGGGTATCCGCCAACCGCTGCCCGCGCGTCCCCTCTCGCGATGTCATAAAATCATCACCGATCCGTCGCCCGGCTGTTGCGCCCTGCCCGCATCCATCGCCGCAACGCTGCACAGCTGTGCAGCCCATCGTGTAGGGGACGGATCGTGAGCGACATCGCCATCGACGCATTGGACAAGCAGTTCGGCCAGACGCAGGTGCTGCATCAGGTCTCGCTCGCCATCGCCGACGGCGAGTTCGTCGCGGTGCTCGGCCCCTCGGGATGCGGCAAGACCACGCTGCTGCGCTGCCTCGCAGGGTTTGAGCGGCTCGACGGCGGCCGCATCGCCATCGGCGGCGAAACCGTCTCCGGCCCTGGCCGTCACCTGCCGCCCGAGAAACGCGGCATCGGCGTGGTGTTCCAGAACTACGCGCTCTGGCCGCATATGAGCGTGGCGCAGAACGTCGCCTACGGGCTGAAGATCGCCGGCCTGCCGAAACCCGACCGCGACAGGCGTGTCGCCCATGTGCTGGATCTCGTCGAACTGGGCCCGCTCGCCAAACGCCGCCCCGCCGATCTTTCCGGTGGCCAGCGCCAGCGCGTGGCGCTCGCCCGCTGCCTCGCCATGGAAAGCCGCGTGGTGCTGCTCGACGAGCCGCTGGCCAATCTCGACGTGCATCTGCGCGGCACGCTGGAAGAGGAATTCGCCCGCTTCCACGCCCGCTCGGGCGCTACCATGTTCTACATCACCCACGATCAGGCCGAGGCGCTGGCGCTCGCCGACCGCGTCGCCGTCATGGACCGGGGCCGCATCCTGCAATTCGCCCCGCCGCAGGCGCTGTTCCGCCAGCCCGCCAGCGAGGCGGTCGCGGGCTTCATCGGCGAGGGCCGCGTGCTCGACGGCGAGCACCTGCACCCGACCGGCGCCGGGCTCGCCCGCGCCTCCGTGCTGGGGCATCCTGCGAGGCTGCGCTGCGCCCCTGACGAGCGCCCGCGCCATCGCGCCCGCATCTCTATTCACCCCGGCGATCTCGACCTTGTGCCCGAGGGCACCGACAACGCCATCACCGCCCATGTCACCCGCGCCAGCTTTCGCGGCGCCTATCTGCGCGCCGAGGTCATGGCCGGCCCCGCGGGCGACGTGCCGCTCTCCCTCAACATCGCCGCGCCCGCCTCGCTGGGGCAAGGGCAGCGGATCTCTCTCGCCCTGCGCGACGGCTGGGTCATCCCCGACACGGCCGCCACCTCCTGACCCTTCATCTTTCTTCAAATACTCAAAGGACGGATCCCATGAAGCTTCTCCCCATGACGCTCGCCGCGGCCCTGCTCTCCAGCGCCGCCTATGCGGAAACCACCCTCACCCTCTACACCAGCCAGGCGCCCGAGCAGGCGCAGCAGACCGTCGATGCCTTTGAAGCGGCGCATCCCGACATCAAGGTCGAATGGACCCGCAACGGCACCTCGGCGCTGATGAACGTGATGCGCGCCGAGATCGAGGCCGGCCAGGTGCAGCCCGACGTGCTTCTGGTCGCCGATGTGATCAACCTCGGCGAGCTTAAGGTCGGCGGCCACCTGATGGCCTACCCGGAGGCCCCCGTGGCCGAGTACGCGCCGGAAACCTACGATCCCGACATGACCTTTTTCGGCACCAAGGCAATCACCACCGGCATCGCCTATAACACCCAGATCGCCGAGCCGGTCGAAACCTGGGCCGAGCTGCTGACCGAAGACAATCGCGGCATGATCGCCGTGCCCTCGCCGCTCTATTCCGGCGCCGCGCTGAACCACCTGCACGCGCTGATCAACGCCGACGGCATCGGCTGGGGCTTCTACGAAGGGCTGAACGATCTCGACATCGTGCCTGAGGGCGGCAACGGTCCGGCCACAAAGGCGGTCGCCTCGGGCATGGCGAAATACGCCATCATCGTCGATGCCAACACGCTGCGCGCCAAGGCCGACGGCTCGCCGGTCGACTATATCGCGCCCAAGGACGGCGTCAGCTTCATCACCGAGCCGGCGGCGATCATGGCCACCACCCAGCACCCGGATGAAGCCAAGATCTTCATCGACTTCCTGCTCAGCCGCGAAGGTCAGGAGCTGGTGGCCGAGCAGGGCAACCTGCCGATCCTGCCCGGCGTCGCAGGCCCCGAGGGCTACCCCGCCATCGAGGACATGAAGCTGCTGGGCTACAATGTCGAAGCGGCGGTCGAGACCAATGACGCGGTCCGCGCCAAATTCGCCGACATCTTCGGGCTCTGACCCCTTGAGCCTCGCCGACAACACCCCGAAGCGCCCCTACCGGGCGCTTCGTCTCCCCCGGGCTCCGGGCGGCGAGCGGCTGTTGCTGCTCGCGCTGGTGCTGTTCGTAGGGGTGCTTTCCATCGTGCCGCTGGGGCGTCTGGCCTATGCGGCGCTCTTCCCGCAGGGCAGTTTCGACGCGGCCCGCATCGCCGATATCCTCGGCGGACGCCGGGTGGCCGAAGCGGTGGTCAACACGATCTGGATCTCCGTCGCCGCCACCCTGCTCGCCACGGTGACCGGCACGCTCGCGGCGCTGATGACCGGGCTCACCGACATGCGCAACCGCACGCTCTGGGTCTTCGGCTTCGTGCTGCCGCTGATGATCCCGCCGCAGGTCACAGCCCTTGCCTGGATCCAGGCCTTCTCGCCCGCGAGCCCCATTCTCGGCCCGCTCGGCCTGTCGCTGCCGCCGGGCACCCGCCATCCGCTCTATTCCATGGGCGGCATCATCTTTCTGCTCGGGCTCTACAACGCGCCGCTTGTGTTCCTGTCGGTCCGCGCCAGCCTGCAACGCCTGCCCGCCTCGCTGCTCGAAGCTGCCCGCGCCAATGGCGCCGGTGGCGTCGCCCTGACCCGGGACATCGTGCTGCCGTTGATCCGGGGCGGCATCTTTGCCGGAGCGGCGCTGGCCTTTGTCTCGGCCATCGGCAATTTCGGCATTCAGGCGATGCTGGGCATTCCCGCCCGCGTCTCCACGCTGATCACGCTCATCTATCGCCGGCTCAGCTCCTACGGCCCCTCGGCGCTCAACGACATGGCGCTGCTGGCGCTGCTTCTGGCGGCACTGACGGTGCTGGGTATGGCGGTCACCGCCTGGCTCGGGCGGCGCGGCGACCAGCGGGTCGATGCGGCGCAGCGCCCGCCGCGCATGGCGCTGGGGCGCTGGCGCCTGCCCATCGAGGCGACCGCCTGGGCCTATCTGCTCGCCTGCCTCGTGCTGCCGCTCTCGGCGCTGTTCGGCACGGCGCTGGTGCGCGGCTACGGCCAGCCGCTGAACGCCGAGACCATCACCTTCGAAAATTTCGCCAATGCGCTCTTTCACCACGAGGGCATCCGCGAGGCCTTTGCCACCAGCCTCTGGCTGACGCTGCTCACCGTGGCCGTATTGATCCCGGTGGCGGTGGCGCTCGGCTATGTGCTGGTCTGGCGCAAGGGCTGGGTGGCGCGGATGCTGCGGCTTGCCTCCGAGCTTGCCTACGCCCTGCCCGGCATCATCATCGGCGTGGCGATGATCCTGTTTTTCCTACGCCCCCTGCCGCTGATCGGCACCGGGCTTTACGGCACGGTCTGGGTTATCCTCGCGGCCTATCTCTCGAACTACCTCGCCCTCGCCCTGCGCCCGATCCTCGGCGGCTATGCCCAGATCGAGCGCGGGCTCGACGAGGCGGCGCAACTCGCCGGCGCGGGCATCTTCGCGCGGCTGCGCGACATCGTGCTGCCCGCGCTCGCGCCCTCGGCCATGGCCGCCGGCATCCTCGTCTTCATGACGGCGATCAACGAGATCCAGACCTCGGTGCTGCTGGTCTCGTCGCGCGCCCAGACCATCGGGCCGATGATCATCTTTCTCGAAGAGGCGGGGTCGTCGACGCTGGCCGCCGCTGTCGGCTGCCTGATGGTGCTCCTGGTGCTGGTGCTGATGGGGCTGAGCCTGATCGTCGGGCGCCGTCTGCCCGAGGGGGTGCTGCCATGGCGCGACTGACCGCCCTGAGCGGGCTGGGGCGCAAGAGCGCCGCCGTGTTCCTGCTGGAGATCGCGGGCAAGCGGCTGCTGCTCGACATGGGCACCGGGCTGGAGGCGGGCGAGCGCCCCGACCTCTCCGGCGCGGGCCGCATCGACGCGGTCCTGCTGAGCCACGCCCATGGCGACCATATCGGCGCGCTCGACCGGCTGGACGAGATCGGCGCGCCGCCGGTCTTTGCCTCCGCCGAGACCCTGCGCCAGCTGCCCCCCGCGCTGCGCCCGGCGCAGACCCATGCCCTGCCCGAACGGGGATGCACCCACGTGCTGGGTGTCACCGTAGAAACGGGCCGAGCCGGGCACGCTCCGGGCGGGATCTGGATGCGGTTCGAGACGAGTCGCGGCGGTTTCCTCTACACCGGCGATTTCAGCACCGAAACGGCGCTGCTGGTCTGCGATCCGTTTCCGCGTGCGGCCACCGTGCTGGCGGATGCCTCCTATGGCGACCGCGAAGAGGCGCTCTCCGATCAGGTCGCCGCGCTGGCAGACGCCGCAGAAGGCGGCGCCGTGCTGCCCTGCCCGGCGGACGGGCGCGGGCCGGACATGGTTGCGGCGCTCTCCGCGCGGGGGCTGGAGGTCCACGCCTGCGCGCAGGTCGCCGAGGAGATGCTGCGGCTCACCGGTTCCCGCCCGCCCGAGGCGAGTGCGGACACCGCCCGCCCCGGACAGATCATCGTTGCTTCGGGGCCGAATGCCGAAGAAGGCCTGCCCGCCGCGCTACGCGACCGGGGCGGGTTTCGCTTTGTCTTCTCCGGCCATGTGCCGCAGACAAGCCCGGCGCACGCGATGATCGCCGAGGGCCGCGCCCGCTGGATGGGCTGGAACGTGCATCCGCGCCGCTCCGACGTGGTTGCTTTGGCCGACAGCACCGGCGCGACCCGTGTCCTGCCCGCCTTCGTCGATCTCGATACCGCGCCGAACCTCGTGGCCGCGCTCGGTCCCCGGCTCTGCCGCGCCCCCTCTCTGGAGGTCTGACACATGACCCGCCATGCCCTGCCAACCGATACCCCCGCCCATGAGGCGCGCGAGGATGCGCGCCCGCTGCTCTATCGCGCAAGCGAGACGCCCGGTCCGGGGCTGGGCACGCTCTGGCTCGGCAACCTGCCCGCCGCCGAGGATGCGCAGGCGCTGCATAAGAACGGCATCACCGCCACACTGAACCTGGCGATGAACATCTTTCCCGGCCCGCTCGTCCTGTCCGACGGCACGCAGGTGCGGCGTTATCAGATCGGCATGATCGACGGGGCGGGCAACGCGCCGCAGACGCTGGCCGCCGCCGTGCAGCTGATCGACGGGCTGGCGGCGGGCTATACACCGGGCAAGCCGCACTACCCCGCCCACCGTCCCGGCGGGCTGCTGGTGCATTGCCGGGGCGGGCGTTCGCGTTCCGTCACCGTGCTGGCGCTCTGGCTGCATCTGCGCCGTCCCGCCACATACCCCGATCTTGCCACAGCCCTTGCGCATCTGCGTGCACTGCGCGGCACGGACGACACCTATCCCCTGCCGCCGATGCTGGCGCTGGCGCAGGAGGTGCTCGACCGGGGGCTCTGCGCGCGATGAGCGACCGGCGGCGCTTTGTCTCTGCGGCGGATGTGGCGCGGCGCGCGGGTGTATCGCGCTCGGCGGTGTCGCGGGCGTTTACACCTGGCGCGCAGGTCTCGGCCACTGCGCGCACGCGCATCCTCGCCGCCGCCGAAGAGCTGGGGTATCGCGTCAACCGGCTGGCACAGACGCTGCATCAGGCGCGCTCGGATCTGGTGGGCGTGGTCGGCGGCAATCTCGGCAACCCCTATATCTCGGCACAGCTCGACGCGCTGAGCGCCGGGCTGCACGCGCGCGGGCTGCAATGCCTGCTGATGAACAGCGCGCAGGGCGGCGCGGCGGATCTGGCGCGGCTGCTGGATTACCGGGTGCGCACGGTGGTGCTGCTGTCGGGCGCGGCGCCGGACGATCTGATCCGGCTTTGCGCTCGTAACGGGGCGCGCATGGTGCTGATCAACCGCCCCGCCCCGCCCAAAGGCACGCTCGCCGATCTGATCCAGGCGGATTCCACGCAGGGCGGCCGGCTGGCCGCAGAACGGCTGATCGCGGCAGGCTGCCGCAATGTGGCGGTGGTGATCTCGGGCTCTCGCACCTCGGCCAAGACCGAACGCGCCGAGGCCTTCGAGGCGGAGATGGCCCGCCACGGCATCCCGGTGACCCGGTGGGCGGAAGGCCCCAACCGCTATGAGACCGGCTGCGCGGCGGCGCGGGCGCTGCTGACCCGGCCCGGGCTCGACGGTGTGTTCGGCGTCACCGACGAACTGGCGCTCGGCGTGCTAAACACTGCGCGGGCCGAGCTGGGGCGTGCGGTGCCGGGGGATCTGTCGGTGATCGGGTTTGACGATGCACCGGTCTCGGGCTGGGCTTCGCACCGGCTGACCACGATCCGCCAATCGCTCGACGCGCTGACCCGCGCCACGCTGGAGGCAGTGGACCGCCCCGCCGAAGCGGCATCCACCTGCGAGCATATCCCGGTGACGCTGGTGGAGCGGGACAGCGTGGCGTGATCTCTTCGCACGGCTCCTGAAAATGCCAATGCCTCGTAGGGTGGGCAATCCTGCCCACCGCTCTCTCACCGCCGATATTTCTCGATAAACGCGTCGATGCTCAGCCGCCGGATATCCGGCAGCGCCGCGCGCAGCGCCTCGTGCGACCAGTCCCACCAGGCGATCTCCTGCAAGGCCATGCCCTGCGCCTCGGTGAAGCGGCGCTTGATCGGCTGCGCCGCGACACCGCCGACGATGGTGTAGGGTGCCACATCCTTCGACACCACCGCCCCCGCGCCCACCACGGCGCCGTCGCCAATGCGCACCCCCGGCAGCACCGTCACGCCATGGCCGATCCACACGTCATGACCGATGCTCACCCAGTGATCCCGGCGCCACTGAAAGAACGCCTCGTCATCCTCGCCCAGCCCGAACTGCGCCGCGCGATAGGTGAAATGATGCTGCGCCGCGCGCCAGGTGGCGTGGTTGCCCGGGTTGATCCGCGCGCCCTCGGCAATCGAGCAGAACTTGCCGATGCTCGACCAGACGACATTGCCGTGTTTGACGATATAGGAATAGTCGCCGAATTCCACTTCACGCATCGAGACATGCGCCTGCACCTCGGTCCACCTCCCCAGCGTGCAATCGACGACGCTGGAGGTCTCGTGGATCGTCGGCGCCTCTGACAGCATTTTCATTTTGCGCTTCCCCAGTCGCCGATGATGCGCGCGCGGATCTTGGCCGAGAGAAAGTCGATCACATAGACCATGAGGATGATCAGGAAGATGATCGACCAGGCCTCGTCCCAGCGATAGGCGCTGATGCGGTCGGAGAGCAGGAAGCCGATGCCGCCGGCACCGACGATGCCCAGAATGGTGCCCGAGCGCACATTGGATTCGAAATTGTAGAGCAGGATCGAGAACAGCACCGGCAGCACCTGCGGCAAGGTGCCGAAACGGATCTGCTGGGCGCGCGAGCCGCCCGAGGCCTTCACCCCTTCGACCGGCTTTTCCGACGTGTTCTCAATCGCTTCCGAAAAGAGTTTGGCAAAGGTGCCGATCTCGCTGACGGCAATCGCAAGGATGCCCGGCAGCGGCCCCAGCCCGAAGGCGCGAATGAAGATCAGCGCCAGGATCAGCGTCTCGAAGGCGCGTATGATGTCATAGCCGCGCCGCACCGAGAGCCGCAGAAACGGCAGCCGGTTGATGTTCTTCGCCCCCAGAAAACTCAGCGGAAAGGCAAAGACCGCGCCCAGCAGCGTCCCGAGAAAGGCCATGGAGAGCGTCTCGCCCAGCCCTTTCAGGATCTCGGAAAACGCCTCCCAGCTTTTCCAGACATAGGGCGGGAACATGAAGCCCGCGACATCGCCAAAGCGCTGCATGCCGGTCCAGATCCGCGCCGGCGTGATGTCGAAGGCCCAGATGCAATAGACAATGAGCCCCAGAAATCCCGCCCAGAGCGCCGCCCGGCGCAGGCGCACGGATAGCGGCGCGCGGAAGGCCAGCGGCATCGTGGCCTTGGCCCGCGCGATATCGAGATCGGTGACGCTCATGACCGTCCCTCCAGCCCGATGATCCGGTGGCGCAGCTTTTCCGAGCCGAAGTCGATTACGACCACGGTTACGAAGATGATGACGAAAAGCGCCGACAGATCGGTATATTCCTGAAAACTCATGGCGGTGCGGAACTCCTGCCCCAGCCCGCCGGCGCCGACATAGCCGATGATCGAGGAGGAGCGGACATTGATCTCGAACCGCAGCAGCGTGTAGCTGATGATATTGGGCAGCACCTGCGGCACCGCGCCATAGCGGATCTGATCGAACCAGCTGCCGCCCGCCGCCTTGACGCCTTCGAGCGGCGCCATGTCGATGTTCTCGTTCACTTCCGAATAAAGCTTGCCGAGCGCGCCGGTGGCGTGCAGCCCCACGGCCATGACACCGGCCATCGGCCCGACCGAAAAGCAGAAGACAAAGATCAGCGCCCAGACCAGCTCGGGCACGGTGCGGGCGATCTCGAGATAGCGCCGGCAGATCCACAGCACCCAGCGGTTGGGCGCAAGGTTGCGCGAGGCGGGAAAGCTCAACAGAAACCCGCCGATCACCCCCAGCGTGGTGGCCATGAAGGCGATGAGAATGGTTTCCACCAGCAGCCGCAGCCAGATCCGCCAGCGCCAGAACCATTCCGCCAGATCGGCGCCGAGGCTCTCCCAGCGCAGCACTGGCAGGGTTTTCTCGATATATTCGCCCAGTCGCGGGATGCCCGCCGGGACGATCCAGCGCCAGTCGCGCGAGCCGTCCGGCAGCGTCACCTGCGTGACCTTGAAGAAATCGCCCAGCCAGGCTGTGGCAATAAACAGCGCCACGAACACCGCCGTGCCAAGCGCCCAGTTGATCCGCGCCGCCTTGCGTTTGGCGGTGAAATCGCGCTCGAACGCCGAAATCGCGCTCGGTCCGCTGACCGGCGGATAGGCGGTCAGCTCCGCTACATCGCTCATGCCTGCCCCCTCACAAAAGAACCGGGGCGCATGATGCGCCCCGGTCTGCCTGTCTGCCCTGGCTTACGAGCCGCGGCGCTGTTCCTTGATCCACTGACGCATGTCGACGATCCACTGATAGCGGTCGTGATCGACGCGGATGTAATCGCTGTCGGGGTTGGCATCCTCGGGGTCGAAGGAGGTCACCAGCTTGAAGCCTTCGGGATCGTTCTCGGCAAAGTTCTCCAGCGCGACGGTGATGTCTTCGACCATCTCGTCGGGCAGGTTGTTGCGCACGGCCCAGGGGCCAACGGTGATCTCGGGGCTTTCCCAGATGGTGCAGATCACACCATCCTCGATCATGCCCTTGGAGACCATGCGCTGCGGGATGCCGTCGACCTCGTTGTTCTGATAGGTCGATGCGGTGTCGAAGGTGCCGTTGACGACACCCTGCACACCGGCCTCATGCGAACCGGAAAACGGCGTGGCGGCGAAATAGCTGGCCGGGTCGATGCCCAGCTTTTCCTTCATGTTGAAGAAGGGCACCGCATAGCCCGAGGTGCTGTCGGGATCGGCAAAGGCATGGACCTTGCCCTTGGCGTCGTCGAGCGACTTGATGCCGCTGTCGCAGCGGGTCACGACGATGGAGTTGTAGCCGGTGTTGCCGTCTTTCTTGGTGGTGGTGAGGATCGGGCGCACGCCGCCCTCGGTCGCGGTATAGGCGGCCGCGTAGGAGGAGGAGCCGAAGCGCGCGATCTCGATCTGGTCGGCGGCCATGGCCTGCACCACGCCATCGTAGTTACCGGCGGTGAAGATCTCGACCTTCACGCCAAGTTGGCTTTCGAGATACGTGCGCAGCGGCTCGTTGCGCATCAGGCGGTCTTTCTCGTTCTCGCCCGAGAGGATGCCGAACTTGATGACCTGATAGTCATCCTTCCAGCCCTCGGCCATGGCGGGGGCGGCGATGAGCGCCACAAGGGCGGCAGTGGTGAAGAGTTTCATAACGGGTGTCTCCCTGAGATATGTCAGAAGCTGTGAGGGGGCCACAATCACGCCGGCGTCAGGGCCGGGTTGCGCGTGACCGTGGTCGAGGTGACGGCCTCGTTGAACTCGGCGAGTCCCTCCGAGCCGTAGATGTCGCGCACCACATCGTCGGTGAGCTGGTGCGCGGTGCCGTCGAACATCACACGGCCCTCGCGCATCGCGATGATGCGGTCGCAATAGGCGCGCGCGGTGTCGAGCGTGTGCAGGTTCACAAGAACGGTCAGCCCGTCCTCATGGTTGATATTGCGCAGCGCCTCCATCACGCGGGTGGCGTTGCCCGGATCGAGCGAGGCGATTGGCTCGTCCGCCAGCATGATGCGCGGGCGCTGCACCAATGCGCGGGCGATGGCCACGCGCTGCTGCTGCCCGCCCGAGAGCGTGCCGGCGCGTTGCAATGCCTTGGGCGCCATATCCAGCCGGTCGAGCGCCTGGATCGCCAGCGTGCGCTCTTCGTCGGTGAAGTTCATCGCCATCGAGGCGAGGAACCCGCGCTCCGCCAGCCGCCCGACCAGCACGTTGGTCAGCACATCCAGCCGGTCGACCAGGTTGAACTGCTGAAAGATCATCGCGCAGTCGCGGCGCCATTGCCGCAGCGCCTTGCCACGGAGCGCCGTCACGTCGGTGTCACCGTGATGGATCTGGCCCTCGCTGCGGTCGATCAGCCGGTTGATCAGCCGCAACAAGGTGGATTTGCCCGCGCCGGAGCGTCCGATGACGCCTACGAACTGGCCCTGCGGGATATCGAGCGTCACGCGGTCGACGGCGGTGTTGCCGCCGAAACGGCGCGTGAGCGAGGTGAGGCGAAGCGATGCGTGTTCCATGAGGCCGGAGCATCGCCGTGCGAGATGACGGCTTGAACACATCCGGATGAATTTTGTATCGCCGCTTCTTGTCGCTTTCGTGAAGGCCATCGCCCCGGGTGACGGAAAATCAAGCGCTTGCCGGTTTCACGCTGTTTCCATGCCTGGAAACCGTCCCACACGGGCTTTGCCACGTCACGTTTGCATCATAGAAGCGCAGCAAAACCGTCACAAAACCGAAATGCGCCGGTCACCTGCCAGCGCCAGAAATTCATTCGGATCAATCCGCGTCGGGGTGCTGCTCCGGACGCACTCAGGGAGCCCCCGACGATGGCCATGATTTTCGAAGGCGCCGAGGTTGTCCTGCCCGATAGCACCGCGCGCGTGTCGCTGCGTGTCGAGAACGGGCATATCACCGGGCTCGACAGTACTCCGGACGGCGCAAACCGCATCGACGCGCGCGGGCTGACACTGGCCCCCGCGCTGGTGGATGTGCATGGCGACGCTTTCGAGCGCCAGCTCATGCCGCGTCCGGGCGTGTTCTTTCCGCTCGACATGGCGCTGATGGAGACCGACCGGCAGCTTGCCGCCAACGGCATCGCCACCGCCTATCACGCGCTGACGCTCTCGTGGGAGCCCGGGCTGCGCTCGGTGGATCAGGCAACGCGCATCCTTGATCGGCTGGCGGCGCTGGAACCACGGCTGGCGGCGGAGAACCGGCTGCAACTGCGCTGGGAGACCTTCTGTTTCGAGGCGCGGTCGCTGATCGCGCGGGCCCTTTCGGGCGCGCTGACCCCCTCGGTGGCGTTCAACGATCACACCTCCATGGCGATGCTCGACCCGGCGATTCCCTTGCAGGAGCGGCCCTTCGACCTCGTGGCCGATTACCCGTCCATCGACCTCACGCTGATGGCCACCGCCGGAAAGTTCGAGAAACGCGCCGCGCGCGCCGGCATCGACGCCGCCGCCTATCTGCGGCTGCTGGGCGAGGTCTGGGAGCGGCGCCCGCAGGTGGCGGGCGCCATCGCCGAGGTCGGCGGCCAGGCGCGCGCGGTGGCGGCGCCGATGCTCAGCCATGACGACACCCAGATCGAGACCCGCGATTTCTATCGCGGCCATGGCGCGCGGATCAGCGAATTTCCAATGAACGAGACCGTTGCGCGGGCGGCGCGCGAGGCCGGCGACTGGATCGTCTTCGGCGCGCCCAACGCGGCGCGCGGCGGCAGCCATCTCGGCTCGCCCGGCGCCGCCGACATGGCCGCGCGCGGGCTCTGCGATATCCTCGCCTCCGATTACTACTACCCCGCGATGCTCGCCGCCGTGGCGCGGATGCGCGCCGAGGGCCTGGCACCGCTGCACGCGCTGTGGAAGCTGGTCAGTGCTAACCCGGCAAAGGCCTCCGGGCTGCACGACCGGGGCGAGATCGCGCCGGGCAAGCGCGCCGATCTGGTGCTGCTCGACTGGCCCGAGGGCAGCGCGCCGGCGCCGGTTCTGACGCTCCGGGCCGGGCGCGTGGCGCATGCGGCGCGGGGCTTCGGGCTGTGATCTGCGAGGCCGCCGAACGCTTCGAGGGTCTGGCAGAGACCTATGCGCTGCACAGGCCCGGCTATCCGGTGGCGGCGTTTTCCGATCTGGCGACACAGGTGGACAGCCCGGCCCGCATCGCGGTCGATGTCGGCGCGGGCCCCGGCAATTCCACCCGCGCGCTGCGCGCGGCGCTGCCGCAGGACTGGCTGGTGATGGCGGTGGAGCCCGGGCGCGACATGCGCCGGGTGCTGGCGCGCAGCTTTCGCGACGAACCAAGGGTGCAGGTCGATGAGGGCGCCGCCGAGGCGCTGCCCCTGCCCAATGGCTCCGCCGGGCTGCTCACCGCCTGCGCCGCCTTTCACTGGTTCGACCGCGCGGCATTTTTCACCGAGGCCGCGCGGGTGCTCGCCCCGGGCGGTGTGCTGGCGCTGCTGCGCAATCGCCGGGTGCCCTGCCCGCTGGTCGCGGCTTTTGACGCCTATGTCGCCGAGCAATCGGTCGAGGTGTCGGATTTCCAGGCGCGCGAACGCTCCAAGGAGCCCACGGTGCGCGATCTGGGCGCGCTCGAGGCGTTCCGCTCGGGCAAGTCGCGCACCTATTCATGGCAGCAGGAGATGGAGGCTCACGGGCTGATAGATCTCTACCTGACCCGTGCCACGGTCTGGGCGCTGGTGCGCCGCATGGGGCTGGGCCGGGTGCTGGAGGATCTGCGCGCGCTCTGCGAGATCCATGGCGGCGCGGGGCGCTTTACGCTGGAGTGGGAAACCACGGTGAAATGGACCCGGCGGCGCTGAGGCGGAGGCCGTAGCGGCCCCCGCCATGAGAGGTCAGACGATACCGCCCTTGATCAGACGGTCGGCGAGCTGGGCATAGGCCTGCGCCATCACGCCATCGCCAAGCGCCACCGGTGTGCCGGCATCGCCGCCGAGCCGGGTTTCCAGGTCGATGGGCAGATTGGCCAGCACCGGCAGGCCAAGCCGCTCCGCCTCTGCCGCCACGCCGCCCTCGCCGAAGAGATGCGCCTCGTGGCCGCAATTGGGACATTTATATAGAGACATGTTCTCGATCAGCCCGAGCACCGGCACTTTCAGCGTCTCGAAAGCGTCAAGCGCCTTCTTGGCGTCGAGCATCGCCACGTCCTGCGGCGTCGAGACCACGATGGCGCCGGCAAGATCGCTCTTTTGCCCCAGCGTGAGCTGCACATCGCCGGTTCCCGGCGGCAGATCGACGATCAGCACGTCGAGCTCGCCCCACTCCACCTGCATCATCATCTGCTGAAGCGCGCCCATCAGCATCGGCCCGCGCCAGACCACCGCCTTGTCCTCGGGCAGCATGAGCCCGATCGACATCAGGGTCACCCCATGCGCGTGCAGCGGAATGATGGTCTTGCCGTCCGGGCTCGCCGGGCGCTTCGACACGCCGAACATGCGCGGCTGCGAGGGACCGTGGATATCTGCATCGAGCAGACCGACCTTCTTGCCCGCCCTGGCCAGCGCCACGGCGAGATTCGACGACACCGTGGATTTGCCCACCCCGCCCTTGCCGGAGCCGATGGCGATCACCGCCTTGACGCCCGGCGGGTTCATCCGGCCCTCCTGCGGCTGCGGATGGCCGCCGACCTTCAGCGAGGGCGGCTTGGGCGCGGCCGCCGGCGTATGCGCGGTGAGCGCCACGCGAACGGATTGCACACCGGGAATCGCCGCGACGAGCTTTTCCGCCGCCAAGCGCAACGGCTCCATCTGGCCGGCGATCTGGGGACTCGGCGCCTCGATGACAAAGCGGACATCGCCGCCCTCGACGCTCAAAGCTCGAATCATGTCTCTGGAAATCAGGTTTCCCCCGTCGGGCAGCGGCAGCCGTTCCAGCTCGGCCTTCACCGCCTCGATTGTCCGGCTCATGTCTCGTCCTTTCCCTATACGCAAACCGACGTAAGGTCACATTGCGGTGGATGCAATCCTCGCCCAGATTGCGCCTAATTATTACGCTTAACGCCTTGCTTTCGCTCAGCTCCCCGCCAAAAACCCTATGCGTTTTCCGCATAGCGGCATTGTGGCTTAGCGGGATTGTGCACTTGCAGCATTTGCCCCAGATTGATCCCAACAACGCAATAGACCGACGCAGGCAAGTTAAGCAAATGGCATACGCAACCGAACAGACCTCCCGCAGCCAAAGCGCTGTGACCGGACGCTTCGCCAATCTCGCCGCAGGTCTTCGCGAACATCTGGCACGGCGCCGTCTCTACAAGGAGACGTTCCGCGAACTCGCGGCGCTGAGCAACCGGGAACTTGGCGATCTGGGGCTGAACCGCTCGATGATCCGCCGGATCTCCTGGCAGGCCGCCTACGGGGCCTGAGACATAGGAATTGGTTTCGAAGGGCTCTCTCCTCCTCCCTGAGCCCTTCGGATATCGGCGGCGGCCTCACTCCTCCTCCCGAGGCCGCCGCCGCAAAGATCAAGGGGCAGAAATGCCCTAGACGACATCGAAGGCCCTCTCCTCCTCCCTGGGTCTTTCGTGTCAGCGACGGTGCCTCTCCTCCTCCCTGGCATCGTCGCACCCTACATCCGGGCTGAACGCCCGACAGTTTCGGAGCCCCCTCTCCTCCTCCCTGGGGCCTTCGATACGCGGCGGGGTCTCTCCTCCTCCCTGACCCCGCCGCACCGAACATAGGGGCCCGATGCCCCACCGGAACGAAGACCCTCTCCTCCTCCCTGGGTCTTTCGTGACCGCGACGGGGCCTCTCCTCCTCCCTGGCCCCGTCGCACACCACAACAAGAGCCGCGAGGCTCACCAGTTTCTGGACCCCCTCTCCTCCTCCCTGGGGTGTCCGGAAAATCGACGGCGGTGCCCTCTCCTCCTCCCTGGGCACCGCCGTTTCCTTTTCTCCCCCCCTGCTCATGACCGCTCATCCGCCGGAGGACGGCCCGGATTCGCGGCCTTCCCCTTCCCCACGGCTTTCGATAGACGAGACGGGACGACAGATGCAGGCACGGGAAGACACCCATGGCGATGGAAAAGACATTCGACGCAGGCCAGGCCGAGGCGCGGATCTACGAGGCATGGGAGAAGGCGGGCGCCTTCAAGGCCGGGGCCAACGCCTCGCGCTCTGAAACCTTCAGCATCATGATCCCGCCGCCCAATGTGACGGGCTCGCTGCATATGGGCCATGCGTTCAACAACACCTTGCAGGATATCCTGATCCGCTGGCACCGCATGCGCGGCTTCGACACGCTGTGGCAGCCCGGTCAGGACCATGCGGGCATCGCCACCCAGATGGTGGTCGAGCGCGAACTGGCCAGGGACGCCTCCAACGCCACCCGCCGCGAGATGGGGCGCGAGGCCTTTACCGCGAAGATCTGGGAATGGAAGCAGCAATCCGGCGGCACCATCATCAACCAGCTCAAGCGGCTGGGCGCCTCCTGCGACTGGTCGCGCAACGCCTTCACCATGTCCGGCGCCGAAGGGGCGCCCGCGGGCGAAGAGGGCAATTTCCACGATGCGGTGATCAAGGTCTTTGTCGACATGTACGACAAGGGGCTGATCTATCGCGGCAAGCGGCTGGTGAACTGGGATCCGCATTTCGAGACCGCGATCTCCGATCTCGAGGTCGAGAATATCGAGGTGCCGGGCCATATGTGGCACTTCAAATACCCGCTCGCCGGAGGCGAGACCTATGAGTATTTGGAGAAAGATGAAGACGGCAACGTGCTCTTCCGCGAGGAGCGCGATTACATCTCCATCGCCACCACCCGCCCCGAGACCATGCTGGGCGACGGCGCCGTCGCGGTGCACCCTTCGGACGAACGCTATGCGCCCATCGTCGGCAAGCTCTGCGAGATCCCGGTGGGGCCGAAGGAACACCGCCGGCTGATTCCCATCATCACCGACGACTATCCCGATCCCGATTTCGGCTCGGGCGCGGTGAAGATCACCGGCGCGCATGATTTCAACGACTATCAGGTCGCCAAGCGCGGCGGCATCCCGATGTACCGGCTGATGGACACGCGCGGCACCATGCGCGAGGACGGCAAGCCCTATGCGGATTGCGCCGAAATCGCGCAGCAGGTCGCGCGCGGCGAGCTGGAGCTGACCGAGGCCGAGGCGGATGCGATCAACCTGGTGCCCGACCATCTGCGCGGGCTCGACCGGTTCGACGCGCGCGAGGCGGTGATCCGCGAGATCACCGAAGAGGGTCTCGCGGTGATGACCGAGGTGACCGACCCGCGGCTCGGCGCTGCGGCGGGCAAAGCGCCGGTCGCCCCCGAAGAGGGCGGCGAGGCGCGCGACGAAGAGGCGCAATGGGTGCCCCTGGTCGAGTCGAAACCGATCATGCAGCCCTTTGGCGACCGCTCCAAGGTGGTGATCGAGCCGATGCTCACCGACCAGTGGTTCGTCGACACCGCCAAGATCGTCGGGCCCGCGCTCGACGCGGTGAAGGACGGCACGGTGAAGATCCTGCCCGAGAGTGGCGAGAAGACCTATTACCACTGGCTGGAGAATATCGAGCCCTGGTGCATCTCGCGTCAGCTCTGGTGGGGGCATCAGATCCCGGTCTGGCACACCCCCGGCTTTGGCGGCGAATGGCGCAGCTTCTGTGCCGCGACCGAGGAAGAGGCGCTGGCCAAGATGCGCGATTTCTTCGGATTCTTCGGCGAGGATACCGAGTTCCTCCTCGTCGAGGATGCGGCGGCTGCCGAGGATCTGCTCGCCGATCTGCTGTCGCAGGGCACCGATTACACCGGCGTCGATCAGCGTCAGCGCGCGCAGGCGATCCCGGTCTTCCGCGATCCGGACGTTCTCGACACCTGGTTCAGCTCGGGCCTCTGGCCGATCGGCACGCTGGGCTGGCCGGAAAAGACCCCCGAGCTGGAGAAATACTTCCCCACCGACGTGCTGGTGACCGGGCAGGACATCCTGTTCTTCTGGGTTGCGCGCATGATGATGATGCAGCTCGCCGTGGTGGACGAGATCCCGTTCCACACGGTCTATCTGCATGGGCTCGTGCGCGACGCCAAGGGAAAGAAGATGTCCAAGTCGCTCGGCAATGTGGTCGATCCGCTTGAGATCATCGACGAATACGGCGCCGACGCGCTGCGCTTTACCAATGCCGCCATGGCAAGCCTCGGCGGCGTGCTGAAGCTCGATATGCAGCGCATCGCCGGCTACCGGAATTTCGGCACCAAGCTGTGGAACGCCGCGCGCTTTGCCGAGATGAATGAGGCGGTGGGGCTCGGGGGCGGCATGCCGCAACCGCAGGCCACGGTGAACAAATGGATCCTGGGCGAGACCGCCCGTGTCCGCGAGACCGTCGATGCGGCGCTGGAGGAATACCGGTTCAACGACGCGGCGCAGGCGCTTTACGCCTTTGTCTGGGGTGTGGTCTGCGACTGGTATGTCGAGTTCTCCAAACCCCTCCTGCAAGGCGAGGATGCGGCGGCTAGGGCCGAGACGCAGGCCACCATGTCCTGGGTCATCGACCAGTGCCTGATCCTGCTGCACCCGATCATGCCCTTCATCACCGAAGAGCTCTGGGGCACGCTGGGCGAACGCTCCAAGATGCTGATCCATGCCGACTGGCCGGTCTACACCACCGAAGACCTGCTCGACCCGGCGGCGGATGCGGAGATGACCTGGGTGATCTCGCTGATCGAGGGCGTGCGCTCGGCGCGGGCGCAGATGCATGTGCCGGTGGGGCTCTATGTGCCGGTGCTGGTGAGTGAGATCGACGCCGCCGGCGAGGCCGCCTGGGCCAATAACGAGACGCTGATCAAGCGGCTGGCGCGGCTCGAAAGCCTCACCAAGGTCGAGAGCTTCCCCAAGGGCACGGTCACCGTGCCGGTGGGCGGCGCGGTCTTTGGCCTGCCGCTGGCCGATATCATCGACGTCGAGGAGGAAAAGGCCCGGCTCGAAAAGGGACTCGCCAAGCTCGCCAAGGAGCTGGGCGGGCTGCGCGGCCGGCTGAAGAACCCGAAATTCATCGAAAGCGCCCCCGAGGAGGTGGTCGAGGAGACCCGCGACAACCTCGCCGCGCGCGAAGAGGAAGAGGCCAAGCTCAAGGACGCGCTGGCGCGGCTCCAGGAGATTGGCTGACATGGCGCCGCCGTCCCGCGGCGCGCGCCGATGAGAGGCCTTCTCATGGCCCTCGCGATGCTGCTCGGCACAGGCGCGGCCTCTGCCGAGCCGGCGCCCGCGCCGGATGCGGTGCTGCGCGCCCTGCTGGATGACGGTGCGGCGGCGACGGAGTTCACCCCGGATTTTCTGCAACAGGTGCCGCGCCCGGCGCTGGAGCAGGTGCTTGGCGGGCTGCGCGAACAGCTCGGCCCGGTGACCGGAATCGAGACCTCGGGCGACGGCTATACGGTGCTCACCGAAACGCACCGCGTGCCGGCGCGGATCGGCCTCGATGCCGGGGGCCGCGTGGCGCTGCTCTGGTTCGGTACACCCGAGCCGCGCGTCGCCGATCTCGCGGCAGCGGAGGCGCTGCTGTCGGAGCTCGGGCAGGACGTGGCCTGGCTGGCGCTGCGCGAGGGTGAAACGCTGGCCGCACATCGCGCCGGAGAGGCGCTGGCGGTGGGCTCGGCCTTCAAGCTCGGCGTGCTCTCGGTGCTGGCCGACCAGATCGCCGCCGGGCGCCGCGACTGGGCGGATGTGCTGCGGATCGGGGCCCACCACCGCTCGCTGCCCAGCGGGCGGATGCAGGATTTCCCCGAAGACGCGCCTGTGACGCTGCACACGGCGGCGCTGGCGATGATCGCCGAGAGCGACAACACCGCCACCGATCTGCTGCTCGATACGCTGGGGCGCGATGCGGTGGCGGCGCGGCTGGGGCTCGCCCCCGGCGATCTGCTGAGCACGCGGGAATTCTTCGGGCTCAAGGCGGATGCCGATCTGCGCAGGGAGTGGCTGGCGGCAGAGGTCTCAGACCGCCCTGCCCTCGCCGCGCGCGCCGCCCGCACGCTGCCGCCGGTCGCGGCGGTCACCGGGCCGCATGTGGACGGGCTGGAATGGACCCTGCCGCTGGAACGGCTCTGCGCGCTCGGCGCGCCACTGGCGGAGCTGCCGCTGATGCAGGTCAATCCCGGCCCGGTGCCCCCGGGCGCGCCCTGGACGCGCATCGCCTACAAGGGCGGCTCGGAGACCGGGGTGCTGAATTTCACCGCCTTGCTGCGCGACGCGGACGGGCGCGACTATTGCGCAGCGCTCACGGTGAACGACCCCGGCATGGTGGCGCTCGACACCGCGATCAGCGCCTTTGGCGCCTTTCTGCGCAGCCTTACCGCCACGCCCTGAGCAGCGGCTTTCCATCGCGCGCCGCAACGGGTAGAGCGGAGCGGGCAGAAACGGGCGGGGACGAGCGATGCGGACAGTGGCGCTGGTGGCGGCGATCACCTTTGTGATCGACCAGCTGACAAAATGGCTGGTGGTGCATGTGATGTCGCTCGACACGCGGCTGGCCATCGACGTCTGGCCTCCTTTCGTCAATTTCCGCATGGCGTGGAATGACGGCATCAATTTCGGCCTGCTGGGCAGCGGGGACGAAGCGGCGAAGTGGATCCTGATCTCGGTCGCGCTCGGCATCGTGCTCTTTGTGCTGGTCTGGCTGCGCCGCGATCCGCCGGGCTGGCCCGGGCTGGTGGCCGGCGGGCTGCTGATCGGCGGCGCGCTCGGCAATGTGGTCGACCGGCTGCTCTATGGCGCGGTGGCGGATTTTCTCAACATGTCCTGCTGCGGCATCGACAACCCCTTTGCCTTCAACGTCGCGGATATCGCGATCTTTGCCGGGGCGCTGGGGCTGGTGCTGCTGCCCGGGCGCAAACCGGGGAAAAAGGGCTCGTGACGCGGCGGATCACATGCGTTAAAGCAGGACAAGGCAAGAACCGGAGGGTGGCAATGAAGCTGTCGCACATGGTGCTGATGATCGGGCTGGTCGGGCTCTCCGCCTGTTCCGGGCGCGAGCGGGATATCCGTCTGCACTATCTCAAGACCAATAGCGGCACGCCCGAGGAATTCGCCATTCTTCCCAACAAGCCGCTGGAAACGCCCAACGATCTGAACGCGCTGCCGGCGCCCACGCCCGGCGCGACGAACCGCACCGCGCAGACGCCGCGCTCCGACGCGGTGGCCGCGCTCGGCGGCAATCCCGCGCGGCTCGACGAAAGCGGCACCCCGCGCGGCGACGGGGCTCTGATCAACCGCGCCTCGCGTTTCGGGCGCGATGCCGGCATCCGCCAGCAGCTCGCCGCCGAGGATCTGGAATTCCGCAAGCGCAAGTCGCTGTTCAGCTGGAAGATCGTGCCGGAAGACGAGTATTACAAAGCCTATCGCGCGCAGTGGCTCGACACCTACGGTGTGCTCGACGCGTTCCGCCGCGCCGGCGTGCGCACGCCCTCCGCCCCGCCCGAAGGCTGGGACGACTGACGAGCGGCTCTCAAAGCCCAGATATCGCAGGATTATCGCATGCGCGCCCCGATCCGGGGCGGCATGGCGATCATGCTCGGGACAGACAGGTTCCCGGAGGGACCGGGCACCGCACTCCGATACGCTTCGGGAGCGGCGTCAAAGCGCCGGCGCTCCGCCCCATCCTCTCAGCGTAAGCGCGACGTGTAGCACGACCGGCTCAGCCGCGCAGGCGCCGCAGCACCGAGGCCCCGGCAAAGAGGATCGCCGCGGCGCAGACCATCGACGGCCCGGCGGGCGTGTCGAGTACGAAGGCGCCCCAGAGCCCTCCCAGCGCCGACAAAGCCCCCAGCACGGCGGCGCTCAGCGCCATGGCCTCGGGGCTGCGCGCGAAGTGGCGCGCGGCGGCGGCGGGAATCAGCAGCATGGCGCTGACCAGAAGCGCCCCCACCACCTTGATCGCCACTGCGACCGCCAGCGCCAGCGCCAGCGTCAGGATGCGCTGCTCGCGGCGCGGGTCGATGCCGCTGGCCCAGGCCAGATCCGGCGAGACCGTCGCGGTCAGCAGCGCCTGCCAGCGCCAGCCGATCAGCGCGATCACCGCCGCAGCCCCGCCCCAGATCACCGCCAGATCGCCACGGGTCACCGCCAGGATGTCGCCGAAGAGATAGGCGGAGAGATCCAGCCGCGCGCCCGGCACGAAGGTCACCGCCACCAGCCCGAAGGCCAGCGCGCTATGCGCCAGCACGCCAAGCAGCGTGTCCATCGCCAGCCCGCGCTCGGACAGGGTGGCCACCAGCAGCGCCATGACCAGCGCCACCGCCAGCGTGCCCGCCACCACCGGCAGCGACAACGCCAGGGCCAGCGCCACGCCCAGCAGCGCCGCATGCGCCGTGGCGTCGCCGAAATAGGCCATGCGGCGCCAGGCCACGAAACAGCCCAGCGGTGCCGTGGCCAGCGCCAGGCCCAGCCCGGCCAAAGCCGCGCGGATCAGGAAATCGTCGAGCATCTCAGCCGGCCTCCGCCTGTCGCGGCGCTGTGCCGTGTTCGTGGTCGTGGGTGCAGGTCTCGTCATGGCTGTGACTGTGCTGGTGACGATAAAGCGCCAGCGCGCCATGGGTGCCGGTGCCGAAGAGCGCCCGGTATTCCGCCGCCTGCGCCACCACCTCCGGATGGCCCTGACAGCAGACATGCCCGTTGAGGCAGACCACCCGGTCCGAGGCGCTCATCACCACATGCAGCTCGTGGCTGACCATCACCACGGCGCAGCCCAGATGTTCGCGGATCTCCTCGATCTGCCGGTAGAACGCCGCCGAGCCGGGCTGGTCGAGCCCCTGCGTCGGTTCGTCGAGCAGCAGCAGCTCGGGCTTGTTGAGCAGCGCGCGCGCCAGCAGCACCCGCTGGAACTGCCCGCCGGAGAGCCCCGCCATGGGCCGCTCGCCCAGGCTCTCCGCCCCGGCCTCTTCCAGCGCCGCCCGGCGCTCGGCAGCCGGCACCCGGCGCGGCAGCGACAGAAAGCGCATGACGGTCATCGGCAGGGTCGGGTCCATCAGCAGCTTTTGCGGCACATAGCCCAGCCGCAGCCCGGGCTTGCGCTGGATGCGCCCCGCCTCGGGCTTCAGCGCGCCGATCAGCATGCGCAGCAGCGTCGACTTGCCCGATCCGTTCGGCCCGACAATGGTGACGATCTCGCCCGGGTCGATGTGAAAATCGACCCCCTGCAACACCGGATGGCTGCCCAGCGAGACCGAGAGCCCGGTGGCCTCGATCAGGCTCATGCCCGCGCCTCCCGGCAGGCCGGGCACAGCCCCTCGGCCTCGATCACCATGCGGGAGACCTCGAAATTCAGCTCTCCGGCCGCGGCGCGCACCGCCTGCGCGATCCCGCGCGAGGGCATCTCGGCGACCGCGCCGCAGCCTGAACAGATCAGGAAGGCCGGGGCGTGGCGTTCGCCGGGATGGGCGCAGGCGACAAAGGCGTTCAGCCGCTCGATCTTGTGAGCGAATCCGTGGCTGACGAGGAAATCCAGCGCCCGGTAGACGGTGGGCGGCTGCGCCCCCTGCCCCTCGTCGCGCAGCACGTCGAGCAGCTCATAGGCGCCCATGGCCCGATGCTCGCGCAGCAGGATCTCCAGCACCCGCCGGCGCTGCGGCGTCAGTTGCAGACCCTGCGCCGAGCAGGTCTCCTCCGCGGCGCCGAGCGCCTGTGAAATGCAGTGACGATGATCGTGCGAGGCAAACCCGAGCGTGTCCATGACAACCTCCGTAATCCGGGGGTTGATATGTTATAGTATCCCGATTATCAACCCTTCCCACAATGTTATATCATAACGGGATTCCCACCATGCTGAAACCGCTGCTTCCCGCCGCGCTGCTGCTGGCCACGCCGCTCTGGGCCGAGGCCCCGCGCACCGTCACCGATATCGGCCCCGTGCAGGGGCTTGTCGCCTCGGTGATGGGCGATCTCGGCACGCCGGAGCTGCTGGTGCCGCAGGGCGCCTCGCCGCATAGCCACGCGCTGACACCCTCGCAGGCGCGCGCGCTCCAGCAGGCGGAGCTGGTGTTCTGGATCGGGCCAGACCTGACCCCGGGAATCGGCCGCAAGATCGAGGCGATCGCCGGCGAGGCCACGGTTCTGGAGCTCTCCGAGCAGCCGGGCGTCATGCATCTCGCCGCCCGCGACAATGCGATTTTCGACACCCGCGCCGAGGCCGATACCGGTCATGAGCACGATGAGCACGACCACGACGAAGACGCGCATGACGATCATGGTCACGACGATCATGACGACCACGCTGACGACGATCATGACGACCATGCGCATGATCACGACCATGACGGCGACGACCCGCATCTGTGGCTCTCGCCCGACAATGCCGCCGCCTGGCTGCCGGTCATCGCCGAGGCGCTGGCCGAGGCGGATCCGGAGAACGCCGAGACCTACCGCGCCAACGCCGCCGCCGCAGGCACGGCGCTGGAAGAGGCCGTGTCGGACGCCCGCGATATGCTGGCGCCGGTGCAGGAGGATCGGTTCGTGGTCTTCCACGACGCCTATCAGTACTACGAGCAGGCGTTCGGTCTGCATGTGATCGGCGCGATCAAGCTCTCCGACGCCTCCGATCCCAGCCCGGCCCGGCTCGACGCGCTGCGCGACGTCATCACCGACAGCGGCGCCACCTGCGTCTTTGCCGAGCCGCAATTCGACCCGCGCCTGATCGCCGCCGTCACCGAGGGCACGGAGATCGGCGTCGCCGATCTCGACCCGCTGGGCATGGCGCTGGAGCCGGGCGCCGGCTTCTACCCCGCGCTGATCAAGGATCTGGCGAGCCGCATCTCGGCCTGCGCAGAGGGCTGACAGCCGCATCGGCGGGGCGCGGCAGGGCCGCGCGCCGCCCCATGCGTCCAGACAGGGTCTCCCCACCGGCGCGCTGGACAGGCGCGCCGCTCTTTGTCAGGCTGGCCGCAAGGAGACGCGCTATGATCGAAAAAGAGCCTGCCATCAATGTGCTGGGCGAGCCGCTCTCGCCCTGCTCGACAGAGCCGCTGACCGGCTTTTTCCGCGACGGTCATTGCAACACCTGCGCCGAGGATCACGGCAGCCACACGGTCTGCGCGGTGATGACGGCGGAGTTCCTGGCCTTCTCGGCCTATGTCGGAAACGATCTCTCGACCCCGCGCCCCGGCTTGCGCTTTCCCGGGCTGAAGCCCGGCGACCGCTGGTGCCTCTGCGCCATGCGGTTCCTTCAGGCACATGACGAGGGCTGTGCGCCGAACGTGGCGCTGGAGGCCACGCATCTGCGCGCGCTGGAAGTGGTGCCGCTGGAGGTGTTGCAGGGCCACGCGGTCTGACCCCAAAGAGACAAGGGGCGCGGCCTTCTCAGCCGCGCCCGCCCTGTTTCAGCCCATATCGAAGCCCAGATGCTTCGCCACGGTGAAGATGTCCTTGTCGCCGCGCCCGCACATGTTCATCACGAGGATGTGGTCCTTGGGCAGCGTCGGCGCCAGCTTCATCACATGGCCAAGCGCGTGGCAGGGCTCCAGCGCCGGGATGATGCCCTCGGTGCGGCAGGAGAACTGGAACGCCTCCAGCGCCTCCTTGTCGGTGATCGAGACATATTCCGCGCGGCCGGTATCGTGCAGCCATGCATGTTCCGGCCCGATGCCGGGATAGTCGAGCCCCGCCGAAATCGAGAAGCCTTCGAGGATCTGGCCGTCATCGTCCTGAAGCAGATAGGTGCGGTTGCCATGCAGCACGCCCGGGCGCCCGCCGGTGAGCGAAGCGCAATGCTCCATCTTTTCGTTGACGCCCTTGCCGCCGGCTTCGACGCCGATGATCTTCACCGACGGGTCGTCGAGGAACGGGTAGAAGAGCCCCATGGCGTTGGAGCCGCCGCCGATTGCGGCGATGATCGTGTCGGGCAGACGGCCCTCGCCCTCCTGCTCGGGGAGCTGCCAGCGCACCTCCTTGCCGATGATCGACTGGAAATCGCGCACCATCGCCGGGTAAGGCGCGGGGCCGGCCACCGTGCCGATGCAGTAGAACGTGTCGCGCACATTGGTCACCCAGTCGCGCAGCGCATCGTTCATAGCGTCCTTGAGCGTGCCGCGCCCGGAGGTCACCGGCACCACCTCGGCGCCCAGAAGGCGCATGCGGAAGACGTTGGGCTGCTGGCGCTCGACATCATGCGCGCCCATATAGACCACGCATTTCAGCCCGAACTTGGCACAGACCGTGGCAGTGGCCACGCCGTGCTGACCGGCGCCGGTCTCCGCGATGATGCGGGTCTTGCCCATGCGCTTGGCGAGGATGATCTGCCCCAGCACATTGTTGATCTTGTGCGCGCCGGTGTGGTTCAGCTCGTCGCGCTTGAGATAGATCTTGGCCCCGCCCAGCTCTTCGGTCATGCGCGCGGCATAATAGAGCGGCGAGGGGCGACCCACGTAATGGGTCCAGAGATCGTTCATCTCGTCCCAGAAGCTCTGGTCGGTCTTGGCCTTTTCGTATTCCTCTTCCAGCGAGAGGATCAGCGGCATCAGGGTTTCCGATACGAAACGCCCGCCATAGATGCCGAAACGCCCCTTTTCGTCGGGGCCGTTCATGAAGGAATTGACCAGATCGTCCATCGCGCTTCTCCGTGTCGCAGCGGCCTCTGTCTAAGGCATCATACGGGCGCTTGACCAGCCCGCGCGGCCACCTTTCGCGCGGAAAAGCGGCGTGGGACGACACGCCGGGCTTGTCTTGCGGTGCGGCCTGCCGTTTCCTATACGCGTCGCACCGCATTCCGACAGTCAGGACACCCATCGCCATGCACAGACGCCGTCTCTTGCAAGCCGGGGCCGCCGCCGCCCTCTTCGCCACCGCGCCGCGCCTCGCAACCGCCGCCTATGCGCCCCGCCCCGAGGGCTGGCGCCGCTTCGAGCTGACCACGCGGGTCGAGCTGCCCCGCGCCGGCAAGGCGGCGCAGGCCTGGGTGCCGGTGCCCTCGCTGAGCCAGAGCCTCTGGACCCAGCCGGGCGAGACCGGCTTCGACGGCAGCGCCGCGCAGGCCGAGCTGATCGACGATCCGACGCAGGGCATCGCCTTTGTGCATGCGATCTGGCCCGAGGGCGAGGCGCCGGCGGTGCTGGAGGTGGTCTCGCAGGTCGCCACGCAGAGCCGCAAGATCGACCTCTCTGCCGCCCCCGGCGACGCCACCCTGTCGCCCGGGGAGCGCGCGAAACACACCGCCGCCACCGATCTCATTCCCACCGACGGCATCGTGCGCGACACGGCCGAGGCGATCACCCGCGGCGCCTCCAGCGATCTCGACCGCGCCCGCCGGATCTATGACTGGGTGGTCGAGCGCTCGCAGCGCAACCCCGAGACGCGCGGCTGCGGCCTCGGCGATGTGGCGACCATGCTGCATTCCGGCGATCTCTCGGGCAAATGCGCCGATCTCAACGCGCTCTTCGTGGGCCTCGCCCGTGCCGCCGGCCTGCCCGCACGCGACCTTTACGGGCTGCGCGTGGCGCCCTCGGCCTTCGGCTACAAGAGCCTCGGCGCCGGATCGTCCGACGTGACCAAGGCGCAGCATTGCCGCGCCGAGGTCTTCCTGGAGGGCTATGGCTGGGTGCCCGCAGACCCGGCGGATGTGCGCAAGGTCGTGCTGGAAGAGCCGCCGAAAACCCTCACGCTGGACGACCGGGAGGTCGAGGACGTGCGCGCCGCGCTGTTCGGCGCCTCCGAGGGCAACTGGCTCTGCTATAACGACGCCCATGACGTCACCCTGCCCGGCGCCTCCTTCGGCACCCTGCCCTTCCTGATGTATCCGCAGGCGGAAATCGGCGGCGTCGAGCAGGATTCGCTCAGCCCCGCCGATTTCGTCTACAGCATCACCACGCGCGAGATCGTCTGAACAGTCTGAACAGACAGCGCGCCGGCTCAGACCGTGCCGGCGCGCACCGCCTCGGCAAAGCCCGCCACGAACCCCGCGAGCCGCTCGCGGGTTTTCCCGTCGGTGAGGTTGCCCGCCTCGTCGAATTTCCCCGGCGCCTTCGACACCATCAGCCGCTGCCCGTTCCAGGGCCTTGTGCCAAGCGCCCGCAGCACCGGCAGCCAGGCGTTCTGCGACAGGATCGTGCCGAAGCCCATGGGCGAGGCGCCGAGCAGCGTCACCGGCTTGCCGGCGAAGAGATCCGCGCCGGGGCCGGACGACATCCAGTCGATGGCGTTCTTGAAGACGCCCGGAAGGCTATTGTTGTATTCCGGCGTGAAGAGGATGAGCCCGTCGCAGGCCTTCAGCGCGGCGCGCAGCGCGGTCACCGCCTGCGGGTCGCCCTCGGCCTCCAGATCGGCGTCATAGAGCGGCACGCCATGCACCGTATGCGCGTCGATCCCGACGCCCTCGGGCGCCTCTTCCACTGCCGCGCGCATCAGCCCGGTGTTGAAAGACCCGCGCCGCAGGCTGCCCGATAGGCCCATAAGTCGTGTCATGATGCTCTCCGCGTTTCTGTCTGGCTGCGGAAGAACCTAGGCGACGCCCGCCATTCCGCAACGCCGATCTGCGGCGCGCGCGCCAAAACCTGGCGCCGCCCTATCCGCGCCCGGGAAACACCTCCAGCGCAATCCCCGCCGCCTCGAGCGCCCCGCGCACCGTCCGCGCGATCTCGAGCGCGGTCTTGCCGTCGCCATGCAGGCAGATCGTGTCCACCGGCGCCGGGATGCGCTTGCCGCTCTCGGCGATGATCGCGCCTTCGCGCACCATCGCCACCATGCGCTCCGCCGCCAGCGCCGGGTCGTGGATCACCGCCCCCGGCTGCGACCGGTCTACCAGCGTGGCGTCGTCGTTATAGGCGCGGTCGGCAAAGATCTCGCCCGCCCAGCGGCAGCCCAGAGCCTCCACCGCCTCCTGCTGCGCCGTCGCCGCCAGCACCATGACAATGATCTCCGGATCGACCGACAGCGCCCCCTCATAGGCCGCCCGCGCCAGCGCAGCGTCCTCGGCGCTCATGTTCGACAGCGCCCCGTGCAGCTTGAGATGCCGCACAGCGCCGCCCGCCGCGCGCGCCATCGCCTGCGCCGCGCCCAGCTGATAGGCCACGAGGTTGCGCAGGCTGTCGCCGGATATCTGCATGCGCCGCCGTCCAAAGCCCTGAAGATCGGGAAAGCCCGGATGCGCACCGATCCCGGTGCCGCGCGCCACCGCCTGTCTCATGGTCGCGGCCATAACGTCCCAGTCGCCGGCATGAAAGCCGCAGGCGATATTGGCCGAGGTGATGACGTCGAGCAGCGCGCTATCCTGCCCCATCACCCAGGGGCCGTGGCTTTCGCCCATATCCGCGTTCAGATCGACCGATGCCATGGCATGTCCTTTCAATGATCGTGGTGGTCGCCGCTGGAAAAGCCGCTGACCAGCTTCAGCGATAGCAGGTCCGGCACATCCGCCGGGTCGCGGATCAGCGGCGCGATACGGCGCGGCAGCTCCGCGATCTCTTTGCGATAGGCGGCTTCCGCCTCCAGCGCCGCGTCGAGCGAGATCCAGCGGAACGACAGCCGCGCCCCCGCCGGCGCCTGCGCGACACACGGCAGATCGGCGGGAATCACCGTGGCCAGCCGGGGATAGCCGCCGGTGGTCTGGCAATCCGCCATCAGCACAAAGGGCGCGCCGTCGCCGGTCACCTGGATATCGCCGGGCGCGATCACTTCCGAGACCACCGACAGCCCGCCCTCGACGCCATAGCCCGCCCCCTCGGGGGTGAGCTTCACCCCCATGCGATTGGCGCGCATGTCGCGCACGAAGGCTTCCTCGCCGAAACGCCTGCGCTGCTCCTCGGGAAAGAGCCCGGTTTGCAGGCTTTCCACCACGCGCAGCACGCCGCCGGAGAACCGCTCCGCCACCGCCAGCTTGCGCCCGGTCTCGCCGCCCTTGTCAGGGCCGACCGCCAAGCGCGCGCCCGCTCTCACCGGCGCCCCCAGACCCGCCGTCAGATGCGCCGATTGCGCGCCGAGGATTTCCTTCTCGGCAAAGCCGCCGCCCACATGCAGATAGCCATAAGCGCCGCTCAGGGCCGGGCCGATCTCCAGCCTTGCCCCCGCCGGCAGCAGATGCGAGGCCTGCCAGAGCAGCGGCTGCCCGTCGAGCGTGGCGCGCATCGGTGCGCCCGTGAGCGCGATGCGCATCTCCTCGCTCGCCTCGAAGAGCCCGCCGACGCCGGCCATTTCCAGCGCCACGCCCGGGCGCGTGCCCAGCAGCGCCGCGCCCTCTTCCAGCGCCAGCCGGTCCATGGCGCCGCCGCGCGAGAGCCCGTAGGCGATCCAGCCGGGCCGCCCCATATCCTGCAAGGTCATCGCCGGCCCGGCGCGGTGCACGATCAGCGCCCGGCTCATGCCAATGCCTCCCAGCTTGCGCCGCCCTCGGCATCGCCCTGCATCCTGGCAAACACCTCTTCGGAGACCGAGGGGAATGTCACCTCGTCTCCCGGCGCCAGCAGAAAGGGACGCGCCTCGCCCAGCCGCACCAGCTTTGCTGCGGTCTGGCCGACATGGCGCCAGCCGGTCTGCGCCTGCACGGTGAAGAGCACGAATTGCCTTATCGCCAGCACCAGAGCGCCGGGTTGGACCTGCGGCGTCAGCGCCTGCTGGCGCGGGATGTCCCAGCACTCGGGCAGCTCGCCCAGATAGGGCTGCCCCGGCGCGAATCCCAGCGCCGTCACCCGCACCCGCGCACCGCTCAGCGAGTCCAGCGCCTCGCGCTCGGACAAGCCCGCCGCCGCCGCCGCCTCGCCGAATTGCGGCGCCAGCGCACCACCGTAGACCGTGGGAATGCGATGCAGCCGCCGCCCGCCCGGCAGCGGCGCCTGCATCCAGTCGCGGCTCTCGATCAGCCCGCGCAGCTTCGCCGCCAGATCCGCGTGGCGCAGATAGAGCGGATCGAAGCGCAGATAGCAGGAGACCAGCGAGGAGGCGCTCTCCTCGACCCCGTCCCAGCTTTCGCGCTCCACCTCGGCCCGAAAGGCCAGCGCGGCGCGGTTCGCGGGTTCGCTCAGCCGGTCGCCGAAGCTCACCAGCATGCCGTCGATCCCGACGGTGCGAATCTCCGGATATCCGGCCTCCAGCGCCATGCGCCTCACTCCTTCGACACTCCCTGCCGCAGTGTTACCACGCGCCCCCCGCATCGCAAGCGGACGCGCCGATAGAAGCGGCCCGCCGAGGCAAAGCGCCCGCCTCTTCATCTTTCTTCAAATACTCACAAAAATCCCGCCCTCTCCGCCGGCACCATCGCCGGCAGCAGGGCGCCCGGAACTACCCCAGGATCCGCTGCATCGCCGCCAGAAACGCCGCCACCTCTGCCTCTGTGTTGTAATGGCAGAGCGACACGCGCACGCAATCGGCCTGCCCCAGCGGCGCAAGGATATTGCCCGAATAGTGATCGGCCTTGCGGGTGTGCACCCGGATGCCCTGATCCGCCAGCGCCGCCACCAGATCCGGCGAGGCCTGCCCGTCGGCATAAAAGCTCACCAGCCCCTCGCGCGCCGGGTTGTCCACGCCGCCGACGACGGTAACGCCCGCCATCTCCGCAAGCCCCGGCAGGTTGCCGGTGCCGTGCAGCATGGCGCGGGTCAGCGCTGCCTCGTGATCGTGGATCGCGCGGCCCGCCGCGGCGATCCGCGCGCGCGGATCGCTCTCGCCCGAGACCTCGCCGCCCAGCCATTCGAAATATTCCACCACATCGGAGAAGGTGGCATAGGCGCCGGTATCGCGGGTGCCGAGCTCCCAGTTGCCCTCCGGCGCGCCGATCAGCGCGTCGTGGCGCAGCCCGCTCAGCCGGTCGGAGGCCCAGGCCAGACCGTAGCCGTGACGCGAGAACACCTTGTAGGGCGAGATCACATAGCCGTCGATGTCGTAGGAGGCTATGTCGATGCCGCCGTGACAGGCGTGCTGGATACCGTCCACCACGATCAGCGCCTCTGGCGCCTTCGCGCGGATCGCCGCGACGATGCCGGGCACATCCATGCTCATGCCGGTCACCGGCGAGGTGTGCAGGATCGTCGCCACGCGCACATCCCCGGTCACCGCCGCCGCATAGGCCTCGGGCGTGACCGTGCCGGTGGCGTCGTCATGCGGCACCAGCACATGGCGTTTGCCCGACACCTCCGCCCAGCGGGCGCAGGCGCTGCGCGAGGCGGGATGCTCCACCGTCGAGCCCAGCACCACGCCGCCGGGCGTGCCGAGGCAGGCATCGGCGATCAGCCGGAACAGCAGCTCCGTGCCGCTCTCCCCGACAAACACCTTGCCCGCATCCGCGCCCAGAAACAGCGCCGCATCCTCGCGCGCCTTGGCGATGATCTCTCCCAGCGCCGCCGAGGCCGGGTTGTCGCGGCCCTGATTGTCGGGGATCGCGGCGAAGCGTGCCGAGGTCTCGACCACGGAAGTCAGCGTCAGCGCGCCGCCGGCATTCTCGAAGAACACCCGCGGCCCGGTGAAGGGGCAGGTCTCGACATGGGCAAAGCGGGCGCGGATCTCGGTCAGCAGTTCGGGGGTGATGGCGGTCAATGTTTCGTGTCCTCTTGCCGGGCCTTCTCGGCGGCCTCAATGGCCTCCTCCACATCCTCGGGATCGGTCGAGGGGATGGCGTAGCTGCCCGACATCCATTTCGCCAGGTCGATATCGGCGCAGCGCTTCGAGCAGAAGGGGCGGAATTTGGCATCGGTCGCGCGACCACAGATCGGGCAGCTCATTTCAGCACCTCCCGCAGCGGAACGCGCTCGCGCTTGCGCTGCAACTCCATCAGGCCGAGCTGCGTCCAGCCGGCGAGGATGGTATCCGTATCGTCCTGCTTGAGCGCGGCGCGCAGCACCTGCTCCATCTGGCGGCGCTCCTTCTTCGGCGCCGGCGCCGGATCGACCAGCACCTGCCCGCCCAGGCCCCGCAGCCGCAACTGGCGCGGCAGCTCGCGCAGCGCCGCCATATTGGCCTTGAGCCCCGCCGCGGGCGAGGTGTCACCGCCGGTGTTGATGTCGACCGCGACCAGCGCGCGGGTCGGCTCGATGCACATGGAGCCGCCGCCCGAGAGCGGCACCAGCGGGCTGCGCAGCGCCTCGATCAGGTCGTGCACATTGTGGCGCTCGAAGCTGCCGGGCTCGGCATCGACCTCTTCCGCCTGCCATTCCCGCCAGGCCAGCGCCTGCGGCCCGTCGCCCTCGACCAGCGTCTCGGCCTCGCCCGTGGTGTCGGCCAGCACCGTTGTCGCGAGCTGCACCATGGCGTCGATATCCTCGGCGATGTCCTGGGCGTCGGCACCGGCGCAGGAGGAGCGCAGGATCAGCCCGTGATCGCCCTCCATCACGTCATGGGCGATGGCCAGCAGCTCGTCGCGCAGATCGTCATCCTTTATCTGGCGCGAGATGTTGATGCCCGGCGCGCCCGGGGTGACGATGGCATAGCGCGACTTGAAGAGCAGCCGCGTGGTGACCGGAATCGCCTTGCCCGGCTCGGCATAGCCCGTGACCTGCACCAGCAGCGCATCGCCCGGCGCCAGCCCCTTGACCTGCCGCAGAAAGGCATTGCCGTCAGGGGTTTGCAGGAACATCCCGCCCTGCCCCTTCATCGGGCGCAGCGCGGTGGCGCGATAGATCGTGCCCGGTCGCGGATGGTCGCTGTCGATCAGCAGATCGTGTAGCTGACCATCGACGATCAGCGCCGCGGCCTCGGTGCCGTCCAGCGCGTCGAGTGCAATCGTGCGTCCCTTCATGACACCGCCTTATAGAGAGGATAGCCCGCCGCCGAAAGCAGCCCGGCGGTTTCGGCAAGCGGCAGCCCGACCACGGCGGTGAAGCTGCCGTTGATCCATGGAATGAACGCGCCCGCCGGCCCCTGAATGCCATAGCCGCCGGCCTTGCCGTGCCAGTCGCCGCTTTGCAGATAGGCGTTGAGCTCTTCGTTGGAGAGGCTCTTCATCTTCACCTGGGTGACGACATCGCGTTCCCAGATCTGGTCGCCGCGCTTCACCGCCACCGCGGTGATCACCCGGTGACGGCGCCCGGACAGCGCCGTGAGAAACCCCGCCGCCTCCTTCTCATCCGCCGGCTTGCCGAGGATTCGCCGCCCCAGCGCGACGGTGGTGTCGGCGGAGAGCACGATCTCGTCCGGCCCGCAGGGAATCGCCTCGACCTTCTCGCGCGCGAGACGCACGCAATAGGGGCGCGGAAGCTCACCCTTGCGGGGATCCTCGTCGATATCGGGGGGGCGGATGTCGGCGGGTGTGACGCCGAGCTGCGCAAGCAGCTCGCGGCGGCGCGGGCTGCCGGAGCCGAGAACGAGTTTCATGCGCGGGCCCGTGCGGTTGCGCTCCGCAAAGCGGAAACTTCCGGTGAATTCAGGCCCATGCAGGACTTACTTAAAGCGATAGTTGATCCGACCCTTGGTCAGATCGTAGGGGGTCATTTCAACCTGAACGCGGTCGCCAGCCAGAACCCGGATGCGGTTTTTCCGCATCTTGCCTGCCGTATGCGCGATGATTTCATGGCCGTTCTCGAGCTCGACCCGGAATGTCGCGTTGGGCAGGAGTTCCTTCACGACGCCGGGGAATTCGAGAATGTCTTCCTTGGCCATGGTGTCTCCTGTCTGTGCCGTTCCACCAAACATTGCGGAACGCCCAAGGATATGCGCCCAATTGGCGGGATTTTCAAGGGCACATCTGCCCTGCAAATCAGGAAAGGCTCCGCAAGATGGCGGGGCGGTCACGCCCGGCCTGCTCGTCCCAGTGGGTGCGGTTGAGCACGACGCCATCCTTGCGGACCCGCGCCACCGCGTCAAGATCAAGCTCCGCATAGGTCCAGCCCGGGCGGTTCATCGCCCCTTCCGCCAGCACGCCGGTGGCGGGAAAGCCGGTATCGGGCGGGCCGAAGATGCCGCCCATGCCGCAATTCGTGTCCACCGCCTCGGACCAGTCGCAATCGCCCACGGTCGAGGCCATCACCGTCACGCATTGCTGCTCCAGCGCGCGAGCCATGGCGCCGATGCGCACGCGATTGTAGCCATGCGCCGCCTCGGTGCAGGAGGGCACGAGGAGCAGATCGGCCTCGGAAAGCGCCCGTGCCAGAAGGGGGTATTCGCTGTCATAGCAGATCAGGATGCCGATCTTGCCGAGCGCGGTGTCGAAGAGCGTCAGCGGCCCGCCGCCCACGACGCCCCAGTCCTCGCGCTCGAAGCGGGTCATGATCTGCTTGTCCTGCTGCCCCATGGCGCCCGATGGGGCAAAGAGCCGGGCGCGGTTGACCGGGCGCGGGCCGATTTCCGCGTCGAAGACCGGGGCGGAGGCGGCGAGGATATGCACGCCGTGTTTCCGCACCAGCTCTGCATGCAGCGCGTCGACCTCGGGGATGCGCTCGGAGACCGCATGCAGCGAGGCTTCGAGATCCTGCGCCGTGGCGCGGCCCGCTAGTGTCGCCAGTTCCATCGCGCCGTATTCGGGGAAGACCAGAAGATCGGCGCCCTGCCCCGCGGCCTCGCCCACCCAGCCGGTGAGCTTTGCCGCGTAAGCCTCCCAACTTTCGAGGAAATCCATCTTGTAGGCGGCGGCGGCGAGTTTCATGGCGTCGTCCTTGTTGCAAGCGGAGGTCGGGGCGCTGCCCCGGACCCCGGGATATTTATGGCCAATGGAAAACCGGAATCAGAGCGATTTGATCCAAAATTGCAAGGAATGGTCGGTCTGCTCGCGATTTCCGAGGTCTTTCCATCGAAAATGTGCAAGTACGCCGTCAAGTTTCTCATAGCCGCGCTTGCGCCAGAACGGATCGAGCGGCGCGTAATCCGCCGAGCGCGCCGGATGATCCGCAGGGCGCAGCACGCCGCAGAAGGCGGCAAAGCGCCGCCCCAGGGCGCGGGCATGAGCTTCGCGCAGATCGAAGAACCTGTGCCCGATCCCCCGCCCCCGGTAGTCCGGCAGCAGCACGGATTCCGCGCAATAAAATATCTCGGCCAGATCGTAGCCGCTGCCGGCGAAGGCGGCGGCGAAATCCTCGGCATGATCCTCCATCGGCGTGCCGGTGGCGGCGCCCACCAGCCTGTCGCCGTCGAAGGCGCCAACCAGCACCGCGCCGGGGCTGTCGCGATAGGTCTGGAGATAGCCGCGCTCGTATTCGAGATCCCCGTCATAGAGATAGGGAAAGTCGCGGAACACCGCGATGCGCAGCCGCGCCACATCGTCGAGCGCGGCATCAAGCGCCGCGCCGGTCAGCACCTCGACCCGCATCAGCCGACCTGCCGGATCCAGTCCGCGAGGTTGTAATAGGTCACCACGCGGGAGATCTTGCCGTCGGTCAGGCTGAAGAACGAGCCCGCCGGCAGCCGGTAGCTCTGGCCACGCGCCTCGGGCAGCCCGGCATCGGTGTTGAGATATGTGCCGTTGACGATGTATTCGGCGGCGGCGCGGGTGCCGTCCTCGGCCTCGAAAATCACCATATCGGTGAGGGTTTCGTCATAGCAGTGGGACATGTGGGCGCAGAACTCGGCGAATTTGGTCTTGCCGCTGCGGATCTGCCCCTCGTTGACGTGATGCGCCACCTCGGCATCGAGGCAGGCCAGCATCGCCTCCGTGTCCTTGGCGTTGAACGCATCGAAATAGCGTTTGATCGTGTCGGTGGCGCTCATCTCTCTCCCCATCGGCTCTTGATCCTGTCCAAAATCTGGTCGCGGGTCTGGCGGTAGGCGTTGAGTTTCATCTCGCGCGTCTCGCCCAGCCCGGTCGGGTCCATGATCGGCCAGTACTCCACCGTCAAGTGGTAAAACCGCGTGAGATCCAGCGCCGCGCGCTGCGAGGCCGGCGACATGGCGACGATCAGGTCGAACCCCGAGAGCGCCTCGCCCATCTCCTCGAGCTCCTCGAAGCTGCGGGCGCGGTGCTTGTCGAGCTCGACGCCGATCTCGCGGCAGACCGAGATCGCGAAGCCGTCCACATCGAGATCGTTCACCACGCCCACCGACTGCACATAAGTGTCGAAGCCGTAGAGCTTTTTCATGATGCCCTCCGCCATGGGAGAGCGCACTGCGTTGTGATCGCAGCAGAACAGCACGGACTGCGGCAAATCCGCCAAGCTCAGCCCCCGAAATGCAGCACGCAGATGAGGGTGAAGAGGCGGCGGGCGGTGTCGTCATCGACCTCGGCCTTGCCCTCCAGCCGCTCCTGAAGGATGCGCGCGCCCTCGTTGTGGATGCCGCGGCGGGCCATGTCGATGGTCTCGATCTGGCTGGGCGCGGCGGTCTTCACCGCGTCGAAATAGCTTTTGCAGATCTGGAAGTAATCCTTCACCACCTGCCGGAAGGGCGACAGCGAGAGGTGGAATTCGGCGCAGGGCTCGCCGGCCTCGGTGGAGACGTCGAAGACCAGCCGCTTCTCGCGGATCGCCAGCCCCAGCTTGTAAGGCCCCTCGGGCACCGCGCGCCCGTCGCGCGCCGGCAGGGCAAAGCTGTTCTCTTCCATGAGGTCGAACATGGCGACACGGCGCTCCTGTTCGATTTCCGGGGTCGGCGGCGGCAGGTTGGCGTCGTCCAGATCAATCTCGGAGATATGGCTCATGGCGGGATCCTTCAGCGGGCCTGACAGGAGTAGCGCGGCGGGGCGGGCTCTGCAATGCGCAGGCCGCGGCTACGGGCGGCATTTCACGCATAGAGGCAGATGTGCTAAAAAGACTCATTCTTTAGGTGTTTGACAGGAGCGCAGCCATGTCCCGGCGTGCCATTATTCTCGTTCCCGGATTTGCCCGCAAGGAGCGCAACCAGGCCCGCGACCGGCTGGTAAGGGCGTTGCAGCATTACACCGACGGCTGGCGGGTCGAGCAGACCGAGGAGGGCAGCGGCGCGACGAGCGGCGCCATCGGGCTGGTGGCAGAGGCACGCGACGGCGGCGAGACCCGCGAGATCGACGTCTACGAGGCCTATTGGGGCGATCTGATCCCCGACTGGAGCAACGAATCCCCCTGGGCGCGGTTCAAGCGCGGCTTTTTCCTGATCCGCTACTGGCTGACCGGCGGCGCGCGCGGCTGGCTGACGCGGGGCGAGGCGCCGCCGCGCGCCGCCCGGGCGATGCTGGCCGCGGCGGTGCTGCTGATCCTGTGGTGGGCGGTGGTGGCGGTGTTCCTGATGCAGGCCATCGGCAGCGGCACGGTCACCCTGCCCGACTCGCTGACGCAGATCCCGCTGGTGCAGACCGCCTGGGGCTGGCTCACCGGCTGGACGGCAACGGTCGCCGGATCGGTCTTTGCGCTGGTCATGCTGTGGATCTGGAGCCTCGGCTGGCTGGAACAGTTCGCCAATATCTCCGCCTATACAAAGGCCTATCTGCGCGATGAGGCGCTTGGCGACGACGATATCGGGCTGCGGGCCAAGGCGCGTCACCGGGTACTCGACATGCTCGACCAGGTGGCCGATGTCGAGGGCGACAAAGCGTATGACGAGATCTATGTGGTCGGGCATTCGCTGGGCGGCGCCATCGCGGTGGACGCGCTGGCCGAATGCGGCGATCTGCTCGACCGCGTGGTGCTGTTCACCTGGGGCTCGGCGCTGGGGATGATGGCGCAGCAGGAGCCGCTGGTGGAGCAGGAGATCGCCAAGTTCTACACCTCGAAGACGCGGGTGCGCTCGTGGATCGACGTGGTCTATGCAAAGGATTACATGGGCTCGAAAGTGCCGGTGCCGCGGCGTTTCGGCAAGGACGGCGCGCCGGGGCCGAGCTATGACATGCTGTTCCCCGGCTCGCTTGCGCCGACGCTGCCCAAGGGCATGCATGTTCTGGAGCTGACCCGCATTCACGAATCCTATTACCGCTGCGAAAGCGCGGCGCTGATGCTGGTGGAGCCGATCACCGCGCTTCCGCCGCTGCCGAGCGAGCCCGTGGGCTATGTCCCGCACGAGCTGCGCGCCGTGCAGGGCTGATCCCTACTCGTTGAGCTTGCGCAGCCGCGCGGTGACGCTCAGCCCGTGCGCCTGAAGACTTTCCGAGCTGGCCAGAACCTCGGCGGCGGGGCCGATGGCGCGCAGCGCCTGCGGCGACATCTGCGCCAGCGTGGTGCGCTTGAGGAAATCCAGCGCCGAGAGCCCCGAGGAGAAGCGCGCCGAGCGCGCCGTGGGCAACACATGGTTGGGCCCGCCGACATAATCGCCGATGGCCTCGGGCGTCCATTGCCCGAGGAAGATCGCCCCCGCATGGTGGATCTTTTCCGAAAGCGCCAGCGGATCGGCGACGCAAAGCTCCAGATGCTCGGGTGCGACGCGGTCCGAGAGCGCCGCCGCCTCGTCGAGATCGCGCGCGACGATCACCGCGCCGAAATCGCGCCAGCTGGCGCCGGCGATGGCGCCGCGCTCCAGCACCTCGAGCTGCCGCTCGACCTCCGCCGCGACCGCCTGGCCGAATTCCGCATTGTCGGTGATCAGGATCGACTGGGCGCTCTCGTCATGCTCGGCCTGGCTCATCAGATCGAGCGCGATGAACTCAGGATCGTTGTCACTATCCGCAATCACTAGGATCTCGGAGGGCCCCGCGATCATGTCGATGCCGACCTTGCCGAAGACCCGCCGCTTGGCCGCCGCCACAAAGGCGTTGCCCGGCCCGGTGATCTTGTCCACCGGCGCCACGCTTTCGGTGCCATAGGCCAGCGCCGCGATCGCCTGGGCGCCGCCGATGCGATAGATCTCGTCCACCCCGGCGATGCGCGCGGCCAGCAGCACCAACGGATTCACCACGCCGTCGGGCGTGGGCACGCAGATACAGAGCCGCTCGACCCCCGCCACCTTGGCGGGAATCGCGTTCATCAGCACCGAGGACGGGTAGCTCGCCAGCCCGCCCGGCACATAGAGCCCCGCCGCCGAGACCGGCGTCCAGCGCCAGCCCAGCGTGGCGCCGTCGGGATCGGTCCAGAGCGCGTTCTCGGGCATCTGGCGGACATGATAGGCGCGGATGCGCTCGGCAGCCTTTTCCAGTGCCGCGCGTTCGGCATCGGGCACTGCGGCGCAATGCGCGTCGATCTCCTCGGGCGTGAAGGCCAGCGCGCCGGGCGCCAGCTCCAGCCGGTCGAACTTCGCCGTCAGCTCGATCAGCGCCGCGTCGCCGCGGGCGCGCACATCGGCAATGATCGCCGCGACGGTGTCGTCCACATCCGGGCTGTCCTCGCGCTTGGCGCTCAGCAGCCGGGCGAACTCGATCTCGAAATCCGATTCGGTGGTGTCGAGAAAGACGGGCATGACGGATCCTTTCGCAAGCTCCTGCCGCTCATAGAACGCCGGCCACGCCATCTCAAGCCTGCCGCCGCCCTTTCATCTTTCCCTCAAATACTCAGGTCGCGCCGCCGGCCCTCAGGCGCCGTGATCGGGCATCCTGCCCGACACCGCCCGGTAAGGCCGCGTCACGTCGCGCAGCCGCAGCTCCAGCGCCTCGACCCGGGCGCGCAGCGCGCCGTCGCCGGCGAGCGTGAAGACCACGAAGCCGCTGCCCTCCTCGCCCGGCTCGAAATCGACCGAGAGCAGCGACAGCACCGTGTCGCGCTCCTCGCGCGCCACACCCTGGCTCGACACGCCGAGCACGTTCTCGACCGAGACCAGCGCCCGCACCCGTTCGGGCGGCTGCACATGCTGACCATCCTCGCGGCGCAGCCGGTTGACCAGCAGCGTCAGCCGCTGGTGGCGTTTCTGGAAAGCGACATCGCCCACGGTCAGCACCGCGTCCTGCAACAGCGCCGAGAGCACTTGCAGATCCTCCGGGTCCATCGCGCCCAGATTCAGCGGCGTGCCGCCTGCGTCTTCAAACCGTGCGTCCGTCAATCGCCCTTCACCCGTTCGATCTTTGCGCCCACCGCGCTCAGCTTGCTCACCACATGCTCGTAGCCGCGGTCGAGATGGTAGACCCGGCTCAACACGGTTTCGCCCTCTGCCGCAAGCCCCGCGAGGATCAGCGACACGCTGGCGCGCAGATCGGTGGCCATCACCGGCGCGCCTTTGAGCTTCTCCACGCCGGTCACGGTGGCGGTGCCGCCATGCACGTCGATCCGGGCGCCCATGCGCATCAGCTCCGGCGCATGCATAAAGCGATTCTCGAAGATCTTCTCCTCCAGCACACTGGTGCCCTCGGCGGTGCAGAGCAGCGCCATCATCTGCGCCTGAAGATCGGTGGGAAAGCCCGGGAAGGGCTCGGTCACCACATCGACCGCGCGCACCGCGCCGTTCCTGCGCGACACCTTGAGCCCGTCCGGCGTCTCCTCGACCGAGACCCCGGCGGCATCGAGCTTTTCGCAAAAGCTCTCGACCAGCGCGATGGTGCCGCCGAGGCATTCCACCTCGCCGCCGCAGATCGCCGGCGCCAGCATATAGGTGCCAAGCTCGATCCGGTCGGTGACCACGCGGTGGGTCGCCCCGCCCAGCCGGGCGACGCCCTGGATCTCGATGGTATCCGTGCCCTCGCCCGAGATCTGCGCGCCCATCTTGCGCAGGCATTGCGCCAGATCGACAATCTCCGGCTCGCGCGCGGCGTTTTTCAGCACCGTGGTGCCGTTGGCCAGCGTCGCCGCCATCAGCGCATTCTCGGTGGCGCCGACCGAGACCAGCGGAAACTCCACCTCCCCGCCGCGCAGCCCGCCCGACGGCGCCTTGGCGTGCACATAGCCCTCTTTCAGCTCGAGCTCGGCGCCCATCGCCTCCAGCGCGCGCAGATGCAGATCGACAGGCCGCGCGCCGATGGCACAGCCGCCGGGCAGCGACACTTCCGCATGGCCGTAGCGCGCCAGCAGCGGGCCCAGCACGAGGATCGAGGCGCGCATCTTGCGCACGATATCGTATTCGGCGCGGGTGCCGGTCAGGTCGTGGCTCGACATCGCCAGCACCTGATTGTCCTGAAGCCCCTGCACCTCGGCGCCCAGCGATTGCAGCAGCAGCGTCATGGTGCGGATGTCCGACAGGCGCGGCGCATTGGTCAGCGTCAGCGGCTCGTCGGAGAGCAGCGTCGCCGGCATGAGGGTCAGGCAGGCGTTCTTGGCCCCTGCGATGGGAATCTGGCCGGAAAGCGGGCCGTTCCCGGTGACGAGGATGGAATCCATTTCCTAGGGGTCCTTTTCACTGCTCTGTTCGGACGCGGGCTTTGCCGCGCCGCGTGCCTTTGCCTGTTGCTTGCGCCGGGCGAGATTCGCCTTCAGCGCCGCTTTCAGCCGCGTATCGCGGTCTTTCGGCGTGGGTTTCTGGCTGCCTGTCTTGCGCTCCATGAGCCTTCTTTAAAGCAGGGGTGAAAAACCGTCCAGATTGCGCTTGCACCGGAATCAATTTGCGTCTAATCACCCGCCACGCTGATAAGGCGCCCCGGCGCTGCTGTAGCTCAGAGGTAGAGCACTCCCTTGGTAAGGGAGAGGTCGAGAGTTCAATTCTCTCCAGCAGCACCACTTTCCAATCCGGTTTTTGCTTGTTTCGCATCTGCGTGGCGGTGCCTTTGGCACTTGCACAGTCTCCGACGCAAGCGGCGGCGTCACTTTCCGTAAAGCTTGAAGCGCAACGTTCTGTTCATGGTCGACAGAGTGCTCACCGGCATTTCGTGCCAGGAGGTGAAACGGAACGCGGCGATATCGCCAAGCGCCACGGACTCGCTGCGCCACCGGCCAGAGGCGATGTTGCGGGCAAAGGCCACCGACTCGTCCCAGTACCGTGCATCGGCGGCATTCTGTTCGGATACGCAATCGCGCGGCATCTTTCTTCCGCGGGCGTTTTCGTAGGGAAGGTAGGGCAGACTGCCCCCCGAGATCTGCCAGTTGTCCTGCCAGACACAGCGGACCGTCCCGCGGTATTTGCGGTAGCGCGGCATGTCGAGACCGGGATAGAGCGCATAATTCGTGTTGGTCACGATGGTCAGCTTTGCCCGTGTGCGGGGCAAGGTTTTGAGGATCTCCAACAGTGCCGCCGTCTTTGCACGAAACGCCGCCGGATCGGCCTTGGCGTGATTATAAGGATAGTCGACGACCGCGCCGCTGAGGGCGAGTGGGCGATCCTTGTCAGCCTCCATTGCGAGCTTGAGTTCCGAGAGCACCCCCGTCATCACGTCGGTGGTTTTGCCTGCGGTCTTCAGCGCGGAATGCCGACCTGCCGCCCAGTTCGGAAGGTTGACCAGCAGCGCCATGTCCACCGTCACACCGGCGGCGCGGTTGGTGGCGTGCGCGTTGGTCAGATCCCTCAGCCGCTTCATATAAAGCAGCGCGACCCGCGCCGCACCGCGATCCGAATACCCCCGACCGGTTGCGGTTTCCGCACAGCTATATGCCTTCCGCGATCCGTCGAGCAGCCGCAGGAACGGGCCATCGACATCAATCGCCCGGATCGGAACGCCCGCATCCAGCACTCGCCGGACGATCCGTCTGAACTCCCACTCGGCGGCGGCGTTCGCGGTTTGCGCCGGATCGGCCCCCGGTGCACAACCAGAGACGCCCAGACCGTAGCCCGCAACATATGTGACGCGAAAATCATCTGCGGCGGACGCACCGCGATTGAGTGTGCGCCGCAAATTCGCGAGATCGCCATCGGACAGATAGGTGCCGTCCGGGCGCCTGGAATGATCCGGCGCGAAGGGCGACACCAGCGCCTGCGAGATCACGATGCGGCGTAGCCCGTTCGCGTGAAACTTGTTCCACATACTCGCACGCGCCTCGACGCTGCTGTCGAAGACATCCGCGAAATCCATCGAGCGCAGATTCGGGCCGAACTCGATCTCCTGCGCCGAGAGCGTGTTGGCCACCACGGTTGCGACAAGCGCAGCAGCGATCAAAAGACCACGCGGATTGAACAGTTTCATCATCGGACCGCCTGCGCTGTTTCCCGGACCGCGCAGGCACCTCTGCAACGCGCGGCGTTGCTTCGCAGGATAGCTCACCAGCCCCGGCAGGCAACAGCCGGCGGCCAGCCGCCCTGCCCTTGAGCCGGATATGGCCATCCGGTGCCGGCGCTGTCAAAGCGCCCGCGACAACCGCAGCGCGTCGTAGATCGCCGCGTGGGTGTTGCGGGCCGATACCGCGTCGCCGATGCGGAAGAGCCGATAGGCGCCCTCCGGATTGCGGCGCACGTCCTGCGGCGCCAGCGCCACCAGCGCCTCATAATCCACCTCTCCGAGATTGACCGAGCCCGGGCGCAGCTCGAAATAAAGATCGTCGAGCGGCCTTGTGCCGAGATTGACCACCACCTGATCGACCTCGCGGGTCCGGGTGAAGGCGCCGTAATCGCTGCCGAGCTGCGCCTCCAGCACGTTGCCTGCCCGGCGCACCGCGTCGAGCTTCCAGGTCACGGTGAAACGCACGTCGCGGCCCTGAAGCGCGCGCAGTGACGGTGTCAGCGACATGCCCATGACCTCGGAGGCGATATTGCGGTCGCGGGTGACGATCTCCACCGACGCACCGGTGGCGGCGATGGTCTCGGCGGCCTGAAGCGCCGCGAAATCCCCCGCGTCGTCAAAGATCAGCACATTGCTGCCGGGGCGCGCATCGCCCGAGAGGATATCCCAGGCGGTCACCACCAGCCCGTCGCCCTCCGCCAGCCCCTCCGCATGGGGCAGCCCCCCGGTGGCGACGATCACCACGTCCGGCGCCTCGGCCCGTACGGTGTCGGCATCGGCGAAGCTGTTGAAATGAAAGCGCACCCCCAGGCGCTCGCATTCGGCAAAGCGCCAGTCGATCAGCGACATCATCTCGGCCCGGCGCGGCGTCTGCGCGGTGAGCCGCACCTGCCCGCCGGGATCGTTCGCCGCCTCGTGCACCACCACCTCATGGCCACGCAGCGCCGCAACCCGCGCCGCCTCCAGCCCCGCGGGGCCCGCGCCCACGATCACCACGCGGCGTGTCTCCGTCGCCGGCGCGATCTCGTGCGGCAGCTCCAGCTCGCGCCCCGTCGAGGGGTTGTGCAGGCAGAGTGCGCCGCCACCCATATAGATCCGGTCGAGGCAGTAATTGGCGCCGACGCAGGGCCGGATCCGGTCCTCCTCGCCGCGCAGGATCTTGGCGACGATATGCGGGTCGGCCATATGCGCGCGGGTCATGCCGACGATATCGAGCTTGCCGCTGGCGATGGCGTGGCGGGCGGTGGCCACGTCCTGGATCTTGGCGGCGTGCAGGGTGGGGATCTGTGCCTCGGCGCGGATCTCTCCGGCGAAATCCAGATGCGGGGCGCTGCGCATGCCCTGCACCGGGATCACATCGGTCAGCGCCGCGTCGGTGTCGATATGGCCCCGGATGACATTGAGGAAATCCACCAGCCCACTGGCTTTGAGCCGCCGCGTGATCTCCATCCCCTCGGCTTTCGTGATGCCGCCCTGCTCCACCTCATCCGCCGCGTAGCGGATGCCGACGATAAAGTCGGCGCCCACCCGCTCGCGGATCGCGCCCAGCACCTCCATGGCAAAGCGCATGCGGTTGTCGAGCGACCCGCCATAGGGCGCCTCCATCTCATTGACCAGCGGCGTCCAGAACTGGTCCATCAGGTGGCCGTAGGCTTCGAGCTCGATCCCGTCGAGCCCTGCGGCCTGCATCCGCTCGGCGGCATCGGCGTAATCCGCGATCACCCGCGCGATATCCCAGTCCTCGGCCTTTTTCGGAAAGGCCCGGTGCGCCACCTCGCGCGCGTGCCCGGCGCTGAGCGACGGCAACCAGTCGCCCCGGTCCCAGCGGGTGCGGCGGCCCAGATGGGTGAGCTGGATCATCACCGCGCAGCCGTGATCGTGGCATTCCTCGGTCAGCGCGCGCATCCAGCCCACCACCTCGTCCTTCCAGGCGAGGATATTGTTGAAGGCGGGCGGGCTGTCGCGCGACACGCTGGCCGAGCCCGCCGTCATGGTCAGCCCGACCCCCGCCCGCGCCCGTTCGGCGTGATAGGCGCGATAACGCGCCTTGGGCATGCCATCCTCGGCATAGGCGGGCTCGTGCGAGGACAGCATCAGGCGATTCTTCAGCGTCAGATGCTTGAGCTGGAACGGCTGGAGCAGCGGATCGGCGGACATGGGCGGACTCCCTGTTGGACAGGCGTGACGCTGCGCAAAATGTTCACTTATGTCAAGTTTGAGATCACCTCTGTCCATTTCCGATTGTTGCGCCCTGCAAGACCGGCTAATCTGTTGGCATGAGCAGTCAGGACGCGCAGGCAGAGACCGACAAAACCGCCGGCTGGCGCGGCTCGCGCGAGCTCTGGCTGGAGGCGGCAAGGCAGGCCTTTGTCGAGAGCGGTCTGGAGGCGGTGAAGATCCAGCCTCTGGCTGCACGGCTGGACCTCTCCCGCACGAGTTTTTACTGGTTTTTCAAGGACCGGGGTGCCCTTCTTCAGGCATTGCTCGAACTCTGGGAAGCGCGGAATACCGGCGCCATCCAGGCCGCCTGCGAGGCCTATGCCGAGACCCTGCCCGAAGCGGTTCTGACGCTGATTGCCGCCTTTCTGGAGGAAACCGGGTTCGAGCCGCGTTTCGATTTCGCGGTACGTGGCTGGGCGCATCGCGACGCGACGGTCGCGGCGCGGGTGCAGGCGGCGGACGAGGCCCGGCTTGCGGCGATTCGCGCCATGTTCACCCGTTTCGGCCTGCCCGCGACAGAGGCGGATGTGCGCGCGCGGACGGTCTATCTCACCCAGATGGGCTATATCTCGATGCAGGTGCAGGAGACGCTGGAGATCCGGCTGGCGCGTGTCGCCGATTACGTGGCGATCTTTGCCGGCCAGCCGCCGCAGCCGAACGAGATGGCGCGATTCCGGGCACGGTTCGGCAGGGGCTAGCGGCGCCGTAGGGTGGGCAATTTGCCCACCGCGCCGGGCGGTTGCGTGGGATGACGCTGGAAGCGGTGGGCAAATTGCCCACCCTACGAGCCTGCGCGGATCTGCGTCAGCGTCCGGTACGGCGTCAGCGCCTCGGTATCCACCGTCAGTTCCAGCAGCGCACCATTGGGCGCCGCCAATGCCCGTTCGAAGGTCTCGGCGAATTGCGCGGTCTCGGACACCACTTCGCCATGCAGGCCACAAGCCCGCGCAAGCGCCGCGAAATCGGGGTTTTGCAGGTCGGTGGCGCTGACCCGTGCCGGGAATTCGCGCTCCTGATGCGCGCGGATCGTGCCGTAGCTGCCATTGTTGACCACGATCACGATCACCGCCGCCCCCGCCTGCCGGGCGCTGGCAAGCTCCTGCATCGTCATCTGGATATCGCCATCGCCGGCAAAGCAGAGCACCACCGCATCGGGGCGCTCCAGCTTGGCCGCCACCGCCGCCGGCAGCCCGTAACCCATCGCGCCGGATTGCGGCGCCAGCAGCCGGATGCCCGGCTGGAACCGGAAGAACCGCGAGGACCAGACGGTGAAATTGCCCGCGCCATTGGTCAGCACCAGCTCACGGTCTTCCAGCCGCTCGCGCAGATGCGCGCAGACCGCGACCATATCCACCGGACCGGGCTGCGCCGGCGCCTTGTCGATGAAGCCGAGATACGCCTCCCGCGCCGCCTCGCGCCACGCCGCCCAGCCGCCGGAAACCTGCTCCGTCAGCGCCAGCGCAAAGCGCTCGGGGGAGGCGTGAATGCCCAGCGTCGGGCGATAGACCTTGCCGATCTCGCGGTCCGAGGCGTGCACATGCACGATCTTCTGCACCGGATCGGGCACATCGAGGAGCGTATAGCCGTCGGTCATGTTCTCGCCGAACCGGATGCCCAGCGCCAGAATCACATCGGCCTCGCGCAGAAGCGCCTTGGTCGCAGCGCTCATCCCCACCCCGGCATCGCCGCAGAACACCGGCGAGCGATTGTCGAACTGGTCCTGATAGCGGAAGGAGGTCGCGACCGGGATGTCCGCCCCTTCGGCAAAACGCTGCAACGCCGCGCTGGCCTCGCGATCCCAGGGCGCGCCGCCCATCAGGATCAGCGGGCGCTCGGCGCGCTCCAGCATCTCCAGCGCCTCGACCATGGCGCCCGGCGCGGGCTCGGGCGGGAAGACCGGCACCGGCCCGTCGAGCGGCGCCGTCTCGGTCTCGGCCATCAGCATATCCTCGGGCAGCGCGATCACCACCGGGCCGGGGCGGCCGGTGGTGGCCACCGTCCAGGCGCGCGACAGGATCTCGGGCACGCGGGCGACATCGTCGATCTCCACCGCCCATTTCGCCATGGTGCCGAAGACGGCGCGGTAGTCGACCTCCTGAAACGCCTCGCGCCCGCGCATGTCGGTGGCGATCTGGCCCACCAGAAGCAGCATCGGCGCGCTGTCCTGCATCGCCGTATGCACCCCGATGGAGGCGTTGGTGGCGCCCGGGCCGCGCGTCACCATGCAGATGCCGGGCTGACCGGTGAGCTTGCCATGCGCCGCCGCCATGAAGGCCGCCCCGCCCTCCTGCCGGCAATTGACGAAATCGAGCCGCCCCCTGCTGTCATGCATCGCGTCGAGAACCGCCAGATAGCTTTCGCCCGGCACGCCAAAGGCCCGCCGTGCGCCCAGCGCCGTCAGGCACTCCACCACCAGTTGCCCACCATTGCGCGCCATTGCCGTTCTCCTTTCGCTGATAGGCGTGTTGTGAAGAAATCGCCCGACAACCGCAAGCGCGTGCAGAAAACACCACTCGCCAGAACGCTTTGTTAAGACACGCGCCGTATTTCTCATCCCGGACCGGCGCGGATTTGGCCCGCCGGCAACAGACCCCGCGACGCTGCCAGAGGTGCCGATCCCACGATGTCCGACCTTCACTCCCACCTTCTCGAACCCGTGCGGAACCGCAACGGCGAGGATGCGCTGGTGCCCTTCCTGCTGGGTGCGCGTCACATGCCGGTGTCGATCTCGGCCCGCGACGTGGCCCGGCTCGATGCGCACCGGCTGCAAATTCTGCTGGTCGCAGAAAAGCAATGGGCCAGCGAAGGGCTGCCCTTCCGGCTGACCGACACTTCCGACACGTTCCGCGCCGGGCTCGAACGGCTCGGCCTGGCCCCCGATCACTTCGACAAGGACCCCATGCAATGACCACCAAAGTCCTCGCGATCGACGATTCCCGGACCATCCGTAACCTGCTGCGCGTCTCGCTCGAAGGGGCCGGCTTCGAATACCATTCGGCCTGCGACGGGGTCGAAGGGGTCGAACAGTTTTCCGAGGTCGAGCCCGATGTCGTCATCACCGACATCAACATGCCCAATATGGACGGGTTCGGCGTGATCGAGAATCTGCGCAGCGGTCCCAACCGCACCACCGTGCCGATCATCGTGCTGACCACCGAAAGCGGCCCCGATCTCAAGACCCGCGCCCGCGAGGCCGGCGCCACCGGCTGGATCGTGAAACCCTTCGACGACGCCTCGCTGGTCTCGGTGCTGCGCCGTCTTACCGGGCATGTGGTGTAACCATGTCGAACAGCTCGATCCGCGATACGTTTTTCGAAGAGTGCGAGGAGCTTCTCGAGGCGCTCGTCGAGGGGCTCTCGGCGATGGAAGAGAACGCCGAGGATATGGATGTGGTCAACGCGGTGTTCCGCGCGGTGCATTCGATCAAGGGCGGCGCCGGTGCCTTCGCGCTCGACCGTCTGGTGAACTTTGCCCACACGTTCGAAACCGTGATGGACAAGGTGCGTTCGCACGAGCTCTCCGTGGACGAGTCGCTGATGCGGCTCTTCCATCGCTCCGGCGATCAGCTCGCCGATCTGGTCGAGGCCGCCCGCGACGAGCGCGAACCCAACGCGGAGTCGGAGGCCGCGATCCTCAAGGAGCTCGACACCTATCTCGGCGATGTCGACAAGAACGACGATTTCGCCTTCGACGCGGTGACGCTGGATTTCGACACCGGCCCGGTGCCCATCGACCTTTCCGAGCCCGAGCCGGTGATGCGGCATTTCGATATCCGCTTCCAGCCCTCGCCTGCGCTCTATTCCAACGGCCACGAGCCGCTGCTGCTCTTCGATGCGCTGGCGGAGCTTGGCACGCTTTCGGTCAGCGCCAATCTCGACCGGTTGCCTGAATTCGACGCCTTCGATCCCAATGACGCGGTGATCGACTGGCAGCTGTCACTGGAGACCGCCGAAGATGAGACAGTGCTGCACGAGGTATTCGAATTCGTCGACGCACTCTGCACGCTCGATATTTCGGTACGTGAGGAGGGAGATGAGGCCCCTGCGGCGACGCCGGAACCGCTCGCGCCAGCCGAGGTGGCAGAGGCCGACTCCGAGCCCTCTCCGCCATCATTTGCGCCACAGCCAGTGTCAGAACCCAAATCCGCGGCGCAGCAATCCACGAGCCAGCAAGCCGCCGCCCGCGAGGAGCCGCGCGGCCCGCGCCCGACCCTGCGGGTCGATCTCGAACGCGTCGACCGCCTGATCAACACTGTCGGCGAGCTGATCATCAATCAGGCGATGATCTCTCAGCGCATCGAAGAGCTGGAACTGCCCGCAGTGGCGCATCTGACCAATGAGCTCGAAGCCTACAAGCTGCTCGCCCGTGACATCCAGGAAGGTGTCATGGCGATCCGTGCGCAACCGGTCAAACCGCTCTTCCAGCGCATGTCGCGCATCGTGCGCGAGGCCTCGGAAGCCACCGGCAAGAAGGCCAAGCTGGTGACGGTGGGCGATTCCACCGAGGTCGACAAGACGGTGATCGAACGGCTCGCCGACCCGCTCACCCATATGGTGCGCAATGCTGTGGATCATGGGCTCGAAAGCCCGCAGAAACGCCGCGAGGCCGGCAAGGATCCAACCGGCTCGATCCGGCTCTCGGCCTCGCACCGCTCCGGCAGCGTGTTCATTGAAATCGCCGATGACGGCGCCGGGCTGAACCGCGCGCGCATCCTGGAAAAGGCCATCGAAAAGGGACTTGTGTCGCCCGATGCCGAGCTTTCGGAACAGGAGGTCGACAACCTGCTCTTCCTGCCCGGCTTTTCCACCGCCGCCGAGGTCTCCAGCCTCTCGGGCCGTGGCGTCGGCATGGATGTGGTCAAGAACGCGGTGGCAGCACTTGGCGGGCGTGTCTCGATCAGTTCGGTTCCCGGCAGCGGCACCACCTTCACCATCGTGCTGCCGCTGACCCTGGCGGTGATGGACGGCTTCGTGATCTCCATCGCCGATCAGACCATGGTCATTCCCATCGCCTCGATCATCGAGACGATCCGCCCCAACAGCAAGGATCTGCACTCTATCGGCACCACCGGCCAGGTGATCTCGGTGCGCGGCGCCTATGTGCCCATTGTCGATGTCGCCCGCAATCTCGGGCTCACGCGTGAGCGTGCGCCCATCGGCACCGGTGTGCTGCTCTTGGTCAGCACCGAGGGCCAGGGCCTCACCGCGTTGCGGGTCGGCGGCATCCACGACCAGCGACAGGTGGTGATCAAGAGCCTCGAGAGCAATTACGGCGCCATCCCCGGCGTCTCGGCCGCAACGATCCTCGGCGACGGCAAGATCGCCCTGATCCTCGACCCCGATGAACTCGTGAAACTCAACCCCGGGGCGCCGTTCCTGCCCCCCGCCCCCTCCCCCAGAATGGAGCTGCGCCATGCTTGACGTCACCGAAGCCCCGACCGAGACCCAGTTCGAATTCATCACCTTCTCGGCCGGCGAGCAGAGTTTCTGCCTCGAAATCACTCAGATCCGCGAGATCCGCCGCTGGGCCCCGGTGACCAAGCTGCCACATACGCCCGACGATGTTCTGGGCGTGATGAACCTGCGCGGCGCGGTGATCCCGATCTTCGATCTCGCCGCCCGCTTCGGCCTCGGCACCACGCCCGATAATGAGCGCAATGTGGTGATCGTGGCCGCCGCCGGCGGCACCACGATCGGGCTGCTGGTGGAATCCGTCTCCGAGATCCTCTCGGTGGACAAATCCGCGATTCAGGAAACCCCCGACATCAAATCCGAAGCAGCGCGGCAGGCCATTCTGGGCGTCATTTCGGTGGGCGAAAACATGGTCCGCGTCGTCAATCTCGACGCGGTGCTCGACAACGAAATGGGAGGCGCGGTATGACCGCCACCGCGCCAGATCTGGGATCTCGGGAGTTCAGCTTCACCGATCAGGATTTCCGCGCGCTTGCGCAGCTTGCGCGGGCCGAATTCGGCCTCAGCCTCGCTGAAAGCAAGAAGCCGCTGGTCTATTCTCGACTGGCACGACGGCTGCGTGCGCGCCATATCTCAAGCTTTCAGGACTATATGACCCTGCTCGGCGGGCAGGAAGAGGCGGATGAGCGGCTGGAACTGATCTCGGCGCTCACCACCAATGTGACCAGCTTCTTCCGCGAAAAGCATCATTTCGACACGCTGCGACGCGAACTAATGCCGCAGCTGGCGAAACAGCCGCGCATTCGTCTTTGGTCCGCCGGCTGTTCCTCGGGGCAGGAGCCGTTCTCCATCGCCATGACCCTGCTCGACGCCTTGCCCGAGACGTCGCGACGCAATGTCCGGATTCTGGCCACCGATATCGACCCTGCCATCGTGCGCCGCGCCCGCGCCGCCCGCTACCCGAAGGAGGAGAGCGAGACCATTCCCGCCGAGCTGCGACGCGCCTGGACAAAGCCCTGCCCTGAGGAAGACGACCAGGTCGAGATGTCGCAAACCGCTCGGCAGATGATCTCTTTCGCCGAGCTGAACCTGATCGAGCCCTGGCCATTCCACGGCCCCTTCGACGCAATCTTCTGCCGCAATGTGGCGATCTATTTCGATCACGACATCCAAAAGACGCTGTGGAGCCGCTTTGCCGGCATGCTGCGCGACGGCGGCTTCCTGTTCATCGGCCATTCCGAGCGAGTTTCCGGGCCGGCGCTCCAGAGCCTCACCACCGCCGGGGTCACCACCTATCGCAAGACATCCGCGTCCGGCCCCGCCGTCGCGACCTAGGAGACGAGAATGAGTCTGAAAGAATCCCTGCGCGTCATGGTGGTCGACGACATGGCCACGAGCCGCGGCCTGATCACCCAGGCGCTCGACGAGATCGGCATCAAGAACTACCAGACCGAGAATGACGGGCAAAAGGCGCTGACCCGCCTCGCCGCGAGCCCGGTGCATCTGGTGCTGTCGGATTTCAACATGCCCAATATGGACGGGCTGGCGCTGTTACAGGCGGTGCGCCAGAACAAGGCGACCCAGCGCATGGGCTTTATCCTCGTCACCGGCAAGCCGACGCCCGACATGGTCGCCGCCGCCAAGAAATGGGGGCTCAACAACATGATCAAAAAGCCGTTCACCTCGCTGTCGATGAAGCAATGCATCGAGAGCGTGGTGGGAAAGCTCTGACATGCCGCTGAGCGATATCCACCTGTCCCCGTCGGAGGCGACCCGGTTGCTGTCGCAGGAGATCCGTCACCTGCAACACCGGCTGGAGCGGCTCGAACAGGGTATGGAGCATTTCTATGCTGCCGGCAGCGGGCGGCTGGGCACCGTGGCAGTGACCGCATTGCAGGAGCTCGACATGCTGGCGCAATCCACCGACGCGCTGGCGGGCTACGTGGAAAAACTCTCGCCCCGGCTCGATGCCGAGTCCGCGCTGGATCTCACGCCGGAGCTTCGTGCCATTCCGCTACGCGCGCTCGGCCGGAGACTAAGCGGCGGGCAGCAGGAGGATCTGGCGGCCAACGCGCCAGAGCTGTTCTGAGCGTGGCCGCCCGGCCCGGCGGGGCCTGGTCCCGCCCTTCCGGCAGCCCATAACGGGCTGCGGTCAACCCAGTCTCGCCAGCCTGCCGATGCAGGTCTGGCAGCCCAGAAAAGAAGGGGGCGCCGATGAGTCCGATCTCGCTGATCATCGCCATTCCGGACAGAAGCCTGCGCCGCAGACTCGCACAGGAGGTGGGGGGCTCGCCCCAGATCGAAGTGATCGCCGAGACCCACGATCTCATGACCACCTATGCCGAGGTGGAAGAGCGCGAACCGATGGCAGTGCTGATCTCCGGGCAGCTGGCGCGCCAGCCGGAGTTCGAGGTGATGCGCGCGCTCTTCGCCACGCTCGATGTGCGCTGGCTGGTGATCACCGAGCGCCCGGATACTGGCGCGCGCGCACCGGATTCTCCTTGGGGGCGCAGCTCGGATCTGTTCGCGGTGGATACCGGCGCGCCCGCCAGTCTGCTGATCGAAACGCTGCGCAGCCTGACCCGCACCGCGCGACGCCCAGACCGCTCGTCCGCGCCGGCCACCGGTACGCGCCCCCCAGCGCAGCCGCGCAGCAACGCGCCCTCGCTCGGCCACAGCAACCGCTTCATCCTGATCGGCGCCTCCACCGGCGGGGTCGATGCGCTGCTCACCGTACTCTCGGCCTTTCCCGCCGACTGCCCACCCACCTTCATCGTGCAACATACCGGCGGCGGGTTCGGCGAGAGCCTGACGCGGCTGCTCGACCGGCAATGCGCCGCTGAGGTCAGGCCCGCCCGCGACGGCGACCGGATCGGGCACGGACAAATCGCGATTGCCGCGGGAAGCCGGGCGCATATGCGGCTCGCGGGCGGCAAGCCAATGCGCATCGTGCTGGAGGCGGGTGCGCCGATCTCCGGTCACATGCCCTCGGTCGATGCCATGTTCCACTCCGCCGTGCCGGGGGCGCAGCGGGCGGTGGCAGCGCTGCTGACCGGCATGGGGCGCGATGGCGCCGAGGGGCTTAAAGCGCTGCGCGACGCCGGCGCCGCGACCATCGCGCAGGACAAGGCCACAAGCACCGTCTACGGCATGCCGCGCGCGGCGATGCAACTCGACGCGGCGCAGATCAGCCTGCCGCTGCAAAAGATCGGCCCGGCGATCCTGCACGCCTGCGCCAAGGACGACACAGGGACCGGCAAGAGGGTGGCAACGAAATGACGCATGCAGTGGAAAAGATCGAGAACGTGATCCAGGGCGAGTACCGCATTTCGAACGATCCGAACTGCGTGCTCTCGACGGTGCTGGGGTCCTGCGCGGCGGTCTGCCTGACCGATCCGGTTGCTGGCGTCGGCGGCATGAACCATTTCCTGCTGCCGCACCGGGCCGGGCGCGATGGCGAGGATGTGCGCTATGGCGCCTATTCGATGGAGTTGCTGATCAACGGGCTCCTGAAACGCGGCGCGCGCAAGAACCGGATGCTCGCCAAGCTCTTTGGCGGCGCCAAGATGCTCACCCAGCTGCGCGATATCGGCGATTCCAACGTCGCCTTCGCCCGCGAATTCCTCCAGAACGAGGGCATCCCCGTTGCCTCGGAAAGCACCGGCGGCAATGCCGCGCGGCGGATCCGGTTCTGGCCGACGGACGGACGGGTGAAACAGTTCATCGTACCGGGCGAGGTCGAGCGCGTGGCACCGCCGGTCGCCGCCCCGGCGCCGCCGTCGCATGGCGAAATCGTGCTGTTCTGAGCCCCGCCGCTCAGATCGGGTCGATCTGCTGGAAGGCGTTGCGCAGCGCCTCGGACCAGGCGGCGCTCATCCGGGCAAAGCCCTCGTCATCCGGCTCGATCCGGCGGCGGCGGCTGATCTCGAACGCATCCGCCTCGATGATGGCGAGGTCGAGCGGCATGCCGACGCTGAGATTCGACCGAAGCGTCGAATCCATCGACAAAAGCACCGCCTTCTCGGCATCGGCCATGCCGGTGCCGGGCTCGATCACCCGGTCCAGGATCGGCTTGCCGTATTTATGCTCGCCGATCTGCAAGAACGGCGTGTCGGCGGTGGCTTCGATGAAATTGCCTTCGGGATAGATCAGGAACATGCGCATCGGCCCGCCCTTGCGCTGCCCCGCCACGATCATCGAGGCGGTGGCGCCCTGGCTCATGCGCTCCATCCGCGCCGCCACCTCGGAGGTGACATCCGACAGCATGCTGCCGACGATCTCGGCCACCTGCAACATGGTCGGCGCGCTCAGGATCGACTTGCCGCTTTCGGGGTCGTCGATGGCGTCTCTCAGCCGCGCCATGGTGGTCTGGGTGATCGACAGCGAGCCCGCCGTCATGATGCCGATGGCGCGCTCGCCCGGCTGCTCGAAGAGGAACATCTTGCGGTAAGTCGCGATATTGTCGAGCCCCGCATTGGTGCGCGTGTCGGAGAGCAGCACGATGCCCGCGTCCAGCAGCAATCCAACGCAATAGGTCATTCCCGAATCCCCTGAAGCACCCTGCCCCGCCCCGGCTATAGTGCCGCGCGGCGCACCGGGCAATGGGGGCAAGGCGCCGCGCGCCGCCGCATCACTGTGCCTGCTGCTGGCCCGGCGCCGCGGTGACGGTCACTTCCACCTTGAGATGTTCCTCCGGCGTGCTGCCCTGCACCACGCCACGGATCGGCGCCGCGTCCTGCGCATCGAAGCCCGAACCGAGGCGGATATAGCGCTCGTCCGGACAGCAGCGGTTGGACGGATCGAAGCCGACCCAGCCCAGATCGGGCACGAAAAGCTCGGCCCAGGCGTGGCTGGCCTCATGCGGCTTGCCATCCTCGTCCACCTGCAAATAGCCTGTGACGTAACGCGCCGGAATGCCCGCCACATGCGCGACGGCAATCAGCGCATGGGCGTGATCCTGGCACACACCCTTGCCGCCCGAGAGCGCCTCGGCAGCGGTGGTGTGCGGCTTGGTCTCGCCCGGTGCATATTCGATGGCCTCGGCGATCGCGCCGGACAGCGCATGGGCGCGGTCGAGATCGGTGGCCGATTTCATCCCCTCCAGCGCCGAAGCCGAAAGCTCGCGCAGATCGTTGTCCGGGCGGATGAACCGGGTGGAGCGCAGATAGAGCGAGGCCGGCCCCTTTTCGCGATGATCGCGCAGCACGCCAAAGAGATCGACGGTCTCGACCTCGCCGGTCACCTCGACGCTGAGCTCGTCGAGCGGGCCGCGCCAGCTCACAAGCGCCGTGCGGTCGCCGGCGCCGTCGGTGAACTCGGCGCCGCGCAGGGCGCCTTCGGTCTTCACCTCCCAGGACAGCAGCTTTTGCGAGGCGCAATCGGCCGGCCAGAGCCGCAGCGACTGCACCACCCCGCGCACGGGATGGTCGAAACGGTAATGGGTGATGTGGCGCACGCTCAGTTTCATGCCGGCATCCCATGCAGATAGACATCCTGGACGGTGATCGCGAGGCCCGCGTTGCGCGCCATGAACCGCCCCAGGAATTCGTGCAGCCCCTCGTCGAAGATATCGTCGACCGTGGCGCGGCTGAGATCGTCGAGCAGCTGATGCGCCACGTCCTGCGCGCGGGTGCCGGTCTGGTAATTCTCGGCGATATTGTCGAGATGCTCGCAGCTCCACCGCACGCAGGACAAGAGCGAGCGCGGGAACTTGCGGTTGAGGATCAGCAGATGCGCGATCTTCTGCGCGGTGATCTCGCCGGTATAGGTCCAGTTGAAGGCGCGCTGCGCGGTCATCGACTGCAACAGCAGCGCCCACTGGCTCTGATCGAGCCCGGAGCCGACATAGGACAGCGACGGCAGCAGCACGTAATATTTCACGTCGATCAGCCGCGCGGTGTTGTCGGCGCGCTCGACCGAGGTGCCGATGCCCATGAAATCGTAGCCGTCATTGCGCAGTTGCGTGGCCTGGATGCAGCCCCGCACCAGATGACAGGTGCGCAGCGTCCATTCGCTGAGATCGCTCAGCATGAGCTTGCTGCGCTCGGTGCGCTGGAGCTGCTTGAGTTCTTGAAAGGCGGAGTTGATCGCATCCCAGACCGGCGCGGTCAGCGCGGTGCGCACCACGCGGGCATTCTCGCGCGCGGCGTTGATGCACGACAGCACCGAGGACGGGTTCTCGGCGTCGAAGAACAGCCAGGTCTCGATATTGCGCTGGTTGGGCTCGCCGTATTTCTCCTTGAACTCCTCCAGCGTGCCCTTGGCCTGAAGCACGGCCTCCCAGTCGTTGCGATAGCCGCCCGAGGGATCGGGCAGCAGCGCGTTGCGGGCGCCCACTTCGAGCAGGCGCGCGGTGGTTTCGGCGCGCTCGAGATAGCGGGCCATCCAGTAAAGGTGATCTGCGGTGCGGCTCAGCATGTCGTCTTCACTCCGCCAGGACCCAGGTGTCTTTCACGCCCCCGCCCTGCGAGGAGTTCACCACCAGCGAGCCTTCGGTCAGCGCCACGCGGGTCAGCCCGCCCGGCACGAGTTCGATCTTTTCGCCCACCAGGCAGTAGGGGCGCAGATCCACATGGCGCGGCGCGATGCCCTCTTCCACGAAGGTCGGGCAGGCCGAGAGCGACAGCGTCGGCTGCGCGATATAGTTCTCGGGGTTCTCGCGGATCTTGGCCTCGAATGCCTCGATGGTGGATTTGTCCGATTTCGGCCCGACCAGCATACCGTAGCCGCCCGATCCGTGCACCTCTTTCACCACCAGCTCCGGCAGATGTTCGAGCACGTATTTGCAATCGTCCTTCTTGGCGCATTGCCAGGTGGGCACGTTTTCCAGCACCGGCTCCTCGCCGAGATAGAAGCGGACCATCTCGGGCACATAGGTATAGATCGCCTTGTCGTCGGCCACGCCCGCCCCTGGCGCCGAGCAGATCGTCACCCCGCCCGAGCGGTAGACATCCATCAGCCCCGGCACGCCCAGCATGGAGTCGGGGCGGAAACACAGCGGATCGAGGAAACTGTCGTCGATCCGGCGATAGATCACGTCGACCTTTTTGGGGCCCTCGGTGGTCTTCATCCAGACGAAATCGCCCTCGACGAAAAGATCCTGCCCCTCGACCAGCTCGACCCCCATGAGATCGGCCAGGAAGGAATGTTCGTAATAGGCGGAGTTGAACTGGCCGGGCGTGAGGATCACGATATTCGGCTCGCTCATGCATTTCTTGGGCGCAACCGAAGCCAGCGTCTTTTTCAAGAGCCCGGCATAGCCGTCGACCGGTGCGATGCGGTTCTCCATGAAGAGCTGCGGATACATGCGCATCATGATTTCGCGGTTCTGGAGCATATAGCTCACGCCCGAGGGGGTGCGGCAGTTGTCCTCCAGCACATAGAACTGATCCGGCCCCGTGCGCACCAGATCGACGCCGACGATATGGCTGAACACGCCCTTGGGCGGCATGAAGCCGACGGCGGCCTTTTCGTAGGCCTCGTTATTGGTGACCAGATGTTCGGGGATGCGACCGGCGCGGATGATCTCGCGCCGCCCGTAGACATCGCAGAGAAAGGCGTTCAGCGCCGCCGCCCGTTGTCGGATGCCACGGTCGAGCTTGCGCCATTCCCCGTCGGTCAGCACCCGGGGGAACATGTCGAACGGAATGAGCCGCTCCGGGTCGCCGCCCTCGCCATAGACGGCAAAGGTGATCCCCACCCGCCGGAACAGCGCCTCGGCCTCGGATTGCTTGAGGCTTCGGAGCTCCGCGGGCATGGAGCGATACCATTGTTCGAGATTTCGATAGGCGGCGCGAACGTCTTCGCCATTCATCATTTCATTGAAGATCGGGGCTTGCTTAGCGCTCATTGTGTTCCCTTCGCTCTGCGCCTCAAACTCCACGTTTCCGCGCGAGAGGAAAAGGCCCCGCCACGAAAATTCTGTCCCTCATATGGAGCGTCGCCCAATTCTTGGGCATCGCCAACACTCGAATCCCGAGAGGCTCGCCTCAGGGCTGTTTTTCGTACTTATCATGAAAATTACGCAATTAACCGCACTCATATTAAGCACAACCCATGATTTCAGCCCACAAATCGGGCAAAACCCTCAACCCAGAGGTACCTTTCGGAAATTGACGTGGAGGCACTTGGGCGCTCCGCTAAGCATCTGGTGTGCTCCAGAGAGGGCATGACAACGGGGATGCTCCGGCGCGAAAGCTAAAAAGCCAATTCCGCCGGCGCGAAACAAAAACGAAGCGGCGAGCAGTCATTTTCTGCCCCGCCCGACCGATGGGTCCGGGCGGCGACGGGAGGATCGCGCCGCACATAAGGGATGAGTTCTAATGATCAAATCGCTGAAATTGTCGGGTGTGGCCGCAGCCGCCCTGTTCGCGGCCGGCGCGGCCTCGGCACAGGACGTGTCCTGCCCGATCAAGGTGGGCGTCCTGCACTCGCTTTCGGGCACGATGGCAATCTCGGAGACCACGCTGAAAGACACGATGCTGATGCTCGTCGAGGCGCAGAACGAGAAAGGCGGCCTGCTGGGCTGCGATCTCGAGGCGGTGGTGGTCGACCCGGCCTCCGACTGGCCGCTCTTCGCCGAAAAGGCGCGCGAGCTGCTGACCGTGCATGATGTCGACGTGATCTTCGGCAACTGGACATCGGTGTCGCGGAAATCGGTGCTGCCGGTGATCGAAGAGCTGAACGGCCTGCTCTTCTATCCGGTGCAGTACGAGGGCGAGGAAAGCTCGAAAAACGTGTTCTACACCGGCGCCGCGCCGAACCAGCAGGCAATCCCGGCGGTGGATTACTACCTCGAAGAGCTGGGCGTCGAGAAATTCGCGCTGCTCGGCACCGACTATGTCTATCCGCGCACCACGAACAACATTCTGGAATCCTACCTCAAGGACAAGGGCATTGCCGAAGAGGATATCTTCGTCAATTACACCCCCTTTGGCCATTCCGACTGGGCGACCATCGTCGGCGATGTCGTGGCGCTCGGTGAGGACGGCAAGCAGGTGGGCGTGGTCTCGACCATCAACGGCGACGCCAATATCGGCTTCTACAAGGAACTCGCTGCCGCCGGCATCTCGGCCGACGACATTCCCGTCGTGGCCTTCTCGGTCGGCGAAGAGGAACTTTCCGGTCTCGACACCTCCAACCTGGAGGGCCATCTCGCCGCGTGGAACTATTTCATGTCCGCCGACACGCCCGCCAATGCCGAATTCATCGAGCAATGGCATGACTTTATCGGCGACGATGCCCGCGTCACCAACGACCCGATGGAAGCGCATTACATCGGCTTCAACATGTGGGTGAACGCCGCGACCGAGGCCGGCACCACCGATGTCGATGCCGTGCGCGAGGCGATGTGGGGCCAGGAATTCCCGAACCTGACCGGTGGCACCGCCGTAATGGGCGTGAACCACCACCTCTCCAAGCCGGTGCTGATCGGCGAGATCCGCGCCGACGGCCAGTTCGACATCATCAGCCAGACCGATCCGGTCCCCGGCGACGCCTGGACCGACTTCCTGCCGGAATCGGCGGTGCTGAAGTCCGACTGGAAGGATCTCGAATGCGGTATGTACAACACCGAGACCTCGACCTGCGTGCAGATCAAGTCGAACTACTGATCTGACACCAACGCGGCGGGCGCGCAGCTCCCTTTCGTGCCCGCCGCACCAAAGCCCCCTCCTCCGCAAAGGCTCTCCATGCTGCGTGCGCTTTTTCTCGCCTTCGCGCTTGTTCTCTGTCTCTGCCTGCCCGGTTCCCGGGCCGCGGCGCAGACACAGGACCTCCAGGCCATCCTCCAGACCCATGCAGAGGAAGTCGCGAGCCCCGGCCGGCGCAGCGTCGGCACGGTGATCGACGCGCTGGTCGCCTCCGGCCTGCCGGCCGTGCCGCAGTTTCTCGAACGCTGGGCCGACCGCAGCGTCTATCGGCGCGACAGCGACGGGCTGTTCTACTATGCCGAGGAGAACGGCGACACGTATTCGCTCACCGATATCTCCACCGGCGCCGAGGCCGGCACCGCCCCAAGCACCGAGATGACCGAGATCCGCCCCAATGGCGGCGTCCGCCGGGTCATCGCCACGGCGCTGGTGCAGTTCCAGCTCTCCGATCCCGATATCGCCCGGCGCCGCGACGCGCTCGACGCGATCTCCCGCAGCCCCGAAGCCGATCAGCTCGAACCGCTGCGCGCCTCCATCGAGGGCGAGACCGACGACGATCTACGCGCCCGCAAGGAGCGCCTTGCCGGCATGCTCGCCGCCCGCTTCGGCGACACGCCCGAAGAGCGCATCGCCGCGATCGAGGCGCTTTCCGGCGCGCTTTCGGTCGATGTGCGCGCGGTGCTGAACCAGATCCTCTCCTCCGACACCGCCGTCGCCGCCGCCATGCCCGAAGGCGCCAATATCGCCCGCATCCTCAGCCCCGGCGAGGATCTCGCCGAGGCCGAGGCCTATGAGCAGCTCGTCGCGGCGGATCTCGCCCCCGCCATCCAGAGCCGTGACGAGATCAAGGCAGCGCTGACCGCGAACATCGGCGACGGCCGTGTCGGCGGCGTGCCCATCGGCGCGCTAAACACCGAAAACGGTCGCGCCCGCGCCTATGCGGCGCTGGCCGAGGCCGGCACCGTGCCGCCGCTGGTCACCGAAGAGGGCCGCGCCGCAGCCCTCGCCGGACATGTCTTCTACGAGGAATATGACGAGCCCGACGCGGCGATCACCGATGCCGCCCGCGAAGCGCTGGACGAGGTCGAGACCCGCGTCGCGATGAACCAGGCGCTGGATCTCGGGCTCGACGCGCTGTCGCTGGCCTCGATCTATTTCCTCGCCGCCATCGGGCTGGCCATCACCTTCGGGGTGATGGGGGTGATCAACATGGCGCATGGCGAGTTCATCATGATGGGCGCCTATACCGGCTATGTGGTGCAGCAGATTATCCCCGACTACACGGTGAGCATCATCGTCGCCCTGCCGCTGGCCTTTGCCGTCACCTTCGGCGCCGGCGTGGCGATGGAGCGGCTGGTGATCCGCTGGCTCTATCACCGCCCGCTGGAGACGCTGCTCGCCACCTTCGGCATCTCCATCGCGCTGCAACAGCTTGCCAAGAACATCTTCGGCACGCAGGCCCGCCCGCTGACCTCGCCCTCCTGGCTCGACGGCGCCTGGGTGCTGAACGACGTGGTGAGCATCGCCAATATCCGCATCGCGATCTTCGTGCTGGCGCTGATCTTTCTCGGGCTGATCCTCTTCGTGCTGAACAAGACCCGGCTCGGACTGGAGGTCCGCGCGGTGACGCAGAACCCCGGCATGGCGGCTTCGATGGGCATCAACCCCGACAAGATCAATATGCTGACCTTCGGCCTCGGCTCCGGCATCGCCGGCATCGCCGGGGTGGCCATCGGGCTCTATGCCAAGGTGACCTCCGAGATGGGCGCCGATTACATCGTGCAGAGCTTCATGACCGTGGTCGTGGGCGGGGTCGGCAATGTCTGGGGCACGCTGGCGGGTGCCGGTCTGATCGGCATCCTCCAGAAGGGGATCGAGTTCCTCAACCCGTCCAACACGCTGGCGGCGCAGACCTATATGATCCTCTTCATCATCCTCTTCATCCAGGTCCGCCCCAAGGGCATCGTCGCCCTCAAGGGCCGCGCCGCGGGAGACTGAGCATGCGCGCCCTTTTCTCCATCCTCACGCCCGGCCCCGCCCTCCGGACTGCCTCCGGCGGGGATATTTTCAGCCAATGGAAATCCAGAGCACGGCCCCTGTCTTCCATTGGCTCCCAATATCCCGGGGGGACGCGAGCCCCGGCTCGCGGAGGGGGCAGCGCCCCCGCCCTTGCAAAAGGACAGCAGCCGTCATGACCCGACAAACCTTTCTTACGCAGAACCGCTCGATCTTCTGGTTCCTGCTGGCGCTCGCCGTTTTCGTGCTGATCGTCACCGTGCTGTCGGAGGCGACGGGCAACGGCATGATCTCCACCAGCTTCGTCAAGACGCTGGGCAAGACGCTCTGCCTGATGCTGGTGGCCATCGCCATGGATGTGGTCTGGGGCTATACCGGCATCCTGTCGCTTGGCCACATGGCGTTTTTCGGGATCGGCGGCTACATGATCGGCATGTGGTTGATGTATGCCCGCACCGAGATCATCGTCAGCGAGAGCCTGCGCGCCGCCGCCATCCCCCCCACCCCGGAAGAGATCCACGACGCCATCGGCACGCAGATCTTCGGCGTGGTGGGCAGCTCGGACTTTCCGCTGATCTGGGCCTTCGCCTCCAGCTTCTGGGCTCAGCTCGCGCTGGTGGTGCTGGTGCCGGGTGTGCTGGCGCTGGTCTTCGGCTGGCTCGCCTTCCGCTCGCGGGTCACCGGTGTGTACCTGTCGATCCTGACCCAGGCGATGACCTTGGCGCTGTCGCTCTATCTCTTCCAGAACGACAGCGGGCTGCGCGGCAATAACGGGCTTTCGGGTCTGCAAAACCTGCCCGGGCTCGACGCGGTGCCGCAGGCCCAGGTCTCCATCGCCTTCTTCTGGGCCTCTGCGGTGGCGCTGGGGGCGGGATATCTCCTCTTCGCCTGGGTGGTGTCGGGCAAGATGGGCTCGGTGATCCGGGGCATCCGCGACAATGAAAGCCGGGTGCGGTTTCTGGGCTACCATGTGGAGAGCTACAAGCTCTTCGTCTTCACCCTGACCGGCATTGTCGCGGGCATCGCGGGCGCGCTCTATTACCCGCAGGCGGGCATCATCAACCCCAACGAGATCGCCCCCATCGCCTCGATCTATCTCGCGGTCTGGGTCGCCATCGGCGGGCGCGGGCGGCTTTACGGCGCGGCGCTCGGCGCGGCCTTCGTGTCGCTGCTGTCGAGCTGGTTCACCGGCGGCGGCGTGCCGTCTATCCCGCTGGGTTTCTATACGATCCAGTGGACCGACTGGTGGCTGGTGCTGCTGGGCGTAAGCTTTGTCGCGGTCACGCTGCTGGCGCCCAAGGGCATCGGCGGGCTCTTCGATCTGATCACCGCGCGCCACGCGGTGCCCGAGCGGGTCGGCGATTTGGGTCCCGACAAGGGCGCGCGGCGCACGGTCGAAGGCGAGGAGGAACGGTAATGGCCACGCTTCTGGAAATGTCCGGCGTCTCGGTGAGCTTCGACGGGTTCAAGGCGATCAACAATCTGAGCTTCCGCATCGGCGAGCCGGAGCTGCGCGCCATCATCGGCCCCAACGGCGCCGGCAAGACCACCTTCATGGACATCATCACCGGCAAGACCCGGCCCGACGAGGGCAAGGTGATCTATGGCGAGAAATCCATCTCGCTGCTGAAGATGAGCGAGAGCCAGATCGCCATGGCCGGCGTCGGGCGCAAGTTCCAGAAACCCACCGTCTTCGAGGCGCAGACCGTGCGCGAAAACCTCGCCATGGCGCTGAAGAACAAGCGCGGGCCCTTCGACGTGCTGCTCTATCGCAAGACGACGCGCGGCGCCGAGCGGATCGAGGAGCTGGCCGAAACCATCGGCCTCACCGAGCAGCTGCCGCGCGTGGCCGGAGAGCTGAGCCACGGCCAGAAACAGTGGCTGGAGATCGGCATGCTGCTGGCGCAGGATCCGCGCCTCCTGCTGGTCGACGAGCCCGCCGCCGGCATGACGCCCGCGGAGCGCGAGCACACCACCGACCTGCTGAAACGCGCGGCACAGAAACACGCGGTGGTGGTGGTCGAGCACGACATGGAGTTCATCCGCCGGCTCGACTGCCGGGTGACGGTGCTCTGCGAGGGATCGGTGCTGGCCGAGGGCTCGCTCGATCATGTGACCTCGGACCCGCAGGTCATCGAAGTCTATCTGGGGCGCTGATCATGACGCGCGCCAAATCTTTTCGAAAAGATTTGCAAATTCCTTCGAAGGAATTTGCGTCCGGAGACATGCCATGCTGAGCGTCGAGAACCTCACCCTGCATTACGGCCAGAGCCAGATCCTGCACGGTATCTCGCTGACCGCCGAACCCGGCAGGGTCACCGCCGTGACCGGCACCAATGGTGTCGGCAAGACCTCGCTGCTGAAGGCCATCGCCGGGCGCCACCCCTATTCCGGCGGCACCATCACGCTCGACGGCACGCCGCTCAACCATCTCAACGCCTTTCAGGCGGGCCGCGCCGGCATCGCCTATGTGCCGCAGGGGCGCGAGGTGTTTCCGCTGATGACCGTGCAGGAGAACCTCGAAACCGGTTTCGCCTGCCTGCCGAAATCCGAGCACAAGGTGCCCGAACACATTTTCGATCTCTTCCCGATCCTCAAGGACTTCCTGCACCGGCGCGGCGGCGACCTCTCCGGCGGCCAGCAGCAGCAGCTCGCCATCGCACGGGCGCTGATCACCAGACCCCGCGTGCTGCTGCTTGACGAGCCGACCGAGGGCATCCAGCCCAATATCATCCAGCAGATCGGCCGGGTGATCTCGCAGCTGCGCGACGAGGGCGGCATGGCGATCGTGCTGGTGGAGCAGTATTTCGATTTCATGTGGGGGCTCGCCGACAGTTTCGTCGCCGTGCAGCGCGGCGCGGTGTCGCTGGCCGGCAAGGCGGGCGAGATCGATCGCGAGGCGCTGCTGGCCAAGGTTTCGATCTGACCAAGCCCTCAGAAACGCCCGCAAATTTGCTGCACTGCGGCGGATTTTCCACTTGCTCAAAACGCTTTGAACGCCAATTCTCCCGCTCGGGAGATTTGTTTGCATGCTGCCGAAGGCAACGATCCGTGACCGCGCCCTGACCCCCGTGCCGCAAGGTACGGGATCCGTCGGCAAAGGCGGTCGCGCGGCGCTCGTCTCCCTCTCTCCAAGGCTTTTTCCGTCCCGCCCCTGTCATGGGCGCGGGGCGATTTCCGCGTTTCCGACATCCAGTGACAGGAGGACCTCATGAAAACGATTCGCACGCCGCTGCTGGCCAGCGCCGCCATGGCGCTGGTGCTGAGCGCCGGGGCCGCAGGGGCGGAAACCATCCGCTTCTGGACCACCGAGGAGCAGCCCGAACGGCTGGCCCGGCAGGAGGCGATGGCCGCCGCCTTTTCCGAGGCCTCCGGCCATGAGGTCGAGGTGATCCCCGTCACCGAAAGCGATCTCGGCACCCGCGCCACCGCCGCCTATGCGGCGGGCGACCTGCCGGACGTGATCTATCATCCGCTCTCCTACGCCCTGCCCTGGGCCGAAGCCGGCATTCTCGACCCCGACGCCGCCTCCGACGTGATCGAGGATCTGGGCGCCGACACTTTCGCGCCGGGCGCGCTGAACATGGCCTCCTTCGATGGCGGCTATGCCTCGGTGCCCGCCGATGGCTGGACGCAGATGATCGTCTACCGCGCCGATCTCTTCGAAGAGGCCGGGCTCGAGCCGCCGACCTCCTATGCCAATGTCGAGGCGGCGCTCGACGCGCTGCACAACCCGCCGGAGATGTATGGGTTTGTCGCCGCCACAAAGGTGGACGAGGCCTTCATGTCCCAGGTGCTGGAGCATGTCTTCCTGGCCAATGGCGTCTCGCCGGTGGGGCCGGACGGGTTCGCGCCGCTGGATGAGGCCAAGACCACCGAGGTGCTGGAATTCTACAAAACCATCGCCGAGGCCTCGCCTCCGGGCGATCTCTACTGGGATCAGTCGCGCACGCTCTATTTCTCGGGCAACGCCGCGATGATCATCTGGTCGCCCTTCATCCTCGACGAGCTGGCGGGCCTGCGCGACAGCGCGCCGCCCACGATCAATGACGATCCGACCTCGCCGGAGCTGGCCTCGAAAACCGGGATCGTGACCAATTTCTCCGGCCCCTCGAACCCCGACGGCGCCGCCTGGGCCTTGGTTAACATGTTCGGGATCACCGGCGATGCCTCCACCGACGCCGCCATCGACTTCGTGAAATATTCGATGGACGAGGGCTATGTCGACACGCTGGCCATCGCGCCCGAGGGCAAGTTCCCGATCCGGCGCGGCACCGAGGACGATCCCGAAGCCTTTGTCAGCGCCTGGTCCGAGCTGCCGGTGGGCGTCGACCGCAAGGCGCCGCTGGGTGAGCTCTATCCGCAGGAGATGATCGACGAGATCGTCGCCGGGCTTGACGTGGCGCAGCGCTGGGGCGTCGCGGACGGGCAGCTCGCGCTGACCTCCAAGATGATCAATTCCCAGGTCGTGAACCGCGTGGTGCGCGAGTTCATCGACGGGCAGATCGACGCCTCCGCCGCCGTGGCGGAGCTGAACGAGGAGCTGGGCGCGATCGACTGATCGCCCTGCCCCGGGGCCTTCACGCGGAGGTCCCGGGGCAAGCCCGGGACGGGAGTATCTCATGACCGACGCTGTGCCCCCCACCGGCACCGGCCCGCTGGCCAAACGCGAGGCGCGGCTGGCCTGGGGATTGCTGTTTCCGACGCTGGCGGCGGTGTCGCTGGTGGTCATCCTGCCGCTGCTGGCGGTGTTCTGGATCAGTTTCAAACCGGTGGGGCTCGCCAATCTGCGCCCGCCCACCCCCATCGTGCGCGAGGACATCCGCGGCGACCTGGAGGCGCCGGGCGACGCCGCCACGCTGCGCTACCGGCTGCGCAACTCCTCGCAGGACCAGCCCATTCTGGGGGTCACGCTGAGCGATGCCTGGCCCGAGGGGCTGGAGGCGAGCGAGCTGGACCCGCGCTGTGCCATCGCGGAGGGGCGGCTTTCGTGCGATTTCGGCGACTGGGAGGGCGGCGCGCGCGAGCAGCTCCGCATCCCGGTGACCGCGACGGAGGCCTATTTCGCCGGCCCCGACGCCACGGCGAGCGATCCGGCTCTGACCGGTCAGGCGCAGAACGTGCTGACGAGCTTCGACTTCACGCTGGAGAATTTCGCGCAGGTCTTTGACGGCTCGGAATTCTGGGCGGTGCTGGGGGTGACGCTGTTCTACACGGTCTTCGGCACGCTGGGCGCGCTGATCATGGGGCTGTTCGCCGCCATGCTGCTCAACAAGAGCTTCAAGGGTCAGGGCATCCTGCGCGGGCTTTACCTGTTTCCCTATGTGGCGCCGGTGATCGCCGTGGCCTTTGCCTGGATCCTGCTTTTCGATCCGTTCTCGGGCTCGGCCAATGCGCTGCTGATCCAGATGGGGGTCAGTCAGGGCGCGATCAATTTCTTCGGCGAGCGGCCGCTGGCGCTGATCATGGTGACGCTGTTCGAGATCTGGCGCTATTTCCCGCTGTCGTTCCTGTTCATCCTCGCGCGGATGCAGAGCATCGACCACGACATGTACGAGGCCGCCGATATGGACGGCGCCTCGCCCTTCCAGAAATTCTGGTATCTTTCGCTGCCGCAGCTTCTGGGGATCCTCTCGGTGCTGTTCCTGCTGCGCTTTATCTGGACCTTCAACAAGTTCGACGACATCTTCCTGCTGACCGGCGGCAATGCCGGCACGCGGGTGCTGACGGTGAATGTCTACGAGCAGGCCTTTGCGCTGTCGAATATCGGCGCCGGGGCCGCGGTGGCGGTGGTGATCTTTGCCTGCCTGCTGCTCTTCTCGCTGTTCTTCTTCAAGGTCATGAGCCGGGAGGAAGGGCTGTGAGGATGCGCGTTACACCCGGCGGAACGCCCGGCCCCGCGGTCGGATGTTTGCGTATTTGGAAAGAGAAGACGATGCGGGGTGCGACATGAATGCCCTGAGATACGGATACGTGACGGCGCCGGTGCTGGGGGCGCTGTGGTGTTTCGTCATAGCGGTGACCGTGGCGGTGGCGATGAGCTTTGCCACCGGCGCGCCGTTCCGGCCCTCGCTGATCCTGTCGCTGATCTGGGGGGCGGGCATCGGGTTTGCGGCGCTCTTCGGGGCGGTGGCGCTCTGGGGCGCGGCGCTGGCGGTTGCGGCGCTAGGGATCGTCGGCATCGGCCCGATGGCTTCGGGAGACGGCACCGGCCTCGTGGCGCTGGCGGTGGGGCATGGCGCCTTGGCGCTCTTCACCGCTCTGGGCGTGCGCAAGATCCTTGAGGAATGCCGGATCGGCGCGCTCACCCGGCACGAGTTCGAGGAGGCGGTGATCCGGTTCCTGACCGGCTTCGGCTATATCTTCTTCACCGCCATCGTGCTCATCCCCTTCTATGTGATGGTGATGACCAGCCTGAAGAACCAGGCGGAACTGATGGCCAACCCGCTGGATTTCTCCATCGACCTCACTCAGGGCTGGGGGCTCCTGCGCAGCTATGGCGAGCTGATGACCGAGTACGGCTTTGGCTCCTATCTCTGGACCAGCTTCTACGTCTCGGTGCTGACCGTGCTGATCACGCTGGCCTTCGCCATTCCCGGCGCCTATGCGGTGGCGCGGCTGCGCTTTCGCGGACAGGCGCTGTTTTCGCGCTCGATCCTGCTCATCTACATGGTGCCGATGATCGTGCTGGCGCTGCCGATCTATATCGCCTTTTCGATGACCGGGCTGCGCAACACCATCTTCGGCATCGTGATCATCTACCCGGTGACGACGATCCCGGTGGCGCTCTACATGCTTCAGGGCTATTTCCGCGGGCTGCCGGCAGAGATCGAGGAGGCCGGGCTGATGGACGGGCTGAGCCGCCTCAAGGTGATCTGGAAGATCACCCTGCCGCTGTCGCTGCCGGCGCTGGCCTCGGTATCGCTTTACGTCTTCATGATCGCCTGGAACGAGTTCCTGCTGGCCTTCATGCTGCTTGACGACCCGTCGAAATTCACCCTGACGCGGGGGATCGCCTCGCTGAACTCCTCCGAGGTGCCCCGCCAGCATCTCATGGCCGGCGCGGTCATCGCCACGGTGCCGATCATGGTGCTGTTCCTGGGGCTGGAGCGCTTCATGACCAAGGGGCTGACGGCGGGGAGCGTCAAGGGGTGAGACATGGTTTTGCATCGCAAAATGAAAGACGCCGGGGGCGTATTTCAAATGTCGAACGCGCCGGGCAGCCGCACGGCGCGGGGAGGAGCGCGCCGTGAGCCATAGTCTCGATGAAAAGGCCCGCGCCGTGCTGCGCGGCAACGACCGGGGCGGCTATACGGTGCCGACCGACATGCTCTATCCGTTCCAGTGGAACTGGGACAGCGCCTTTGCCGCCTGGGGGTTTTCCACCTTCGACAATGCGCGGGCGTGGCGCGAGCTGGAGACGCTCTTTGCCGCGCAATGGAAGGACGGAATGGTGCCGCATATGGTGTTCCACGACGACGCGCCGGGCTATTTTCCGGGGCCGGAGGTCTGGGACGCGGGCGGCGAAGTGCCGACCTCGGGAATCTCGCAGCCGCCGGTCGCCGCGACGCTGGCGCGGATGATCTGGGAGGGCGATGCGGAGGCCGGGGAAGCGCCGATGCGGGCGCTCTACCCGAAGCTGAAGGCCTGGCACCGCTGGTGGATGGAGACCCGCTGCGACTCGGGCGCGGTGGCGGTGTGCCACCCGTGGGAATCGGGCCGCGACAATTGCCCCGACTGGGATGTCGGGCTGGCCAATGTGGATGGCTCGGGCGCGGGCGACTATGCGCGCCGCGACGCGACACAGGTGGATGGCGCACAGCGCCCCACCAAACAGGAATACGACCGCTATCTGGAGCTGGTGCGGTTCGGCAAGGAGTGCGGCTGGGATCAGGCGCGGATCGTAGCCGACTGCCCCTTCCTCATGGCCGATCCCGGCATCACCTTCCTCCTGATCCGCGCCCATGACGATCTGGCCGCGATCGGCCGAGCGCTCGGCGAGGACGTGACAAAGATCGAGGGCTGGGCGGCGCAGCTCCGCGAGGGTGTGCAGACGCTCTGGAACCCGGCGCTCGGCGCCTATGACGCAAAGGATCTGCGCAGCGGGCAATGGGCGGGCGTGATCGGCTCGGGCGCCCTGCTCTGCTGGCTGGCGCGTTGCGAGACGCCGGAGATGGAGGCGCATCTCGCCCGCATGTGGGACGCGGTGACCTATGGGCTGCCCTCCTCGGATCCGGAGGCCGCGAGTTTCGAGCGCAAGCGCTACTGGCGCGGGCCGGTCTGGCCGCAGATGAATGCGCTGATCGCGCTGGGGTTTCTGAGCGCCGGCAAGGACTGGGACGAGGCGCGGCTGCGCGAGGAAAGCGCGGCGCTGATCGAGGCCTCGGGCTTCCGCGAATATTTCGATCCGATGGATGCCGCCCCCTGCGGCGGCGATAATTTCACCTGGACCGCCGTGGTGTGGCTGGCCTGGGCGGGGAGGTAAGACAGACATGGCAAGCATCGAGCTGAAAGCCGTCGAGAAATGGTATGGCGACGCGCAGGTCATCAAGGGCGTTGATCTGGACATCGAGGAAGGCGAGTTCGTCATCTTCGTCGGCCCCTCGGGCTGCGGGAAATCCACCCTTCTGCGGATGATCGCCGGGCTGGAGGAGACCTCGCGCGGGCAGATCCTGATCGGCGGCAAGGATGCGACCTCGGAGCCGCCGGCGCGGCGCGGGCTGGCGATGGTGTTCCAGAGCTACGCGCTCTACCCGCATATGTCGGTGCGCGAGAATATGGGGTTCTCGCTAAAGGCGGCGGGGGTGCCCAGGGACGAAATGGCCGCCAAGGTCGACGAGGCGGCGCGGGTGCTGAAGCTCGAGGCGCTGCTCGACCGGCGGCCAAAGGATCTTTCCGGCGGGCAGCGTCAGCGGGTGGCCATCGGGCGCTCCATCGTGCGCGACCCGACGGCGTTTCTCTTCGACGAGCCGCTCTCCAATCTCGACGCGGCGCTTCGGGTGGAGATGCGCTACGAGATCGCCAAGCTGCACCAGTCGCTGCAATCGACGATGATCTATGTGACCCATGACCAGGTGGAGGCGATGACGCTGGCCGACCGCATCGTGGTGTTGGAGGCGGGCAAGGTGAGCCAGGTGGGCACCCCGCGCGAACTTTACGAGCGGCCCGGCAACCTCTTCGTCGCGCAATTCATCGGCTCGCCCAAGATGAACGTCTTTCCCGCCGCCACCGCCGGGCTGCGGCTGGAGACGCCGTTGCCTGCGGAGGCCGAACATTTTGGCATCCGGCCCGAGCATATCGTGCTGGGGGCACCGGGCTCGGGGCAGATCGACGGCATTGTGGATGTGGTCGAATATCTCGGCGCCGACACCTATGTGATCGTGGATTGCGAGGGCGCGGGCAAGATCACCGTGCGCAGCCATGGCGATGCCGGGCTGGCGCCGGGCGAGACCTGCGGGCTCGGTTTCGAACCCGGGCAGACGCATGTGTTCGACGCGGCGGGGCTGGCGATCCGCGGGTGACGTGGTTTGACGCAGCGGACCCCGTGATGTGTCGCGGGTTCGGTGGGCAGGATTGCCCAGCCTACGGTTCCGCCCCTCCCGCCCCGGACTTGATCCGGGCCTCTTGATTTGGCTCTGCGGCACCCGTTCCATTTGAAAGATCAATCCCCGCGCATCATGGCGCATGGGCAGCCATGCCGACACATGCTAGAGGCGGCATAGCGTTCAAGGAGTGCCGCCCATGAAGCCCCCCAGCCTGCCCCTGACCCGAGATCTGGTGCTGATCGGCGGCGGGCATACCCATGCGCTGGTGCTGCGCATGTGGGGGATGGATCCGCTGCCCGGCGCCCGCGTCACGGTGATCAATCCCGGCCCGACCGCGCCCTATTCCGGCATGCTGCCGGGCTTTGTCGCCGGGCATTACAGCCGCGAGGCGCTGGATATCGACCTCGTCAGGCTCGCCCGGTTCGCCGGCGCGCGGGTGATCCTCGGCACAGCCGAGGGCATCGACCTCGCCGCAAGACAGATCCATGTCGCCGAACGCCCGCCCATCGGCTTCGACGTGGCTTCGGTGGATATCGGCATCACCTCGGCGATGCCAGATCTTCCGGGTTTTACCGACCACGCCATCCCCGCCAAACCGCTCGGTGCCTTCGCCAGCGCCTGGGCGGCCTATCGCGCGCGCAGCGGCCCGGCCTCGGTCGCGGTGATCGGCGGCGGCGTGGCGGGCGCCGAGCTCGCCGCCGCCATGGCGTTTTCCCTGAGAACGCGCGGCCGCGCCGCCGAGGTGCATCTCATCGACCGGAACACCGCCCTCTCCGCCCTGCGCCCACAGGCGGCGGCCAGGCTGCGCCACGCGCTTGCCGCACAGGGCGTCACCCTGCACGAGCGCGCCAATATCGCCGAGGTCACCGCCACCGACCTCACGCTGGACAACGGGCACCGGATCGCTGCGGATTTCGTCACCGGCGCCGCCGGCGCCCGCCCCTATGGCTGGCTGCGCGAGACCGGGCTGGCGCTACATGAGGGCTTCATCGCCGTCTCTCCCACGCTGCAAAGCGCCGACCCGAATGTCTTCGCCGCCGGCGATTGCGCCCATCTCACGCGGAGCCCGCGCCCCAAGGCCGGGGTCTATGCGGTGCGCGAGGCGCCGATCCTCTTCGACAACCTCCGCAAACGGCTTTCGGGCGAGGACTCCCCCCGCCGCTATCGCCCGCAAAAGGATTATCTCAAGCTAATCTCGCTGGGCGAGAAATCCGCCCTCGGCGACCGCTTCGGTCTGGCGCTCTCCGGGCCGCTCATGTGGCGCTGGAAGGATCGTATCGACCGCAGGTTCATGGCGAAATTCCAGGCCCTGCCGCAGATGCCGCAGCCGCCCCTGCCGGTGCCCCGCGCCGCCGGTAGCGCCGACGCGCTCGGCGACAAACCCATGTGCGGCGGCTGCGGCGCCAAGGTCGGGCGCGATGCGCTCTCGGCGGCGCTGTCGCACCTGCCTCCCCCGCACCGCAGCGATGTCACCGCCCTGCCCGGCGACGATGCCGCGCTGCTGCATACCGGCGGCACCCGTCAAGTCTTGACCACCGACCATCTGCGCGCCTTCACCGAAGACCCCGTGGTCATGGCCCGCATCGCCGCCGTGCATGCGCTTGGCGATATCTGGGCGATGGGCGCCGCGCCGCAGGCCGCCACCGTCAGCCTCACCCTGCCCCGCATGTCCGAAGCGCTGGCCGAACGGACGCTGACCGAAATCCTCACCGCAAGCTCTGCAATCTTCCGCGGCGCCGGCGCCGAGATCGTCGGCGGGCATTCCTCCATGGGCGACGAGCTGACCATCGGCTTCACCATCACCGGGCTTTGCGAGGCGGCGCCGATCACCCTCGCGGGCGCGCAGGAGGGCGACGATCTGGTGCTGACCAAACCGCTGGGTTCCGGCGTGATCATGGCCGCCGAGATGGCCGGAGAGGCCAGCGGCGACTGGGTGGCAGAGGCGCTGACCAGCATGACCCGACCGCAGGGCGACGCGGCGGCGCTGCTGAGCGGCGCGCATGCGATGACCGATGTCACCGGATTCGGCCTCGCCGGGCATCTGCACGGGATCTGCCTGGCCTCGGGCAGGAGCGCCGAGCTCGTCCTCGACGCGATCCCGCTGCTGCCCGGCGCCGAAGAGCTGGCCGAAAAGGGCATCCGCTCAACCCTCTATCCAAAGAACCGCGCCGCCGTCCCCGGGCTGAGCGCCGAGAGCCCCCGCGCCGATCTGCTCTTCGATCCGCAGACCGCCGGGGGCTGCTCGCGGCGATCCCGGACGGCGCCGCACGCGTGGCCGAGCTGCGCGCGCTCGGCTTCGGGGCGGCGGTGATCGGCAGGATCTCCGGCGACTGGCCCGGTCACATCTCGATCGTCTGAAGCCTCTCGGCGATGCGGTCGGCCAGCGTATCGAGCGCCGCCTCGTCCAGCGCCGGCGTCCCGAACCGGTCCAGCACGCGCGGCGCGAAGACCGTCCTGGATTTCTCATAGGCCGGGTCGTAGTGATCCTCGGCCAGCGAGCGACACAGCGCCCGCCGCTCGCCCGCGTCGATCAGCGCGCCCCAGCGATCCACCAGCGCATGGCCGCGATGAAAGCGCAGCGGGTCGAGCATCTGCTTCAGTCGCGCCCCGTCCGAGAGGATGTCGTCATAGGCGGCATCGAGATACGCCGCCCGCGCGTCCAGAGGTGCCGTGACCTCGATCCAGGGCGCCTGTTTCATCGCCTCCCAGAGCGAGGGCGGCAGCAGGATCTGCCCGATCTTGCTGCTCTCCGCCTCCACCAGCACCGGGCGCGCCGGATCGAGCGCGCTCAGCGCCTGCGCCAGCCCGGTCTCGAAGCCCTTCTGGCTCGGCTGCCCGCCCGGCATCTCGCCCAGCAACGAGCCGCGATGCCGCGCCAGCCCCTCCAGATCGACCACCTGCACCCCGCGCGCCGCCAGACGCGGCAACAGCGCGGTCTTGGCGGTGCCGGTATAGCCGCCGAGCTGGATCAGCCGATACGGCAGCGGGCTGTCGTAAAGCGCCCCCGTCACCAGCCGTCTGTATGTGCGATAGCCGCCCTCCACCGCCTCGGCACGCCAGCCGATCTGTTGCAGCATCCATGCGAAGGAGCCCGAGCGCTGCCCGCCGCGCCAGCAATAGACCAGCGGTCGCCAGCCGCCCTCGTGATGCGCCAGCGGCCCCTCGATATGGGCGGCGGCATTGCGGAACACCAGCGCGGCACCGAGCTTGCGGGCGAGAAACGGGCTCTCCTGCTTGTAGATCGTACCGACGCGGGCGCGTTCCTCATTGTCGAGCACCGGCAGGTTGATGGCGCCGGGCACGTGATCCTCGGCGAATTCCGCCGGGCTGCGCACGTCGATCACGGTGTCGAACCCGTGGTCGAGCAGAGCGGAAAGGGAGAGAAAGGAGCGCGCCATAGGGTCAGATCTACCCTGCCCCCGGGACGGAGAAAAGCCGGATCGCGCAAAGCTCGGCATGATACGGTTTTTTCGTCGAAAACCCTCTGGACACCGGCGCGGCGCTCGGCTATCCCCCCTGCACCCGAAGGGCGCTGCCCTTCTCCCGTGCCCGGGTAGCTCAGGGGTAGAGCAGTGGATTGAAAATCCTCGTGTCGGTGGTTCGATTCCGCCCCCGGGCACCATTAATAAAACCCTGTATCGATGTGTTTTGCGGCTACCCGAGCCCCTTGGAACACGGCGCCCGCTCGTCGTTACCGATGCGTTCGATCAGTCATCGTTGCGTTGATCGCCACGAACTAGGCCCCCCGTCTACATCGGCGCCCGCAGAAAACATCGGCGTCGAGCTTGAGCGGCTCCGCCCTGTTGTCCGCGCTCGCGATGTGTGTTGCGGCCCAACACGGCCCTTGCGCGATAGCGCCCGGCAAAGTATGCGATATGCGCCTTGGTTCCGGGCCAGATGTCCGGAGAATAGGGAACGCGGTGCAAATCCGCGACTGCCCCCGCAACTGTGAGCGGCGAGCGTCATCGGTATCATGCCACTGGGCGAGCAGGCCCGGGAAGGCCCGACCGGCGCTGTGACCCGCAAGTCAGGAGACCTGCCAGGGTGATCACCCTCCCCATGCGCGGGGCGCGCCTTGGGAACGGTCCTTCCGTTCGTGGTGACATGACGCACCGTTCGCGCGAGGGGCCAGCCTTTCCAGCGAGCATCACCGCATAGCCCCGCCCAGGGGCCGACAAGGAAAGGACCGCCGTCCATGAAGAAGATCCTCGGATCCGTCTCTGCGCTGGCGCTCGGCAGCCTCCCGCTGCACGCGCAGGACAATGCAGCCTATGAACTGCCGCCGATCACCATCTATGTGGGCTACGAGGCCACCACCCCGCTCCAGACCGGCGTCAGCGTGGATGTGCTGACCGAGGAAGATCTGGAGCGCGACGGCGACACCCGGGTCATCGACATCCTCGCCCGCCAGCCCGGCGTCTCGATCCGCTCGAACGGGCCGCTCGGCACCAATGCCGGGATCACCATCCGCGGCGTGTCGCAGCAGAACATCGCCGTGCGCATCGACGGCATCGACGTGTCGGATCCGGCGGCCACCCAGGTGGCCTATGATTTCGGCGGGCTCACCGCCGGCGATATCAGCCAGATCGAGATCCTGCGCGGCTCGCAATCGGCGCTGTTCGGTTCCGAGGCGATCGGCGGCGTGGTCAATATCACCACCAAACGCGCAAGCCGCGACGGGCTCAGCGCCGATGTCTTCGCCGAATACGGCAGCCACGACACGCTGCGCAGCGCCGCGACACTCTACAATCGCGGTGAGGGGCACGAGACCGCCGTGACGCTGTCCTATGTCTCGACCGACGGGTTTTCCGCGGCGGATGAGGACGGGCTGAATTACGGCACCGCCAACCCCAACGACAAGAACGACGAAGAGGACGGCTACGAGGCGCGGCGCCTGAGCTTTTCGGGCCATTACGATCTGGGCGGCGGTGCCGCCGAGCTGAGCCTTTCGGGCTTCTACGAAGAAGCGAAATACGATTACGACGAAAACAGCAGCGGCCGGGTCTTCGACGGCTCGCCCGACGATGTTGTCGACAGCGAAAAGACCGGCCTGCGCGCCGCCCTCGCCTTTGCCACCGGCGGCGTCGATCACGAGATCTCGGCCACCTGGTTCCGGAGCGACCGCGCCCTGCACGGCACCTCGCTCGACAGCTCTGCGCCCGACACGCCGCCCTATACGGGCACGCCCTACCCGTTCCGCTTCGAATACGAGGGCACGCGCCAGACCTACCGCTATCAGGCGGGCTTCGATCTTGGTGCCACCACCCGCGCGGTGGTCGGAGCCGAGCGCAGCATCGAGACCTATGAGGACAAGATCGCCGGCGCATCGAGTTTCGGCCCCTATGGCAGCTCGCAGGATCAGGAGACCACGGTGACCTCGCTGTTTTCCGAGTTCACCTTCACGCCGAGCGAGAATATCGACCTGAGCTTTGCGCTGCGCCACGACGATCACTCGGAATTCGGCGGCCACACCACCGGGCGGCTCTCCGGCGTCTGGCGCGCCCGGCCCGACCTGAGCCTGCGCGCCAACCTCGCGACCGGCTATCGCGCACCCTCCAACTACGAGCTCTACGATGCCTATTCCGGCAATGCCGGGCTCGACCCGGAGACCTCGGTCAGCTTCGACCTCGGCGTCGAGAAGCGCTTTGGCGATACCGCCTGGCTGAGCGCCACCGCGTTCTGGATCGAAGCCGAAGACATCATCGACTACTCCTATACGAGCTACGCCTATGTGCAGGCGGACGGAACCAGCACCCGCCGCGGCATCGAACTGGCCGGGGCCTATGAGCTGCGCCCGGGCCTGACGCTCGACGGCAGCTATACCTGGACCGACAGCTTTTCGTCGGTGTCGCTGGACAGCTCCGGCTGGCAGGCCTCGGTGCCCGAGCATGTCTTTGCGCTGGGGCTGAGCGCGGATATCACCGACCGCGCCCGCATCTCGGTAAACGGCCTTTACGAGGCCGACCGCGAAGGGCTCGACGATTACGGGCTGGTGAATTCCTCCTTCACCTATGACGTCACCGACACCGCCCAGGCCTATCTGCGGGTCGAGAACCTCTTCGACGAGGATTACCAGACCGCGCCGGGCTACGGACAGTCCGACCGTGCCTGGTATTTCGGGGTCCGTGCGAGCTTCTAGGCGCATAGCGCTGGCTGCCGCCCTGTGTCTGGCGGCGGTCGCTGCCGGCGCGGCTCCGGGCCGCGTCGTCTCGCTCAATGTCTGCACCGATCAGCTTGCGCTGCTGATCGGCGCGCCGGGGCAGCTCGTCTCGGTCTCGCGGCTTGCCCAGGATCCGCGCAGTTCGGCCATGGCCGAAGAGGCGCAGGCGCTGCCCGCCAATACCGCCAGCGCCGAAGAGGTGGTGCTGCTGCATCCCGATCTGGTGATCGCCGGCAGCTACACCGCCCGCGCCGCCACGCAGATGCTGGAAAAGCTGGGCTACAGGGTCGAACGCTTCTCCCCCGCCCGCTCGCTCGAGGACGCGCGGCAGAACATCCTGCGCATGGGCGCGCTGCTGGGCCGCGAGGCCCGCGCCGCCGAGGTTCTGGCCGGTTTCGACGCCCGGCTCGCGGCGCTGCGCGAAACGCCAACGCGCAAACCCCGCGTGGCCTATTACATGCCCTTCAACGAGACCGCCGGCGCCCAGACCCTGACCGGCGATATCCTCAACGCCGCCGGCATGGCCAATCTCGCCGATGAAAAAGGCATGGCGACACGCGGGCGTCTGCCGCTCGAAGGGCTGCTGCTGGCCGAGCCCGACCTGATCCTCGTCAGCCGCCCCTATGACAGCCCGGCGCAGGCGACCTCGCTGCTGCAACACCCCGCGCTTCAGGCTACCGGCGCGCTGCATCAGGTGGTGGACAGCCCGAACTGGATCTGCGGCACGCCGGCGCTGCTCGATGCGGTGGCGGCGATGCGCGATCTGCGCCACGACTGGGAGGCGGCGCAATGAGGCTCGCCCTGCCGCTCGCCGCGCTGGTGCTGGCGCTGTTCTTCACCTCGCTGGGGCTGGGATATGCCGCGCTGCCGCCCCGCGCGGTGCTGGGCGGGCTCGTGGGCCTCGGCGATCCGCTGCATGTCATGGTGATGCAGGAAATCCGCCTGCCGCGCAGCGCCTTGGCGGCGCTGGTGGGCGCCGCGCTGGGGCTTTCGGGCGCCGCGATGCAGGGCTATCTGCGCAACCCGCTGGCCGAGCCGGGGCTGATCGGCGTCTCCGGCTCGGCGGCGCTCGGCGCGGTGCTGGCGCTGCAAACCGGGCTGGCGGCGGCGTTTGCGCTGGCGTTGCCGCTGATGGCGCTGCTCTTCGCGCTGGCGGCGGTGGCGCTGATCCTGCTGCTGGCGGGGCCGCGCGGCGGCTCGCTGGTGCTGATCCTCGCGGGCATCGCGGTCTCGGCGCTGGCCGGTGCACTGACCTCGCTGGTGCTGAACCTGTCGTCAAACCCCTATGCCACCTATGAAATCGTGTTCTGGATGATGGGCTCGGTCGCCGACCGCTCACTCACTCACCTGACACTGGCCGCGCCGCTGATCGCCCTCGGCGGTGCCGCGCTGCTGACGCTGGGGCGCGGGCTCGACGCGCTGACGCTGGGCGAGGACGGCGCACAGGCGCTCGGCATCTCGCTCACCTCGCTGCGGCTGCGGCTGCTCTTCGGCACCGCCGCCGCCGTCGGTGCCGCCACCGCCGTGGCCGGCGCCGTGGGCTTTGTCGGACTCGTGGTGCCGCATCTGCTGCGCCCGCTCTGCGGCGCCCGGCCCTCGCGGCTGCTCTGGGCCTCGGCGCTCGGCGGCGCGGCGATGCTGCTGGCCGCCGACATCGCCGTGCGGCTGATCCTGCCCGAGCGCGACCTCAAGCTCGGCGTTGTCATGGCGCTGATCGGCGCGCCGCTCTTCCTGCACCTGATCTACAAGACGCGGAGGGGGTTATGAGCCTGCTGACCCTCGACGCGCTCACCGTCACGCGCGGGCAATGCCCGGTGGTGGATGGCGTCACGCTTTCGATCGGCCCCGGCGAATGCGTCGGCCTCATCGGCCCCAACGGCGCCGGCAAGACCACGCTGATGCGCGCCGCCCTTGGCCTCATGCCACATGGCGGCACCTCCTCGCTCTCGTCCCTGCCCGCCCGCGAGCGCGCCCGTGCCGCCGCCTGGCTGCCGCAGGCGCGCGAGATCGCCTGGCCGGTCAGCGTGGAGACGCTGGTGGCGCTCGGCCGCCTGCCGCATGACAGCCGCGCCGGGGCGCTGCGCGCCGATGCGGTGGAGGCCGCGCTCGCCCGCATGGGGCTGGAGGGCTTCCGCAAGCGCAAGGCCACCGAGCTTTCGGGCGGCGAGCAGGCCCGCGTGCTGATCGCCCGCGCGCTGGCGCAGGAGGCGCCGCTGCTGCTGGCCGACGAACCCATCGCCGGGCTCGACCCGGCAGCCCAGATCGCCACGCTGCGCATCTTCGAGGGGCTCGCGCAGGAAGGCCACGCGGTGCTGACCTCGCTGCACGACCTGACGCTGGCGGCGCGCCACTGCACCCGGCTGCTGCTGCTCGACCGCGGCAGGCTCGCCGCCGACGGCCCGCCGCTGGAGGTGCTGACCGAAGACACTCTCGCGGAGGTCTTTCACCTGCGCGCGCATATGCTGCAAACCGAGCACGGCCCGCTGCTGCAACCGCTTGGCGTGCTGCCATGACCCCGAAGGGAGCGCCCATATGACCCGGATCACCGAGTTCCTCGACCGTGGCGGCCCGGCGCTCTGGGTGATATTCGCCTTGTCAGTGGCGACGCTGGCGCTGATCCTGTGGAAGCTCTGGCGGCTGTCGCGCAGCGGCGCCTGGCGCCGCGACCGCGCCGAGCGCGCGGTGACGCTCTGGCGCGAGGGCGCGCGCGAGGCGGCGCAGGATCTGCTGCGCCAGCGCGGCGGGCTGCGCGCGCGCTTCCTCTCCGCCGCCATGGCCGCGCTCATCGCCTATCCGGAAGAGCCCGCCCGCGAAGAGGCCTCCCGCATCGCGCGCGCCCTGCTGACCGAGGCGCGTTCGGGCCTGCGCGCGCTCGATCTGGTGGTGATGATCGCGCCGCTGATCGGCCTTCTGGGCACGGTGCTCGGCATGATCGGCGCCTTCCAGGCCTTGCAGGAGGCCGGCGCCCAGGCCGATCCGGCGGCGCTGGCGGGCGGCATCTGGGAGGCGCTGCTGACCACCGCGGCCGGCATGGGCGTGGCGATCCCAGCGGCCATGGCGCTGAGCTGGTTCGACAGCGTCACAGATGCGCTCGCCCATGATTTCGAAGACCTCGCCACACGGCTCTTCACCGCGCCGCGAGACAAGCAATGACCGCCCGGCGCGCCCCGACCCCGGCGCCGGGACGAGCGGCCAGCGCCGGACGCCTCCGGCGGGAGTATTTGCGGAAAGATGAAAGCCCCTTGCGGCGCGCCCCCGGGGGTCTTCTCTTTCCAAATACGCACCCGCGCCCTCTCCACCCGCGCAGCGCCGGGGAGGATGCGCCGCCATGCTGAACCTGCCGCAGCAGACCCGCCGCCGCCGGCCCAGCCTCACGCCGATGATCGACGTGGTGTTCCTGCTGCTGGTCTTCTTCATGCTCGCCGCCCGCTTCGGCAGCGTCGAGGCGCTGCCGCTCACCCTCGCCGGCGGTGGCTCCGAACGCTGGCAGGGGCCGCCCCGCCTTGTCACCGTCGCCCCCGATGCGCTGCTCCTGAACGGCCAGCCGGTCTCCGATCTGCCAGAGGCGCTTGCGCCACTGATGCAGGGCCCCGACGACACGATCCTGCTGCGCCCGGCGCCCGGCACCGATACCGAACGTCTGGCGCAGGTGCTCGCCGCGCTGCGCGACGCAGGTCTTACCAGCCTCGCCCTGCTGGAGCCCGCGCCGTGACCCCACGCCTGCTGCCCGACCGCCCCCGCCGCCCGCGCCCGGAGCCGGTGGTGCCGATGATCAACGTGGTCTTCCTGCTGCTGATCTTCTTCCTGATGACCGCCAGTCTCACCACGCCCGCGCCTTTCGACATCGCCGCCCCCGAGGCGCCGGGCGACCCCGACAAGGCGCAGCGCGACACGCTCTATCTCTCCGCCGGCGGCCAGCTCGCCTATGGAGAGCAGCGCGGCGCTCCGGCGCTGGAGGCCGCAGCGGCAGCCGGCGCGGTGCGTCTCGCAGCCGACGCCCGCCTGCCCGCCGCCGAGCTCGCCCGCATCCTCGCCCGCCTCTCCGCGCAAGGCGCGCCGGAGGTGCAGCTCGTCACCGCCGGAGGCCACTGAACCATGCGCCTCCTGGAGCCTCTCGTCTTCACCGGTGTCGCCGCCGCGCTGCATGTGGTCGCACTCGGTCTCGGCCTTGGCACCGGCGGTGGTGGCGCCCCCCAGGGCGATGGCGGCGACGCCTCGGTGACGCTGCAAGCCGCGCCCGCAGGGCTCGCGGCGCTGGCCGAGCGCTGGGAGGCCGCGCCGGCTCTCCCAACGCCAGCGGCCCCGGCGCCCTCCGCTCCCGCCCGGAAAACCGCGCCGAAGGCGCCTGCGATGCCGACCGCCGCCCCCCGAAGCGCCGCGCCAGCGGCGCCCGCCCCGGCCAAGGCGCCGGAGGCGCCCGCGCTCGACACCGCCCCGGCGCAGGCGCGCAGCGCCCCGGCCGCCTCGCCCCGGCCGCAGGCAAGGGCCACGCCCGCCGCCAGAACCACCGCAGACGCAAAGCCGCGCAGCGGCGGCGCGCAGCCCCGCAAGGCGCAAGTCGCGAAAGGCAGCGCGACGCAAGGCGGCAGCGGCGCGAGCCCGGCGAGCCCCGCCGGCCCCTCGCAGGCGGCCATCGCCTCGGCAAAGGCGCAATGGGGCGCCCGGATCCGCACCGCCGTCGCCCGTGCCCAGGCGCGCGTCAGCCAGCCTCAGGCCACCGGCCAGGTCCGCCTGCGCATCGCGCTCACCCCAGAGGGCCGGCTCGCCGCGCTGAGCCTGCTGCGCTCCTCGGGCAATGCCGCGCTCGACCGCGCCGCCCTCACCGCCGCCAAACGTGCCAGCTACCCGCGCGCGCCGCGCGCACTCACCGCCGGACGCTACAGCTTTGACCTTCCGCTGGCCTTTGCCCGCCGCTGAGTGCCGCAACCGGTCCCATCCGCTTGACCCTGCCCGCGCCATCCGAGATACCGGGCCGCAAAGGACGTGCCCAATGACCACCCCCTACATCACCGACAGCCACTGTCATCTCGATTTCCCGGATTTCGACGAAGAGCGCCCGGAGGTCATCGCCCGCGCGGTCGAGGCCGGCGTGCACCGCATGGTCACCATCTGCACCCGCCTGCGCAACGAGCCGCAGGTGCGCGCCATCGCCGAGGCGCATGACCCGGTCTTCTACGCCGCCGGCACCCACCCGATGAGCGCCGCCGAGGAACCGCTGGCCACACTCGACGAGCTGGTCGCACTGACGCAGCACCCGAAATTCGTGGGCATCGGCGAGACCGGGCTCGACTATCATTACTCCGCCGAGAGCGCGGAGATCCAAAAACAATCGCTGCGCACCCATATCGAGGCGGCGCAGGAAACCGGACTGCCGCTGATCATCCACGCCCGCGCCGCGGATGAGGACATGATCGATATCCTCACCGCAGGCTATCGCGCCAGACCCTACCCTTGCGTGCTGCACTGCTTCTCCTCCGGGCCGGAGCTGGCCAAGGCCGCGCTCGATTGCGGGTTCTATCTCTCGATGTCCGGCATTGCCGCCTTCCCGAAATCGAAAGAGCTGCGCGAGATCTTCGCCTCCGCCCCGCTCGACCGCATCCTGGTGGAGACAGACAGCCCCTATCTCGCGCCGCCGCCCTATCGCGGCAAGCGCAACGAGCCGGGCTATAGCGTGCACACCGCCAAGGTCGGCGCCGAGACCTTCGGCCTCTCCTACGAAGACTTCGCCGCCGCGACCGAGGCCAATTTCGACCGGCTCTTCGCCAAGGCCGCCGCGTGGGAGCCCGCATGACCGAACTGCGCTTCACCATTCTCGGCTGCGGCTCGTCCGGCGGCGTGCCGCGGCTCGGCGGGCTCTGGGGCGATTGCGACCCGGAAAATCCGAAAAACAGCCGCCGCCGCTGCTCGCTGCTGGTCGAGCGCGAAAGCGCGGACGGCATCACCCGGGTGCTGATCGACACCACCCCCGACATGCGCGCCCAGCTGCTCGACGCCGGTATCGGCATGCTCGACGCGGTCGCCTGGACGCATTCCCACGCCGATCACACCCACGGGCTCGACGATCTCCGCCAGATCGTCTTCAACCGCCGCGAGCGGTTGCCGGTCTGGGCCGATGGCGACACCCAGAACGCGCTGTTCTCGCGCTTCGGCTATGCCTTCGTGCAGCCCGAGGGCAGCCCCTACCCGCCGATCCTCGACATGCACACGATCTCGGAGGCGCCCTTTACCATCGACGGCGCCGGCGGGCCGATCACGCTGACCCCGTTCGAGGTCAATCACGGCAGCATCGACGCGCTCGGCTTCCGCATCGGCGATGTCGCCTATCTACCGGACGTGATCCGCATCCCCGAGGCCTCCTGGGCGCATCTGGAGGGGCTCGACTGCTGGATCCTCGACACGCTGCGCCGCACCCCGCACCCGACCCATGCCCATCTCGACCTGGCGCTGGAATGGATCGCGAAGATGCAGCCGAAACGCGCGGTGCTCACCAATATGCATATCGACCTCGACCACGATGCCGTCGCCGCCGAGACCCCCGAGCACATCGTTCCGGCCTATGACGGCATGGTCCTGCGCTATGCGCTCTGACCCGGCCCCGCAGCGTCTTCTCTTTGCAAATACGCCACCCTGCCCGCGCCGGCCCGTGCCGCGCCGGGGTATCTGCGCGACCTCTCACCGGCGCCCCCCGGCGACGCGCGCAGCGCGGCGCAATCCCTCTCCGGAGCACCGCTAAACCGTGCAGGCGCTGATCGACGTCATCCTGCCGGTCTTCATCGTGATCGGCGCGGGCTATCTCGCGAGCTGGCGGCGGCTGCTACCGGAGCAGGCGATCGACGGGCTGATGGAGTTCACCCAGACCATCGCCGTGCCCTGCCTGCTGTTCCGCGCCATGTGGCAGCTCGATCTCGGCAGCAATTTCTCGATCCCGCTGCTGCTGGCCTTCTATGGCGGCGCGGTCGCGGCCTTCGCCGCCGGGCTGTTCGGCGCGCGGCTGCTGTTCGGCCGCGACTGGGAAGACTCCATCGCCATCGGCTTTGTCTGCCTGTTCTCCAACACGCTGCTGCTCGGTCTGCCGATCACCGAGCGCGCCTATGGCCCCGATGCGCTCAGCGGCAATTACGCCATCATCGCGCTGCATTCGCCCTTCGGCTATACGCTCGGCATCACCGCGATGGAGATCGCCCGCGCCCGGGGGACCCAGATCCGCCGCCTGCCGCTCACGGTGCTGCGCGCGGTGTTCCGCAATGCGCTGGTGGTGGGCATCCTGATCGGCATCACCTTCAATCTCGGCTCGGTCACACTGCCCGAGCCGGTCACCCAGGCGCTCGACATGGTGACCCGCACCGCCCTGCCCGGCGCGCTCTTTGCGCTCGGCGGCGTGCTCTATCGCTACCGCCCCGAGGGCGATCTGCGCGCCATCCTCTATGTCTGCTCCATCGCGCTCGGGCTGCATGCGGCGCTGACCTATCTCTTTGGCAGCCTCCTGGGGCTCAGCACCGACAATATGCGCTCGGCGGTGCTCACCGCCGCCATGGCGCCCGGGGTCAATGCCTATCTCTTCGCCAATATGTACGGGCGCGCCAAGCGCGTCGCCGCCTCCTCGGTGCTGATCGGCACGGCGCTCTGCGTGGTCACAAGCTGGGTCTGGCTTCAGGTCCTGCCCTGAGGCCTATTCCTCCACATCGTCCACATCCGCCTGCCCCGAGAGCCGGCGCCGCACCAGCGACCAGCTGAGCCCGATCCCCAGCACCAGCGACAGCGCAAAGATGCCGATCCAGGCGGAGAGGTCGGGATCGGAGAGCTCGATCACGCCCCAGTCCCACAGCACCCAGAGCAGTGCGCCGACCAGCGCCAGCACCAGCGCCATGCCGAACGCCCCGATCGAGCGCAGCGTGGCGCGCAGATAGATCACATAGGCGGCAAAGAGCAGCAGGCCGAGCAGAACCGCCAGCGGCAGCTGCCCCGGTCCCTCGCTGCGGACCCAGCGCAGATAGTTCCATTGCGACGGATTCCACGTCGCCGCCACCAGTCCGAACGCCACCGCCCAACGCAGAACAAACCCCATGACACGCTCCTTTTACCATACCCGCGCCAAATGCACCGATCCGGCACGACCTGTCCAGCGCCCGCGTGGCGCGGATCGCTCAAATTGACGGTTTCGCCCGCCCCGGCGCTTCGCTATACGGAGCCCGTTTGGACCTTCAAAAGGACACAGAGCTATGGCGAACGTGGTCGTCGTGGGCGCCCAGTGGGGCGACGAGGGCAAAGGCAAGATCGTGGACTGGCTGTCGAGCCGTGCCGATGTGATCGCCCGCTTCCAGGGGGGCCACAATGCGGGCCATACCCTTGTGATCGACGGCACCGTCTTCAAGCTGAACGCGCTGCCCTCGGGCGTGGTGCGCAGCGGCAAGCTCTCGGTGATCGGTAACGGCGTGGTGCTCGACCCCTGGCACCTGGTGAAAGAGATCGCGACGATCCGCGAACAGGGGGTCGAGATCACCCCCGAGACGCTGATGGTGGCCGAGAACACGCCGCTGATCCTGCCGATCCACGGCGAGCTCGACCGCGCCCGCGAGTCGCAGAACTCGGTGGCCAAGATCGGCACCACCGGTCGCGGCATCGGCCCGGCCTATGAGGACAAGGTCGGCCGCCGCGCCATCCGCGTCGCCGATCTCGCCGATCCGGCGACGCTGGAGGCGCGGGTCGACCGGGCGCTGGTGCATCACGACGCGCTGCGCCGCGGGCTCGGGCTCGACCCCGTCGACCGCGACGGGCTGATCGCGCAGCTCAAGGAGATCGCGCCGGAGATCCTGAAATATGCCGGGCCGGTCTGGAAGGTGCTCAACGAAAAGCGCCGCGCCGGCAAGCGCATCCTCTTCGAGGGCGCCCAGGGCGCGCTGCTCGATATCGACTTCGGCACCTATCCCTTTGTCACCTCGTCCAATGTAATCGCCGGTCAGGCCGCCACCGGCACCGGCATCGGCCCGGGCGCCATCGACTTCGTGCTGGGCATCGTCAAGGCCTATACCACCCGCGTCGGCGAAGGCCCCTTCCCGACCGAGCTCGACGACGAGGACGGCAACCGGCTGGGCACGCGCGGGCACGAGTTCGGCACCGTCACCGGGCGCAAGCGCCGCTGCGGCTGGTTCGACGCGGTGCTGGTGCGCCAGACCTGCGCCACCTCCGGCGTCAACGGCATCTCGCTGACCAAGCTCGACGTGCTCGACGGGTTCGAGACCATCAAGATCTGCACCGGCTACATGCTCGACGGCGAGCTGCTCGACCACCTGCCCATCGCCGCCGACCAGCAGGCCCGCTGCACGCCGGTCTACGAGGAAATGGAAGGCTGGAGCGAGTCGACCGAGGGCGCGCGCAGCTGGGCCGACCTGCCCGGCGCCGCGGTGAAATACGTGCGCCGCGTCGAGGAGCTGATCGGTTGCCCGGTCGCCCTGCTCTCGACCTCGCCGGAGCGTGACGACACCATCCTCGTCACCGATCCGTTCGAAGACTGATGGCGCTCACGCACAAGACCCGCAAGCGCCTGTCGCTCTTTCTGCTGCTGGTCTGGCTGCCGCTCTACATCATGGCGGCGGTCAGTCTCGTCAACGCGCTCGGACGACCACCGATCTGGGTCGAGCTGCTGGTCTATGTGGGTCTGGGTTTTCTCTGGGCGATCCCGTTCAAATTCGTCTTCAAGGGCGTGGGCCAGCCCGATCCGGACGCGAAAGACGACCGGAAATGACAGGCGCCGCGCCCCGGGTTGCCCGGGCGCGGCGATCACCGGCTGAGCGCGCGGGCGGCGCTCAGATATCCAGCGTGTGCTCGCGCTCCCAATGGGAGAAATGCGAGACGAAGCTGTCCCATTCCTGGCGCTTCATCTTGGCATAGGCGGTCGAGAACTCCGCCCCCAGCATCGCCTTGAGCTCGGTATCCGCATCCATCGCGCGGATCGCGTCGAGCAGGTTGAGCGGCAGCTTCGGCGCATCCGTGACCATGTGACCCTCCGCATACATGTCGATATCGTGGCGCGGCCCGGGATCGGCCTTGGAGCGCAGGCCCGAGAGCCCCGCCGCGATGATCACCGCCTGAAGCAGATAGGGGTTGGCGGCGCCATCCGGCAGGCGCAGCTCGAACCGGCCCGGCCCCGGCACCCGCACCATATGGGTGCGGTTGTTGCCGGTCCAGGTGACGGTGTTGGGCGCCCAGGTGGCGCCCGAAAGGGTGCGCGGCGCATTGATCCGCTTGTAGCTGTTCACCGTCGGATTGGTGATCGCCGCCAGCGCCTCGGCGTGTTTCATGATGCCGCCGAGGAAATACCCGCCCTGCTCGGAAAGCCCGACCTCGCCGATCTGACCGCCGCCGTCGCCGGCAAAGGCGTTGGTGGTGCCGCTCGTGTCCCAGACCGAGATATGCGCGTGGCAGCCATTGCCCGTCAGCCCCTCGATGGGTTTGGGCATGAAGGTGGCGCGCAGCCCGTGCCTTTCGGCGACCGATTTGACCATGAACTTGAAGAAGGAATGGCGGTCGGCGGTGACCAGCGCATCGGCGAATTCCCAGTTCATCTCGAACTGGCCATTGGCGTCCTCGTGATCGTTCTGATAGGGACCCCAGCCGAGCTCCAACATGTAATCGCAGATCTCGGCGATCACATCGTAGCGCCGCATCACCGCCTGCTGGTCGTAGCAGGGCTTGGCGGCGGTGTCGGCGGGATCGGAGATCTCGGTGCCCTCGGGCGTGAGCAGGAAGAACTCCGCCTCGATGCCGGTCTTGACCCGCAACCCCTCTTTCGCGGCCTCGGCCACCAGCGCGCGCAGCACATTGCGCGGCGCCTGGGCGACCTCCTTGTCCTCCATCACGCAATTGGCCGCGACCCAGGCGACCTCGGGTTTCCAGGGCAGCTGGATCACGGTGTCGGGATCGGGCACCGCCAGCATGTCGGGATGCGCGGGCGTCATGTCGAGCCAGGTGGCAAACCCGGCAAAGCCCGCGCCGTCTTCCTGCATATCTGCGATGGCCTGTGCGGGGACCAGCTTGGCGCGCTGGCCACCGAAGAGGTCGGTGAAGGAGATCATGAAATATTTCACGCCCTTGTCCCGGGCGAAGGCGGTGAGGTCGGTCATGGTCGGTCTGTCCCTGTCTTTTTATTGGTTTCGGACCGCTTGCGCGGTCCGACCGGCCGGGGGCTTTGCCCCCGGACCCCCAGGATATTTCGGGCCAATGGAAACCTGCGAGGGGGCGCAGGCCCATGGGGCGCGCTCAGAAACCGGGCTTGCCGGGATACCAGTCGGTGCCGGCGAGCGGCACCTGCGCCATGGCCGCGGCCTCCATGGTCAGCGCGCAGAGGTCTTCGGGTTCGAGATTGTGCACGTGGCTCTTGCCGCAGGCGCGCGCCAGGGTCTGGCATTCCAGCGTCAGCACGTTGAGATAGTTGCGTAGCCGGCGACCGGCCTCGACTGGATCGAGCCGCGCCATCAGCTCGGGATCCTGGGTGGTGATGCCCGCCGGATCGCGGCCCTCGTGCCAGTCGTCATAGGCGCCGGTGGTGGAGCCGAGCTTTTGATATTCGAGCTCCCATTTCGGGTCGTTGTCGCCGAGCGCCACCAGAGCGGCGGTGCCGATGGAGACCGCATCCGCGCCCAGTGCCAGCGCCTTGGCCACGTCGGCGCCGGTGCGGATGCCGCCCGACACCACGAGCTGCACCTTGCGGTGCATGCCGAGATCCTGAAGCGCCTTCACCGCCGGGCGGATGCAGGCCAGCGTCGGCTGGCCGACATGTTCGATGAACACATCCTGCGTCGCCGCCGTGCCGCCCTGCATGCCGTCGAGCACGATCACATCCGCCCCGGCCTTGACGCTGAGCGCCACGTCGTAATAGGGCCGCGCGCCGCCGACCTTGATATAGATGGGCTTTTCCCAGCCCGTGATCTCGCGCAATTCGAGGATCTTGATCTCGAGATCGTCCGGCCCCGTCCAGTCCGGGTGGCGGCAGGCGGAGCGCTGGTCGATGCCCACCGGCAGGTCGCGCATGCCGGCGACGCGTTCGGTGATCTTCTGGCCCAGCAGCATGCCCCCGCCGCCGGGCTTGGCGCCCTGCCCGACCACCACCTCGATGGCATCGGCGCGGCGCAGATCGTCGGGGTTCATGCCGTAGCGCGAGGGCAGATACTGGTAGACCAGCTTTTCGCTATGACCGCGCTCTTCCTCGGTCATGCCGCCATCGCCGGTCGTGGTGGAGGTGCCGGCCATGGTGGCGCCGCGCCCCAGCGCCTCCTTGGCGGGGCCCGACAGCGAGCCGAAGCTCATGCCGGCAATGGTGATCGGGATCTTCAGCTCGATCGGCTTCCTGGCAAAGCGGGTGCCCAGCGTCACGCCGGTCTCGCATTTCTCGCGATAGCCCTCCAGCGGGTAGCGCGACATCGAGGCGCCGAGAAACAGCAGGTCGTCGAAATGCGGCACCCGGCGTTTCGCGCCGCCGCCGCGAATGTCGTAGATGCCGGTATAGGCGGCGCGGCGGATCTCGGAATTCACCTCGTTGGAGAAGGTCCAGGACTGGCGCGGCTGGGTTTGCGGGATGTCTTTCATCGGGCCGTCCTCAGTATTCGTCTGCGTGGTCGATATTGAAATTGTAGAGCTTGCGGGCGGAGCCGTAGCGCCTGAACTCTTCGGGTTTCGCGTCGGCGCCGGCCTTTTCCAAGAGCTCGGAGAGCAGCGCGATGTGCTCCGGGCGCATCTCCTTTTCGATGCAGTCGGCGCCCAGCGACGCGACGCTACCGCGCACGAAGAGCCGCGCCTCGTAGATCGAGTCGCCCAGGGCCGAGCCCGCATCGCCCAGCACCACGAGGTTGCCCTTCTGCGCCATGAAGGCCGACATATGGCCGATATTGCCATGCACCACGATGTCGATGCCCTTCATCGAGATGCCGCAGCGGCTCGACGCGTTGCCCTTGATCACCAGCAGACCGCCATGGCCGGTGGCGCCGGCATATTGCGAGGCGTCGCCCTCGACCACCACGGTGCCGGACATCATGTTCTCGGCGACGCCGGGACCGACGGAGCCGGTCACATGCACGCTCGCCTGCTTGTTCATGCCGGCGCAGTAATAGCCGGTGGAGCCGCGGACGGTGACCGCGATGGGCGCGTCGAGCCCGACGGCGACCGCGTGGCTGCCGCGCGGGTTGAGGATCTCGAACTGCGTGTAATTGGTGGCGGGCGCGGCCTGGAGGGTGGCGTTGACCTCGCGCAGCTCCATCTGGCTCATGTCCAGCGGCTGCATGTCGGTTGCGGTGGCGGTGGCCGTGGCTTGCATGGTTCAGCGCTCCCAGAAATAGACGGTGGCGGGTTCGGGTTCCCAGATGCGGGCGGTCTCGATCCCGGGCAGATCGGCGAAGGCGCGGTATTCGCTGCCGAAAGCGACGTAATCGTCGGTCTCGGCCATCACCGCGGGTTTGCAGGCGATGGGGTCGCGGACCACGCCGAAGCCGGTCTTGGTGCCCATGACAAAGGTGAAGAACCCGTCGAGATCGGCCAGCGTGCCGTCCAGCGCCTCGCCCAGATTGGCGCCCTCGGCGATGCGCGAGGAGATGTAGCAGGCGGCGACCTCGGTGTCGTTCTCGGTCTTTGGCGCAAAGCCCTTTTCGGTGAGGATCCGGCGCATGGTGTTGTGGTTCGAGAGCGAGCCGTTATGCACCAGGCACTGATCCTCGGCGGTGGAGAACGGGTGCGCGCCGAGCGTGGTGACGGCGCTTTCGGTGGCCATGCGGGTGTGGCCGATGCCATGGCTGCCGGCCATGCCGCGCAGGCCGAAGCGGGCGGCCACGTCCTTGGGCAGGCCGATCTCCTTGTAGATCTCCATCGCCTCGCCGAGCCCCATCACGCGCAGGCCCTTTTCCCCGAGCGCGTCCAGCGCCGCGTCGCGGCTGCCGGCGGGAATGGTCAGCACCGCATGGGTGTCGATCACCTTCATGGTGACCGGCCCGCCCAGCACCTCCGAAAGCGCAGTATCGAGCCCGTCAAAGGCGCTCTCCGGCGTATCGGACTGCACGGTCACCTTGAGACCGTCGCTGTCATCGCCATAGATCGCGATCCCCGCCGAATCCGGCCCCCGGTCGGACATGGTGATCAGCATATCCGTCAGCATGTCGCCCAGCTTCGGGCGCAGGTCTTCCTTCTTGAGGAACAGCCCAACGATGCCACACATGGTTTTCTCCGTTCGTATCCGGGCGAGTCCGCCCTCTCACCTGAGTGAATAACCATATCGCAAGTTTCGCTACAAGAAATTTTTTTTACCAAGAGAAAAGCGGTGGCGAGCAGGTTTTGCTGCCTAAGAACTGGGCAAACTGTCGCGGTCGGTGCGGTTTACCGGCCAGTACCGGGCGCGCCACTGGTGGGTGCAAACCTCGCCGCCCACCACGAAACACACGAGAAAGTTGCATGACAGCGTGATTGCCGACACACTCCGCTGCGGGAGACGACGGGGAGTGTGTCATGAGTGGCGGATCGGGGAAAACCGCAGCGCTTGAAACCTGGGATACGATTCTGGGGGTGGTGCAAAAGCTTGCCGTGATCTGCGGTATCGGCATCGGCGCAGTGTTCTTTTTCATGCGGCTGGAGCACACGCCCAGCCTCGATACCGAGCTGCGCTTCGTGGGCATTTCCGATTGCACCGCCAAGGGCGAGCTGACGCTCACGAATATCGGCACCTGGCCGTTCGAGCTGACCGACGCCTATATCGCGGCCCGGCCCGATCCGAATGACGCGGTGAGGCTCGAAAGCGCACTGAACCAGACGCTGGCCGCGAAGGAAAGCGTCAGCATCCTGTTCGATCTGCCGCTTGAGCCCGCCATGCTGACCGGCTGGGTGCCCGTGAAACTTTCGCTCATCACCGATAAAGACAAGGAGAACCAATGGCGGCTTACAAACCAATGGGTCGATTTCGGAACGCTCGGCGGCTCCTGTTGATCGGCCTCGTTCCGCTTGCGGCACTCGGTGGCTGCGGACAGGGCGCTGCCCGTGTCGATGGCAACGATCCGGACAATTGCGACCTGCTGAGCCAGCGTTTGCCTGCCCATGCGCTGCCGCCGGAATGCCGGGACGGCGGCATGTCCTCCGATCCGGATCCGCGCACCGTCTGACATCGGTGTCCGGCGCCGTGGCGCTCAGCGCGCCTGCGGATAGGTGATGATCGACAGGTAGCGCGCCGGCAGCTCGACCAGCCCCTCGGGCCCGTGCGGGGCGTCGGAATCGAAGAGCAGCGAGTCGCCCGGCTCCAGCAGGTAGAGCTGGTCGCCATGGCGATAGTCGAGCACGCCGTCGAGCATGTAGATCAGTTCGATCCCCTCGTGCTGGAACGCCGGGAAGCGGTCGGAATCGCTGTTGAGCGTGATGAGATAGGGCTCCACCACCACGCCGGAATTGTTCGACCCGATATGGCCCAGCAGGTTGTACTGATGGCCCGCCCGCGTGCCCGCGCGCTCGATCTCGACCCCCTGGCCTGCCTTCACATGCATCGCGCCGCGCGGCTCTTCGAAGCCGGAGAAAAGCTGCACCAGCGGCACCCGCAGCGCATTGGCCAGCGCCTGGAGCGTGTTGAGCGAGGGCGAGATCACCCCGTTCTCGATCTTTGACAGCATGCCGACAGACAGGCCGGTCTGCTGCGCCAGCTCCGAGCCGGTCATGCGCTGGCGCTTGCGCAGATCGCGCACCTGGCGCCCGATGGCCACTTCGAGGTTCTTTTCGCGCTGCTCGCGGACGGCGTGCGGGTTCTGGGTCAGTTTCGACCGGGAGCCGTTCTTCATTGTCTTTCCATCACCGGTTGGGGTGTCCCGTCGTGCAGGGGCGGCGGCGGTCATGTCAAGCCTCCGTCCGACAAGAACGCGCCCGGCTGGCAAAGCGCGGGGCCGAAACGGGGGGCAAACCGGTTATGGATCGTCATTCACACCTCAGTCTTGAAAGCAGCTCCTGTAGAGCGGCAGGATATTCTCGGCATTCAGCGCGACCGGGTTGGTTCCCGCGGTCGGATCCTTGAGCGCCGAGGCGCAGAGTATACCGAAATCCGGGTCGGTGACACCCAGCGCATCCAGCGTGGCAGGAATATCCAGCCCGGCGATGAGCTCCGCCACGAAATCGTAGAAGCCATCGAAGCCCGGCGCCAGCCCGAGATAGGCGGCGGCGCGGGACAGTTTCTCCTCCACCGCCGGGCGGTTGAAGCGCAGCACCGGCAGCATGACCACGCCATTGGTGGTGCCGTGATGGGTGTCGTAATGCGCCCCTATGGGGTGGCTCAGCGAATGGATCGCGCCCAGCCCCTTCTGGAAGGCCGTCGCGCCGGCGGCAGCGGCGGTCATCATCTGCGCCCGCGCCTCGATATCGCTGCCATCCCTGTAGGCGCGCAAAAGGTATTCCTTGCAGAGCCGCATCCCCTCCAGCGCGATGCCGTCGGCCATCGGGTGATAGACGGGCGAGCAATAGGCCTCCAGACAATGGGCAAAGGCGTCCATGCCGGTGCCGGCGGTGATCGCCGGCGGCATGCCCACGGTCAGCGCCGGGTCGCAGATCACCTGCGCGGGCAGCATTCCGGGGTGGAAGAGGATCTTTTTCTCATGCGTCTCGGCATTGGTCAGCACCGCCGCGCGGCCCACTTCAGAGCCAGTGCCGGCGGTGGTCGGCACCGCCACGATGGGTGCGATGGCGTCGGCATCGGCGCGGGTCCACCAGTCGCCGATATCCTCGAAATCCCAGACCGGGCGCGTCTGCCCGGCCATGAAGGCGATGAGCTTGCCCAGATCCAGCCCCGAGCCGCCACCGAAGGCGATCACCCCGTCATGCCGCCCCTGCTTGAAGGTCACCACCCCCACACCGAGATTGCGCTCGGTCGGGTTCGGGTCGACATCGGCGAAGAGATCCGCGTCGATCCCGGCGCGGCGGAGGATATCCATCGCCTGCGCGGTGATCGGCAGATCCGCCAGCCCCCGGTCGGTGACCAGCAGCGGACTGGAGATCGCGGCGGCGCGGCAGGCCTCGGGCAGTTCCTCGATGCGCCCGGCGCCGAAGCGGATGGCGGTGGGATAGGACCAGTTGGCACGCAGGGTCATGGGGAATCCTTTCGCTCTTGTCCGGGCGCGGCGGTGCGCCTCATGCGTCGTACTCGCCCCTGGCGCGCGATTTCGTCGGGTCGAAATGCGGAAAGGGCACGACGCGCGCCGCCAGACGTTTCTGATGCCCGTCGAGCTGGCCGATCTCCAGCTCGGTGCCGGTCTCGGCATAAGGTATATCGACCCGCGCCAGCGCGATGGTCCTGGACAGCACCGGCGAGCGCGTGGCCGAGGTGATCACCCCCACCTGCACCCGCCCCAGCCGCACGCAATCGCCATGCGCGGGCACGGTGGTGGCGTCGATCTCCAGCCCCACGAGCCTGCGCTGCGGATGCGCCTTGCGCTCTTCCAGCGCGGCGCGCCCGACGAAATCCGCCGCCTTCGATTTCAGCGGCACGGTAAAGCCGATGCCGGCCTCGAACGGGTCGGTCTGGTCGTCGAACTCGTGCCCGGCAAAGGCCAGCCCGCTCTCGATCCGCAGCATGTCGAGCGCGGCGAGCCCCAGCGGTTTCAGCCCGTAGCCCTGCCCCGCCTGCCAGATCGCATCGAAGACCGCCGCCGCGTCCCTGGGATGGCAGAACACCTCATAGCCCAGCTCGCCGGTATAGCCGGTGCGCGAGATCACCACCGGCACCCCGTCGAACCCGCCGATCCGGGCAACGGTAAATCGGAACCAGCCCAGCTCCTCGATGCTGGGGCGGTCGGGCGCGGTCCAGAAGACCTCCGCCAGCAGCGCGCGGCTGTTGCGCCCCTGCACGGCGACGTTGCAGAGCTGATCGGTCGAGCTGCGCACATGCGCATCCAGCCCCAGCGTTTCCGCCTGCTCGCGCAGGAACATGCCCGAGCCGTCGCAACCGCCGATCCAGCGGAAATTATGCTCGGTCATGCGAAACACGGTGCCGTCGTCGATCATGCCGCCATGCTCGGCGCAGACCGCGGTATAGACCACCTGCCCCACCGCCAGCTTTTCCATGTTCCGCGTCACGCAATGCTGGAGCAGTTTCTCCGCATCCGGGCCGGTGACCTCGAACTTGCGCAGCGGCGAGAGATCCATGATCGCGACGGACTCGCGGCAGGCCCAGTATTCGCCCAGCGTGCCCTCTCCGGGAAAGCTGTTCGGCAGCCAGTAGCCGTTATATTCCACGAAATCGCGGGTGTGTTTCGCGAAGCTGGCGTGAAAGCCTGTTTCCTTCGTGTGCTCCACGTCGTCCTCCGGTCGTTTCCGCCAGCCGATGGAGCGGCGGAAGTCTTCGCCCGCGCCATAGGTGCGGAGCTGGATGTCGGTCGGGTTCCAGCCATTGGCCGGGTCGATATCGTCGGGGCAGGCTGTCGAGACGCAGACCAGATCGGTCAGCGCCCGCAGCAGCACGTAATCGCCGGGGCGCGACCAGGGCTCATCTGTGACGATGCCGTGATCCGCGTCGATCAGCGTGTTGAAGAAGAAGTTGATCGCGGGCCAGCCGGCGCGCGGGCGCACGCCATAGGGGTCGAGCCCGGCGTTGATGTTCTGGGTGCAGTTGACATGGCCGGGATAGCCCATGTCCTCGTAATAGCGCGCGGTGCAGGCCAGCCCGAACGTGTCGTGCCGCCCGCAGGTGTCCTGCACGATCTCGACCAGCGGCTCGAAATCGACATTCCAGTATTTCGCGTGCAGCCCGGGGCGCGGATAGATCGTGCCGGTCATCGAACGGGTGGCGGTGGGATCGACCTCGCGCTCGATGCCCTTGTCGAGCGCGCGGGCGGAAAAGGCCTGAAAATCCGAGCACTCGCGCCCCTGCACGTCGAGCACCTGAATAAAGGCGCCCTTGGGCACTTCGTAGACAAAGGCCTCGCCGGGCCGGATATTGTGATCGAGCAGCGGGTCGGCGAGCGGATCCGGCGCCCGATGCGCGCCCCTGAAGGTCTTGGGATCGGCGCGGCGGATATAGAGCAGCAGGTCGGTCACCGTGTCCTGCGCCTGCGGCTCCATCGGCCCGCCGGGCGCGGCCACGACAAGCAGCCCGTCGCCCTGCGCCGTGAGAACCGCCATGTCGCCCGCCCGCGCACCCTCGCCAAAGAGCCGCACGCCCCGCGCCCGGCCCAGATCGAACCCGGCTTGCGCCAGAGCCTTGGCAACCCCGCGCCCCGAGGGGCTGGCGCTCAGCGCGGCACGCAGCCCGTCGGGCGCCACCGTCTGCGTCACCCCGATCAGCCCCGGATCGCCGACGCCGGTGGGCGTGAAGGCCACCAGTTCCGCCAGCTGCCCGCCCTCGCGGTCCACCAGCGTGATCTCGTCGCCGGCAAAGATCTCCACCGCGCGCGAGCCGCCGCCGGGCACCGGATGGCGCTCCACCCCGGGCGGCAGATGCAGCAGGCCGGGCGTGATCACGCCCGACCGTGCCGTGTTGCTCTCGAAAGGCAGGCCCATGGCTTACTCGGCAGCCTCGGTGCCGAGCTGGAGATAGCTTTCCAGGCTGTCATCGAGCGCATGCCGCCAGGGCGTGTGATGCGGCGGCGCCACCGTGCCGGTGATCGGCGAGGTATAGCCATTGTCGCGGAACGCCATGATCGCCTTCTTCTTGTGTTTCTTCCACTGAAAGAACGCCTCGTTGGCACCGTCCACATTGAAGCTCGGGTAATCGGTCTCGGCGATCAGCTCTTTCACGTAATCGCCCTGATAGACGATGGCGTCGTGATCGCTGTCATAGGCGTCCTCATCGGCCTGCCGCTTCTGCCAGTCGGCATCCATCGCGGCGCGGTCGGGCAGCGCGATCCTGCCGAGGATCGCGTCGCGCACCCACCAGGCCTGGGCGTCGAACATGTTGAAGGTGAACCACTGGTCCTGCATGCCGAGATAGAACATCTTTGGGTTCTTCACCCAGACCACCCCCTTGTAGAGATCGGTCGCCGCCAGCCGGTTCGCCGTCTTCAGCCGCAGATCGTCGGGCAGGAAGGGGAAATGGTGCTTGTAGCCGGTGCACAGAATGATCGCATCGACGGTCTTTTCGGTGCCGTCCTTGAAATAGGCGGTCTTGCCCTCGACCCGCTCCAGCGCCGGCACTTCCTGCCAGTTGTCGGGCCAGTCGAAGCCCATGGGCGCGGTACGATGCGAGACCGTGATCGACTTGGCGCCGTATTTCCAGCATTGCGAGCCGATATCCTCGGCGGAATAGGAGGTGCCGAGGATCAGGATATCCTTGTCCTCGAACTCGCGCGCGTCGCGGAAATCATGGGCGTGCAGGATGCGGCCGTTGAAGCTCTCGAAACCGGGATAATACGGCACGTTGGGAAAGGAGAAATGCCCCGAGGCGACGATGACGTGGTCGAACTGCTCGGCGGTCTCGGTGTCGGTCTCGCAATTGCGCGCTGTGACGGTAAAGAGCCCCGTGCCCTCGTCGAAGGAGACATCGCGCACCACGGTGGAGAACTGGATCCAGTCGCGCACGCCCGCCTTTTTCACCCGGCCCTCGATATAATCGAAGAGCACGGCGCGCGGCGGGTAGCTGGCGATGGCCTTCCCGAAATGTTCGTCAAAGGTGTAATCGGCGAATTCCAGCCCTTCCTTGGGGCCGTTGGACCACAGGTAGCGATACATCGAGCCATGCACCGGGTTGCCGTACTCGTCGACGCCGGTGCGCCAGTCGTAGCGCCAGAGCCCGCCCCAGTCCTTCTGCTTCTCGTAACAGACGATCTCGGGAATCGCCTCGCCCTTTTCCTTCGCCGATTGAAAGGCGCGCAATTGCGCCAGTCCGGACGGCCCGGCACCGATGATGCAAATCTTCATATCCCTGAACTCCCTGTGAGCAAGTTTTCCTCATGGTCACAAATTTTTCCCCTTACGCAACAAATTTTCTTGTCCCCCGGTCTCTTCGGTGTGAATTTGCATTGCAGATGCGGCGCTCTGCCCAAGGATGAGGCAGCGGCCCGGACACGAGGCCCAAGAGAGGGAAAACGAGATGCGGAAAGGTGAGCGATGAGCGCGGAACTGACGCCCTACAAGGTCTTCGAGGCCGGAAACGTCGCGCTTCAATGCGGCATCACGCTGGTGGGCGCAAAGCTCGCCTATGCCACCTATGGCAGGCTGAACGCGGCAAAGGACAATGTGATCGTCTACCCCACCCGCTACGGCGGCAGCCATGCGGACAACGAGTTCCTGCTCAAACCGGGCATGGCGCTCGATCCGGAGAAATACTTCATCTTCGTGCCCAATATGCTGGGCAACGGCATCTCTTCCTCGCCCTCGAACACGCCGATCCCGCTGGCCGGGCCGGATTTCCCCGCGATCACCCAATACGACAATGTGCTCTTGCAGGAGCGGCTGCTGCGCGAGGTCTTCGGGATCGAGCAGATCCGCCTCGCCGCCGGCTGGTCCATGGGCGGGCAACAGGCGTTTCACTGGGCGGCGCTTTTCCCCGACCGGGTGGCCGCCATGGCGTGTTTCTGCGGTCAGGCGATCACCGCCGGGCACACCTATGTGTTTCTCGAAGGGGTCAGACACGCGCTGATCACCGATCCCGCCTGGATGCAGGGGCGCTACAGCGAACAACCCTGGCGCGGCATGACCGCCAAGGGCCGGGTCTGGGCCGGCTGGGTGCTGTCGCAGGACTGGTTCCGTCAGGAGCTGTGGCGCGACATGGGCTATGTCAGCGTCGAGGATTATCTCAAGAATGTCTGGGACGCGATGTATTACGGGCTCGACGCCAATGACATGCTGTCAATGATCCGCACCTGGCAGGCCTGCGACATCTCGGCGAACCCGCTTTACAATGGCGACCGCAAGGCGGCGCTGGCGGCGATCACCGCGAGATCCATCGTCATGCCCTGTCGCACCGATTTCTATTTCCCGCCCGAGGACAACGCGGCAGAGGTCGCGCAGATGCCCAATGCCGAGCTGCGGGTGATCGACAGCGTCTGGGGGCACTACGCCGGCGGCGGGCGCAACGCGCCGGACACCGCCTTCATCGACGCGGCACTGAAAGAGCTGCTGGCATGAGCCACGATGTCATTATCGTCGGCGCGGGCAGCGCCGGCTGCGCCGTGGCCGAGCGTCTGTCGCGCGATCCGGCCTGCCGCGTGCTGCTCATCGAGGCCGGCCCCGCCGGGCGCCACCCGTTCATCTCCATGCCGGCGGGGGTGGCGAAGGCCATCGCCTCGCCGCGCTTCAACTGGCATTTCGAGACGGTGCCGCAGCGCCATATGGACGGGCGCCGGCTATACGTGCCGCGCGGGCGGGTGCTGGGCGGCTCCTCGGCGATCAATGCCATGGTCTGGGTCACCGGCCACGCCTCGGATTACGATCACTGGGAGGCGCAGGGCTGCGACGGCTGGGGCTGGGCGTCGGTGAAACCGGTGCTGGACGCGGTGACAGAGGTCATGGCCCCCACCCTGCCCGAAAGCGGCAATGCCGCCTATGCGGGCTTTGTCGATGCGGGCGGACAGATGGGCGCGCCGGTGGCGGAGGCGGTGGATGGGCAGGCCGAGGGGTTCGGGCTCTATCGGCTGAACATCGCGGGCGGCAGGCGGCGCAGCGCGGCAAAGGCCTATCTGGCGCTGGCAAAGGGCCGCCCCAACCTGACCTTGCGCACCGGGGTGCACGTGCTGGGGCTCACCGGGAACGGCACACGCATCGACGGGCTGCGCGTGGCGAAGGGCGCGGGAGAGGAGCGGCTCTCGGCGGGCCATGTGGTGCTCTGCGCCGGGGCCATCGGCACGCCGCATCTGCTGATGCTCTCCGGCATCGGCCCGGCCGACGCGCTGCGAAGCCACGGCATCGACATCCGCGCCGATCTGCCCGGCGTGGGCGAGAACCTGCACGATCATCTCGAGGTCAAGGTCAAGCACCGCATGACCGAGCCGCTCTCGCTCTGGGATCACGCGAAATTCCCCAACAACCTCGCGGTGGGGGCGCAATGGCTGCTCACCGGCACCGGCGTCGGGCGGCAGCAGGGGCTGGAGGCCGGCGCCTTCCTGCGGCTGGCGAATGGCGACGGCCCGCCCGACACGCAGCTGCATTACATCAACGCGCTGGCCTTCGACGGCGCCACGGCAGAGGATCGCGGCCACGGCTTTGCCATCGACGTGACGCAGCTCCAGCCGGAAAGCCGGGGGCGGCTGACGCTGGCCTCGGGCGATCCCCGTGACAAGCCGCTGATCGACCCGAATTATCTGGCTGCCGAGGCCGACCGCGTGGCGCTGCGCGAGGGGCTGAAATACCTGCGCGACCTCTGCCGGCAACCGGCCCTGGCACGCTTTGCCGGCGCGGAGCTGCGGCCCGGCCCGGCGGTCACATCGGATGCGGAGCTGGACGCGGTGGTGCGGGCGACAGCGGATTCGATCTATCACCCGGTGGGCACCGCGCGGATGGGGCGCGACGCGCTGTCGGTGACCGATCCGGAGACGATGGGCGTGCACGGGGTGGCGGGGCTGTCTGTGGCCGATGCCTCGGTGATGCCGCGCATCACCGGCGGCAACACCAACGCCCCCAGCATCGTGATCGGCGCGCTTGGTGCCGAAAAGATCGCGGCGCGGCTTTAGCGCTTGCCGGACATGAAAAAACGGGGCGGAAAACCGCCCCGTCTTACAACATGATGCCGTGGCTCAGGCAGCGCGGCGGCGCGGACGCCGGCGCCGGGCCTGACCGGGTTTCGCGGCACCGCCACCGGCGCCCTTGTTGAACCCGCCCGGCTTGCCGCCGCCACCGCCGCCACGGCGACGCGACGGGCCGCCACGGCGCCCCTGCCCGCCACCGGAGGTCAGCTCTTCGGGCGCCTCGCCGCTGGCCACGGGGATGTCGATCTTCATCAGGCGCTGGATCTGGCGCAGCAGATCCGCCTCGTCCGGCGCGCAAAGCGCAATCGCCTCGCCTTCGCGCCCGGCGCGCGCGGTACGGCCGATGCGGTGCACATAGTTGTCCGGCACCTCGGGCAGATCGTAGTTGACCACATAGGCCACGCCCGGAATGTCGATGCCGCGTGCCGCCACGTCGGTCGCCACCAGCACGTTGATCGTGCCGTCGCGGAACGCCTTGATGGCGCGGTCACGCTGGCCCTGGCTCTTGTTGCCGTGGATCGAGGCGGCGTTGAACCCGTCGGCCACCAGCCCCTTCATCAGCTTTTCGGCACCGTGCTTGGTGCGTGCAAAGACCAGCGTCAGCGCGTCGGTATCCATCGACAGGATCTCGCGCAGCTTGCGCGGCTTGGCGGGTTTTTCGAGGAAATGCACCGACTGGGTGATCTTGTCGGCGGCCTTGCCCGGAGGCGAGACCTGCACCTTGCGCGGGTTGGTGAGATAGGCGGCGCTCAGCTCTTCCATCTGCTTCGGCATGGTGGCCGAGAACAGCATGGTCTGGCGCGGCGTCCCCAGCGCCGGCGCGATCTTGCGCAGCGCGTGGATAAAGCCGAGATCGAGCATCTGGTCGGCCTCGTCCAGCACCAGATAGCTGGCGGAGGACAGATCCACCGCGCGCCGCTCCATCAGGTCGATGAGCCGGCCCGGCGTGGCCACCAGAATATCGGTGCCGCGCGACAGGAAATTGATCTGCCGGTTGATGGACTGGCCGCCCACCACGGTCGAGACGCGGATGCGGGTGCCGTCGGTGAGCTGCTTGAGGCTCTCGGCGATCTGGTTCACCAGCTCGCGGGTGGGCGCCAGGATCAGCGCCTTGACCGTCTTGGGCGCGGGCTTGCCCGGGCTTTGCAGCAGCCGGTCGATCAGCGGCAGACCGAAGGCCAGCGTCTTGCCGGTGCCGGTCTGGGCGAGGCCCAGCACGTCGTGACCTTCGAGCGCCAGCGGGATCGCCTGGTTCTGGATCGGGGTGGGTTCCTTGAAACCATTGCGGCTCAGGGCGTCGTTGAGCGCCGGCGAGAGGCCGAGCATGTCGAAATCGAACAAGAGATATCCTTTGTCGAACCGCGCCCGTCATCAGGTGCGCGGCAAAGCGTGCCGGACGCCGGAACGGCGGCGCGGCCAGGGTGCGGCGCGGCCTCGGGACAGGCGGGCGTATCCCGCGCCATCCGGCCGTCGCATCGAGAACCCTGCGTGATGGGGAATCGGACTGGGCAACGCTGATGCGCCCTCATGCGGGCGCGGCTAGCTCACGCGGCAGCGCAGCGTTACCTGCCCATTTGGGCCCTGAAAGCGCTTCTGTCAAGCTTTATCGCGGCAGCAGCGCCGGAAAGCCAAAGCCGCGTTCGAGCAGCTCGCCCGCCTCCAGGCAGATATCCTCGCGCCAGGGCGGCGCCACGAGCTGCACGCCGGAGGGGATGCCGTCCACCACGCCGGAGGCCACCGAGAGCCCGGGCAGCGCCAGCAGCGGGATGGCGATCTGCGGCAGTTGGACTTCCCAGAGCCGGGTCAGCACGTCGCCGCCGCGCAGGTCTTCGTCCTGCTGGAACGGCAGCTCGCCCGAGACCGGCATGAGCACCACAGGATAATCCTCCAGAAAGCCGCGCCAGGCGCGGATCAGCGCCGAGCGGCGCGCAAAGATCTCGCCGAAGCGTGCCACGTCGATGGCCGCCGCGCGGTCGGCATAATGGCGCAGCAGCGCGATGGCGCCGGCGTCGCCCTCCTGCTCGGCCTGTGCCAGCTTGGCCTCGTGCCCGTCCGAGAGCCAGAGGTCGATCTGAAGCTGCACCGCCTCGCGCAGATCGGGCAACTCGGTGGGCTCTTCGACCTCCCATCCAGCAGCGCGGAAGAGCGCTGCGGCGCGGTCGAGATCGTCGAGAATGCGCGGATCGGTGTCGATCCCGCCGGGGCGTTTCACCAGCGCCACGCGCCGGCGGAAGGTCGGCCCGATGAGCGGCACCGGCGCTGTCCAGGGATCGTCGGGCGCATAGCCCGCCATCGCCTCCAGACCCAGCCGCAGGTCGTCGACGCGCCGCGCCAGCGGGCCCGAGACCGCCATGATCTGCGGCCCGATCCCCCGGTCGGGACCGGAATGGTTGAACTGCGGCACGCGCCCCGAGGTCGGGCGCAGCCCGTGGATGCCGCAGGCATAGGCGGGATAGCGGATCGAGCCCGCGATATCGGTGCCATGAGCGATATGGCCGAGCCCCGTGGCCGCCGCTGCCGCCGCCCCGCCCGAGGAGCCGCCGGCGGTCAGCGCGGGGTTGTGGGGGTTCTTCGTCTCGCCATGCATCGCGTTGGTGGTGAACCAGCGATAGGAAAAGGCCGGCGTGTTGGTGCGCCCGACGACGATCGCATCCTTCTGCCGCATATGCCGCAGGAACGGGTTGTCCTGCGGCGCGATCACATCCTGAAAGAGCCGCGTGCCGTTGGTGGTGGCATAGCCCTTCTGATCCGACACCACCTTTGTCGTCACCGGCACCCCCGCCAGAACGCCCACCTGCTGTCCGTCCGCGATGCGCCGGTCGAGCGCCTCGGCCTCCGCCATGGCGTCGGCGCCGCAATCCTGCACGATAGCGTTGATCTGCGGATTGACGCGCGCGATGCGGTCGAGCGTGTCGCGGATGACGGTCGAAGCCCGGAGCTCGCCCCGGCGGATGCGGGCGGCGAGCTCGCGGGCGGAGAGGTCGTTGTGGTCCATGGTCGGAAATGCCTTTGAAAGAGGGTCAGCCGCCGCCAAGCGCCCGCATCCGGTCGCGGATGCCACGCACGACAAAGGTCGGCTCGGGGATGGAGGCCACATGCGGCGTGATCACCACATCGCGATGCGCCCAGAGCGGGCTGTCGGCCGGCAGGGGCTCGGTCTCGAACACGTCGAGCGTGGCGCCGCAGAGATGGCCCTCGTCGAGCAGGCGCAAAAGCGCCGCCTCGTCCACCTGCCCGCCCCGGCCCATCTGGATGAGCGCCGCGCCGCGCGGCAGCTTGCGCAGGAACGCCTCGTCGATCATGCCGCGCGTCTGATCGGTGAGCGGCAGCACGTTGATCAGAATGTCGGTCTCCGCCAGAAACGCGTCGAGCTGACCCTCCCGGAAATGCCGCATGCCGGGCTCGGGCGGCTGCGGGGCCGAGCGGGAATAGCCCGTGACCGGATAGCCCAGCGCCATCAGCCCGCGCGCGATGGCGCGGCCCATATGACCGAAACCGAGGATGCCCACACGCTTGTGGGTCGGCGACAGCCGGGTGATCTCGCGCTGCCAGACCCGCTCGCGCTGCCGGGCGAGATAGAGCGCCATGTGACGGTGGTGCCAGTGGACGTGAAAAGCGGCATACCCGGCCATCTGGAGCGCCTGATCGTCATCCTCGACCCGGAACACCGGCACGCCCTCGGGACGCGAGGGGCAGGCCATGATCGCATCCGTGCCTGCCCCGGCGGAGAAGATCGCGCGCAGGTTGGGATAGGGCGCAAAGGCATCCTCCGCCGGCTGGAAGGTGAAGACGAAAGAGACCTGCTCCGGCCGCTCGACGCTATGGGGCGCGACCACCCGGATCTCCGGCGCCTCGGTTTCGAAATAGGGCCGGTAATAAGGGTACATGTCGAAACCGGCATTGGTGACGACGCCGATCATGCGCTTGCCGTCCTTTGCTGCTCCCAATCGGCGCCGGGCACCGCCGCGAGAAGCTGGCGGGTGTAGTCCTGCTGTGGCGAGAGGAAAATCTCGTGCACCGTGCCGATCTCCACCAGCCTGCCCTTCTGCATCACCGCGATCCGGTCGCAAAGCTGGGCAGCGACGCGCAGGTCGTGGGTGATGAAGAGGATCGACAGCTCCAGCTTTTCGCGCAGCTCGCGCAGCAGGTCCAGCACCTGCGCCTGGATCGACACGTCGAGCGCCGACACCGCCTCGTCGGCGATGATCAGCTCCGGGTCCATGGCGAGCGCCCGGGCGATGCCGATGCGCTGGCGCTGGCCGCCGGAGAATTCATGGGGGAAGCGGCTGGCGGCATCGGCGCCGAGCCCGACGATCTCCAGCAGCTCGCGGGCGCGTGCCTCGGCCTCTTTGCGGGGAATGCCGCGCGTGATCGGCCCGTCGGTGATCGCCCCCATGATGCGCTGGCGCGGGTTGAGCGAGGCGTAGGGGTCCTGAAACACCATCTGCACCTTGTGGCGCTGCTTGCGCAGGTCTTCGTCGCTGAGGGCCGCCAGATCGGTGCCGCCCACCAGCACCTGCCCGCCATCGGGGGTGACCAGCCGCACGGCGGTACGGCCCAGCGTGGATTTGCCGGAGCCGCTTTCGCCCACCAGCCCCAGCACCTCGCCGCGCGCCACGGTGAGCGAGACGTCGTCTACTGCGCGCACCTCTCGCACCGGTTTGAAGAGCCCGCCGCCGGTGCGGTAGATCTTGCGCAGCCCCTTGATCTCCAGCGCTGGCGTTTCGCTGAGCTGCCGCGCGTCGGGCAGCGTGCCGGTGGGGATCGCGTCGAGCAGGCGCTTGGTGTAGTCGTGCCGGGGGTTGTCCAGCACCTCGGCGGCGGCGCCGCGTTCGACCACCCTGCCCTCGCGCATGACGATCACCCGGTCGGCGATCTCCGCCACCACGCCGAAATCATGGGTGATGAACATCACCGCCATGCCGCGTTTCTCGCGCAGATCCAGAATGAGTTTCAGGATCTGCGCCTGTGTCGTCACATCCAGGGCCGTGGTCGGCTCGTCGGCGATGAGCAGTTTCGGCTCCAGCGCCAGCGCCATGGCGATCATCGCCCGCTGCCGCTGCCCGCCCGAGAGCTGGAACGGATAGGCGCGGATGATCTTTTCCGGGTCGGGGAGCTGCACCTCGCGGATCAGCGCCAGTGCCTTCTCGCGCCGTTCCGATTGCGTGAAACGGTCATGCGCGGCAAACACCTCGGCGATCTGGTCGCCGATGCGCATCAGCGGGTTGAGCGCGGTCATCGGCTCCTGAAAGATCATCGCGGTGGAGGCGCCGCGCAGCGCCTGTTTCTCCGCCTCCGGCAGACGCAGCACATCGCGCGCCTCGAACATGGCGCGGCCGGCTTTCACGCTGACGCCGGGCGGCAAGAGGCCCATCAGCGCGTTGGCGGTCATGGATTTTCCGCTGCCGCTTTCGCCCACCACGCAAAGGATCTCGCCCTTCTCTATGGACATGCTCACATCCTCGACCGCAAAGGGCCGGTCGGCGCCCTGCGGCAGGCCGATGGTCAGATGCTCGATGGAGAGTGTCGTGCTCATGCCTTGCCCTTCCGCGACAGATGCGGGTTCAGCGCGTCGTTCAGCCCTTCGCCGATGAGGTTCAGCGCCAGCACCGTGATCACGATGGCGATGCCGGGGAAGAAGCTCAGCCACCAGCTCGACCGGATCACCGTGCGCGCGGCGCCGATCATGTAGCCCCAGCTCATCGCATTGGGATCACCGAGGCCGAGGAAGGAGAGAGACGATTCAAGCAGGATCGCGGTGGCGACCATGAGCGAGGCCATGACGATGATCGGCGACACCGTGTTGGGCAGCACCTGACGCACCAGAATGCGCGGCTTCGACAGGCCCGCCAGCGTGGCGGCATCGACGAATTCGCGCTTGCGCACCGACATCACCTCGGCTCGCACCAGACGTGCCACCGGTGGCCAGCTCACGATGGCGATGGCGAGTGTGATTGAGGCCAGCGTCGGCTCGAAGATCGCCACCAGCACGATGGCCAGCGCGAAATTCGGGATGGTCTGGAAGAACTCGGTGAAGCGCATGGCGCCTTCGTCGACATAGCCGCCATAAAAGCCCGCGAGCGCCCCGAGCGGCACGCCGATCAGCAGCGCCACCAGGGTCGAGACCAGCCCCACCAGCAGCGACACCCTTGCGCCATAGGCAAGCTGGGCTGCCACGTCGCGGCCCAGCGTGTCGGTGCCGAGCGGCAGCGCCTGCATGGTGAAGGGCGCGAGGAAGGGCCGCTGCACCATCTGCCATGGGTCGTGGGAAAACAGCAGCGGCGCAAAGATCGCGATGAAGATCACGGTGAGCAGCAGCAGCACGCCCACCATGGCACCGATATTGGAGGAGAAGCGTTTCCACATGCTCATGAGCGCGCTCCGATACGGGGATCGACGATGCGATAGACGATGTCGGTCACGATATTGAACAGGATCACCATGGCGGCGGAGACGAGGAAGACCCCGAGAATGGTGTTGTAATCCCGCGCGGCGAGGCTCTCGAACATCAGCCGCCCGATGCCCGGCCAGGCAAAGACCGTCTCGGTCAGCACCGCGCCGCCCACCAGCTGGCCGGCCTGAAGCCCTGCCAGCGTGACCACCGGCAGGATGGCGTTGCGCAGGATGTGGCGGCGGCGGATCACCGGGCCGGACAGGCCCTTGGCCTTGGCGGTCTTGACGAAATCGGCGGTCGAGACCTCCAGCATCGAGGCCCGTGTCATGCGCATATAGACCGCCATGAAGAACAGCCCCAGCGTCAGCGCCGGCAGGATCAGGTGTTTCAGGATATCGAGCGCGCGGGCAAAGCCGGAATAGGCCGAACCCACGGTCTCGTAGCCGAAGCCGGGCAGCCAGCCCAGCCAGACCGAGAACACCAGCACCGCCATCAGCGCCAGCCAGTAGAGCGGCGTGGCGTAGAACAGCAGCGCCAGCGTGGTCAGCAGCGAATCCGACACCTTGCCGACCCGCGCCGCCGCCGCGACCCCCAGCGCGATGCCGCAGCTCAGCGAGATCACGAAGGCGGTCAGCGTCAGCAGCAGCGTGGCGGGCAGCCGCTCGGCGATGAGGTCGATCACCGGCGCGCCCTGGCGGAAGGAATAACCCAGATCGCCCTGCACGATGCCGCCGACATATTTGCCGAGCTGGACGTAGAAGGGCTGATCGAGGCCGAAGCGCTCGCGCAGCTGTTCGATCATCTGCTCGTCGGCGGCACCGGCCTCGCCGGCCAGCACCACCGCCGGGTCGCCGGGGGCGGCGTGCAGCAGGAAGAAATTCAGGACCGCGATGGCCAGCAGCGTGAGCACCGCCTTGGCCAGACGCGCGAGGATGGCGGCGAAAACGGGCATGCCGGTCGCTTTCTCCTTGTCAGGCGTTCCGATTGGGCCGGGCAAATTCCTTCGAAGGAATTTGCAAATCTTTTCGAAAAGATTTGCCCGGCCCGGCGGTTACTTCTCGATCCAGGCGTTGCGCGGGCCGTCATTCACACCGATGCCGGTGGTCACGAGATCCTTGATGTTGCAGCGGTAGATGGTCGGGAATTCCAGCTCCAGCATCCAGGCGACCGGCACGTCGTCGACGATTTCCTTCTGGATCTCCTCATAAGCGGCCTGACGCTCCTCGGGCGAGACCATGGTCGCCGCGGCGAACCATTTCTCGTCGAGCTCGGGGTTCTCGTAGCCCTCGACATTGTTCCAGGGGCTGCCCTTCTTGATGCGGTCGGCGGTGTAGTTCCGCGACACGCCCAGCGCCGGATCGCCGTACTGGTAGAGATAGGTGAAGGCCATGTCGTAATCCCACTGGGAGGTCTTCTCGTTCCAGCCCGCGACATCGGCGCTGTCGATCTCGACATTGATGCCGACCTCGGTGAGGTTCTGGCGCACCGCCTCGGCCCAGCGCTGCCAGGTCTCGCCATAGGGCAGCGGCAGGATGCGCACCGGCTCGCCGTCATAGCCCATCTCGGCCAGCAGCTCCCTGGCCTTGTCGGGGTCGTAATCGTAATGGGTGACGTCGTCGGAATAGAAATTCGTCTTGGACGAGATCGGCCCCGTGGGCACCTTGCCGAAGCCGTTCCAGACCACATCCTTCATGAATTCGCGGTTCATCGCGTACATGACGGCCTGACGGAACAGCTTGTTCGAGGTCGGACCCTCGCGGTTGTTCAGCCACATCCAGGCATGCGGCGCGAAGAATTCCCAGCCCTCGCCGGTCGAGCAGACGCCCTCCATCTCGGTCAGCCGCGGCACATCCCAGTTCTCCACCGAACCGCCGGGCAGCACATCGACCTCGCCGGTCTCGAAGGCCACCGCGCGCGAGGCGGCGTCGGGGATCACCCGGTAATAGACCTCGTCGAGATAGGGCAGACCGTCGATATAGTAGTCCTCGTTCCTGACGAGATGGATATAGCTGCCCTTCACCCATTCATCGAACTTGAACGGGCCGGTGCCGATGGGCGTGGCGTTCATCTCGTTGGTGGCGAAATCGGTGCCCTCGTAGATATGTTTGGGGATCATCGGCATGGTCGCCGCCTCGAAGACGCTGATGAAGGGGCCGAAGGGCTCTTTCAGCTTGAACTCGACCGTCAGCGGATCGAGCGCGGTGACGCTCTCCACATAGGCCAGCGAGGCGCGCAGGCGGGCATGGGTCTCGCGCAGGAAGACATCGGCCGAGAACACCACGTCATCGGCGGTGAAATCCTCTCCGTCGTGCCACTTCACCCCCTCGTGCAGCTTGAAGGTGTAGGTGAGGCCGTCCTCCGAGATCTCCCAGCTTTCCGCCAGCCCCGGCTGGGGTTCGAGATCGGTGTTGTAGATCAGCAGGCCCTCGTAGATGTCGCCGGCCACGAGCTGGGTCGGTCCGTTCTGCACCAGCCCCAGCATGAGCCCCGGCGGTTCCGGCTGCACAACGATATCGAGACGCCCGCCGGCCTCTTGCGCGGCAAGCGGCGCCGCCAGCGCGGCGGCGATCAGAAAGGTTGTCGCTTTGAGATGTTTCATGGTTTCCCTGTCGGTTTTTTTCCGGTTCTGAGGTTCGGTCCGTCTTGTCGCGGACTCTGCCGCCCCGGATCTGGCCGGAGCGAACGAAGGGCTATCCCTGATAGCCGGGGGCCGCCGTTTCGAGCTGGCGCAGATAGGCGTCCCATTCGGGATCGCGCCCGCCCCGCTCTTCCTGCTTGTCATAGGCGGATTGATATTGCCGGGCGGTATGTTCGGCCACCTCGTCAGAGAGCACCACCGGCGTCAGCCCCATGCTCAGCGCCGCCACCTGCGCCTTGCAGGAGCGTTCGAGATTGATCGCCAGCTTCACCGCCTCGGCCACCGAGCGGCCGAGGATCAGCGTGCCGTGATTGCGCAGCAGCATGACCTGTTTCTCGCCGAGATCGGCGATGATGCGGGCGCGCTCTTCGAGATTGAGCGCGATGCCCTCGTAATCGTGAAAGGCGATGCGGTTGTGGAACTGCGCCGACCACTGGTTGAGCGGCAGCACCCCCTCGCGCACCGAAGAGACCGCCACCCCCGCCACCGTATGGGTGTGCAGCACGCAGGCGGCATCGTGGCGCGCCATGTGCACGGCGGAATGGATGGTAAAGCCCGCCGCGTTCACGCCGGCGCCATAGGGGTCGTCGATCACCGCGCCGGTCTCGTCCACGGTGACCAGATTGGCCGCCGTCACCTCGTCGAAGCGCAGCCCGTAGGGGTTGAGCAGAAAGCGCTTCTCGCCCCCCGGCCCGTCGGGCATGCGCGCCGAGATATGGGTGTAGATGCCGTCATCCATCCCGAAGAGCGCGATCAGCCGGTAGGCCGCCGCAAGATCGCGTCGCATCCGGGAAACCGTCTGTTCCAGCGCACCGTCGGGCATGAGAGTCGTCCTTTTCCGTTGCCTGCCTAAAGAAAGAACATCCTTGCATCTTTGGTCAAGGAAATTGTCGACAATCGACGAAAAGACAATTAACCTGACCGAAAGATGTGCTTTCACACCCGGCGCCATGGACCAGCAGAACGACAGTGACGGATTTCGGCCGCTCGACCGCGAGGGGCTCGTTCAGCGTGTCGCGCGGCGGCTGAGCAAGGCCATCGTCACCGGTCAGCTCGCCCCCGGCGCGCGGCTCTCCGAATCGGTGGTGGCACGGCAGCTCGGCGTCAGCCGCGCCCCGGTGCGCGAGGCGGCGCGGCTGCTGGAGACCACCGGGCTGGTCACCTACGAGCCCAATCGCGGCTTTTTCGTGCGCGGCTTCACCTCGCGCGAGCTGGACGATCTCTACGAATTCCGGCTGGTGATCGAGATCGCCGTGATCCGGCGGCTGATCCGCAACGGGCTGGGCGAGACCGAGGCCAAGCTCACAGCCCAGATCGACGAACTGCACCGGGTGGCGGGGCCCGCGTTCGACATGCTGACCCAGGTCGAGGCCGACATGCAGTTTCACCGGCTGCTCTGCGCCGGCTCCGGCAATCCGCGATATCTCGCGGTTTTCGAACAGATCGCCGTCGAGACCGAGCTGTCGATCATGCTGATCGGCCAGCTCTACGACGATCCGCAACGGCTGGCCGAGACCCATGTGCCGATCCTCGAAACGCTGCGCAGCGGCGACGAGGCGCGGGCGGTCGAGGCGATCAGCTATCACATCGGCGAGGCGCGCACGCTCGTCACCGAACAGTTTCGCAAACTGGAAAGCGACCGGACAGAATGAAATGCTACTACGCTCCCGAGACCGAGGCGCATGACCCGGTCTTCCGGCTGACCCACGGAAAGATCCTGCGCAACGCCGAACAGGCCGAGCGCGCCAGGCTGCTGCTGGCCGGGCTCGACGCGCTGTCCCTGCCCACGGAAGAGCCGCCCGAGGCGCCACAGGCAGCGCTGGAGGCGGTGCACACGCCGCAATTCCTGAGCTTCCTGGAAACCGCCTGGGAGGAATGGCAGAAACTGCCCGACTGCGGCCCCGAAGTGGTGCCCAACGTCTTTGCCCAGCGCAGCTTTGCCACCTATCCCGACAGCATCGTCGGGCGCGCCGGCTGGCATATGGGCGACACCTCCGCCCCCATCGGCGAGCATAGCTGGCGCGCCGCGCGCCGCGCCGCCGATTGCGCCGTGGCCGCCGCCGACGCGGTGCTGGCGGGCGACGCCGCCGCCTATGCGCTCTGCCGTCCGGCGGGCCACCACACCAGCGCCGACATCACGGCGGGCCATTGCCTGATGAACAATTCCGCCATCGCCGCCGCCCGCCTGCGCAAGGGGCACGACCGGGTGGCGACACTGGATATCGACGTGCATCACGGCAACGGCACGCAGGCGATCTTTTACGACCGCGCCGATGTGCTCACCGTCTCGATCCACGCCGATCCCAACAGCTATTACCCGTTCTTCGTGGGCTATGCGCATGAGACCGGCAGCGGCGCCGGCGCGGGGCACAACCTCAACTTCCCCCTGCCCCGCACCACCACCGACGAGCGCTGGCTGGAGAGCATCGCGCAGGGACTGGCGCGCATCGCCGCGTTCGCGCCCGGCGCGCTGATGGTCAGCCTCGGGCTCGACGCGCATGAGAAAGACCCGCTGAAGGGCATGCAGGTAAGCTGGGACGGCTTCCGCCGCGCCGGCGAGATGATCGCGGCGGCGGGCTATCCCACCGTGCTGGTGCAGGAGGGCGGCTATCTCTCGCCGGATCTCACCACCTCGCTCGTCTCCTTCATGACCGGCTTTCTGGGGCGCGAGACATGAGCCTGTCGCCGGAGCTGACGCAGAAGATTCTCGCCGAGGTCGCGGCCGGCTTCGAGGAACAGATCGCCTTTACCGAGGCGCTCGGCCGCTATCCCAGCCTGCGCGGGCAGGAGCACACCGCGCAGGATTTCCTGCATGACGCGCTGAAGACGCGCGGCTACGCCATGGACCGCTGGGCCATCGACGTGGACGAGATCAGGCACCATCCCGGCTTTTCTCCGGTGACGGTCGATTATTCCAACGCCATCAATGTCGTCGGCACCCTGCGCCCGCGCGAAGAGACGGGGCGCAGCCTCGTGCTCAACGGCCATATCGACGTGGTGCCCACCGGCCCGCTGGAGATGTGGAGCGCGCCGCCCTTCGAGCCGCACCGCGACGGCGACTGGCTCTATGGGCGCGGCGTCGCCGACATGAAGGCCGGGATTGCCGCGAATGTCTTTGCCGTGGACGCGCTGGCCCGGCTCGGCTACCGCCCGGCGGCCACGCTCTACCAGCAATCGGTGGTCGAGGAGGAATGCACCGGCAACGGCGCGCTGGCGGCGCTGCTGCGCGGCTACAGGGCCGATGCGGCGATCATCCCCGAACCGGTGGATGACAAGCTGGTGCGCGCCAATACCGGCGTGCTGTGGTTCCGCGTGCGGGTGCAGGGCGTGCCCGTGCATGTGCGCGAGGCGGGCTCCGGCGCCAATGCCATCGAGGCCGCCTATGAGCTGATCCGGGGCCTGCGCGAACTGGAGGCCGCCTGGAACGCCCGCAAGACCGATCACCGCTATTTCGAAGAGCTCGACCACCCGATCAACTTCAATGTCGGCAAGATCGCGGGCGGAGACTGGGCCTCGTCGGTGCCGGCCTGGTGCGAATTCGACTGCCGCATCGCGCTCTATCCCGGCGAGAAACCCGCCGAGGCCGCGCGCGAGATCGAGGACCATCTGCGCCAAGTCTCCGAGAGTATCTCCTTCCTGGCCAACAACCCGCCCGAAATCGTCTTCAACGGCTTTTTCGCCGAGGGCTACGTGCTGGAGGAAGGCTCCGAGGCGGAAGGCACGCTCGCCCGCGCGCATCTGTCGAGCTACAGCGCGCCGATGCAGAGCTTTGTCAGCCCCGCCTATCTCGACGGGCGGGTCTTTGTGATCTACGGCGACACGCCCTGCATGGTCTATGGCCCCGTCTCCGAGGCGATCCACGGCTTTGACGAACGGGTCAGCCTGTCCTCCGTGAAACGAATAACCGGCACCATCGCGCTATTCATCGCAGAATGGTGCGGATTGGAGGAAATATGATCAAATCTTCCGTGACCTTTCCCGTACACTTCCCCTAGTCTCTGACCCAGAGCGCCCAGCGCCACGATTCCCCTCACGTTCAAACCGGAGTATCCCATGAACCAGCGTCCGAATTCGCTTCACGCCTCCGACATCGCCCATTCGATGCACCCCTACACCAATATGCGCCTGCATGAGGAAAAGGGTCCGATGATCATGACCAAGGGCGACGGTGCCCGGGTCTATGACAGCGACGGCAAGGAATATATCGAGGCGCTGGCGGGGCTGTGGTCGGTGGCCGTGGGCTTCTCGGAAACCCGTCTCGCCGATGTCGCATACGAGCAGCTCAAGAAGCTGCCCTATTACCACACCTTCGCGCACAAGGCGCATGAGCCGTCGATCCGCCTGGCCGAAAAGCTGGTCGAGATGACGCCCGAGGGGCTGAACCGGGTGTTCTTCACCAATTCCGGCTCCGAGGCGAACGACACGGTCATCAAGATGGCCTGGTTCCTCAACAACGGCCTTGGCCGCCCGGAGAAGAAGAAATTCCTCGCCCGCAACAAGGCCTATCACGGCATCACCATCGCGTCCGGCTCGCTCACCGGACTGCCGGCGAACCACAAGGATTTCGACCTGCCGGCGATCCCGGTCACCCACCTGACCACGCCGCATTACTGGAAATTCGCCAATGAGGGCGAGAGCGAGGCCGAATTCACCGCCCGCCTGCTGAAAGAGCTCGAAGACACCATCCTCGCCGAAGGCCCCGAGACCATCGCCGGTTTCATCGGCGAGCCCGTCATGGGCGCCGGCGGCGTGATGACCCCGCCCGAAGGCTACTGGCCGGGCGTTGCCGAGATCTGCGCGAAATACGACATCCTGCTGGTGGCCGACGAGGTGATCAACGGGTTCGGTCGCACCGGCGCGCGCTTCGGCTGCGAGCGCTACGGCTTTACCCCCGACATTCTGGTGACCTCGAAACAGCTCACCTCCTCCTACATGCCGCTCGCCGCCATCGTGGTGAACGACAAGGTCTATAACGCCATCGCCGACAACACCGCCAAGCTCGGCACCTTCGGCCATGGCTTCACCGGCTCCGGCCACCCGGTCGCCTGTGCCGTGGGTCTCGAGAACCTCAAGATCATCGAAGAGAAAGACCTGATGGGCAACGCGGCGCGTCTGGAGCCGATGTTCCAGGAGGGGCTGCGCAAATTCGCCGATCACCCGCTGGTGGGCGAGGTGCGCGGCATCGGCCTGATCGCGGGCGTGGAAATGGCCAAGGACCGCGAAAAGCGCCAGTCCTTCGAACCGGCGGGCATGATGGCGGCCAAGGTCACCGCGCTCTGCGCCGAGGAAGGGCTGATCGTGCGCTCGGTCTACGAGACCGTGGCCTTCTGCCCGCCGCTGATCGTGACCGAAGAGGATATCGAGCAGATCCTCGCCCGCTTCGGCCGCGCGCTCGACCGGGCGCTGGACTGGGCCAAGGAAGAAGGCCTGCTCTGAGCAGCGTCACCGCGTGAACGGTTTGCGGCCCGGACGATACGTCCGGGCCGTTTTTCGTATTTGACGGGACCGGCCTCCGCCTGGGTGGGCAAAGCGATGGCATCGGGAAGCGCCCCCTGCCGCCATGCGCACCCGATCTGCCCCCTTTCGAGCGGGCATTCTCAAGACGGAACGCCCATCGAAAGCGCATCGGCGCCAGAACAATCATCGAATATTCGACACGATCGGACCGATTTGCGATCTATAAACCCCGGCAGACCGGGCGATGCACATCAGTGCCACCGGATATAGCGCGGAGAAAATCCGAAACGCTTTCATGCGCAAATCATGCCGCGCATATAGATCATCGCGCCCCATTGTATTCCGGTGTGTTTTTCGATTTGCTCCACTCTCGTGGAAAGGGTGTTCATAAGATCCCCTTCTCCCTTTACGTTACGTGACAGCCCTATGCCCGCTCTCACGGAAAGCCATCTATCCGGCGGGGCGACCCGCCTCGTATCGAGGAGCGAACCCATGTCTAACCATCTGCTTTTAGAAGAGATTCTCCCATTCACTTCGGCACCGGAGATTGAAACAAGTCTCGAAGATCCCGTGGTAAGCGACACGCAAAGCTTCGCGATGGCAGACGGGACGATTATGACCCTCAATAGCATCGACGGCTACACTTACCTATTTGGCGGGCTTGACGGATATGAGCGGGTTTCCGCCGGAGAAGTGCAATTAAACCATATCGCGGCTGACGGCACCCTGATTTCTTCCACAACGGTTGCGAGCGTCAGGAACGATCTCCGGGATACGGTCGTTACAGCGATTTCGCACAATTCCAGATTGGCCCGGATGGTCTGCCGCAGGCCTATATAAACTATGATTACGAGATTGGCGTGAATGATGACAGCATCTACTTTGGCCGTCATGTGTCCGTCGTGCCAATTTCCGAAGACGGCCTGATCGGCGATCCATTCGACCCAACCGACGGATACACGGATTTCATCACTAACGGTGGTGTTTTCGAGCTACCGGATGGAACCAGCGTTACGCTGAGATATGCGAACACATCGTCTGCCTTGATCCCCGCCAATAGTGGCTTGCTGATGCAACATGCGGACGCCGACGGCATGCCTCTGGGCGAGGAATCCGACCTGAGCGATCTTCTGGGACCGGGAAGCAGCATTGGCGCGCGCCTCGACGAATCGGGCAACATCGCCATCCTCCAGGCCAGCCGTGACAACGTCTTGACAGAGATCACGTTCTCGCCGGATGGCAGCCTGGTTTCGCGCGAGCAGCTTTACAGCCAGCAGGACACGTCCGAAATCCTGGAATTCTCAGAGCCCCAGCTCGAGCAGGTTTCGCCAGACGGTGGTGGCGCAAGGCTGAATCTGACACCGGAGGATGACGGGTACGACATCTCGGTCCTCAGTTTGGACGATGACGGGATGCAGGACGGTGTGCCGCTGTCTTTCGGTTCACGCGAAGCGGCCATCCGGTACGAGACGGCACTTGGGGATGACGGGACGGTCTGGATGCGGTTCGCCGACCGCACGATCGAAGATGGACGCTCGGTCTATTCATGGGAAAATGGCGCATTCCGGATCATCACCCCCCGCGACCTTAGCGACGAAGACGACTTCGAATTCCTGAGCGCCCCGGAAGCCGTGGATGGCGGCGCCGGAGACGATGTGATCATGGGCAGCGATGGGCTTGACCGCTTGCTCGGCGGCGAGGGCGCCGACGTGCTGGTCGGGGGCGCCGGCGACGATCTGATGCATGGCGGTGCGGGCAATGATGTGCTAATGGGCGGTGAGGGCGATGCCGATACCGCCTTTTACCGCGCGAACTGGGCCGATTACAGCGTCAGCGCCGATGGCGATCGACTCTGGATCACCGGCACCGGCGATGCGGCGATCGATGGTGAGGACCGGTTGACAGGGGTTGAGCGGCTCGTCTTCACCGACCTCGCCGTGAGCGTGGAAGATTTCCTCGCCCACTATGGCGACAGTTTCGCGGGCACTGAGGGGGACGACCTCTTCACCGGCAACGCCGGCGCGAACCGCCTGGAAGGGCTGGGCGGAAACGATACGCTGAACGGCGGAGACGGTCCCGATACGCTTCTGGGCGGTGACGGCGGCGATCTGCTGACAGGCGGCGAGTCTTCCAGCGATCTGCGTGACGAGATCCACGGCGGCGCGGGCAACGACATGCTGATCGCGGGTTACGGGAACGATTTTGCGGTGGGCGACGATGGCAACGACACGATCGAAGGTGGCTTTGGTGCCGACACATTGGCCGGCGGCTCGGGCGCCGATGTGGTCACGGGCGGTGCGCTCAGTGACATGCTGCTGGGCGGAGAAGGCGACGACTTCCTGAATGGCGGTTATGGCTTTGACCGCCTGAACGGCGGCGCAGGTGCGGACAGGTTCTTCCATCTCGGCACATCTCCGCATGGCACGGACTGGCTACAGGACTACGACAGCTCAGAGGATGACGTTTTGATCTGGGGCGGCGGCGCCGTGTCCGCCGACGATTTCCTGGTGCAATTCGCCGAGACTCCCGGCGCAGGACAAGCGGGCGTTGAAGAGGCGTTCGTCACCCATGTCCCGAGCGGCCTGGTTGTCTGGGCACTTGTGGACGGTGCCGACCTCGATTCCATCACGGTTCTATCCGCAGGCGAAAGCTTCGACATCATGTAGGTGCTGCGCCATGCGCCAGACCTTTCGAGCGGCGCTCGCGTAAACCGTTTCGGTTCCGCGCTTTATCTCGGGAGCCCCCGGACGGCGGTGCCCCTGATCCATCCTCTTCAGGAGGGTGGATCACGTCCCTACCGCTGCCCCACGCCCGGATCCGGTTTGCCGACCGCATCCCCGAAAGGCTCGTCCGGAACATCGCGTCCGGAACCAAAACCATGGGCGGTACTCTGATGCCGCATCGAAACACGCGGCACTCCGCGCCTCACTCCGACAAGGAGCAGGTGGGTACGACATCGCAATACAAATCATGGATGGACAAACGCGCCGCAACCAGTCGATGGCTTCCAACCAGACCGGGCTTTCGTCGCGACGAGCCATACCTCAGCGAGGGCAATAAAAACCTCCGCCCAAAATCGACCTGATCGGATTTTGGCTTTGGTTCCGTCGCGCGGGGCCTTTTTCGTTTGCCCGGATCCCGCGCCCGGTGACGCTTGGCTGACGGGTCGCGCCGGCGGCGGGGCGATTGCAGCCCGGCGGGAATGGTGATCTACAACGGGAATATCCCATCGGAGCCGCACCCTTTGGCGGCGCCGAGCTCCCGGACAGGCCGAAACGCGCCCCATGGCAGAGACTTCCAGCCCCGCGCAGGCGATGGCGCCCCCCCTTCCCGACCGCGTCGCCGGGCTGCTGCTGATGGCGGTCACCGGGCTTGTGGCGCTGCGCGAATGGGGCGGGCCGGCGGCGCTCGACCCGCTGCTCTTCGTGCTGCTGGGGCTGCTGGTGGCGGTGCTCTTCTTTCAGGTCCGGCCCGGGCGCAAGGGGTTTGTCATCGCGGCGCTGGCGCTCACCGGGGCGCTGATCTGGCGCGGCGGCGACTGGCAGGAGGTGGTGCTGCGCGCCGCCCGCTCCGCCGCCTTCATCGGCGCCTTCTTCACTGCGCTGGCGACGCTGCGCAGCGCCGCCGAGCCCTCGCAGGCGATCCGCGCGGGCGGCAGCTTTCTGGCGCGCCAGCCGCCGGGGCGGCGCTATCTGGCGCTGACCATGGGCGGCACCGCCTTTGCGCTGATCCTCAACTACGGCGCGATCTCGCTGCTCGGCAGCCTCGCCACCGCGGCGGCGCAGGAAGAGCCCGATGCCGAGATCCGCAACCACCGCCGCCGCCGCATGCTGCTGGCGATCCAGCGCGGTTTCATCACCTCGCTGCCCTGGTCGCCGCTGTCCTTTGCCGTGGCCATCACCACCGTGCTAATCCCCGGCACGAGCTGGGGCAGCGTGCTGCTGCCGGCGCTCGGCACCGCCGCGCTGATGACGCTGATCGGCTGGGGTCTGGATACGCTGTTCAAGCCGCGCCTCAGCCACCCCGCCAAGACACCCGAGCCCGAGGGCTCCTGGGCGCTGATGCTGCCGCTGCTGGCGCTGCTGGCGATCCTCGCCGCCAGCGTGCTGGTGCTGGGGGCGCTGACCGGCATTCGGGTGGTCGGGCTGGTGCTGGTGATCGTGCCGGCGATGGCGCTGGTCTGGGCGGTGCTCCAGGCGCGCGCCGGCGCCGCGCCGCTGCGCCGGCGGCTGTCGGATTACTGTTTCCGCGAAATGCCGGGCTATCGCGGCGAGGTCCTGCTGCTGATGATGGCGGGCTATATCGGCACGGTCGCGGCGCCGCTGCTGGTGCCGCTGGTCAAGGCCAGCGGCTTTCATCCCGAGGATCTGCCGCCCTGGCTGGTGCTGGCGGGGCTCGTCTGGGTGATACCCCTCGCCGGGCAGTTCGCCATGAACCCGATCCTCGCAGTCACCATGATCGCGCCGCTGCTGCCGAGCCCCGCCGAGCTCGGCGTCACGCCGGTGGCGCTGGTCACCGCGATCACCGCCGGCTGGGCGCTTGGCGGCATCAGCTCGCCATTCACCGCCACCACGCTGCTCACCGGTTCCTTCGGCAATGTCAGCGCACGTCATGTGGGTCTGCGCTGGAACGGGAGCTATATGGTGACCGCTTTGGTGGCATTGCCGCTCTGGGTTCTGGCCTATGCCTATCTGCTGAGCTGAAATTTGCTTGCACACGAATGACTCGCGGTGCCAGTCTCGGTCCAACCAAGACTGCGGAGCCCGCGATACCATGACGTCCCCCCTCATCGACCCGCCGATTTTCGACGGCCATAACGACCTGATCCTGCGCCTGCTGCGCGACACCGCCACCGCAGAGGGTGTCGCCTCCGGGCTGCCCGACGGCCATATCGACCTGCCCCGCGCCAAGGCTGGCGGCTTTGCCGGCGGGTTCTTTGCGATCTTCGTGCCCTCGCCCAGCAACAAGGCCGAGCGCCAGGACGAGATGAACAAGCCCGAATACGATATGCCGCTGCCGCCGATGATCTCCTTCGAAGAAGGCCATGACGTCACCATGCGCGGCGTCGCGGCGCTGGAGGCGCTGGAAAACGCCGGCGCGGTCACCATCTGCCGCAGCGTGGCCGAGCTGGAAACCGCGATCCACGGGCCGGACATGGCGGCGATCATGCATATCGAGGGCGCAGAAGGCATCGACCCGGAATTCGAGACCCTGCACGCGCTGCATGCGCGCGGGCTGCGCTCGCTCGGGCCGGTCTGGTCACGCCCGACGATCTTCGGCCATGGCGTGCCGTTCCGATTCCCCGCCTCGCCCGATACCGGGCCGGGGCTGACCGAGCATGGCAAACGGCTGATCGCCGAGTGCAATGCGCTCGGAATCATGGTCGATCTGAGCCACCTAAATGAGCAGGGGTTCGATGACGTCGCGTCGCTTTCCGACGCGCCTCTGGTCGCCACCCATTCCAATGCCTGGGAGGTCACCCCGCACTCGCGCAACCTGACAGACAGGCAATTGCAGGTGATTGCCGAAAGCGACGGCATGGTCGGAATCAACTTCGCTTCCGCCTTCCTGCGCCCTGACGGGCAGATGGACAGCGATTTTTCGCTTGACCTGCTGCTCCGCCATCTTGACCATTTGATCAAATTTCTGGGCGAGGACCGCGTGGGCTTCGGATCGGATTTCGACGGCGCGCTGGTGCCGAAGGATATCGGCGACTGCGCGGGCCTGCCCAACCTGCGGGCGGCGATGGCCGGTCACGGCATCGGGCCCGAGCTGATGGAGAAACTGGCCTACCGGAACTGGCTGCGCGTGCTGCGCCGGACCTGGGGCGACTGAAGAGCAAACGACAAGGCCACGCAATAACGGGCCGGACAAAAGACAACATAACCGTAGGGAGTAAATATCATGAAACAGTCACGCAGCTTGCGCGCCGCCGCGCTGGTCGCCGCCCTGATGGGCTCGGCCGCCCTGCCCGCCATGGCGGAAACCCCGCCCAACATGCTGGTGATCGCCAACCGCATCGACGACATCAAGACCTTCGACCCCGCCGAAAGCTTTGAATTCGCCGGTGCCGACGTGTCGCGCAACGTCTATGAAAAGCTGGTGAATTTCGACCCGCTCGATCTCGACGCGGGCTTCGGGCCTGAACTGGCCGAAAGCTGGGAGATCTCCGAGGACGGCACCGAGATCACCTTCACCATGGCCGAGGGTCATGTCTTTGCCTCCGGCAACCCGGTGACCGCCAAGGACGCGGAATTCTCGCTGCGCCGGGCGGTGATCCTGAACAAGACGCCCAGCTTCATCCTCACCCAGTTCGGCTTTACCCCCGAGAATGTCGAGGATACCATCGTCGCCACCGACGACAGCACGCTGGTGATCAAGCTCGACCAGAAATACGCGGTCTCCTTCGTGCTGAACTGCCTGACCGCCACCATCGGCGGTATCGTCGACATGGAAACCGTCATGGCCAATGAGGTCGACGGCGACATGGGCGCGGAATGGCTGCGCACCAACACCGCCGGCTCCGGCCCCTACAAGGTGGTGGACTGGAAGCCCAACGAATCCGTGCTGATGGATCTCAACCCCAATTACGGCGGCGAGAAACCGGCGATGGAGCGGGTGATCGTCCAGCATATCCAGGAATCCGCCACCCAGCGCCTGCAACTGGAGCGCGGCGATATCGACATCGCCCGCAACCTCAGCCCCGAGGACATCGCCTCTGTCAAGGAGACCGACGGGCTCAAGGTCATCGACGAGCTCAAGGGCCGTCTGATGTATTTCTCGGCCAACCAGAAGAACGAGATGCTGAGCGATCCCAAGGTGCTCGAAGCGCTGAAATGGGCCACCGATTACGAGGGCATGGCCGGCAGCTTCCTCAACGGGCAATACACCGTGCATCAGGCCTTCCTGCCGCTGACCTTCCTCGGCGCGCTCCAGGACAAGCCCTACAGCTTCGACATGGACAAGGCCAAGGCGGCGCTGGCGGAATCGGGCTTCCCCGATTGCGGTCCGATCAAGATCTCGGTCCGCGAGGCGCAGGAGCGCATCGACATCGCGCAATCGCTGCAAAACACCTGGGGCCAGCTCGGCTGCGAGGCAGAGCTGATCGTCGGCACCGGTGCACAGACACTCGACCGTTACCGCGCGCGCGAGCATGACATCTATCTCGGCGCCTGGGGCCCGGACTATCCCGACCCCAACACCAACGCGGGCACTTTTGCCTACAACCCGGACAATTCCGACGAGGCCGGCGCCACCGGCCTGCTCGCGTGGCGCAACGCATGGGGCATTCCGGAGATGAGCGAGGAAACCCTCGCCGCGGTCACCGAGAACGACACCGACACCCGCCGCGAGATGTATCTGGCGCTTCAGAAGGAGCATCAGCAGGTCTCGCCCTTCGGCATCATGTTCCAGCAGATCGAGCAGCACGCGATGCAGGAGAATGTGCAGGACTTCATCTCCGGCGGCGCCACCACGGCGGCCTCCTACTGGGTCGTGACCAAGTAACGTGGCCGATCTTTCGCAAACTCCGGGCGGGCAGCGCAGGCTGCCCGTTCCCCGCTGGCTGAAAAAGACCGCCGGCACGGCGCTGACCGTCGCGGTCACGCTGCTGGGGCTGTTGTTCGTCACCTTCATGATCGGCCGGGTCATGCCCATCGACCCGGTGCTCGCGGTGATCGGCGAGCGCGCGACGCAGGCGCAATATGACGAGGTGTTCCGCGAGCTCGGCCTCGACCGACCGCTGCTTGTGCAATTCGCGATCTATGTGAACGATGTGCTGCATGGCGATTTCGGCACCTCGATCCGCACCGGCCAGCAGGTCTCCGACGACATCGCCCGCGTCTTCCCCGCGACACTGGAACTGGCGACGCTGGGCACGCTGATCGGCGTCTTCATCGGTGTGCCGCTGGGGGTGCTGGCGGCGGTTTTCCGTGGCCGCTGGATCGACCAGCTGGCGCGGCTCGTGGGGCTTGTGGGCTATTCCATGCCGATCTTCTGGCTGGGGCTCGTGGGGCTCTTGATCTTCTACGGCATTCTCGGCTGGGTCGCGGGGCCGGGACGGCTCGGCGTGTTCTACCAGGGGCTGGTGCCGACGCGCACCGGGCTCCTGCTGGTCGACAGTCTGATCGCCGGCGACTGGACCGTCTTCAAGGACGCCTTCAGCCACATCATCCTGCCGGCCTCGCTGCTGGGCTATTTCAGCCTCGCCTATATCAGCCGGATGACCCGCAGCTTCATGCTGGAGCAGCTCAATTCCGAATACATTACCACCGCGCGGGTCAAGGGCCTGTCGGAATGGGCGGTGATCTGGCGCCATGCCTTCCGCAATATCCGCATCCAGCTCATCACCGTGATCGCGCTGGCCTATGCCAACCTGCTCGAAGGCTCGGTGCTGACCGAGATCATCTTTGCCTGGCCCGGCATCGGCCAGTACATCACCACCTCGCTGCTGGCCAATGACATGAATTCGGTGCTGGGCGGCACGGTGGTGATCGGCACGATCTTTGTAGCGCTGAACATCTTCTCCGACCTGCTCTACCGTTTCTTCGATCCGAGGGCCAAATGAGCGATACGTCTCTCCGCGCCTGGCTTCTGGCCGACGCCCCCGCCTCGCGCGCCCAGGCGCGCGCCGCCGCCTGGTATGCGGGCTGGCTGAAACTGCGCGGCAACACACTGGCCATGGCCGGGCTGGTGGTGCTGGTTCTGCTGATCCTCGCGGCCCTCCTGGCACCGCTGCTGGCCACGCAGGACCCGTTCGTGCAGGATCTCGGCGCGCGGCTGAAACCGCCGGGGTGGGAGGGCCATATCTTCGGCACCGACAGTCTCGGGCGGGATATCTGGTCGCGCATCGTCTATGGCGCCCGCATCTCGCTCTATATCGTCGCGCTGGTGGCGCTGGTGGCGCCGCTGCTGGGGCTGATCATCGGCACCGTGGCGGGCTATATGGGCGGCATCATCGACGTGGCGCTGATGCGCTTCACCGATATCTTCCTCGCCTTCCCTCGGCTGATCCTGGCGCTGGCCTTTGTCGCCGCCCTGGGCGCGGGGATCGAGAACGCGGTGCTGGCGATCTCGCTCACCGCCTGGCCGCCCTATGCGCGGATCGCCCGGGCCGAGACGCTGACCATCCGCAATTCCGATTTCATCCATGCCATCAAGCTTCAGGGCGCCGGCCCCTTGCGCATCATCACGCGCCATGTCTGGCCGCTCTGCATCTCTTCGCTCGTGATCCGCGTCACCCTCGACATGGCGGGCATCATCCTGACCGCCGCCGGGCTCGGCTTCCTCGGCCTCGGCGCGCAACCGCCCTCGCCGGAATGGGGCGCCATGGTCTCGGAGGGGCGCAAATACATCCTCGATTACTGGTGGGTCGCCACCATCCCGGGGCTTGCCATCTTCACCATCTCGCTCGCCTTCAACCTGCTGGGCGACGGGCTGCGCGACGTGCTCGATCCCAAGGAGGCCGGGAAATGACCCCTCCCCCGGCCCGCCACGTCTTCTCTTTGCAAATACGCACCGGCCCGACAGCGGCCAGAGGCGCACCATGACCAATCTTCTCGACGTCGAAAACCTCCGCGTCACCTTTCCGACCCGCTCCGGCAGTTTCGAGGCGGTGCGCGGCATCTCCTTCTCGCTCGGGCGCGAACGCCTCGGCATCGTGGGCGAGAGCGGCTCCGGCAAATCCATGACCGGGCGCGCCATCCTGAAGCTCATCCGCAAGCCCGGCATCGTCACCGCCGACCGCATGCAGATGGGCGGCACCGATCTGCTCACCGCCTCGGAACGCGAGATGCGCAGGATCCGCGGGCGCCATGCCTCGATGATCATGCAGGATCCGAAATTCTCGCTGAACCCGGTGATGACCGTGGGCAGCCAGATCACCGAGGCGCTGCTCACCCACGAGAAACTCTCCCGTGCCGAGGCGCGCAAGCGCGCCGTCGCCATGCTCGACGCGGTGGCGATCCGCGATCCGGAGCGGGTGATGTCGCTCTACCCGCATGAGGTCTCGGGCGGCATGGGTCAGCGCATTATGATCGCCATGATGCTGATCCCCAACCCCGAGATCCTGATCGCCGACGAGCCGACCTCCGCGCTCGACGTGTCGGTGCAGCTCCAGGTGCTGGAGATCATGGACAAGCTCGTCACCGACCGTGGCATGGGGCTGATCTTCATCAGCCACGACCTCAACCTCGTGTCGAATTTCTGCGACCGCATCCTGATTATGTATGCCGGGCGCATCGTCGAGGTCTGTCAGGCCGGCAAGCTGCACGAGGCGAAACACCCCTATACGATAGGCCTGCTGAATTCCGTGCCCGATCTCGAACACCCCCGCCCGCGCCTCGACGCGCTGCAACGCGATCCCGCCTGGCGTGAGGCCCCTTCCGTGAGCGCGCTGACATGAGTGCCATCGAGATCCGCGACCTCTCGGTCTATTTCGGCGAAGGCGCCGAGCAGATCCGTGCCGTGAAATCCGCGAACTTCATCGTGGCCGAGGGAGAAAGCTTCGGCCTCGTCGGCGAATCCGGCTCGGGCAAATCCACCGTGCTGCGCGCCATCGCCGGGCTGGTCGACAGCTGGACCGGCGAGATGTCGGTGCTGGATACGCCGCTCGGCCGCAAGCGCGCGCCGGCCTTCTTCAAGCAGGTGCAGATGGTGTTTCAGGACCCTTACGCCTCGCTGCACCCGCGCCATACGGTCGACCGGGTGCTGGGCGAGGTGCTGAAACTGCACGGGTTTTCCGATATCGACACGCGCATCGACAGGCTGCTCGACGATGTCGGGCTCGGCAAGGGCTTCCGCTTCCGCTACCCGCACCAGCTGTCAGGCGGCCAGCGCCAGCGCGTCGCCATCGCCCGCGCACTCGCGCCCGAGCCACGCATCGTGCTGCTCGACGAACCGACCTCGGCGCTGGATGTGTCGGTGCAAGCGGAGATTCTCAACCTGCTCTCGGATCTGCGCGCCGAACGCGGGCTCACCTACCTGATGGTGAGCCACGATCTCGGCGTGATCGGCCATATGTGCGACCGCATCGCGGTGATGCAGCATGGCGAGATCGTCGAGCTGCTGGATGTGGAGAAGATGCGCGCGCTTCAGGCCGAGCATGCCTATACGCGCCACCTGCTCGACAGCTCGATCCGCAGCGTGCGCGAGACCTCCTGACCGCGCACCCGGCCGCGATGGACGGCCTGCCTCCGGCGGGGATATTTATGGCCAATGGAAACAGGCTGCCGCGCGCGGAACCCCATGTTTCAATTGGCCCCAAATATCCCGGAGGTGAAGCGCGCCCCGGCGCGCGAAGGGGGCAGCGCCCCCTCCCTTTTCTCAGCCGGCCTTTCGCAATTCCGGCGCCACCTTCGTGCCCAGAACCTCAATGGCCTTGAGCATTTCCGAATGCTCGATCACCCCGATCGCCATCTGCATCGACACCCGGTCGAAGCCCAGATCCTCGCGCAGCCCGAGGATCTTGTCGACGATCTGCGCGGGCGAACCGACGAACTGTGCGCCCTCGGGGCTCATGGCGGCGTCGAACTGCGCGCGGCTCTGCGGGCCCCAGCCGCGCTCGCGCCCGAGCTGGTCCATCACCGCCTTCTGCGCCGGGAAGAACAGATCCGCCGCACGCTTGCCGTCTTCGCCCACGAAACCGTGCACGTTGAGCGAGACCCGTGCCTTCTCGGCATGGCCCGACTCTGCCGCCGCGCGGCGATAGAGATCGGCCAGAGGCGCAAAGCGGCGCGGCTCGCCGCCGATGATCGCCAGCGCCAAAGGCAGGCCCAGCGCACCGGCGCGCACCATGCTCTGCGGCGTGCCGCCCGCCGCGATCCAGACCGGCAGCGCGCCGTTCACGGGGCGCGGATAGATGCCCAGCCCCTCGACCGCCTGCGTATGCGTCGTGCCCGGCCAGCTCAGCCGTTCGCGCTCGTTGATCGCCAGCAGCATCGCCAGCTTTTCCTCGAAAAGCGCGTCGTAATCGCCCAGATCGTAGCCGAAGAGCGGGAAGCTCTCGATGAAGCTGCCGCGTCCGACCATCAGCTCGGCGCGCCCGTCCGAGAGGTTGTCGAGCGTCGCGAACTGCTCGAAGACCCGCACCGGATCGTCCGAGCTCAGCACCGTGACCGCCGAGCTCAGCCTTATGCGCCCGGTGACCGAGGCCGCCGCCGCCAGCACCGTGGCGGGCGAGGAGACCACGTAATTGGGCCGGTGATGCTCGCCGAGGCCGAAGAGATCCAACCCGACCTCGTCGGCCAGCCGGATTTCCTCGAGCAGGTCCGACAGGCGCCGGCGCGCGTCGATCCGCTCGCCGGTGGCCGGGTTGGTCCCGAGATCGCCGAATGTGTACAGTCCGATTTCCATGGCGCGTGCTCCGTTCTTTGCCCCCAACCTAGCGCCACCCGCGCGGGCCGAAAGCCCCCCGCACCGCACAAGCGCTGTGCGCCCGCTTGCAAATCGCGCCGCGCTCCGCATTCTGGGGCGCAACCGGAGAGGGAGCCAGAGCCATGACCAGAACAGCCGCGCCGAAGATGCGGGTGGCGCGACAGGAAGAGGTCGCGCTGATGCTCGACTGGGCGGCGGCGGAAGGCTGGAACCCCGGGCGCGACGATGCGGCCGCGTTTCATGCCGCCGATCCGCAGGGGTTTTTCCTGGCCGAGTGCGACGGCGCGCCGGTGGCGGCGATTTCGGTTGTGAACCATTCCGACAGTTTCGCCTTTCTCGGGCTCTATCTCTGCCGGCCCGAGTGGCGCGGGCGCGGCGTGGGGTTCTCGCTCTGGCGGCACGCGCTGACGCATGCGGGCGGGCGCACGGTCGGGCTCGACGGGGTGGCCGAGCAGCAGGAGAATTACGCCCGCTCGGGCTTTGTGCTTACCGGCAGTACCACGCGGCTGGAGGGTATGGCCGCGGCGCCCGCACCGATGCGCGCCGCCACAATGGACGACCTGCCGGCGCTTTCGGCGCTGGACAAAGCCGCCAATGGCATCGCACGCCCGCGCTTTCTGAGCGCCTGGCTCGCCCCCTGCCCGACACGGCGCAGCGTGGTACTGGACGGCGCACAGGGGCCGGCGGGGTTCGCCACCGCAAGGCTCTGCCGCGAAGGCTGCAAGGTCGGGCCGGTGGTGGCACCCGATCTCGACGCGGCGCTGGCGCTCGCCGATGCCGCAGCAGCGGCGGTGGGCGCTGAGCGCTATATCGTCGATGTGCCCGGCCCGCAGCCCGCATTCCGCGCGGCGCTGGAGGCACGCGGCTTTGCCGCCACCTTCGCCACCGCCCGCATGTATCGCGGCACCCCGCCCGAGAGCGCGCCGACGCTCTTTGCCCCCGCCACCCTGGAGCTCGGCTGACAGCGCCTGCGCTCAAAAAACAGGCACCCCGCCCAGAGAACGGGCGGCACGACCGGGGACGGCTTTACTTCACACCGAAAGCTTGCTGTTGCTGGCCGTATGAGTGCCGCGCTTTCGATCATCGTCGTCGAACCGGACCGTGACCGCGCCATGCTGATCGTCGACAGCCTGCGCGAGGCGGGCGAGTACGAGATTCACGTCATTTCCGAACCCACCGGGCTGGCCCGCAGGATCCAGGCGCTGATGCCGGATGTGGTGCTGATCGACATCGAGAGCCCCTCGCGCGACATGCTGGAGGAACTGGCGCTGGCCTCGGGCCCGCTGGAGCGCCCGGTGGCGATGTTCGTCGACCGTGACGATGCCGGGCTGACCGATGCCGCCATCGAGGCCGGGGTCTCGGCCTATGTGGTCGACGGGATGCAGCCGCAGCGGGTGAAGCCGATCATGGATGCGGCCATCGCGCGGTTCCGCATGTTCCAGCGCATGCGCACCGAGCTTGCCGAGACCAAGCGCGCGCTGGAAGAACGCAAGATGATCGACCGCGCCAAGGGCATGCTGATGAAGGCGCGCGGCGTCGATGAGGACGAGGCCTATGCACTCCTGCGCAAGACCGCGATGGATCAGGGACGGCGCGTCGCCGAGGTGGCGGCGGCACTGGTGACGGCGGCGGGGCTGCTGGGATGATTGCCGCGACGCTCTCTGTCGGCTTTTTGCCGCTGGTGGATGCGGCGCCGCTGATCGTGGCGCATGAGATGGGCTTTGCCGCCGAAGAGAGCATCGCCATCGCGCTGCGCCGGGCGCCCTCCTGGTCCTCGGTGCGCGACATGCTGAGCTTTGGCCGGGTCGAGGCGGCGCATATGCTCTCGCCGGTGCCGGTGGCCGCCGCGCTGGGGCTGGGCGGCACCGGGACGCCGCTGTCGGCGGTCTCGGTGCTCTCGGCCAATGGCGATGTCATCGGGGTCAGCAACGAGCTCGCCGCGCGGATGCGCGACGGCGGGCACGATTTCGCCTTCAACGACGCGCGTGCGGCGGGCGCCGCGCTCATTGCGCACGCCGCACGCCCGCTGCGCCTGGGCGTGCCCTTTCCCTTCTCGATGCATGCGGAGCTGCTTTATTACTGGCTCTCCGCCCTCGGCCTGCCGGCGCCGCAAAGCGTCGATATCCGCACCGTGCCGCCCTCGCTCATGGCCGATGCGCTGGAGGCGGGCGAGATCGACGCGTTTTGCGTCGGCGAGCCCTGGGGCTCGATGGCGGTGGAGAACGGCGTCGGCACGCTGCTGCTGCCGGGCAATGCGATCTGGCGCTTTTCGCCGGAAAAAGTGCTGGCGGTGCGCAGCGACTGGGCCGATGCCGAGCCCGAGCTGATGGGCCGGCTGATCCGCGCGGTCTGGCGCGCCGGGCGCTGGCTGGCCGAGCCGGGCTCGCCCATGCTGGCCGCCGAGCTGCTGAGCCGGTCGCAATATCTCGACCTGCCCGCCGAAATCCTCGACCGGGCGCTGACCGGGCGGCTGGTGATCTCGCCCCAGGGCGAGGAGCGCACGGTGCCCGGCTTTGTCGAGTTCCACCACAACGCCGCCACCTTCCCCTGGCGCAGCCAGGCGGAATGGATCGGCCTACAGCTCGCCGCGCGCACCGGGCTCGACCGTGCCACCGCCGCGCGCAGCGCCGCGTCGGTGTTCCGCAGCGATATCTACCGCGCCGCGCTGGCCCCCACCCGCGCCGAACTGCCCGGCGCCTCGGCAAAACGCGAGGGCGCGCTCGACGCCCCAACCGCCGTGCCCGGCGCCTCCGGGCATCTGACGCTCGGGCCGGATTCGTTTTTCGATGGTCGGATTTTTGAGCCGAACCAGAAGTGATGCCCAGTTATTGTGCAAATGCAGCGTCAGAATTTGACCACCCGGTCAAAGGTGCCAGTTTCGGACAAAATATAATTGCGCGGCGGGGCGAGTCTGCCTCATAGACCTCTCACGACACCGGCAATGGCGCCTGTGTCCCGAATTTCTCCCAGCGTTTGGGATTTATGAGCAAAGCCGCTCGACTGCTGCGACATCCGTCGCGGTGAGTCAGCGGCTTTTTTGTTTTGCCCGATCGCAACCGGGCGCATCACCAAGGGACGGACCGACAGAATGAAGAACCTTCTCCTCACGCTCTCCGCCACCACGGCACTTGCTTCCCCCCTGCTGGCGCAGGATCTCGAAAAGGACGAACTGACCTTCGGCTTCATCAAGCTGACTGACATGGCACCGCTCGCGGTGGCCTATGAGAACGGCTATTTCCTCGACGAAGGCCTGTTCGTCACGCTGGAGGCGCAGGCCAACTGGAAGGTGCTGCTCGACGGCGTGATCGGCGGCCAGCTCGACGGCGCGCATATGCTGGCCGGCCAGCCGCTGGCGGCGACCATCGGCTACGGCACCGAGGCGCATATCGTCACCCCCTTCTCGATGGACCTCAACGGCAACGGCATCACCGTGTCGAACGCGATCTGGGAAGAGATGAAGCCCAATATCCCCACCAATGCCGACGGGCTGCCGCAGCACCCGATCAGCGCCTCGGCCCTGAAGCCGGTGGTCGAGAAGTACAAGTCCGAGGGCAAGCCCTTCAATATGGGCATGGTGTTCCCGGTCTCGACCCACAATTACGAGCTGCGCTACTGGCTCGCCGCCGGCGGGCTGGAGCCCGGCTATTACTCGCCCGAGAACGTCACAGGCCAGATCGGCGCCGACGTGCTGCTCTCGGTCACCCCGCCGCCGCAGATGCCCGCCACGCTCGAGGCCGGCACGATCTATGGCTATTGCGTCGGCGAGCCGTGGAACCAGGCTGCGGTGTTCAAGGGCATCGGCGTGCCGGTGATCACCGATTACGAGCTGTGGAAGAACAACCCCGAGAAGGTCTTCGGCATCACCGCAGAGTTTGCCGAGCAGTACCCAAACACCACCAAGGCCGTGGTGAAGGCGCTGATCCGGGCGGCGATGTGGCTCGATGAGAACGACAATGCCAACCGTATGGAAGCGGTCGAGATGCTGTCGCAGCCGGAATATGTGGGGGCCGATGCCGAGGTGATCGCCAACTCGATGACCGGCACTTTCGAATACGAGAAGGGCGACAAGCGTGAAGTGCCCGATTTCAATGTGTTCTTCCGCTACAACGCCACCTACCCGTACTACTCAGATGCGGTCTGGTATCTGACCCAGATGCGCCGCTGGGGGCAGATCGCCGAGGCGAAATCCGATGAGTGGTACGATGAGGTGGCCAAGTCGGTCTACAAGCCCGAGATCTATCTCGACGCCGCCCGCGCGCTGGTCGACGAGGGGCTCGCCGACGAGGCCGATTTCCCCTGGGACAGCGACGGCTACAAGGCCGCCACCCCCGCGGAGGACGTGATCGACGGCATCGGCTATGACGGCCGCCAGCCCAACGCCTATCTCGAAAGCCTGCCGATCGGGCTGAAAGGCGAGCAGACGGTCGTCGGCACCGAGATCGAAGGCTGATCGCCGGCCGCTCCTCCGCCCTTTCGGGCGTCCTCGCGAGGAAAGCCCGCAAGGGCTTGAGGAGCGGCCCCTTCCGCAGCGCTTTTCCGAAGGATCCCAACCATGACAACCGTCGATCCCGAATACGCCCGTGAAGCCGAACGCGACGCCCGCCGGGCCCGCCTCTTCACCCGCATCAACAAGGCCGACGCCTGGTTTCAGGTCCTCGGTCTCGCCTGGCTCACGCCGATCCTGAAAGCCGCCGCCGGCGACAACCCCCGCGCCCAGATGAAGGATATCTGGCGCCTGCTCGGCGTCCCGCTGCTGGCCATCGCGGGGTTCCTGCTGCTCTGGGGCACGCTGGCGCCGCGGGTCGAGACCTCGCTCGGCGCGGTGCCCGGCCCCGCGCAGGTCTGGGAAGAGGCGGTCAACCTGCACGAGGACGCCCAGGCCAAGGCCGCCAAGAAGGAAAAATTCGAGGCGATGGTGGCCAAGCGCAATGACAAGCTCATCGCCGAGGGCCGTGCCGACGAGGTCAAGGACATCGCCTATACCGGCGCGCCCAGCTATTACGAACAGATCTGGACCTCGATCAGGACGGTGTTCTTCGGCTTCCTGATCGGCTCTGCCGTGGCGATCCCGCTGGGCATCCTCGCCGGCCTCTCGCCCTATGCCAATTCCGCCATCAACCCGCTGGTGCAGATCTTCAAGCCGGTCTCGCCGCTGGCATGGCTGCCCATCGTGACGATGATCATCTCGGCGGCGGTGGCGACCAATGACGGGCTCTTTTCCAAGTCCTTCCTGATCTCGGCGATCACGGTGACGCTCTGCTCGCTCTGGCCGACGCTGATCAACACCGCGCTGGGCGTAGCCTCCATCGACAAGGATCTGGTCAACGTCTCCAAGGTGCTGAAGATGAATACCTGGACCAAGATCACCAAGCTGGTGCTGCCCTCGGCCCTGCCGCTCATCTTCACCGGTCTGCGCCTCTCGCTCGGGGTCGGCTGGATGGTGCTGATCGCCGCCGAGATGCTGGCGCAGAACCCCGGCCTCGGCAAGTTCGTCTGGGACGAGTTCCAGAACGGCTCGTCGCAATCGCTCGCCAAGATCATGGTCGCGGTCTTCACCATCGGCATCATCGGCTTCCTGCTCGACCGCGTGATGTACGCCCTGCAGTCGCTCTTCACCTTCTCGAACAACCGCTAAGATCAGCGGAAGGGACAAAACCATGAGCATTCTCAAATTCGACAATGTCTCCAAGAGCTTCGGCACCGGCCTTCACGAGAACAAGGTGCTGAAGGGGATCGACCTCGACGTTCAGGAAGGCGAGTTCCTCGTGCTCCTCGGCTTTTCCGGATCGGGCAAGACGACGCTGATCAACCTGATGGCCGGGCTCGAAAAGCCCACCAAGGGCAAGGTCACCTTCAAGGGCGCCGAGATCGAAGGCCCCGGCCCCGAGCGCGGCGTGATCTTCCAGAACTACTCGCTGATGCCCTGGCTCACCGTGAACGGCAACGTGCAGCTGGCGCTGGACTCGGTCTTCCCGCAGATGTCCAAGGCCGAGAAGGCCGAAACGGTGGCGAAATACGTCAAGATGGTCGGGCTCAGCCACGCCACCACCCGCCGCCCGGCGGAGCTGTCGGGCGGCATGCGCCAGCGGGTCAACGTCGCCCGCGCCCTGGCGATGAACCCCGAGATGCTGCTGCTCGACGAGCCGCTCTCGGCGCTCGACGCGCTGACCCGCGCCAACCTTGCCGACGAGATCGAGGCGATCTGGAACGCCGACAAGAAGACCTGCGTGCTGATCACCAACGATGTGGACGAGGCGATCATCCTCGCCGACCGCATCATCGCGCTCAATCCCGACGGCACCCTTGGCGAAGAGTTCAGGGTCACCCTGCCCCGCCCGCGCGACCGGGGCGAGATGAACCACAACGACGAGTTCAAACGCCTGCGCGCCGCCGTCACCACCTATCTGATGGACGTGGGCATCGAAGCCAAGGCCGAGGGCACTCACAGCCTTCCCGACATCACGCCGATCCACGGCGCGGCCTCCGACCTGCCCGCTGCCGTTCAGGACGCCTCGGGCAGCACCCGCGAGGACCGCTTCCTCGACTTTTCGCAGCTGCACAAGGTCTACCCGACGCCCAAGGGGCCGCTCACCGTGGTGGAGGACTTCAACCTCAAGATGGACAAGGGCGAGTTCATCTCGCTGATCGGCCACTCGGGCTGCGGCAAGTCCACCGTGCTGACCATGGCCGCCGGGCTCAACAGCATCTCCAAGGGCGTCATCAACCTCGACGGTCGCGCCGTGCTGGGCGCCGACCCGGAGCGGGCCGTGGTGTTCCAGTCGCCCAACCTCTTCCCCTGGCTCACCGCGCGCGAGAACTGCGCCATCGGCGTCGACAAGGTCTACCCGCGCGCCTCCCAGGCCGAGCGGCAGGAGATCGTGGAATACTATCTCGAACGCGTGGGCCTCGCCGATGCGATGGACCGGGGCGCGGCGGATATGTCGAACGGCATGAAACAGCGCGTCGGCATCGCCCGCGCCTTTGCCCTCTCGCCCAAGCTGCTGCTGCTCGACGAGCCCTTCGGCATGCTCGACAGCCTCACCCGCTGGGAGCTTCAGGAGGTGCTGATGGAGGTCTGGTCTCGCACCAAGGTCACCGCGATCTGCGTCACCCACGATGTGGACGAGGCGATCCTGCTGGCCGACCGCGTGGTGATGATGACCAACGGCCCGCAGGCCACCATCGGCAAGATCGTCGATGTCGACCTGCCCCGCCCGCGCACCCGCAAGGCGCTGCTCGAACACCCCGATTACTACCTCTACCGCGAGCAGGTGCTGAACTTTCTCGAGGAATACGAGCACGGCAAGCACGGGAAATCCGGGGCCAAGGCCGAAAAGAAGAAAGCCGCCTGAAAGGCAGGCGCCCCGGCACCGGGGCGCGACCCAACGCAACCTCTCCATCGCGATTGAAAGGGGGGCAAGACAATGGACACTGTCGTGGACGCACCCGTCAAAACCTTCATTCAGGTCACCGAGATCTGGGTGCCCGAGGCCGACCGGCTGGTTCTGGCGGAGGGCAATTACGGCGGGCTCGCCGCTTTCGAGGAGGCCACCCGCGCCATCAGCTTCGGCAAGGGCGAGGGCCTGCCGGGCAAGGCCTGGGCCGAAGAGCGCCCCGTCGTGCTCAAGGGCTTCGACGGCAGCTATTTCAAGCGCATCGAGGCCGCCGCCGAGGCCGGGCTGACCAGCGCCGTGGCGATCCCGGTCTTTGACGACGCCACGCTCAAGGCCGTTCTCGTCGTGCTCTGCGGCGATGACGAGACCCGCACCGGCGCCATCGAGGTCTGGCACGAGGAAGACGGGCTGATGATGCTGGATGACGGTTATTACGGCGCCGCCAGGCATTTCGAATGGGTCAGCCAGCACACGCATTTCCCGCGCGGCCAGGGCCTGCCCGGTGGGGTCTGGTCGGCCAACACGCCGATGCTGTTCCGCGATCTGGGCTCGGGCTACCGCTTCATCCGCGCCGACAGTGCCGGCAAGGCGGGGCTCACCACCGGGCTCGGCCTGCCGATCCCGGTGCCGCAGGACAAGACCTTTGTGCTCACCCTGCTTTCGGCGCGCGGCACCCCCATCGCCCGGCGCTTCGAGATGTGGGACGCGCGCCCGGTCAAGGTCGGCAAGGAAACCGCCGCGATCCTCGCCGACGGCATCTGCGAGCGCGACGGCCCGCTCTGGACCGACGATACCCAGCAGGAGCCGCGCCGGGTCACCGCCCATCAGGGCAATATCGGCAAGGTGCTGGCCACCGGCCTGCCGCTTGTCGCCAGCGGCAAACCCTCGCTGACCGAGGGCTATGACAGCATGGTCGCGCTGCCGATCTACGACGACGGCGCGATCTCCCACATCGTCGCCTGGTATTGCTGAGAGGACATGAGGATGCAGAAACTCGTCGTCATCGGAGCGGGCATGGCCACGGGCCGGATGCTCGAACATCTGCGGGACACCGATCCCGGCGCCTACGACATCACGCTGTTCAACGCCGAACCGCGCGGCAATTACAACCGCATCATGCTGAGCCCGGTGCTGTCGGGCGAGAAGAGCTTTGCCGAAATCGTCACCCATGACGAGGGCTGGTATGCCGACAATGCCATCACCTGCCGCTTTGGCGAGAAGGTGCTGAGCGTCGATACCGAGCGCAAGGTGGTGACCGGCGAACAGGGCGAGGTTGCTTATGACAAGCTTGTCTTCGGCACCGGGTCGTCGGCCTTCATCATCCCCGTGCCCGGGCATGACCTGCCCGGCGTCGTGGCCTTCCGCGATCTGGAGGACACCACGGCGATGACCGAAGCCGCCGGAAAGCCAGGCGCGCGCGCCGTGGTGATCGGCGGCGGCCTGCTCGGGCTCGAAGCCGCCGCCGCCCTGCGGCTGCGCGGCATGGAGGTGACGGTGCTGCACATCGCCTCGCACCTGATGGAGCGGCAGCTCGATCCCGCCGCCGGCTACCTGCTCAAGAAGGATCTGGAAAAGCGCGGCATCGAGGTGCTGCTCGAAGCCTCCACCAAGGAGATCATCGGCAACGGTCGCGCCGAACAGGTAAATCTTGCCGACGGCACCGAACTGCCCTGCGATATCGTGGTGATGGCCGTGGGCATCCGCCCCGCCGTGACACTGGCGCAGGAGGCGGGCGTCGCCTGCGGCCGCGCCATCAAGGTCGACGCGCAGATGCGCACCGAAACCCCCGATGTCTTTGCCGTCGGCGAATGCGTCGAGTTCGAAGGCAATCTCTTCGGCCTCGTCGCGCCGCTTTACGATCAGGCCAAGGTGCTGGCAAAAACCCTGCTGGGCGAGGACACGAGTTTCGCCATGCGCGAGCTGTCGACGAAGCTCAAGGTCACCGGCTGCGATCTGTTCTCGGCGGGCGATTTCGCCGAAGGCGAGGGCCGCGAGGACATCGTCTTCCGCGATCCGGCGCGCGGCATATACAAACGGTTGGTCATCGAGGACGACAGGCTCATCGGCGCGGTGATGTATGGCGACACCGCCGATGGCAACTGGTTCTTTGGCCTGATCAAGGACGGCACCGATATCTCCGAGATGCGCGAGACGCTGATCTTTGGCCCCGCCTATCAGGGAGGCGGCTCCGTGGACCCTCTCTCAGCCGTTGCAGCATTGCCGCCTGATGCGGAGATCTGCGGCTGCAACGGCGTGTGCAAGGGCGATATCGTGGCGGCCATCGAGGGCGGCGCCACCGATCTGGGCGCGGTGCGCGCGATCACCAAGGCGAGCAATTCCTGCGGCACCTGCACAGGGCTGGTGGAACAGGTTCTGTCGGTCACGCTGGGCGACGATTTTGTGCTGCCCACCGCGCAACCGGTCTGCGGCTGCACCGATCTCACCCATGAGGACGTGCGCCGGCTGATCAAGGCGCAGGAGCTGAAATCTCAGGAAGCGGTCTGGCAGGAGCTGGGCTGGAAAACCCGTAACGGTTGCCATGTCTGCCGCCCGGCAGTGAACTTCTACCTGCTGGCCGACTGGCCGCTCGACTATCGCGACGACCCGCAGAGCCGTTTCGTCAACGAGCGCAACCACGCCAATATCCAGAAGGACGGCACCTATTCGGTGATGCCCCGCATGTGGGGCGGCATGACCACGCCGGAGGAACTGATCGCCATCGCCAGAGCGGCGGAGAAATACGGCGCCACGGTCAAGGTCACCGGTGGCCAGCGCATCGACCTGCTGGGCGTCAGGAAAGAGGATCTGCCGGCGATCTGGCACGATCTGAACGAGGCCGGCATGGTCTCGGGTCACGCCTATACCAAGGGGCTGCGCACGGTGAAGACCTGCGTCGGCTCCGACTGGTGCCGCTTTGGCACGCAGGACAGCACGGGGCTCGGCATCAAGCTCGAAAAGAAGCTCTGGGGGTCGTGGACGCCGCACAAGGTCAAGCTCGGCGTTTCGGGCTGTCCGCGCAACTGCGCCGAGGCGACCTGCAAGGATGTCGGCATCATCTGCGTCGACAGCGGCTATCAGATCGGTGTCGGCGGCGCCGCCGGCATGGATGTGAAGGAGGTCGAGCGGCTTGTGGACGTGAAGACCGAAGCGGAGGCGATCGAATGGACCACCGCCTTTGTCCAGCTCTACCGCGAGCACGCCAAGTATCTCGACCGTCCCTATAAGTGGCTCGCCAAGGTCGGGCTGGACTGGGTCAAGGAGGTGCTCTCCGACGCCGCCGAACGCGCGGCGCTGGTCGCGCGGTTCGAGCTCAGCCAGAGCGTCTATCAGAAAGACCCCTGGGCCGAGCGGGCGGAACCCGAGGCGGCGCGCCGTTTCCAGCCGCTGGCCGACCTCACCGTGCAGGCGGCGGAATGAGCCCCGCCGCCCCGCGCCCCGGACCTGTTCCGGGGCCTTCCCCCTCTCCTGCCCCTTGGCACAGGAGGCCCCGGGTCAAGCCCGGGGCGGGAGACAACGCAACCCAACCGGAGGCGCTCGCATGAGCTGGATCGACATCGGACATATCGAAGACGTGCCGCTGCGCGGGGCGCGGCTGGTCAGGACCGCGGCGGGCTGCGTCGCGGTGTTCCGAACCGACGAGGCGGAGGTCTTTGCCGCCTCCAACACCTGCCCGCACAAGCAGGGCCCGCTCTCGGAGGGCATCGTGCATGGCCAGAAGGTCACCTGCCCGCTGCATAACTGGGTGTTCGACCTGAACACCGGCGAGGCGCAGGGCGCCGACGAGGGCCGCATCGCCACCTACCCGGTGCGCATCGAGGCCGGGCGCATCCTGCTCGACGGCGCAGCGCTCGCCAAGCGGAGTGCCGCGTGATGAAAGCTGACAGGGTTTGCGAAATCCGCTCCACCTGCCCCTATTGCGGCGTGGGTTGCGGCGTCTGCCTGAGCGCCGATGCGGCGGGCGGGCTCGAGGTGCGGGGCGACCCGGACCATCCGGCAAATTTCGGCAAGCTCTGTTCCAAGGGCTCGGCCCTTGGCGAAACCGTCGGCCTTGAGGGCCGCCTGCTGGCCCCGCGCGTGGGCGGCACCGACACCGACTGGGACAGCGCGCTGTCGTTGGTCGCGGGCCGGTTCAAAGAGATAATCGAGCAGCACGGGCCGGAGAGCGTGGGTTTCTACGTCTCCGGCCAATTGCTGACCGAGGATTACTATGTCGCCAACAAGCTGATGAAAGGCTATATCGGCGCGGCGAATATCGACACGAATTCAAGGCTCTGCATGGCCTCCACCGTGGCGGGGCACAGACGGGCCTTCGGCACGGATACGGTGCCCGGCACCTATGAGGATCTCGAAGAGGCGGACCTGGTGGTGCTGGTGGGCAGCAATCTCGCCTGGTGCCACCCGGTGCTCTACCAGCGCATCCTGCGCGCCCGCAAAAAGCGCCCGGAGATGAAGCTGGTGGTCATCGACCCGCGCCGTACCGCGAGCTGCGACGGCGCCGACATGCATCTGGCGCTGAAAGCGGGCACAGACGCGGCGCTCTTCAACGGGCTGCTCTGCGCCATCCATGACGCGGGCGCCGTCGACAAGCACTTTGTCACCCATGTGAACGGTTTCGACGAAACGCTGGCCGCCGCCTCCAGCGACCGCGACGCAGTGACCGGGCTTTCCGACGACGACCTGCGCGCCTTCTACGATCTCTGGATCCGCACGGAAAAGGCGGTCACCGTGTTCAGCCAGGGGGTCAACCAGTCCTCCTCCGGCACCGACAAGGTCAACACGATCCTCAATTGTCACCTCGCCACCGGACGGATCGGTCTGCCCGGCATGGGGCCGTTCTCGGTCACCGGCCAGCCCAACGCCATGGGCGGGCGCGAGGTCGGCGGGCTTGCCAATATGCTGGCCTGCCATCTGGAGCTGGAAAACGCCGATCACCGCGCGGCGGTGCATGAATTCTGGGGCTCGCCCGCCATCGCGCAGGGGCCCGGGCTGAAGGCCGTCGAGATGTTCCGTGCCGCCGGCGAGGGCCGGATCAAGGCGCTGTGGATCATCCACACCAACCCCGCAGTCTCGATGCCCGATGCCGATGCGGTGCGCCGGGCCATCGCCGATTGCGAGTTTGTCGTGGTCTCCGACATCACCGCCGAGACCGACACCGCGCGGCTCGCCGATGTGCTGCTGCCCGCCAGCGCCTGGGGCGAAAAGGAGGGCACGGTCACCGGCTCGGACCGGCTCATCAGCCGCCAGCGCGCCGCCCTGCCCGCGCCGGGACAGGCCCGGCCCGACTGGGATATTCTCGCTGAGATCGGCCGCCGCATGGGCTGGTACGAGGCCTTCGATTACGCCTCGCCCGCCGAGATCTTTCGCGAATACGCGGCGCTGTCGGGCGTTGCGGGCAAGCTGGGGCGGGATTTCGATATTTCGGGAAAAGCCGAAATGGACGACCGCGCCTATGATACCATGGCCCCCTTCCACTGGCCGCAGAGCGCCGGACGCCGGGGCGGACGCTTCTTTGCCGACGGCAAGTTCTACCACCCCGACGGCAAGGCCCGCATGGTGCCGGTGCGCTATCGCCCGCCCGAGGCAAAACAGGCGCCGCGCTATCCGTTCCGCTTCAACACCGGGCGCATCCGCGACCAGTGGCACACGATGACCCGCACCGCGCGCTCGCCGCGTCTGGCCGCGCATCTGGCCGAGCCCTTCCTCGATCTGCATCCCGGCGATGCCGCCCGGCTGGGGATCTCCCATGCCGATCTGGTGCGCGTCGAAAGCCCGGAGGGCCGCGCCATCCTGCGCGCGCGGCTCACCGATGCGCAGCAGCCGGGCGATGTCTTTGCGCCGATGCACTGGACCGGCGAGACCGCGCCCTGTGCCCGCGTCGATGCGCTGGTGGCGGCGGTGACCGACCCTGTTTCGGGTCAACCCGAAAGCAAGGCGAGTGTCGTGGCGGTGACGAAATTCCAGGCCGCCTGGTACGGGTTCGCCGTCTCCTCGCGGGCGATGACCCCGCGCAGCGCGTACTGGGCGCGGGCGCGCACCCGGGCGGGCTGGCGCGCGGAACTCGCGGGCAGCACGCAGCCGGAGGACTGGGAGGCCGAGGCGCGCGCGCTCTTCGGCCTGCCCGATGCGGAAGCGCAGACACTGATCGACCGGCGGCGCGGGCTGGCGCGCATCGCCTTTCATCGGGACGGCCAGCTTCTGGCGGCGCTCTTCGCCGGGCCGCAGCCGGTGGCGGTGAAGCGCGACTTCCTCGCCACCCTGCCCGGCTCCGACGCGCCCGACGCGCTCACCGGCCAGCCCCCGCCGACCGGCCCGACCCCGGCCCGCTGGTCTGCTCGTGTTTCAATGTCGGGCTCAACACCATCCTCGCGGCAATCGAGGAGAAAGGTCTCGTCAGCGTCGACCAGATCGGCGCGGCGCTGGAGGCGGGCAGCAATTGCGGCTCCTGCCGGCCCGAGCTGGCGGCGATCCTCGCCGGCACCCAGACCATGGAAGCGGCGGAATGAGCCTTGGCGCCCATGTCCGCACGCTGGGGCGCGGGCCGGGGCGCTCGCGCGCGCTGACCCGCGACAAGGCCGAAGACGCCATGCGGCTGATGCTGTCGGGCGAGGCAGACCCGCATGCGGTGGGCGCGCTGCTGATGCTCCTGCGGATGAAGGGCGAGACTGCCGAGGAGATCGCGGGCTTTGCCGGCGCTGCGCAGGCCAGCCTGCCGTCGCTGCCGCAACCGGCGCTCGACTGGCCCAGTTACGCGGCGGGGCGCACGCGCGGCCTGCCCTGGTTCCTGCTCTCGGCGCGGCTGGTGGCGATGGCCGGCCACAGCGTGCTGCTGCACGGATGGAACGGCGCCGACCGCGCGGTGCGCGGCGGGCTGGCGGCGGCGGGCATCCCGGTGGCCGAGACACCCGATCAGGCCGCGCCGCTGCTCAACCGCCACGGCATCGCCTATCTGCCGCTGGAGACGCTCTCTCCGCCGCTCTTCAGACTGCTCGGGTTGCGCGAGGTGCTGCATCTGCGCTCCTGCATCAACACGGTCTGCCGGATGCTGAATCCGGGCCGCGCCAAGGCCAGCGTGCAGGGCGTGTTCCACCCCTCCTACCGGCTGTTGCAGGCCGATGCAGGGCAGATCCTCGGGCTTAACGCGCTGAGCGTGATCAAGGGCGGCGGCGGCGAGGTGGAGACCCATCCCGGCAAGGAGATCGCCGTCTTCGGCCTGCGCGGCGGCCAGCCCTGGGAGACCAGCCTTCCCGCGCTGCTGCCCGACGAAACCCGGCGGCTCGACGATGGCACCAGCGACATGGCGCTGCTTTCGGCGCTCTGGTCCGGTCAGCGGCGGGATCGCTTTGCCGAGGCGGTGGTGCTGGGCACCGCTGCGCTGGCGCTCGACACGCTGGGGCATGCGGAAGCGATGGCCGAGGCGCGGATGCTCTGGGAGAAACGCCCCGTCACCTCGCCTGCGTGAACAGTCGCCCCGGCGCGCGTTTCGGCGGCGCGATCCCCGCGAGCCGCATCATGTGCCAGGCCAGCACCTGATTGCTCGACAGCACCGGCAGGCCCAGCGCCGCCTCCAGCTCCGGCAGCACCGCCAGCGTGCGCAGATTGGTGCAGGAGAGAAACAGCCCGTCCACCTCCGCCTCGCCCGCCACGCGACAGGCCGCGTCATGCAGGCTCTGTGGCCCGATCCGCGCAACCAGCGCCTCCTCGGCCAGCTCGAAACTGCCGAAGGCCGGCGTCTCGATCCCCGCCTGCGCCAGCACCGCGCGCAGCCGGGCCGAGACCGGCGCCACATAGGGTGAGATCAGCCCCAGCCGACGCAGCCCCAGCACGCCGCAGGCCGCGATCAGCGCCGAAACCGGCTCGGTCACCGCCTCGGTCTCCACCACCGCGCCGATCTGACCCGCCACATGGCCCGCGCCGATCTGCGCCGTGCCCGAGGTGCAGGCATAGCCCACCGCGCGGAACCGCGCCCAGGGCGGAAAGAGCCCGGCGGCCTGCGACAAATGCCCCTCCATCTCGGCCAGCGTCTCCGGCGTGACCTCCGCCCCCGAGGGCACGCGACTGATCAGAAACCGCGTCGCGGCGGGGATCAGGCGGCGCATGTCGCCTTCCACCGTCTCGTCCGATTGCAGCACGATGAGCCCAAGCGCCTCCTGCGCCGGGCCCAGCCGGCAGGGCAGCGGCGCGCTCATGCGGCGATCTCCATGATCTCCGGCCCCGCCACCGGGGACAGCCAGCGCGCGCACTGCTCGGTGATCACGATATTCTCCTCATGCACCAGTATACGGCCTTGCCCCATGGAAATCAGCGGCTCCAGCGTCAGCACCATGCCCGGCGCCAGCACCGTGTCATCCGCCGGGATCAGCGAAGGCGGCTCGGTGAGTTGCATACCAAGCCCATGCCCCAGCCGACCGCTCTCGACTCCGCCGCCGGTGACCGCCGCCATGGCGTGATAGAGATCGCAGACCCGGGCACCAGGCCGCGCGGCAGCAAAGCCCGCCTGCGTCGCGGCGATCAGCGCGGCATGGGCCTCGCGCAGCGCGGGCGACGCGGGGCCGATGGAAAAATTCCGGTCGAAATCGCAGAAATACCCGTCGCGCACGAGCCCGGTGTCGAGCATCAGCACATCGCCTTGCCTCAGCGGCGCGTCGGTCGCGGGGGAGATCACGTCCGCATAACCACCGGGCGCGGCGGCACCGGCGAGATAGGGCACCCAGTCGGCGCCCTCCTCCAGACACAGCATCTGGAAGCGCCGGAACACATGGCTCAGCGGCACACCCGCGCGGGCGATCTCGGGCACGCGGGCAAAGGCGCGCCCTGCGATGGCGCAGGCATGTTCGATACAGGCGATCTCGTCAGCGGATTTCACCATACGCAGGCGGCGCAGGATCCCCGCGTCATCGCCAAAGCTGCGCAACGGCAGCGCCGCCCGCAGTGCCGCCCAGGACTCCAGCGGCATGCGCAGATGTGTCTCCCCGCCGCTGGGCACACCGATGGCGCCGCCCGTCGGCACAAATTCCGCCAGCGCCGAGGCCAGCAGCGACACGCCGTCATCGGCGTAATCGGGCGAGGGCCAGCAGCGGATATCCGCGATCCAGCCCTGCGCCATGAGCGGCTGGCCGATCCCCGGGATCACCGCCACCGGATCGCCGCGCACCGGCACGATCAGGAACCAGGGCCGCGTCGAGCTTTCCCAGAACCGGGTGAGGAAGCCCGAGATATAACGGATCTCCGGCTCGGTGGTGAGCAGCAGCGCATCGCGCCCCGCCCGCGCCATGCCGCTCTGGATGGCGGCAAGGCGGGCGCGGTATTCGGCCTCGGGGAAGATCATGGCCATGCGGGCGGAACGGAAAAACGCATTCCCCCATGGGAGGCCGCTTTGATGTCAGGGTCAATGCCTTGGCCTCACCGGCGGGCAAAACCGCGTGGCTGAGGGTGGCCACTGCCTCGCCCGTGTCCGATGTGAGAGGTCAGGCGGGACGGGCTTTGCGGGGATATCGCTGAATTGGATGAATATTGGACGGTGAAAAGCGGCGCTTTTCTTCGGTGCCGCGAAAGGCTGGAGTGAGCCCAGAGTGCATGATGCTGCGCTCGTAACGAACGTCGGCAATGCAGAAGGCTACTGATCGAGCCTCGAGGACGAAATGCGGATTCATTCAAAAAACTGAGGCTTCGAGGGGTGTAAATCTTTCATGACTTCTCGGCGCATCGAAATCGCCAGCCTGTCATGAAAGATGTCCAGAGCGGATTCAGCCTCTGTCGTAGAAAGCCATCCATCTTCAATTCTCCAGCGGCGGAAGAACACCCAATCTATTGCGTTTCTACGCGAGAATTCGAGAGAGCGTTGAGCTCGCTCTCTTGTTGGAACCTCACCAAGTCGCGCCTTCGGTCCGTACTTCTCTCGCCCTTCAGCGAGCTTTTCCTCATGCCAAGCTATTAGTTCGTCGATGTGCTCTTCGCTGATCTCAGTTAACTCCAAAATCTCGGCCGTTATCTCATCTGGAATGGTAGCTGTAGCTTTTTGAACCGCATCCAAAAACCGTTCGTCGCGCAGGAAGTCTAAGGGCCAATTCTTCGGCGAAGTTCTCCACAGAATGAATTCCGCCTGTTGCGCCCAGCCGCCGTTTGAGACCAGGCCAAGTTGCTGAAGCAACAGCAAAACGTCATCATTGCAGAGTGCACAGCCCAATCCAAAACGAGCTGTAATATTGGGGGTCGGGGGTGGCGGTGGATCTTTCATAGCGATCACAAAGCCGTTTCCTATACGAGTTGGCGGGAGCCTTCCATCGGGCAACAGGAACGAAAGCTTGTTTTGTTGGTTTGCAAGCCAAAGAACGGAGATACAGATGTCATCCCATCGCGGCATAGTAGCCGGTTGTGCAGGAACATCTTTAGGTACTGCTCCCCAATCCGTTGCATCTGCAAAACCAAGCTTGACCAAGGCCATGCATCCGATTTGGTAGGCCGTAGACGCCATGTCATACCAGCCCGGCCGATCCGTAGCCTTCGGCAAAGTTTCTGCAAGGAAGTGCGCGACGTTGCTGCGCCAGTTTTGACCTGCTCCCCATAGAGTCCGCGTTTTTTAGTTCGCTCTGTTCAGGGTTTGGTCCTCTACTGACCGTTGGTGATACTCCCACGGTGTGAGCCCGTCGAGGCTCGTGTGGGGGCGATGGTGGTTGTAGTCTTCGCGCCAGGCCGAGATAAGCTCCCGGGCGTGGCGCAGGTTGGCGAACAGGTGCTCGTTCAGGCACTCGTCGCGCAGGCGGCCATTAAAGCTCTCGACGAAGCCGTTCTGCATGGGCTTTCCTGGCGCGATGTAATGCCACTCGACCTTGCGGTCCTCCTGCCATTTCAGGATGGCATTCGATGTCAGCTCCGTTCCGTTGTCACTGACCACCATACATGGATAGCCGCGCACCCGGGCGATGCTGTCGAGCTCACGGCCGACACGTTGCCCCGACAGCGAAGTGTCCACGACCGTCGCCAGGCATTCCCGGCTGAAGTCGTCGATGACGCACAGCACCCGGAACCGGCGCCCGTCTGAGAGGCTGTCCGAGACGAAGTCCAGGGACCATCGCTGGTTCGGCCCTTGTGGGATCGCCATCGGGGCCCTCGTTCCGATCGCGCGCTTGCGACCGCCGCGCTTGCGCACTGTCAGGCCCTCTTCCCGGTAGATCCGGTAAAGCTTCTTCCAGTTCACCTTCCAGCCTTCGCGACCAAGAAGCAGGTGCAGCCTTCGATAGCCGAAGCGACGCCGTTCGCTGGAAATCGCCTTCAGCCTCTCCCGCAGCTCGGCGTCTACAGGTCTAATTGATCCACGTCGATACACACGCGGGTCGATCCCGGCCAGGGCACAGGCCCGCCGCTGGTTGTAGTTCTTCTCTGTCATGGCCCAGTCCACGGCTCGTCGCCTTGCACCGGGCTTCAGAAGTTTTTTCCCAGCATCTCCTTGAGCGTGGCCACATCCAGCATCTGCTCCGCGAGCATCTTCTTGAGCTTCGCATTCTCAGCCTCCAGCGCCTTCAGCCGTTTGGCCTCCGACACCTCCATGCCGCCATACTTCGAGCGCCACTTGTAGAACGTGCCGTCACTGATGCCATGCTTCCGGCACAGCTCCTTGGCACCTATCCCGGCCTGGTGCTCCTTTAAAATGCCAATGATCTGCTCTTCGCTGAAACGGCTTTTCCGCATTGTCTGTCTCCTCGTTTGGAGAACAGGCTAACTTCAAAACGCGGACTTTTCAGGGGAGCAGGTCAGTTTTGTTGGTCATTACCCATGGTCAGTCTCGGAGAGTTTTATGTGCCGACTTAATGGCTGTTGGCATAACAAACAGCAACTCTGCCAATCTCGCGTCCTCAAGAGCAGTTAGAAGTCCACTAAGCTGACTTTGGCGCAGCCGCAGCGAAAGAGCGCTTCGTCCCGCACACCGGACCTTCGTATCCCGGCAAGGCGCGTAGCCGGCATGGCCCTGAAATGCCTGACACCCAGCCCCAGCACTCCGACCGGCTCAAAAATCGGCTGAACGGCATCGGCGATCCGCGCCGATGCCTGCCCGCCCCTCAGTGCGGCTCGCCCGCCAGCGGCGTCACGTCGATGCCGCGGGTGAAGACCAGCCCCATGGAATCGCGCAGCACCAGCGGCCCGCCGATATAGTCCGGCCCGATCCCGGGGCTGCGGATCGTGAGGTGCCAGTCGTTGCGGCTGACGCTGTCGGGCAGCAGGTCGAGCGGGTCGATATCCTCGGTCTCGCCGCCCTCCATATGGCAGACGACAAAGACCTCGCCCCCCTCCGGCGCATTGCGCAGCGCGACAAAGACCGTGCGCCCCTCGATCGGTTCGAGATAGCGGAAATGATCGTCGTCGCGGAAATTCTGCCGCAGCCACGGGTTGTTGAGCCGGAACATGCGCAGCCGCCGCATGGCATTGGTCTGCGCCGGGTCGAGCTTCGACGTGGAATGCGAGACGTTGCAGTATTCGTGCATGTCGTCCATCCAGGCCCGCGCGATCTGTTTCAGCGTGCCCACGGTGAAGGGGCGCGGCCCGGAAAGCGGCGGCTCGACCGCGTTCAGCAGCGTGGCGATGGTGTTGAGGTCGTAATCGGTCACCTCGACCAGCGCCGGCAGGAATTCGAGGAACCGCGCCAGATCCTCGCGGGTCTCGAAGCCCAGCTCCTTGAGCCAGCGGAAGGCGCCGGGGATCGAATAGCTGTATTCGTCCACCTGCCATTTCAGCGAGATCGCCTCTTCGGCCACGACCTTGACGCCGTATTTGTCGTCCTGATTGCGGATAAAGCCCCAGCTCGCCCGCGCGGTGGCGTTGAGGAAATCCATCGGCACGCCGGGCAGCGCCGCATAGGTCAGGATCGACACGGCGGGGTTGTCATAGGCCTTGTCGAGGATCTCCATCTTGGTGTCGCCGAGCCGGGTGTTGATATTGAGCTTGGGGTTCACCTGCGTGCCCCGGCGCAGCGTGTCGTGATTGGCCGTGCCGGAAATCCAGTTCGAGCCGCGTTTCAGGATCTCTTTCAGGCGCCAGTATTTCGACAGCCAGAACGTGTAGATGAAGGGTGTGTTGTGCGCAAAGGTCAGCGGACCCCACTGGAACACATCCGGATCGGTCTCTTTCTGGCTCTCGATCACCGCGCGGTAATCCGAGCTCAGCTCCCAATCTTCCTGCGGCCAGGGGCGGCCGTCCTCGAAGACGAACCACGGGTGATAATCGACGCCGGCGACGTTCTGCACGATATCCGACATCTCTTGCAGATATTCGTCGTCGTGGCGCATCTCCTGTATAGAGACATCCCACCACTTGAAATCCTGCGCACCGTCGACGCGCACGCCGTCGGCGCCGAAATCCACCTTGCGGCGCTGCATCTCCAGCAGGATCGCGCGGACGAAGGGGTTATGGTAGTCGAGATTCTGGCCGTACATGTTCGGCCCGGCAAAGAAATGGCTGTTGAGCGCACCGAGCCCCTGATTGTCGGCGTGGCCAAAGACCACGTCGAGCACCAGCATCTTGGGCCAGCGCGGGAAATTGTGCAGCACCGCCGCCAGATCGACCAGCTCGTCGGGCCGCGCGGTCTCCAGCAGCACCGGGTTCACCGTGGCCATGCCGGAAATCACGATGTCATAGCCCCAGTTCGTCGTGTCCGGGCGCATCAGATGCGCGGTGACGCTGGTCTCGTCGCTCTCGGTATCGGTCCAGAAATTCGGGCCGGCCTCGTAGACCGTGGTGGGCTCCACCGGCAGCAGCTGCACCGCGTCGTATCCGGCAAACAGCTCCTCGTCCGGCTCCAGCACCAGCCCGTTGGCCACCCGTGCGGCAAGCCGCTCGAACTGGCGGGTAAGCGAGGCCAGCGTGCCGCCCGGCGTGGCGGTGGGCACATGCACCTGCAAAATCGAGGTGGGCGGCGCGAATTTATGCGGGCCGTCCTTCTTCACCTGCTCGAAATAGCCCTTGTCCTGCCGCCGCGCCTGCATGGCGCCGACATCGTAGATCTCGGCAGGGGAGAACGCGCCAAAGGGCAGCGAGGCGGCGAGCGGGTCGAGGATGCGGTGATAGACCCCTTCGTGATCGCGATAGGTCAGCGCGTAGAAATCGCCGATCCTGTCGCGGTCGCCGGAGATCAGCCCGGTGGCGGCGGCAAAGGTGAAGCCCTCGCATCGCGCCACCGGCAGCAGCGCGCGGTCGAAGGTGACATCGGCCTGGCTCGCGGTGAGATCGAGCTCCTCGCGCGGGCGCAGGATTTCGAGGAACACGTCGCCATCGGCGATGCGCCAGTCGAGCAGCTCCGGCGTCCAGAAGCCGAACTCCACCCTGTTGCCCTCCACCAGCGCGCCCAGCCGCCGGGCGATCTCGCGCCCCGCGGCGAACCGGTCTGGCGCGGTGTTGAGCACCTCCTGGCACCATGCGGCGCGGGCGGCGGCTGCGTCGGAATCGCTGGCGATGGAGGGCATGTCTTTCATGTCGTCTCTGTCCTGTCGTTGCGCGGGGCACAGTGCGCGAAATGCACCTGTCGCCCCTGCGCGATGGCTTCGGATGTGACGGAAGAGCGGCACGGCGCCAGATGCCCGAGCGCGGCGCCAGGGGGCGCAGAGCGGGCCTCTTCCTGCCGGAGCGGCGGGCGGAGAGCCGCAACCGCGCCGTGTTCACCCGTGCAACCTAAAGCGATGCGGCGCGGCTTCAACGCAAAATCCCCCGATCCGGCGGGACCGGGAGGATTGCCTGTCGGACTGCCTGTCTGCGGGGCAATGGATGACGTAAGACCAGCCTGTGCCGTCAGGCGGCGGCCTTCATCAGGGTTTCGCGCATGAAGTCGATGCGATCCTGCCCCCAGAAGCGTTCGCCGTCGATCACATAGGTGGGCGAGCCGAACACGCCGGCGGCGATGGCGCGCTCGGTGACCGCGTCGGCCTCGTCGCGGATCTCTTCGCTCTCGGCCACATGCAGCAGCTCGAAGGCGGGCATGTCGATCTGCCGCAGCGCCTCGCCGAGATCGCCGGGATCGGCGATGTTGCGGCCCTCGGCCCAGACGCCGCGCAGGCAGGCCATGCTGATCGCGTCCTGATCGAGCCCCAGCCGTCCGGCGGCGAGGATCACGCGGCCGGCGAGACGCGGGCAGGTCGGGTAATGGGTCGGCACTTTCGCCATGCGCAGCCCGCGCAGCCGGGCCCAGCGGGCCTGATCCTCGATACGGTAGCTGCGCCGCACCTCGGACTGGTCGAAGGGCGCGACGGTCTCGGCGGCCTTATAGACCTGATGCGGGATGATCGGCAGGAACCGCACATGCGCGCCGGTCTCGCGCGCCAGCGCCATCAGGGCCTGATGCCCCAGATAGGCGTATCCCGACACCGGCGAAAAGTAATACTCGATGACCTTGCTCATGGCAGCCCCCAGACACAGCGTTTCCGTGGCGGTCCTCCTCGGCGGCCCCGGCTCCTCGGAGCCCCGAACCGGATCGTTGACATCAGTCGGCGCGCGATGCGCTTGGCTTGTCAACAAATGGGCGGGGCCGGGTGTTCCGCGCAAATCCTGTGCCGGAGGTTTCGGCAGAAACATCTCTCCGGACAGGCGAACGCCCGGTTTTCAGGCAAATTTGAATCGAAACCGACCGCGCCCTGCCCCACCCCGCCAAGATTTCGCCCCACTCCGAAACGCCGCCGTGTCGCGGGCGCCGGGTCCGGCGCTATGCAATACGCCGCGGCACAGGCAGGCAGAGGAGTGCCTCTGCCCCGCCGCATCCCGCTTGATCACCGCCCACGCCCGGGGCATGAGAAAGCATGAAGCTTGTTTTCACCGCGCTTTACGGTTTTTGCCTGATCCTGTTCTGGCTGGATCGCAATCGGAACTCCGCCGTACGCCGGATCATCAACGAGGCGAACGCGGCGCTTCTCCGCCTGCTCGAAAACGTCTTCCGCAAGGGGCTGTTCCTCATGTCGGAGCAGAGGTCGTGGGCGGCGGTGCGGGCGCTGTTCGGCAGCTTTCTCCGCCCCGGGCGGCAGCTCCGCCGGGCGGCGCTCTGGAGCCTGGCATTCCTCGTCCTCTCGATCTCGGGGTTCGAACTGAACGCGCATCTGCGGCGCAATCAGCCGGTGCCGCAGACCGATCACCTGACGAACGCTGTCACGGCAATCCTCGACTACAAAAACGCCCGGAACTGCCTTGTCGTGACCGGGGATGTGGCGCTTTGCAAAGAGGCCGGCTTTCTCATTCTCGATACCGCCTCTCTCAGCGCCCGGCTGCAATCCATGGGGCCTTACTGGTCCAGCGACATGGATTTCAGCACCGGCGAAACCAACGATCTCGAAACCTCGATCTTTCTTCTGGGCCTGGGGGAAGAGATAGCGCGGACACATCTGTCGCTTGTTCTGGCGGAGGGGAACGCCTATCTCGACCTGAGTTCCGAACTTTCGACCTCCATCTTACAGAGATCCGGCTGGTTTACCTCGACCTTCTATGCCACGGTCCTGCTGCCAAGCCTCTATCTTTCCTGCCTCATCACCACCGCGCTGATCTACTTTTCCAAGGAGATCCGGCTCGACAGGGATATCTACCGCGGCGGTCTCATCCTCGGTTCGGCGCTTCTGGATTTCGCCTTTTGCGTAGTACTGTTCTTTATCCTGACCGCCATCATCTATTTTCTGGGCCCGATCCTGACCCATCTCGCGGGACGTTTGTACGACGGCTACCTGATCCCGGAAGACCTGCGGCCGCAGCTTTTCCATTATATAAATGATGTCTTCGCTCCGCGTGCTCTCGACTATTACGCGCAGCACGGCACCGCCCTCGGCGAGCCCTGGCGCACGCTCTTTGACGCGCTTGAAGAGGCGTTTTCGCCAGACGCCGCGGACGCTGCCGAAGAAACGGCGCAGGTTCGCTCCCTGTTCACCGATATGACGCTGTCGAATACTCCGATCTCCAGCACCATTTCGCTGCAACCGACCTTCTTCGAAACGCTGATCGCGACGGGCCGTCTGGTTGTCTGGGATGTTACGACAATCCTGCGCGGATTCTGGAGCTATATTCCGATAGAGGCGGCGATCCGGAACTGGATGATCCTGATAACCCTGCTGCCGCTTCTCCTGCATATCGCGATCGTCGCGGCGAACCTCTTTTACGCCGCTGCGATGCTGTTCGTGACACGACCCCTGATCGAGCTGACGCGCGTCGCCTCGGAAACCAGCGCGACAAAGTTCTATGGCGGCGCGCTGGCCTTCACCCTGGGCGTGCTGGGGATCTGGATCCTGTAGCGCTCCCGGCCCTTCCGCCCGCCCCCTCTGCCCGTGTATCCTGTGCCCATGTCCGCGAATCTGTCCCAGTGCTTTCCACTGCGCCGGTCCCGCGTCCACGAGGTCTGCGGCCCCGGCGCCACGAGCTTTGCCGCGATCCTCGCCGCGCGCGGAACGGGGCCGGTGCTCTGGGTGCGGCAGGGCTGGGATCATCAGGCGCTGCACCCTCTGGGGCTGGCGCGGGTCTTCGATCCGGCGCGGCTGCTCGTCGCGCAGGCGCCCGGCCAGGTCGATGCGCTGGCGGTCAGCGAAGAGGCGCTGCGCGACGGCGCCGTGCCGCTGGTGGTGACCGAGATCGTCCAGCCGCTCGACCTGCGACAGGGCCGGCGGCTGCAACTGGCCGCCAAGGCGGGCGCCACGACGGGGCTCTGCCTGATCCCCGAGGGCATGGGCAGCAACGCCGCCGAGACCCGCTGGCACGCCGCGCCCCGGCTGGCGGCAGAGGGCGAGGACTCGACAGCGCTGCGCTGGGAAATTATAAAGAACAAATCGGGAACACTTGGGGCCTGGGATGTTCGATGGGATGACACGGCGCATCGTCTGCATGTGGTTCCCCCGGCTGGCGAGCGACCGGGCTCTGCGCGCGCGTCCGGTTGACGGGGCGCCCTTCGCGCTGCTTCTGACCCAGGCCAATGCCGAACGGCTGCATTGCCTCAACGCGCCGGCCGAGGCGCTGGGGCTCTATCGCGGCATGAGCCTCGCCGATGCCCGCGCCTTCTGTCCCGACCTGATCACCGCCCCCGCCGATCCGCCGCGCGAGGCGCGCTTTCTGTCCACCTTGCGCCGCTGGGCCACGCGCTATTGCCCCTGGGTCGGGATCGAGGGGCGGGATGCGCTGGTGCTCGATGTCACCGGCGCGACGCATCTGCATGGCGGCGAGGCGGCGATGCTGGAGGATATGCGCGCCCGCGCCACCCGCGCCGGGCTGAACCTGCGGCTGGGGCTGGGCGACACGCGCGGCGCCGCCTGGGCGCTGGCGCATCACGGCGAGGGCGCAGCGCCGCCCGGCGACGGGCTGGCGACGCTGGGACCGCTGCCGGTCGAGGCGCTGCGCCTCGCGCCGGACACCGTCACCGGTCTGCAACGGCTGGGCCTGCGCCGCATCGCCGATCTGGCCGCAACGCCGCGCGCCCCCCTCGCCCGCCGCTTCGGCCCCGAGCCGCTGCGGCGGCTCGATCAGGCGCTCGGGGCGCAGCCCGAGCCGGTCACGCCGGAGCCCGATCCGCCGCATTACGGCGTCCGTCTCAGCCTGCCCGAGCCCATCGGCCGCACCGAGGATGTGATGGCCGGCGCCGCCCGGCTGCTGGAACCGCTCTGCGCCAAACTGCTGGCACAGGAGGCCGGCGCGCGGGTGCTGGCGCTGAGCCTGCGCCGGGTCGATGGCGGCAGCCAGTCGGTGGAGCTGCGGCTGGCCAGCCCGATGCGCGACGCCGCCCGCATCCTGCCGCTCTTCGCCCGCGGGGTGGAGGCCGCCGAGGCGGGCTTCGGCATCGACCAGCTGCGGCTGGAGGCGACGCAGGTCGAGGCGCTGCCGGTGCAGCAGCTCGGCGGCCCGGTCGCGGCGGTCGCGGCGGGCGGCCCGGCGCTCGACGATCTGGTGACCCGGATCGGCACCCGCATCGGGCTGGAGAACGTGCAGCGCTTTCTGCCCGCCGACAGCCATATCCCCGAGCGCGCCTTTTCCATCGCCCCCGCCGCCTTTTCCCGCGCCGCGACGGGCTGGCACGCGCCGCGCCCGCGCCCGCTGCGGCTGTTCCCGCCCGAGCCCATCGCCGCCACCGGCCCGCGCCCGCCCGGGCGCTTTCGCTGGCGCGCCATGGCGCTCGACACCGCCCGCGCCACCGGCCCCGAGCGCATCGCGCCCGAATGGTGGCTGCCCGATGACAACTGGCAGCGCGGCGTGCGCGATTACTGGCAGGTCGAGACCCGGCAGGGCCGCCGGCTCTGGCTCTTTCACACGCCGCAGCAGCCGGGCTGGTTCGTGCAGGGGGAATTCGCATGACCGCCGCCCTGCCCCAACCCACGCCCCCCGCCTATGCGGAGCTGTGCGTCACCTCGAATTTCACCTTCCTCACCGGCGCTTCGCATCCCGAAGAGCTGGTCGCCCGCGCCGCCGAGCTGGGCCTCGCCGCCATCGCCATCACCGACCGCAATTCGCTGGCCGGCGTGGTGCGGGCCTATAGCGCGCTGAAGATCCTGAAGGAAAAAGCCGAGGAAACGCTGCGTATCCGCTCCCGGCACCGGGTGGACAGCTGCTCGCGGCAGGAGGTCGGCACGCCGGAGGAAATCCCCCATCCCGCCGCGCCGCAGTTGCCGAAGCTCATCACCGGCGCCCGGCTGGTACTCGAGGACGACCCGGTGGAGTGGCTCGCCCTGCCGGTGGACCGGCCCGGCTATCACCGGCTGGCGCGGCTGCTCTCCACCGGCAAGCGGCGCGCCGAAAAGGGCCGGTGCCGGCTGCATCTGGAGGATCTGCTGGAGGGCTGCGCCGGCATGATCCTCATCGCCCTGCCGCCGCCCGATCTGGCACAGGCCACCGCCCCGGTCCGCGCCCTGCAAAGGCGCTACCCCGGCCATGTCTTTCTGGGTGCCGCGCCGCGCTATGACGGCTCCGATCAGGCCTGGTTCGACGCCTGCGCCCATGCGGCGCTGCGGCTCTCGGCACCGATGGTCGCGGTGGGCGACGTGCTTTTGCACCGCGCATCGCGGCGCCGGCTCGCCGATGTGCTGACCTGCCTGCGCGAGGGGCTCACCATCGACGCCATCGGCACCCGCGCCCTGCCCAATGCCGAGCGCCGGCTGAAGGGCGCCCCCGACATGGCGCGGCTCTACCGCAACCACCCCGCCGCGCTGCGCCGCACGCTGGAGATTGCCGCACGCTGTGCCTTCGATCTTTCGGAACTCAGCTACGAGTATCCCGACGAGATCGCCGACGGTGAAACGCCCCAGGGACGGCTGCGGCGCCTTGCCGAGGCGGGGCTGGTCCGGCGCTACCCGGACGGCGCGCCGGATAAGGTCCGCAAACTCATGGAAAAGGAGCTGGCGGTGGTCGGCGAGCTGGGCTTTGCCGCCTATTTCCTCACCGTGAACGACATCGTGACGCATGCCCGCAGCGAGGGCATCCTCTGCCAGGGGCGCGGCTCGGCGGCCAATTCGGTGCTCTGCTTCCTGCTCGGCATCACCGACGTGACCCCGGACATGATCGGCATGGTCTTTGAACGCTTCGTCTCGCGCCATCGTGGCGAGCCGCCCGATATCGACGTGGATTTCGAGCACGAGCGGCGCGAGGAGGTGATCCAGTGGATCTATGAGAAATACGGCCGCCACCGTGCCGGGCTCTGCGCCACGGTGATCCATTTCCGCTCGCGCGCGGCGATCCGCGAGGTCGGCAAGGTGATGGGGCTGAGCCAGGACGTGACCGCCGCGCTGGCGGGTCAGATCTGGGGCATGTCCGATGGCGGCGCCGATCCCGAGCGCATCCGCGAGCTGGGGCTCGATCCCTCGGACCGCCGGCTCGCCCAGACCATTGAGCTGATCGGCGAGATCATCGGCTTTCCCCGCCACCTGTCGCAGCATGTGGGCGGCTTTGTCATCACCCGCGGGCGGCTCGACGAACTCTGCCCGATCGAGAACGCCGCGATGGAGGATCGCACGGTCATCGAATGGGACAAGGACGATATCGACACGCTGGGGATACTGAAGGTCGATGTGCTCAGCCTCGGCATGCTGACCTGCATCCGCAAGGCCTTTGGCCTGCTGCAGGATCACGAGGGCCTCCGCCACCGGCTCGACACCGTGCCGCAGGAGGATCCGGCCACCTATGCCATGCTGCAACGGGCCGACGCCATCGGGGTGTTTCAGGTGGAAAGCCGGGCGCAGATGAATTTCCTGCCCCGGATGAAGCCCGCCACCTTCTACGATCTGGTGATCGAGGTGGCCATCGTGCGCCCCGGCCCGATCCAGGGCGGCATGGTGCAGCCCTATATCCGCCGCCGCCAGAAGCTCGAAGAGCCCGAGCCCTTCGGCCCGGCGTTGAAGGAGGTCACCCGCAAGACGCTGGGGGTGCCGCTGTTTCAGGAACAGGCGATGCAGATCGCTGTGGTCGGCGCCGGCTATTCGGCGGAGGAGGCCGACAAGCTGCGCCGCTCGCTCGCCTCCTTCCGCCGCATGGGCACCATCGGCGAGCATCGCGACCGCTTCCTCGCCGGGATGCGGCAGAACGGCTATGACGACGAGACCGCCGAGCGCTGCTTTGCCCAGATCGCGGGCTTTGCCGATTACGGCTTTCCCGAAAGCCACGCGGCGGCCTTTGCCATGCTGACATACGTGTCCTCCTGGCTGAAATGCCACCACCCGGCGGTGTTTGCCTGCGCGCTGCTGAATTCCCAGCCGATGGGGTTCTACGCCCCCGCCCAGATCGTGCGCGACGCGCGCGAGCACGGGGTCGAGATCCGCCCGATCTGCGTCAACCGCAGCGGCTGGGACAACGCGCTGGAGCGCCGCGCCGACGGCGCGCTGGCGCTGCGGCTGGGGTTCCGCCAGATCAAGGGATTCGGCAAGGAGGAGACGGAGTGGATCGCGGCGGCGCGCGGCAACGGCTATCCCGATCCCGAGAGCCTCTGGCTGCGTGCGGGTCTGGCACCGGCGGTGCTGGAGCGGCTGGCCGAGGCCGATGCCTTTGCCGGGCTCGGGCTCACGCGGCGCGATGCGCTCTGGCAGGTGCGCGCAATCCGGGCGCCCGCGCCGCTGCCGCTCTTCTCCGATCCGCTCGACGGCGAGGGGCTGCGCGAGCCTGCGGTGGCGCTGCCGCCGATGCATCTGGGCGAGGAGGTGGTGGAGGATTACGTCGCCACGCGGCTGTCGCTGCGCGCCCATCCGATGGAGCTTCTGCGCCCCGCCCTGCCCGGGCTCACGCCGCATGCGGAGCTGGCGACCACGCCGCTGCAGCGGCTCAGCGTCTGCGGGCTGGTGATCACCCGGCAGCGGCCGGGAACGGCCTCGGGGGTGATCTTCCTGACGCTGGAGGACGAAACCGGCGTGTCGAACGTGGTGGTCTGGCCGAAGGTCTATGCGCGCTATCGCCGCGTGGTGATGGGCGGGCGGCTGCTGCGGGTCAGCGGCCATCTGCAACGCGAGGGGATCGTGGTGCATCTGATCGCGGAGCGGATCGAGGACATGTCGGCGCGGCTCTCCGATCTCGGCCACCCGCTGGACGAGGCGGTGGGCATCACCTCCCCCGCCGCCGACGACGCCCCGCGCCCGCCACGCTACCCGCCCCGCGCCCGGCATCCGCGCGAGCAGGCGAAGCGGCTGTTCCCGAGCCGGGATTTTCATTGAGTGGGGTGGGTTTAGATGGCTGCTCCATCACCGAGCCCCAGGCCCGGAGCCAAGGGCGAAGCACGCCGGGCCCAGCGGCGCTGCCGCTTTGGCGACGTGTGCGCTGACTTGTGAGGTCGTTCGGATCTGGCTGGGATAAAGTAAGAGGTTCAACGTGCAGAGCGTCAGCCCACGTGCCGCCGCTGGGGCCGGCTCCCGCTGCGTTGCTGACAAGCCCGGCATGGCCTATCGCCCTCGCCCTCCCCAAAGACCAACCGCTGAGGCCCCGGATCAAGTCCGGGGCGGGAGATGCGTGATCCGTAGGGGGTGGGTGTCCAACCCACCATCCGCGCCAGCCTACCCCGCCAGCAGCGCCCGTGCCGCCGCGCGGGCCTCGGGGGTGACCGTGTCGCCCGAAAGCATCCGCGCCAGTTCGTCCTCGCGCGCATCCGCATCGAGCGGTGTCACCGTCGAGAGGGTCATCTCCTGCTCGATCCGCTTCTGCACCCGCCAGTGATGCGCGCCGAGCGCCGCCACCTGCGGCGAATGGGTCACCACCAGCACCTGCCCGCCGCCGGCCAGCGCCTTCAGCCGCCGGCCCACCGCATCGGCCGTGGCGCCGCCGACGCCGCGGTCGATCTCGTCGAAGATCATCGTCACGCCCCGGTTGCGCTCTTCCGAGAGGCAGACCTTCAGCGCCAGCAGGAAGCGCGACAGCTCACCGCCCGAGGCGATCTTGTTCAGCGGTCCCGAGGGTGCGCCCGGATTCGTCGCCACGGTGAAGGCCACCGCGTCGCGCCCCTCCGGGCCCGGCTCGCCCGGCGTGATCTCGGTGCGGAACACCGCGCGCTCCATTTTCAGCGGCGCCAGCTCGGTGGCCATGGCCGCGTCGAGCCGTTCCGCCGCCTGCACCCGTGCCGCGCTCAGGCGCTCCGCCGCCGCATCATAGGCACCATCCGCCTCTTTCACCGCGCGGGTCAGCTCGGCGATATCCTCGGCGCCGCGCTCCAGCGTCGCCAGCCGCCCCGAGAGGGTCGCCGCCAGCTCGGGCAGCGCATCGGGGGCCACCTGATGCTTGCGCGCCAGACCGCGAATGGCAAAAAGCCGCTCCTCGGTCTCTTCCAGATCGTGCGGGTTGAACTCCAGCGCATCGAGACATTCGGCGACCTCGCGCCCGGCCTCGTCAAGCTCCGCCATGGCGCGGGTCAGCGCGGCAATCGCCGCCTCCAGACGCCCCTCGGCCTTATCCGAGGCACCTTCGAGCCAGCGCAGCGCATTGGCCATGGCGCCCTCGGCCCCCTCATACCCAAGCGCATCGGAGGCCCGGGCTATATCCTCGCGGATGCGCTCGGCGGCCTGCATGGTGCGGCGGCGGGTGTCGAGTTCGGCCTCTTCCTCCGGCCCCGGCGCAAGCGTGTCGAGCTCCTCCACCGCGTGGCGCAGGAACTCCTCCTCGGCGCGCATCTCGGCCAGCGCCGCCTCCGCCGCCTCCAGCCGCTTGCGCGCGCCGCGGCGCTCGGCCCAGGCCGCGCGCACCGCCGCCAGCTCGGCGGAGATCGCCGCATAGCTGTCGAGAATCGTCCGGTGGCCCGAAGGGTTCAGCAGGCCGCGGTCGTCATGCTGGCCATGCAGTTCGACCAGCGTATCCGAGAGCCGCCGCAGCACTTCGCCGCTGGCGCGGCGGTCGTTGACCCAGCCGGTCTTGCGCCCATCCGCCGAATTCACCCGCCGCAGGATCAGCTCGTCGGAGACCGGCAGCCCCGCCTCCTCCAGAACGCCGCGCGCCGCGTGGCCGGAGCTCAGCTCGAACACCGCCGTCACCTCGCCCTGCGCGGCACCGCTGCGCACCAGCTCGGCACGACCGCGCCAGCCCAGCACGAATCCCAGCGAATCCAGCAGGATCGACTTGCCCGCCCCGGTCTCGCCGGTGAGCACGTTGAGACCGGGCTGGAACATCAGGTCCAGCCGGTCGATGATCAGCATGTCACGGATTTCAAGCGCGCGCAGCATGATGCGTATGGCGGGGGATCACCCCGCCATCCCCTAAAGCCACTGGCCCTTGACCATCTGGCGATAGATCTTCGACAGCCAGTTGTCGCCCGCGGCCTCCAGCTCGAGCCCCCGGCCCGTCAGCAGCTTGTAGCTGTCTTCGTACCAGTCGGTGCCCTGATAGTTGTAACCGAGAATCGCACCAGCGGTCTGCGCCTCGTCGGTGAGGCCCAGCGACAGATAGGCCTCCACCAGCCGGTGCAACGCCTCGGGCGTGTGGGTGGTGGTCTGGAAATCCTCGACCACCACACGGAACCGGTTGATCGCCGCGCCGTAATGCTGACGCTTGAGGTAATAGCGGCCGATCTCCATCTCCTTGCCGGCGAGATGGTCGAAGGCGAGATCGAATTTCAGAATCGACGAGCGCGCGTATTCGCTGTCGGGATAGCGCTCGATCACCGTGCGCAGCGCCTGCAACGCCTGGAAGGTCAGCCCCTGGTCGCGGCCCACTTCCTCGATCTGGTCGTAGTAGCTGAGTGCCAGAAGATACTGCGCATAGGCGGCGTCGTCATCGGTCGGGTAGAAGTCGATATAGCGCTGCGCCGATGCGCGGCTATTCTCGTAATCCTTCTCGAGATGATAGGCATAGGCCTGCATGATCAGGGCGCGCTTGGCCCAGTCGGAATAGGGATAAAGCCGCTCGACCTCGCCGAAATAGAACGCCGCTGTCTCGCCATCCCTGCGGTCGATCTCGAACTCGCCGCGCTCATAGATCTGCTCGGCGGAATAGGTCTCGATGGGAACATTCCCCCGGGCAAAGCCCGGACGTTCCTGCGCCGTGCAACCGGCCAGAACAATGGCGGAAAAAGCCGCCCCGATCACAATCTTCCGCGATCTGCCGCCTGCCATGCCCGACAATCCTCATATCCCTTGCAGCGGACCGGTCCCCGATCCTTGGCATGGTCCTAGCACAGAAAATTCCGGGGCAAAACGCCTTAACGGCGATTTGACGCCGGCAAAACGATCAGGCGACGGCGGGGATCTCGTCGCGCTCGACACCGGCCCCGGGCAGGCGCGCGGCAACCAACCGGTCGCAGAGCGTGAGGCGATAGGCCTCCGGATCCGCAAAGAGCGCATGCAGGAGCATATTGGTGATGGCGTGGCCCGCCTTGTGGCCCTCGTAATGGCCGATGATCGGCGCGCCAGCGGTAAAGAGATCGCCCAGGGCGTCGAGCATCTTGTGGCGCACCGCCTCGTCGTCATGGCGCAGACCGCCCGGCGAGAGCACCGCGTCGCCATCGACCACCACGGCGTTTTCATAGGTGCCGCCGAGCGCCAGCCCGTTGGCCTGCATCGCCTCCACATCCGACTGACGGCAGAAGGTGCGGCTGTCGCAGAGCTCGCGCACAAAGGTGCCGTTGGCGAGGTTGAGGCTCTTGTCCTGCGTGCCGATGGCGGAATCGGTGAAGGCGATGTGGAAATCCATGCTCAGCCCCTCGCCTTCCGGCGCCGGGCTCAGCCGGGCCCAGCCGCTGTCGGTCTTCACCTCGACGGGCTTGAGGATCTCGATGGCGCGCACCGGCGCATGCAGGCCGCGTACGCCGCGCGCCAGGATGCCGCGCACGAAGGGGGCGGCGGAACCATCGAGAATCGGCACTTCCGGACCGTCGATCTCGATCAGCGCGTTATGCACGCCGCAACCGGCCAGCGCGGCCATGACATGTTCGATGGTCGAGACCGCGACACCGGCGGCGTTGACGATGCGGGTGCAGAGCGGGGTCACCTCGACGGCGTCCCAGCGCGCGGGCACCAGCGTGTCGCCCAGCAGGATATCGGTCCGCTTGAACCAGATGCCGTGCTCGGCCATGGCCGGACGGATCGTCATACGCGCGGGCTTGCCGGAATGCAGGCCAACGCCTTGAAAGGTCACAGCGGAACGGAGTGTCGTCTGCACGTGGATCACCTCGGTCTTCGGAACCCGCCTCCCCAATAGGCGGCTTCTTCGAGCTTGGAGATATAGACGCCCCCCTGTCATCTCAAATCAAAGATTGTAACCGCCTGAAACATCGCCGTAACGCGATGCGCGAAACCCCGCGCAGCTTTGAAAATCGCCTCGGAACCCACTGTTATAGAATAGAAAAACGCCCCGAAATCGGGGGCGTTCCCATCCGCTTTCGCGAGAAAATCAGTTCGCCTGACGCCGCAGGAAGGCGGGAATTTCAATCCGGTCCTGATCCTGCGCCTCTTCCGGATCCGACACCGGTGCCGGCTGATGAGCCTGAACCGGCGGCTGCTGGCGGCGCGGCGCGGGCGCCGCTTCCTGGGCATGGCCGGTCATGCGGTTGATCAGCGAGTTGATGCCAAAGCGCGGCTTGTCGCCCTCGGTTCCGCGCGCGGCCCCCGCAGGCTGCTGCGGCTGCATCTGACGCGGCGCCTGCGCCTGCCCTGCCGCCTGCTGGCGGTTGCGCGCGGCGGCGGCCTGAAGCCGGGCCATGGTGTCCGGCGAAGGCGTGCCCGGCGTCGGCGCGCGCGGCGCGACAAAGGTTTCGGGCTCGGCTTCGAGCGCGTCGGGCTGCGGCTGGAACTGCGCCACCTGCGGACGGTAGGCCGGCGGCGGCAGATCGTCCTGGGCCTGGGCCGCGGCGGGGGCCGGCTCTTCGAAGAGGCTCTCCGCAGGCTCTTGCGCGTGGCGCTCGCTCTCCAGCGACTCAAAGAGCGACGGCTCGTCCTCCTCGTATTCCGGCTCTGCCACCTGCGCGGCAACCGGGGCCGGCGCGGGTTTCGGTGCCGGAGCCGGGGCCTGTGCCGGCGCGGGAGCCGGTGCGGCGGCAGCCGGGGCCGGCGCTTCATCGGTCATGGTCGGCTTCAGCGGCTCCGACAGTTTGCGGCGCGGCACCGGGATATCGTTCTGCACGGCGGTGGCGTCGATGCCGGTGGCGACGACGGAGACGCGCATCACGCCTTCCATGCTGTCATCCAGCGTCGAGCCGACGATGATATTGGCGTCGGCATCCACTTCCTCGCGGATGCGGTTGGCCGCCTCGTCGAGTTCGAACAGCGTCAGGTCGTGGCCGCCTGTGATGTTGATCAGCACGCCCTTCGCGCCCTTCAGCGAAATCTCGTCGAGCAGCGGGTTCGCTATAGCCTTCTCGGCCGCCTGGATCGCGCGTTCCTCGCCCTCGGCCTCGCCGGTGCCCATCATCGCCTTGCCCATCTCGTCCATCACCGAGCGGACATCGGCGAAGTCGAGGTTGATCAGGCCCGGGCGCACCATCAGGTCGGAAATGCCCTTCACACCTTGATAAAGCACATTGTCGGCAAGCGAGAACGCCTCGGTGAAGGTGGTCTTTTCGTTGGCCAGACGGAACAGGTTCTGGTTCGGAATGATGATCAGCGTGTCGACGACCTTTTGCAGCGCCTCGACGCCGTCCTCGGCCTGACGCATGCGCTTGGCGCCTTCGAACTGGAAGGGCTTGGTCACCACGCCGACGGTCAGCACGCCCAGCTCGCGCGCGGCCTGCGCGATGATCGGGGCTGCACCGGTGCCGGTGCCGCCGCCCATGCCGGCGGTGATGAAGCACATATGCGCGCCGGCCAGGTGATCGACGATCTGCTCGATGCTCTCCTCGGCGGCGGCGGCGCCCACGGAAGCCCGCGCACCGGCGCCCAGCCCCTCGGTCACCTTCACGCCCAGCTGCACCTTGTTATGCGCCATGGACTGTTGCAGCGCCTGCGCGTCGGTGTTCGCGGTGACGAAATCCACGCCCTCGAGCTGCTGGGTGATCATGTTGTTGACGGCGTTGCCGCCGGCACCGCCCACGCCGAAGACCGTAATCCGGGGCTTCAGCTCTTCCTGGCCGGGCATCGAGAGGTTGAGTGTCATATGCTGGTCCGCCTGTCTTTTATGACTTGTTTGCACGCCTGTCCTGCGCCTTTGCGAGCAATTCTTACCGATATCTGACGGGTCGGTCACGTAAAAAACGCAGATTCGCCACGAAATATAGGGGATTCTGGGGCCGTCCGCGCGGGATTTCGCCGAAACCGCTAGATTTTGCGGCCTGCGCGCATCCACGCGCAACAGACCTCGGGCGGCACACCGGGATCACGGGTGCCGTCAGGGTGTTTCGCTCGCAATTTTCCGGGAAGTCTGCCCGACAACCCTCACCTCTGCGTCTTGTGCACAGATCTGTGGATAAGCTAGCAGAGTCGCGCTCCGCCGTCACCCCGGTATCTGTGGCGAAACGCGCGGATTTTCGCGCGCCCCGCCCTTTCATCTTTCTTCAAATACTCAAAAAAAACATCCCGCCCGCGCCACGGGCGCCGCCGCTCACCAGTTGTCGCGGAACCATTTCACCGCGCGTTTCAGCGAGCGCGCCGGGTATTTGTCGACCGGGATCTCGAAATCCCACCATTCGTCCTGCGGATGCGCCGCGAAAAGGCACATGCCCACGGCGCTGGCAAAGCCCGGGCCGGTGGCCGCCTGCGGCAGCCCGTGCACCCGCATCGGCCGGCCCAGACGCACCTGCGAGCCCAGGATCCGGCTCGCCAGCCCGTCGAGCCCGGGGATCTGGCTCGCCGCGCCCGTCAGCACGATCTGCTGGCTCGGCATATGCTCGAAGCCGGCGGCATCCAGACAGGAGCGCACCTCTTCGAGGATCTCCTCCACCCGGGGCCGCATGATGCCGATCAGCTCGGCGCGGCTGACCTGCCGGCGGTCATGATGCCAGTCGCCGGTATCGCCCGAGATCTCGATCATCTCGCGGTCGTCCATGCCGGTGGCGACGACACCGCCGTAAAAGGTCTTGATGCGCTCGGCCATCGCCATGGGGATCTGGAGCCCCATGGAAATGTCGCCGGTCACATGGTTGCCGCCCATCTGCACGGCATCCGCATAGATCATGTGTTTCTTCATGAAGATCGACACGCCGGTGGTGCCACCGCCCATGTCGATACAGGCCGAGCCCAGCTCCTGCTCGTCCTCGACCAGCGCCGCGATGCCGCTGGCATAGGCCGAGCTCGCGAGCCCCGCGAGCTCCAGATCGCAGCGCTTGACGCAATGCGCGATGTTCTGGATCGCCTGCGCGTTCACCGTCAGCATATGCATGTCGGTGGCAAGCTGCTGCCCGATCTGGCCGCGCGGGTCGTTCAGCCCGGAGCGGTGATCGAGCGCGAAATTCACCGGCTGCGCGTGCAGCACCTCGCGGCCATGGCCGAAATCCGGCACGTCGCAGGCCGAGAGCACCCGCGCCACGTCCTGCTCGGTCACCATGGTGCTCTCGATCTCGACCTGCCCGGCCAGCCCGTAGCTGCGCGGCTCGGCGCCCGAGAAACAGACGATGACGTGATCGACCCGGATGCCGGCCATCTTCTGCGCCGCCTGCACGGCGGTGCGGATGGCGCGCTCGGTCTCGCCCATGGCGGCGATCTCGCCGAATTTCACCCCGCGCGAGCGCGTCGTCGCCGCGCCGATGACGCGGAAGCCCGACTGACCGGCCAGCGAGCCGATGCCGTCATCGCCCAGCTTTTCCGTGCCGTCGAAGCGCAGCACCAGGCAGGCGATCTTGGAGCTGCCCACGTCCAGGATCGCCACCACCCCCCGCTGCATCGCCGCCTTGCGCATGTTGCGCATGGCGCGCTGGGATTCATAGAGCTCGATCATTATTGGTTTTCTCCGGTCTCCATGGCCTTGATCCGCCAGTATTCGCCTATCGCCTCGCCGTTCAGCCGCAGCGTCGGGCGCCGCGGCAGCCGCAGATCCACCGCCGCGATATCGCGCGACAGCATGTCCACCGCCTGATCCATGGCGATGGCGCGTTCCAGCGCCCGCACCGCGCCCGTCTCGGGCAGCATCAGGCGCTGGCCGCGATCCAGCACCACATCCCAGCGGCGTTCGCCGATCCGCTCCAGACCGCGCAGCCGCCCGGCAAGCGGCGCCGCCGCCTGCACCAGCTCCACCGCCTCGGCGACGAAATCGTCCGCGCCCTTGCCCGCGATCACCGGCAGCTCGGGATAGTCGCTCCGCGCCATCGCCGGCCTGACCCGCGCGCCGCTATCGTCGAGCAGCTCCAGCTCGCCGCGCAGCCGCCAGAGCGCCACCGGCACGCGCTCGGTCACGTCGATCTGCAACACCCCGCCCTGCCGGATGCGCAGCCGCGCGCTCTCGACCGCATCCAGCCCGACAATCGCGCCCTGCATCAGGCCGAGATCGAGATCGAAGGAGCTGACGGGAAAGTCGATGGGCAGGATCTCGCGGATATCCTCGGAGACGCCGGGGCTGGCGCCGTCGATGGCCATGAGATTGACCATGAATTCCGGCCGCGTCTCGATCTGGTTGCGGATGCCGGCGATCGCGTCGAGCACGGCGGTGCGGTGATCCTCATAGGAGAAATACCAGCTCGTCGCACCGAAACCGATCAGCGCCGGCAGCCCGACCCGCAGCGCCAGCCGGAAGAGCGGCGTCAGCATCAGCCGCTCGATGCGGTATTTCAGCCGCGAGGGCGCGGGATCGGGGCGGTGGACCTGCGGCGCGGGCGTCTCGGTCATCGGTTGCAAGAGGCATCCTCCACCAGCCAGCGGCAAAACTGCCCGAAGCTGTAACCAAGATATTGCGCCTGCTCGGGCACCAGCGAGGTCGGCGTCATGCCCGGCTGGGTGTTGGTCTCGAGCAGCACCAGCCCGGCAAGACCGCGACTCTCGTCCCAGCGGAAATCCGTGCGGCTGGTGCCCCGGCAGCCCAGCGCCTCATGGGCGCGCAGCGCGTAATCGAGACAGGCGTCAAAGATCTCCTGCGGCACCTCGGCGGGCAGCACATGGCGCGAGCCGCCCTCCTTGTACTTGGCGTCGTAATCGTACCAGCCATCGGTGAGAATATCGGTCACCGTCAGCGCCCGGTCGCCCATCACTGTGGTGGTAAGCTCGCGCCCGGGCACATAGGCCTCGACCATCAGCGTCTCGGGCATCTCGGCGGCCAGGCGCGGCGGCGAATTGGCCCCGTCCTGCACCAGATAGACACCGACCGAAGAGCCCTCGTTATAGGGCTTCACCACATAGGGCGGCGCCAGAACGTGGCGCGCTTCGATCTCGGATTTGTCGGCAAGCAGGCTGTCCACCACCGGCAGCCCGGCGGCGCGATAGACCTGCTTGGTGCGTTCCTTGTCCATGGCCAGCGCCGAGGACAGAACGCCGGAATGGGTATAGGGAATCCCCAACCATTCCAGCAGCCCCTGCACGCAGCCGTCTTCGCCCCAACGGCCATGCAGCGCGTTGAACACGACATCGGGCGCGAGCGCTGTCAGCACCTGCGCCAGATCGGGGCCGGCATCGACCTCGGTGACCTGGAATCCTTCATCCCTCAAAGCGGCGGCACATTCCCGTCCGGAACTGAGAGACACCTCGCGCTCTGCGGAGGGGCCGCCCAACAATACCGCCACTTTCGGGTTTGCCCTGCTCGACATCCCCAAAACCGCCTCGAAATGATGGGGCTTTGCGCCCCTTGTTCTGCTCTGGGGGTGATCCCCCTTATGGTCGGCGCCCCGCGTTTTGCGATGATCGCCGCGTCCGTTTCAGCGCGGTTGCCCGGCCTCAGGACACTGCGGGTTCTCCGACCCGCATGATTTCCCAATGTAACGCTATTCCGCTGTGTTGGAAAACCTTTTTTCGCACCTCCTCGCCCAATCCTTCCAGATCGGCGGCGGTTGCACCTCCGGTGTTCACCAGGAAATTCGAATGTTTGGGCGACATCTGCGCCCCGCCCCGTGTGGCGCCGCGCAGGCCGGCCTCGTCGATCACCTTCCAGGCTTTCAGCTCGTGGGAGTCGTCGGCGCGGCCAGTGGAGCTGAACCCCGCCGGGTTGCGGAAGGTCGAGCCGGCGGTACGGTCCTTGCTGGGCTGGCTCTCGTCGCGTTTCTTGAGCTGCGCCGCCATGCGCGCCTCAAGCGCCCGCGGGTCGCCCGGCGCGCCCTCGAACACCGCCTCCGTCAGCACCCAGCCCTCGGGCAGCGCGCTCTGGCGGTAGGCGAGTTTCAGCTCAGTCGGCGTCAGCATCACCAGCGCGCCGTCGCGGGTGACCGCACGCGCCTCGATCAGATGATCGGCGACGTAGGAGCCGTAGCAGCCGGCATTCATCCGCACCGCGCCGCCGATGCTGCCCGGGATGGTGCGCAGAAAGGTCAGGTCCACCCCGGCCTGCGCCGCGCGCTTTGCCACATGCGCATCGAGCGCGGCGGCACCGGCGGTGACGCGGGTGCCCTCGATGGAGATGCCGTTGAAGCCGCGCCCCAGCCGGATCACCACTGCGCGGATGCCGCCGTCGCGCACGATCAGGTTCGACCCCACGCCCATGGGGAACACCGGCTGCCCGGCAGGCAGCGCGCGCAGAAAGTCGCGCAGATCGTCGAGATCGGCGGGTTGAAAGAACAGATCCGCCGGCCCGCCCACGCGCAGCCAGGTCAGATCGGAGAGCGGGCGGTCCGCCGTGAGGCGCCCGCGCACGGGGGGAAGCGTGTCAGTCATCGCGCGCCTTCTGCCGCGCCCTGCGGCGGCAGTAAAGCCCCGGCGCCTCATCGGCGACGGACAGACAGCCTCACTCGGCGCTCATTCGCCAAACCCGAGCCGCACGCGCAGCCAGCGCCAGAGATAGCGCAAAGGCCAGCGCAGGATGCTCATCCCGGCCAGCAGCACGATCAGCCCGATCCAGGGCCCGTTTTCCCAGACCACATAGACCAGCAAGGGCAGGCCCGACCCGATCAAGAGATAGGCCCGCCGCCAGTGATTGTCGCGCGAGGGCAGCATCGCCAGCACATTGGCGGCAACGGCCCAGACACAGGCCAGGAAAAGAGAAAGGGTCATCGGCATCCCCTGCATGCGTCACGGGCAGGCCCCAAACTGCCCCGGATCAGCCCTGTCCCGCAAGGCCCGCGACAAGCGCCAGCAGCGACAGCGCCACACCGGCCACCGGCACCGCCATGGGCACGCGGAACGGGGCGTCAGGCACCCGCCGCTTGACCGCGATCAGCGCCGCGTTGATCAGCACAAAGACCGCCAGCAGCACCGCCGATGTCGTCCCGGCCAGCACGTCGACCGGCAGCAGCAGCGCCGCACCGATCACCGCCGCGCCGACCAGGGCGGTGGCGGGCAGCGGCGTGCCGAAGCGCGGATGCGCGTGGTGGAAGACCGCCAGCACGCCGCCGGCCTTGCCGAGCCCGAACAGCACCCGCGCCGCCATCACCACCTGCGCCAGCACACCGTTGAGCGCCGCAAAGACGGCAATCGCCGAAAACCCCGCCGCGCCGCCGCCCCGCGTCTCCTGCCAGACCAGCGCCAGCGGCCGTTCGGAAGCGGCCAGTTCCTCCAGCGGCACCGCCCGCACGGCAGCCCAGGAGACCAGCGCATAAAGCAGGGTCGTGACGACGAGAGAGGTCAGGATCGCGCGCGGCATCGTGCGGGTGGGCTCACGCACCTCCTCGGCCATGTTGACCATGTCCTCGAAACCAATGAAGGCGAAAAACGCCAGCACCGCCCCGGCACCGATGGCCGCAAAGCCGGGCGGCGGCGCGGTCACGTAATCCGGTGCTGGCGCGGCGCCCATCCCGGCCCAGACGATCAGCGCGAGCCCGGCAAGCTCGATCACGGTGAAGAGCGCGGCAAGGCTCAGGCTTTCCAAAACCCCCAGCCCGGCGACCAGCGTCAGCGCCAGACCGAGCCCCGCGACCCCGAGCCAGATCGGCAGATCGACGATACCGGTCAGATACCCGACCCCGCCGCGCAGCACCGCTGCGGCGGAGATCGTGCCGGCCACGACGATGGCGAGCCCGACGAGCACAGCCAGCCGCGGCATATCGAACCCCGCGCGGATATAGGCGGCCTCACCCGCCGCCTCCGGCACCCGCGCAGACCATTCGGCATAGGAAAGCGCGGTGGGCGCGGCCACGGCTCCTGCCGCCAGAAACGCCAGCGGCGCCCAAACGCCCGCCGCCCCTGCCACGGCGCCGACCAGCACGTAGATACCCGCGCCGACCATGACACCGACGCCATAGGCGGTCAGCAGCCCGAAGCCGATCCGGCGTTTGAGTTGCTCGCTCATCCTCCCTGCCCTCACCTACAGCGTGGCGCCAAAGATTTTTCGTACGAAAAATCTTCGGCCTCGCGTCAGTCGGCCAGGCGCTGCGGCAGGTTGTTGGCCCAGGCCGAGATCGTGCCCGCACCAAGGCAGACCACCATGTCGCCCGGCCGCGCCTGTTCGCGCACCAGCCGTTCCAGATCGTCCTCGCTGAGGATCGCGCGGGCATGCCGGTGACCGTGGCGGATCAGCCCGGCGACCAGATCGTCGCGCGTGGCGCCCTCGATGGGCTCCTCACCCGCCGCATAGACCTCGGCGATGGCCACCACATCGGCCTCGTTGAAACAGGCGCAGAAATCGTCGAACAGCGAATGCAGCCGCGAATAGCGGTGCGGCTGATGCACGGCGATGACCCGGCCTTCGGTGGCCTGACGCGCGGCTTTCAGCACGGCGGCGATTTCCACCGGGTGGTGGCCGTAATCGTCGATGATGGTCACGCCGTTGACCTCACCCACCCGGGTAAAGCGGCGGTTCACGCCGCCGAACGCCGCCAGCGCCGTGCGGATCTCGTCGCGCTTCATCCCCAGATGCCGCGCCACCGCGACGGCGGCCAGCGCGTTCGAGACGTTGTGATCGCCGGGCATCGGCAGGGTGCAATCCTCGATCTTGCTGTCCTCGCCCTGAAGCAGGATGTCGAAATGCGCGATGCCCTTCTCGTAGCGCAGGTTCACCGCGCGCACATCCGCCTGGGCGTTGAAGCCATAGGTCGTCACCCGCCGGTCGCTGACCCGGCCCACCAGCGCCTGCACCTCGGCGTGATCGGTGCAGCAGACCGCCAGCCCGTAGAAGGGAATATTCGAGACGAACTGATAGAACCCGTCGCGCAAGTTCTCGATGCTGCCCCAGTGCTCCATGTGCTCGGGGTCGATATTTGTGACGATGGCGATGGTCGCAGGCAGGCGGTTGAAGGTGCCGTCGCTCTCGTCGGCCTCGACCACCATCCACTCGCCAAGCCCGACGCGCGCGTTGGATCCGTAGGCATGGATGATGCCGCCATTGATCACCGTGGGATCGTAATTGCCCGCATCCAGCAGCGTCGCCACCATGGTCGTCGTGGTGGTCTTGCCATGGGTGCCGGCCACCGCGACGTTGGATTTCAGCCGCATCAGCTCGGCCAGCATCTCGGCCCGGCGCACCACCGGCAGACCGCGCCGGCGCGCCTCGTCGAGCTCGGGATTGCCCGGCTTGATCGCCGAGGAGATCACCACCACCTCGGCGGTCTCGAGGTTCTCGGCCGTCTGGCCCTCGAAGATATGCGCCCCCAGCGCCTCCAGCCGCTCGGTGATCTTGGAGCGTTTGAGATCCGAGCCTTGCACCACATAGCCGTGGTTGAGCAGCACTTCGGCGATACCCGACATGCCGATGCCGCCGATGCCGACGAAGTGAATGGGGCCCACATCGCCCGGAAGTTTCGTCGCGGCGCTCATCATGCCCCCCTCGGTGACCCGTTCGTGTTTCATCCCTGCCCGTCCTCTGCTGCTTATTGTTGTTGGTCTTCGTCCTGCCCGAACCCGGCGAGCTGCTCGACCAGCCAGGCCAGATGCTCTGCTGCCTCCGGCTTCGAAACCGCGAGCGCCGCGTGCGACATCTGCGACGCGCCCTCGGGGTTGCTCAGCACCGCCATGATCGCCTCGGACATGTTCTCGACGCTGAGCTTGCTTTCGGGGATGCGGATCGCGGCTCCGGCATCGACCAGCCCTTGTGCGTTGACCGACTGGTGATCGCCCGCCGCCGCCGCATAGGGCACGAGGATCGCGGGCCGCCCGATCACAGAGATATCGGCGACCGACGAGGCGCCCGAGCGCGAGATCACCAGCTGCGCCTCGGACATGCGGGCGGGGATATCGGTGAAGAAGGGCTGCACATCGGCGTCGATGGCGTGCTGGTAATAATATTGCGTGACGCGCTCGCCATCCTCGTCGCGGGCCTGATGACTGACGCGAAGATTGCGCAGGATCTCGATAGGCAGGCGCTCGATGGCCGGCGGCACGATGTCCGACAGAATGCGCGCGCCCTGGCTGCCGCCGATCACCAGCAGCGACATAGGGTAATCGCCCGGCACGATATAGCCCGCGCCTGCCCGCTCATGCACCGCCATGCGCACCGGATTGCCGGTATGCACGCCCTCCACCCCCTCGGGCAGCTCCGTGGGCCAGGTGCCGCAGGCCACAACGTCGACTTTCTTGGCAAAGATCTCGTTGACCCGCCCCAGCACGCCGTTCTGCTCGTGGATCATCCGCGGCAGTTTCAGCAGCCAGGCCGCCGTCAGCGCCGGGATCGACGGGTAGCCGCCAAAGCCCACCACCGCGTCGGGCCGGTCCTTGCGGAAGCGCATGAGGGTCGACAGCACACCGCCGGCGAGGCGGAACGGCACGGCAAGCCTGGCCAGCACGCCGCCGCGCGCGAAGGTCGCGGCGCTGACCTGCTCGATCTCGGTGGAATGGGGAAAGCCGCCGGTATAGCGGGCGCCGCGCGCATCGGTGGAGAGTTTAACCCGCCAGCCGCGCCGCAGCATCAGCTCCGCCAGCGCCTGGGCGGGAAACATATGCCCGCCGGTGCCGCCTGCGGCAATGACCAGAAGGGGACGCCGGAACCGCTCTGCCATCTCAGCTTTCATCCTTCCCTGCCGCGGGCATTCCGGAGCTCATCGCCCGCGCACCCGCATCGCACCGCATGTTCTGGTGGTGCGCCAGGCGCCCACCGCAAAATCCGGGCACCCTTATCGCAGCGCAGCGGCCGGGTGAAGCCCCGCAGGCCGGCGGCCCGCTCAGCGCGGTCGCCCGCGCAGGATTTCGCCGATCTCGCCCTGCGGGCGGGTCCGGGTGAAGGCCAGAAGCATGCCGACGGCGATGCCGCCGGCGATCAGCGACGAGCCGCCATAGCTCACGAAGGGCAGCGTCATGCCCTTGGCCGGCAGCAGCCGCACCGCGACGCCCATATTGATCATCGCCTGCACGCCGAACATCGCCGCGAGCCCGGTGCCCGCCAGCCGGATGAAGGGATCGCGCTCGCGCATCAGCCGCAGCACCGAGCGCACCACCACCACGGTGTAAAGCGCGATGATCAGCAGCACGAGGATGAGCCCGTATTCCTCGGCGGCCACCGCGATGATGAAATCCGTATGCGCATCCGGGAGCGACCATTTCACCGTGCCCTCGCCGACGCCGACGCCGAAGAAGCCGCCCTCCTGAATGGCGTTGGTGGCATAGCCGAGCTGGGTGGTGGGATCGACCTCGGGAGTGAGAAAGCCGTCGATGCGGCGGGCGAAGTGTTCGGAGCTGTTATAGGCCACCATGCCGCCCATCACCACGAGTCCGGCGAGCGCCACCAGCAGCAGCATCGGCGCGCCGGCGATGAACCACATCACCCCCCAGCCGAAGAGCACAAGGCTCGCCTGACCGAAATCCGGCTGCATCGCGAGCGCCAGCACGATGGTGACGGTCAGCCCGAAGGACCAGAGCTTGCCCGGCGGGCCGCCGATCTCCTGGCTGGCGGCCATCATCCAGGCGGCGACGATGACGAAGAGCGGCTTGAGGAATTCCGAGGGCTGCACCGAGGCAAAGCCCAGCGAATACCAGCGCACCGCGCCCTTGCCGAAATCGGTGCCGAGGAAGGGCAGGCCGAGCAGCGAGATAAAGGCCACGAGAAAGCCGATCACCGCGAGGCGCCGCACCAGCAGCGGCGTCAGCATCGACGTCAGCATCATCGCGGTCAGCGCCAGCCCGCCGAACACCGCCTGCCGCTGTACGTAGTGGAAATGCGCAAAGCCGTTGCGTTCGGCCAGCGGCGGCGAGGCGGCGAGCCCCAGCAGGATGCCGATGCCGAAGAGCAGGAAGATGCAGGACAGCGCCCAGCGATCGACCGTGCGCCACCATTTGGGCAGAACAGGCTCGCCCTCCTGCACGGAGACCGTGCCGTAAACCATTTCCGTCATGGGACCACCGCTCGTATTGGCCGCTCAACGGCCGGATTGCCTCTGCTCGCCCGGGTTGGCCCGGATCATGCAACGAAGGGTAGCAAAGCGGGAGGGTTTTGGGAAGACTTGGTTGCGGCTTGCCCCCTGCCCCGGCGCCGCGCGGGCGGATGGGGCGGCGGTGAGTATTTGCGGAAAGATGAAAGCCCGGGGGCTTGTGCGGGGCGGCGTTCCGTGGTCCTGAGCCGGCATGCAGATCGAAACGCTGATCCTCGGGGCCGGAGCCGCCGGCATGATGTGCGCCGCAGAGGCCGGGCCGGGCACGCTGGTGGTGGATCATGCGCGCAACCCGGGCGAAAAGATCCGCATCTCCGGCGGCGGGCGCTGCAACTTCACCAATCTCGGCGTCGAGCCGGGCTGTTTCCTGTCGGAGAACCCGCATTTCTGCAAATCGGCACTGGCGCGCTACACGCAGTGGGATTTCCTCGATCTGATCGGACGCCATGGCATCGCCTGGCACGAAAAGACGCTGGGCCAGCTCTTTTGCGACGGCAAGGCGACGCAGATCATCGCCATGCTGCTGCGCGAGATGGAGGCGGCGGGGGCGGAGCTCGCGCTCTCGACCGAGCTTGCCGAGCTCAGCCATGACGGCACCCGCTTCGTGGCGCGGCTGATGCGCGAGGGTACGGAACAGGTGGTCTCGGCACGCAATCTGGTGCTGGCGACCGGCGGCAAGTCGATCCCCAAGATGGGCGCCACCGGGCTTGCCTATGACATCGCGACACGCTTCGGGCTGGAAATCGTCGCGCCCCGCCCCGGGCTGGTGCCCTTCACCTTTCCCGACGGCCGCTTCTCGGCGCTCTCGGGCCTGTCGCTGCCGGTGCGCGCGCAGACCGCGCGCGGCGCCTTCGAGGAGGCGATGCTCTTTACCCATCGCGGGCTTTCGGGGCCGGCGATCCTGCAAATCTCCAGCTACTGGCGCGAGGGCGAGGCGATTACGGTGGACCTGCTGCCGGGCAGCGATCCCGCCGCCGCGCTGCGCGCCGCGCGCGGTGAGGCCGGGCGGCGGGCGCTGAGCACCGCGCTGGGGCAGCTTCTGCCGCCGAAGCTGGTGGCCTATCTCGGCGAGACGCTGGATCTGAGCGGCAATCTCGCCGATCTCTCCGACCGGCGTATCGCCGCGCTGGCGCAGGCGCTCAGCGGCTGGGAGCTGCGCCCGCAGGGCACCGAGGGCTGGCGCACCGCCGAGGTGACGCTGGGCGGCATCGCCACCAACGGGCTGTCGTCGAAGACGATGGAGGCCAAATCCGTCCCCGGGCTCTATGTCATCGGCGAGGCGGTGGACGTGACCGGCTGGCTCGGCGGTTACAACTTCCAGTGGGCGTGGTCTTCGGGCACCGCCTGCGGGCGCGCCATCGCCGAGACGCATCGGCGCTCTTGAATTCGTCACACTCCCGTTACATCTTTGTCGCTCAGATGTCACGGAGCGCGCCCGCATGGCCTTTGCCGATCATCCCACCCTGCACCCCGCCAACTGGCTGCGGGATATCGAGGCACAGGTGCCGCGCAAGGCCGTGCGCGACCTCTGGAACCGCTTCCGTTACGGCGCCGACGCACCGCGTTCGGACGAGCGCATCTATCTGCCGCCCTGCGAGATCCGCGATTCCTACGATGCCAGCGCCGGGCGCAAGCCGCTGCGCCGCCAGCACAGCGGCATGATCGTCGCCGGCGACTGGGACCGCTGCCGCACGCCCTTTGCCGAGAACATCAAGTTCCAGAGCTGCCGCATGCATTACGAGGACGGCGTGGCCTGGGAAGACACACCGCTTTTCGCGCGCATGCTGCGGCATCTCGCCGAAGGGCGCCGACCGGATGGCTGCGTCACGCATGAGGATGTGGTGAACCGCTACGAGACGCTGGACCGGATCTATGAAGAGACGCAGCGGCGCGGGCGGCTGCTCACCCAGTCGGAGCTGCCGGAATATTTCCGCCGCGAGCATGGCGGCATCCTGGTGCATATCGACCGCAACGGTCAGCCGCTGCGCGCCAGCGGCGGCATGCACAGGCTGGCCATCGCGCAGATCCTGAAGCTGCCCGAAGTGCCGGCGCAGCTCGGCGTGGTGCATCCGGAGGCGATCTACAAGGCACTGCTGGCGCCGTTGCGGCAGTCGCGGCTGGGCTGAGACACAGGTCTTCCCGTTACGTCGCGAGCGTATCGCAAGGCATGGTGGGCAAGATTGCCCACCCTACGAGATCACGCCCCACCCCGGAACATCGCGCCCCGGACCCGATCCGGGGCCTCCCCCTCCGGCCCGGAGCAAACCGTTGGGACGCACCGCGAGCCCTGCCGGGAGAGCCTTATCGCCTGCCATCCCGCAGCGTAGGGTGGGCAATCCTGCCCACCTCTCCCCGACGACACCTCTGAGGCGATGGCCCTACCCCGCCAACCTCGCCCGTACCTTCTCGGCGAAATCCTCGCCGCGCTTTTCGAAATTGTCGTATTGATCGAAACTGGCGGCGGCGGGCGCCAGCAGCACCACCTCACCCTCCTGCGCCTCGGCCACCGCTCGGGTGACGGCGGTGTCCATCTCGGTGCAGATCTCCGCCTCGATCCCCGGCAGCCCCAGCGCAAATCCCGCCGCCTCGCGCCCGATCACATAGGCCTTGACCACATTCTCCAGCCCCGGCGCCAGCGCGTCGAGCCCGCCCTCCTTCATCAGCCCGCCGCAGACCCAGCGGATGCGCGGAAAGGCCTGCAGGGCCTTCAGCGCCGCGTCCACATTGGTGGCCTTGCTGTCGTTCACATAGGTCACGCCGCCGGCCTCGGCGACGATCTGGCTGCGATGCGGCAGCCCCTCGAAGCTGTGAAACGCCGCCTCGATCACGCGCGGCGCCAGCCCCAGCGCGCGGGTTGCCGCATAGGCGGCGCAGGCGTTCTGATGATTGTGCGCACCGGGCAGGCCGCGCACCGACCGCAGGTCGATGGAGGCCACCTGCCGCCCCTTGCGCCATTCGGTGAGAAACCCCTTGCGCGCGAACACGTCCCAGCCCGGCCCCGAGAGCTTGCTGCCCGACGACACCCGGATCACCCGGTCGTCCGCCGGCGCCTCGGAGAGCTGGTTGGCCAGATAGCGCCCCTCGTTCTCGTCCACGCCGATCACGCAGCGATCCGGCCCGCCCTCGGCAAAGAGCCGGCGCTTGGCGGCGAAATAGCCGCCGATGCCGCCGTGGCGGTCGAGATGATCGGGCGAGAGATTGGTGAAGACCGCCACATCGGGCGTCAGCGCGCGGGCCAGATCGGTCTGGTAGCTCGACAGCTCCAGCACCACCACGCCGCCCTCGCCCGGCGGGTCGATATCCAGCACACCGCGACCGATATTGCCCGCAAGCTGGCTGTCGCGCCCGGCGCTTTGCAGGATGTGATGGATCAGCGCCGAGGTGGTCGACTTGCCGTTGCTGCCGGTCACCGCCACCACCTTGGGCGGCTGATCGAACATCGCCCAGTCGCCGCTGCCGAAAGAGCGGAAAAAGAGCCCGATATCGTTGTCCACCGGCACCCCCGCCGCCCAGGCGGCGGCGATCACCGGGTTGGGCGCGGGGTAGAGATGCGGAATGCCCGGCGAGACCACCAGCCAGTCGACCCCGTCGAAGCCGCCGGCACGCGCCAGATCGCGGACCCCGAACCCCTCGGCGTCCGCGCTCGCCCGCGCCTCCGGGTTGTCGTCCCAGCAGAGCGGCACCGCCCCGCCCTCGCGCAGCGCCCGCGCCGCCGAGAGCCCGGAGCGCCCCAGCCCCAGAACCGCCACCGACCGTCCCTCGAACCCGGATACCGCAATCATGCCCGCCCCTCGCATCGCCGCAACAGCACCAGCGCTAGCGCAAAGCGCCCGCCTTGACCAGAGCACCCCCTGCGCTTCTTCTCTTTGAAAATACGCCGCGCGACGCGCCCGCCCCGCGCGGCGCCGGGCAAAAGCACCGCCCCCGCGAAGAGCCCGGAAACGGGCGATGAGCGGTCCCGCTCAGCGCACTTTCAGTGTCGCCAGCCCGATCAGCGCCAGGATCAGCGAGATGATCCAGAAGCGGATGACGATCTGCGGCTCCGCCCAGCCCTTCTTTTCGTAGTGATGATGGATCGGCGCCATCAGGAACACCCGCTTGCCGGTGCGCTTGAAATAGAACACCTGGATGATCACCGAGAGCGCCTCGACCACGAAGAGCCCGCCGACAATGGCCAGCACGATCTCGTGCTTGGTGGCCACCGCAATCGCCCCCAGCGCACCGCCCAGGGCCAGCGAGCCGGTATCGCCCATGAACACCGCCGCCGGCGGCGCGTTGTACCACAGAAAGCCCAGGCCGCCGCCGATCAGCGCGGCGGCAAAGATCAGGATCTCGCCGGTGCCGGGCACGTAATGCACGTCGAGATAATCGGTGAAATCGGTCCGCCCCACCGCATAGGCGATGATGCCCAGCGTGCCCCCGGCGATCATCACCGGCATGATCGCCAGCCCGTCCAGCCCGTCGGTCAGGTTCACCGCATTGGCGGCGCCGACGATGACGATCATCGAGAACGGCACGAAGAAGATCCCGAGATTGAGCAGAGCGTCCTTGAACACCGGAAAGGCCAGCTGCCCGGTAAGCTCCGCGGGGTGGAACCAGGCCGCCCAGGCGCCGGCGATCCCTGCAATGAGAAAGCCCAGCAAAAGCCGCACCTTGCCCGACACGCCCTTGGTGTTCTGCTTGGAGACCTTGGCGTAATCGTCGGCAAAGCCGATGGCGGCATAACCCATGGTGACAAAGAGCACCATCCACACAAACGGATTGTCGAGCCTTGCCCAGAGCAGCGTCGCGGTCAGCAGCGCGCCGACGATCAAGAGCCCGCCCATGGTCGGCGTGCCGGCCTTGACGAAATGCCCCTCCGGCCCGTCATTGCGGATCGGCTGCCCCTTGCCCTGGCGCTTGCGCAGCACGTCGATCAGCGGCCGCCCGAAGAGGAAGCCAAAGATCAGCGCGGTCAGGAACGCCCCGCCGGCGCGGAAGGTGATATAGCGGAAGAGGTTGAAAAGGTCGCCCCCGTCGCTGAGTTCGGTCAGCCAGTAAAGCATCGTCCGGTCCTTCTCACCCGTTTCCGCCCGCGGGCACTTGTCCCATTTTCCGGATTGCGTCAACCACGCGCGCCAGCGCCATCGACAGCGAGCCCTTGACCAGAACCACATCGCCGGCGTCGAGATCATGACGCACGCGCTCGGCCATGGCGGCGCTGTCCTCGGTCCAGTGGCCGCGCTTCTCATCCGGCAGCGCCTGCCAGAGATCGCGCATCAGCGGACCGACGCAATGCACCGTGTCGATACAGCCCATCGCCGGCAGCGCGGCCACGGCGCGGTGCAGATCGTGCTCGCCCTGGCCCAGCTCCTTCATATCGCCGAGATAGGCAATGCGGCGGCCATGGGCGACCCGGCCCAGCCCGTCCTTGGGATGGGCGCCGGCCAGCACCTCCAGCGCCGCGCCCAGCGAGGCGGGGTTGGCGTTATAGGCGTCGTCGATCAGTTCCAGCGTCAGATGGGTTTCCACCGGGTCGAGCAGGATCACCTCGCGCAGGCCCCGGCCCGCACCCGCCTGCCATTGCCCCAGCGCGGTGATCGCCAGCGCCCGGTCGAGCCCCAGCGCATGCGCCACCGCCAGCACGCCCAGCCCGTTCACCGCGAAATGCCGCCCCGGCACCGCCACCTTGAAGAGGATCGGCGTGCGCCAGGCCCGGCCCTGCGCCACGGTCGTGGCATCGCCCACGGTCACCTCGGTGATGCGGTGGTGATTGCCCGCCGCCTCGCCAAAGGTGATGACCTGCGCCGAGCGCGCCTCCGCCATCTCCACCAGGATCGGCGAGACCTCGAGATCGCCGTTCACCACCGCAGTGCCGCCCGGCTCCAGCCCCTCGAAGATCGCGCCCTTCTCGCGCGCGATGCCCGCCAGGCTCTCGAAGGCGGCCAGATGCGCCGGCGCCACGATGGTCACCATCGCCACATGCGGCCGCGCCATGCGGCTCAGCGGCGCGATCTCGCCGGGATGGTTCATGCCGATCTCGATCACCGCGAAATCCACGTCGCGCGGCATCCGCGCCAGCGTCAGCGGCACACCCCAGTGGTTGTTATAGCTCTTCTCGGCGGCATGCACGGTGCCCTGCGCGCCCAGCACGCAGCGCAGCATCTCCTTGGTCGAGGTCTTGCCGACCGAACCCGTCACCGCCACGACCTGCGCCCGCGTGCGCGCCCGCGCCGCGATGCCCAGCCGCTCCAGCCCCGCCTGCACGTCGTCGACCAGCAGCAGCCGGTCCTCGTCCACGCCCTCGGGAATGCGGCTCACCAGCGCGGCGGCAGCGCCCTTCTCCAGCGCCTGCGCCACGAACTCGTGCCCGTCGCGCGCCGCCTTCAGCGCGACGAACAGATCGCCCGGCGCCAGCGTGCGGGTGTCGATCGAGACCCCTGTCGCCTCCCAATGCGCCGAGACGCGTCCGCCGCAGGCCTCTGCCGCCTCCTTCGCCGTCCAGAGCGTCACAGGCCCCTCCCGTCCAGCGCCGCCACGGCGACGCTCGCCTGTTCCACATCGTCGAACGGGTAAACCGTATCGCCGACGATCTGCCCGGTCTCGTGACCCTTGCCGCAGACCAGCAGCGCGTCGCCCGGCCCCAGCAGATCGACGCCGCGCAGGATCGCCTCAGCGCGGTCGCCCACCTCGGTGGCGCCCGGCGCGCCCTCCAGCACCTGCGCGCGGATCGACGCCGGATCCTCGGAGCGCGGGTTGTCGTCGGTCACGATGACCATATCCGCGTGTTCCGTCGCGGCCTTGCCCATCAGCGGGCGCTTGCGCGCGTCGCGGTCGCCACCGGCGCCGACAATCGCGATGAGCCGGCCCATGACATGCGGGCGCAGCGCCTGGATGGCGGTCGCCACCGCGTCGGGCGTATGGGCGAAATCCACATAGACCGCCGCGCCATTGTTGCGCGTCGCCGCAAGCTGCATGCGCCCGCGCACCGTTTCGAGCCTCGGCAGCGCGCGAAAGACGTCCTCGGCCTCGGCGCCGCAGGCGATGACCAGCCCCGCCGCCAGCAGCGCGTTCCAGCCCTGAAACCCGCCGATCAGCGGCAGCCGCAGCTGCTCCACCACGCCGTGCCAGCTCAGCCGCAGCTCCTGCCCCGTCGCGTCGAAGCGCTGGCCCAAGAGGCGCAGATCGGCGCCCTCGGCCTCGCCAACGCTCAGCACCTCCTGCCCGCGCGCCTTGGCGATGGCCAGCATGTCGATGCCGCGCGCGTCGTCGATATTGATCACCGCCATGCCCTCCTCGGGCAGCACGCGGGCGAAGAGCCCGGCCTTGGCGGCGAAATATTCCTCGAAATCCGCGTGGTAATCGAGGTGATCCTGGCTGAAATTCGTGAACCCCGCCGCCTTGAGCTGCACCCCGTCGAGCCGCCGCTGGTCGAGCCCGTGGCTCGACGCCTCCATCGCCGCGTGATCGACACCGGCCTCCGCCGCCTCGGCCAGCGCCTTGTGCAGGGTGATGGGCTCGGGCGTGGTGTGGCGCAGCGGCGCCTGCCAGTCGCCCTCGACCCCGGTGGTGCCCAGATTGACCGCGCGATAGCCCAGCTCCTGCCAGAGCCGGCGCACGAAGGTAGCGACGGAGGTCTTGCCGTTGGTGCCGGTCACCGCCACCATCGTGGCGGGCTGCGCGCCGAAGAACAGCGCGCAGGCATAGGCCAGCGCCTGGCGCGGATCGGCGGCGATCACCAGCGCCGCCTCGCTCTCGCCCAGCGCGTCGCGGGCGATCTCGGCGCCCTCGGCATCGGTCAGCACGGCAACGGCGCCCTGCGCCAGCGCGGTCTCGACAAAGCGCGCGCCATGCACCTTGGTGCCCGGCATCGCCGCAAAGAGATGCCCCGGCATCACCGCCCGGCTGTCCACGGAAATGCCGCTCACCTTCGCCTCGCGCCCGCCCCGCGCGGTCAGGCCCAGATCCGAGAGGCTCTTCTCCCCGCTCATGGCAGCCCTTTCATCTTTCCCAAAATACTCAAACCCGGCGGCGCCGACGCGCCCTCAGTTCCGGATGAGTGTCACATTGGTCATGTCGCTCATATCGTATTCCGGACGCAAGCCCAGAAGCGGCGCGATCCGGCCGATCATCTCGGCGGCCACCGGCACGGCGGTCCAGCCGGCGGTGCGGCGGGGCTTGGAGCCGGAGGTCTCGACCGGCTCGTCGAGCGTGACGACCAGCACGTATTTCGGATCATGCGCCGGGAACATCGAGGCAAAGGTGGCGATCACCTTGTCCTTGTAATAGCCGCCGCCATGCTCCTTGGGCTTGTCCGCCGTGCCGGTCTTGCCGCCGACGTGATAGCCCGGCACCTCGCCAAAGCTCGCCGTGCCCTCGCTCACCACCTTGCGCAGCATCTGCCGCGCCGAGGCCGATACCTGTTCCGAGAGCACACGCGGCCCGATTTTCGGACCGTGCTGCTTCAGCAGCGTCGGGCTGACCAGATGGCCGCCATTGGCAATGGTGGAATAGGCCGCCGCCAGATGCAGTGGCGAGGAGCTGAGCCCGTGCCCGTAGGAGATCGTCACCGACGACAGGTCGGTCCAGCGCGAGGGCAGCAGCGGCTTGCCGCCCGCCGCCTCGACGATCTCGAGCCCGGTCGGCTCGAAAAAGCCCAGCGATTTCAGAAACTCCTGCTGCCGCTCGATGCCGATGGCCAGCGCGATCTTGCCGGTGCCGCGGTTGGAGCTCTTCACGATGACCTGCTCGACGCTGATCTCGCCGTAATTGTGCCCGTCGAACTCGCCGATGCGGTGGCCGCCGACCTTGAAGGGCGGGCGGGTGTCGATCACCGTGTCGGGGCGCACCAGCCCCAGCTCCATCGCCTGGGCCGCGGCAAAGATCTTGAAGGTCGAGCCCAGCTCATAAACCCCCTGCACCGCGCGGTTGAACAGCGGGCTGTCGGAGGGGCTGCCCTCGGTCGGCGGGCGGGGCCGGTCGTTGGGGTCGAAATCGGGCAGCGAGGCGATGGCGATCACCTCGCCGGTATGCACATCCATCAGCACCGAGGCCGCGCCCTTGGCGTTCATCAGCCGCATGCCCGAATCCAGCACCCGCTCGGTGGCGGCCTGAATGGTCAGGTCGATGGAAAGCTCCAGCGGCGCCCCCTCGCGGGCCGGATCGCGCAGCTTGGCGTCGAAATATTTCTCGATCCCGGCGGTGCCGATCACCTCGGCGGAATGCACGCCTTCGCGCCCGAAACTGGCGCCGCCAAGGATATGCGAGGCCAGCGCGCCATTGGGGTAAAGCCGCATCTCGCGCGGACCGAAGAGCAGCCCGGGCTCGCCGATATCGTGCACCGCCTGCATCTGCTCGGGGCTGATTTTCTTCTTCACCCAGAGAAACTTGCGCTTATCGTCGGTGAAATCCTTGACCATCCGCTCTTCGTCGAGATCCGGGAAGATCGCCTTCAGCTCCTTTGCCGCGCGCAGCGGTTCGATCATCTGCTGCGGATGCGCGTAGAGCGAATGCGTCTCCATATTGGTGGCGAGGATACGGCCATGACGGTCGGTGATGTCGGCGCGGCTGGCGATGATCGAGGCGCCGGTGGCCTGGGCGCGCGGCTCGCTGGGTTCGGAACCGGCCAGCACGCCCATGCGCACGCCGATGGTGCCGAAGGCAATGAAGAACAGCACGCCCAGCACCAGCAGGCGGCCCTCGGCGCGCACCCTTGCGCGGTCGCGCATCTGCTCGTGGCGGATGCGGATGTTCTCGCGTTCGATGGCGTCGGGGTTCTCGCCCTTGCGGCGGGCGTCGAGGATGCGGGCCAGAGGGCGGAGCGGGGTGCGCGTGGTCATTGCCCGGCCCCCGCGCTGGTCACGTCGACGGGCTCGGTGACCACCAGCGGATGTATCACCGGATAGGCGACCTGATCGACGCGGCCATATTGATCGGCCCGCATCGGCAGCAGTTCGAGCCGGGGAAAGTTGATCTCGGCCAGATCGCGCAGCCGGTCGGGGCGGTTGAGATAGGCCCATTCCGCCTTGAGGATCGCCAGCCGCGCCCGCGCATCGGCGATGTCGCGGTGCAGATCCTCAACATGGTCGAGCGCCGCCTGGGTGTCGTAGTTTTCGCGATAGGCCCAGAAGGCGAGGCCGATCAGCCCCAGAAAGGTGGTCACATAGAGCATCGTTCGCATCAGCGCTTCCCCTTCAGTTGCGGCATGTTCAAAGTCGCCGACCCGATCTCGCCCGGCACCGCCTCGGTACGGCGCCCGATGCGCAGCCGCGCCGAGCGGGCGCGCGGGTTGGCCTGCAACTCCACCTCATCCGGCCCCACCGCCTTGCGCGTCACCAGCTCGAAGCGCGGCTCTTCGGTCTCGGTCACCGGCGCGTGGCGGCTCACCGAGCCGAGCCGACCGGAGCGCGCCTGGAAGAAGCGCTTGACCATGCGGTCCTCGACCGAATGAAAGGTCACGACGCAGAGCCAGCCGCCGGGCTTCAACGCCCGCTCGGCGGCCATCAACCCGCGCCAGAGCGCGCCGTATTCGTCGTTCACCGCGATGCGCAGCGCCTGAAAACTGCGCGTCGCCGGATGCGACTGGCCGGGTTTCGGGCGCGGCAGGCAGGCCTCGACGATCGAGGACAGCCGTGCGGTGGTATCGATCGGCTCCTCGGCGCGCGCCTTGACGATGGCCCGCGCGATGCGGCGCGAGGCGCGTTCCTCGCCATAGGTATAAAGCACATCCGCCAGCGTGGTTTCGTCCAGCCGCTTGACCAGATCGGCGGCGCTTTCGCCCGCCTGCTCCATGCGCATGTCGAGCGGCCCGTCCTTCTGGAAGGAAAAGCCCCGCTCTGCCCGGTCGAGCTGCATCGAAGAGACGCCGAGATCCAGCACCACGCCGTCGACGTCGCTGGCATAGCGATCCATGTCGGCGAAATTGCCCTCGACCAGCTCCAGCCGGTCACCGTATTCGCCGATCCATCCCGCCGCCATCTCATGCGCCAGCGGATCGCGGTCGATGCCGATCACCCTGCCCGCGCCCGCCTCCAGCAACCCGCGCGCATAGCCGCCGGCGCCAAAGGTGCCGTCGATCCAGGTGCCGCCGACCGGTGCCACCGCCTCCAGCAAGGGACGCAGGAGGACCGGGACGTGCGGCGCGCCGTCATTCTGCTCCGCCGCAGGGGCCATCTAGATCTCCTCGTCCTCGTCGTCATCTTCGTCGAGCAGCGTCAGCGGATCGTCGTCGAACTCGTCGAGCTCTTCCTCGGTCTCGGCCAGATCGGCCTCATAGGCCTCGGGCTCCCAGATCTGGAACGTGTCGACATTGGATGCGAACTGCGCCTCGCCCGAGAGACCGATCTTTTCGCGCAGCTTCGCGGGCAGCACGATGCGGCCGGTCTCGTCGACGCTGGTGGTGATTGACTGGGTGGAGAACAGCCGTTCGAGAATGCGGCGCTTTTTCGAGCCGCGCTTCATGCGGCTGATGCGATCCTCGACCGCCTCGATCTCGTCGATGGTGTAGCATTCCAGGTATTTGCGGCGCTGGTCGCCGTAGACGATCACGAAGTTGGGGTTCAGCCCCTCGACCCAGTCCGGGTCACCGGCTTCAAGCACACGGCGAAAAGAGGCCGGGATGGACACCCTGCCCTTGCTGTCGACCTTGTGCCGACTTTCGCCTCTGAACCTTAGCCTGCGGCTCACTGTCCCTACTCTCGCCCCCTGAAACGAAATACGGCGGGTTGATCTGCTGCCACTGATCAACCCGCCGCCTTGACCCGCTTTGCGGGCTAGTCCGACTGCGCGCGCCACCTGGGGGGATGTCTGCTCGCTCGCGCGCCGGATCTCTTTGTTCACGATGAAGGGCGGGTGCCTGTATGAACCTGCTCTTTTATTGTTTTGGGATGTTTTGCCGGGGTCTTTGTTGTGCCCCTTGTCCGTCCCTCATCGTGGTAAAAGGTATGTCATGGGATTTCATGGGAGGCAATGGTTTTTTTCGGGTAAAACCCCCTGCATCTTGTCCACAACCCCTGTGGAAAACAACATCTTGGGGGAATTTTCACCTCAGATCACGGATATGTGGTGAGCGGGAACCAGCCCATCGCTAGATATAGTAACGGCGCTGTGAGGAAAAAATCGCCCATGATTTCCCAAAAAATTACTTCAGGGACGATGTATGGAGCACAGGCCGCGCAAAAACCACCCCATCCCATGCCGTCCCATCCCCTGAATCAAGGCGAATCCGACGAGTCGCCCAGGGCATTCGCGACTCGCGGCGTGTCGGCGGCCCGGTCCGGCCCATGATTTCCCATATCCGGATCCCATCCCGTCCCATGCCCCATCTCATCCCATGCCGGCCCGCGACGCGACGCGCGCCAGCGGCTGGAGATGCAGACCGCGCGCCTCTCTCGGGGCGGACCCCGGGTGCGGAAACGCCCCTCCCGGCGCGGCAGAGCGACCCAAACGCCTGTCATATGAGCTTTACCAAACCGCGATACCTCTGGTGCGACCACTGCATCTTGCGAGGCTTGCCAGGCGTGAAACGCGAGATATAGTGTTTTCAAGCTGGGGCGGGTCGTCCCGCTCTGGTGCTTCTAGACGGGCAGACAGGGCAGGGAACGAGTCATTCCATGGACGGCGACTTCAGAACGCATTTCGTAAGAGAACCATCAGCGCTCAAACAACACCCGGCGCTGGTGCTGAACGCGGATTATCGACCGCTTTCCTACTATCCGCTATCGCTCTGGCCCTGGCAGGAGGCGGTGAAGGCGGCCTTCCTCGACAGGGTCGACATCATCGCCGAATATGACGAGGAGGTCCGAAGCCCCTCGATGACGCTGAAGATACCCAGCGTGGTGGTGCTGAAAGATTACGTCAAACCGAGAAAGCGCGTGGCCTTCACGCGCTTTAATCTTTTTCTGAGGGATGAATTCCGCTGCCAGTATTGCGGATCCAAGGGCGAGCTGACCTTCGATCATGTCGTGCCCCGCGCCTCGGGCGGCATCACCAGCTGGGAAAACGTGGTCGCCGCCTGTGCGCCCTGCAACCTGCGGAAGGGCTCGAAATCGCTGCGCAAGGCGAACATGTCGCTGCGCAAGATCCCGCGCCAGCCCGGCGCGTCGGAGCTGATGAATGTCGGGCGCAAGTTCCCGCCCAACCACCTGCACGACAGTTGGCTCGATTTCCTCTACTGGGATGCCGAGCTGGAGGCCTGAGCCCGGCCCGGGGCTTGCCTCGCCGCCCTGCCCGGCCTAAGCCGCTGCCGGGCGCCTCGGCGCGCCGGGAAAGGGTGTCATGCTGCTCTATCGCCTGCTGGTTTCGGTCTTTGCGCTGGGTGTGCTCGCCCGGCTGGCGCTGCGGCGCGACCGTGACGCGCTGCGCCAGCGGCTGGCGCGCGGTCCCGCCGAGCCCGGCCCGCATCTGTGGCTGCACGCCGCCTCGAATGGCGAACTGGCCTCGGCAAGGCCGCTGATCGCCGCGCTGCAAGCCGCCCGCCCCGACCTCAAGCTGTTGATCACCTGCAACTCCGCCACCGGCGTCGCGCTGGCGCAAGGCTGGGGGCTCGCCGCCCGGCTGGCACCGCTCGATCTGGCGCGGGTGGCGCGGCGCATGCACCGGCGCTGGGACGTGCGCGGCCATATCGCGATGGAATCCGAGCTCTGGCCGCACCGGGTGCTCACCTGCCCCGGCCCGGTCTTTGTCATGGGCGGGCGGCTGACCGAAAGCACCGCGCGGGTCTGGCGCCTCTTCGGCGGGCTGCAATCGCGGCTGCTGCGCCGCATCGCCTGGCTCTCGCCGCAGGACGCGGGCTCGCGGACGCGCTACTGCGCCGTCGGGCTGCCCGAGGCCGCCACCGGCCCGGTGGTCGACCTGAAGGCGCTCTACACGCCCGAGACGCGGCGCGACCCGGCGCTGACGGCGGCCTTCGCGCGCGGCAAGACCTGGCTCGCCGCCTCGACCCATGAGGGCGAGGAGGAAATCGTGCTCGCCGCCCATGCCCTGGCGCGCGAGGCCGAGCCAGACCTGCGGCTGATCCTCGCTCCGCGCCATCCCCGCCGCGCCGAAGCGGTGCTGCGCCTGATCGCCGATGCCGGGCTGAGCGTTGCCCGCCGCAGCGCCGGCGACGCCCCCGAGGGCGCCGATGTCTATCTCGCCGACACCATGGGCGAGATGGGGCTGCTCTACCCGCTGGCCGGGCGCATCCTCATCGGCGGGACGCTGAGCGATGTCGGCGGCCACACCCCCTACGAGCCCGCCGCCTATGGCGCCGCCCTGCTGCACGGCCCGGATTTCGCCAAACACCGCCCCGGCTTCGACCGGCTGCACGCGCAAGGCGCCGCGACGCAGGTGCGCAACACCGAAGAGCTGGCCCGGGCGCTCAACGCGCTTGCCGCCGAGACCGCCCAGCAGACCCACGGCGCGGCGGCGCAGGCGGCGCTGCGCCCGCAGGCCGATGCGCAGACGCTGGCCGCCGGCATCACGCAACGGCTGGACACCTGAGCGCCGCTCGCCGGACGATCCGTTCCGCTTGAACTTTCCCGCCAAAGGCTTAGGTCATAAGGGACACTTACGGGTGAACGACCATGATCCAGTATTCCCTCAAATGCGCGCAGGATCACCACTTCGACAGCTGGTTCCAGTCCGCGAGCGCTTTCGACAAGCTGCATGCCGCCGGCATGGTGACCTGCGCCGTCTGCGGCTCCTCCGAGGTCGAGAAGGAGCTGATGGCGCCCCGCGTGAATGCCGGCGCCGAGAAACCCGCCGACACCGCGCCGCTCTCCGCCCCCGCCTCGCCCGCCGAACAGGCGCTGCGCGAGCTGCGCACAGAGATCGAGAAGACCTCCGATTATGTCGGGCGCGATTTCGCCCGCGAGGCCCGCGCCATGCATGAGGGCGACCAGCCCAAACGCGCGATCTGGGGCGAGGCCCGAGGCGACGAGGCGCGCAAACTGGTCGAAGACGGCATTCCCGTCGCGCCCCTGCCCTTCCGTCCCTCCAGAAAGAGCAACTGATGCGCATCCTGATCACCGGCGCCAATCGCGGCATCGGCGCCGCGCTCGACAGCGCGCTCAGCGCCCGCGGCCACACCGTCATCGGCACCGCCCGCGGCCACCCGGAATACCAGGAGCTCGACGTCACCAGCCCCGCCTCCGTCGCGGCGCTGGCCGAGCGGCTCGAAGGCCAGCCGCTGGATGCGCTGATCTGCAATGCCGGCGTCTATCTCGACAAGGGGCACAACCTCGCCGATGGTTTCCCGGCGCAGATGTGGGCCGATGAATTCGCGGTGAACGTCACCGGCGTGTTCCTCACCGTGCAGGCGCTGCTGCCGCATCTCCAGCAGGCCGAGGCGCCCCGGATCATGATCATCTCCTCGGATATGGGCTCGGACGCCCGCGCCCCCGGCGGCAGTTATATCTACCGTGCATCCAAGGCCGCCGCGCTCAATCTCGGGCGCAACCTCTCGGTCGATCTCAAACATCTCGGCATCTCGGTTGGCATCTATCACCCGGGCTGGGTACAGACCGACATGGGCGGCAGCGGCGCCGCGATCACGCCCGACGTCTCGGCAAACGGTCTCGCCGACCGGCTGGACGCACTGGGGCCCGGCAATACCGGCTGCTTTGAGGCCTATGATGGCGAACCGCTGGCCTTCTGAGCCCGAAGAGTTCCCCGCCGCCTTCGCCCGTGCCTGGGCGACGCGCGAGGGCACCGAGATCGCCGCGCTTTTCACCGAGGACGCGGATTTCGTCAATGTCACCGGGCTTTGGTGGACGGGACGCGACCGCATCGCCGCCCCGCATGACTACGCGCTGAAAAGCTTCTTCGCCGAGACCGAACTGCGCCCGGGCCGCATCGCCGTGCGGCGTCTGGGCGAGGACATCGCCGTGCTGCGCTGCCGCTTCACCCTGACCGGCCAGCGCCTGCCCGGGGGCGGCACCGCCGGGCCACGCCAGACCATCCTGCTCTTCGTGCTGCAAGATGGCCCCGAGGGCTGGCGCGCGGTGACCGCGCAGAACACCGATGTGGTGCCCGGCATGGAAACCCATGTGAATGACGGCACGCTTCGCGCCGCCGATTACCGCCCCCGCTGAGCCCGCTCTTTCATCTTTCTGCAAATACTCGAAAAACAGACCGTGCCGCCGGGCGCTGCCGCCCGCCGCCTCTTGCGCGAACCGCCCCCCCGGCGTAAACCGCGGCTGATTCAACGACCACCCCGGGGAAGCCTCATGCCCGTTCTCGTGATGAAATTCGGCGGCACCTCCGTCGCGACGCTCGACCGGATCCGGCGGGCGGCGAAACGCGTGGGCGTCGAGGTGGCCAAGGGCTATGACGTCATCGTCATCGTCAGCGCCATGTCGGGCGAGACCAACAAGCTCGTCGGCTATGTCGAGGAAACCTCACCGCTCTTCGACGCGCGCGAATACGACGCCGTGGTCAGCTCGGGCGAGAATGTCACCGCCGGGCTGATGGCGCTGACGCTTCAGGAGATGGACGTGCCGGCGCGCAGCTGGCAGGGCTGGCAGGTGCCGCTGATGACCACCTCCGCCCACAGCGCCGCGCGCATCGTCGACATCCCGACCGACAACATCACCCGCAAGTTCGGCGAGGGCATGAAGGTCGCCGTGGTCGCCGGCTTCCAGGGGATCTCGCCCGAGGGCCGGATCACCACGCTCGGCCGGGGCGGCTCGGACACCACCGCCGTGGCCTTTGCCGCCGCCTTTGACGCCGAGCGCTGCGATATCTACACCGATGTGGACGGGGTCTATACCACCGACCCGCGCATCTGCGAAAACGCCCGCAAGCTCGACAAGATCGCCTTTGAAGAGATGCTGGAACTTGCCAGCCTCGGCGCCAAGGTGCTGCAAACCCGCTCGGTCGAGCTGGCGATGCGCTACAAGGTCAAGCTGCGGGTGCTGTCGAGTTTTGAGGAACAGTCGGACGAGGCCGGGACGCTGGTCTGCGACGAGGAGGAAATCATGGAACTGAACGTTGTTTCCGGGGTCGCCCATTCGCGCGACGAGGCCAAGATGACTCTGTTCTCGGTCGCCGACCGCCCCGGCATCGCCGCCGCCATCTTCAGCCCGCTCTCCGAAGCGGGGATCAACGTGGACATGATCGTTCAGAACATCTCCGAGGATGGCCGCACCGACATGACCTTCTCCTGCCCCACCAATCAGGTGAAACGGGCCGAGGAAGCGCTGAAGAAGGCGCAGGACTCGGGCGAGATCAATTTCCACAACCTGCTGGCCGACACCAATGTCGCCAAGATCTCGGTTGTGGGAATCGGAATGCGCTCTCACACCGGCGTTGCGGCGAAAATGTTCGAGGTTCTCTCGCAAGAGGGTATCAACATTAAGGTCATCACAACCTCCGAGATAAAAATTTCCGTTCTCGTCGACCGGAAATACATGGAACTCGCGGTTCAGGCGCTGCATGATGCGTTCGAACTGGAGAAGGCGGCCTGAGGTGACCCGGGCCGGCTTTTCGCTGGGACGGGGACAGGTCTGACCGATATGCCGGATGGCTCGGAAAGCGAAAGCCGCAAGCTGCTTGGCCGGCTGCGCGACACCATGGCCGAAGAGGCCGCGGGTCAGGCGCGGCTGGACAAGATCACGCATCTGACGGCGGATTCGATGGGCACCGAAGTGTGCTCCGTCTACCTCTTCCGCGACGAGGACACGCTCGAGCTCTGCGCCACCGAGGGGCTCAAGCAGGAGGCGGTGCACCACACGAGGATGAAACTCGGCGAGGGCCTGGTGGGCCGCGTGGCGCGCACCGGCAAGATGGTCAACACCGCCGACGCGCCCTCCGAGCGCGGCTTCCGCTACATGCCCGAGACCGGCGAGGAGATCTTCTCCAGCTTCCTCGGCCTGCCGATCCAGCGGCTGGGCGAAAAGCTCGGCGTGCTGGTGGTGCAGACCAAGGCCAAGCGCGAATTCACCTCCGACGAGATCTACGCACTTGAGGTCGTCGCCATGGTGCTGGCCGAGATGGCCGAGCTCGGCGCCTTCATCGGCGAGGGCGCGGCGCTGAAGGCGCGCCATACCCAGGCGGCGATGATCCGGGGCATCACCGGCCAGGAGGGCACCGCCGAGGGCCATGTCTGGCTGCACGAGCCGCGAGTCGTGGTGACCAACCTGGTTAGCGACGATCCCAAACGCGAGCGCGAGCGGCTGAAAACCGCCGTGGAGAAACTGCGGGTCAGCGTCGACGAGATGCTTGCAGGCGCCAGCGGCGAGCAGCTCGAAGTGCTCGAAGCCTACCGCATGTTCGCCAATTCCAAGGGCTGGCGGAAGCGCATGGAAGAGGATATCGACCGCGGCCTCTCCGCCGAGGCAGCGGTGGAAAAGGAGCAATCCGCCGCCCGCGCCCGCATGGGCCAGGTCACCGACGCCTATCTGCGCGAGCGGCTGCACGATCTCGACGACCTGTCGAACCGGCTGCTGCGCATCCTCACCGGTCAGGGCAGTGAGACCGGCGCCGAGATGCCCGCCGATCCGATCCTAATCGCCCGCAATATCGGCCCCGGCGAGCTGCTCGATTACGGGCGGCGGCTCAGGGGCATCGTGCTGGAGGAGGGCTCGGTCGGCAGCCACGCCGCCATCGTCGCCCGCGCGCTGGCGATTCCGCTGGTGATCCGCGCCGACCGGGTGCTGACCGAGGCACTGAACGGAGATCACATCATGGTCGACGGCGACCAGGGGCTGGTGCATCTGCGTCCCGACGAAAGCGTCGTCAGCGCCTTCCGCGACAAGATCGCGATGCAGGCGCAGGCGCAGGAACGCTATGCCTCGATCCGCCAGAAACCGGCCATGTCGATCTGCGGCAAGCAGATCAACCTGTTCATGAATGCGGGGCTTCTGGCCGATCTGCCGTCGCTGCCGAGCTCGGGTGCCGAGGGCGTCGGGCTGTTCCGCACCGAGCTGCAATTCCTCATCCGCAACCAGATGCCGCGCCGCACCGAGCTAGTCGAGGTCTACAAGCGGGTGATGGATTCCGCCGGCGACAAGCCGGTGATCTTCCGCACGCTCGATATCGGCTCGGACAAGGTGCTGCCCTATATGAAGCCCAATGACGAGCCCAACCCGGCGCTCGGCTGGCGGGCGATCCGCGTCGGGCTCGACAAGCCGGGCGTGATGCGGATGCAGATCCAGGCGCTGCTGCGCGCCTCCGAGGGGCGGCCGCTATCGGTGATGTTCCCCTTCGTCGCGCAATACGAGGAATTCCGCGCCGCCCGCACCGAGGTCGACAAGGCGCTCGCCATCGAGCGCAAGCTCGGCCACAAGGTGCCCGAGACCATCACCATCGGCACCATGCTGGAGACGCCGAGCCTCGCCTATGCGTCGAAGAAATTCTTCGAGGACGTGGCCTTCATCTCCATCGGCGGCAACGATCTCAAGCAGTTCTTCTTTGCCGCCGACCGCGAGAACGAGCGCGTGCGCCGGCGCTACGACACGCTGAACGTGAGCTTCCTTACCTTCCTCGAAGGCATCGTGCAGCGCTGCTCCGAGACCGGCACGGCGCTGAGCTTCTGCGGCGAGGATGCCGGGCGACCCATCGAGGCGGTGTGTCTCGCCGCCATCGGGCTGCACAAGCTGTCGATGCGCCCGGCCTCCATCGGCCCGGTGAAGAGCCTGATCATGCGCACCGATCTCGATGCGCTCTACGATGTGATCTGCGATGCGCGCGAACGCGGCGAGCAGTCGGTGCGCGAGTCGGTGCTGGATTACCTGCGCTGGAACGGCTGAACACGGTGGTGCGCGGTGGGGTGAACCCCCACCCTGCCCCGCACCCGTAGGGCGGGGTTCCTCCATCACCCGCTCGACATCTTCCCCCGCACCCGATACGGTATACCAAGGCATACCAAAATCGGACACGCCCATGCTCCTCTCCCTGCACCACATACAACTCGCCATGCCGCGCGGTCGCGAGGCCGAGGCCATCGCCTTCTATGCGGATGTGCTGGGGCTGGACCCGGTCGAGAAACCCGCCCCGCTGCGCTCCCGTGGCGGCGTCTGGTTCGAAGGCGGTGCGCTGCGCGTACATCTGGGCATCGAAGAGCCCTTTGCCCCCGCCCGCAAGGCGCACCCCGCCTTTCAGGTCGCGAATCTCGACGCGATGATCGCCCGTCTGGATCGCGCCGGCCTGTCCTGGCGCCGCGACATCGACCTGCCCGGCCTGCGCCGGATCTATGTGGACGATCCCTTCGGCAACCGCATCGAACTGCTGGAGCCGCACGCAGAGTGACACCTTTCACACGGGTGCGCGCTCTCGGAGCACCTGTAAGCGGTAAGCCCGAATGCGCCTACAGACAAAGCCGCCCGGCCAGACCGGAGCCTCTCCGCGGCCGGGCGTAGTCTGTTCTGTCGCGCGCCGATGCCCTTCTGGCAACGGACACTGCCCGCACCTTCTGCGCGGGATTACCCCTGCCCGGGAACCGGTGAGACCACGATCCGGCGGCCCCCGTGCATGTCCGGGCGGGGCTGCGGAGAAGGACTTTGCCGCTCCGCCCCACCCTGTTAGGCGATTAACCTTGAGAAAGGCTTAACCAAGCCGCGCCAGCTCGGTTTTCAGCGCATCGACCAGCGCCGCGCGCTCCTGCCCGCTCTCGCGCGCCAGACGCAGCAGGCCGAAATGCACATGCGCCATCTGCTGGTAATAACTGGTATAGGCGTAGTTGGTCGCGGCGCCTGCCGCCGCCCCCAGCACCGGCACCGTCTGCGCCGCCAGCTTCTGCCCCAGCACCGTCGCCAGCCGCGGCGCCACCCGGCGGATCAGCCCGTGCACCGTCGCGCCGGTCAGCGTCACCCGCGCCGAGAGAAAGCCCATATCCACCCCGTCATCCTGTGCCAGCGGCCCGGCGGAGGCAAAGACCGCCAGGCATTCGGCGCGGATCTCCGGCGCATCGGGGTCGAACCCCTGTTCGGCGGCGATGCCCTGGATCGTGCGCAACAACACCGTGGTGGTCACCGGCAGCTCCGCCAGCGCCGAGGGCAGACCGCCGGCGCCGCCCGCCGCCCCCATCGCCGTGGCAAGCGCGGTGTTGAGCCAGCCCTTCTGGTCGCGCACCACCCCGCGCGAGCCCGCAGCGGCGCGCAGCGCGGTCTCCAGCGCGCGCTCGGTGGCGCCCTCGAGCCGGTCCTTGACCCGGTCGGGCAGCCGTTCGAGCAGGTTCTCCGCCTGCCCGCCGATCAGGTTCAGCACCTGCAAACCGACACCGCCCGCCGCGCGATAGCGCCGCGCCAGCGCGGCGATCTCGCCGCTGGTATCGAGAGGAACAAGCTCGGTTCCGGTCATGGCGCTCCCTTTCCTGCCTGTGGGAAAGATCGGCATGCCGGCGCGCGAAATCAAGCGCCGCGCGTCACCTCGCCCGTCACCCCCTCCCAGGCGCCGGGGGCCAGCTCCAGCCCCAGCACCCGCTCGGGGTTGGTCGGCGGCGGCATCTCGACCCCGCTCAGCTTGCGAAATCCGAAACGGCGGTAATAGGGCTCGTCGCCCACCAGCAGCACCCGCGCCCATTCCAGAGCCCGCGCCCGCTCCACCGTGTCGCGGATCAGCGCCGCGCCCAGGCCTTCGCCCTGCGCCGTCGGGTGCACCGCCACCGGCCCCAGGAGCAGCGCCTGCCAGGCGCCGATGCGCACCGGCCAGTAGCGGATCGCACCGCCCAGAATGCCGGTCTCGTCGCGCGCGATGCGGCACAGCTCCGCGACCGGCGGCACATCCTCGCGCAGCCGATAGGAGGAGAGCGCCGTGCGCCCCGGCGCAAAGCTGAGATCGTATAGCGCCTCGATCTCCCACCAGTCGTCGGGCTTTTCCTGTGACAGCGTGAACAGCGCCGCTTCTCCCGTGCAATTGGCCGCGAACCGGCCTATTCCAGACTCTATAGGTGCAAATATCTGAAAGGACAGCGATGTTCTACCGCCCCGAAGATGGCCACGGCCTGCCGCACAACCCGTTCAATGCCATCGTCACGCCGCGCCCGATCGGCTGGATCTCCACCCGGGGCGCGCTCGGCGACAATCTCGCACCTTACAGCTTCTTCAACGCGGTGGCCTATGTGCCGCCACAGGTGATGTTCGCCTCGACCTCCGCCAAGGACGACCGCGGCGACACCAAGGACAGCGTCGCCCAGCTGCGCGAGCGGGGCGTGTTCTGCGTGAACATCGTCGAATACGCCATGCGCGACGCGATGAACCTCAGCTCGGGTCCATGGCAGGCCGGGCAGGACGAGTTCGAGATGGCCGGTCTGGAAAAAGCCGAGTGCGAAACCATCGACTGCCCGCGCGTGGCGCGCGCGCCGGCGGCGCTGGAATGCAAGGTCGTGCAGATCGTGCAACTGCCCGGAAAGTCCAATTTCGTGACCTTCGGCGAGGTCACCGGCGTGCATCTGCGCGACGATTGCCTGGTCGATGGCATCTTCGACATCACCCGCTTCCACCCGCTCTCGCGGCTGGGCTATCGCGACTATACGGTGGTGCGCGAGCTGTTCTCGCTCAAACGCCCCGGCGAATAAGCTGCCACCGTCAGTCAGCGCACTCTCCCGGTTTCCATTGGCCCAAAATATCCCGGGGAGTCGGCCGCAGGCCGACGGGGCAGCGCCCCAACACGCGCGCCGCAGGCGTCCTCGCCAGATACAAACGAAAAGGGCGCGCCGCGTCAGCGGCGCGCCCCCGGGCGTCGCGGGCAACGCCCGCGGCGCAATCCCTGCGGCCTCAATGCCCGCCGAGGATCCCCGTGCGCACATGGTAATCCACTGCCAGCGCGTAATCCGGATCGTCGTCGCTATCGACCATCAGATGCCCCGCCTTGGTCAGCAGCCGGTGACAGTCGCGCGACAGGTGGCGCAGTTGCAGCCGCTTTCCGGCCGCCTGGTATTTCGCCGCCACCGCCTCAATGGCCTGAAGCGCCGACTGGTCCACCACCCTGCTGTCGGCGAAATCCACGATCACCGTCTGCGGATCCTCCGCCACGTTGAAGAGCTCGGCAAAGCCCTCCGACGAGCCGAAAAACAGCGGCCCCTGCACCTGATAGACCTTCGCCCCCTCCGGCGTCACGTAGCTGCGTGCATGGATGCGGCGGGCGTTGTTCCAGGCATAGGCCAGCGCCGAGACGATCACCCCGACCACCACGGCCACGGCGAGATCCTCGTAAACCGTCACCACCGTCACCAGCACGATCACGAAGGCATCGGTCAGCGGCACCCGGAACAGGATGCGCAGCGAGTTCCAGGCGAAGGTGCCGATCACCACCATGAACATCACCCCCACAAGCGCCGCCAGCGGAATGAGCTCGATCAGCGGCGAGGCGAAGAGGATGAAACTCAGCAGGAACAGCGCCGCCACGATGCCGGCGATCCGGGTCCGCCCGCCGGAATTCACATTGATCATCGACTGGCCGATCATCGCACAGCCGCCCATGCCGCCAAAGAACCCGGTCACCGTATTGGCGAGCCCCTGCGCGATGCATTCCTGGCTGGCGCCGCCGCGCTGGCCGGTCATCTCGCCCACGAGGTTCAGCGTCAGCAGGCTCTCGATCAGCCCGATGGCGGCGAGGATCACCGCATAGGGCAGGATGATCTCCAGCGTTTCCCAGTTGAGCGGCACCATCGGGATGTGGAAGGCCGGGAACCCGCCCTCGATCGAGGCCATGTCGCCCACCCGCGGCGTATCGAGCCCCAGCGCGATCACCAGCGCCGCGGTCACCGCGATCCCCGCCAGCGGCGCCGGTACGATGCGCGTCAGCTTCGGCAGCAGCCAGATCACCGCCATGGTCAGCGCCACCAGCCCCAGCATCACCAATAGCGGCGTGCCGCTCAGCCACTCACCGCCGCCGATGCCGCCATGGCCCGAGGCCTCTGCGCTGCCCGGCACCTTGAACTGGGTGAGCTGCGCCATGAAGATCACGATGGCCAGCCCGTTCACAAAGCCCAGCATCACCGGATGCGGCACCAGCCGGATGAACTTGCCCCAGTGCATCACCCCGGCAAAGATCTGCAACAGCCCCATCAGAACCACCGTGGCGAAGAGGTACTCGACGCCGTGATCGGCCACCAGCGCCACCATCACCACCGCCAGCGCGCCGGTCGCCCCCGAGATCATCCCCGGACGCCCGCCGAACACGGCGGTGATCAGCCCCACCATGAAGGCCGCATAAAGCCCCACCAGCGGGTGCACCCCCGCGACAAAGGCAAAGGCCACCGCCTCGGGCACCAGCGCCAGCGCCACGGTCAGCCCGGAGAGCAGATCGGTCTTGACCTGTCCCGGCGTCAGCCGCCCGGTCGGGTGGATGCTGAGATCGGGCATGGAAATGCGGCTGGCGTAGCGCGCCAGTAGGGCCTTGGCCATGGAGCTGTCCTGTTCGTTGCTTGCACGCAGGCCGCAGATACTGCACCGCAGCGAAAAACGCCACCCATACGCTCGAAATCGGCCCCTTGCGCGCACTCATACAAGCGGGGCGGCGAAAGTCACGGCTTTCCTGCGCATACCGCCCCCGCAACCCGCTGCGAGAGGGCGTTTTTGCCGCCCGGCCCTTCCCTTCGCCGCCACGCCGTTGCACGCTTCGCCCAAGGATATCACGGAGCGGATTGCATGACAGAGACCATGATCGGCGTGATCGGAGGATCGGGCGTCTACGATCTCGACACGCTGGAAGACAAACGCTGGGTGGCGGTCGAATCGCCCTGGGGCCTGCCCTCGGACGAGATCCTCACCGGCACGCTCGGCGGCGTGAAGATGGCCTTCCTGCCCCGCCACGGGCGCGGCCATGTGCATTCCCCCTCCACCGTGCCCTACCGCGCCAATATCGACGCGCTGAAACGGCTGGGCGTCACCGATGTGATCTCGGTCTCGGCCTGCGGCTCCTTCCGTGAAGAGATGGCGCCCGGCGATTTCGTCGTAATCGATCAGTTCATCGACCGCACCTTCGCGCGCGAGAAGAGTTTCTTCGGCAGCGGCTGCGTCGCGCATGTCTCGGTGGCCCACCCTACCTGCCCGCGCCTCGGCGCCGCCTGCCTGACCGCCGCGAGCGAAGCGGGCATCCGGGTGCATGACGGCGGCACCTATCTGGCAATGGAAGGCCCGCAATTCTCCACCCTCGCGGAATCGAAGATGTACCGCGACAGCTGGGGCGCCGACGTGATCGGCATGACCAATATGCCCGAGGCCAAGCTCGCCCGCGAGGCCGAGCTCTGCTACGCCTCGGTCGCCATGGTCACCGATTACGACAGCTGGCACCCCGATCACGGCGCCGTCGACATCACCGAAATCGTCAAGATCCTCACCGGCAATGCCGACAAGGCCCGCGATCTGGTCAGCCGGCTGCCAGGACTGCTGGGGGCCGAGCGCACGCCCTGCCCGCATGGCTGCGACCGCGCCCTCGATTACGCCCTGCTCACCGCACCGGAGAAACGCGACCCGATGCTGATGTCCAAACTCGACGCCGTTGCCGCAAGGATGCTGACATGAGTCTCGATCTCTGGCTGACCTTCGTCGCCGCCTCCACCGCGCTGCTGCTGATCCCCGGCCCCACCGTGCTGCTGGTGCTCTCCTACGCGCTCTCCAAGGGCCGCTCGGTTGCCGTTGCCTCCGCCGCCGGCGTCGCGCTCGGCGATTTCACCGCCATGTCATTGTCGCTCGCCGGGCTCGGCGCGCTGGTGCTGGCCTCGGCCACGCTCTTCACCGCGCTGAAAGGGATCGGCGCCGCCTATCTGGTCTGGCTCGGCATCAAACTCATCCGCTCCGCCCCAAAGGAAGGCCTCGCGATCCCGCGCGCCGAGGTCACCGCAAGAGGCGTCTTCGCCCATGCCGCCGCCGTGACCGCCCTCAACCCCAAGAGCATCGCCTTCTTCATCGCCTTCGTGCCGCAATTCATCGACGCCTCCGCGCCGCTGCTGCCGCAATTCGTCATCCTGATCGCCACCTTCGTGGGCCTCGCGGCGATCAACGTGCTGGTCTATGCGCTGGCCGCCGACAGGCTGCGCAGCGCCGTGGCCCGGCCCGGCATCATCGCCTGGCTCACCCGCGCCGGCGGCGCCGCGCTGATCGGCATGGGCGTGCTCACCGCCACCCTGCGCCGCGCGAACTGAGGCCCGCCATGATCGCCCAGAAACAGGTTCGCGACTATATCCGCTCCATCGTCGATTTCCCGCATGAGGGCATCGTCTTTCGCGACGTGACCACGCTCTTCGCCGATCCGCGCGGTTTCCGCATGGCCATCGACCAGCTGCTGCACCCCTATGCCGGGATGCGGTTCGACAAGGTGGTCGGGCTCGAGGCCCGCGGCTTCATCCTCGGCGGCGCGGTGGCGCATCAGCTCTCGGCGGGCTTCGTGCCGATCCGCAAGAAGGGCAAGCTGCCTGGCGCCGTGATCTCGGAAAGCTATACGCTGGAATATGGCGAGGCGGTGGTAGAGATCCATGACGACGCCATCGCCCCCGGCGAACGCATCCTGCTGGTCGACGACCTGCTGGCCACCGGCGGCACCGCCGAGGCGGGCATAAAACTGGTGGAACGGCTCGGCGGCGAGATCATCGGCTGCGCCTTCATCGTCGATCTGCCCGATCTGGGCGGGCGCGCGCGGCTCGACGCGATGGGCATGGATGTGCACGCGCTCTGCGCCTTCGAGGGTCTCTGACCCCGAAAAACAGCACCCGGCCCAACTGCCGGATATGCGTATTTGAAAAAGAGAAGAAGAGCAGACGCGCCGCCCCTGCCCGTCTTCTCTTTCAAAAATACGCCCTTGAAAGACCGCCACGCGTCGCGACGCCGCTCTTGATGTATCAGACCGGCCAGAGGCGCCGAGGCCCCCGACAAAGACGGGGGCCGAGACAGGCTGCGCGCCGCAGGCGCACCATCAGGTCAGGCCGCGTTGGCGGCCTTTTTGCGGGGGGTGCCGGCATTGGTGTCGATGAAATCGAGCACCAGCGGGCGGATATTGTTGCGCCAGCTCTTGCCGGCGAAGATGCCGTAATGGCCCGCGCCCGGCTCCAGATGGCTGGCCTTCTTGCTGTCGGGCAGCCCGGTGCAGAGATCCAGCGCCGCCACGCATTGGCCCGGGGCCGAGATATCGTCCTTGGCCCCCTCGACGGTCTTCACCGCCACATCGGTGATCTTGCCGATATCCACCTGCTTGCCCGCCACCACAAAGCGGTTCTGCGCGATCTCGCCATTCTTGAAGATCCGCTCCACGGTCGACAGGTAGAACTCCGCCGTCATGTCCATCACCGCGAGATATTCGTCGTAGAAGCGGTTATGCGCGTCATGATCCGAGCCCTCGCCGCGCGTCACCCGCAGGATCTGTTCGTTGAAGGCCTTGGAGTGGCGGTCGGCATTCATCGCCACGAAGGAGCTGAGCTGCAACAGGCCCGGATAGACCAGCCGGCCGACGCCCTTGTACTTGAAGCCCACCCGCTGGATCATCGATTCCTCGAGCTGGCCCATGGTCACGCGGTTGCCGAAATCGGTCACTTCGGTGGGCGTGGCATCGGGGTCGATCGGGCCGCCGATCAGCGTCAGCGTGCGCGGCTGCGCGTCCGGATCGAGCTCTGCCAGATAGGCGGTGGCCGCCAGCGTCAGCGGCGCCGGCTGGCAGACCGCGATCACGTTGGTCTCCGGCCCCAGCGCGCGCATGAAGTCCATCAGGTAGAGCGTGTAATCCTCGATATCGAACTTGCCGCAGCTCACCGGAATGTCGCGGGCGTTCTTCCAGTCGGTCACATAGACCTCGGCATCGGGGATGAGCGAGATCACCGTCGAGCGCAGCAGCGTGGCATAGTGCCCCGACATCGGCGCCACCAGCAGCACCTTGCGCGGTTTCTCCTCGCGGCCCTGCACGTTGAAATGAATGAGATCGCCGAAATCCTTTTCGACCACCGTCTCGATCTGCACCAGGTGGTCCTTGCCGTCGTCGCAGGTGATGCTGCGGATGCCCCAGCTCGGTTTGACCACCATGCGCTTGAAGCTGCGCTCCGTCACCTCGCCCCACGCCGCCATCCACGCGATGCCCGGATTGGGCAACGCGGCGAGCGCAGGATAAGAGGCCATGGCCTTGGCTGTCGCGCCAAGCCACTGGTTGGTGTTGCGAAGGGATTCCATCAGGTCGTAGGTCGCCATGTAACGCATGTGCGATATCTCCTGTTTCACGGCTCGACCGGGCTCTCTTCAGCCCTGGCCTGCACCCCTCCGCTGCACCCAAGACCCACCCGATGTCAAACCAATTCGCCGCTTTGACCGCGGCACTGGCATCGTTATTCTAAGTCTGGGAGAAGATAGGGGGGATTCGCGCTCATGACAACAAAAGCCGCCACCGTCAGCCCGGAACGCGAGAAACTGGAAGACAATCTCGCGAAAGTCGAGGAATTGACCCAGCGCCTGATGGATGCGCTGGCGCATCGCAAACCGATGCCCACCGGTCTCAGCGGTCCCGAGCCCACGCTCTATGCCAAGGCCGCGCAGGCCTATTGGCAGGAATGGCTCAACAACCCCACCAAGGTGTTCGAGCAGCAGGTCGGGTTCTGGGGCAAGTCGCTGTCGCATTTCATCGAGGCGCAGAAGGCGCTGTCGGAGGGCAAGCTCGCCCCGCCTGAGGATCCCGGCCCGCGCGATCGCCGGTTCAAGAACCCGCTCTGGGACAGCCACCCCTATTTCAACTTCATCAAGCAGCAATATCTCATCAATGCCGATGCGATCCGCGGCGCGGTGGACGAGATCGAAGAGCTCGACGACACCGAAAAGCGCCGGCTGCGCTATTTCGCGCAGCAGATCACCGACATGATGGCGCCGACCAATTTCTTCGCCACCAACCCCGATGCGCTGCAAAAGGCGCTGGAGACCGAGGGCGCGAGCCTGGTGAAGGGCCTGGAAAACCTCGTTGCCGATCTCGAAGCCAATCACGGCGAGCTGGTGGTGCGGCTCGCGGATGAAGACGCCTTCTCCATCGGCGAGAACATCGCCACCGCCGAGGGCAAGGTGGTCTGGCGCAACCGCATGATGGAGCTGATCCAGTATTCGCCCACCACCGATCAGGTGCGCGAGACGCCGCTGCTGCTCTTCCCGCCGTGGATCAACAAGTTCTACATTCTCGATCTGAAGCCTGAGAACAGCCTGATCCGCTGGATCGTCGATCAGGGCTACACGCTCTTTGTGGTGAGCTGGATCAATGCCGACGAGAGCTATCGCGACGTGGGCATGGAGGATTACATCGAGGATGGTTTCCTCACCGCCATGCGGCTGGTGCGCGAGATCTGCGGCGTCGAGCGCATCAATGTGGTGGGCTACTGCATCGCCGGCACCACGCTGGCGCTCACCCTGTCGCTGCTGAAGAAACGCGGCGACAAGCAGATAAAATCCGCCACTTTCTTTACCGCGCTCACCGATTTCAGCGATCAGGGCGAGTTCACGCCCTTCCTCCAGAATGATTTCATCGACGCCATCGAGGAGGAGATCAAGGCGAGCGGCATCCTGAAAAGCTTCATCATGGCGCGGACCTTCTCGTTCCTGCGCTCCAACGATCTCATCTACACGCCGGCGATCCGCTCTTACATGATGGGCGAGACCCCGCCGGCCTTCGATCTGCTCTACTGGAACGGCGATGGCGCCAACCTGCCCGGCCGCATGGCGATGCAGTATCTGCGCGGGCTCTGCCAGGACAACCAGTTCTCGGAGGGCAAGTTCGAGCTGATGGGCGAGACGCTCGACATCAACGACGTGGATGTGCCGCTGATTTCGATCACCGCCGAGACCGACCATATCGCCGCCTGGAAAGACTGCTATCGCGGCGTGCAGAAGATGGGCTCGCGCTCGAAGACCTTCATCCTGTCGGAATCCGGCCACATCGCCGGCATCGTCAATCCGCCCAGCAAAAAGAAATACGGCCATTACCTAAACCCCGACCTCAAGCTCGATGCCGAGGCCTGGCAGAAGACGGCTGAGTATCATCAGGGCAGTTGGTGGCCGGAATGGGAAGCCTGGCTACGCAAGCGTTCGGGCAAGCTGGTGCCGGCGCGTCAGCCCGGTGATTCGGAGCATCCCGCGCTCGAGCCGGCCCCCGGAACTTACGTACGCGTAAAGGCCAATCAGTAAAATCAACCGGTTGCACAATTGCGCTGCATCGCAGAAATTTCCCTTGAAATGCTGCGGTGCAGCATTCATATTCTAGGGAGCTGATGAATTCGCGGGGTGGGCCCGCGAGGCAGACAGACAGGAATATGACAATGGCCGCCAAGACCCAAGACTTCACCACCATGATGAAAGACATGATGGGCGCGTTCCCCGTGGACACCAAAGCCATGGACGAAGCCTTCAAGACCACCGCGACGCTGAACGAGAAGCTCTCCGCCGTGGCTCTGGAAGCCGCTGAAAAATCGACCGAGATCTCCGCCAAGTGGACCAAGGACACGCTGACCAAGCTGACCGACATGTCCAAGGTCAAGAAAGAGCCGGCTGACTACGCCAAGGCGATGTCCGACTTCGCGTCGGCTCAGGCAGAAGTTGCCGCCGAGAACATGGCCGCCTTCGCCGAGATCGCCAAGAAGGTCCAAATGGACACCGTGGAACTGATGATGGCCGCCGGCAAGGACTTCACCGAAGACGCCAGCGCCGCCGTCAAGAAAGCCACCGACGACATGACCTCGGCCGCCAAGAAAGCGACCGCGAAGTAATCGGTTTCCGGGCCTCTCCTCCCGGGGCCCGGATCAGAAATTGCGCCCCTCTCCTCCCAATCCGGCGCAATGACGTGGGGGCGGGTTCATATTGCGAGCTCGCCCCTTTTTTCTTTATTTGCAAAAGCTTGCACGGATGCGGTGCGACCCTTCGCCGGTGACGGCGGAGTCCCGCGCATTTCGTGACGCTTTTCTGAAATCGCGGCTGGCAGCCTTGCGCTGCTGCGCCGCAGAATGCCACACTCAAGGCAGCGTAAGCCTAGGCGGGGCACCCGCCGCAATTCCGCAAGGAGAGACACAATGGCACTGACGCAAGATTTCACGAAACCTTTCAAAGATATGATGGGCAACTGGCCGATGGATTCCGATGCGATGGAGGGCGCCTGGGCGACGTCTGCGGGATTCGGCGAGAAGCTGTCGAACATCGCGTTCGGCGCGGCTGGCAAGACCACCGATATCTCGATGCAGTGGACGATGGAAACGCTCGGCCGCATGGGTGATATGACCAAGGCCAAATCCGACCCGGCGGATTACGCCAAGGCGATGAGCGATTTCGCCACCGCCCAGATGGAAAGCGCCACCAGCCACATGACCGCACTCGGCGAGGTCGCCAAGCAGATGCAGAGCGAAACGCTCGAGCTGATGATGTCGACCGGCAAGGATCTGGCGGATGATGCCTCGGCTGCCGCCGCGACCACCGCCAAGGCAACCGAAGAGGCCGCCGAAAAGGCGACCGCCGCTGCCACCAAGCCCGCCGCAGCCGCCAAGCCCGCCGCAGCGGCTCCGGCCAAGCGCAGCACCTCGACCGCGACCACGCGCAAGACCGGCACGACCGCGTCCAGCAGCACGAGCTGAGCGCGCAGACAGCGCTGAAACGGAAAACGCGGCCTCCGGGGCCGCGTTTTTTTTGGTTTCACTAAGATACCGCGATCAGTTGACGATGGTCGCCTCGGTGGCGGCGCGCAGCTCGTCCTCTGTCACGCCATCGGCCAGCTCGACGATCTTCAGCCCGCCTTCCACCACATCAAGCACACCGAGATTGGTGATGATGCGGTTGACCACACCGGTGCCGGTCAGCGGCAGGGTGCAGGCCTTCAGCACCTTGCTTTCGCCGTGCTTGTTGGTGTGGTCCATCACCACCACCACGCGGCCCACGCCGGCCACCAGATCCATGGCGCCGCCCATGCCCTTGACCAGCTTGCCCGGGATCATCCAGTTCGCCAGGTCGCCGTTCTCGGCCACTTCCATGGCGCCCAGGATCGCCGCCGCGATCTTGCCGCCCCGGATCATGCCAAAGGACATGGCGCTGTCGAAATAGGCCGTCTTGGGCAGCTCTGTGATGGTCTGCTTGCCGGCATTGATCAGGTCGGGATCCTCCTCGCCCTCATAGGGAAAGGGGCCCATGCCCAGCATGCCGTTTTCCGATTGCAGCGTGATCTCCTTGTCGCCCACATAGTTGGCGACCAGCGTCGGGATACCGATGCCGAGATTCACATACATGCCGTCTTCGAGTTCCTCGGCCGCCCGTGCGGCCATCTGATTGCGATCCCAGGGCATTACGCCTCCTCCCGGCTGCGCGTGGTGACTTTCTCGATCCGCTTCTCATGCTCGCCTTTGATGATGCGGTGCACAAAGATGCCCGGCAGGTGAATGTGATCGGGATCCAGCTCTCCGGGCTCGACGATCTCCTCGACCTCCATCACGCAGATCTTGCCGCACATCGCCGCCGGCGGGTTGAAGTTGCGCGCGGTCTTGCGGAAGACGCAGTTGCCCGTGGTGTCGGCCTTCCACGCCTTGACGATGGAGAGATCGGCAAAGATCCCCTCTTCGAGGATGTAATCCTCGCCGCCGAACTGCTTGACCTCCTTGCCCTCGGCGATCTGGGTGCCGACGCCGGTCTTGGTGTAAAAGCCCGGGATGCCACAGCCCGCGGCGCGCATGCGCTCGGCCAGCGTGCCCTGCGGGTTGAACTCCAGCTCCAGCTCGCCGCTCAGATACTGGCGCATGAACTCGGCATTCTCGCCCACATAGGAGGACATCATCTTCTTGATCTGCTTGGTATCGAGCAGCTTGCCGAGGCCGAACCCGTCGACACCGCAATTGTTCGAGGCGATGGTCAGATCCTTGACGCCGCTCTCGACAACGGCGTCGATCAGCAATTCGGGAATGCCGCAGAGGCCGAAGCCGCCGGCAGCGATCAGCATCCCGTCCTCGAGCAGGCCGTCCAGCGCTTCTGCTGCCGAGCCATAGACCTTCTTCATGGAAATCTCCCCTCCTGAAGCTATCGGGCATTTTGTGCCGTGCGACAGGTCCAGAGTCAACGAAGGCGGCGCCATTGCGACACCGCCTTTACGTCCCGATCACTACGGTCGCCTCAGATCACCCGCACCTGCGTGCCGATGGGGCAAAGTGCGTAAAGTTCAGCGATTTTTTCATTGTAGAGCCCGATGCATCCGTCCGAGCTGCGACGCCCGATCTTGCGGGTGTCATGGGTGCCATGGATGATGTAGGCGGGCCAGCCCAGATACATCGCATGGGTGCCCAGCGGGTTGTCCGGCCCGGGCGGGATCGGCTTCCAGTCGGGGAAGCGTTCGAGCTGCGACGCCGTTGGCGTCCAGGACGGGCCGACCACCTTGCGCACGATTTCCGTATAGCCGCGTTTGGTCAGCTCGTCGGTCTTGGGAACGGAGGTCGGATAGACGCGATAGTCGCGCCCGTCTCCGGACCAGAAATGCAGCGCGCGCGAATTGGTGTCGGCAACGATGCTGGCGACACCCAGCGTCTCGAAATGGTCACGCCAATCCTGCATGGTGAAGCTGGAAATGTTGTGGCGTATGAGCGGCTTTGCCTGGGCCGGAAGCGCCGGGGCCAAAACCATGGCACCTGCCGCACCAAGCAGCGTGCGGCGTGAGTATGTTCGAGCGGACATCACTTTGCCCTTCTTGATTATCATCTGAGAGTACTGCCCATCACTTGGGGCAGATACATAGCATTTTCCAAACACATTATCTTGCAAAATGTTCCATACCACATGTCACAAGCCGCCCGGGCGTAGTGGCGCCGGGCGGCTTTTAGAGGGCGGTCGACGGGCGCTGGCGCGCCAGATCAGCCCTTTTTGGTGGTTTTCTTGGCCGTGCTCTTCTTGGCCGCGGGCTTTTTGGCCGGCGCCTTTTTCTTGCCGCCCTTCTTGGCCTGCTTCTCCGCCAGAAGCTCGAGCGCCTTCTCAAGGCTCACATCGCCGGGCTCCAGATCCTTGGGCAGGGTGGCGTTGACCTTTTCCCACTTCACATACGGCCCGTAACGCCCTTCGTAGACAGCGATTTTTCCGCCATCCGGGTGGTCGCCCAGCTCCTTCAGCGCCTTGGCGGCAGAGCCGCGCCCGCGTCCGGGATTGGCGCGTTTCTCGGCCAGAAGCTCGACCGCGTGGTTCATGCCGATCTCAAAGACCTCCTGGAATTCCTTGAGGTTCACATAGACCGGCTTCTCCTCGTCGGGGGCCTGATGCATGATATAGGGGCCGAAGCGGCCAAGGTTCGCCTTGATCACGCCGCCATCGGGATGCATGCCCACCTCACGCGGAAGTGTCAGCAGCGTCACCGCCTTTTCCAGAGTCATGTCATCCGGCGACCAGCCCGGCAGGAACGCCCCGCCCTTTTTCGGCAGCGAGGCGCGCGGCGGCTTCTTGTTCTCGGGCGTCGGCTCACCGCGCTGTACATAGGGTCCGAAACGGCCCGCCTTGAGCCAGATCTCGTCCTCCTGATCGATGCCAAGCAGACGCTCCTCGCCGTCGGCCCCCTCGCCCGCGATGGGGCGGGTATAGGTGCATTCGGGATAGTTGCCGCAGCCGACGAAACCGCCGGTGCGCGAAGTCTTGAGATGCAGCCGCCCCTGCCCGCATTTCGGACAGATGCGCGGATCGGAGCCGTCTTCGCGCGGCGGGTAGAGCTGCGGCGCCAGCGCGTCGTCGAGCACGTCGAGCACCTCGGCGATGCGCAGCTCGGAGGTCTCGGCGATCGCCGCCGAGAAATCGCGCCAGAACTTGGCCAGCAGCTGCTTGTAATCGAGATCGCCCGCCGAAACCTCGTCGAGCTCGTTCTCCAGCTCGGCGGTGAACTCATAGCCCACATAGGTGCGGAAGAAGTTCAGCAGGAAGATCGTGACGATCCTGCCCTTGTCCTCGGGGATCAGGCGGTTCTGTTCCTTGCGGACATATTCGCGATCCTGGATCGTGCCGATGACGCTGGCATAGGTCGACGGGCGGCCGATGCCCAGCTCTTCCATCTTCTTGACCAGCGTCGCCTCGGTGTAGCGCGGCGGCGGCTGGGTGTGGCTTTGTGTGGCCAGCACCGCGCCGTTCTCCGACAGCACGGCGGCGCCATTGCTCTGCATGCCGGGGGCGCTGTCGTCGATCACCGCGTCGGCCTTTTCCCCCGCCTTGTCGAACTGCGCCTGAAGGCTCGCCTTGGCAAAGGCCGCCGGCTCGCCCTGCATGATCTGCGGCAGGCGCTTGTCGTCATCGTCGGCCACGTCGTCGCGGCCTTCCTCGTAGATCTTCAGGAAGCCGTCGAAAAGCACCACCTGTCCGGTGGCGCGCAGGCCGACCTGGCCGTCCTCGGAAGCGATCTCGACTGTGGTGCGCTCGAGCCGCGCCGCCTCCATCTGGCAGGCGAGCGTGCGCTTCCAGATCAGATCGTAGAGCTTGCGCTGGTCGTCCTCGCGCAGCTTCAGGCTCGCCGCATCCTTGGTCATGTCGGTGGGGCGAATACATTCGTGCGCTTCCTGCGCGTTCTTCGCCTTGTTCTTGTAGATGCGCGGGCTGCCGGGCACGTAATCCTTGCCGAACCGGTCGGCGATGGCGTCGCGGCAGGCGCTGACCGCCTCGGGCGCCATGTCGATGCCGTCGGTCCGCATATAGGTGATGTGGCCGGCCTCATAGAGCCGCTGCGCCGCGCTCATGCAGGCGCGCGCGCCCATGCCGAACTTGCGGCTCGCCTCCTGCTGGAGCGTCGATGTCATGAAGGGCGCCGCCGGGTTGCGGGTGGAGGGCTTGGCCTCGACCCCGGCGATCTTCAGCGCGCGCGAGGTGATCGCCTGCACCGCCAGCTCGGCCTGTGTGGCGTTCTCGATATCGAAGCGGTCGAGCTTCTTGCCGCCCAGCACGGTGAGCCGCGCTTCGTATTCCTGCCCGCGCGGCGTGGTGAGCAGTGCCTTCACCTGCCAGTATTCGCGCGGCTTGAACGCCTCGATCTCCATCTCGCGCTCGACGATGAGCCGCAGGCAGACCGATTGCACCCGCCCCGCCGAGCGCGCGCCCGGCAGCTTGCGCCAGAGCACCGGGCTCAGGTTAAAGCCCACCAGATAATCGAGCGCGCGGCGGGCCAGATAGGCCTCGACCAGCGGCGCGTCGATCTCGCGCGGGTTTGCCATGGCCTCGGTGACGGCCGCCTTGGTGATCGCGTTGAAGGTCACGCGGCTGACCGGCGTGTCCTTCTTGATCGAGCGGCGCTTGGTCAGCGCCTCTTTCAGGTGCCAGGAAATTGCCTCGCCCTCGCGATCGGGGTCCGTCGCGAGGATCAGGGCGTTGTCGGATTTCAGCGCCTCGGCGATGGCGGCGACATGTTTGCGCGAGTCGTTGGCGATTTCCCAGGTCATGGCGAAATCGTGCTCGGGATCGACAGACCCGTCCTTCGGAGGCAGGTCGCGGACATGGCCGTAGGAGGCGAGAACGGTGTAGTCGGATCCCAGATACTTGTTGATTGTCTTGGCCTTAGCCGGGGACTCGACGACGACGACTGGCATGAAATGACCACCTTTCCTGGAAATACGACCGCAGGCTGAGCGCGGGGCGCGTATGGCGGCGCAACATGTGGGGCGCAAGGGGGAAATGTCAATGTGGGGCCAGATGCCGCTACATGCGTGGCGCCCCTGCCCGCTTTTCAGGCGCGGCTTGCCAGCGACAGCAGCCCGCCCGGCTGACGGCGGATGCGCCCGTCGAGTTCGAGATCGGTGAGCGCCGGCGACACCCGGTCGGAGGGCGCGGCGAGATCGCGGATAAGCTGGTCTTCGGCCAGCGGGGCGGGGCCGAGCCGCGCCAGGATCTCGCTGTGCAGCGCGGCGGTCTCGCGCAGACTGCGCCGTTCCGGGGCGGCCTGCGGCACGGCGGGCGCCCCCTCGGCCAGCGGCAGCTCCGGCTGCGGCGCGGCGGCGCCGGCCAGCGGGCCCAGCGCCTCGATCACATCTTCGGCATGGCGGATGAGCTGCGCGCCGTCGCGGATCAGGATGTTGCAGCCCCCGGCCCGCGCGTCGAGCGGATGGCCCGGCACCGCCAGCACCTCGCGCCCCTGTTCGAGCGCGCAGCGCGCGGTGATCAGCGAGCCGGATTTCGCCGCCGCCTCGACCACCACGCTGGCCCGCGCCATGCCCGAGACGATGCGGTTGCGCGCCGGGAAGTGCCGCGCCTGCGGCTGCATCCCCATCGGCATCTCCGAGGCCAGCGCACCGCCCTGCGCGCGGATCTGCTCTGCCAGCCGGGTGTTTTCCGAGGGGTAGAGCACATCGACGCCCCCCGCCAGCACCGCCACCGTACCGCGGTCGAGCGCGGCGAGATGCGCCGCCGCGTCGATGCCCCGCGCCAGCCCGGAGACCACGGTAAATCCAGCCTCCCCCAGCCCCTGCGCCAGGGCGCGCGCCATGCGGGTGCCGAGCGACGAGGCGTTGCGCGCGCCGACCAGCGCCACCATGGGCCGGGTCAGCGCCGCCGGGTCGCCTGTGACCCAAAGAAGCGGCGGCGGATCGGAGATATCGGAGAGCAGCGCGGGATAGTCGGGCATGCCGCGAAAAACCGGCTGCGCACCATGGGCGCGGGCGGCCTTGAGCTCGGCCAGAACCACGCCTTCGGGGCAGATCCGGTAATCCTCGACCCCGGCGGCGGCGGCAACGCCGGGCAGCGCCTCGAGCGCCGCCTGTGCGGTGCCATGTTCGGTTAAAAGCCGCCAAAAGGTCGTCACACCGACGCGGCGAGAGCGCAAGAGACGGAGCCAGGACAGCCGATCGTCTTCCGTGGTGGGTGGGAGTGGGGGGTGAGTGGAAGAATAGCTGTTGCTGCCCTCGGTCATCCCTGTGCCCCATCTGCTTGCAGGGATATCTCTAGCCCAAGTTTCCTTAATCAGTGGTAAACCAACTCGAAAAATCCCCGGCCTGGGCCAAAAAACACTGCCCTCTTTCAAAAAACGTACGCCCCCCGGAACCGCGAACCGCGCGTCAATCCGCCGTTCGCCCAGCCAGAGGCCGTCGCAGAGCGGCGCCGTGTATCAGCGCCAGTATCGGCCCGATCAGCGCCACGGGCCACAGATCCAGCGCCTCCGCCCAGAATGCGCCGATCGCCAGGCCGGCCAGCGCCACACTGAGCCAGCCGGCCATACCGCATCGCGTCATCACGTTGAGCAGGACAGCAAGCGGCAGATGACCCAGCCAGATCATGAGGAACGACATGCCAAACAGCACGCCGAAGCTGCTCAGGACCATGCCCATATCAGGCGAGAGTAACGCGAGGACCTCCCCCGCGCCGATCAGAATGATCCCCGCGAATGCAGCCGCAATCACTGTCAGCGCGAAAGCGCCAAGATGCCGCGACAGCCCGGCCCCGGGGGCCGGAACCGAACGCAGCGGATGCCAGCGGCGTTCAGGCCTGCGCACCGCCAACGGTCAGGCCCCCGATCATCACCGTCGGCTGGCCCACGCCCACCGGCACCCATTGCCCCTGCTTGCCGCAATTGCCCATGCCCGGATCGAGCGCCATGTCGTTGCCGAGCGCGCGGATCTGTTGCAGCGCCGTGGCGCCGTCGCCGATCAGCGTGGCGCCCTTGACCGGGGCGCCGACCTTGCCGTTCTTCACCCGGTAGGCCTCGGTGCAGGAGAACACGAACTTGCCGTTGGTGATATCCACCTGACCGCCGCCGAAACCGACCGCCCAGATGCCGTCTTCAAGATCCGCGACGATATCGCCGGGATCGGTGTCGCCGCCCAGCATGTAAGTATTGGTCATGCGCGGCATCGGCGCATGGGCATAGCTTTCGCGGCGCCCGTTGCCAGTGGGCGTCACCCCCATCAGACGGGCGTTCTGGCGGTCCTGCATGTAGCCCACGAGCACGCCGTCCTCGATCAGCACGTTCTTTCCCGAGGGCGTGCCCTCGTCATCCACGGTGATCGAACCGCGCCGGTCGGGGATGGTGCCGTCGTCCAGCACCGTGACACCCGGCGCCGCGATGCGCTGCCCCATCAGCCCGGCAAAGGCCGAAGAGCCCTTGCGGTTGAAATCGCCCTCGAGCCCGTGGCCGATGGCCTCGTGCAGCAGGATGCCCGGCCAGCCCGGCCCAAGCACGATATCCATCACCCCCGCCGGCGCCGGCTCGGCGCTCAGGTTGACCAGCGCGATGCGCAACGCCTCGCGCGCCTTGCCCTGCCAGTCGGCGGGCTCCAGCAGCCCGTCGAGCAGGAAGCGGCCGCCGCCGGAGGCGCTGCCGGCCTCGCGGCGGCCGTTCTCCTCGACGATCACGCTGACCGTGACGCGGGTCATCGGGCGGGTATCGGTGACCAGCGTGCCCTCGGGGCGCAGGATCGCCACCTCCTGACAGCTCGCGGCGATGGTGGCGGTGACCTGAACCACGCGTTTGTCGAGCCCGCGCGCATAGGCGTCGATCTCGCGCAGCGTGTCGATCTTGACCGGGAAGGCCTGCCCGACGATCGGGTCGGCATCGGTATAGAGCGTGCGGTTGGTGCCCGCGGGCGGCGGCGCCAGCACGCCGCCGCCATCGCCCACCGCCAGCCGCGCGGTTTCCGAGGCGCGCGCGATGGCGCGTTCCGACAGCTCGGTCGCATGCGCATAGCCCGCCACCTCGCCTTTCACCGCGCGCAGGCCGAATCCCTCGGATGCGTCGTAGCTCGCGGTCTTGATTCGCCCGTCATCGAGCACCAGCGCCTCGGCGCGGCGGCGTTCCAGGAACAGCTCTCCGTCCTCGGCGCCGTCCAGCGCCGCGCGCAGCTGCGCCAGCGTCCGGTCGCGATCCAGCGCTGTTTCAAAGGGGCGAAAAGGGGCTTCGGCCATGAGATACCTCGATTTATTTGATCCAGATCAAAAAAAGCGCCTTTTTGCCGCGCCAGACCTGCTTTATTTGATGCACGGATTGTGCTTTTTAAAGAGCGGAACTCAGAGGGGAGGAGGTCTCGCCCAGTCGCACCGCGCTGGATGTATCCTCCTGCGAACGAACAAGAACGACAACCGGATCAGGTGACACATGCGTAAGATTTCGATGCTGACGGGGCTTATGGCCAGCCTTCTGGCCGCGCCCGCCATCGCCCAGGACCTGGAAGTGGTGGGACGCCCGCATCAAGGCGGCCTGGGCTTCCAGCCCGCCGCGACCGAGCTGGCCCGCGACCTCCAATGGCTCGACGGCATGCTGCTCATCATCATCACGGCGATCACCCTGCTGGTGGTGGCGCTGATGGTCTTTGCCTTCATCCGCTTCAACCGCCGCGCCAACCCGACGCCCGCCAGCTTCACCCACAACACGCCGATCGAGGTGGCCTGGACCATCGGCCCGATCATCATCCTGGTGGTCATCGGCGCCTTCTCCCTGCCGGTGCTGTTCAAGCAGCAGGAGATCCCCGAGGGCGACGTGGTCATCAAGGTGACCGGCTACCAGTGGTACTGGGGCTATGAATATGTCGGCGAGGATCTGGCCTATGACAGCTACATGATCGGCCAGCCCTACACGCTGGCATCCGAGGACGAAGAGGCCGGCGCCCGCCCCTATGTGTTCAACGACGCGATGGAAGCCAAGCTGGTGAGCGCCGGCTATTCCAAGGACGACTGGCTGCTGGCCACCGATACCTCGGTCGTCGTGCCCGTGGGCGCCACCGTGGTGATGCAGGTCACCGGCGCCGACGTGATCCACTCCTGGACCATCCCCGCCTTCGGCGTGAAGCAGGACGCGGTGCCGGGCCGGATCGCCGAGCTGTGGTTCAATGCCGAGCGCGAGGGCGTCTATTTCGGCCAGTGCTCCGAGCTCTGCGGCATCTCGCACGCCTATATGCCGATCACCGTGAAGGTGGTCAGCCAGGAGGCCTATGACGCCTGGCTTGCCGCCTCGCAGGAAGACGGCGGCTATGTCGACGTGCGCCAGTTCCTGGCCAACTCCTGAGCCTTCCCGGCGCGCCCCGCCCCGGGGCGCGCCACTAACGACCTGAAAGAGCCAAAGATCTTCGCATGACCGATCTCAGCACCAACACCACCGTCACCGCATCCCAGCCCGGCGAGGCACAGTTCGGCGACTATTTCGCCCTTCTGAAGCCCCGGGTGATGACGCTGGTGGTGTTCACGGCGCTGGTCGGTCTGCTGGCCGCGCCCACCCCCGTCCACCCGTTCATCGGCTTCTGCGCGATCCTGTTCATCGCCGTGGGCGGCGGCGCCTCGGGCGCGCTCAACATGTGGTGGGACGCCGATATCGACGCGGTGATGAAACGCACCGCCAGGCGCCCGATCCCCGCCGGCAGGGTGCAGCCGCAGGAGGCGCTGGCCTTCGGTCTGGCGCTGTCGGTCTTCTCCTGCGTCTTCCTGGGCCTTGCCACCAACTGGCTGGCCGGCGGGCTGCTGGCCTTTACCATCTTCTTCTATGTCGTGATCTACACCATGTGGCTGAAGCGCTCGACGCCGCAGAACATCGTGATCGGCGGCGCCGCGGGCGCCTTCCCTCCGATGATCGGCTGGGCCGCGGCCACCGGCTCGGTGAGCGTCGAGGCGGTGCTGATGTTCTGCCTCACCTTCATGTGGACGCCGCCGCATTTCTGGGCGCTGGCGCTCTTCATGCGCTCCGATTACGACGATGCGGGCGTGCCGATGCTGACCGTGACCCACGGCCGCCGCGCCACCCGCGTGCATATCCTCGTCTATACCGTGCTGCTGGCGGCACTGGCCATCGGCACCGGGTTCACCGCCATCGGCGGGCCGGTCTATCTGGCCGTGGCGCTGGTGCTGAACGCGCTCTTCCTCAAGGGCGCCTGGGAGATCTTCCGCCGCGACGAAGCGGATTCGGAAGCGGACAATTTCAAAACCGAGAAACGCTTCTTCAAGCTCTCGCTGCTCTACCTCTTCGCGCATTTCGGCGCGATTCTGGCAGAGGCCGGGCTGGCGCAATTCGGGCTGGGAGGCTGGGCATGAGCATCGCCAAGCAACACGAGCTGCACAAACGTCGCTTTGGCCGCAATGTCGGGCTGGGGCTGGTGCTGGCGGCCTTCATCGTCATCGTCTTCGGCATGACCGTGGTGAAGGTGACCAACGGCAATTTCTCGGCGGCGCTTCAGAGCAACGCACAGGTGCAGAATGGCGACTGACGGCAAGAACAAGACGCTGCTCCAGCTGGTCGGCGTGGTGCTCTTCATGGGCGCCATGGCCTGGGCGGCGGTGCCCTTCTACAACTGGTTCTGCCGGGTCACCGGCTTTGCCGGCACCACCAATGTGGCCGAGGGGCCGGCGGGCGAGATCCTCGACCAGACCATCAAGGTCCGGTTCGACGCCTCCAAGGCGCGCGGCTTCCCCTGGGAATTCAAGCCGATGCAGACCGAGATGACCGTGCGCATCGGCGAAGAGGGGCTGGCCTTCTACGAGGCCTACAACCCCACCGACCACCCGGTCGCCGGTCAGGCCGCCTACAATGTCTACCCCTATGAGGCAGGGGCCTATTTCAGCAAGATCGAATGCTTCTGCTTTACCGAGCAGGTGCTGATGCCCGGCGAGCGGGTGCAGATGCCGGTCAGCTTCTATGTCGATCCCGAGATCGTCGAGGACCGCGATGCCAAGCACAGCAAACACATCACGCTGAGCTACACTTTCTACGAGATCGACCTGCCCGAAGAGGCGCAGGCCGCGCTCGATACCAAGACCGCGGACGAGAATTCCGTGAACTGAACGCCGATCCAACGAGGGAAACGAGATGGCGCACGCTAAAAACCACGATTACCACATTCTGAACCCCTCCATCTGGCCGTTCATGGCCGCGGTGGCGGCGTTCATCATGCTGTTCGGGACCGTGCTCTGGTTCCATGGCAGCGGCCCCTGGATCTTCCTCGCGGGCTTTGTCGGCGTGCTCTACGTGATGTTCGGCTGGTGGTCCGACGTGATCGCCGAAAGCCGCGTCGGCGATCATACCCCGGTGGTGCAGATCGGCCTGAAATACGGCTTCATCCTGTTCATCATGTCCGAGGTGATGTTCTTCTTCGCCTGGTTCTGGTCGTTCTTCAAACACGCGCTCTATCCGATGGGCCCGAACTCGCCTGCGGTCGACGGTGTCTGGCCGCCCGCCGGGATCGAGACTTTCGACCCCTGGCACCTGCCGCTGATCAACACCATGATCCTGCTCTGCTCGGGCTGCGCGGCGACCTGGGCGCACCACGCGCTGGTGCATGAGAACAACCGCGAAGACATGAAATGGGGTCTGATCATCGCCATCGTTCTGGGCGCGATCTTCTCGGTCTTCCAGGCCTATGAGTACAGCCACGCGGCCTTTGGCTTCTCCGGCAACATCTATGGCGCCAACTTCTTCATGGCGACGGGTTTCCACGGCGCACATGTCATCATCGGCACGATCTTCCTCTTCGTCTGCCTGCTGCGGCTGATGAAGGGCGATTTCACGCCGACCAAGCATATCGGCTTCGAGGCCGCCGCCTGGTACTGGCACTTCGTCGATGTGGTGTGGCTCTTCCTCTTCGCCGCCGTCTATGTCTGGGGCGGCTAAGCCTCCTCGCGACAAGCGCAAAATAGAAAAGCGGGCCTTCATGGCCCGCTTTTTTGTTGGATCGAGGCTCCGGTGTGGTGGGCAGATTGCCCACCCTACGACGTTTTCACGATGTCCTTGAGAGGCTTCCGCCCGATCGGTGCGTGTAGGGTGGGCAATCTGCCCACCGCCCCCCGGACCGAACCTCTCAGAGCTGATCCACCCGCATCAGCCGCTGCGCCAGCACCTGCACCTCGTCGAGCCAGCGTGTCACCAGCTTCGGATCCGACGGCGCCGCAGACACACCCGGCGCGATCTCGCGGTTCAGCACCGCCTCGACCGCCAGCGACACCGGCACCGAGACCAGCCGCCCCATGGCATTGCCGCGCGCATCGCCCCAGGCATCCATCACCCAGGTCTTGTGCCAGACCGGCACACCGTCCTTCTCCGCCTTCAGCGAGACGCAGAGCACCACCCGGTCGGGTTCCCCCTCCTCATAGGCGTTGGCCTCCAGGAGCTCGCCCGCCAGCTTCGCCAGCGCCGCGTCATCCGCCGTCTCGACCGTCTCGAAGACATCCTTCCACGCCTCCGCCCAGCCATTGAGCCGCAGCGTGCCGCGCACGAACTCCTTCACCTTCCAGCTAGGCTCGAACCCGTATTGCGCCATGAAGGGCAGCGAGTCGCGGTTGGGATAGACCTCGAAGCTCTCCGGCGGGTCGAGCGGCGCATCGTAGCGCCCCAGCGCCTCCCAGGGGCGCGACACCTCCAGCTCCGAGAAATGCCGGATCGAGCGCGACGGCGAACGCAGCGCCTTCAGCACGCCGACCGGCGCCCAGGAGAATTTGTAGCGAAACGCGTTGGCCTGTTTCGGCACGCCGCCGCAATAGCTCACGAAGCTCAGCGCGTTCTCTGCGTCGAAAGCCTCCGACTCGCGATAGGCGCGCACCAGATCGTGGGCCATCAGGTGGTCGATCCCCGGGTCGAGCCCGACCTCGTTGACCAGCGCCACGCCCGCCGCCCTCGCCTTGTCCTCCAGCGCCCGCATCTCCGGCGCGATATAGCTCGACGAGACGAAATGCGCGCCCTTGGCAATGGCGATCTCCGCCAGCGGCACATGCCAGTCGGCGGGCAGCATCGAGACCACCACATCGCCGGGCTGCACCGCCGCCTCGACCGCTTCCGGCGCAAAGGCGAGGATCCGGTTGGTCAGATCCCCCACCGCCTCGCGCGCCTTGGTCTCGGTGCGGTTCCACACCATGACATCGTGCCCGGCCTCGATCAGGCGCCGCAGCCCCGGGATCGAAGAAAGCCCCGTTCCGCACCAGTGAATCATGTCCCTGCCTCCGGTTTATGTTGTTCGAATGTCTCTCGGGCGCGGCCCCAGACGCCGTCCTCCAGCGCCTCCAGCCGCGTCAGCCAGGGCAGCAGCTGCCCGGCGAAATCCTCGCTGCTTTCCAGCGGCAGCAGCGAGGGCAGATTGTCGATCGCCATCACGTCGAGCGGCGGATCCTCATGCACCCGCAGCACCGGCGCGTCCCAGCTGGTGGCGCGGTCATAGACCTTGACGGGCGAGAAATCGCTGTCGGGATCGCAGGCGATATCCCCGATCACGCGCAGCCGTCGCGCATCGCCCGGCGCCGAGGCCGGCACAAAGACCGGCGTGCCCGGCCGCGCCAGGATGCAGTTGAGAAAGAGCTCGTGCTCCAGCACCTCGGGAAACGGCCCGCCATGGGCGGTCTCGGCCATGTCCCACTGCGTCACCCGCACGCCCATCTTCTCGCAGAGATCGCTGGCGCCGCTGCCCACGCGCCCCAGCGCGCCGATCACCAGCGCGCGTGGCCGCTCGGCCCCCGCCGCCGCATCCAGCGCGGCGCGCAGATCGGCCTCCATCTCTGGCGAGTTCGGCCAGACCGAGACCGGCGCGCAGATCCCGCCGGCGCGCTGCGCTGCCCAGGCAAAGAGCGACACCGCCGCCCCCGCATAGCCTGCCCAGTAGCCGAAGGCCGCCACCCGGCGCCCCTCGACATCCACCAGATATTCCAGATCGTAGAGCGCACCGCCACCGGCGGCAAAGCGCCTGAGCAGCACCTGCCCCGCCGGCTGGCCCTTATAGGCATGGCCGAACATGATGTGCCGGTGCACCAGCGGCGTACCATCCTCCGGCAGCTCCTTCAGCCCGAAGATCAGCGCCTCGCGCGGCGCCTGCGGCCAGCTGCCCTCGGGCGCGATCTCCGCCCCGGCGTCACGATAGGCGCCAATGCCGATCACCCGGCTGCGGCTCTCCTCCACCGTCACGCGCATGCCCTGCGCCACCAGCGCGGCAACGCCCCGTGGCGTGATGCCCACGCGATCCTCGTTCGGGCGCTGTTCGGCGCGCACCCACAGATGTGTCATGCTGTCTCCCGCTCTGTCCGGCGCCACGCTACCCCAGCGCGCCCGGGGGTGAAACCCGGGGCTCAGAGATGGGAGCGGGCAGCGGCCCTTTCGGCCCCTTCCAGATGCGGCACCGCGTTGAAAAGCGTCAGCGCCAGCCCGGTGGCCAGCGGCTGGAACCGGTGCAGCGAGCTGTTCTCGATGGCGAGACAAGCATGCGCCAGCGCCCCCATCCCGAGCCCCATCGTGGCGCGCATGGCAAAGCCGATCACCCCGCCCGAGGTCACCACCACCGCGCGCCCCTCGCCGGCGGCGATCTCGTGCAGCGCATCCGAGACCCGCGCCTCGAAATCGGCAAAGCGCTCGGGCGCGCCCTCCAGCCCGCCCTCGCGCCAGATGGTGAAGAGCCGCGGCAGATGCAGCACGAATCCCTCGCGGTCGGTCGGGATCGCCACCCCGTGCTGCTCGGCAAAGAGCTGCGCCATGGTGAAATATTCCAGCTCGTTGAGCCGCGCATCCGGCACGAGCTCGAGCCCGAGATCCATCTCCTCGGCGGTCTGACGATGCCGGGTCAGCGTGCCGCAATAGGCCCGGGCAAAACGCTCGCCGCTGCCGCGCAGATGCGCGCCCAGCCAGCGCGCCTGCTGCCGCCCGAGATCGCTCAGCCTGTCATATGAAATCTCGTCGCGTGCGCCGGTATTGGCCTGACCGTGCCGCACCAGAGTGACATGGGACATCCACCACCTTCCTTTCCCCCGCCTCTTACGAAGCGCGGGCGGAAATGAAAAGCGCCACGCAGCCCTTTCATCTTTCCGGCAAATACTCCCACGCCGCCCCCGCCACGGGCCGAACGCATAAGCAGCGCGGCAGACACTGCCACAGGCGCCCGCCGCCGCCTGACGCCAGAGGCGTCGGGCGGCTCCCCCTGTGCCGCGCCAGCGGCGCCGTCAGATCAGGCCGCGCCGCCCTGCTGGCGCTCGATCCAGGCGCGCATCTCCTCGGCCTCGTGGCGCGCCTCGCGCAGCCCCTCCATCGCCGCCGACAGCTCCGCCTCGGTCTGCGCCAGCTGGTTGGTCAGCTCCGCCTCGCGCTGTTGCAGATAGGTGATCGCCTGATCGCGGGTCTCCTCGGCCTCGTGCAGCTCCTGGCTCATGCGCTCCAGCTGGTCCACATCCGCCTGGCTGATCCGCTTGAAGCGATGCACCAGCCAGTTGGCGAACCAGCCCATGCAGAAGGCCACAAAGAGAATGATCGCCGTGGCGATCACGAATTCCGTCCTGTTCATTCCCCTGCCCCTTCTTCTTCCGCGCCGTCGGCCTCCGTATCGCCTTCCCCGCCGGCCTCTTCAAGCTCTTCCAGCGTGGTCTGCACCTCCGGCACCGGCTCGGGGCGGATCAGCTTGAACTCGATCCGGCGGTTCGCCTCGCGTCCGGCCTCGGTGCCATTGTCGGCGATGGGCAGCTCCTCGCCGTAACCGGTCACGCGATAGGAGGCGGTCAGCACCCGGCGGTTGCGCAGCGCATCCAGCACCGCCTGCGCGCGATCCTGGCTGAGCGCCTGGTTCATCGACTCGCGGCCCTGGCTGTCGGTATGGCCCTGAATCTCCAGCGGGATATCGCCGCAGAGTTTCAGCAGCTCGGCGATGTCATCCATCACATCCTTGGCGGAGGCATCGAGATTGGCCGAACCCGGCTCGAAGGTGATCTTGCGGTCGCCGATGATCTCGACGATCTGCGCCTCGCATTCCTCCGGCGTGGGGATGCCCAGCGTCGGGTCGAGTTTCTCCTGATAGGTGACGTCGATCTCGACCTCCGCCGCTTCGCCGAGCTTGTCGGAGAGCAGCCCCGCGATCTCGTCGGCAGCGTCGGCATTGCCGGTATTGCCCGCCACCGCCACCAGATCCGGGGTCACCCGCACCACGCCGTTCGACAGCTCGCCCAGCGCCTCAAGCCCGGCCAGCACCCGCGCCGACCAGCCCGAGGGCAGCGTGTCGTCGACCCGCGCGGCGGTATAGACCGACTCGGAGGTGAAGAGCGCGCGCGCGAAACTGTCGGCGGTCTGGCGCGAGATCTCCGACTGCACCCGCCCACGCAGCTGCACCGAGCCCTCGGGGCTCAGCGTCGCGGTGAATTCCGGCGGGCCCTGGTCCCTTTCATCGGGCGTCTCGGGCAGCACCGCCTTCAGCGCGAAAACCTCCGGCAGCCCGCTTTCCAGCTCGCCCACGACGCGGTCGAAGAGGCCTGTATCGGTGCCTTCGGGCGCCAGCAGCGCGACATCGGCATTGGAGATCGTGACCGAGCCGCCGCCCAGATCCTGCACCGCGCCGATGGCCAGCACCACGGCATCGCCCCAGCGCCGCGTCGGCACGCCCAGACCCAGCCGGCAGTTTGCGCCATCCGCGACACCCGCCTCTTCCGCCGCCGCAAGGATGCGGCTGCGGGCCTCTTCGGTATCGGCGGAACAGGCGTCGAAGCGCGCGCCCTCCTCGTCGATGAGAAAGCGCAGGATGAAGGGGGTGATCACCGGGCGCGGCGCCGAGAGATCGAGCGCCAGCTCCACCCCGTCGGGCACCTGGCGTTCGAGATCGGCGAGCAGCCGGCGGCGCGCCTCCTCGCTGTCGGTCATCGCCTTGATCGCAACCGCACCGGCACCGACCGACACCTTGGAGCGCGGCAGATCGCGCAGCACGCGGGAGCCGAAGCGCATCGCCTCCGACCAGCCCTCGGGCGCCGGGAAATCCGCCACTTCCAGCAGGTCGGACACCTCGCCCTCGTCGCCGGCGAGATCGGTGAAGCGCTCGATCATCGCCTCGCGATCCGTCGCGGCGGGGATCAGCCCGATCACCGAGATGCCCTCGTCATTGCGCAAGATCTCGACCGAAAAGCGCGGCGGCCTGATGGCGTCGGCATCGGCGACGAGCATCTGGTCGATCACCCGCGCCGAATCCACCACCGTGCCGGCCACGGTCACCGCCTGAAAGCGTGCCGCCTCGTCCGGTGCCTCGCCGATCAGGAAGACCTGAAGCCCGTTCACATCGACCTCGGCCCAGTCGAGCTCTGCCAGATCCAGCGCGGTCTCGACCCCGGCGCGCGAGCTGTCCTCGACAAGGCGCAGCGCAAAGACGGCGGCGAGGAGACAGATAAGAGCGGCAGCCAGAAGGGTCGCGGCGGGGATGGCGAGTTTGGACAGGCGCATCGGCCTCGGCTTCCTTTTTGTTGTTGTTGCGGGGTCTGATACGCGCCGCGGCGGCGTGGCGCAATCAGGCGAGCAGCGCAGAGGCGAAAAACAGCACAGGCAAAAGCCCCGCATCGCGGTTGGCGCGGAACAGCATCAGCAGGCGGTCATTGTCGTTCACATCGAGCTTGCGCAGCTGCCAGAGCATGTGCCAGCCCATGGCCCAGGGCCCACCGATAAGGATCACCAGTTGCAGGATCTCGCCACGCGGGGCGGCGGCGATGATGGCCAGCCCCATGAGCGCGATACTGACCACCAGGAACCGGGCGAGCCATTTCGGCGTGGCATCGTCGCCAAAGAGCCGCGCGGTGGATTTGACGCCGATCAGCGCGTCGTCCTCCTTGTCCTGATGGGCGTAGATCGTGTCGTAGAACAGCGTCCAGGCCATGCCGGAGAGATAGAGCAGCACCGCCGGCAGGCCGAGCGAGCCGCTATGGGCCGTCCAGGCCAGCAATGCACCCCAGTTGAAGGCGATGCCGAGAAAGACCTGCGGCCACCAGGTGAAGCGCTTGGCGAAGGGGTAGATCGCCACCGGCAGCAGCGACAGCACGCCGAGCGCGATGGCCATGGGCGGGAAGGTCAGCAGGATCGCGAAGGACACCAGCGCCTGCGCCGCCGCCCAGGCCAGCGCCTGTTTCGCCGAGACCCGCCCCGAGGGAATCGGGCGCGAGGCGGTGCGCGCCACCGATCCGTCGATATGCCGGTCTGTGAAATCGTTCCAGGTACAGCCCGCGCCGCGCATCAGAAAGGCGCCGATGCCGCAGCCGGCAAAGATCCAGAGATCGAACCAGGAGGCGCGCCCGTCATGCACCATCGACAGCAAGAGCCCCCACCAGCAGGGCAGCAGCAAGAGCCATGTGCCGATGGGCCGGTCGGCGCGCGACAGCCGCAGATAGGGGCGGAGCCAGGCCGGCGCCCAGTGATCGACCCAGTTGCCGCGGACGGCGTCCGCGACCTGGCCTTCTGCCTCTGGCGTTGTTCCGTGCTGGCTCATATGGTGCGCCTCATGACTGCGAAGGTTCGCCTGTTTGTAGATCACCCGCTGGGCGCGGGACAACCTGTCCCGCTGACGCGGGAGCAGGCGCACTATCTCTTTTCCGTGATGCGGCTCGGCGCCGGGGCAGAAATCCTGCTCTTCAACGGGCAAGACGGCGAGTGGCGCGCGGAGATTTCCGAGGCCGGCAAGCGCGGCGGCGAGGCGGTCTGCGCGGAACGGACGCGGGCGCAGGAGATGCCGCCGGACCTGTGGCTGCTATTCGCTCCGATCAAGAAGGCGCGCACCGATTTCATCGTGGAAAAGGCGGTGGAGCTCGGGGTGCGGCGGATCGTGCCGGTGCAGACGCGGTTCACCAATTCCGAGCGCATCCGGCAGGACCGGTTGCAGGCGCATGCGGTGGAGGCCGCCGAGCAATGCGGCGCCTGTTTCGTGCCCGAGGTGACCGAGCTTGCGCGGCTCGACCGGCTGCTCGACGGCTGGCCGGCGGAGCGGGCGCTGCTCTTTTGCGACGAGGCCGAGGCGGGCAGCCGCTCCTCCGCCCTTGCGGGCGTCCTCGCCCCGGCGGCGGTGCTGATCGGTCCGGAGGGCGGGTTTTCCGAACCCGAGCGCGCCCGGCTCGGGGCGATGGATCAGACCCGGGTGATCGCGCTCGGGCCGCGCATCCTGCGCGCCGACACGGCGGCGGTTGCGGCGCTGACGCTGTGGCAGGCGACGAACGGGGACTGGGCATGAGCCTGGTTCGGCCCGAAGTCCGGGCAGCGCTATCACAATGGCGCGAGGCGCTTTACGGCGCGGGCGTGCTGGCGCTGGGGCTCTACTGGGCATTCTTCACCGGCGGCGGGCTGCTGCACTGGGTGGGCTATGTGGTCGCCGCCGCCGGCGCGCTGCTGCTGGTCGCCGGGCTCCAGCGCGGGCGCTTCCGCATGGGCGGCGGCGGGCCGGGGATCGTGCAGGTGATCGAGGGTCGCATCAGCTATTTCGGCCCGCTGACCGGCGGCGCCGCCGACCTCGACACGCTCACCGCCCTCACCCTCGACCGGCGCGGCAAACCGGCGCATTGGCTGCTGCACCGGCCCGACGAGCCACCGCTCGCCATCCCGCTCAACGCCGAAGGGGCGGATGCGCTCTTCGATGCGTTTGCCACCCTGCCCGGCCTGCCGACCGAACGCATGCTCACCGAGATGCACCGTGCGTCGCGGCACTCGGTGACCATATGGGAGGCGCCTTTGCGCGAATCCACACACCTCCGTCTGCATTGACAAGGCAGATCATTCCGCCCATGCCTGACCTTCAAAGCGACAGGCCAAGACAATCGGAGCGCCCTCATGTCCATCCCTCAATCCGGCGGCGGCCCGATCGAAAGCCACGCGCAGCTCGCGGACTACCTGGCCGCCGGCTGCAAGCCGAAAGCCGACTGGCGCATCGGCACCGAGCACGAGAAATTCGGCTATCTCACCGACACCCACGCGCCGCTGCCCTATGACGGGCCGCGCTCGATCCGCGCGGTTCTGGAGGGGCTGCGCGACCGCTACGGCTGGGCGCCGGTCAGCGAGGGCGGGCATATCATCGGGCTCGAAAAGGACGGCGCCAATGTCTCGCTGGAGCCCGGCGGTGCGCTGGAGCTTTCGGGCGCGCCGCTCGAGACCATCCACCAGACCTGCGACGAGGTGAACGAGCATCTGCGCGAGGTGAAATGCGTCGCCGACGAGATCGGCGTGGGCTTTATCGGGCTCGGCGCCGCGCCGGAGTGGATGCATGACGAGATGCCGCTGATGCCCAAGGGGCGCTACAAGCTGATGGATGCCTATATGGGCACGGTCGGCACCACCGGCACCACGATGATGCGGCGCACCTGCACCGTGCAGGTGAATCTCGATTTCGGCTCCGAGGCCGATATGGTGAAAAAGATGCGCGTGGCGCTGGCGCTGCAACCGGTTGCAACCGCGCTTTTTGCCAACTCGCCGTTTTTCGAGGGCAAGCCCAACGGCATGAAGAGCTACCGCTCTTATGTCTGGCGCAATCTCGACGCGGCGCGCACCGGCATGCTGCCCTTTGTCTTCGACGAGGGGTTCGGCTTTGAGGCCTACGCCGAATACGCGCTCGATGTGCCGATGTATTTCGTCTATCGCGACGGCAAGTATATCGACGCGCTGGGGATGTCCTTCCGCGATTTCCTCAAGGGCGAGCTGCCCGCGCTGCCCGGCGAGAAACCGACCCTGTCGGACTGGGCCGACCATCTGACGACGATCTTCCCCGAGGCGCGGCTTAAGAAATTCATCGAGATGCGCGGTGCCGATGGCGGACCGTGGCGGCGGCTTTGCGCGCTGCCGGCCTTCTGGGTCGGGCTGACCTACGATCAGGGCGCGCTGGATGCGGCCTGGGATCTGGTCAAGGGCTGGGATGCGGAGACCCGCGAGGGGCTGCGCGTGGCGGCCTCGGAACAGGCGCTTCAGGCCGAGGTGAACGGCATCGGCATGCACGATCTGGCGCGCCAGACGCTGGAGATCGCCGAGGCCGGGCTCAAGGCGCGCGCCTATCCCGGCGCCGGCGGGCTGCTGCCCGACGAGACGCATTTCCTCAACGCGCTCAAGGAGAGCGTGGAGACCGGCAAGGTGGCCGCCGACGAGCTTCTGGAGCATTACCACGGCGACTGGAACGGCGATCTGAGCCGGATCTACGCACAGTATAGCTACTAAGCGCGGCCTCTCTGCGTCGTCCGGGCCAGCCCCGCGGCCCGGAGCCGCTTTCGACCGTGCTCAGGCGGAGGCGCGGCGCGAGACGTTGCGCTTGAAATACTCATGCACTTCCTGCTTTCGGCGGGCAATCTCTTCCGGCGAGGGCTCGGCTTCGGCCTGGAGCAGCACCGCGTAGGAATCGAGCGCACTTGGCCGATGCCCGCGGGTCCGGCGGGCGGAGGTCGGGGCGCCGGGTTCGGCGTCATCGCGAGCATGCGGTCTCACCTGGCCGCGCGGCTGGCCCCAGGCGTTTTCTCGCGGCTCGGAGGGCAGAGACAGCAGCAGAATGTAGATCAGCCCGCCAACCATCGGCACCAGCATCACGAGCACCCAGAGTCCAGAACGCCCGGTATCGTGCAGGCGACGGATGCCGCAGGTGATATTCGGCACCAGCGTCAGCAGCGACAGCAGCGGCGTCCAGTAGGAGAACGGGTTCAGCGGCGGAAGCCCACCCGCCTCGCTCACTCGCATCACCGTCATCGCATCGGCAACCCCTGCCGCGATCATCGCCAGCCCGACGATGAGGGCCGGCCACCAATATTCCGAGCGCGTCGCCCGGGCGTTCAGTGTCAATGCGTTGAAAAGATAGGATTCGAAGGCGGAGATGGGGCCGTACATGACGATGTCTCTATGAGGATGGCAAAGCGTTTGCACAGCAGGCTCGCGCGTTGCAAAGGCCGAAATGCGGCGCAAGCGGGACCTTTTCGGGGGAGAGCGTTGTTTGGCGTCTCACGCGGTCAGACGCTCAGACAGGCCGGCGCTTGCGGCGCGGCAGTCCTCTGCGGCTACGGTATTTGGGGGAGTTAAGTACCTCGGCGCCACGCACTGGGTGGGGGCTGAAACGGCGCGACGCCGAGGGAAGCCATATGCAGCTACCCTCTCTGTATCGCGCTGCATTCGGGCGGAATTGTGATCTGTTGGTGTTCATCCCACGGCAATCGCATCTCGCCGCCGATGCGCGGGAAAACGCGAAAAACCCACGCGGGGCGGGTGGCGAGGAAACGGTGGATTTTGGGGGAAGTACCTCGGCGCCACACACTGGGTGGGGGCTGAAATGGCGTGGCGCCGAGGGAAGCTATATGCAGCTACCCTCTCTGTATCGCGCTGCATTCGGGCGGCAATGAGATGGGAATGCGGCAGTTTCAGGGAATTCCGGTCAATCGCGGCTGACAGGCGTTATTCCGCGCCGCCGCCGGCGTGATCGGCACGGCGCATGTGAATCTCCAGCCGGTTGCAGCCCTCTGTCCGGCGATAGGAGAGATGGCTTGCCAGGCGCCGGATCAGATACCAGCCGAATCCGCCCTCGGGCAGATCCCCGCGGGCCTCGGGATCGACGGGGGCGCCGGCCGGCAGCCGGTGCCCCGGCATGGCGCCGCCGCTGTCGCGGATCACCAGATCGGCGCTGCCCGCCGTCGCATCCAGCGTCAGGTGAATGCGCCCGTCCGGGGCGCCGCCATAGGCATGTTCGACGATATTGTTCAGCGCCTCGGCCAAGGCCAACTCTACCGCGCCACGGGTTTCCGCATCCCAGCCGATGCCATCCAGCCCCCGCGCCACGCGCCCGAGCGCGCCGCGCACCTCCGCCGGCGTGCTGGCGAAATCGAACGCGAGCGCAAGCGTCGGGCGCTGATCTGGCATGTCGGGCATCGCACCTGGTCCTCTTGCGGCGCCTCCTCAGCTGCCGCCGCTGCCGCAGGCGGCCTCTACACTGTCATGAATGACAAAGATCGTGTCCATACGGGTCATGCGGAACACCTTGTCGACCATCGGGCGCAGCGCCGCGAGATCGAGCCGCTGACCCTGCGCCATCCCCTTCATCGCGGCGACGATGGCGCCGAGCCCGCTCGAATCGATGAACTCCACCTGCCCCAGATCGAGCACAACCCGCGCCGCATCCGCCGAGACGGCGCTGCGCACCGCGTCCTTGAACTGGATCGCCACGGCGGAATCGATCCGCCCCTCCTCGACCCGAATGATCTGGGGATCGCCTGTCCCGAGAATGGTGAGATGCATCTGCCGGCCCCTGCACTGCTTTCCTGAACGGCAGGCTAGACGGCATTCCTTACCATTCGGTATGCAGGACCAAAGCTCTAGGGAGGAGACGGCATGACAGATGTGGTGATCACCGGCGCGGCGCGCAGCGCCATGGGCGGGTTTCAGGGCATGTTCACGGATCTCAGCGCCGCCGATCTCGGCGGCGCGGCGATCCGCGCGGCACGGGCGGAGGCCGGCAGCCCGGCGGTGGAGGAGCTGCTGATGGGCTGCGTGCTGCCCGCGGGCCAGGGCCAGGCGCCGGCGCGGCAGGCGGGGTTCAAGGCAGGCCTTGGCGAAGAGGTGCCCGCCACGACGCTCAACAAGATGTGCGGCTCCGGCATGAAGGCCGCCATGACGGGGTTCGATCAGATCGCGCTCGGCCATGCCACCACGGTGATCTCCGGCGGCATGGAGAGCATGACCAACGCGCCCTACCTGCTGCCCAAGATGCGCGGCGGCGCCCGTATCGGCCACGGTCAGGTCATCGACCACATGTTCCTCGACGGGCTGGAAGACGCCTATGACAAGGGCCGCCTCATGGGCACCTTTGCCGAGGATTGCGCCGAGGCGTTCCAGTTCACCCGCGAGGCGCAGGATCAATACGCCATCGCCTCGCTCGACAATGCGCTGGATGCGGAGCGCTCCGGCGCCTTCGCGCGCGAGATCACCCCGGTCACCATCCACGCCCGCACCGGCGAGGAGGTGATCACCCGCGACGAACAGCCCGGCCGCGCCCGGCCCGAGAAGATCCCGCATCTGAAACCGGCCTTCCGCAAGGACGGCACGGTGACGGCGGCCAACTCCTCCTCGATCTCCGACGGCGCGGCGGCGCTGGTGCTGACCACGCTCGACGCCGCCGCGGCCACGGGCACCACACCCCGCGCCCGCATCCTCGGCCATGCCAGCCATGCGCAGGCGCCCAGCCTCTTCCCCACCGCCCCGATCCCGGCGGCGCAGAAACTGCTCGACCGCATCGGCTGGAAGAAAACCGATGTCGACCTCTGGGAGGTGAACGAAGCCTTTGCGGTGGTGCCCATGGCCTTCATGAAGGAGATGGGCCTGCCGCGCGACGTGGTGAACGTGCATGGCGGTGCCTGCGCGCTCGGCCATCCGATCGGCGCCAGCGGCGCGCGCATCATCGTCACGCTGCTGAACGCGCTGGAAACGCGCGGGCTGAAGCGTGGCATCGCCGCGATCTGCATCGGCGGCGGCGAGGGCACGGCCATCGCCATCGAGCGGATTTGAGCGCATCGCCCGCCGCGCGATCCCGGGGGAGCCGCCCCGTGGGCGGGGGCTCTGCCCCCTCTCCCCCCGTTCCGTTCCGCGAAAGGCACCGTCATGACCGACTATCCAAGCCTTGCCCGCACCGTCGCCGCGCTCACCGAGAATGAGGACGACCCGGTCGCGCTCATGGCCACGCTCGCCTGCGAGATCCACCACGCGGACGAGCGGTTCGACTGGACGGGTTTCTACCGGGTCACCGCGCCCGAGCTTCTGAAGATCGGCCCCTATCAGGGCGGCCATGGCTGCCTGACCATCCCGTTCTCGCGCGGGGTCTGCGGCGCCTGCGCCCGCACCGGCACGGCGCAGCTAGTGCCCGATGTGGAGGCCTTCCCCGGCCATATCGCCTGCGCCAGCTCTACCCGTTCGGAGCTGGTGCTGCCGGTGCGCGATGCCTCCGGCGCGCTGATCGCGGTGCTGGACATCGACAGCGACCGGCCCGACGCCTTTACCGAAGAGGATGCCGGGGCGCTCCAGGCGATCCTCGACAGCGTCTTCGCGCGATGAGCTGGGAGGGCTGGAGCGTCTTCGCGCTGTTCTGGGTGGTCTTTGTGACCTCGCCCGGGCCGAACGCGGTGAATTGCATCCAGACCGGCATGAGCGCGGGCTTTCTGCGCGCGCTCTGGGGCGTGCTCGGCATCCTGACACAGGCGCTGCTCTTCCTGACGCTCTCGGCGGCGGGGGTGACGGCGCTGCTGATCCATTCGCCCACGGGCTTTCTGATCGCCAAGATCCTCGGCGCGGGCTTCCTGCTCTGGCTCGGCATCCGCAACTGGCGCGCGGCGTCCCGACCGCTGGCCATGGCGCATGCGGCCTCGGGCTCGATCTATACCCGCGCCTTCCTGATCGCGACGATCAACCCGAAATCGGTGGCGGGCTATCTCGCCGCCTTTTCGCAATTCGTCATGCCGAACGTGCCGATCTGGTCGCAGATGCGGGTGATCGTGCCCACCGCGCTCTGCATCACCGCCGCGAGTTACATCACCTACACGGCACTCGGGGCGCTGCTCGGGCGGGCGGCGCTCGGGGCGGTGGCGAATCTCTGGGTGCGGCGGGTGCTGGCGGTCTGCTTTCTGGTCTATGGCGTGGCGCTGGGGGCCACCGCCCTGCCCTGAGACTTGCGGCGGCGGCCCGGCTTTGCCACATGAGGCGGATGAGCGACGATTACGCACCGCCCTCGGGCGAGATCCCCGTCCTGCACGAAGATCACGAGATCCTCGTGGTCGACAAACCCGCAGGCCTCCTGTCGGTGCCCGGCAAGGGCGCGCAGCTGGCCGATTGCCTGATCGCGCGGCTGGAGCGGGCCTTTCCGACGGTGCGGCTGGTGCACCGGCTCGACCGCGACACCTCCGGGGTGATGGTCTTTGCGCTGACCGCGCATGCGCAGCGCCATCTCGGCCAGCAGTTCGAAGCGCGGAAGACCAGGAAGACCTATATCGCCCGCGTCGCAGGACGGCTGGAGCCGAAGACCGGCAGCGTCGATCTGCCGCTGATCGTCGACTGGCCGAACCGCCCGTTGCAGAAGGTCGATCACGAAGCGGGCAAGCCGGCGCTGACCGAATACAAGGTGACCAAGGTCAGCGATGCCGAGAGCCGCGTGCGGCTGCACCCGGTGACCGGGCGCAGCCATCAGCTGCGGGTGCATATGCTGGCGCTGGGGCATCCGATCCTGGGCGATCCGCTTTACGCGCCGGAGACGGCAGGAGACTTTCCGCGCATGATGCTGCATGCCGAGGAGCTGCGGCTGCACCATCCGGAGAGCGGGATCGGGGTCAAATTCCGCTCGAAGGCGCCGTTTTAAAGAGATTTCAGGCAGAATCGCGACCATATTTGGCGCGAGAAATGCCCGAACGCCGCGCCGGTCCTATCGGAGCGCCGTGAGTATTTGCCGGAAAGATGAAAGGCCTGCGCGGCACGGGGAGGCGATGAGGCGCACCGCCTCCCCGATAGCGGTTACTCGGCGGCCCAGCCGCTCACCGCCTTGATCTCGAGGAAGTCGTGGATACCGTGGATCCCGCCCTCGCGGCCATTGCCGGACTGTTTCATGCCGCCGAAGGGCGCGCCGGGGGCGCGGCTCTTGCCGTTCATCTCGACCATGCCCGAGCGGAGCTGGCGCGCCAGCCGGTGGCGGCGCTCCGCGTCCTGCGATTGTACGTAGTTGGTGAGCCCGTAGGGCGTGTCATTGGCGACCGCGACCGCCTCTTCCTCGCTCTCGAACTTCATGATCGACAGCACCGGGCCGAAGATCTCTTCGCGGGCGATGGTCATGTCGGGCGTCACATCGGCAAAGACCGTGGGGCGCACATAGAAGCCCTTGTTGAACCCTTCCGGACGGCCCGGACCGCCGGCGACGAGCCGGGCACCTTCCTTGATGCCGGTCTCGATCAGGCCCTGGATCTTTTCGTATTGCGTGGCATTCACCACCGGGCCGATATGCTTTCCGTCCTCGGAAGGCGCACCGACCTTCACCGTGGCGGCGATCTCGGCGGCGCGCTCGACGACGCTGTCGTAGATCGGCGCCTCGACCATCATGCGCGAGGGCGCGTTGCAGCTCTGGCCCGAATTCTGCATCATGTGCATCACGCCCCGCTTCACCGCCGTCTCGTCCGCATCGGCGAAGATCAGGTTGGCGCCCTTGCCGCCCAGCTCCAGATGCACGCGCTTCAGCGTGTCGGCGGCGGCCTTGGAGATCGCCCGGCCGGCGCGGGTCGAGCCGGTGAAGCTCACCATGTCGATATCCTCATGCGAGGAAAGCTGCGTGCCGACACCCGCGCCATCGCCGTTCACCAGGTTGAACACCCCCTTGGGGAAGCCCGCCGCATCCATGTATTCGGCAAAGAGCATCGCCGAGAGCGGGCTTTCCTCCGAGGGTTTCAGCACCATGGTGCAGCCGGCAATGGCCGCGGCGCCGACCTTGAGCGTGACCTGGTTCATCGGCCAGTTCCACGGCGTGATCAGCGCGCAGACCCCCACTGCCTCGTGGATCATACGGGTGTCGGGGAAGGCCTCGGAGAAGGGCTTTTCGAACTCGAAGCGCTTGGCCGCCTCGATGAAGTTCTTCAGGTGAAAGGCGCCTGCCCCCACCTGGTTGGCCCGCGCCAGCGCGATGGGCGCGCCCATCTCGGTGGAGATTGCCTGCGCCATCTCCTCGCCGCGCTCGGAATAGATCGCCAGCAGCTTCTCCACCAGCGCGATGCGCTCGGCCACCGGCGTCGCCATCCAGCCCGGCAGCGCGCGCTTGGCGGCAGCGACCGCCGCGTCGGTATCGGCCTGCCCGCCCAGGGCGATCATCGCGCAGGGCTCTTCGGTCGCCGGGTCGATGACCGCGTGGTCGCGCCCCGCCAGCGCATCCACCCAGGCCCCGTCAATATAGAACTGACGCTTCTCAATCATGTTGTCTCTCCGTTAGGCACGATTTGATCAAATCCTCCGCTGAGCGACACTCTGTCACCCTGCCCCCAGAGCCGCAAGCCGGGGTCTTTACTTCATCGGTTTAGAAAGTATCTAAAGAGCAAGACCAAAACCGAGTGATTTGGACAGGAAAGGACACCACCATGGCTCTTCGTATCAACGACACGATTCCCAACCTCCACGTCGTCACCGACCTGGGCGAGTACGACCTGCACGACTGGATCGGCGATAGCTGGGCGATCCTGTTCTCGCACCCCAAGGATTTCACCCCGGTCTGCACCACCGAATTCGGCGCCGTGGCGCAGCTCGCCGACGAATGGGCCAAGCGCGGCACCAAGGTGATGGGCATCTCGGTCGACGGTGTCGATGAGCACAAGCAGTGGAAGGGCGATATCGAGAAAACCGCCGGTGCCGATGCCGGCTTCCCGATCATCGCCGATGAGGATCTGGCCGTGGCCAAGGCGCTCGACATGTTGCCCGCCGACGCCTACCTGCCCGATGGCCGCACCCCCGCCGACAGCGCCACCGTGCGCTCGGTCTTTATCGTGGCGCCGAACAAGAAGGTGCAGCTGATGATGACCTACCCGATGTCGGTGGGCCGGAACTTTGCCGAGGTGCTGCGCGCGCTGGACGGTCTGCAACGCACCTATGAGCAGCCGCTCGCGACCCCGGCCAACTGGGAAACCGGCCAGGACGTGATCGTGGCACTGTCGCTGGACGACGCCGCCGCCACCGAGAAATTCGGCGAGCTGGACATCAAGCTGCCCTATCTGCGCTACGCCAAGAACCCGGCCTGATCCCGCCCGCTCTCTGCCCGCCGCCGCGTGCCCCGCGTGGCGGCGGGTTTCGTTTGTCCCGCTGCGCGTTTTCTGATGCGTGCATTTCGGCAACGCCGCGCGGCTTTCGCCACCGCCCGCGCCCCCTGCTCTGCAAACAATGATATGTTTCCGCGAAACCCGCCCGGCCGCGCATCGCCGCCGCATGTCGAGAGGCGGGCGTAAAAACGTGCAGGTTATCAACAGGATCGGGAGCCGCCTTTGCCCCTCCCCCGGAAATTCCGCAAAGCGGCGCTCACCGCCGAAACCAACGGGTTTTTCAAGGACCTGAACCGCCATTTCGCGGTGCATTTCCAGCGCGGCAGCACGCTTGTCGTGACCTTCGACAATATGAAGAGCCGCGATATGCCGGTGCCCCGGTTTCCCTGGGGTATGGAATTTCTCGAACGGCGCGGGCATTCCCATCTCGGCATCATGATGCGGCGGCGCAACGACTGGTTTCGCCAGAGCCGGCTTTGCGATTTCTTCGACGAGCTGCGCGATGGCGGCTTTTTCGACCGTTTCGAAAAGGTGGTGTTCTACGGCAGTTCGATGGGCGGCGACGGCGCCCTCACCTTTGCCGCCGCCTGCCCGCGTGCGCGGGTTGTCGCCTTTTACCCGCAAACCACGCTGTCGCCCGCGCTCGCGCCGTGGGAAACCCGCTATCGCGACGCCCGGGACCGTGGCGACTGGGATGAGCCCCGCTATGCCGATGCCGCCGACACGGTGCGCGAGATTGGCGAAGCGATGGTGCTCTACGATCCCTATCACCAGCTCGACAGCCGCCACGCGGCGCGCCTGACGGCGGAGAGCGTCACCCATCTGCGCTGCCCCTTCCTCGGCCACAAGATCCCGCGCTATTTCGCGTTCTGGAACATTCTGAGCACCGTCACGACCCGCGCCATCGACGGCACGCTGACCGAGGCCGAGTTCTACAGCCTCCTGCGCGCGCGCCGGGATCACAAGAGCTATGTCCGCCATCTCCTGACCCGGGCAACCGATCACGGCCACGCGCCACTCGCCGGACAGGCGCTCGCCTGGACCGGTCGGCATCGGCCGGACTGGCAGCTCGAACGCAAGACGCGGCAGCTCGGACTCGCCGCCTGACCGGCGCGCCCGCTCAGATATCGAAGTAGTACGCCCCGCCGCGCCCGCGCGCGATGGCGTGGCGCTCGATCATCCGGCGGGTATGCGGGCGCTCGGGGCCGCGATGCAGCGCCAGCAGACGCTCGTAGGTGCCGTGATCGGCCTTGGTTCGGCGCGTGTTGTGACGGATATATTCCACCCAGGTCGGGACGTGATAGGTCTCTTCCCAGATCCTCGGGTTTTCCAGATCGCGCATCAGCACCCAGTTTTGCGCCCCGTCGCGGATGCGGATGCGTCGGCGCTCGGCCATGACCTCAAGAAATTCCGCCTCGTCCTTGTGGTCGATCTCGAACCGGGTCACCGCAAAGATCGGCCCGCTGCGCGGCTGCACGTCGAGTTGCAGCATCGGCTCGCGGAACAGATCCAGCGGCGACATGTCGAGATTGCCGTATTCCGGCAGCGGCTGGCGCAACCCGACCGCCGCCGCCAGCGCCAGGGTCAGCGCCGCGCCCAGCAGCGCCAGCGTCAGCCCCTGCGCGTCCGAGGCGGCGCCCCAGATCCAGCTGCCCAGCGCCATGCCCCCAAAGGAGGCGCTCTGGTAAAGCGCAATCGCGCGCCCCACCACCCAGCGCGGCGTCGAGAGCTGCACCGTCACATTGAAAAGCGACAGCGCCACGACCCAGCAGGCGCCGCTCAGCAGCAGCGCCGGCAGGCAGAGCCAGATCACCGGTGCAAAGGCCAGAAGTATCGTCGAGCCGGTGCCCGCCAGTGCTGCGAAACGGATGATATGCTCGTTGTCGAACCGCTCGCGCAGCCGGGCGTTGGAGAACGCGCCACCGATGGCGCCGACGCCAAAGCAGCCAAGCAGGATGCCATAGGTGGTGGCGTCGCCGCCCAGCCGCTCATGCGCGACGATGGGCAGCAGCGACAGCACCGCGACAGACCCAAGCCCGAACAGAAAGGCCCGCCCCAGCACGTTCATCAGGTTGGGCGACATCGCGACATAGCGAAGCCCCGAGCCGATCGCGAGGCGCAGCGGCTCGCGCGGGAGGGAATTGTCGGGCAGCGGCGCCTTCCACAGCCACAGCGCCACGATCATCGCCACATAGCTCACCGCGTTCAGCGCGAAGGCGGCGGCGGCGCCTGCGGCAGCCACGATGATGCCGCCCACGGCGGGGCCGATGGAGCGCATGGCGTTGAAGGCCATGGAGTTCAGCGCCACCGCCGAGGGCAGATCGTTGCGCGGCACGATATCGCCCATCGAGGCCTGCCAGGACGGGTTGAAGAAGGTCGAGCCGGTGCCGATCATAAAGGTCAGCAGCACCAGCAGCCAGGGCGTCATCAGCCCGGCCCAGGCCAGCACCGTCAGCAGCGATGCCGAGGCCATCATGAAGAACTGCGCCCCGATCATCACCCGGCGCCGGTCGTGGCTGTCGGCCAGGGTGCCGGCAAAGACCGCAAACAGCATCATCGGCACCGTCACCGCCGCCTGCACCAGCCCCACCATGGCGTCGCTGTCGCTGATCTGGGTCATCATCCAGCCCGCCCCCACCGACTGCACCAGCGTGCCCAGATGCGAGACCAGCGAAGCGGCCCAGCGGTTGCGGAAGGCGGGGATGCGCAGGACGGCGAGCGGAGAAGCGGAACGTGGCGGCATGAGGCCCCTTGAGCGGTTGCGGGGGAACCGGCGGGCAGCCCGACTGTCGCCCATCCACCGGCGCCGCGCTACGGGCGCAGACCTGGAAATATGTCCCCTAATGCGGCCCCAAGGTCAAGCTGCCGACGCCGTTGCGGCACCGTCATGGAGCGACATGAAAGCTTCACAAATCCTTCATCTGCCGGAAACAGCGCTCTGGCACCCAACGCCAAGATCCCTGTCGCCCGGCTGCCGGGCTGGCATATCCGTTTCCTCAAGCTTTCAGCCAAAGGGTATCCCAATGGACATCAAGAAAACCGTCGACCTCTCCTGGGACGAGTTCGACGAGCTGCGCGACCCGCGCCCCGACGCCAACGGTTTCGACGCGGTTGTCGAGCGCGCGATCTCGCGCCGCGGCTTCCTCGGCGGCGCGCTGGCCTTCGGCTCCGGCGCCGCCGTCTTCGGCACCGGCGTGCTGGGCTCGGCCAGTTCCGCCCGCGCGCAGGCTTCCGCCTTCGGCTTCGAGCCCATCGGCATCGCCACCGATTACGACATCCATGTCCCCGCCGGCTACCAGTGGAAGCCGCTGGTGCGCTGGGGCGATGCGCTGTTCTCGGAAGCCGAGGGTGCCTATTCGCCGGAAACCGGCGTCTCGGTCGAGATGTCCGACAAGGTCTTCGGCGAGAACACCGACGGCATGGAGACCTTCACCCATGACGGCCACACCCTGCTGGCGATCAACTCCGAATACGTGAACCCCAAGATCAACCTGCCCGCCGCCTCCGAAGGCGTGCCGCAGAGCGCCGACGAGGTGACGCTGCTCAAGAACATGCAGGGCGTGACGGTTCTGGAGATCGCCGAGGGCGATGACGGCTATGCGGTTGTGATCGACAGCCCCTATAACCGCCGCATCACCCACGAGACCCGGATGACCATGGACGGCCCCGCCGCCGGCTCGGATCTGGTCAAGACCAATGCCGACCCCGAGGGCATGAGCCCCAAGGGCACGATGAACAACTGCGGCTCGGGCAAGACGCTCTGGGGCACCTATCTGACCTGCGAAGAGAACTTCAACGGCTATTTCGGCGCCACCGGCGACTACGAAGAGACAGCCGGCATCACCCGTTACGGCATCGGTGGCGAAGGCCGTTATGCCTATGAAAAATTCGACAGCCGCTACGATCTCAGCGCCGAGCCGAACGAGCCGAACCGCCACGGCTGGGTGACCGAGATCGACCCAAAAGATCCGACAAGCACCCCGATCAAGCACACCGCGCTCGGCCGTTTCAAGCACGAGAACGCCGAGATGGTGCAGGCCGCCGACGGCCGCATCGTGGTCTATATGGGCGACGACGAGCGCGGCGAATTCATGTATAAATTCGTCTCCAACGGCACCTGGGCCGAGGGCCAGCCCACCGACGGCCTGCTGTCGGACGGCACGCTCTATGTCGCCAGGTTCAACGACGACATGAGCGGCGAATGGCTGGCGCTGACGCCGGAGACCACCGGCATGCCGCTGGAAGAGATCCTGGTGTTCTCGCGCCTCGCGGGCTCCAGGGTCGGCGCCACCACCATGGACCGTCCGGAATGGATCGCCGCGAACCCGCTGCGCGCCGAGGCCTATTGCGCGCTCACCAACAACAAGAACCGTGGCGTGAAGCCGAATGCCGGCGGCGACGAGACCCCGGTGGGCGGCCCGAACCCGCGCGAGACCAACAATTTCGGCCAGATCGTGCGCTGGCGCCCCGAGGGCGAGGACCACGGCGCCGAGACCTTCACCTGGGATCTCTATGTGATGGCGGGCAACCCGACGGTCTATGACAACAGCTATGCCGGGTCCGAGAACGTCACCGAGGGCAATATGTTCAACTCGCCCGACGGCATGGCCTTCTCGTCGGACGGGATGCTGTGGATCCAGACCGATGGCGACGACAGCAACGAGGGCGAGTTCGCCGGTCAGGGCAACAACCAGATGCTGGTCGGCAACCCGGAAACCGGCGAGATCGCCCGTTTCCTCACCGCGCCGAACGGCGCCGAGGTGACCGGCCTGACCTGGTCGCCGGACGGCACGGTGGCCTTTGTCGGCATCCAGCACCCGGGCGGCTCCTGGCCCGACGGCACCGGCAAGCCGCGCTCCTCGGTCATCGCCGTGTGGCGCGAAGACGGCGCGATCTTCGGCTGATCTTTCGGTCTTGGCTTATCGAAAAGGGCCGGTGCGGATGCGCCGGCCCTTTTTGCGTGTTGTTCAGGGCCATCTGTGGGCGAGACCGCTCCGAAGGCGATGGCAGCTATGAGCCCAAATCACCAGATGCGGCAAAGTCCACGAGTGGCAACTTCCGGGAACCAGACTTTTTGAGGGTGCTTTTGATTTCGTCGAGGAGTTATGGATCGTCTGATTGCTCCAGAGGCGATTTGAACCAGGGCCAATAACCCAGAACTTCGTCTTCAGTTTCGTCGAACTGCACATGGTAGTGATGGCTATGAGGAGAAGGCACCGTGACTCTACCTTCAGTATACCCCTCAGCACTGAGATGGGCCGTCATCCGATCAAGATCGCCGTACGCAAAGATGTAGTTGTGTTGGTCGAAAATGAATTGGCCTTCACCAGAAAGCGACGAAACCCAAATCGCATGTCGCCCATCTTGCTCGAAGTATTCTTGGAAGGTGTACATAAACAATTCTAGATCGTCATAGTCAATTGGCGCAGGGCTTTGATACCTCGCCGGCTCATTGCCCAAACGGGACACAAGCAAAACATAGAGAACGCCAAAAGGCCCACTTAGTGGTCGACATAATTCCAGTATGCGGCGCACCTCGTGCTGCTTAGACCCGATTAAGAGGCGAGAGTATTCGGGATATGTCTCTCGCTCCCAAATATTCGGAAAAGTGAACTCTGTCGGTTGAGAGACAGATGAGCTCTTTCCTTCAGAAAACTTCACGTAGGAGGGCATGTCCCTTGTCCTTTCAATCTCAATCCTGAGCATGGATCGCGCTTAACGTGTGCGTATGCAAGGTCTGTGCGGAAATTGACAATCCAAGGTGCCAAAAGTGAACCGCAACTCCCGAAAGCAGCCCTTTGCACCGCGGCAGCGAAAGCTAAATTGGTCCCGCACAGCCGCCACCCCAAATAAAAACGCCCCCGCAGACATCTGCGAGGGCGTCGCGCCTTGATCTTCAAGGCTGAAGAGAGCTTTCTCGGACCCAGCTCAGAGCTTCGGATAAAGCGGGAACTGTTTGCAGAGCGCTTCCACCTCGCTCCGCACCTTGGCCTCGACCTCGCCATTGCCCTCGTCGCCATTGGCGGCCAGCCCGTCGACCACCTCGACGATCCAGTCGGCGATCTGGCGGAACTCGGCCTCACCGAAGCCGCGCGTGGTGCCGGCGGGCGAGCCGAGGCGGATGCCGCTGGTCACGAAGGGTTTCTCCGGATCGAACGGCACGCCGTTCTTGTTGCAGGTGATATGCGCGCGCCCCAGTGCCGCCTCGGCGGCCTTGCCGGTCACGCCCTTGGGCCGCAGGTCGGCGAGGCAGAGGTGGTTGTCGGTGCCGCCCGACACGATGTCGATCCCGCCCTTCATGAGCTGGTCGGCCATCGCCTGCGCGTTCTTCACCACCTGCGCGGCGTAGTCCTTGAAGCCGGGGCGTAGCGCCTCGCCGAAGGCCACGGCCTTGGCGGCGATCACATGCATCAGCGGGCCGCCCTGAAGGCCGGGGAACACCGCCGAGTTCACCTTCTTGGCGATATCGGCATCGTTGGTCAGGATCATGCCGCCGCGCGGGCCGCGCAGGGATTTGTGAGTGGTCGTCGTCACCACATGCGCATGCGGCAGCGGCGAGGGATGCGCGCCGCCGGCCACGAGCCCCGCGATATGCGCCATGTCGACCATCAGATAGGCGCCCACCTCATCGGCGATCTCGCGGAAGGCGGCCCAGTCCCAGACGCGGGAATAGGCGGTGCCGCCGGCGACGATCAGCTTGGGCTTGTGCTCGCGGGCGCTCTCGCGGATCGCCTCCATGTCGAGCAGCTCGTCCTGCTGGCGCACGCCGTAGGAGACCACGTTGAACCACTTGCCCGACATGTTGACCGGCGAGCCGTGGGTCAGGTGGCCGCCCGAGTTGAGGTCGAGCCCCATGAAGGTGTCGCCCGGTTTCAGCAACGCCAGGAACACCGCTTGGTTCATCTGGCTGCCGGAGTTCGGCTGGACGTTGGCGAATTCGCAGTTGAACAGCGCCTTGGCACGCTCGATGGCCAGCGTCTCGGCCACGTCGACATACTGGCAGCCGCCGTAATAGCGCTTGCCCGGATAGCCTTCGGCGTATTTGTTCGTCATCACCGAGCCCTGCGCCTGCATCACGGCGTAGCTCACGATGTTTTCCGAGGCGATGAGCTCGATCTCTTCGCGCTGGCGGCCCAGCTCGCTGGTGATCGAGCCGAAGACTTCGGGATCGCGGGAGGAGAGTTCTTCGGTGAAAAAGCCGTTGTCGCGGTGCGGGGCGTTCATGAGGCGGGTCTCCGGTTTCATGGATTCTTCATGTGGCGCCTACGTAAAGGAAAGCGGGGTCTGCGCAAAGCCGTCAAAGCGGCATATCGGAATTATCCACCGGCATGGCTGGCGGCGCCGGGAACTTTGTGCTTGTTTCGGAACCGCCGGCCCGGCCGAGGAAACACCAAAGGACAGTCATGTCGCTGAAAATCGCCTTCTGTGCCTCGAACGCGCCCGTCGCGCAATCCGCGCTGGCCGGGCTGACCCGGCGCTACGGCAACCATGCCGAGGAGGGCGCGGACGTGATCGTGGCGCTCGGCGGCGACGGGTTCATGCTGCACACGATGCACCGCACACAGGAGCTGGAAGTGCCGGTCTATGGCATGAACCGCGGCACGGTCGGCTTTCTGATGAACGAGTATTCCGAGCACGGGCTGGAGGAGCGCCTCGCCGCCGCCGAGGAGGCGGTGATCAACCCGCTCTCGATGCGCGCCCATCGCAGCGACGGCTCGCTGCACGAGGAGCTGGCGATCAACGAGGTCTCTCTGTTGCGCGCGGGCCCGCAGGCGGCGCGGCTGGCGATCCATGTGGACGGCAAGCTGCGCATGCCCGAGCTGGTCTGCGACGGCGCGCTGCTGGCCACCCCCGCCGGCTCGACCGCCTATAACTACTCCGCGCACGGGCCGATCCTGCCCATCGGCGCGGAGGTTCTGGCGCTCACCGCCGTCGCCGCCTTCCGCCCCCGCCGCTGGCGCGGGGCGCTGCTGCCCAAGGCCGCCGAGGTCACCTTCGAGGTGCTGGAGCACGAAAAGCGCCCGGTCATGGCCGAGGCCGACAGCCAGTCGGTGCGCGACGTGCTGCGCGTCGATATCCGCTCCGAGCCCTCGGTCGCCCACCGGGTGCTGTTCGATCCGGGTCACGGGCTCGAAGAGCGGCTGATCCGCGAACAGTTCGTCTGAGCCCGGCGGAACCTTTTGCCGCCCGGCGTCGTTTCCTGATTGAAGCCCCGCGAGTAGGCGGGAGAACCCTAACAAGGGAGTGAAACGATGAACTGGGATATTATTCAAGGTAAGTGGAAACAGCTGAAAGGCGCCGTTCAGGAGAACTGGGGCGAGCTGACCGAAGACGATCTCGACAAGGCCGCTGGCAGCCGCGAGCAGCTCGTGGGCCTGATCCAGGAACGCTACGGTCTCGCAAAGGCGGATGCCGAGCGTCAGGTTGATGAGTTCTTCGCCGACAAGGCCGCCTGAGGCAGCCTCAGCGACGCTTTTTAAGGGCCCCGGCATTGCGCCGGGGCCTTTGTCGTTTCGCAGTCCCGATTTCGCGCGGGGGCTGGCACCCGGCGGAACGGCGCAATAGCCTGCACAAACGCCGCGCCTCGCCGGCACGCCAGCACGGAAGATGCAATGCAGCTCAAGGCCATTCACCATGTCGCGCTGATCTGCGGCGACTATGCCCGCAGCCGGGCGTTTTATGTCGATCTTCTGGGGCTGCGGGTGATCGCCGAAACGCTGCGCGAGGAACGCCAGAGTTGGAAGCTCGACCTCGCGCTGCCGGATGGCGGCCAGCTTGAGCTGTTCAGCTTCCCCTCCCCGCCAGAGCGCCCCTCGCGCCCCGAGGCCAAGGGGTTGCGCCACCTTGCCTTTACCGTCGATGACGTGACCGTGGCCAAGGACTGGCTGGAGGCGCGGGGCATCGCGGTGGAACCGGTCCGCACCGACGCGCTGACCGGCAAGCGCTTTACCTTCTTCGCCGATCCCGACGGGCTGCCGCTGGAGCTTTACGAGCGCTGAACCGGAGCCGGTCAACGACATCTCATGCGATTATCCGGCAGACGGGCGGGAACCCGCCGGCGCGGCACACCGTTTGACCGGCGAAAGGACATGCCATGCAAGCCGTCGAAAGCGTTATCGCCTCGCCCTGGTTCCTGATTGTCTGGGCGCTGCTGATGATCCCCTCCGAGATCGCCCTCCTGCGGGATCTGAAAACGAAGAACAGCCATCTGATGAGCCTGATGAAGCTCGTCTGGGCGTTGACCGTGCTCTATTCCGGTCCGCTCGGTCTGCTCATCTACTGGACCTGTGGCCGCAAGGAGATCCCCGAGGACAATCTGGCGCGTCGCGCGTTCCGCTCGGTGGCGCATTGCTATTCCGGCTGCGGACTGGGCGAGATCACCGGCGTTATCCTCGCGGTGGGTCTCCTGCGGGTCGGCACCGGGGCGACAGCGGCCATCACATTCGCTTTCGCCTATACGGTGGGTTTCGCGCTCACCTTCGGCCCGCTGATACAGGACGGCGTCTCGAAACGTCTTGCGCTCAAAGACACCTTCCTGGCCGAGACCCCCTCGATCTTCGTGATGGAGATCGTGGCCATCGCGGTCGACCTGACGCTGGCCGGCAATGCCGGGATGAGCGATGTCCGGTTCTGGTCCTCGCTGATCGTATCGCTGACCTGTGGCCTTGTCGCCGCCTACCCGGTGAACGTGCTGCTGCTGCATTTCGGCGTGAAGGAAGGCATGATGGATCCGCGCATGACCGATCACGGGACGCACGGCCACCACGAGGCCCATGCGCACTGAGGACCGCCCTGCCCCGGAAATGACAGACGCCCGCTGCGGAACAGCGGGCGTCTTTGTCTTTCGGCACGGCGCGCGGGTGTCAGGCGGGCTCTTTCTTGGCGTAGCCCAGCCCTTGCAGCGCGGTGCGGATCTCGTCGAGGATCGCCGGATCGTCGATGGTCGCCGGCATCTTGAATTCCTCGCCATCGGCGATCTTGACCATGGTGGCGCGCAGGATCTTGCCCGAGCGCGTCTTGGGCAGACGGTCGACCACGGCGCAGAGCTTGAAGGCCGCAACCGGGCCGATCTGGTCGCGCACCAGCTTGACGCATTCCTTGCAGACCTCGGCCTCGTCGCGATCCACGCCTGAGCTCAGGCAGATGAAGCCCAGCGGCATCTGCCCCTTGAGCTCATCGGCAACCCCAATCACCGCGCATTCGGCCACATCCGGATGTGAGGCCAGCACCTCCTCCATCGCGCCGGTGGACAGGCGGTGGCCCGCGACGTTGATCACGTCATCGGTGCGCGACATGATGTAAAGATAGCCGTCTTCGTCCTTCATGCCCGCATCGCCGGTCTCGTAATAGCCGGGGAACTGGGTGAGATAGCTCTTCTTGTAGCGCGCCTCGGCGTTCCACAGGGTTTGCAGCGTGCCCGGCGGCAGCGGCAGCTTGATCGCGATGGCCCCCAGCTCGCCCGGGGCGACCTCATGGCCACCTTCATCGAGAATGCGCACGTCGTAGCCCGGCATCGGCACCGAAGGGCTGCCCAGCTTGATCGGCAGCTCCTCGATCCCGATCGGGTTCGCGGCGATGCCCCAGCCGGTCTCGGTCTGCCACCAGTGGTCGATCACCGGCACGCCGAGGTGTTTTTGCGCCCATTCGATGGTCGACGGGTCGGCGCGCTCGCCCGCGAGGAACAGCGCCTGGAGATCGTGCAGCTTGTAGCGCTTGATCCATTCGCCGTCCGGATCGGCGCGGCGGATGGCGCGCAGCGCGGTCGGCGCGGTGAAGAACGACTTGATCCTGTGGTTCTGGATGATCCGCCAGAACACGCCCGCATGCGGGGTGCCAATGGGCTTGCCCTCGAACACCACGGTCTGTGCGCCGGTGATCAGCGGGCCGTAGCAGATATAGGAATGCCCCACGACCCAGCCCACATCCGAGGCCGCCCAGAACCGGTCGCCCGGCTCGATATTGTAGATGTTCTTCATCGTCCATTGCAGGGCGACAAGGTGACCGGCGGTGGAGCGCACCACGCCCTTGGGCTGGCCGGTCGTGCCGGAGGTATAGAGAATATAGGCCGGGTGATTGCCCTCGACCGGCACGCACTCGGCGGGCTTCACACCGTACTGGAAGCCGTGCCAGGAGAAATCGCGCCCCTCGATCAGCTTGGCCACCTCCTGCTCGCGCTGGAAGATCACGCAGAATTCCGGCTTGTGCTCGGCCTGTTCGATGGCCTCGTCGAGCAGCGGCTTGTAATGCACCACGCGGCCCGGTTCGAGCCCGCAGCTCGATGCGATGATCGCCTTGGGGGTGCAATCGTCGATGCGCACCGCCAGCTCATGCGCTGCAAAGCCGCCGAACACCACCGAATGCACCGCACCAAGCCGGGCGCAGGCCAGCATCGCCTCCAGCGCCTCGGGGATCATCGGCATGTAGATGATGACCCGGTCGCCCTTTTCGACGCCGCGCATCTTGAGCGCACCGGCGAGCGAGGCGACGCGCGCCTGCAACTCGCTGTAGGTGATGCCCTTGGTGGAATGGGTGATCGGGCTTTCGTGCATGATGGCGATTTCGTCGCCCCGCCCCGCCTCGACATGGCGGTCGACCGCGTTCCAGCAGGTATTGACCAGCCCGTCCGAGAACCACTCATACATGTCCTCGCCCTTGTCGAAGAGCGCCTTGGAGGGCTCCTTGACCCAGTCGATCGCCTGCGCGGCCTCCATCCAGAACCCTTCGGGATCGGATTTCCACGCCTCGTATACGTCCTTGTAGCCCATGGGGAAGCTCCTCCTCTCGCATTTGGGTAAGTTGATTAGGCAACGGCCCTTACCCGAGCAAGTATGTTACCGGTAAGCAGGACAGAAAACCGCACCGATTTGCCATTGCAGGCAAATTGTGGACCTCAAATCTTTGCAAAGAAAGGAGTTTATTAACCGAATTTTGCGAATAAGACGGCATTTTGCAAATTTGCAAAGCGGTCAATTGCAAAACCAGACCGAATCCCGGCGGGGCAATCGGATTCACTGCCCATCTGCGCCGCACTCACGGGCGTCTTGAGGAATTTCCGGGCGGCGGCCGGCCCTGTGTCGGTCCGGCCTCGCCGCTGCTCAGCCGTAGCTCGCCACCGGCGTGCCGGCGATGGCCGCCATGTTCAGCAACCCGCGCGAGGTGATCGAGGGCGTCACGATATGCGCGCGATTGCCCAGCCCCATCAGGATCGGCCCGACCTCCAGCCCGCCGGCCTTGAGCCGCAGGATGTTGCGCACGCCGCTGGCCGCATCGGCCTGGGCGAAGATCAGCACATTGGCGGCGCCCTGCATGCGGTTCTCGGGCATCAGCCGCTCGCGCAGCTCCGGGTCGAGCGCGCTGTCCACATGCATCTCGCCCTCATAGATGAAATCGCGCGGCTGGCTGTCGAGGATCTCCAGCGCGGCGCGGATGCGCGGGCCGGAGCCGTCGGCCTGGTTGCCGAATTGCGAGCGCGAGCACAGTGCGATCTGGGGCGTGAGCCCAAAGCGGCGCACATGGCGCGCGGCGCCGATGACCGTCTTGGCGATCTGCTCGGGCGTCGGCTCCGTCCAGACCTGGGTGTCGGCGAGAAACAGCGGCCCGTCTTCCAGGATCATCATCGACAGCGCACCCTGCGCCTCGTGGCCATCGTTGCCCAGCACCTGGGTGATGTAGTTGAGATGCCAGCGATACTCGCCGAAGGTGCCGCAGATCATGCTGTCGGCCTCGCCGCGATAGACCATGATCGCGGCAATCGCGGTGAGGTTCGTGCGCAGGATCGCGCGCGCCAGATCCGGCGTCACGCCGCGCCGCGCCATCAGCTTGTGATAGGTTTCCCAGTAATCGCGATACCGCGGGTCGTCCTGCGGGTCGACGATGTGGAAATCGCGGCCCGGGCGGATTTCCAGCCCCATGCGCTCGCAGCGGCTTGCCATGACGTCCGGGCGACCGATGAGGATCGGCTGCTCGGTGGTTTCTTCCAGGATCGCCTGCGCCGCGCGCAGCACCCGTTCGTCCTCGCCCTCGGCAAAGACGATCCGGCGAGAGGCCGAGCGTGCCGCCTCGAAGACCGGGCGCATGAGCAGCGCCGATTTGAACACCGAGGCGTTGAGCTTGTCCTTGTAGGCCTGAAGATCGTCGAGCGGACGCGCCGCCACGCCGGAATCCATCGCCGCCTGCGCCACCGCCGAGGAGACGACAGCGGAAAGGCGCGGATCGAAGGGTTTCGGGATCAGATAGTCGCGCCCGAAGGTCAGCTGCTCGCCATGATAGGCCGCCGCCGCCTCGGCAGAGGTGGTGGCGCGGGCAAGCGCCGCGATGCCCTCGACGCAGGCCACCGACATGGCGTCGTTGATCTCGGTCGCGCCGACATCCAGCGCGCCGCGGAAGATGAAGGGGAAACACAGGACGTTGTTGACCTGGTTGGGAAAATCACTGCGCCCGGTGGCGATGATCGCGTCGGGCGCCACGGCGCGTACCGCGTCGGGCATGATCTCGGGCGTGGGATTGGCCAGCGCAAAGACGATGGGAGCCTCGCTCATGCGCGCCACCTGTTCGGGCTTCAGCACGCCGGGGCCGGAAAGCCCGAGGAACAGATCCGCCCCCGCGATCACATCGTCGAGCGTGCGCAGGTCGGAATTCTGCGCAAACGCCGCCTTCTGCGGCGTCATATCCTCTTCGCGGCCCTCATAGACCAGTCCGTGAATATCGCAGAGCCAGACATTCTCGCGCTTCACCCCGAGCTTCAGCAGCATGTTCAGACAGGCGATGCCCGCAGCACCGCCGCCGGTGGAGACGACCTTGATATCCTCAAAGGACTTGCCGGCCACATGCAGCGCGTTGGTGGCCGCCGCGCCGACAACGATGGCGGTGCCGTGCTGGTCGTCGTGGAACACGGGGATGTTCATCCGCTCGCGGCAGATCTTTTCCACGATGAAACAATCGGGCGCCTTGATGTCCTCAAGGTTGATCGCGCCAAAGGTCGGCTCCAGCGCGCAGACGATCTCGGCCAGCTTTTCCGGGTCGGGCTCGTTCAGCTCCAGATCGAAACAGTCGATATTGGCGAATTTCTTGAAGAGGACCGCCTTGCCCTCCATCACCGGCTTGGAGGCGAGCGGGCCGATATTGCCCAAGCCCAGCACCGCCGTGCCGTTCGACACCACCGCCACGAGATTGCCCCGCGCGGTGTAGCGGGCGGCGGTCTGCGGATCGGCCTTGATCTCGAGACAGGCCTCGGCGACGCCGGGCGAATAGGCGCGGCTGAGGTCGCGGCCATTGGCCAGCGGCTTGGTCGCGCGGACCTCAAGCTTCCCGGGCTTGGGATTTTCATGGTAGAACAGCGCCGCCTGGCGCAGGCTTTCCTGAGCGGTATCGGTCATGCCGGCCGGGCTCCCGAATTAGTTCAACATTGAACAATCCGCAAAACGCGGATGGGTGCCCAATAGCAGGAGTCCGGTAAGGCGTAAATGGCTAAGCCGCGGACCCCGCTTTTGCGCGGATCGCGGCCTGCGCCGATATGTCGGGAAAACCGCCCGCCTCAGAACCTCAAAAGGCCACGTCTTCAAGCAGTTCGATCCGGCGCTCCGCCTCGCGGCGGGTCAGGTCGGGATCGAAGCTCTCGCCACTGCGCTCGCTTAGCACGCGCAGCCGCGCCTCCTGTTCCTCGGTCATCGGCTCTTGCGGCGGCGGCGGCACATCTAGCGCGGCGTCGACATCTTCGGCACGGGGTGTTGAGTTCATCGGTTGGAACCTCCTTTACCGCCCCGAAACGCAACGCCCCCGGGTCAGGTTCCATAAGATATCGCAACCGTTTGCGCTCACGCCCCGGACGCTCCGATTTCCGTAGGTGACAAGGCCGCGCCCCGCTCCTATAAGGCGCGCGAAATTCCGATCCCCCACCAAGGAGCTTTTCCTATGACGACCCTGGTTTTCGGCCACAAATCCCCCGACACCGACAGCACCGGCAGCCCCATCGTCTGGGCCTGGTACATGAACGAGGTCAAGGGCGAGGCCGCCAAGCCCGCTCTGCTCGGCGAGCCCAACACCGAGGCCGCCTTCATGCTCCAGCACTGGGGTCTGGACAAGCCCGAGATCATCGGCGACGTGGCCGAGGATGCGCCGGTCGTCATCGTCGACACCAACAACCCCGCCGAGCTGCCGGCCTCGATCAACGCCGCCGACATCAAGGCGATCATCGACCACCACAAGCTGGTGGGCGGCCTGGAAACCAAGGGCCCGATCGACATCACCGTGCGCCCGCTCGCCTGCACCGCCACCATCATGTACGATCTGATGGGCGACGATGCCGCCAAGATGCCCGAGGCGATCAAGGGCGCGGCGCTGACCTGCATCCTCTCCGACACGCTGGAATTCCGCTCGCCCACCACCACCGAGCACGACAAGGAGGTCGCCGGCAAGCTGGCCACCGATCTCGGCCTCGACATCACCGAATTTGCCGCCAAGATGTTCGCCGCGAAATCCGACGTCTCGGCCTTTTCCGACGCCGAGCTGATCCGCATGGACTCCAAGGAATACGAGGTCGACGGCACCAAGTTCCGCGTCTCCGTGCTCGAGACCACCGCGCCCGAGATCCCGCTGGGCCGCAAGGACAGCCTGATGGAGACCTTCAAGACTGTCGCCGCCGAAGATGGCGTCGATCAGGTGCTGCTCTTCGTCGTCGACATCCTCAAGGAAGAGGCGACGCTGCTGGTGCCGAACGATCTGGTGAAGACCGTGGCCGAAAAGAGCTTTGGCGCCAGCGTTTCCGGCGACACCGTGGTCCTGCCCGGCGTGATGAGCCGCAAGAAGCAGATCATCCCGAACCTCAAGGTCTGAGCGCGCCAGATCTATCGGATTGTCTCGACACCGGTCGCATCGCGCGACCGGTGTTTTCGTTTGCGCAGCGCTCACTCTGCGCGCACCACCTCATAGAGCGCGGCATTGGGCACCACACCGTCGACCGGCGGGAAGGCCCCCGCAGCACGCATCGCCGCGATCGCATCGGCGAAATGCGCCGGGCTTTCCCAGCGCGCGATATTGACCAGCGAAAACCGCGCCTGCGGGTCGAGCGAGCCGTGCAGCGCCGTCGAGAGATAGCCGGGCTGCTCTTGCAGAAAATCCCGCGCCTTCTCCCAGGCGGCGATGGCTGCGTCCCGCTGCCCCGGCGGGACCTCGAAAACGTTGATCAGCGTCACCTCGGCAATGGCGGCACTGCCGGTCAGCAAAAGCACCGCCAGCGGCGCCAGGATTTTCGGGAAGGTCATGAGTCGCTCTCCTAAATTTTAATAGCATGCTATTTATATAAACAGAGCATGCTATTCAATATCCATCCGAGGCTTTCCGATAAAAATGCAAGAACCCGCTTGCCGCCCCCTGCCCTGCGGGAGTAGCGATAGCGCCATGACACCCAAAATCCTGACGACTCTGCGCGAATACAGCGTCGAGAGCTTCCGCGCCGACCTCTGGGCCGGTGTCACCGTGGCCATGGTTGCGCTGCCGCTCAGTCTGGCGATTGCCATCGCCTCCGGCGCCGGCCCAGAGACCGGGCTAATCACCGCCATTGTCGCGGGGTTCCTGATCTCGGCGCTCGGCGGCAGCCGGGTTCAGATCGGCGGCCCGACCGGCGCCTTCATCGTCGTGGTGGCCGGTGTCATCCACACGCACGGGTTTTCCGGCCTGGTGACCGCCACCTTCATGGCCGGGCTCATCCTGCTGGCGGCGGGGTTCCTGCGCGCCGGGCGGCTGATCCGCTTCGTTCCGGAACCAGTGATCAACGGCTTTACCATCGGCATCGCTGTGATCATCGCGCTGAGCCAGCTCAGGGATGTGTTCGGCATGACCGCCCCGATGCCCGCCGAAACGCTGGAAAAGCTCGCAGCGCTCTGGGAGGCGCGGGGCGAGATCGCGCTCTGGCCACTGGCCATCGGCCTCATCACCATGGCGCTGATCACCCTGTTCCGCCGGCTCGCGCCGTCCTGGCCCGGGCTGATCGTGGCGGTGGGGCTGACCTCAGGCGCGGTGGCGCTCTTCGGCCTGCCGGTCGAGACGCTGGGCGACCGCTTCGGCACCCTGCCCCGGGGCCTGCCGATGCCCGAGCTGCCGGACCTGTCGCCGGCCAAGCTGCGCGAGCTGCTGCCCTCGGCGCTGATCATCGCCTTTCTGGCCGGGGTGGAATCGCTGCTCTCGGCCATGGTTGCCGACCGCATGACCGGCTTTCGGCACCGCTCCGGCGCCGAGCTGCTGGCGCAGGGCGCGGCCAATCTGGGCTCCTCGCTCTTTGGCGGGCTGCCCGCGACTGGCGCCATCGCGCGCACCGCGACGAATATCCGCGCCGGCGGGCGCACGCCGGTGGCCGGGCTGGTACACGCGCTGACCATCCTGCTGGCGATGCTGGTGGCGGCACCGCTGGCGTCGAGCCTCGCCATGCCGGCGCTGGCCGGGCTGCTGCTGCTCACCGCCTGGAACATGAGCGAACCGCAGCACTGGCGCGCGCATTTCCTCGAAGGCCGCCGCAGCGACCGGGTTCTGCTGATCATGACCTGTGTGCTGACAATCTTCGCCGATCTCACGGTGGCCATCGGCTTCGGCGTCGCGGCGGGGCTGGCCCTGCGCCTGCAACGCCGCGAGGTGCCGCCCGCCGACTGGACGCCGCCGGACAGGTAAGCCATTTCGCGCGGGCGGGAGACCGCCTCGTGCAGAGGTTCCGGCGCTGTGCGCCCGGGACTCGGGAAGGCCACCCTGCGGGGCAATACGGCAATAGGGTGGGCAATCAGCGCACCGCCCCCCTCGCGCAGAGAGCTTTCCTCCCGCCGGCCCACAGAACAGAGAATATTTCTTTCCCGACAGGCAAATCCCTGAAAACTCTCCCCGCATCCTCCCCTAGCCTGAGCGCATAAAGGAGGTGTGTGACCATGACCGATCTGTCGAACCGGCCCACGCTCGGCCTCACCGACCCAGAACTTCTTCAGAACGCAGGCGATTTCCCCGGCCAGGGGCGCCTCGCCGTGCGCGACCCGGCCACCGGCGCGCTGATCGCCCAGGTGGCGATGAGCGATGCAGGCGGCGCCCGCGCCGCCGTCGATGCCGCGCAGAACGCCTTTCCCGGCTGGGCCACCATGCTGCCGCAGGACCGCGCCGCGATCCTGCACCGCTGGCACACGCTGATCATGGCCGCCAAGGAGGATCTCTCGCGCCTCATGGTGGCCGAACAGGGCAAGCCGCTGAGCGAGGCGCGGGGCGAGATCGACTATGCCGCAAGCTTCGTGCAGTTCTATGCCGAAGAGGCGCTGCGCCCGAATATCGAGGGCGTCACCAGCCACCTGCCCGATGCCGAGATGGAGCTCTGGCGCGAGCCGGTGGGGGTCGCCGCACTCGTCACCCCGTGGAACTTCCCCTCGGCGATGATCACCCGCAAGGCCGCCGCCGCGCTCGCCGCCGGCTGCACCGTGGTGATCCACCCCTCCGCCGAAACCCCGCTCTCGGCGCTGGCGCTGGCCGAGCTGGCGCGCCGCGCCGGCTTCCCCGACGGCACGGTGAACACCGTGATCGGCGACGCCGCCACCATCGTCGGCGAATGGACGGCCGACGCCCGCGTGCGCGCGCTCTCCTTCACCGGCTCCACCGAGATCGGCCGGCTGCTCTACCGCCAGTCCGCCGATACGGTGAAGCGGCTGGTGCTCGAGCTCGGCGGGCACGCGCCCTTCATCGTCTTCGAGGATGCGGATCTCGACCGCGCCGTGGCCGAGGCGATCAAGGCGAAATTCGCCACCTCCGGGCAGGATTGCCTGGGCGCCAACCGCTTCTACATCCAGCGCCCGGTTTATCAGGAATTCTGCGAGCGCTTTGCCCGCGCCACCGAGGCGCTGCGGCTCGGCAAGGGCATGGACGATCCCGACATCGGCCCGCTCATCCATGAGCGCGCGGTGGAAAAGCAGGCGCTTCAGGTCAATGACGCGCTGACCAAAGGCGCAAAACTGCTCACCGGCGGCGCCATCGACCCGGCGCTGGGGCCGCTCTTTTTCCGGCCCACGGTGCTGGCCGATGTGACAGACGACGCGGCGATCATGTCGGAGGAGACCTTCGGCCCGGTTGCCCCGCTCACCCCCTTCGACGACGAGGCGGAGGTGATCGGGCGCGCCAACGCCACCGAATACGGGCTGGTCGCCTATGTGCACAGCCTCGATCCGCGCCGCATCTACCGCCTCACCCGCGCGCTGCAATTCGGCATGGTGGCGGTCAACCGCACCAAGGTCACCGGCGCGCCGATCCCGTTTGGCGGGGTCAAGCAATCGGGCATGGGCCGCGAGGGCGCACGCCAGGGGCTCGAGGCCTTTACCGATATCAAATACGTCTGCCGCGACTGGGGCTGAAAGGAGAGCATATGCTGACGAACGACCAACTGGGGAAATGGGACCGCGAGAGCTTTTTCCACCCCTCCACCCATCTCGGCCAGTTCGCCCGGGGCGAGGCGCCGCAGCGCATCGTCACCGGCGGCGAGGGTGTCTATATCACCGACCGCGACGGCAACCGCCTGCTCGACGGGTTCGCCGGGCTCTATTGCGTGAACGTGGGCTATGGCCGCCAGGAGATCGCCGAGGCCATCGCCGCGCAGGCGCGCGAACTCAGCTATTACCACGCCTATGCCGGCCACGGCTCCGAGGCCTCGATCACCCTGGCCAAGATGGTGATGGACCGCGCCCCCGATCACATGGCGCGGGTCTATTTCGGCCTCGGCGGTTCGGATGCGAACGAGACCAACATCAAGCTGGTCTGGTATTACAACAACATCCTCGGACGTCCCGAGAAGAAAAAGATCATCTCGCGCTGGCGCGGCTATCACGGCTCTGGCCTGATGACCGGCTCGCTCACGGGGCTGGAGCTCTTCCACAAGAAATTCGACCTGCCGCTGGCGCAGGTGATCCATACCGAGGCGCCCTATTACTTCCGCCGCCCCGACACCGCGATGACCGAGGCGGATTTCACCGCCCATTGCGTCGCCGAGCTGGAGGCGCTGATCGAGTCCGAGGGGCCCGAGACCATCGCCGCCTTCATCGGCGAGCCGGTGCTGGGCACCGGTGGCATCGTACCGCCGCCCGAGGGCTACTGGCCGGCGATCCAGGCGGTGCTGGACAAGCACGACATCCTGCTCATCGCCGATGAGGTGGTGACCGGCTTCGGGCGTCTGGGCTCGATGTTCGGCTCGGATCACTATGGCATCAAGCCCGATCTCATCACCTCGGCGAAGGGGCTGACCTCGGCCTATGCGCCGCTCTCGGCCACCATTGTCGGGCAGCGCATGTGGGATGTGCTGATGCAGGGCACCGACGAATACGGTGTGCTGGGCCATGGCTGGACCTATTCCGCCCACCCCATCGGCGCGGCCGCCGGCATCGCCAATCTAAAGCTGATCGACGAGCTTGGCCTCGTGCAGAACGCCGCAGACACCGGCGCCTATCTCGCCCAGACCATGCGCGACGCGCTCGGCGCGCATGCAAATGTCGGCGAGGTGCGCGGCGAGGGCATGCTCTGCGCGGTGGAGCTGGTCGCCGACCGCGACAGCCGCCGCTTCTTCGACGCCTCCGAAGGCAAGGGCGCCAAGGTCGTGGCGGCGATGCTGGAGCGCGGCGTGATCGCACGGGCCATGCCGCAGGGCGACATCCTGGGCTTTGCGCCGCCGCTCTGCCTGACCCGCGCGGAAGCGGACGAGATCGTCTCGGTGACGGCGGACGCGGTGGAAGCCGTACTTGGCTGACGATACGCATATCGGGCGGGGCCGCTCCGGCGGCCCTGCCTTCCGCCCATCACCTGAGATTGGGTGGTAGTGGCACCGAACCGGGCGACGCCACATGTACAACGGCTTCAGCGTAAATTATTGAAAAGCATCAGACACCGGAACCTCCCCGTTGAGAGGACGCCGCGCAACAGTGACATGGATCTAGGGGGGGGCGCGCGAACTCCGTATGGATCCGGCTGACATCACCTGCAGCGAAAGGCCATCCCAACCGTGGTTCAGGTAATATGCTGGCTCTCAAACCGGAACCGGCCTCGAGCTGCGCATCGCGCGGCGGGCCGGGTAAAGTTGGTGCGGTCGAGAAGACTCGAACTTCCACGGGAGTTACCCCACAGCGACCTCAACGCTGCGCGTCTACCAATTCCGCCACGACCGCACTGCCATTGGCTTGGTGACGCGCTCTCTACAAAAGCTGCGCGGAGAAGGGAAGAGGGAAATCGCATTCGGACCAGATTTTCGCGCACCGCGTGCTCCGATGCAAAAAAGCGGGCGCCAGTGGCGCCCGCCTGCCCGCCCTCAAGGGGCACTCAGTTCTCGATCGTAAAGACCGGCAGGGTCGCCGCCTTGGTCACCACGCCCTCCGGCGCCGTCTGCACCGCGGCATTGCCGCCGAGCATGAGCGAGGCCTTGCGCAGCAAGCCCGCGCGCTCCGGCTGTCCGGACGCAAAGACCGGCACAGCGCCACCGTCCAGCGCGTCCAGCGCCTGACCGTACCAGGAGACCGCGAGATCGAGCCGTTTGCTGGCGCCGAAGCCCTGGCTCAGGTGATGGCCCAGAAGCTCTGCATAGGGCGCCTGGCCGAGCGAGACCAGCATCAGCGCCGCACCCATCGCGGTATCGAGATCATCGGTCTTGTAGCCGGAGGCGAGGCAGATCTGCGCGGTTTTTTCCAGCTGCGCCGGCGACATGCCCGTCGAGAGCAGGAACTGACCGACGCCTTGCAGCACCTCTTCGCGCGGTTGCAGCGACACCGCCGCCACGTTTTCCTTGAGGAGCTCGCCGAAGCTCGCGCATTGCGCGGCGATCTGCTGCGGCGTCGCGCCGGACACCTGCGCCATGAGCTCTTCGCCACGCGCAATGGCATAGGTGCGGGTGAGGCACATCTGCTCGTCCATGGCCGCGACCGGATCGGTCAGCGTGTCGGCGGTGATGTAGCCGCCATTGGTCGAGGTCACGAGGCTGACCGTGTTGCAATGCGACGCGAGCGAGGCCTCCACCGGGGCCGCGCCGAAGAAATTCGGCAGCGCCGGGCTGGCGGGCTGCGCGGCGACGGGCGCGGTCGAGGGCACCACCGGCTGCGCCGAGGCGACGGGCGGTGCCACCCCTGCCCCGGACATCGCCGCCATCTGGGTCTGCGGCGGCAGCTGCGGTGCGGGCATGCCCGGCGAGGCCGCCGTCATGGTGCCGCCATCGCCGGTCTTGGCGCAGGTGCCGCGCTGGCAGGTGAACATCGCCGGTGTCACGTTGAAGGCCTGGAAATCATTGCGCTCGTAGCCATCGGGCGTCGAGGCGAAGACCCGCACCGCGCAACTCTGCGCGCTGCACCAGAAGGCCGAGCCGGTCACCGAGGTGTCGATCAGGTAATCTGTGCGACCGTCGCCATTGATATCGGCGAGCTGGATGAAACCGTGGCGCTGCACCAGCTGCTCCGCCGTCGGATCGGAGCTCTTGGCGATCTCGTTCACCGCCGCGGCCACCACGCTGGGCAGGCCGTAATGCCCGCCGATAGAGGCGGTGGCCGAGTTGCCGCTGCCATTCATCTGCTCGTCGCGATAGGCGGTCAGCAGCCCCTTCACGCCCATCGGAGAAGAGGCGATCATCTGCGCGGTGGTCGGCCCGCCCGCCTGGGCGCGGTGATAGGAACCGACTAGGAAATCGCGCTCGTACTGGGTGATCTGGCCGGTGGGCGAATAGCCCATATGCGCCTGATAGGCGGAGATCGCCCTACGGCTGCGGCTGCCCATCACGCCATCTACCGAACCCGCGTCAAAGCCGAAATAGTTCAGCGCGGTCTGGGTGTCGCGATTCTGCTGGCGCTGCGCGGAGTTCGCAGAGCTGCTCTTGTAGGTCTTCTTGGCGGGTGCGCGATAGACCTTCTTCTGCGGCTGGTTGGCGATGGCGCTGCCGATGATGCCCCCCACCAGACCGCCGACAAAGGCGTTGTCGGCAAGGGCGGGAAGCGGGGTAAGCGCGACGCTGGCGGTCAGCAAACCTGTTACGAAACGACGTTTCACAGGGAATCTCCTCTATAAAAATATGGGCGCCGGGAGATTATGAGCGCTGCGTGCCATGCCCTCACCAAACGATCCGTGGCAAAAATCGTCCCCCCAGATCACGATTCTGTCAACCTTGCACTGACGCCAATTCGCGACAAGCCGGGAATACCAGCCCCAAAACCCGGTCTTGACGCCCTCCGAAACTGCGCCTAGCCCGCTTTTTCATGACCGAATGGATCACCAGCGACGGCCTGACCGGCTACGAAGAGGCGGTCTCCTTCATGGAGGCCCGCGCCGGGCAGATCGCGCGCGGCGAGGCGGATGAGGCGATCTGGCTGCTCGAACACCCGCCGCTCTACACCGCCGGCACCTCGGCGCGGCGCGAAGACCTGCGCGACCCGGACCGCTTCCCGGTCTTTGAGAGCAAGCGCGGCGGGCAGTACACCTATCACGGGCCGGGCCAGCGCGTGGTCTATGTGATGCTCGACCTCAACACGCGCGGGCGCGACATCCGCCGCTTTGTCCAGCAGCTCGAGGCCTGGGTGATCGCCGCGCTGGCGGAGTTCAACGTCACCGGCCATATCCGCGAGGGCCGGGTCGGCGTCTGGGTCGAACGGCCCGACCGCCCGCGCCTGCCCGACGGACGCATGGCCGAGGACAAGATCGCCGCCATCGGCATCCGCCTGCGCAAATGGGTGAGCTTTCACGGCATCTCGATCAATGTGGAGCCGGAACTGGAGCATTTCTCCGGCATCGTGCCCTGCGGCATTTCGGATTACGGCGTGACCAGCCTGGTCGATCTCGGCCTGCCGGTGACGATGACCGATGTCGACGTGGCGCTGAAGCGCGGTTTTGCCGAGACCTTTGGCGATTGACCGGCAGCGCGGCTATCGCAGCCGCTTTTCCATATAGATCCGGTGCAGCCCGTTCACCTCGGCGCGGTGGGTTTCCTCATAGCCGCGCCTGGCATAGATCGCGATATTCTCGACCATGCTTACATGGGTGTAGAGGCGGATCCGGTCGTAGCCCCGGCGCAGCGCCTCCGCCTCGGCATGATCCATCAGCCGCCGGCCATAGCCCCTGCCCTGCGCCTCCCCGGCAACCGCCACATTGTCGAGCAGCAGGTGACCCGGCGCGTCGATCAGCACAAGGAGGCCCGCAACCTGCCCCGCCGCGCGCAGCACCAGCAGCCGACCGGCGGCGAGATGGGCGGCGTAATCGTCGCGCATCGGGCCGGGCAGCAGCCCCATGCGCGGCACGTAAGGACGATAGGCCGCGTCGACCAGCGCGCGGATCGCCTCAAGCTCCTCCGGCGCCGCAGGGGCGATGGTGACGGGTGTGTCCTGCATGGGGGCTCCCTGCAAAAAATCTGACCGGAGCGGCTGGATCTGGGGAGAAGGCCGCCCCGGTCAGGCTATCCCGCGTGCGGTGGGAACAAAACCGTCCGCGGGTGCAAACGCGACCGCCCTGGGACGGGGCGGCGCGTCTGTTCGGATGGCGCGCAGCCGCTCAGCGGGCGCCGAAGACATGCGCGAGGATCTGATCCCGGCGCAGCCCCATCTCTGCCAGCTCGCCATCGTCGAGCGCCCGCAGCGCCGCCACCCGGGCGGCAAGCCGGCGCTGGCGCTCGGCGAAGGGCGTGTCGAAGATCCGGGCCAGCCGGCGCGACAACGGCTCGGCGAGGCTGTGGTCGGTGAAATAGGTCATGGCGGTTTCCCCGAAGGCAGCGGTGTTGAGCAGCAGTTGCCGGAGAGTGTGCCGGGTTCCGCCGCGAAGCACAGGTCAGGAAAACCCGACGCAGGGGCAGGAGCCGGGTGGGGAATACCCGACCCCGGCCCCGATATGACGCCACCGCGCCGATGCAAGAAGGTGCGACAATAAAGTTTGATCCAGATCAAACGGCTATATGGACGCGCCAGCGGCGACCTTTTAAAAGGGAGAATGGAAAGAGGGGTGGTCTGCACATGTTTGCGGCCCCCGGGGACGCGATCAAGACGAGATCAACAGGAGGCAGACAATGGCAGACGCCGCCATTCACGGCCACGAACATGAGGACAACCGGGGGTTCTTTACCCGCTGGTTCATGTCCACGAATCACAAGGATATCGGGATTCTTTACCTGATTACCGCTGCGGTCGTGGGCCTCATCTCCGTGTGCTTTACCGTTTACATGCGACTGGAGCTCATGGAGCCCGGCGTGCAGTACATGTGCATGGAAGGGGCGCGGCTGTTCCCCACCTCCACCGCGGAATGCTCGCCCAACGGCCATCTCTGGAACGTGATGATCACCGGCCACGGCATCCTGATGATGTTCTTCGTGGTGATTCCCGCGCTGTTCGGGGGGTTCGGCAACTATTTCATGCCGTTGCAGATCGGCGCGCCGGACATGGCCTTCCCGCGGCTGAACAACCTCAGCTACTGGCTCTATGCCGCCGGCACCACGCTCGCGGTCTGCTCGGTCTTCGCTCCGGGCGGCAACGGCCAGCTCGGCTCGGGCATCGGCTGGGTGCTCTACCCGCCGCTCTCGACCAACGAGGCCGGCATGTCGACCGACCTTGCGATCTTTGCGGTGCACGTCTCGGGCGCCAGCTCGATCCTCGGCGCGATCAACATCATCACCACCTTCCTGAACATGCGTGCCCCCGGCATGACCCTGTTCAAGGTGCCGCTCTTCGCCTGGTCGGTCTTTGTCACCGCCTGGCTGATCCTGCTGTCGCTGCCGGTCCTGGCGGGCGCCATCACCATGCTGCTCACCGACCGTAACTTCGGCACGACCTTCTTCGATCCGGCCGGCGGCGGCGATCCGGTGCTCTACCAGCACATCCTGTGGTTCTTCGGCCACCCGGAAGTGTATATCGTGATCCTGCCGGGCTTCGGCATCGCCAGCCACGTCATCGCCACCTTCTCGCGCAAACCGGTCTTCGGCTACCTGCCGATGGTCTGGGCGATCATCGCCATCGGCGCGCTCGGCTTCGTGGTGTGGGCGCACCACATGTATACCGTGGGCATGTCGCTGACCCAGCAGAGCTACTTCATGCTGGCCACCATGGTGATCGCGGTGCCGACCGGGGTGAAGATCTTCTCCTGGATCGCGACGATGTGGGGCGGCTCGATCGAGTTCAAGACGCCGATGCTCTTCGCGCTCGGCTTCCTGATCCTGTTCACCGTCGGCGGCGTGACCGGCATCGTGCTGAGCCAGGCGGGCGTGGACCGCGCCTATCACGACACCTATTACGTCGTGGCGCATTTCCACTACACCATGTCGATGGGCGCCGCCTTCACGATCTTCGCGGGCTGTTACTTCTACATGCCCAAGATGACCGGCAAGATGTATCCGGAACTGCTCGGCAAGCTGCATTTCTGGATGTTCTTCATCGGCGTGAACCTGACCTTCTTCCCGCAGCACTTCCTGGGCCGTCAGGGTATGCCGCGCCGCTATATCGACTATCCGGAGGCCTTCGCCACCTGGAACGCCGTGTCGAGCTGGGGTGCGCTGCTGTCCTTCTCCTCGTTCCTGCTGTTCTTCGGCATCGTGATCTACACGGTGCGCGCGGGCAAACCCGCCACCGAAAAGAACCCGTGGAACGAATACGCGGACACGCTGGAATGGACCCTGCCCTCGCCGCCGCCGGAGCACACGTTCGAACAGCTCCCGAAGCGCGAAGACTGGGACAAGCAGCACGCTCACTAAGCGCTGCCTGAGACACCACCGAAAAGGCCCCGGCTCCCCGCCGGGGCCTTTTTGCATGGGCAGAGCGGCCCGTCCGGTTTCGCCCGCCCGCATCGCATCCGGCCCGGGACCAACCGCGCCTTCCCTCTCCCTCTCCCTCTCCCTCTCCCTCTCCCTCTCCCTCTCCCTCTCCCTCTCCCTCTCCCTCTCCCTCTCCCTCTCCCTCTCCCTCTCCCTCCCTTCGGAAAGGGCGCGCAAGACCAGCATCTTCCTCAACCCCGTCCCTTCATCTTTCTCCAAATACTCCCCGCAACGCCGGCCACAGGCGGCCCCATCCCCCTTGCGCGCCACCTCAAAACAGGCTGCACTCATCCCATGACCCTGCCCGACCGTTTTGCCGTCCTCGCCGACATCCATGGCAATGCCGACGCCCTGCGTGCGGTGCTGCAAGACATCGACGCACAGGGGATCGGCACCGTTCTGAACCTTGGCGACATGTTCAGCGGACCGCTCGCGGCGGGCGAGACCTGGGCGCTCCTGCACGACCGCGCCTTCCCGACCGTGCGGGGCAATCACGACCGCTATCTCATCGAGCAACGCCCGGAGGAGATGCAGCCCTCCGACCGCGCGGCCCATGACGATCTCCCGCCCGAGGCGCTCGACTGGCTGCGCAATCTGCCCGTGCGTCTGGAGCTGGACGAGGCCCTGCTCTGTCACGCGACACCACGCGACGACCAGACCTACTGGCTCGAAGACGTGAGCGCCGAAGGCCATGTCCACCCCGCCACGCACGCGAGCGTTGCGGAGAGGCTGGGCGCGGTCACCCAGCCGCTTATCCTCTGCGCCCACACCCATCTGCCGCGCATCGCCCGGCATGGGGATCAGCTCATCGTCAACCCGGGCAGCGTCGGCTGCCCCGGCTATGCCGACACGCATCCGGTGCCCCATGTCATGCAGACCGGCACGCCCGATGCCTGCTATGCCCTGCTCACCCGCGCGGGCGCGCGCTGGCAGGTCACACACCGGCATGTGCCATATGACAGCACCCGCATGGCGGCACTCGCCCGTGCCCGGGGGCGCGAAGATTGGGCAGAGGCGGTGGCGATGGGGTGGCTCACGCAATAAATGCAATCCTGCGGCATCTTTGCCTTAGACGCCGCCGGCACAGCTGATAAATTCGCGCCGTCATGCCGTATCGCTGGGAACAGAAAACCGCCGAACCGCAGGCGGCCGAGCTGCATCTCTGGCCGCACCAGTCGCTCTCGGCGCACGGGTTCTCGCTGTTCATCCTCAGCTTTTTCCTGCTGGCGCTGATCCCCTTTTTCGGGCTCATCGGCACGGTGCTGCTCTGGGGGCTCCTGCCCTTCATGCTGGCGGCGGTGGCGGGGATCTGGTTCGCCATCATGCGCAACAGCCGCGACCGGCGCATCCTCGAAGTGCTGACGCTCAGCCCCGAGCGCACCCGCCTCATCCGCCACAACCCGCGCGGCCCGGCGCAGGACTGGGAGAGCAACACCTACTGGGTCCGCGTCGCCATGCATGAGCGCGGCGGGCCGGTGCCCTATTACGTCACACTCCAGGGCAGCGGGCGGGAGGTTGAGATCGGCGCGTTTCTGAGCGAAGACGAGCGCAAGGCGCTTTTTGCCGAGCTGAGCGACAGGGTGCGGATCCTCACCCGCCCCTGACGCACCCGGAGGATGATGCGATGGCGCAGGCCCAAGCGACGCCGAAACTCAAACGCGCCGCGCTGCTGGCGGCGGCGGCGCTCAGCCCGGGGCTCGCCCGGACGCTCTCGCCCGCCCCTTCGGAGGTGGCGGCGCTGGATCTGCGCGCGGCACTGCGCGGGCGGGCGCAGCCACGCGCAGAGCAGGTGATCTTCCTCGTGCCGCTGGTCGGCCCGCATCATGTGAGCGACTGGCAGGTGGTGACGGAGCGTCTGGCACAGACCGTCGAGAGCTTTCGCCGGCAGGAGGGTGCCTGGCAGGCGGTGATCTGCTGTCAGGAGCGCCCGCCCCTGCCCGACGACCCGCGGCTGCACTGGCTGCCCTTCACCGATCCGACGCCGGGCAACGACAAGTGGCGCAAGCTGGCCGCGCTCTGCGATCATCTCGCGACGATGCAGACCGGCCCGGCCTATGTGATGAGCTTCGATGCCGACGACCTGCTGCGCGAGGGCCGCGTGGCCGAGATGCTGGAGCGGCAGGCGCCGGGCTATCTGGCAGAGACCGGCTATGTGATGGATCACGCCAGCCGAGACGTGGCGCTGGCCGGGCCGCGCAGCCTGCGGCACCCGCTGCGCAAACCCTTCTGGAAGCTCTGCGGCTCCTGCGCCGCGTTGCTGCACGACCCGGAGCTGCAGCAAAGCGCCGCCTTCCTGCGTGCCATGACAGCGCATGAGCACCGCATGTTCCCCTATCTCGCCCGGCTCGCGGGCAGGCGTCTTACGGCGCTGCGCCATCCTTCGGTGCTCTACGTGCTCAATCACGGCGAGAATTTCGGCGCGCGGCGCGGGCGCGTTGGGTTCAAGACCCGCTTCGTGCGGCGCTACCCGGTGGATCCGCTGGACTGGGCGCAGGCGGCCGGAGAATTCCCCGCCCCCTGAAACGCGCGCCAAATCTCTTCGAAGAGATTTGCAAGATCCTTCGAAGGAACTTGCCCGCTCAGCCGCCGGTCGCGAGCCGATCCTTGACCATGGGCCCGACGGCGCCGAAATCCATGCGGCCCTGATAGCGCGTCTTCAGCACGCCCATCACCCGCCCCATATCGCGGATCGAGCTTGCACCCACCTCCGCAACAGCGGTGTCGAGCGCGGCGGAAATCTCTTTCTGGCTCAGCGGCTTGGGCAGGAACTCCTCAATCACCTCGACCTCGGCCAGCTCGCGCTCCGCCAGATCCAGCCGCCCGCCCTCTTCATAGGTCCGCGCGCTCTCGCGGCGCTGCTTGACCATCTTGCCGAGGATCGCCAGCAGCTCGCTCTCGGCGACCCCGTCGCTGCCATCGGCCCGGGCCGCGATGTCGCGATCCTTGAAGGCGGCGTTGATCAGCCGCAGTGTCGACAGGCGGGCCGCCGCCTTGTCCTTCATCGCCTGCTTGGTCGCAGCCGAGATGCGTTCTCGCAATTCCATTGAAACGGTATCCCCAAAGCCATTCCGAGCATCCAAACTACCGAAAGCCCCGCGGCGGTGCAACTCCGCTCCCCTCCGTCATATCATATTGATTTTCATGGATTTTACATTTTCCACGGAGTCTTGACCCCGCCCCGTGCAGGTTTTACCTATGGCGCAATTTGCCGTCCGCCCGCTGCCATCAGGAGTCGCCCCATGCCGCAGAATCCCAAGCCCACCGCCTGCCTCGCCCTCGCCGACGGCACGCTGTTCTATGGCCAGGGCTTCGGCGCCACCGGCCAGACCGAGGCGGAGCTCTGCTTCAACACCGCGATGTCGGGCTATCAGGAGATCATGACCGACCCCTCCTATGCGGGCCAGATCGTGACCTTCACCTTCCCCCATATCGGCAATGTGGGCGTGAATCCCGAGGATGACGAGACCGCCGATCCGGTGGCCGCGGGCATGGTGGTGAAATGGATGCCGACGGCGGCGTCAAACTGGCGCGCGGTGCAGGAGCTTTCGGACTGGCTGGCGCCGCGCGGACGCATCGCCATCGGCGGCATCGACACGCGGCGGCTGACCCGGGCGATCCGCCAGTCGGGCGCGCCGCATGTGGCGCTGGCGCACGATCCCGAGGGCAATTTCGATGTCGAGAAGCTGGTTGCCGCCGCGCGCGCCTTCCCCGGTCTCACCGGGCTCGACCTTGCCAAGGACGTGACCTGCGCGCAGAGCTATCGCTGGGACGAGATGCGCTGGGCCTGGCCCGAGGGCTATGCGCGCCAGACCACGCCCAGGAAAAAGGTCGTCGCCGTGGATTACGGCGCCAAGCGCAATATCCTGCGCTGCCTCGCCTCGGCGGGCTGCGAGGTGACCGTGCTGCCGGCCACCGCCACAAAGGACGAGGTGCTGGCACATGGTCCCGACGGCGTGTTCCTGTCGAACGGCCCGGGCGATCCGGCGGCGACCGGCGAATATGCCGTGCCGATGATCAAGGGTCTGCTCGACGACACCGATCTGCCGATCTTCGGCATCTGCCTCGGCCACCAGATGCTAGCGCTGGCGCTCGGCGGCAAGACCGTCAAGATGAACCACGGTCATCACGGCGCCAACCACCCGGTCAAGGAGATCGAGACCGGCAAGGTCGAGATCACCTCGATGAACCACGGCTTCGCTGTCGACGGCCAATCGCTGCCCGCAGGCGTGATGGAGACGCATGTCTCGCTCTTCGATGGCTCGAACTGCGGAATCCGCATGGCCGACCGCCCGGTGTTCTCCGTCCAACACCACCCTGAGGCGAGCCCTGGACCTCAAGACAGCTTTTACTTGTTCGAACGCTTCGTGCAATCGATGTGACGCTCGTAGAATTCTCTGCAAGCCCCTGATTATTAACCCTCTGTTTACCGTCTTCTGCTGACCTGCTCTCATAAAGGGGACAGGAGACGGAGATGAACAGGCAGAGCTCGGTCTTTGAGACCTCTCGTCTCGCGCAATCGGCATCGCCGCGCGGGCGGCCGCTGGGCGCGGTCCTCGTTCAGACCGGGAAGCTGCCCCCGTCCGACGCGATTGATGCGCTCGCGGAAAGCCATCGCTGCGGCGCCGAGCTCGCCCATGTGATGGTCGCCGAAGAGATCGCGAGCCCCGAGGCGGTGTTGGAGGCGCAGGCGCTGAAATACGGCGCCATCCGCCTCGACCGTCACGCCCATCCCCCAGATCCCGAACTGGCCGGCCTGCTGGCCCCGGAAACCTGCCTGCGCCACGCGGTGCTGCCCTGGATGCGTCTTGGCGACACCCTGGTTCTGGCCACCGCCCGCCCCGAAGCATTCGCCGCTGCCACCGCGCTGCTCGCCGACGGGAGCAAGAAGGTGGCGATGGCGCTCGCTCTCGAAGCCGATATTCATGCCGAGATCGCCAGCCGCCACGGCGACGAGATGGCGCGGCGTGCCGAAATGCAGGTGCCCGCAGACGAAAGCTGCCGTGACCTGAACCGGATGAGCCCGCTCCGGGCGCTTTTCGCTGGCGGGTTTGCCACGACATGCCTCGCCCTGATCATTCTGAACCCCGGCCTGTTCTTTTCGCTGGGCATCGCCGCCGCTGTTCTGACCCTTTGCCTTGCGCAGGTCATGAAAGTTGCCGCGCTCGCCGCCAGCCGCACGCTGCCGGATCGGGATCCGTCGCCGCCAAAGGCCCTGCCGGCGATATCGCTTCTGGTGCCGCTCTTTCGCGAAGAGAATATCGCACGCGACCTGCTCCAGCGGCTGAAGCGTCTCGACTATCCGCGCGCCCGGCTCGACGTATTGCTGATCCTCGAAGCCAGCGACGACCGGACGCGCGAGGCGCTGGCCGGGGTGCGGCTGCCGCCCTGGATGCGGGTGATCGAGGTGCCCGACGGCCCGGTCACCACAAAGCCCCGCGCTCTGAACTATGCGCTGCGGTTCAGCCGGGGTGAGATCGTCGGCATATACGACGCCGAAGACGCGCCCGCCGCCGACCAGCTGCGTCGGGTCGCGGGGCGTTTCGGGCGCGCGCCCCCGGCCGTCGCCTGCCTTCAGGGCATTCTGGATTTCTACAATCCCAAGGCCAACTGGCTGTCGCGCTGCTTTACCATCGAATACGCCACCTGGTTCCGGGTGCTGCTGCCTGGCCTCGCACGTCTGGGCTTTGCCGTGCCGCTGGGCGGCACCACGGTGTTCTTCCGCCGCGCCGCGCTGGAACAGGTGGGCGGCTGGGACGCGCATAATGTCACCGAAGACGCCGATCTCGGCATCCGTCTGGCGCGCCACGGCTATGTGACCGAACTGCTGCCCATCGTCACCCGCGAAGAGGCCAACAATCGGCTCTGGCCCTGGATCCGGCAGCGCTCGCGCTGGCTCAAGGGCTATATGATCACCTGGATGGTGCATATGCGGTCCCCGTCCCGGCTCCTGCGGGAACTCGGTTGGTGGAAGACCCTCGGCTTCCAGCTCATCTTTCTCACCGCGATCCTGCAATTCCTGCTGGCGCCGGCGCTCTGGTCGTTCTGGCTGGTGCTGGCGGGCTGGCAGCCGCCGATTGCCGCATGGCTGCCGCCGGAGGGTCTAAGCGTGCTGCTCTGGGGCTTTCTCGGCGCCGAGGCAATCTCGCTTCTGGTCGGCATTGCCGCCGTCTCGCGCAGCCCGCATGTCGGGCTGCTGCCCTGGGTACCGACGCTGTTCCTGTATTTCCCGCTCGGCGCCGTCGCCGCCTACAAGGCCGCATGGGAGCTGCTCACCCGCCCCTTCTTCTGGGACAAGACCACGCATGGCAAATCCGCCCCGGACCACGCCGGCGCCGACATTCCCGAAGAGAAAACGCCCTGAGCCTCAGTCCACCTTCTGGCTGTCGAGCTTGAGCCGCGTCACGAAAGCCACCGAGATATGATCGCGCAGCGCTTTGTAGGCGGCATCCTCGTCGCGCCGGGCAATGGCATCGACAATCGCCTTGTGCTCGGCCAGCGCGATCTCGCCCCGCCCCTGCGCGGCGAGCGAGGTGGTGGCCATCAGCGCCATGGAACGGTGCACCAGATCGAGCTGCTGCACGAGAAACCGGTTGTGCGAGGCAAGATGGATCATCTTGTGAAACCGCCGGTTGGCTCGCGCCAACGCGGTGGGATCGTTCAGCAACGCGCGGTCCTCGCTCACCATGTCGCGCAGCACCTGGATCTCCTCCTCGCTGGCGTGACGCGCCGCAAGCCGCGCCGCCAGCCCCTCCAGCTCGGTGCGCACCACGTAAAGCTCGGCCATCTGGTTGTGATCCAGCGAGGCCACGATCAGCGAGCGCCCGTCACGGGCAAGCAGCGATTGCGTCTCAAGCCGCTGCAACGCCTCGCGGATCGGCGTGCGCGACACGCCGAAGCGCTCCGCCAGCTCGCTTTCCACCAGCCGGTCGCCGGGGCGGTACACCCCGGAATCGATCGCCTCCAAGATCAGCGTATAAGCGTCCTTGTTGGGCGTCCGGATCTGGTTCATCTATCTCTCCTCGCTCAATCCGGCACACGATAGCGCCAGCAGGGCCGCGGGATCAATGCACCCATTGCCGCAAGTGCCGCGCAGGATTAGGATCGGACCATGGTGAAACGGCATTTCTCCCATGTGCGGCACTGGGTGTTCGACCTCGACAACACCCTCTATCCGCCCGCCGCCCGGCTCTTCGACCAGATCGAGCGCCGGATGAACGATTTCGTCATGCGCAGCCTCGGCATCGCGCGGGACGAGGCGGACCGGCTGCGCAAAAGCTACTGGCACCTGCACGGCACCACGCTTGCCGGGCTCATGGCCGAACACAAGATCGACCCGGACGCCTATCTCGAAGAGGTGCATGACATCTCCTTCGACGTGCTCGACCCCGATCCGCATCTGGCCGAGCTCATCGGGCAACTGCCGGGGCGCAAGATCGTCTACACCAATGGCAGCGCGCCTTACGCGGCGCAGGTGCTCAAGGCGCGCGGGCTCGATGCCGCCTTCGACGCGATCTATGGCGTGGAGCATGCCGGCTACCGCCCGAAGCCCGAGGCGGAGGCGTTCCGCGCGGTCTTTGCCCGCGACGGCACCGATCCGCAAACGGCAGCGATGTTCGAGGACGATCCGCGCAACCTCGCCGCGCCGCATGCGATGGGGATGCGCACCGTGCATGTCGCCCCCGAACGCGCCGAGGGCGGGCATATCCAGCATCACACCGACGATCTGTCGCGCTTTCTCGGCGCGCTGCGCTGAGCCCTGCGCGATTTCGCACATGCGGCAATCTGCCTGAATGATACAGGCGGAATGCGACATTATTTCCCTGTGAATGATCCGGGACAGCCCCTATCCCGGCGGCATCGCACAAGGAGATCCGAATATGAGCATGAACGAAGCGACCGCGACCGACCTCCCCGCCGAGCGCAGCAAGAGCGTGAGCGTCGAGGCAAAGATCTTTGCCGGTCTGGCCGTCTTCCTCGCCGTGGTGATCGCGGCCACCGTGACCTGGGGCGCGGTCGGCCTGGCTATGAGCGCGCTGGCCTGCGTGCCGGTCTGCTATGCGGCGATCCTGCTGATCACCATCGGCAAGTAAGCCGCATGGAAATCCCCCCGCGCCTGCCCTAGAACCATGGGCAAAGGAGAGCGGTCATGGATTACGACATTCTCATCTCGGGCGGCGGCATCGCGGGTCTGACCGCGGCCGCCGCTTTCGGTGCCTCGGGGTTCTCGGTGCTCTGCGTCGACCCCGCCCCGCCGGTGACCGAGCGCGATGCGCAGGGCGCCGATCTGCGCAGCACCGCCTTCCTGCAACCGGCGCAGGCCTTTCTTAGCGAGGCCGGGCTCTGGGACAGGCTCGCCGAACACGCCATGCCGCTTCAGGTGATGCGCATCGTCGATGCCGGCGGCGAACGGCCCGAGCCGCGCGTGACCCGCGATTTCGATGCCGGGGACATCTCGGAAAAGCCCTTTGGCTGGAACCTGCCCAACTGGCTGCTGCGCCGCGAGCTGGCGGCGCATCTGCACGATATGCCCAATGTCGATTTCCGCCCCGGCACCGCCACCACCACGCTCTTCACCCGCGAGGCCTATGCCAGGGTCGGGCTGACCGAGGGCGGCCCGGTGCAGGTGCGGCTGGTGATCGCGGCGGACGGGCGCAATTCGCTGATGCGGCAGGCGGCGGGGATCGAGGTCAAAACCACCCGGTTCGGGCAGAAGGCGCTGGCCTTTGCCGTCACCCACCCGATCCCGCATGGCAATGTCTCGACCGAGATCCACCGCACCGGCGGCCCGTTTACGCTGGTGCCGCTGCCGGATTACCAGGGCAAGCCCTCCTCGGCGATTGTCTGGATGGAGGAAGGCCCGAAAGCGCAGGAGCTGCTGGCGCTGGACGTGCCGGAATTCGAGGCGGCGATGTCGGAGCGCTCCTGCCATCTCTTCGGGCCGCTGACGCTGGCCTCGCGGCGCACGATCTGGCCGATCATCGCCCAGCATGCGGAAACGCTCTATGGCGAACGGCTGGCGCTGGTGGCCGAGGCCGCGCATGTGGTGCCGCCCATCGGCGCGCAGGGGCTGAACATGTCGCTCAACGACATGCGGGCGCTGCACGCGCTGGCGGTGGCGGCGCCGGAGCGACTGGGCGAGCGGGCGATGCTGGAGGCCTATCACCGCAAGCGCATTGTCGATATTCGCGCCCGGGTGGCGGGGATCACCCTGCTCAACAAGACCTCGATGCTCTCCGCCCCGCCGCTGCGCGACGCCCGCGCCAAAGCGCTGGACGCGCTCTACGGCATCACGCCGGTGCGCAAGACGCTGATGCAGCTGGGTCTCGGCGCGCGCGGGTAAGGCGTGCGCCCGCCCCAGACCCGATCCGGGGCCTCAGCGGTGACCCTCTTGTGAAAAGGCAGCGGTGGGCACCCCGCCCACCGCCCAGACGCCCCTCACATCACCTGATCGAGCACCGCCTCAAGCCGCGCCACGGTGCCATCGACATCCTTGAGCTTGTCGAGCCCGAAGAGCCCCAGCCGGAAGGTCGAGAACCCCGCCGGCTCGTCGCATTGCAGCGGCACGCCGGACGCGATCTGTGTGCCCTTCGCGGCAAAGGCCCGGCCCGATTGCAGCTCCGGATCGGCGGTATAGCTCACCACCACCCCCGGCGCGGCAAAGCCCTCGGCGGCGACCGAGACCACCCCGCGCGACGCCAGCAGCGCCCGCACCTTGTCGCCCAGCTCCCACTGCGCCGATTTGGCCGCGTCAAAGCCCATCTCGCGGGTCTCGACCATGGCGTCGCGGAACATGCGCAGCCCGTCGGTCGGCATGGTGGCGTGATAGGCATGCCCGCCCGCCTCATAGGCCGCCATGATCTGCTGCCATTTCTTCAGATCCATCGCGAAGGAGTTCGACACCGTCTCCTCCATCCGCGCCATGGCCCGCTCCGACAGCATCACCAGCCCGGCGCAGGGGGTCGCCGACCAGCCCTTCTGCGGCGCCGAGATCAGCACATCGACGCCGGTCTGTTTCATGTCCACCCAGACGCAACCGCTGGCGATACAGTCGAGCACCATCAGCGCGCCCACCTCATGCGCCGCCGCCGCCATCGCGGCCATGTAATCGTCGGGCAGGATCACCCCGGCGCTGGTTTCCACATGCGGGGCAAAGACGATCTGCGGCGCCTCGCGGCGGATCGCCTCTGTCACCTCCTCGATGGGCGCGGGCGCAAACGGCGCGGTGGGCTCGTTGCCGGTCTGGCGCGCCTTCATCACCGTGACCTCGCCGCCGAACCCGCCGGCGTCAAAGATCTGCGACCAGCGGAAGGAGAACCAGCCGTTGCGCACCACCAGCGCCTTGGCGCCCTGGCCGAACTGCCGCGCCACGGCCTCCATGCCAAAGGTGCCGCCACCGGGCACCAGCGCCACCGCATCGGCGCCGTAGACCTCGCGCAGCATGGCGGAAATATCGCGCATCACCTCCTGAAAGGCGGCAGACATGTGGTTCAGCGAGCGGTCGGTGAAAACGACCGAAAACTCGTCGAGCCCGTTCGGATCGACATCGTCGCGCAGCGGCATGGCAGACTCCTTGTGCTTTTGCGCTATCGCTACCCTCTCGCGCGGCAAAGCGCAAAGCCTCCGATGGTCGCGCCCGCTCCGATCAGAGCGGCCCCGGACGACGCTCCTCGCTCAGCATGACATTGGCCTCGACATTGCCGACCCCGGGCAGCGTCATGATCCGCCGCCGCAGCACCCGCTCGAAATCCGGCAGGTCGCGCGCCGCCACCCGCAGCCGGTAATCGAAGGCGCCCAGCACATGCTCGACGATCTGCACCTCGGGGATGGCGCTCACCGCGCGCTCGAAATCCTCCAGGCTGACCCGCCCCTTGGTGGCCAGCTTGATGCCGAGGAACACCGTGACGCCGAAACCAAGCCGTGCGAGATCCAGATCCAGCCGCGCGCCCCGGAACAGCCCCGCCGCGCGCAGCCGCTGGATGCGCCGCCAGCAGGCCGGCTGCGACAGGCCGAAACGCCGCCCCAGCGCGCCCGCGCTGGCCTGCGCGTCCTCCGCCAGCGCCCGGATCAGCGCGCGGTCGGTGGCATCCAGGGTCAGCTCGGCGCTCACAGCGGCACCGTCTCGTCGGATTTCACCAGCGCCACATGCATCAGCGCCTCCACATCGGCGATATGCGGCAGGGTGAGCAGCTTTTCCCGATAGAGGCTCTGGTAATGCCCCAGATCGCGGGCGATCACCGCCAGCCGCACGTCGATGGAGCCCAGAAAGGTCTGGATCTCGATCACTTCCGGCACCCCGCGCGCCCCCGCGATGAACTCGTCGAAGGCGCGCGGCGCGGTCTTGTCGAGCGTCACCCGCAGGCTGACCTCCACATCGTATCCCAGCGCCGGCCAGTGGATCACCCCCCGCACGCCGCGCAGCACGCCGCCCTCGCGCATCGCCGCCAGCCGCCGCGCCAGCGTCGAGGGCGTCACGCCTGCGCGCTCGGCCAGTTCCACCGAGGGCGCCCCCGGCTCCGCCTGATACTGGCGCAGGATGCGCCGATCCGTGTCGTCCAGCATGAATTCTCCGGTAATCCGCCATTCAACGAATGATCTTTCATCTTTCCGACAAATACTCAAGAAAAACGCAACCACTCTCGCCCCGCCGGGCCTAGGCTGCGCAGCATAACAACACCAAGGAAGGACGAGAAAGATGCGCGTCTATTACGATCGCGATTGCGACATCAACCTCATCAAGGACATGAAAGTGGCGATCCTGGGCTACGGCTCGCAGGGTCACGCCCACGCGCTGAACCTGCGCGACAGCGGTGCCAAGAATGTCGTCGTCGCCCTGCGCGAAGGCTCGGCCTCGGCCAAGAAAGCCGAAGGCGAAGGCCTTCAGGTCATGGGCATCGCCGAAGCCGCCGCCTGGTGCGACCTGATCATGTTCACCATGCCCGACGAACTTCAGGCCGAGACCTACAAGAAATACGTGCATGACAACCTGAAGGAAGGCGCCGCGATTGCCTTCGCCCACGGTCTGAACGTGCATTTCGGCCTGATCGAGCCGAAGCCCGGCGTCGACGTCATCATGATGGCGCCCAAGGGCCCCGGCCACACCGTGCGCGGCGAATATGTCAAGGGCGGCGGCGTGCCCTGCCTTGTGGCCGTCGACAATGACGCCACCGGCAAGGCGCTGGAAATCGGCCTCTCCTATTGCTCCGCCATCGGCGGCGGCCGTTCGGGCATCATCGAGACCAACTTCCGCGAGGAATGCGAAACCGACCTCTTCGGCGAGCAGGTCGTGCTCTGCGGCGGTCTGGTCGAGCTCATCCGCATGGGCTTCGAGACCCTGGTGGAGGCCGGCTACGCCCCCGAGATGGCCTATTTCGAGTGCCTGCACGAGGTGAAGCTGATCGTGGACCTGATCTACGAGGGCGGCATCGCCAACATGAACTACTCGATCTCGAACACCGCCGAATACGGCGAGTATGTCTCGGGCCCGCGCATCCTCCCCTACGAGGAGACCAAGGCGCGCATGAAGGCGGTTCTCTCGGACATCCAGCGCGGCAAGTTCGTGCGCGATTTCATGCAGGAAAACGCCGTGGGTCAGCCGTTCTTCAAGGGCACCCGCCGGATCAACGACGAGCACCAGATCGAGCAGGTCGGCGCGAAGCTGCGCGAGATGATGCCGTGGATCTCGGCCGGCAAAATGGTCGACAAAGCCAAGAACTGATCGGTCACCTCCCGATCCGTCAGACCGAAGCCCGCGCCGCCATGGCGCGGGCTTTTTCGTACCCCGCGCCGGGCCTCAGAGCGCCTCGCCCTGCCCCAGCCGGATGGCGGCATCGACCTGCGGCGCGCCGGTGCACCATTTTTCACCCTTCGCCAGCCAGACCGCGTCGCGCACCTCCGCACGCACGGTGATCCGGTCGGGGGTCCTATCGACGATCTCCTGCGGCAGGACCGACAGGAAGAGAAACAGCGCTTGCGGGGTGAGGCACATATGGGCGCATCCTTTCATCATCCGCTCCTCCCGCCCGACAGTCTGCCCCGGCGCGCCAACGCGGCGCAGAGGTTTCCGCTGCATCGCAGCAAAACCCCGCCCGCCCGCGCAAAAGCGCTGAAAACACGGGCATCCGACGCGGATTTCAGAACAGCAGCCCCCAGAGGATCGGCAGCAGCAGCGCGGTGGCCAGCGCGTTCAGCCCCATGGCGAGCCCGGCAAAGGCGCCCGCCGTCTCGTTCACCTGAAGCGCCCGCGCCGTGCCGATGCCGTGGCTTGCAGTACCGATCGCCAGCCCGCGCGCGCTCCAGTCCCGCACGCCGGCGATGTTCAGCACCATAGGTCCGATCATCGCGCCCAGAATGCCGGTCACGATCACCAGCACGGCGGTGAGCGAGGGCACGCCGCCCAGCTCTTCGGCAATCGCCATGGCCACCGGCGCGGTGACCGATTTCGGCGCCAGCGAGGCCAGCACCTCGGCGCTGCCGCCGGCCAGCCAGGCCACGCCCAGCGCCGTCAGGATCGCGGTGAGCGAGCCGCAGAGCAGGCTCACGGTGATCGCCAGCGCCGAGCGCCGCACCAGCCGCCACTGGCGGTAAAGCGGCACGGCCAGCGACACCGTCGCGGGCCCCAGCAGGAAATGCACGAATTGCGCGCCCTCGAAATAGGTGGCGTAATCGGTGCCGGTCACCACCAGCACCGCCACCACAAGGACCACCGCCCCCAGCACCGGGTTCAGCAACGGGTTGTGCCCGCCCTTCTCAAAGAGCCAGGAGGCCGCCTGAAAGGCCAGCAGCGTCAGGGTCAGGTGAAAGAGCGGCGAGGCGCTGAGATAGACCCAGGTTTCCTGGAGATTGCCGAGATCATCCATCGGCCTTGCCCCGGCTCAGCCACGCCATGAACAGCCCGGTCACCGCGATGGTCGCCACCGTGCTCACCAGCAGCCCCAGCCCCAGCGGCAGCGCCGCCTCGCCCAGCAGGCGGAAATGCAGCATCACGCCCGTCCCCGCCGGCACGAAAAGCAGCGACATCGCCTTTTGCAGCCCGCCCGCCGCCTGCCCCAGCCCCTCGGGCACCGCGCCGCGCAGCATCAGGATGACAAAGAGCAGCACCATGCCCAGCACCGGGCCGGGCACCGGCAGCGCCAGCGCGCCGGCCACCAGCTCGCCCACGAGCTGACAGACGAAAATCAGTGTAAGATGGCCGAGCATCGGCGCCTCCCTAATGACGAAGCATCAGGGCCGGGCATCCCCGCCCCTTGCCAGCGATCCGGGCGAGAGCCGCCTTGGGGCCTATTCCCAGCAGCTCACCTTAACGGTCATGTCCGAGGCGGTCGCGGTCAGATCCTCCGGCGCCATGGCGCCTTCGCCGCGCGTCTCGCGACTCTCGACACTTGCGCGCGTCAGGAAGGCCTGAAGCGCCTCCGCATCGGCGGCAAAGGCCACGTCGCCCGGCAGGGTCTGGTCGCTCTCCGGTTTCGGCAGCAGCATGCCCAGCACCGCGCCGCCGGCATCCAGCACCGGGCCGCCCGCATCGCCGGGCTGCGCCGCCAGCGCCAGCCGTTCGAGCTCTGCCTCGCCGGCCAGCCCCTTGACGTCTTCCAGCGAGCCGAAGGTCAGCGTCGGTGCGCTCAGCACGCCGCCGAACGGGTAGCCCGCCACAGCGATCTCGGATTTCAGCCGCGGCGTATCGCCCCGGAAGGCCGCCACGGCGCGCGGCGCCAGCGGCGTCTCGGGGCGCAGCACCGCCACGCCCAGAGCCGCGTCGCTGGCCGTGACCGAGGCCTCGTAGACATCTTCCAGCGTGATCCGCCCGCAGGAGGCCACCGCATCGGCGGCAGTCACCACCGCACCGCCCGCATCGACGAAGAAGCCCGAGACCGTCGCCTTGGGCTGGCGAATCTGTAGCCCGGAGACCAGGTCCACCGCCTGACCCTCGTCGCTGACCTCCGCCGGATCCAGCACCGCGCCGGTGGTGCTGAACGATGTCTGCATCAGCCCCAGCACGCGCTCCCGGCGCTCTTCGTCACCGGCGGGCCAGATCAGCGTCCAGCCCTTGATCTGGCCGTCGCGCAGTGTCGCCTCGGTATGGCTGACGATGTCGTCATTGGCGCCGGTCAGGGTGAAACCGTCGCGGCGGCGCTCGCGCGGGCCCTCCAGCGGCACGATCTCCAGCGTCTGCATGATCTCGTAAAGCCCGCTCAGCGTCTGCCGATCACCCGGCTGGCTGATGAGCAGCACCCGCGCGGCAAGCGCGCCGCTGGGCTCATAGACCGCAAAGGGCGCCTCGTAATGATCGAATTCGACCGCGCCGGTCGGCATCTGGATGGAGATGCCGGCGCGGGTATCGCTGACCGGCGCCATGTCCAGCCCCTCCAGCACCGCGTTATACTGCCCCAGCAGCGCCGCGCGCTGGCGCGTGGTCAGCACGCCGGTGGTCTCGTAACCGTTGGAGCTCTGCCAGCCGGCCATGGCCGCGCGGGTGCCGCGCCCGAACGCGCCGTCGATGGCGGCGTTATAATGGCCGGACCATTGCAGCGCCACCTGAAGCATCTCGCGCTCGCCCCTGCTCAGCGCCGCCTCGCTGGCGCGCGCCTCGCGCGGGGTTTCCTCGATGATCACGGGCTCTGCGGGCGCCTCGGTCACGGTGGCGGTCTCGGGCGCGTCGGGCAGCGCCTCCTCCACCGGCTGATCGGGCACCGGCACCGCCATCTGCGCGCCGAGCGACGCGCCGACCGGCCAGAACTGATCGCGATATTCGCTGGTGGCGGAAAGGTAGGAATCGCGCGGGATAAGCCCGTTGCTGCGCAGCTGGCGCATCATCGGGCCGGCCTCGTCCGCCGCATAGGGACCGAGCGCGATGCCGTACCAGCCGCCGCCGAGTGAAAAGCCGTTCACATCCTCAAGCGACATCGCATAGCCGCGCAGCGCATTCTCGGCCTGGGTAAGGCTGGGCTGCGCCTCGATCTGGATATAGACCAGCTCTTCGCCCGTGCCCTGTGCAGCGGCCCCGCCCGCGATCAGCAAAGCCGTCGCGCTCACCATCATAAAGGATTTGAACATACCTGTGCTTGCCCCTCAGGCCCAATATTCTTCTTTGTCTGCCGATCTGTTTAGCAGACCGCACCGCGCCGTCACCTCAAAATATGGTCAGGCACGAATTGACCCCTGCGCCCGTGGCGCATAAGCAAGCGGCATCATGCAGACAGGGCAGATGCGATGACCGAGACCAGCACCAAACCGCGGAGTTTCCAGGAGATCATCCTGCGGCTTCAGGCCTATTGGGCGTCCAAGGGCTGTGCCGTCCTGCAACCCTACGACATGGAGGTCGGCGCCGGCACGTTCCACCCGGCGACCACCCTGCGCGCGCTGGGATCGAAGCCCTGGGCGGCGGCCTATGTGCAGCCCTCGCGCCGCCCCACCGACGGGCGCTATGGCGAGAACCCGAACCGGCTCCAGCACTATTACCAGTTCCAGGTGCTGATCAAACCCTCGCCGCCGGATCTGCAAGAGCTCTATCTCGGCTCGCTGCGCGCCATCGGCATCGACATGGCCATGCACGACGTGCGCTTTGTCGAGGACGACTGGGAAAGCCCGACGCTGGGCGCCTGGGGGCTCGGCTGGGAAGTCTGGTGCGACGGCATGGAGGTCTCGCAGTTCACCTATTTCCAGCAGGTCGGCGGGCATGATTGCGCACCGGTCTCGGGCGAGCTGACCTATGGGCTCGAACGGCTGGCAATGTATGTGCTGGGCATCGACCACGTCATGGACATGCCGTTCAACGACCCGCAAACGCCGATCGCGCTCAGCTATGGCGACATCTTCCGCCAGACCGAGGAAGAATATTCCCGCTGGAATTTCGACATCGCCGATACCGAGGTGCTGCTGCGCCATTTCGAGGATGCCGAGGCGGAATGCCAGCGCATCCTGGAGGCCGAGGCCGAGGATCCCAAGACCGGCAAGCGCATCGTCATGGCGCATCCGGCCTATGACCAGTGCATCAAGGCCAGCCACCTGTTCAACCTGCTCGATGCGCGCGGGGTGATCTCGGTCACCGAGCGGCAATCCTATATCGGCCGGGTGCGGGCGCTGGCGAAACGCTGCGCCGATGCCTTCGTGATGACCGAGGCCGGGGGCTACGCCGCCTGAGCGCGGCGCCCGGAAACCCGAGGAGACACAGCATGAGCGGCAAGATCCTTGCCATCTTCATCGTCGTGAGCGCCCTGCTCTTCGGCGCCGGCGTCTACTACTTCCAGGTCTTCTACTACTACACCAAGGTCGCCGACGATGCCGGCGAGGTGTTCCTGACGCCGCTGGACGGCGGCGCGCCCGAACACATTCCCTATTCGGAGTTCGAGGGCATCGACGCCACCAGCTCGCCGATCCGCTTCCGCGCCTGTTTCTCCACGCCCGAGACGCCGGCCTCGCTCGATACGCGCTACGAGCGCTACGAGGGCGCCGAGCCGCGCAACGCGCCGTTCTGGTTCGGCTGCTTCGACGCAGAGGAAATCGGCCTGCTGATCGAGACCGGCGAGGCGCATGTCTATACCGCCGAGCGCAATGTCGAATATGGCATCGACCGGGTGATCGCCGTCACCACAGACGGGCGCGGCTATATCTGGGAAGAGATCAACGACTGCGGCGACAAGGCCTATGACGGCACGCCGCTGGGCGAGGACTGCCCCCGCGCGAGTAGCCCCCGCGCGCCCCGCAACCCCTTTCATCTTTCTGCAAATACTCCCGGCCCGCCCTCTGCACCCGCGCCAGGTCTGGACGCCGCGCCGCTTGCCCGTTATCCCCCATGCGAACCCAGCTTTGGTGAGACCATGCCCGACCTTCTGATCGAACTCTTTTCCGAGGAAATCCCTGCCCGCATGCAGACGCGTGCCGCGGGGGATCTGAAGAAGCTCGTCACCGACGGTCTGGTGGAAAGCGGTCTGACCTATGCCGGCGCCGCCGGTTTCTCGACGCCGCGGCGGCTGACGCTGACCGTACAGGGGCTGCTCGCCGCCTCGCCCGCCACGCGCGAGGAACGGCGCGGGCCGCGGGTCGATGCGCCGGAAAAGGCCATCGAGGGCTTCCTGCGCGGCGCGGGTGTTTCCCGCGAGCAATGTGAAGAGCGCGAGGACAAGAAGGGCACCGTGCTCTACGCCATCATCGAAAAGCCGGGCCGTCCGGCGGCAGAGATCGTGGCCGAGGTGCTGGAAACCACCATCCGCAACTTCCCCTGGCCGAAATCCATGCGCTGGGGCGCGGGCAGCCTGCGCTGGGTGCGTCCGCTGCACCGCATCACCTGCCTGCTCACCGACGAGGCCGGCGCCGAAATCGTGCCGCTGGAGATCGACGGCATCGTTGCGGGCAAGACCACCGAGGGCCACCGCTTCATGGGCGACGGGCCCTTCGAGGTGTCGTCTTTCGAGGATTACGAGGCAAGGCTGAAACGCTCCAAGGTCGTCCTCTCGGCTGAGGAACGCGCCGAAACCATCTGGCATGACGCGACAAACCGCGCTTTCGCCAGCGGGCTGGAGGTGGTCGAGGATCGCGGATTGCTGGCCGAGGTCGCGGGGCTCGTGGAATGGCCGGTGGTGCTGATGGGCGAGATCGGCGCGGAATTCCTGTCGCTGCCGCCCGAGGTGCTGCAAACCTCGATGAAAGAGCATCAGAAGTTCTTTTCGGTCAAGAATCCAGCCACGAAGCGCATCGAACGCTTCGTAACGGTTGCAAATGTGGAAACGCCGGATCACGGCGCCACCATCCTCGCGGGCAATAACAAGGTGCTGTCCGCGCGTCTGTCGGATGCCAAGTTCTTCTGGGAGAACGATCTGCGCGTCGCCAAACAGCAGGGGCTGGAAGCCTGGACCGAGAAGCTCGGCAATGTCACCTTCCACCACAAGCTGGGCTCGCAGCGCGCCCGGATCGAGCGCATCGCGGCGCTGGCGCGCGAGATCGCGCCCGCCGTCGGCGCCGACCCGGCGCTGGCCGAACAGGCCGCGCGCGTCGCCAAGGCCGATCTCAGCACGGAAATGGTCTATGAATTCCCCGAACTTCAGGGGCTTATGGGCCGTTATTATGCCGAAGCCGCGGGCCTGCCCGCCGAGGTCGCCAATGCCTGCGAAGAGCATTATTCGCCGCTCGGGCCCTCCGACGAGGTGCCCTCGGAGCCGGTCTCCATCGCCGTGGCGCTGGCCGACAAGCTCGACACGCTCACCGGGTTCTGGGCCATCGACGAGAAACCCACCGGCTCGAAAGACCCCTACGCGCTGCGCCGCGCGGCGCTCGGGGTGATCCGGCTGGTGCTGGCCAACGAGCTGCGCCTGCCGCTCGACCGCTACGCCGACGCCCAGATCCTGCGCCACAAGCGCCACCTGAACGGCGAGGCCAGCGAGGCCGATCTCGCCGCACTCGACGCGCTGGTCGACGAGATCGCCGATCACGGCGTCTTCGGCTCCGCCTTCCACGCCCTGCTCGACAAGCTGAGCGGCAAGGATCCGGCGGCGGAGGGCTCGCTGTTCCGCACCGTCGCGGGGCTGGTGCCGGATCTGTCGACCGATCTGCTGGCCTTCTTCCACGACCGGCTCAAGGTGCATCTGCGCGAAGAGGGGCTGCGTCACGACGTGATCGACGCCTGTCTCGCCATGCCCGGCGCCGACGATATCCGCCTGCTGGTCGCCCGCGCCGAGGCGCTTTCGGCCTTCCTGGGCACCGATGACGGCGAGAATCTCGTGCAGGGCTTCAAGCGCGCCAACAATATCCTCACCCAGGCCGAAGAGAAGGACGGGGTGGAATACAGCTTTGGTGCCGAGGCGAAATTCGCCGAAAGCGATGAAGAGAAAGCACTTTTCGACGCGCTCGACGCCGCCGATGGCAAGATCGTCCCGGCGATGAAGGACGAGAATTTCGCCACCGCCATGGGCGCCATGGCCGGGCTGCGCGGTCCGATCGACGCGTTTTTCGACGCGGTACAGGTCAATGCCGAAAACCCGGTGGTGCGCCGGAACCGGCTCAACCTGTTGTCGCGTATCCGCACCATCTGCCTTCAGGTCGCCGATCTGACGAAGCTGGAAGGCTGAGGCCGGTTGCGAAAAGACATTTCAGATCAACCGCCTGCCGCCTATTTCTGACACCGGCAGGCGCGCCGGGAGGATATTGGACGCCAGACCCGGCAGGAATTAACCTCTCCTTCGCAAGGAAAGGTGATATTGCCAGACGCCTTTTACGGGTTATGCTGCGCTGCGGAAAGAAAGGGAGTCCCCGTGCGCGACACGCTTCGACAGGACCAGGACCCTTATGTCACCCTGATCACCCCCAAGGCGCCGGTCTCGACGCCGACCCATGGGGGGCGGGCGAAGTGTCTTCAGCGGCTCATCCGGCTTGAGCTGCCGGTGCCGCGCACCGTCGCGCTGAGCTTTGAGACCGTGCACAGGATCGCCGCCGGCGAGCTGCCCGATATCGACCGCATCCTTGCGCAGTTTCCGGCGGGCGCCCTGCTCTGCGTGCGCCCCTCCTCGGAGGATCCCGACTGGGGCGGCCCCGGCTCGATCCTCAATATCGGCATGAACGACGCCACCTTCGTGGATCTGTCCGACAGCATCGGGCACGCTGCGGCCTCCTCGCTCTACAAGCGCTTTGTCATGGCCTATGCAATCCATGTGGCGCGGCTCGACCCGGATGTCTTCGAAGAGATCGAGGGCGTCGGTCAGGAGGGGCTGAGCGAGGCGCTGCGCTGCTACGAGGAAGAGGCCGAGGAGCCGTTCCCTCAGGATCCGGCGGTGCAGCTTGCCGAGGTGCTGCGGTCGATGGCGCGCGCCTGGGAAGGCACCACCGCGCGGCTGCTGCGCCAGGCCAAGGGCGCGCCGGTCGATGCCGGGCTGGGGCTGATCGTACAGGAGATGGCGCTGGGGCTCGGCTCGGGCGAGCGCGGCTCGGGTGTGTTGCAGCTGGTCAATTCCGAAACCGGGCTGCCGCAGGTCACCGGGCGCTATCTCAGCCAGAGCCAGGGCCGCGAGGCGCTCGAAGGGGGCCCTGCCGCGCTCTATCTCGAACGCGACCCGCGCGGCCCTTCGCTGGAAGAACTGGAGCCCGCGGCGTTCGAGGCGCTGAAGGAATACGCCGCCTTCATGCGCAAGAAACTGCGTGCAGAGATGCAGATCGAATTCACCATCGAGAACGGCCGCGTGCATATTCTCGACGGGATGCGCGTCAAACGCAGCCCGCGCGCGGCGTTGCGCATCGCGGTCCATCTGGCCGAGGACGGCATCATATCTCGGCAGGAAGCGGTGATGCGGGTCGAACCGCGCGGCCTTTCGGAACTGCTGCACCGTCAGGTCGACCCCGAGGCGGCGCGCGATGTGATCGGGCGCGGCGTGGCCGCCTCGCCGGGGGCCGCGACTGGCAAGATCGTCTTCTCCTCGTCCGAGGCGCAGGCCAGCGCCGCGCGCGGCGAGAACTGCATCCTCGTGCGGCGCGAGACCTCGCCCGAGGATGTGCGCGGCATGCATGCGGCGGTGGCGGTTCTGACCGAACGCGGCGGCATGACCAGCCACGCGGCGGTGATCGGACGCGGGTTCGGCCTGCCCTGCGTGGTGGGCGCGGCGCGCATGGGGTTCCGCCTGCACGACAAAATCCTGATCACCGAGGACGGGCGCCGCCTGCGCGAAGGCGAGATGATCACGGTAGACGGCTCGTCTGGCCAGGTGCTCGCCGGCGCGCCGCGGATGATCGAGGCGGCGCTGGACGACGCCTTTCACGTCTTCATGTCCTGGGCAGATGCCGAGCGCGATATCGGCATCCGCGCCAATGCCGACACCCCCGCCGACGCCACCACCGCGCGCAATTTCGCCGCGCAGGGCATCGGGCTCTGCCGCACCGAGCACATGTTCTTCGAGGCGGACCGCATCACACCGATGCGCGAGATGATCTTTGCCGACAGCCCCGAAGACCGGAAAGCCGCGCTTGCGCGGCTGCTGCCGATGCAGCGCGCCGATTTCATCGAGCTCTTCCGCATCATGGAGGGGATGCCGGTCTGCATCCGCCTCTTCGACCCGCCTCTGCACGAGTTCCTGCCCTCCGATCGCGCCGGGCTGCGCGATCTCGCCGAGGCGCTGGACCTGCCGGTCTCCGACGTGACCCGGCGGGTGGAAAGCATGGGCGAATACAACCCGATGCTGGGCATGCGCGGCGTGCGGCTGGGCATCGCGGTGCCCGAGATCTACGACATGCAGGCCCGCGCCATCTTCGAGGCGACGCTGGAGGCCTCTCAGGAGGGCGCGGCGGTGGTGCCCGAGATCATGCTGCCGCTGGTCTCGGCGATGCGCGAGGTGGAGCTGGTGCGCACAAGGATCGACGCGGTGGCCGCCGCCGTGCGCAACGAGCGCGGGCGCGAATTCGACTATTCGCTGGGCGTCATGGTCGAGACCCCGCGCGCCTGCCTGCGCGCCGATGAGATCGCCCAGCACGCGCATTTCCTCAGCTTCGGCACCAACGACCTGACCCAGATGACCTACGGGCTCTCGCGCGACGATGCCGGGCGGTTCATGTCGCATTACGTGCAGCAGGGCGTCTTTGCCGAGGATCCGTTCCACCGGCTCGATCCCGAGGGCGTGGGCGAGCTGATCCGCATGGGGGTGGAGCGCGGGCGGCGCGGCAATGGCGGCGTGATGCTGTCGATCTGTGGCGAGCATGGCGGCGACCCCGATTCGATTGCCTTCTGCCGCAGCGCCGGAATCGACTATGTGAGCTGCTCGCCCTTCCGGGTGCCGGTGGCGCGGCTCGCAGCGGCGCAGCTCGCCATTCGGGACAAAATCGGGTAGGTCCAGCCCCGCGCGCCCGCAAGATATGCCTGGTTGACGATATGTTTGGGCCGGAATCCGCCGGTAAATTTGCCCTGCGCTGGACCGAAAGACACAATTTTATTAAGACGCCCGGGTTTTGAGCGGTTTTGGGACGACCGCCACCTGGGACGTTAGAGGGATAGATGATCAAAGCGTTTGTATTTGCGCTGGCCGCGCTCGCCGTGGCCGTGCCGGCTTTTGCTGAAGTGAAACAGGACAATATCCGCCGTCTGGTGAAACTGGAAAAGCGCGGTCTGCAATCCACCACAAAAACCCATCTCGACGGGCTGATCACCCCGGTCTCGACCGGAGCGGCCCGCGGCTTTGCCTATGATGCCGGCTGGCTCGCCCGTCAGCCTGCTGCGAATGGCGGCACGCAATGGCAATGCCTGGCCGAGGCGCTCTATTTCGAGGCGCGCGGCGAAACCGTCCGGGGCCAGTTCGCGGTCGCCGAGGTGATCCTGAACCGGGTCGACAGCCCGCGTTTTCCCAATTCGGTCTGCGGTGTGATCAATCAGGGAACCGGCCGCAAATACGCCTGCCAGTTCACCTATACCTGCGACGGCCATCCGGAACACATCAACGAGCCCGCCGCCTGGGAGCGGGTCGCCAAGATCGCCAAGGTGATGCTCTCGGGCGCGCCCCGGGCGCTGACCAACGGCGCCACATATTACCACACCCATGCGGTGCGCCCCTCCTGGTCGCGCAAGTTCACCCGCACCGCCGCGATCGGCGATCACCTGTTCTACCGCGCGGGCTATCGCCTGAGCAGCAACTGACGCCGCGCCCGCGCCCGGAGATGCCGTTTCCGGCCCTCGCGCCCCGGCGTCACCTGCGATAAGGTCGCGCAAGCGCGGCGCGGTCGCGGGCGCAAGAGTTTTCGAAAACTCTTGCAAATCTCTTCGAAGAGATTTGTCCCGCCCCAGCCGACCGCCGCCCGAACAACCGCAGATCCCAGCCGGAAGACCCCGCCATGGCCAGTGAAATCCGTCTCGCCTTCGCCCACCCGTCGGAGCGTGCCATCTCCACCGAGGGCGAGGCCCCGCGCGATCGCATCTCCCTGCGCGAGCATGTACGCGAGGTCGAGATCGGCGCCTTCCAGGCCGAGCGCGGCCACACCCAGCGCGTGCGCTTCGACGTGGTGGTCGAGGTCGCGCCGTCGACCGGGCCCGCGCCCGACGACGATGTCGACCGCATCCTCAGCTACGACCGGGTGACCGAGGCCATCGCCACCGAGCTCGCCGCCGAGCGCGTCAACCTGCTGGAGACCCTCGCCGAACGCATCGCCGAGCGCATCCTGCTGGAACCGCAGGCCATGCGCACCTTCGTGCGGATCGAAAAGCTCGACCGCGGCCCTGGCGCGCTCGGGGTCGAGATCGTGCGCACCCGGCGCGATTTCGGCGAGCATCTGCACGAGGTCGCCCAGACCCGGCCGCATCCGCGCGTGGCCTACCTGTCGAACGCCGCCATAGCCTCCGACGCACTGGCCGGCTGGATCGACGGTTTCGCCGCCGAAGGCGCCCCGCTCATCCTTTGCGTCGGCCTTCCCGATGTGCCCCGCCCGCAGGCCGCGCACCCGCTGGCGCAGCGCCGCATCGACCTGCTCTCCATCGAACAAAACGGCTGGGTGCTGGCCGCGCGCGATCCGCGCTGCAAGGTCGTGGCCACACGCACCGAGCTCGACTGGGCGATGAAGAATGGCCAGATCTGCATCTGGGCGCCCTCCAAGATCGTGCTCGACGCGGCTCAGGGCCCGGCCAGCCAGCCGCGCGACTCCGTGGCGCTGGCGGGCTGGTTCGCCGGACTCGTCGAGGCCTGCGAGCTGGTCGCCATCGGCGAAACCCCGCCCGCCGACTCACCCGTCCCCACCCGGGCTGTAACAGTCGGAAACAGCTGAGCGCCGCGCCGCTGGACAAAGCCCGCGCGCTGTCGCAAGACACGAGCCATGCGTGACTACTACCGCCCCCTCGTCCGCTCGGACGATCCCCGCCCGGACGACGCCCTGCCGCTCGCCGGCGGCCCCCGCTGGTTCTCTCATGTCATCCGCCACCGGCGCGACGGCAGCCTCGCGCGGCTCGCCGCCGCCGCGTTGCCCGACGATGTGCGCACCCGGCTGAGCGCCCCGCGCCCGTCGCTGCTGGGTCTGCCGATGGACCGCCCGCAGATCATGGGCATCCTCAATGTGACGCCCGACAGTTTCTCCGACGGCGGCTCCGACCGCTCCGCCGCCGAGGCCGCGCTGCGCGGGCGCCGGATGATGAGCGAGGGCGCCGACCTGCTGGATATCGGTGGCGAAAGCACCCGGCCCGGCGCGCAGGAGGTGGCCGTGGGCGAGGAGATCGGGCGCACCGAGCCGGTGATCCGCGCCCTGGCCGGCGTGCCGATCTCCATCGACACGCGCAAGACCCGGGTGGCGCGCGCCGGCATCCGCGCGGGCGCGGCGCTGGTCAACGATGTCTCGGGGCTGACCTTCGACCCGGAGCTCGCCGGTTTCTGTGTCGACCATGGCATCCCGGTCTGCATCATGCATTCGCTGGGCGGCCCGGAGACCATGCAGGACGACCCGCGCTATGACGACGTGCTGCTGGATGTCTACGATTTCCTGGAGGCGCAGATCGCCATGATCGAGGCGCTGGGGCTCAGCCGCGACAAGATCGTGGTCGATCCGGGCATCGGCTTCGGCAAGACCCAGGCGCACAATCTGGCTCTGCTGAACGGGCTGGCACTGTTCCACGGGCTGGGGTGTCCGATCCTGCTCGGCGCCTCGCGCAAGGGCTTCATCGGGCGGCTCGGCGAGGCCCCCGATCCGAAAGACCGCGCGCCCGGCTCCATCGCCGTGGCGCTGGCGGGAATATCCCAGGGCGCGCAGATCGTCCGGGTTCACGATGTGGCCGCGACACGCCAGGCGCTGGCGCTCTGGCAGGCGGTCGAGCAGGGAGGCCGGGATGACGCGTAAGCTTTTCGGAACCGACGGGGTGCGCGGCACCGCAAACGCCTTTCCGATGACCGCCGAGATGGCGCTGATGATCGGCGCCGCCGCCGGGCGCTATTTCCGCCGCGAGCAGGGCGGCGTGCACCGGGTGGTGATCGGCAAGGATACGCGGCTCTCGGGCTATATGTTCGAAAACGCGCTGACGGCGGGGCTCACGTCCACCGGCATGAACGTGCTGCTGCTCGGGCCGGTGCCGACCCCTGCGGTGGGGCTGCTGACGCCCTCGATGCGCGCCGATCTCGGCATCATGATCTCGGCCAGCCACAACCCGGCGCATGACAATGGCATCAAGTTCTTCGGCCCCGACGGGTTCAAGCTGTCGGACGAGGCCGAGGCCGAGATCGAGGCGCTGGTCGAGACCGGCGTCCGCCCCGCGCAATCGGGCAATATCGGCCGCGCCAGACGCATCGACGACGGCCGCTTCCGCTATCAGGAACGGGTGAAATCCACCCTGCCCCACGGCATGCGGCTCGACGGCATGAAGGTGGTGGTGGATTGCGCCAACGGCGCCGCCTATCGCACCGCACCGGAGGTGCTCTGGGAGCTGGGCGCCGATGTCGTGCCCGTGGGCACCTCGCCCAACGGCCTGAACATCAACGAGAATTGCGGGTCGACCAAGCCGCAGGCTGCGGCAGAGGCGGTGGTGGCCCATGGTGCCGATATCGGCATCTGTCTCGACGGCGATGCCGACCGGATCATCCTCATCGACGAGACCGGCACGGTGGCCGATGGCGATCAGATCATGGCGCTGATGGCCGCCCGCTGGGCCGAGGAAGACCGGCTCGCCGGCGGCACGCTGGTGGCGACGGTGATGTCCAATCTCGGGCTCGAACGCTTCCTTCAGGGGCGCGGCCTGTCGCTGGCGCGCACCAAGGTGGGCGACCGCTATGTGGTGGAGGCGATGCGCGCGCGGGGCTGGAATCTGGGCGGCGAGCAGTCGGGCCATATCGTGATGACCGATTACGCCACCACCGGCGACGGGCTGATGGCCGGGCTGCAATTCCTCGCCGAGATGGTGCGTACCGGCCAGCCGGCCTCGGCGCTGGCGCGCAGCTTCGACCCGGTGCCGCAGCTCTTGAAGAATGTGCGCTTCGCCGCCGGGCAGACGCCGCTGGAGACGGCCGCCGTGCAGGGCGCGATTGCCGAGGCGGAAGCCGCGCTGAACGGCAGCGGGCGGCTGCTGATCCGCAAATCCGGCACCGAGCCGCTGATCCGCGTGATGGCGGAATGCGAGGACGAGGCGCTGCTGGAACGGGTGGTCGACAGCATCGTCGCCGAGGTGCAGGCCGCCGTCTGAAATCGCCTCTCCCCTGCCCGGCGCCGGCGCGGCTGGCAGGGGGCGGATGCCTCCGGCGGGGATATTTTTGGCCAATGGATGCCCTGGAGGGCGCCGGGTCGGACGGCGTTATCTGCCGCCGCGCACGGGATCGCGGCTGGCCCGCAGGACGGGACCGGAGGGCGTAACAGGCCGGGCACGATGCAGCGGCGGCTCGGAGCGCGGAGCGGATCCGGCGCGAGGACCGCGGCGGCGGAACGGCAGGTACAGCAGCGCGAGCAGCGCCGCGGCGGCGAGCCAGCCGCCGGCAAATCCCATGCCCGCGAAAACCAGCCCTTCGGGGGTCGCGGGCAGCGCCGGGCGAAAGGCCTGCCAGGTGCGCTCGGCGATCTCGGGATCCGAGAAATGCGCCGCGCCGGTCAGCCGCTCGAAGGCGCCGCGCCCGTCGAGGGCCGCGAGATCCGCCGCGAGCCGGTCGTGGCGCGCAATGGTACGGGTCATGCTGTCGGCGCGGGCCGCGCCGAAGGCGCCGCCGGTGGCGAGCTGTTCCAGGGCGGCGTCGCGGGCAAAGCCCAGCCGCCCGGCATCCGCGTCGAACTCCGCGATCTGGCGCGACAGTTCATCCACCGCCCCGCCTAGCCGCTGGACATATTGCTGTGTGAATTCCGGAACCTGCGAAAGCCCCACCGCGCCGGTCACCCCTGCGGCAAGAGCCAGTGCCCTTGTGATCATCTCTGCCTCCTGCGGCCCTCTTGCGGGGCCGACAGGGCACAGTTTAGCGCGAATCGCAGGCCCTGTCAGGCCTTGGCGACACCGTAGATGGCGGCGATCTTTGCCACGGCGGCCTCGGGCGCCAGCTCTTCGCTTTCGCCGGTGCGGCGCGAGGTCAGCTCGACCACGCCGTTCTTGAGCCCGCGCGGGCCCACGGTGATCCGCCAGGGCAGACCGATCAGGTCCATGCTGGCGAATTTCGCCCCCGCCCGCTCGGTGGTGTCGTCGTAAAGCGGCTCCAGCCCCAGCGCGGTGAGCGAGGCATAGAGCGCCTCGCAGGCGGCATCGGCCTCGGCATCGCCCTGCTTGAGATTGACGATGCCGGCATGGAAGGGCGTCACGCCCTCGGGCCAGATGATGCCCTTGTCATCATGGCTGGCCTCGATGATCGCGCCCAGCAGGCGCGACACGCCGATACCGTGGCTGCCCATATGCACCGGCACCTGGTTGCCTTCGGCATCGGAGACGGTGGCGCCCATGGCATCGGAATATTTCGTGCCGAAATAGAAGATCTGCCCGACCTCGATGCCGCGCGCCACACGGCGGCGCTCTTCGGGGATCTGGTTGAACAGCGCCTCGTCATGGGTCTCGTCGGTGCGGGCATAGCGCGAGGTGAACTCCTCGAGCACCGCCTGGCACTGCTCGCGCGATTCGAAGTCGATCTGGCGGTCGCCGAATTTCAGGTCGGTGATCTGCGAATCGTAGCACACTTCGGACTCGCCGGTCTCGGCCAGCACCAGGAATTCATGGGTGTTGTCGCCGCCGATGGGGCCGGAATCGGCGCGCATCGGAATCGCCTGAAGCCCCATGCGCTCATAGGTGCGCAGATAGCTCACCAGATGGCGGTTATAGGCGTGCAGCGCGTCCTCTTTGGTGAGGTCGAAATTGTAGCCGTCCTTCATGTAGAATTCGCGGCCCCGCATCACGCCGAAACGCGGGCGGATCTCGTCGCGGAACTTCCACTGGATCTGGTAGAGCGTCAGCGGCAGATCCTTGTAGGAGGACACGTTGGCGCGGAAAATGTCGGTGATCAGCTCTTCGGCGGTGGGCGTGAACAGCATGTCGCGGTCGTGCCGGTCCTTCATCCGCAGCATCTCGGCGCCATAGGCATCGTAGCGGCCCGACTCGCGCCACAGATCCGCCGACTGGATGATCGGCATCTGCATCGCGATATGGCCGGCGCGCGCCTGCTCTTCGTGGATGATGTTCTCGATCTTGCGCAGCACCTTGAAGCCCAGCGGCAGCCAGGAATAGATCCCGGCGCTGGCCTGCTTGATCATGCCCGCGCGCAGCATGTAGCGGTGCGAGACGATCTGCGCCTCGGCGGGCGTCTCCTTGAGGACGGGCAGGAAATAGCGGCTGAGGCGCATCGAGAGCTCCCGGAAAAATAAGGTCCGGGATGGGGTAAGCGAAGGGCGGCGCAAGAGCAAGGGGCTCGCGGTGGCAGAGCCTGCGCAAAGCCTTGCCCGCAAGCGCTGCCAGCGGATCCACTCGGAGCCGACGTGATCCTGCACGCTATGCAGCCAAAACACGCTGGAGCTGGATGACCGGCGATGTGTCCCCGCTCAAAGGCAGGACGCGATATCGCGGTACTGGCTTGAGGCGGGATCGGTCCAGGGGCTGTCGGCGCGGGTGATCCCCGCACCAGGCTTTGCACCCGGACGGGCCGGCGCGGCAGAGAGAAGGGTGAAAATCTTGCTGGCAATCTGTTTCGTCATGGGATCGAGCCTTATCTATCCTGCGGGGGGTCTTGAATGCATACGAGGCTAACAATGCCCTCCTCCGCGCCACAGGCGGGAAAACCCGACCCGGGGCGCGATCCGGGGGCGGGTATTCCCGACCCGGCCCGGCGCGCGGCCTTGAATCCGGCGCGGCGACACGCGATGTAGGGGCAGAGATTTCGGGGAAAGACCGCATATGGCGCTGCCGGTACGCACACAGCTGAAATACTGGGGGCTCGCCGCGGCGGTGTTCGCGGTGATCCTGTGGTTCCTTGGCGACGTGCTGCTGCCCTTCGTGCTGGGCGGGGCCATCGCTTATTTCCTCGACCCCGTCGCCGACCGGCTGGAACGTCTGGGGCTCAGTCGCGGCATGGCCACCGGCACGATCACCGTGGCTACCGGGCTGCTCTTTGTGATCCTGGCACTGGCGGTGGTGCCGGCGCTGGTGCGCCAGACCACGCAGCTTGTGGATTTCGCGCCGCAGCTTTTCCGCAACCTGCAAAGCTTCCTCACCGAACAGTTCCCCTCGGTCATGGTCGAGGACAGCCCGGTGCGCTCGGCACTGGTCTCCATCGGCGACACGGTCAAGGAGCGCGGCGCAGAGCTTTTGAACACCGCGCTGACCTCGGCGCTGTCGGTGATCAACATCCTGCTGCTCTTCGTCATCGTGCCGGTGGTGGCGGTCTACATGCTGCTCGACTGGGACAATATGGTCGCCCGCATCGACGAGCTGCTGCCGCGCGACCACGCGCCGGTGATCCGCCGGCTGGCCCGCGATGTCGATGCGACGCTCGCCGGCTTCATCCGTGGCATGGGCTCGGTCTGCCTGATCCTCGGCACCTATTACGCCGTGGCGCTTTGGCTGGTGGGGCTGCAATTCGGCCTCGTCGTGGGTGTGGTCGCGGGCATGCTGACCTTCATCCCCTATGTCGGCGCCATCGTCGGCGGCGTGCTGGCCATCGGGCTGGCGCTGTTCCAGTTCTGGGGCGACTGGTTCTGGATCGCCGCCGTGGCGGGGGTGTTCTTCTTCGGCCAGTTCCTTGAGGGCAATTTCCTCACGCCGAAACTGGTGGGCGACTCGGTCGGGCTGCACCCGGTCTGGCTGATCCTGGCGCTGTCGGTCTTCGGCACGCTGTTCGGCTTCATCGGCATGCTGGTGGCGGTGCCGCTGGCCGCCGCCCTGGGCGTCTTTGCCCGCTTCCTTGTCGAGCAATATACCGACAGCCGGCTCTATCGCGGCCTCACCGACGAAGAGCAGGAACAGCCATGATCGGGCCGGAGCAGCTGCCCCTGCCCCTGCCGGTCCGCACGGCACTGGGGCGCGAGGATTATTTCGTCGGCGGCTCGAACGCGCTGGCGGTGGCACTGATGGACAACTGGCGCGACTGGCCCAGCGGCAAGCTGGTGCTGGTGGGACCCGGCGGCGCCGGCAAGACCCATCTCGCCCATGTCTGGGCCGCCGAGACCGGTGCCGCCATCATCGGCGCCGCCGATCTGCCCGGCGCCGATATCCCGGCGCTCGCCACGGCACCGGTCTGCGTGGAGAATGCCGACCGCAGCGCCGGCGACCGCGCCGCCGAGGAGGCGCTCTTTCACCTGCACAACCTCGCGCTGGCGCAACGCCAGCCGCTGATGGTCACCGCCAGCGCCCCGCCGGCGCTCTGGCCGCTCACCCTGCCCGATCTGAAAAGCCGGATGGAGGGCACCCAGACCGCCACCCTGCCCGATCCGGACGACACGCTGCTGGCGGCGGTGCTGGTCAAGCAGCTCGCCGACCGGCAATGCGTGCCGGCGCCGGATGTGATTCCCTATCTCGTGCGCCACATGCCGCGCAGCTTCGCCATGGCGCAGGCGCTGGTCAAGGCGCTCGACGCCAGCGCCATGAGCCGGCCCAAGGGGATCACGCGGGCGCTGGCGCGCGCGGTGCTGACGCGGCTTGTAACGCCCCCGGAGGAGCTGTCAGAATAATCCAAGACCCCGTCACAAAGCTGTTGCAAACCTGAGCGCATAAGCCCCCCATGAGTATTGCAGATTTCCTTACAGCCCCGCTGCCCGCCCCCGTCGAGTTCGCCGATACCGATCTCTCGGGCTCCGGTCGTTTCTTCAACCGCGAGCTGAGCTGGCTCGGTTTCAACTGGCGCGTTCTGGAAGAGGCCGAGAACCCGCGCGTGCCGCTGCTGGAACGGCTGCGCTTTCTGTCGATCTCGGCGGGCAATCTCGACGAGTTCTACACCGTGCGCGTCGCCGGCCTGCGCGAGCTGGCACATGAGGGCAACACCACCCCCGCCGCCGACGGGCTGAGCCCGGCGGAGCAGCTTGTGCTGATCGACGAGGACGCGCGCCGGCTCATGGCGCATCAGCAAAAGGTGCTGCTGGCGCTGGAGACCGAGATGGCCGCGGCCGGCATCGACATCGTGCCGCGCGACCAGCTCGCCCCGGCGGATCTGGCGCATGTGGAAGAGGTCTTTCTCAATCAGGTCTTCCCGGTACTGTCGCCGCTGGCCATCGACCCGGCGCACCCGTTCCCCTTCATCGCCAATATGGGCTATTGCCTCGCGGTCACGCTGGAGCGCAAGCGCGACCGGCGCTCGCGCAACGCGCTGCTGCCGATCCCGCATCAGATCGACCGTTTCCTCGCGCTGCCCTCCACCGACGGTCAGCAGCGCTTCATCTATCTCGAAGACGTGCTGCTGCTTCATATCGACAGCCTGTTCCCGGGCTACCGGGTGAAGGATCATTTCGGCTTCCGCGTGCTGCGCGACAGCGATCTCGAGGTGGAGGAAGAGGCCGAGGATCTGGTCCGCGAATTCGAGGTGGCGCTGAAGCGCCGCCGCCGTGGCGAGGTGGTCCGGCTCACCGTCACCGCCGGCGCCCCCAAGGCGCTGCGCGACATCGTCCAGCGCGAGCTGCATGTGCAGGACGACGAGGTGATCGAGCTCGAGGGCATGATCGGCATCGCCGATGTCAAAGAGCTCGTGCTCGACAACCGCCCCGACCTGCTCTGGCCGAACTTCACCCCGCGCGTGCCGGAACGGGTGCAGGATCACGACGGCAACATGTTCCGCGCCATCGCGCAGAAGGACATGCTGCTGCACCACCCCTACGAGACCTTCGACATGGTGGTGCGTTTTCTGCATCAGGCGGCGCTGGATCCGGATGTGGTGGCGATCAAGCAGACGCTCTACCGCACCTCCAAGAACTCCCCCATCGTCGAGGCGCTCTGCGAGGCGGCGGAGGACGGCAAGTCGGTCACCGCGCTTGTCGAGCTGAAGGCGCGGTTCGACGAGGCCGCCAATATCCGCCAGTCGCGGCGGCTGGAGCGCTCGGGCGCGCATGTGGTCTATGGCTTCCTCGACTGGAAGACCCACGCCAAGATCTCTCAGGTGGTGCGCCGCGAGGGCGACAGGCTGGTGACCTATACCCATTGGGGCACCGGCAACTACCACCCGATCACCGCCAAGATCTATACCGACCTGTCGTTCTTTACCTGCGACCCGGCGCTGGGGCGCGATGCGGCCAAGATCTTCAACTATCTCTCCGGCTACGCCCAGCCCGAGGGGCTGGAAAACCTTTCGATCTCGCCGCATTCGCTGAAACCGCGCATGCTGGAGCTGATCGCCGCCGAGGCCGAGCATGCCCGCGCCGGAAAGCCCGCGCAGATCTGGATCAAGATGAACTCGTTGATCGAGCCCGACATGATCGACGCGCTTTATGCGGCAAGTCAGGCGGGGGTGAAGATCGACTGCGTGATACGCGGCATCTGCGGGCTGCGGCCCGGCATCAAGGGGCTGTCGGAGACTATCCGGGTGAAATCCATCGTCGGGCGGTTCCTCGAACACTCGCGCATCGCCTGTTTCGGCAACGGACACGGGCTGCCGCACAAGAATGCGCGGGTCTTCATGTCCTCGGCCGACTGGATGGGGCGCAACCTGAACCGGCGGATCGAGACCGGGGTGGAGATCCACAATGCCACGGTGAAGGCGCAGATCGTCAGCCAGATCATGGCGGCGAACCTTGCCGACACGGCGCAGAGCTGGGTGATGGAGCCCTCGGGCAAGTTCACCCGCCACGCGGTGCCGGAGGGCGAGACGCCGTTCAACTGCCACCGCTTCTTCATGGAGAACCCCTCGCTCTCGGGCCGTGGCTCGGCGGGCGCGGGCGATGTGCCGAAGCTCACACATGGCGACTGAACGGGGCGTGTAACGTTTGTGATGTAGGGCGGGCAAATTTTGCCCACCCTGCGGCGCCACGAACTGGAAAACCGCATCATCGCCGGCACATGGGCTCGCGGCGGCACGGTGCGCCTCGAGTCCGCGCCGGCTACGTGGCTCAAACGAGACGAAACCGGCACGTTTCTCCCCTCCCCTTAACCGACGCTCAATCTTTTCCGCCGAATCTGCCTTCCGCGCTCGGGGGGCGGGCGGCGCGGGAGGGCCATGCGCCCATGTCCCGTTTCTGCCGGAATGGCTAGACGGATGCCCCGGACACGGGGCCGCAGCGGTGCAAAGCGCCCGTTACCCCCGCCAAAGGCTTTGCCCCATGTCCAGCATTCTCACCAATGAGAGCGCCTCCATCGCGCTCCAGACCCTGCATCAGATCAACCTCAATATCGCCAGCACCCAGCAGGAGATCGCCACCGGCCGCCGCGTTTCCAGCGCCGAGGACAACGCCGCCGTCTGGGCGATCTCCCAGACCATGCAGGCCGATGTTCTGGGCTATAAACGCGTCTCCGACAGCCTCTCGCTCGGCAGTGCCACGCTGGCGGTGGCGCGCGACGCCTCGGAGACGGTGGCCGACCTGCTCACCGAGATGAAGGGCAGGATCGTCGCCGCGCAGGGCGAGAATGTCGACCGCGGCAAGATCCAGAACAATATCGACGCGCTGCGCGACCAGATCGGTGCGGTGGTCGAGATGGCGCAGTTCAACGGGCTGAATCTGCTGACGAACACCGAGAACACCGCCGGTTCCGGCAGCGAGGCGGTGCTGGGCTTCCTGCGCCGCGATGCGCAGGGGGTGACCGGCGCCGATATCGCCATCGCGAGGCGCGACCTCACCACCGGGGCCTCGGCGATTTCCGCGAGCGGCGGCACCTACACTTCCGACGCCGCCAGCGCCACGCTCGACGCCACGCAGAGCCGCGAGATCGACGCCAGCGGCATCGCGGTCGAGACCGGCATGGGCTTTACCCTCTCGGTCTTCGGCACCGATGCGGACGATTCGAGCTTTACCGAGGCGGATCTGCGCACCACGACCGGTGCCTCCGAAACCCGCGCCCAGATGGCCACGTCAGAGCTGCGCTATGTCGCCCGCGACGGCGACGGCATCAGCGATGTGGTGACCGCGCTGGCGCGGAAATGGGGCGACTACGCTGCCCGGAACGGCATCGACGACTCGGTTCTCTCGATCGCCGCCTCCGGCACCAGCCTGACCGTCTCCTCCTCCGTCACCGGCGGCACCGACACCATCGACGTGAATCTCAACACGCTCAGCGCCGAGGCCGGCAATACCATCGGCGGCGGGCTGGAGCTTCTCGCCGATCTCGACGTCTCCACCGCCGCCGGCGCCGAGGCAGCGCTGACCAGCATCGAAGGGCTGCTGGATTACACCGTCGCCGCCTCCGCCGGCTTCGGCTCGGATCAGAACCGGCTCGAAACCCAGCAGGCCTTCAACGACAAGCTCTCCGACGCGATGACCTCCGGCATCGGCACGCTGGTCGACACCGATATGGAAGAGGCCACCGCCCGGCTTCAGGCGCTGAATGTGCAGCAGCAGCTCGCGGTGGAGGCGCTCTCCATCGCCAACAACGCCCCGCAATCGCTGCTGTCGCTCTTCCGCTGACCCGACGGAACCGCTCGCCCTCTCCGTGCATTTCCCCGTCTGAGGTCTTTCGCGCCGCGGCAAAGCCGTGATACAGGGTCTCGCAGACAAACCGGGGATGCACATGGACGGACAAACCGATTCCGCCCACGGCGATTGGGGGCCTTTCGGGCACCCGCTCTTCGACAACCCGCAGGCGCGGCGCCTGTCGCGCGTGGGTGTCGTGGATATCGGATCGAACTCGGTCCGGCTTGTGGTATTCGACGGCGCGGCGCGCTCTCCGGCCTATTTCTACAATGAAAAGATCATGTGCGGGCTTGGCGCCGGCATGCCGGAGACCGGGCGGCTGAACCCCAAGGGCAAGGAGCGCGCGCTCTCCGCCCTGGCGCGGTTCCAGACGCTGGCGCGCGGCATGGACCTGCCGCCGCTCACCGCCGTCGCCACCGCCGCCATGCGCGAGGCCGAGGACGGCCCCGCCTTCCGCTCGGAAATCGAGCAAAAGACCGGGCTCAAGATCTGGGTGATCGACGGCGAGGAAGAGGCGCGGCTCTCGGCGCAGGGCGTGCTGCTCGGCTGGCCCGGCGCCGACGGCATGATCTGCGATATCGGCGGCTCCTCGATGGAGCTGGCCGGGCTTTCGGGCGGTCAGGTGGGCCGCCGCATGACCTCGCCGCTGGGCCCGCTGCGCTTCAAGGATCTCGACGGCGGCAAGAAGGCGCGCGAAAAGCATATCCGCAAGAACATCCAGAAGCTCGCCGACAAGATGGAGATGCCCGGCTCGCGCCTGTTCCTCGTCGGCGGTTCCTGGCGCGCCATTGCCCGTATCGACATGGAGCGCCGCGGCTACCCGCTGCATGTCCTGCACGAATACCGCATGGACCGCGAGGCGGTGAACGAGACGCTGAAATTCATCGAGAAGGCCGATCTCGAGGCGCTGCGCGGCGCCTGCTCGATCTCTTCGGCGCGGATGAGCCTGGTGCCCTATGCCGCCGAGGTGCTGGCCGAGCTGATGGAGGTGTTCGCCCCGTCCGAGATCGCCATCTCCTCCTACGGGATCCGCGAGGGGCTGCTTTACGAACAGATGCCGCAGATGCTGCGCGACCGAGATCCGCTGGTCGAGGCCTGCCGCTTTTCCGAGGCCAAGGACGCGCGCCTGCCGGGCTTCGGCAAAAAGCTCTACCGCTTCGTTCTGCCGCTCTTCGCCGGCGCCGGCGAGGCGCGGCTGCGCATCGTCAAGGCCGCCTGCCTGCTGCACGATGTGAGCTGGCGCGCCCATCCCGATTACCGCGCCGAGACCTGTTTCGACTATGTCACCCGCGCCAATCTCGGCGGGCTCGACCATCAGGAACGGGTGTTTCTCGGGCTGGCGCTGCTGCACCGCTACAAGAACAAGCGTGACGGCACCCGGTTCGAGGATTTCTACACGCTGATCGACGAGAGCGAGCAGCAAAAGGCCGAGGTGCTGGGCAAGGCGATGCGTTTCGGCTCGATGCTGTGGATGTCGGATGCCAGCCAGGAGGGCGGCGCGCATCTCGACTGGGATGCCGAGGCGCGCGCGCTGGTGCTGAATCTGACGCAGGAGGCGGCGCCGCTCTTTGGCGAGGTGGCCGAATCGCGCTTCAACTCGCTGGCCAGGTCGCTGAACGCCGACGAGGTGCGGGTGGAGATCGCCGGCGCCTGAGGTCGGCGCTCAGAGGTCGATCTCGCCCTCTTCCGGCGGATCGAGCTCCGGCGGGGTGAGCGGCGCGGGCAGATCCGGCGCCTCCGGCTTGCGGCGCAGGATGATATCGCCATTGGGCAGCATCTCGGGCGGTTCGTAGCGCGACCAGTCCTGCACCTGCCCCATGAGATCGCGCAGCGCCGGGCCCATCTCCTCGCCGAAACTGCGCAGCGCCGGCTCCATCTCGCCGGCCAGATCCTCCAGCTCGCGCATTGCCGGGTCCAGCTCGTCCATCAGCCCGCGCAGGAACATCTCCGCCCCGCGCTTCATCAGGCTGTCGGACTCGTCTTTTTCGGCCTCCTGCGCATAGGCGGGCGGGGACATCAGGCAGGCGGCGAGGATCAGGGCGGGTATGCGTTTCATGAGGTCAATATAGGGCGGCGGGCGCGGCCCGTTAAGCCCCGGCTCAGAGCGGATCGGTCCGGTAGAGCCGGATCTTCAGCGGCCCATGCGCCACCGGCGGCCCCGGCGGCAGGAAGGGCAGGCCCGTGGCCTTGGCCAACCCGGGCTCGGAGGTCACGATCCCCACGCGCCAGCCGCGGAAGCGCGCTTTCAGCACATCGCCCAGGCTCTTGTGCAGCGCGTGCAGCGGCCCCGGTTTGCCGATCCGCGCGCCGTAAGGCGGGTTCACCATCACCAGCCCCGGCGGCCCCTCGGGCCGCTCCAGCGCGCTGAAGGGCTGGCAGGCAAAGCTGGCAATACCCTCGACCCCGGCACGCGCGGCATTGGACGCCGCCATGCGCACCGCGCCCGCGTCACGGTCGAAGCCATGAAACCGCAGCGCCGTCTCGCGCGGCGCGTACTCCGCCTTCATCGCTTCCCAGGTATCGCCATCGAACCCGGCCAGCCGCTCGAAATCGAACGCTCGCGAACGCCCCGGCGCCAGCCCCATCGCGATCTCCGCCGCCTCGATCACAAAGGTGCCCGAGCCGCACATCGGATCGAGCACCGGCTCCTCGCCGCGATAGCCGCATTGACGCAGGAACAGTGCCGCCAGCGTCTCGCGCATCGGCGCCTTGCCAACCGCCTCTTTGTGGCCGCGCCGGTGCAGCGGCGCGCCGGAGGTATCGACCGAGAAACTCACCATGTTTTCCTCGATGCGCAGCAGCAGCCGCACGCCGTCATCGCCCACCGGCGCGCCCAGCTCCTCGGAGATCGCCCGCTCCACCCGCTCCTTCGCGGCGCCCGCGTGATAGATCTTCGACTTGCGGCTCAGCGCCTCGATCTTCACCGGCTGATCGGCGCGCAGCACCTCGCCCCAGGGGAATTTCCGCGCCCGCTTGTCGAGCTGCGCCAGATGCACCGCCGGAAACCCGCCGATCCGCGCCAGCACCCGCGCCGCGCCGCGCAGATACAGGTTGGCGCGCATGACCTCGACCCAGCCGCCATCGAAGGCCACGCCGCCCGCCACGGGGCGCAGAGGCCCGAACCCCGCCGCCTTGGCCTCACCCGCCAGCGCCGCCTCCAGCCCCGGCGCGCAGGCCAGGAAGATCTCGAATGTCTCACCCATCCCGCCCGCATACAGGCTTTGCCCGCCGGGAACGAGCCCCTGTTGTCTTCTCTTTTCCAAATACGCATTCCGCCCTCTCGGCCCGCGCGCCCCCTTCCCCCCGCGCGCAATCCGCGCCATAAGGCCCCCATGCTCAAGACCCGCATCATCCCCTGTCTCGATGTCGCCGATGGCCGTGTGGTCAAGGGCGTGAATTTCGTCGACCTGCGCGATGCGGGCGACCCTGTCGATGCCGCGCGCGCCTATGACGCCGCCGGCGCCGACGAGATCACCTTTCTCGACATCCACGCCACGCACGAGAATCGCGGCACGATGTTCGATGTGGTCACCCGCACCGCCGAGCAATGCTTCATCCCGCTCACCGTGGGCGGGGGCGTGCGAACGGTGGCCGATGTCCGCGCCCTCCTGCTCGCGGGCGCGGACAAGGTCAGCTTCAACTCGGCGGCGGTGGCCAACCCCGATGTGGTGGCCGAGGCCGCCGATCATTTCGGCTCGCAATGCATCGTGGTCGCAATCGACGCCAAGACCGTGGAACCGGGCCGCTGGGAGATCTTCACCCATGGCGGCCGCAAGCCCACCGGCATCGACGCTGTGGACTTCGCCCGCACGGTGACCGCAAAAGGCGCCGGAGAGATCCTGCTCACCTCCATGGACCGCGACGGCACCAAATCGGGCTTCAACCTGCCCCTGACCCGCGCCATCGCCGATGCGGTGGATGTGCCGGTGATCGCGAGCGGAGGCGTCGGCACGCTCGACCATCTGGTCGAGGGCGTGACCGAGGGCCATGCCTCCGCCGTGCTCGCCGCGTCGATCTTTCATTTCGGCGAATATTCCATCCAGGAGGCCAAGCAGCACATGGCCACCGCAGGCATCCCGGTGAGGCTCTGAATGACGCTGGAAGAACTCGAAACCATCGTCGCCACCCGCGCCGAGGCCTCGCCCGAGGAAAGCTGGACCGCCAAGCTGCTCGCCAAGGGGCCGGAGAAATGCGCCGAGAAATTCGGCGAGGAGGCGGTCGAGGCAATCATCGAGGCGGTGAAGAACGACCGCGAGAAACTCACCGGAGAGGCGGCGGATGTGCTCTTCCACTTCCTGGTGATGCTGAAGGCGCGCGATCTGCCGCTCTCTGACGTGATGGCCGAGCTGGCGCGGCGTCAGGGGCAGTCCGGCCTGGCCGAGAAGGCCGCGCGCAAGGGCTGAGAGGCGGCGCCCCTGCCCGGGGTCGCGCCCGGCCCCACGGTCGCGCCGTGAGTATTTGCCGGAAAGATGAAAGCAGCGGTCGGTCTGCGGGACGGCGGGCGGGGCGATGTTGCCCCCGGCAACGAGCGCCGTCCACCGTCAGAGCTTCGAGGAAATCACCCCGGTGTTGAACCCGCCCATGCGCAGCTCGCCATTGAGGCGCTGGTATTCGATCTTCGGGCAGCGGTTCATCACCACATCGACGCCCCGCGCCTCGGCCTTTGCGGCGGCCTCCGCATGCGCGACGCCGATCTGCATCCAGATCGTGCGCAGATTGGGCAGATGTTCCAGCGCCGCGTCGACGATGGGCGGCACTCCCTCGGAGCGGCGGAAGATGTCGACCATATCCACCTCCGCCGGCAGATCCTCGATCCCGCCGCGCACCGTCTCGCCAAAGAGCTGCGCGCCCGCATGACCGGGATTGACCCCGATCACCCGGTAGCCGCGCAGGCTCAGATAGCGCGCCACGTAATAGCTGGGCCGCACCGGATTCAGCGACACGCCGATGACAGCGATCACCCTGGTGCGGGCGAGAATCTCTTTCAGGAAGGCGTCGGAATAGCTCATGGCCTGAGGCTAGCGCGGCGCGGCGCAAAGAAAAAGCGCCCAAGGAAATCCTTGGGCGCCAGTCACGGAACGAGGGACAGTGAAGGCGTCGCGGAGGTTCCGTCTCCGCGATCCTGAGAAAGAGATGGGCAGGAAAGCCACATTTTAAAGCCTTCTCAAGAAAGCGTGACCAAAAAACTTGACCTTCCGTATTTTCGGGAGATCGGACCTATTCCGCCGCCATCCGCGCCCCGCCCATAAGGCGCCAGAGCCGCATCGGCGTGAACGGCATGTCCACCTGACGCACGCCCAGCGGCCAGAGCGCATCCTGCACCGCGTTCGACACCGCCGCCAGCGCGCCCACCGTGCCGGCCTCGCCGCAGCCCTTCATCCCCATCGGATTGCCGGTCGAGGGCACCGGCTCCACGTCGAAATGAATGAAGGGCACATCATAGGCGCGCGGCATGGCGTAATCCATGAAGGTCGCGGTCAGAAGCTGGCCGTCCTCGTCGAACACCACCTGCTCGCAAAGCGCCTGACCCAGCCCCTGCGCCACCCCGCCATGCACCTGGCCCTCGGCCAGCATCGGGTTGATCAGATTGCCGAAATCGTCGACCACCGTGTATTTCACCACTTCGGCGACGCCGGTCTCGCGGTCGATCTCGATCTCGGCGAAATGCGCGCCGTTCGGGTAAGAGCGCGCCTGGATCTGGTCGCGTATATCCCAGCTCAGCAGCTCCGCGCGTCCCCTGGCGCGGGCCATTTCCGCCACCTCCAGCATGGTGGGCGTCAGGTTCGAGCCCTCGGCGCGGAAACGCTCGTCATCGAAAGCGATCTCGGAGGCGGGCACATCCATCTCTTCGGCGAGGAACTCGGTGAACCCGTCCACCATCGCCTTCACCGCGGTCAGCGTCACATTGGCCTGCATGGTCACCGAGCGCGAGCCGCCGGTGCCGCCGCCCTGCGCGATCAGGTCGCTATCACCCTGCACGAACTCGATTTTCTCGAAGGGAATGCCGGTCTGGTCGCTGAGGAACTTGGCAAAGACCGTCTCGTGCCCCTGCCCGTTCGACTGCGTGCCGACATAGAGCCGCGCGCCGCCCTGCTCGGTGAACTCGATCTTCACCCCCTCGGAGGGATCGCCCAGAATCGACTCGATATAGAAACAGAGCCCCAGCCCGCGCAGCTTGCCCCTTGCCTCGCTCTCGGCCTTGCGCGCGGCAAAGCCCGCCACGTCGGCATCGGCAATGGCGTGATCCAGCACGCGGGGAAAATCGCCCACGTCATAGGTCTCACCCGTGGGGGTCTTGTAGGGGAAGTCCTTGATGAAGTTGATCTTGCGCAGCTCGATCGGATCGACGCCCAGATCGCGCGCGGCGCGGTCCATCACCCGCTCCAGCACATAGATCGCCTCAGGGCGGCCGGCACCGCGATAGGCGTCGACCTGCGTGGTGTTGGTATAGATCCCCTCCACCCGCATATAGGCCGCCGGAATGTCATAGGTGCCGGTCAGCACCTTGGAAAATAGCAGCGTCTGGATCGGCTGGCCGTAACCGGAGTTGTAGGCGCCGAGATTGCAGATCGTGTGGATCCGGTAGCCGGTGATCCGGTTGGCCTCGTCAAAGGCCAGCTCGGCCATGGTCACCAGATCGCGGCCCGCATGGTCCGACAGCATCCCCTCGGTGCGCTCCGACATCCAGCGCACCGGCTTGCCCAGCGCCCGCGCCGCCTGCGCCACGCAGAAATACTCCGGGTAGGACGCCGCCTTCATGCCAAAGCCGCCGCCGACATCGGGGTTGGTGATGCGCACATCCGCCTCGTCGAGCCCCATGGCCTCGGCCATCTCGCCCTTGATGTCCCAGACGCCCTGGCCGTTGAAGGCCACATGGATGCGCTTGCCGTCCCATTCCGCGAAACAGCCGCGCCCCTCCATGGCGTTCACGATCACGCGGTTGTCGCCGACCTCCAGCCGCACGGTTTTCGCCGCTTTGTCAAACGCCTCCGCCGTTGCCGCCTCGTCGCCCATACCCCAGTCGAAGGCGCGGTTGTCCGGCGCCTCGGGATGGATCGTCTCGCCGCCCGCGCAGACCTCCACATGCGCCGGCAGCTCGTCGAAATCGAGCTCGATCAGCTCGGCGGCATCCTTGGCCTGCTGCATGGTCTCGGCCACCACCAGCGCCACCGGCTCGCCGACATGGCGCAGCCGCCCGCGCGCCAGCAGCGGACGCTCCGGCGCAGCACCCTTCGTGCCGTCGCGATTGGTCAGCACCGTGCCCGGCATGTTCACATCCATGCCCGCCGCGAGCAGATCCTCGACGGTCAGCACCAGATGCACGCCCTCGGCCTCGCGTGCGTCACTCACATCCAGTGTGGTGATCTCCGCATGGGCCACCGGCGAGCGCAGCACATAGGCATGCAGCGCGCCCTCGGGGGCGATATCGTCGATATAACGGCCATGTCCGGTGAGAAAGCGCACATCCTCGCTGCGCTTCATGGACTGGCTCTTGCCGAATTTTTCCATCCCTGGTGCCTCCGCGCGCCGCTTGTCACTGCGCGGGACTGTAAGCCCCGCTTGGGCAGTGTCCAGCACCGGGCGCGGGATTTCTCAGCAGGCGGAGGTCATCGCGACGATCCTGCGCGCTCCGTAGCCGTTGAACCCGGTGACCAGCGCGCGCGAATAGGCCCCCATGCCCTCGAAGACGAGGTAATCGCCCTCACGGATCGCCTCGGGCAGCGCCACCGACTCGGGCAGCCGGTCGAGACTGTCGCAGGTCGGGCCGAAGACAATGCGCTCGCGCGCCGCCCCGCCGCGCGGCAGCCCCTCGGGCGTCACCACCCGCAGCCGCGCCATGGGGCCGAGATCGCGCCACTCGGCCATGCCGCCATAGATCCCGTCATTGAGAAACACCGCGTCATCCCCGACCGCCTTCACCCGCAGCACCAGCAGGAAGGCCTCGGCGCAGAGCCCGCGCCCCGGCTCGCAGACCAGCCGCGGCGGCGTGGCAAAGGCGGCACGGGTGGCGGTTTCGATTGTGGCAAAGATCGCCTCGAGATCGGGATGGCCCTCGCCCCGGTCCGATGGAAAGCCGCCGCCCACATTCAGCCGGTGCAGGGTGACCCCTGCCGCCCGCGCCACATCGGCGGCAGCCCGGACATAGCGCGCCCAGGGCGCCGGCGTGCGGCATTGCGTGCCGGGATGAAAGGTGAGCGACGGGGTAAAGCCCAGCTCCGCGACCCGGCGCAGCAGCGCCTCCGCCAGCTCCGGCCCCGCACCGAATTTCGCACCAAAATCATAGGCCGCACCCTTGACCGGCAGTTTCAGCCGCACCGCGATCTCCGTGCCCTTCGGCAGGCACCGCAGCTTTTCCAGCTCGCCCGGCCGGTCCACCGACCAGGAGGTACAGCGATGCGCCAACCCGGCGGCGATCTCGGCCTCCGAGCGCACCGGGTTGTGGTAGTGCAACACGGCATCGGGGCAATGTTCGCGCACCAGCGCCATCTCGGCGGGCGAGGCGACGTCAAAGGCCCGGATCCCGGCGGCAACCAGCCCGTCGATCATCTCGGGCGCCGGGTTGGCCTTGACCGCATAGGTCACGAGCCCCGGAAAGCCGCTCTGGAACCGCTCCGCCACCTGCGCCAGCCGCAGCGGGCAGAAGAAGAACACCGGATCGTCGGGCCGCGCGCGGGCCAACCAGGACTCCGGCGACGGCATCAGGGTCTGCTCGATCCCCATGGCAATACCTCCTGTTGTTGCGTTTCCCTCCAGTATGGGTGCGGTTTCGCTCGATTTCGCGCGTCAGATATGTCAATCTGAGGGGCAAATGGCACAAATCGACAACGCGACCTCACAGATCGACGAAACCGACCGGGCGCTGGTCGCCCTGCTCTCGGCCAATGCGCGCATGCCGGTCTCGGATCTGGCGCGCCGACTGGGGTTGGCGCGCACCACGGTTCAGGCGCGGATCGACCGGCTGGTGATGCGCGGTGCCATCGCGGGCTTCACCCTGCGGCGCGGCCCGGCGCTGAAGGAGGCGATCCGCGCCACGGTGCTGGTCTGCATCGAGCCGCGCGCCCAGGCCGATGTGCTGGCGCGGCTGAAACAGATGCCGGCGGTCGAGACGGTGCACACCACCTCGGGCCGCGTGGATCTGATGGTGATCGTCTGCGCGGGCTCCACCGAAGAGCTCGACGCCACGCTCGACCGCATTGCCGAGGCGCGGGGGGTGAAAAGCTCGGAAAGCCTGATCCACCTGACGACCAAGCTCGACCGGCGCGGCTGACCCCGCCCTTTCATCTTTCCAAAAATACTCTCAATCCGACACCCGCCAGATGCAAAAAACGGCGGGCGCTCGCGCACCCGCCGTTTCCAAATGCCCTGTCCGGCCTCTCAGCCCGCGGCGCGCGCGTCCGGCTTGAAGCTGATGCGTTCGGAGGCGGTGAACCGCCCGCCGCGCGTCTTCTCGATCTTGCCCTCGCGCAGAAGCTGGCCAAAGGTCCGCAGCCGGTCTTCACGGCTCGACTCGTGCATCTCCACCTGGCGCACCTTGGTCATCAGCTGCGGGCGCGAGAACTGCTCGCGGCCCTCGACAAAGGAGAGATAAGCCGCCGCCGCCTCCAGCAGCTCGGGCAGATCGACCGCACCGACGCTTTCCGCATAATCGGCAAACCCGGCCGCAGCCTCGGTCTCGACCTCGGCGACATGCACGCGGCGCGGACGCGGCGCCGGCTGCTGCGCATCGACCCGCTGCTCGGCCACCAACTTGAGCGGCGCCGGGCGGACCGGCTCGGCGGGACGCTCGGTGTGGTGATCCGGTGCGTGCGGGCGGCGCGGGCGCACCACATTGGCGAGATCCTCGCGATAGGGCTCAAACGCCTCTTCGCTGTCCTTCCGGCGGCCCAGCAGCTTGTCGGCACGGGTTGCGGCGACAGCGGCACGCAGATGCGCGATGGCGCTGCGGCGGCGGTTGCCCTCGGGTTCTTCGAGCTGGGTGTTGGTCTCGTCGAGGATGCGCGAGGCGTCGGTATCGCCGACGCTGTTCTCGGTCAGCATGGCGCGGGCCGGGCTCGACATCTTGATCGCCTTGCGGGCGCCCTTGCGGGCGAGCTGTTCGACCGCCTCGTCATCGATCTCGGGCTCAGGCTCGGCGGTTTCGGCCTTCTCCATCTCGGGCTCGAAGACCTCGTCGAACTCGCTTTCGATGTTGCGGGCGAAGGCGGCGTCCTCGTCGGCCTCGTCGTCGGCAGGCGCGACATCCTCCTTGCGCAGCCGCAACGGCGCGCTCGGCAGATCCTCCGCCTCGGCGCCGTCCTCCTCATACTCGTCCTCCGAAACCGAGGCCGCGACGGCGGACAGGATGCCCTTTTCGTCATCGTCGCCCCAGTCGTCGAAATCCTCATCGTCTTCATCGGAGGCAACGGCGTGCGCGTCGTCGGCTCCGGCCTCGTCTTCGGCCTCATCCCAGGCGGCGTCGAAATCAGCCTTGAGTTCGGCTTTCACCGCGGCGAGTTCGCGGGCGAGATCGTCCTCCTCCTCGGCGCTGAGGCTGCTCACGGTGTCGTCAGCGCCCTGCCCGCCATCGGCGACCTCTTCGATCAGCCCATCCGCCAGCGCGGAGTCGAACGCCGCGCGCTTGACCTTGACCACGCGGGCGCGCGGGCGCTTCGGCGGCGTGACCGCGTCGGGTGCGGCCTCTGCCTTGACGGCGGGGGCGGCTTCCGGCTCTGGCGCTGTCTCGGGTGTCGGAGCGGCGTCCTCTTCCTCGTCGTAGCTGTCGTCATAGGCGAGCCCCGCGAGGGTGTCGGTGAAGAGGTTCTCGCCTTTCTCTTCGGCGGCGAGCGTGTCCTCGCTCTCCGCCGTCAGCGCGCCCAGCATCGCCGACATGGCCGGCGCGTCGGGTGCCTCGTCGGCCTCGTCCAGCGCGTCGGAATCGGCAGGTGCAGCCCTCCGATCTTCACCGGCGACCACCGCACGGATGCGGCGCAGTTTGGCGGCAACGCTCTCGGGATCGTTCAGCGGCGCAGGTGCAGGTGCCTCGGCACGCGGCGGCTCGGCCGCCTCTGTTTCGAAGAATTCCGCCTCGGCCTCCAGACTGTCATCGCCGGAGATATCGGCCACGACGTCGGCGACAGGCTCCGGCTCGGCCGCAATGGCAGCTTCCTCACCAGCATTGTCCGCTTCAGCGACAGGCGCCGCGTCCGCGGTCTCGGGTGCCCGAGCGGCGGCGAGCGCCGCGCCGATGCTGTCTTCGAGCGGCGGCTGATCGTCATCGGCGGCGACGCTCTCCTCACCGGGTTTGTCCGTGACCGCAGCCTCGGGCTCCGGCTCGGCCATGGCGGGCGCCGCGGCAGCCGGACGCAGCGCCGACGGGCCGGCGGCCAGCGCCGCGCTCAGCGCGCCGGCAGAGGCCGCGCCACCGCTGAACGGGCTGCGCAGGGTCAGCGACCCCTCGCCCATCTCGGATTTCAGTTGCGATTGCAGAAGCTCCGCAGCCATGTCAGGGTCGAACTGCGGCGGTTCGGCGCCGAAGAACCTGTCCTCGCGGATCACCCCACGGAAGAAATGGGTGGTCTCCTTGACCACACCCAATGGATCCTCGAACCCTTCCGCCGTGCAGGAAAAGGTGCCGTAGGAGACCGTCAGAATCTTGCTCGAACTCACCATGTGCTGCTCACTTTCAATCGTTTTGCAACAGTGTGTTTACCACGATCACCAAGACCAAAGCTGACCGAATCTTAGGTATTCACCGTATCATTTCGTGACCGCATTGTGGTCGGTTTCCCAAATCGCCATTAAATTGACATGAATCACGCAACTCATCACAGTGACCGCCCGGTATTGCTCGCCGGAGGCGGCGATCACAGCCCTGAACTGCTGCAATCGCTGCTGCCGCAGTGCGAGACCCGCATCGCGGCGGATGGCGGCGCGGCGGCCCTGCTGCGCGCGGGCGTCATGCCGGACGCGGTGATCGGCGATCTCGACTCGCTCTCCGAAAGCACCCGGGTGCAGATCCCCGCAGCGCGGATCCACCACATATCGGAGCAGGATAGCACCGATTTCGACAAATGCCTGCGCCATATCTCGGCCCCGCTGATCTATGGCACCGGCTTTCTCGGACCGCGCGTCGATCACCAGCTTGCCTCGCTCACCGTGCTCGCGCGGCGCGCCGACCGGCGCTGCATCCTTGCAGACGCCTCCGACGCGGTGGCGCTGGTGCCGCCGCGGCTGGAGCTGGATCTGGATCCGGGCAGCCGCGTCTCGCTTTATCCCATGGGGGCGGTGCGCGGCGAAAGCGAGGGGCTGCGCTGGCCGCTGGCCGGGCTTGACTTCGCACCGCATCTGCGCGCCGGCACCTCGAACGAGGCGAGCGCCGCGCGGGTCAGCCTGCGTTTCGACGCGCCGCTGATGCTGATCATTCTGCCAGTGGCGGAACTGCCGGCGCTGGCGCGGGGGCTGCTTTCTGCGCCCGATGCATGGCCCGCTCCCGAATGAAGATATAGAGCCCGGCGCCAATGGTGACACAGATCCCGGCGCTGGCCAGCGGGTTCGGGAACTCACCGAAGACCACGAAGCCGATGATCGTGGCAAAGGGGATCTCGAGATACTGCATCGGCGCCAGGGTGGCCCCGGGCGCGTAGCGCAGCGACCAGGTCATCAGCAGATGGCCCAGCGTGCCCAGCAGCCCAATGGCGAGCAACTGGCCCCAGATTCCGCCCTCGACACTCTCCCAGGCCAGTTCCGGCACCGTGTCTTCCGGCAGCACCAGCATCAGTGCGCCGATCACCAGAACCGCCATGATCCCCGAAACGCCCTGCAAGGAGATCGCATCCACCTCGCGCGAGATCTGCCGCGTGGTCAGCATGAAGACGGAGAAGTTCACCGCCACTCCGAGGGGCAGCAGCGCCGGCCAGCCGACATCGCGAAACGCCGGCTGCACCACCATCAGCGTGCCGACAAAGCCCACCGCGCAGGCCGCGAGCCGGCGCCAGCCGACCTCTTCTCCCAGCACGTAGTGACCGAGGATCAGCATCAGGAAGGGCATGATGAAGGCAATCGCCACCGCATCGGCCAGCGGCAGATAGCGCAGCGCCGTCACCATCATGCCGATCCCGAGGATGTGCAATAAGGTGCGGAAAAATGCGATCCAGAAAACCTTGCGCGGCATCCGGAAACTGCGCCCCGTCGCCAGCATCAGCGGCATCAGGACCAGCGCCTGAATGCCGAAGCGGATGAGCACAAGCTCGGCCAGCGGCACCACGGTCGACAAAAGCTTTGCAATCGCATCCGCCATCGGCGCGACAACACAAAAACCGAGCATCAGAAGAATGCCCAACAGGGGTTTGTCCTGACTCATGAAATAAAGCCTAGCCGCGCCCCGATACGCCGGCAAGACACCACTTGCGTTATTTTGATCAAACAGGGGCACAACCCCTGCGCGAGAGCGCACCGCTGCCGTCAGACCCATCACAGTACTCTGCGGCGACGTCTCTCCGTGGCGGGTTGCGTGTCTGCCCCGCTTCCCCTACATAGCGCGCCAAGACCGCAGGATCCGGGACCCTCCATGCAGAACGTCATTCTCATCGTCCATCTTCTTCTCGCGCTTGCGCTGATCGGCGCGGTGCTGCTTCAGCGCTCCGAAGGCGGTGGGCTCGGCATGGGCGGCGGCGGTGGCGCAATGAGCCAGCGCGCGGCCGCAACGGCGCTCGGCAAGGTGACCTGGGGGCTGGCCATCGCCTTTATCGCGACCTCGCTGACCCTGACGATCCTGGCCGCGCAGGACGCATCGGGCGTATCCGTCATGGACCGTCTGAGCGGCGACGCCCCGGCGGCGGAAGGCGATGCGGGCAGCACAGGCACCGACGGCATCGACACCGACGCGCTGCTGCCGCCGCCCTCGGCGGAAGACAGCAACACGTCGCCCGACGCACCGCTGGTTCCGCGCGCCGACTGACCGGCGCGCTTGGGGCCAGGGTGGCCCCCTCTTCATCGCGAGACGCATCACAGGCAATGAAACCGGCTTCGGGCCGGACAGGCGCAACCATGTCATCGGTGTCCGGCTTTCTCTGCTCCCGTCCTCATGAGCGGCGGCGGTGGACCCACAACAGATTGCCCGGGCGCCAGCAAGCGCAACAGCATCTTGAGGTATGCTAGACATCTCTTCCCGAATCCCCTATACCTCAAATCCCGTGATGACGCGTTTTGCGCATGCGGATTCATCATAAAAATACAGGCAATATCACGGGGTTACGCGGCCAATGGCACGTTTCATCTTCATTACTGGCGGCGTTGTTTCGTCGCTCGGCAAGGGGCTGGCATCGGCCGCGCTCGGGGCACTTTTGCAGGCGCGGGGCTTTTCCGTCCGGCTGCGAAAACTCGATCCTTATCTGAATGTCGATCCCGGCACGATGTCGCCCTTCGAGCATGGCGAGGTCTTCGTCACCGATGACGGCGCCGAAACCGATCTCGATCTCGGCCATTACGAACGCTTCACCGGCGTCTCGGCGCGCAAGACCGATTCCATCTCTTCGGGCCGGATCTATACCAATGTGCTGGAGAAGGAGCGCCGCGGCGATTACCTCGGCAAGACCATTCAGGTGATCCCGCACGTCACCAACGAGATCAAGGACTGGATCGACATCGGCGAGGACGAGGTCGATTTCATGCTCTGCGAGATCGGCGGCACGGTGGGCGATATCGAAGGCCTGCCCTTCTTCGAGGCAATCCGGCAATTCTCTCAGGACAAGCCGCGCGGCCAGTGCGTTTTCATGCACCTGACGCTGCTGCCATGGATCAAGGCCTCGGGCGAGCTGAAGACCAAGCCGACGCAGCACTCGGTGAAGGAGCTGCGCTCCATCGGTCTGGCGCCCGACATCCTCGTCTGCCGCTCCGAAGGGCCGATTCCGCAGAAGGAGCGCGAAAAGCTGGCGCTGTTCTGCAATGTGCGCCCCGACGCGGTGATCGCCGCGCAGGATCTGCCGTCGATCTACGACGCGCCGCTGGCCTATCACCGCGAGGGGCTCGATCAGGCGGTGCTGGACGCGTTCCAGATCACCCCGGCGCCGCGCCCCAATCTGGAGAAATGGGAGGATGTGTCCGAGCGCATCCACAACCCCGAGGGGGACGTGAATGTTGCCATCGTAGGCAAGTACACGCAGCTCGAAGACGCCTATAAATCCATCGCCGAGGCGCTGACTCATGGCGGGCTGGCCAACCGGGTCAAGGTCAATGTGAACTGGGTCGATGCCGAGCTCTTCGAGCGCGAAGATCCGGCGCCCTATCTGGAAAATTACGACGCGATCCTGGTGCCCGGCGGTTTCGGCGAGCGCGGCACCGAGGGCAAGATCAAGGCGGCGCAATTCGCCCGCGAGCACAAGGTGCCCTATCTCGGCATCTGCCTCGGCATGCAAATGGCGGTGATCGAGGCGGCGCGCAACGTCGCCGGGGTCAAGAAAGCCGGGTCGGAGGAGTTCGACCATGAGAAGGGCGAGAAACGGTTCGAGCCGGTGGTCTATCACCTCAAGGAATGGGTGCAGGGCAACCAGAAGGTCAACCGCTCGGTGGCCGACGACAAGGGCGGCACCATGCGGCTCGGCGCCTATGACGCGGTGCTGAAGGACGGCTCCAAGGTGGCCAAGGTCTACGGCACCAACGCCATCGACGAGCGCCACCGCCACCGCTACGAGGTCGATATCAAGTATCGCGAAGCGCTGGAGACGAGCGGGCTGTGTTTTTCGGGCATGTCGCCGGACGGGCGTCTGCCGGAAATCGTGGAATGGCCCGATCATCCGTGGTTCATCGGTGTGCAGTTCCACCCGGAGCTGAAGTCGAAACCCTTCGATCCGCACCCGCTGTTCAAGGATTTCGTGCGCGCCGCCAAGGACGTTTCGCGGCTGGTTTGAGGGCCCACCGCTCCGCAAAATATCCCCCCGCCTCTCACCAAAAAGGGCGCCCAGCCGGGCGCCCTCTTTCTTTCGGCGATCATACCCGCCTCAAACTTCTTTCTTCAACGCCTCGGCGAGATTGGTCTGCTCCCACGAGAACCCACCTTCCGCATCGGGTTCGCGCCCGAAATGGCCATAAGCCGCGGTGCGCTCGTAGATCGGCTTGTTGAGATCGAGATGCGTGCGGATGCCGCGCGGGGTGAGATCCATCACTTTCGGGATCGCCGCCTCGATCAGCGCCTCGTCAAGCTCACCCGTGCCGTGGGTGTCGACATAGATCGACAGCGGCTTGGCCACGCCGATGGCATAGGAGAGCTGCACGGTGCAGCGCTCGGCCATGCCCGCGGCGACCACGTTCTTGGCCAGATAGCGCGCCGCATAGGCCGCCGACCGGTCGACCTTGGTGGGATCCTTGCCCGAGAACGCGCCGCCGCCATGCGGGGCCGCGCCGCCATAGGTGTCGACGATGATCTTGCGCCCCGTGAGACCGGCATCGCCATCGGGCCCGCCGATCACGAAGGCGCCGGTCGGGTTCACCCACCATTCGGTCTCCGCACTCAGCCAGCCCTCGGGCAGCACTTCGCGGATATAGGGCTCGACGATGGCGCGCACATCTTCCGAGGTCAGCGCCGGGTCGAGATGCTGGTGCGACAGCACCACCGAGGTCACGCCGACGGGCTTGCCGCCCTCGTAACGCACCGAGAACTGCGATTTCGCGTCCGGCCCCAGCACCGGCTGTTCGCCGGATTTGCGCGCCTCGGCCAGCCGCTTCAGCACAGCGTGGGAGAACAGGATCGGCGCCGGCATCATCTGCGGCGTCTCGTTGGTGGCATAGCCGAACATGATGCCCTGATCGCCGGCCCCCTCGTCACGGTTGCCGCCGCCGGTCACCCCTTGGGCGATATGCGCCGACTGCTCGTGCAGAAGGTTGGTGATCTCGCAGGTGGCATGATGGAACTTGTCCTGCTCATACCCGATATCCTTGATGCAGGCACGGACGATATCCGGGATCGCCTCCATGTATTCGGCGAGTTTCTCCTGATCGGTCAGCCCGATCTCGCCACCGATGACCACGCGGTCGGTGGTGGCAAAGGTCTCGCAGGCGACGCGCGCCAGCGGATCCTCCGCCAGAAGGGCGTCGAGAACCGCATCGGAAATGCGGTCGCAGACCTTGTCAGGGTGACCTTCGGACACGGATTCCGAAGTGAAAGTATAGTTTTGTCGGGACATGAGCGCTCCATTGAGTACCGACCGTCACGCCAGGAAGCCGTTGTGACGGGGATGTAACGCGACATGGCTACGTGGTTGCGGCAGGGCCGTCAATCGAATTCCGCCCGCGCCGCAGGAATGCCGCAATCGCAAGCACAAAGAGCAGCCCCAGCGCCGGCAGATCGCCCATGCGGCTGTAGGGCGTCACGCGCAGCGGCGGCGGTAGGCGCGCGTCGAGATAGCCCGCTTCGCCCAGCGGCAGCGATTGCAGCACCCGCCCCGCCCCGTCGATCACCGCCGAAACCCCGGTATTGGCGGCGCGCAGCATCGGCAGCCCCTGCTCGATGGCACGGATGCGGGCCTGTGCCAGATGCTGGTAAGGGCCGGAGAAGGTGCCGAACCAGGCGTCATTGGTGATCTGAAGCAGCAGATCGGGGCGGCCCGGCGCGCGCAGATCCTGCGGAAACACCGCCTCGTAGCAAATGAGCGGCAGCGCATGGCCCAGCTCCGGCCCGAGATCCAGCAGGCGCGGCCCCGGCCCGGAGGCGTAGCCCCCGCCGCGCGCTGCGCCAGCCCGGCGATGTTCCAGCGCTGAAAGATCTCGGCGGCGGGCATGTATTCGCCGAAGGGCACGAGATGATGCTTGTCATAGACCTGCGACACCCGCGGCCCCTGCCCCGCCAGCACCAGCGAATTGTACCAGGCACCGCCCTCCTCGCGCTGGATGCCCAGCACCACCTCGCCGGGAAAGGCGGCATCGGTGACGATGCCCAGCGCCTCGTCGGCATGGTCGAGCAGCATCGGCAGCGAGGTTTCCGGCCAGACCGTCAGCGCCGGGCGCGGCAGCCCGTCATGCGAGGGCGCGGCGGTGAAATCTACCTGCCGGTCGAAGAACATTGGAATATAGGCGCGATCCCATTTCTGCTGCTGCGGCGCATTGGGCTGCACCAGCCGCACCACGGGCCTGTCGGCGAGATCCTGAAGCGGCGGCACCAGCGCCGCGCCACCGCCGAGGAGCGCGACAAAGAGCAGCAGCGCCCCGAGCCCGGAGCGCCAGGCCCGGCGCCCGCCGCGCAGCCCTGCCACGGCCAGCGCCGCAAGGCCGAGGGTGACGAAGGTGAGCCCGTGCGGTCCGAGCACCGCGCTCCACTGGATCGCCGTCACCGGTGCCCAGAGCGAGCCGACCATCGCCCAAGCGAAGCCGGTGAAAACATAGGCCCGCGCCAGCTCCGCCGCCGCCCAGCACGCTGCCAGCGCAAAGAGCCGGCGGCGCGGCGGCGCATAGGCCGCGCCCCAAAAGGCCAGCGCCCAGAACAGCGCCAGCCCGGCGGCAAGGAAGAACAGAGCAAAAGGCGCCATCCAGCCGGTGGCGGCGGCATCGACCTGGAACGGCTCCAGCACCCAGCCCAGCACCAGCCCGAAATAGCCGAGACCGACACCCCAGCCGACTCCGACCGCGTCGAGCGGGCGGCGCGTGGCGGAAAAGAGTGCGACGGCGGCAATGAGTCCGGCCAGCGCCAGCCAGGTCAGATCCCAGGGCGCCTGCCCCAGCCCCATAACGGCGCCGGCACCGATGGCAATCGGCAGGCGCGACCAGCGCGGCAGCCGGTCCAGACGCCGGCCCAGAGACGTGTCAGGCACGCTGCGTCCCGGATGCAGGCTCGGCGGGGGCAGGATCAGCGGAGGCCGTTTCGGTCGACGGGGCCGATTCGACCCTGGCGGGCACAGGTGGCGCAGGTTTCGCGGCAGGCACACCGGTGGCCTCTGTATGCGGCCGCACCCGCAGCCGCTTGATACGGCGCGGATCGGCATCCACCACTTCGAAATCGATCCCCGCCGGGTGCGGGATCACCTCGCCGCGCGCCGGCACATGGCCCGCGAGCATGAAGACCAGCCCGCCCAGCGTGTCGATCTCTTCTTCGTCGATCTCGTCATCCTCGGTGAGTGCCAGACCGGTCGCGGCCTCGAACTCCTCGAGCGGGGTCTTGGCGAGCGCCAGCCAGCTGCCGGCCTTCTCGCGCGAGAAATTGCGGCCCTCGTCGATATCGTGCTCATCCTCGATCTCGCCGATCACCTGTTCGATGAGATCCTCGATGGTCACCAGCCCGTCGACCCCGCCATATTCGTCGATCACCAGCGCCATGTGCCGGCGTTCGGTCTGCATCTTGGTGAGCAGCACGCCGATCGGCATGGAGGGCGGCACGAAGACCAGCGGGCGCAGCATCTTTTTCAGATCGAAGCGCTGGCCGGAGCCGTTGAACCCGTGTTTGAGGGCGAAATCCTTGAGGTGGGCCATGCCCACCGGCGTGTCGAGCGTGCCGGAATAGACCGGCAGCCGGGTCATGCCGCTGTCGCGGAAGACCTGCACCAGCTCGGCCTTGGTGATGGTGTCGGGCACCGCGACGATATCCGCCTTGGGAATCGCCACATCCTCGACCCGCATCCGCCGCAGGTTCATCATGCTTGGGGTGGTTGTGGGCTGGGGCGTTGTCATGGACGTGCCGTTCACCTGGGCGGGTTCCGCCGGTGCCACTCTGAAGCCGCTGAAAATACGACGAAAAAGCCCTTCGCCGTCCGTTGAATCCGCCATCGTCCGCGCGCTCTGCGCTGCCGTAGACGAGCCGTCACTGTCGCCCATTTTTCCTATCCGTTGGCGGGGCTGGCGCCCCTTCTGTCATGAATATGGGTTCGCCACCCCCAGTTTGCCAAGTATCCCGACCTCGAGAGTTTCCATAACCGTGGCATCCGCGTCACGGATATGGTCATAGCCCAGAAGGTGCAAGATTGCGTGAACGATCAAATGGGTGATGTGATCGGCGGCGGGCTTGCCCTGCTCGGCGGCCTCGCGCTGGCAGGTTTCCCAGGCGATGGCGATGTCGCCCAGCTCTTCGGGCATCCCCTCCTCGCCGCCTTGCGGCGGCTCCTCGGGGCTGCGCTCTTCCGAGGGCCAGGAGAGTACATTGGTGGGCGTGGGCTTTTCACGGAATTCGGCGTTGAGCTCGGCGATGCGGGCGTCGTCGCAGGCCAGCACCGCGATCTCGAACCCGTCGGGGTCGAGCCCGAGATGGCTGAGCGCCGCGCGCGCGGCGGTCTCTGCCAGCGTCTCCAGCCCGGCCTGCAGCCAGCGGTCGTCTTCGAGAATGACATCGGTGAGCATGGGATCTCCGCAGCGCAGGGCGGGGGCGCCGCCCCCTTCGGCACATGCGTGCCTCACCCCCGGGATATTTTCGGCCAATGGAAACGGCGCGGGTCAGGCGCCGGTCGCGATGTCCTGCTCATAGGCGTCGATGATGGCGGCGACAAGCGGGTGTCGCACCACATCCTTGCCGGTGAAGTAGTTGAAGCCGATCTTCTCGATGTTCTTGAGCAGCCGCTCGGCGTCCTGAAGCCCCGAGGGCACGCCGCGCGGCAGGTCGACCTGGGTGCGGTCGCCGGTGATCACCATGCGCGAGCCCTCGCCGAGACGGGTGAGGAACATCTTCATCTGCATGGTGGTGGCGTTCTGCGCCTCGTCGAGCACCACGAAGGCGTTCGACAGGGTGCGCCCCCGCATGAAGGCCAGCGGCGCGATCTCGACGGTCTTTTCCTCGCGCATCTTGGCAAGCTGCTTGCCCGGCAGGAAATCGTTCAGCGCGTCGTAGAGCGGCTGCATATAGGGATCGACCTTCTCCTCCTGCGTGCCGGGCAGGAAGCCCAGCCGCTCGCCCGCCTCGACGGCGGGACGGCAGAGGATGATCTTGTCGACGGCGCCGGTGATCAGCATGTTCACGCCCACGGCGACGGCGAGATAGGTCTTGCCGGTGCCCGCCGGGCCGATGCCGAAACACATCTCGTGCTGGTAGAGCGAGCGCACATAGGCCTTTTGCGCGTCGGTGCGCGGCTCGATGAGCTTCTTGCGGGTCTTGATCTCGACCTTGCCGCCCTCGAACATCTCGAGCTGCGATTCGGCGGCATCCTCCTCGGGGGCGAGGCGGAATTCGCGGTCGATATCGGCGCGGCCCACGCTGCGCCCCTGTTCGAGCCGCTGATAGAGCGCCGAGAGCACGTCGCGCGCCGCCGCCTGGGCCTCTTCCGGCCCGTGGATCGCCAGCTGGTTGCCGCGGCGGAGGATCTGCACGCCGGTGCGGGTCTCGATATCGGTCAGGTTGCGGTCGAACTCGCCGCAGAGATCGATCAGCAGACGGTTGTCGGGAAATTCCAGGATGGCTTCTGTGAGGGTGCCTGTGTTCACGCATGTCTCCTGCGCTTGGGATCGTGTTCATGGTGCCAAGCGGCGCGGCTTTGGGCAAGCCCCTGCCGCGCGGCAACCGCCCTTGAAACGCAAAACGACCGCGCGGTGGGCAACCGCGCGGTCGGGGTTTGACAGGTCGCCATGACCAGACTCAGAGCGGGTCGCCGATGACCGAGGTCGAGCCCTGCTTGAAATCGCCGGTGGCCACCGTCGGCGGCGCCACGCCGGAGCAGATCGGCTTGCCGTAGCGGTCGTAGCGGCGGGCAAGATAGCCCTCGACGCCATCGTCGGCGATCCAGTTGTCGCAGCCGTCCGGATCGACCCAGACGCCCCACTTGATCTGGCTGAGATCGTCACGGTCGATCAGGTTGACGTCCTTGCTCTTGTCCGGGCCGATGGGCATGTCGCCGGCACAGGCCGAGAGCATCGAGGCGGCGCCGAGAACGAAGGCGAGTTTCACGAGTTTCATATCCGTCTCCTCAGCGCACACACAGGATTTCGACGCGGCGGTTCTTGGCCATGCCCTCGACGGTGCGGTTGGTGGCGACCGGGTAGGATTCGCCATAGCCGCGTACATCGATGATCCGGGCGCCGACCGATTGCGCGACCGAGGCCACGGCGTTGGCGCGGTTGTAGCTCAGGCGGCGGTTGTATTCGTCGCTGGCGCGCGCATCGGTGTGACCGACGATGATGAACCCGAAGGCCGAGGCGTTGCGGAAGAACTCCTCAAGCCGACCGCGGCTCTTGGGCCAGATATTGTATTTGTCGGTGGCGAAATACTGATCGGTGTTGAGCGTGCCGCAGACATTGATGTCGCGGCAGACCGGACGGCCGTCCGGCGTCATGCGGGACACGGCGTAACCCTCGACGCCATCGTCCATCACCCAGATCTCGCAGCCGTCGGGCGAGATCGAGATCCCCGGAATATAGCGCTCGCCCTTGATGGTGCGGGTGTTCTGCGTCGAAATGAACGGTGCGATCCCGCCGTCGCTGCCGGCAGCAACAGGGCCAACGGCCCCGGTGGCAGCGAGACTGGCCAGCGCCACAGCGCCGAACACGCCCCGGATGGCTTTGGAAATGCGATTTGCCACAGCCTCTGTCCCTTTTACTTGGTGTTTCCCCCAGATGCCCCGGAGCCGGAATCGGACATCTCGGTGCAAAGTTACTATAATCCAAGACATTAACAGACAAATCCGGTCTGTGAAGCGAAAACCACCAGATATTGTGGTTAATCGCGGGACAAACCACCCCAAGTGCCACAATTGTCCGAGCATTTTGCGCAAACGCCGGGAATATGGAGATTTTTTCGCGCTTTTCTCCGGGCGCTGGCGCTCAGGCCAGCACGCCCTTGAGCGAATTGGGCCCGCTCTCGACGATCCGCACGCGGCGCAGATCGCCGGGCGCGAGCCCATCGGCCGCCACATGCACCGCGTGCAGATAATCGGATTTGCCCACCATCTGGCCCGGCATCCGCCCCGGTTTCTCGAAAAGCACACCCAGCTCGCGGCCCACCATGGCATCCTGCAACGCCCGCTGTTGACGGGTGAGCAGCGCCTGGAGCCGCTGGAGCCGGTCGTCCTTTTCCGCCTCGGGCACCTGCGGGCGCTCGGCGGCGGGGGTGCCGGGACGTTCGGAATACTTGAACGAGAAGGCCGAGCCGTATTCCACCGCTTCGATCAGATCCAGCGTCGCCTGGAAATCTTCCTCGGTCTCTTCCGGGAAACCGACGATGAAATCGCCCGACATGTGCAGATCGGGGCGCGCCGCGCGCAGCCGCTCGATCAGCCGCAGATATTGCTCGGCGGTGTGCTGGCGGTTCATGCGCTTGAGGATCTTGTCGGAGCCCGCCTGCACCGGCAGATGCAGATAGGGCATGAGCTTGTCGCAATCGCCATGGGCGGCGATCAGGTCGTCGTCCATGTCATTCGGGTGCGAGGTGGTGAAGCGGATGCGCGCCAGCCCGTCGATCCTGGCCAGTTCGCGGATCAGCCCGGCGAGCCCCTTTTCGTGACCGTGATAGGCGTTGACGTTCTGTCCCAGCAGGGTGATCTCGCGCACCCCGCGCTCCACCAGATCGCGCGCCTCGGCCAGCACACGATCCGCCGGGCGCGAGACCTCGGCGCCGCGGGTATAGGGCACCACGCAGAAGGCGCAGAACTTGTCGCAGCCTTCCTGCACCGTGAGAAACGCGGTGGGGCCGCGCTTGGCCTTGGGGCGGGATTTCAGGTGCTCGAACTTGTCTTCCTCCGGGAAATCCGTGTCGAGCGCCTTGGCGCCGTTGCTCGTGCGCGCCATCAGATCCGGCAGCCGGTGATAGCTCTGCGGGCCGACCACCAGATCGACCAGCGGCTGACGGCGCATGATCTCCTCGCCCTCGGCCTGGGCGACGCAGCCCGCCACGCCGATCTTGAGATCGGGCCGGTCGCTCTTCAGCCCCTTGTAGCGGCCAAGTTCGGAATAGACCTTTTCGGCGGCCTTCTCGCGGATATGGCAGGTGTTGAGCAGGATCATGTCCGCGTCTTCGGGCCGGTCGGTCTGGACATAGCCCTGACCGCCCATGGCCTCGGCCATGCGCTCGCTGTCATAGACGTTCATCTGGCAGCCATAGGTCTTGATGAAGAGCTTTTTCGGCTGGGTCATGGGGGACTCCCGGTCGCGCGGTTCAAGGGCGGGCGGATAGCGCAAAACCGGCGTCATGAAAAGGGTGTCGGACAAGGCCGGGCGTTTTGAGCGCCACCCACGGGTTTATGCGCGGCGCGAGCGGGGAAGACTGCGCGCTCTGCACCGCCTTGCAATACCCCGATTTTTCACAGAACCTGCCAGCAATTCCGATAGAGGCAGGTGATGCAGTATTCCGGACTGGAGGCGTTTCTGAAACAGGCCGGCCCTGCCTTGGGCGACGGCCCGGTGGCGATGGTGTTCTGCGAGGACGAGACCGAGATCGACACCACTCTGCGACATCACATCCAGACGGGCTTCCGATCCGTGCTGGCCTTCATGCCCCCGCAATTCTCCCTTGCCTCCGACCTGCGCACGCGCGTTCACCGCATCGACTACAACCTCACCGCCAGTGGCGCCGTGCGCCATGCGGTGAATGCGGTGAACGAGGCCGGGCCGGGGCTCTGGATGTTCTACTGCTACAATGCCGAATACCTTTTTTACCCGTTCTGCGAGACGCGCTCAGTGGGCGAGATGCTCGCTTTTCACGCCGAGGAACGGCGCGATGCCATGCTGACCTATGTGGTCGATCTCTATGCCGGCGATCTGGACCGCTATCCCGAGGCGGTGTCGCTGGACGAGGCCTATCTCGACCGTTCCGGCTACTACGCGCTGGCGCGCAACGATCCGGCCAATCACAACCACCCAAAGGAGCGGCAGCTCGACTTCTTCGGCGGGCTGCGCTGGCGCTATGAGGAGCATGTGCCCGCAGAGCGCCGCAAGATCGACCGTATCTCCGTCTTCCGCGCCAGGCCCGGGCTGCATCTGCGCGCGGATCACACCTTCGACGACGAAGAGTACAATACCTATGCCTGCCCCTGGCATCACAACCTGACGGCGGCGCTGGTATCGTTCCGCACCGCCAAGGCGCTGAAGCGCAACCCGGGCAGCACCTTCGACATCGGAAGCTTTCGCTGGCACAATTCCGCACCCTTCGAGTGGCATTCGCGGCAATTGCTCGATCTCGGCCTAATGGAGCCCGGACAATGGTTTTGACTGTCCGGACGCTGACGCCCGAAGATGCCGGGGCCTGGAAAGCGCTGCGGCTGGAAGCGGTCGAGACCTATCCCGACGCGTTCCTTGCCAGCGCCGACGAGGTGCGCGCGATGACGTCGGAGACGGTGGCCGGGATGCTTGCCGCCGCTCCGTCTCTGGGTCTCTTCGATGGCGCGGCGATGGTCGGCATGACCGGGCTGCGCCGCCTGCCCTTCGCCCGCGCGGCCCACCGCATCGAGATCGGCGGCTTTTATATCCGCCCCGCACTGCATGGGCAGGGGGCGGCGGATGCGCTCATGACGGGGATCGAGACGCATGTCACGGCCCTCGGGGTCTGGCAGCTCGAACTCTGCGTCGCCGAAAAGAACCCGCGCGCGATCCGGTTTTACGAACGTCACGGCTTTGTCCGGCAGGGGCGGATGCCCAATACGGTGATCGGCACAGACGGGCCGGAGACGGATCTCTTCTACACCCGCGATCTGCGGGTCTGAGCCCGCGTCAGTCGAATTCCTCGGTGACGATCGCGGGTTCTGCCACGCCAATCTCGCGCAGCGCTTCCGCCATGTCGTCGAGCATCGCGTCGGGGCCGCAGATATAGCAGGTATCGCGCCCGGGGCGCACATGCTCGCGCAGGAGCGCCGCGTCGATCTGTGCGGCATGGAAGGGGCTGCCCTCCTCCTCGGTCACCACGAAGCGGGTCGCGAGGCCCGGCATCTTCTCGAAACTGTCGCGCAGGATGATGTCGCGCTCGGCCTTGTTGGAAAACACCAGCGTGTTGCCCTCCAGCGTGCCGTTGCGCGCCAGCTTGTCGCGCAGGATGGCGATGAAGGGCGTGACACCGGCGCCGCCGGCGATGAACACGCCGTCGCCCTTGTCCTCGATGGCACCCCAGGGATCCTCGACCAGCATCGTGTCACCGGGCTGCATGCGGGCGATGCGCGCGGTCATGCCCTCATGGCCCTCGGCGCTTTCGGGATAGGATTTGATGACGAAATCCAGCGTCTCCTCCCCCGGCAGCGAGGTCATGGTGAAGGGGTGGCGCGCCTCGCGCCAGCCGTCGCGGTCGAGCGCCATGTCCACCGCCTGACCGGGGGTGAAGTCGAAGCTTTCGGGGCGCTCGAACACCAGATGCGATACGTCATGGGTGACGGGCTCGATGCTGCGGAGTGTCAGTGTGTGGGTCATGTCGTTTCTCCCTTTCGCAAGGCGAAACGAGCGGGCGCCCCGCGCGGTTCCGACCGCCGGGCGGGACGTCAAATCTTTTGGAAAAAGATTTGCAAATTCCTCACAAGGAATTTGCGGCGCGGATCAGCGGCGTTTGCGCAGGCGGATGACCACATCCACGGCGGCGATCTCGGCATCCTCGGGCACATCCGGCAGCCGCGAGATCACCACCTGATCGGCGGGCGCATCGGTCAGATGCCCCTCGTCCTCCCAGTAGAAATGCGGGTGATCGTAGGTGTTGGTGTCGAAATAGCTGCGGCTGCCGTCGACGATGACCTCTTGCATCAGCCCGGCGTCGCGGAAGGCACGCAGCGTGTTGTAGACCGTGGCCAGCGACACGCTCTCGCCATGTTTCTTGGCGGCGGCGAAGAGGCTTTCGGCGGTGACGTGGCGGTTCTTGCCGTCGCCCACCAGAAGCGCCGCGAGCGCAACGCGCTGACGGGTCGGCCGCAGGCCTGCCCGGCCCAGCCAATCGGTGCCTCTCTGTACGGCTTCTGACGTCATCACTGCTTCCGTCCGCGTTTCGATCCTGTCTTATATAGGGGAAGCCACCCCGGGAATTCAAATGAAAATCCGGATTTCGCCCGCCCGGCCCGCCGTGTCGGCAGGCTTGCATGCCGCGCTTTCACGGTGATAGAGGGGGCGCAATCTGAAACCCAAGGAACGAAGGGCCTCCCGCTCATGGCCGACTACCCCACCAGCTTCGGCAAGGAAGACCTGTTGAAATGCGCCCGCGGCGAACTGTTCGGCCCCGGCAATGCGCAGCTTCCCGAACCGCCCATGCTGATGATGGACCGCATCACCGATATTTCCGGAGATGGCGGCCCGAACGGCAAGGGCCATGTGGTGGCCGAATTCGACATCACGCCCGACCTTTGGTTCTTTGCCTGCCATTTCCCCGGCAACCCGATCATGCCGGGCTGCCTCGGGCTCGACGGGCTCTGGCAGCTCACCGGCTTCAATCTGGGCTGGCGCGGCTGGCAGGGGCGCGGCTATGCTCTCGGCGTGGGCGAGGTGAAGCTCACCGGCATGGTGCGGCCCGACCGCAAGATGCTGACCTATTACGTGGATTTCACCAAGGCCGTGCAGACCCGCCGCCTCACCATGGGCGTGGCCGATGGCCGCGTGGAGGCGGATGGGGAAACCATTTATCAGGTCAAGGACATGAAGGTCGCCCTGTCCGAAAGCTGAACCAGGAGTATGTCCATGCGCCGCGTCGTCGTCACCGGACTCGGGATTGTCTCGTCCATCGGCAACACTGCCGACGAGGTACTCGCCTCGCTGAAGGCGGGCAAATCCGGCATCAGCGCCAATGCGCAGATGCAGGAACACGGGTTCCGCAGCCAGATCGCCGGGGATGTCGATATCGACGTCTCCGAACATGTGGACAAGCGCACCCTGCGCTTCATGGGGCCGGGCGCCGCCTATGCCCATATCGCCATGCAACAGGCCATCGCCGATAGCGGGCTCGAGGAGTCCGACGTCGTCAATCCGCGCACCGGGCTGGTGGCGGGCTCCGGCGGGCCGTCCACCTCGGCCCTGCTCACCGCGCATCAGACCGTGCTGAAGACCGGCGGCACCAAGCGCGTCGGCCCCTTCGCGGTGCCCAAGGCGATGTGTTCGACGATCTCGGCGAACCTCTCGACCGCCTTCAGGATCAAGGGCATCAACTATTCCATCACCTCGGCCTGCTCGACATCGCTGCACTGCATCGGCAACGCCGCCGAGCAGATCATGATGGGCAAGCAGGACGTGATGTTCGCCGGCGGCGGCGAAGAGCTCGACTGGACGCTCTCCTGCCTGTTCGACGCCATGGGCGCGATGAGCTCCAAGTACAACGACACGCCCGAGACCGCCTCGCGCGCCTTCGATGCCGGGCGCGACGGCTTCGTGATCTCTGCCGGCGGCGGCATCCTGGTGCTGGAAGAGCTCGAACACGCGAAGGCGCGCGGCGCCAAGATCTATGCCGAGGTCACCGGCTATGCCGCCACCTCCGACGGGCACGACATGGTCGCGCCCTCCGGCGAGGGCGGCGAGCGCGCCATGCGGCTGGCGCTCTCCACCCTGCCCGAGGACCGCAAGGTCGGCTATATCAACGCGCATGGCACCTCGACCCCGGTCGGCGACGTGGGCGAGATCGAAGCGGTGCGCCGGGTCTTTGGCGACGGCAGCACGCCGCCGGTCAGCTCGACCAAGTCGATGACCGGCCACAGCCAGGGCGCCACCGGCGCGCAGGAGGCGATCTATTGCCTGCTGGCACTGCATCACGACTTCATCATCCCCTCGATCAACGTGGAGACGCTCGATCCGGCGCTGAAGCCGGAAGAGATCGCCACATCGCTGGTCGAGAATGCCGGGCTGGATACGGTGATGACCAATTCCTTCGGTTTCGGCGGCACCAACGGCTCCATGCTGTTGAGCCGGTATCGCGACTGATCAACAAGAAAAACAACGGGTAACTGGAACATGTCGGAGCTTCTGAAGGGCAAGCGCGGGCTGATCATGGGCGTGGCGAATGACCGCTCCATCGCATGGGGCATCGCCAAGGCGCTGCACGAGGCGGGGGCCGAGCTGGCCTTCACCTATCAGGGCGAAGCCTTCGGCAAGCGCCTGGAACCGCTGGCCGCCTCGGTGGGCAGCGATTTCATGGTCGATGTCGATGTGACCGACGACGCCTCGCTCGAAACGGCCTTTGCCGAGCTCGGGTCGCGCTGGCCCACGATCGACTTTCTGGTGCACGCCATCGCGTTTTCCGACAAGTCCGAGCTGACCGGGCGGATCCTCAACACCAGCCGGGCGAACTTCAAGAACTCGCTCGACATCTCGTGCTACAGCTTCATCGAGGTCGCCCGCCGGGCGCATCCGCTGATGGTGGAGAACGGCGGCACGCTGATCACCCTGACCTATGAGGGCTCGCAGCGGGTCGTGCCCAATTACAACGTCATGGGCGTGGCCAAGGCGGCGCTGGAATCGGCGACGCGCTATCTGGCCAACGATCTCGGCCCCGAGGGCATCCGCGTCAACGCGATCTCTCCCGGCCCGATGAAGACGCTGGCCGGCGCCGCCATCGGCGGGGCGCGCAAGACCTACAAGCATACCGACCAGAACGCCCCGATGCGCGCCAACGCGACGCTGGACGCGGTGGGCGGCACGGCGGTCTATCTGGTCTCGGATGCCGGCGCCTGTACCACGGGCGAGATCCTGCATGTGGATGGTGGCTTCCATGTGCTCGGCATGCCGCAATACGAAAACCTCTGAGGCCGGCGCCGCCTTCCGGGCCGCCCGCCTCTTCCGGACGACATTGAAGACAGGAGCGCGGCGATGCTGACGGCGATCATCGACTACGAGAGCGGCAATCTGCACTCCGCCGAAAAGGCCTTTCAGCGCATGGCGCGGGAAACCGATGCCGGCGAGGTCGTGGTGACCACCGATCCCGAGACCGTGGCCAATGCCGACCGCATCGTGCTGCCCGGCGACGGCGCCTTTCCGGCCTGTGCCGCGGCGCTTTGGCGCTCCGGCTGCTTTCAGGCCATGGTCGAGGCGGTGGAGACGCGCGGCGTGCCCTTCCTCGGCATCTGCGTCGGCATGCAGCTCCTTGCCCGCAAGGGACATGAATACGAGGAAACCGACGGGCTCGGCTGGATCGACGGCGAGGTCGAGCGGATCGTGCCTTCGGACGCCTCTCTGAAAGTGCCGCATATGGGCTGGAACGATCTGGTGATCGACACGGCCCACCCGGTGCTCGACGGCATCGCGACCGGCGATCACGCCTATTTCGTGCATTCCTACCAGATGCGCATGTCCGATCCCGCGCAGCGGCTGGCACATGTGGAGTATGGCGGCGACGTCACCGCCATCGTCGGGTGCGACACGGTGCTCGGCTTGCAGTTCCATCCGGAGAAAAGCGCCGCCACCGGCCTGCGCATGATCGCCAATTTCCTGCGCTGGCGCCCGTAACCGGCGATGTCCGCGCAAAAGCTTTTTCGCGCCGAAGCCGCATGAAAGGCAGAAAGCGCAATCCAGAGGTGTGAAATTGCCGCATTTCTGCATCACCGGCGGGCGTCGAATGTCCGTTTCCATTCGGCAATGACCTAAGCTCGGATTGCATCGCACCGCACGTCATGAAATTATCCACAAAAGACTGTATCGAGCAAAACGCCATGATCCTGTACCCCGCCATCGACCTGAAAGACGGCAAGGCCGTGCGCCTGCTTCGTGGCGACATGGACAAAGCCACCGTGTTCAACGACGACCCCGCCGCGCAGGCGCTGGAATTCGTCGCCGCCGGCTGTGAATGGCTGCATCTGGTGGATCTCAACGGCGCCTTCGCCGGCGAGCCGGTGAACGCGGCGGCGGTCGAAGCGATCCTGAAGACCACCAACACCCCCGCCCAGCTCGGCGGCGGCATCCGCGACATGGCCACCATCGAGCGCTGGCTGGAGAAGGGCCTCGCGCGGGTCATCCTCGGCACCGTGGCGGTGGAGAACCCGGCGCTGGTGCGCGAAGCGGCCGCCGCCTTCCCCGGCAAGATCGCCGTGGGCATCGACGCCAAGGACGGGCGCGTTGCCACCAAGGGCTGGGCCGAGGTCACCGATGTGGACGCGGTGGAGCTCGCCAAGAGCTTCGAGGACGCCGGCGTCGCGGCGATCATCTACACCGACATCAACCGCGACGGCGCCATGCAGGGCCCGAATACCGAGGCCACGGCGGCGCTCGCACGCGCGGTGACGATCCCGGTCATCGCCTCGGGCGGGGTCTCGTCGCTGAAGGATCTGCGCGCCTTGCGCGATTGCGGCGCCTCGCTGAACGGCGCGATCTCGGGCCGCGCACTCTATGACGGCGCCATCGACCTCAAGGAAGCGCTGGCGCTGCTGCGCGACTGAGCGCCCTCCCGTGCGGTGGGTTGGAAATCCACCCTACGGTTAAGCGTTGTCCCGGCGTGGAACGAGGCCGCAGGTGACCGCAGGGTAGACAATCCTGCCCACCGCCCCGCCTCTCAGATGTCGATATCCAGCGTCACCGGGAAATGGTCCGACGCGGTCAGCAGTGCCTGGCGCAGCTCCGGCGTTTCCCAGCAGACCGGGTCGTCGAACGGGTGCCAGATATGCCATTTCGGCCCCCGCGCCACAAGATCGGGCGAGACCATGATGTAATCCAGCATCGCCTGCAAATAGCGCTGCTCGCCCGAAATATAAAACCGCGCCGTCGTGGGCTGCGCCCCCAGCTTCGCATTCAGCGCCTGGATCGCATGCGGATCGAAGAGGCGCGGCCCGCCATCGCCCAGCACGATCTCGACCGAGCTGCGCCCGAAGAGATGCTCGTATTCGTCGAGCCCCGGCCCGTCGTTCAGATCGCCCATCACGATCACGCTGTCGCCCGCCTCCAGATGCGCCGCCACCCGCCGCCGCAGCCAGATCGCCTGGGCGAGCTGTTTGCGCCGGTTGGCGATGCCCAGCCGCATGATCTGGTCGCGGGTCTGCGCCCCATGCGGCGCCTTGGATTTCAGATGCGCCCCGATCAGCCGCAACACATTGCCCTTCGCGGTCACCGCCTCCACCTCCAGCGGCGGTTTCGAGAACACCACCTTGTCCTCGGTGGCGTCGATATCGAGGTCGATGCGGAACACCCCGTCGAAACGCGGCGCACCGCCATCGCCCTGCGCCGGGCCACGCTCGCCCGCCGGATCGTGGCGCGCGCTCAGCACCGCGGGATCGTAGAGCAGCGCGATCTCCTGCTGGGTGTCGTTGACGAAACCGGTCAGCACCTCGCGGGTGCGCAGGTCGAAGACCGCAGCAAAGCTCTTCAGAGAGCGCGTGGTGTCGCGGCGGGAATTGCCGTCCGGCGCTTCGATGATCATCACCGCATCGGCATCCATCGCGGTAAAGACGATACCCAGCGCCTCGATCTGCTGCGCCCGGGTGATGTCGTGCCGCGCCGACCAGCCATCATCGACAAGCAGCGCGCCGCTCTCGTCGAAAAGCGAATCGAACCACTCGACATTGTAGGTGGCGAGCCGCATCCGCGCTCAGGCCTCCTGACGCTCTTCGCGGGCCGAAATCTCGCTCCAGGCGCGGTTGATGTCGATGAGCCGCTTTTCCGAGAGCTTCACCGCCTCCTCGGGCACGCCGCGCGCCTGCATCACGTCGGGGTGGCTGTCGCGCACGAGCTGGCGCCAGTGGCGGCGAATCTCGGGCATGGGCGTATCGGGCGTCACCCCCAGCACCGCATAGGGGTCGGGCGCCGCATCGGGCACGAAGCGGGCACGCAGGGCGCGGAAATCGGGCTGCGGCACGCCGAAGATCTCGGCCACGCGTTCAAGGAACTGATCCTCGCCGGGGTGGTAATGCCCGTCGGCCACGGCGATGTGAAAGAGCCCCTCCATCAGGTCGCAGACCGGCCCCGTGGAGCTGCCGAACATGCGGCGGATGCGGCGGGCATATTCCTCGAACCCGGCCACGTCCTGCCGGGCGAGGTTGAAAACCCGCGCCGCCGCCTTCTCGTCCTCGGGCGCGATATAGAACACCTCGCGGAAGGCGGCGACCTCGTTGCGGGTCACCTGCCCGTCGGCCTTGGCCATCTTGGCCGACAGCGCGATCACCGCGATGGTAAAGGCCACACTGCGTTCGGGAGGCTGGCGCAGACGGTCAAAGACCGCGCCCAGCCCCTCGCCCTTGGCCAGCGCGGAAAGCGCCTCGGAAATGCGGGTCCAGATCGACATGGGAGGATATTACGCTGTCCGCGCGGAACTGTCAGGGCGGCTCAGAGAAATTTCTGCATCAGCACAAGGTCCATCCAGCGACCGAACTTGTAGCCGACCTGCGGCAGCCGTGCCGTCTCGCGGAAACCGATGGCGGTATGAAAGGCCACGCCCTCGGGGTTTTCCGCCGAAACGCCGGCAAAGAGCGAATGCACCCCCTGCCCCCGCGCCACCTCTTCGAGCGTGCTCATCAGCGCGCGGCCCGCACCGCGCCCGCGCGCGGCGGGCGACAGGATGATCGTGTGCTCCTTGGTGCGCGCATAGCCGGGGCCGGCGCGGAAGGGAAAGAAGGTGGCAAGGCCCAGCAGCGCGCCCTCCGCCTCCGCCACCTGAAAGGCCGGGCCGCGCGTGGCGATATCGGCGGCGAGGCCGGTTTCGGTCTTGAGTTCGGTGCTGAAGGTGATGGCGGTGTTTTCGATCCACGGGTTCCAGAGCGCCACCAGCGCCGCTGCATCCTCCGCCCGCGCCGGGCGGACGATCATTGCAGGATCCTCACCTGACCCTGCGCATTGCGCAGCTCGGCCCGCAGCCCCGGCGCGTCGCCCGTCGCGAAGCGCACCAGCGGTGCGTCGAGATACGGCACCAGCAGCGCCTCCAGCGCTTCGGCCTCGGGATGGGTGACGACCAGCCGGGCCAGCGTGGTGCCGGAGGCCGAGAGCATAGCGCCGGCGGGCACCGGGCTGCGCCACTCGATCAGCGCCGGGAACATCCCGTCAAAGGGCAGCATGCCGTCCTCGGGCACCGACATGACCCAGCGCAACCGCCCGCGCGACAGCTCGACCGGGCGCCCGGCCATGGGCAGCGCCGCGAGCGCGGCGTCCATATCCGTCACCCGGCAGATCCACTTGTCCAGACGCGCCGGCCCCTCGAACCGGTCGAGCCCGAACCAGCGCGGCTCCTCCGGCGGGGGGGCCGCAGGGTCGATGGACATGGCTTCGAGATAGAGCCCGTGCCCCAGCCCCAGAAGCTGGTTATGGGTGCCGTAGCGCGGGTGTTCCCCGCCCGGCAAAAGCGGCATGCCAACCGCCGCCTCGGAATGCGCGACCGCCTCTTCCAGGCTCTCGCCCAGCACCGCGATGTGATCCAGCTGAAGCTTCATCCGCCATCCGCTCGTCCTGACCCGTTCGACCCAAGATAGGGCGCGGAAATCATTAAGGAAATGGCAAAAATGCACAAGCGACCCAAACGCATGCGCCGGACCGTGTGGATTTTGTGTCTCTCCGGAGGTCGGACGGGCCGGTTTCGGCCCGTCCGGGAGAGGTTTACGTAACGCCTTTACGCGGCGATCAGCCCCGCGCCTCGCGGATCAGCTTGAGGATATCCTGCGCCGCGTCGGGGATATTGGTGCCCGGGCCGAAGATCGCCTTCACCCCGGCATCGTAGAGGAACTGGTAATCCTGATGCGGGATCACCCCACCGCAGATCACGATGATATCCTCGGCCCCCTGCGCCTTCAGCGCGGCGATGAGCTGCGGTGCCAGCGTCTTGTGGCCGGCTGCCTGCGACGAGATCCCGACGATATGCACGTCGTTGTCGATGGCGTCCTGCGCCGCCTCTTCGGGGGTCTGGAAGAGCGGGCCCACATCGACGTCAAAGCCGATATCGGCAAAGGCCGTGGCGATCACCTTGGCGCCCCGGTCATGGCCGTCCTGCCCCATCTTGACCACCAGCATACGCGGGCGGCGGCCTTCTTCCTCGGCGAAATCGTCCACCGCCTTCTGGATCGCGGCAAAGCCCTCGTCGCCCTCGTAGGCGGCGCCATAGACGCCCGCGAGCGTCTTTACCTCGGCCCGGTGACGGCCGAACACCTTTTCCATCGCCATGCTGATTTCCCCAACGGAGGCCCGGGCACGGGCCGCTTCCACCGCGGCTTCCAGCAGGTTGCCGCCCTCTTTCGCGCGCCGTTCCAGCTCGGCCAGCGCGGCGTCGCAGGCGGGCTGGTCCCTCTCGCTGCGGATACGCTCCAGCGCCTTCACCTGACCGTCACGCACCTTGGCGTTGTCGATATCGAGAATGTCGAGATCGTCTTCTTTCTCGAGCCGGTACTTGTTGACGCCGACGATCACGTCGTCGCCCCGGTCGATATCGGCCTGACGCCGCGCCGCCGTCTCCTCGATGCGCAGCTTGGGCATGCCGGAGGCCACCGCCTTGGTCATGCCGCCCATCTCGTCGACCTCCTCGATCAGCTTCCACGCCGCCTCGGCCAAATCGGCGGTGAGCTTTTCGACATAGTAGGAGCCCGCCATCGGATCGACGACCTTGGTCACGCCGGTCTCTTCCTGGAGGATGAGCTGGGTGTTGCGCGCGATCCGCGCCGAGAATTCGGTCGGCAGCGCGATCGCCTCGTCGAGCGCGTTGGTGTGCAGCGACTGGGTGCCGCCCAGAACCGCGCTCATCGCCTCATAGGCGGTGCGGATGACGTTGTTATACGGGTCCTGCTCGGCCAGCGACACGCCAGAGGTCTGGCAGTGGGTACGCAGCATCTTGGAGCGGGCGGATTGCGCCCCCAGCTCGGTCATGATGCGCGCCCAGAGCATGCGCGCGGCGCGCAGCTTGGCGATCTCCATGAAGAAGTTCTTACCGATGGCAAAGAAGAACGACAGCCGCCCGGCGAACTTGTCGATATCCATGCCGGCATCCATTGCCGTCTTCACGTATTCCTTGCCGTCCGCCAGCGTATAGGCCAGCTCCTGCACCAGGTTCGCGCCGGCCTCCTGCATGTGATAGCCGGAGATCGAGATCGAGTTGAATTTCGGCATCTCGTTCGAGGTATATTCGATGATGTCCGAGATGATCCGCATCGAGGGTTCGGGCGGATAGATATAGGTGTTCCGCACCATGAACTCTTTGAGGATGTCGTTCTGGATCGTGCCCGAGAGCAGCGCGCGGTCGTGGCCCTGCTCCTCGCCGGTGACGATGAAGTTGGCCAGCACCGGGATCACCGCGCCGTTCATGGTCATCGAGACCGAGACCTTGTCGAGCGGGATGCCGTCGAAGAGGATCTTCATGTCCTCGACGCTGTCGATGGCGACGCCCGCCTTGCCGACATCGCCCACCACGCGCGGGTGGTCGCTGTCATAGCCCCGGTGGGTGGCAAGGTCGAAGGCCACGGACACGCCCTGCTGCCCGGCGGCCAGCGCCTTGCGGTAGAAGGCGTTTGATTCCTCCGCCGTCGAAAAGCCGGCATATTGCCGGATCGTCCAGGGGCGCCCGGCATACATCGTCGCCTTGACGCCGCGGGTGAAGGGCTCGAACCCCGGCAGCTCGCCGATCTGCGGCAGCCCTTCCACGTCCTCGGCGGTATAGAGCGGCTTGACCTCGATGCCTTCCAGCGTGTCCCAGGTCAGATCCTCCAGCGGGCGGCCCCGCAGCTCCTTTTCAGCGAGATTGCGCCAATCGTCCGTCTTGGCTGTCATCGTCTTGTCCTCTCTCTCTGGGAGCCGGCGGCCAGTTGATCCTGTCCTGTCCGGGCTCCGGGTCTTCCGTCAGTCGGGCCAGACCATCCGCCCCGGCGCGCAGCCAGAACAGATCGTCCGCATAGGTTTCGCGCAGGCGGGCGGCCTGCCCGGGCGAGAACGGCATCCAGCGCCCCTCGCCCTCGGGCAACGCAGCGGCGGCCGCGCCGCGTTCGGCCAGCAGCACCCGCAGCCGTGCCAGATCGGGCCCGCGATGTTCCCAGATCCCGCCGGACGGCAGCGGCGGCGCAAAGCGCAGCCCCGCCGCATGCATCAGCAGCCGGTCGGGGCGCGACGCAAAGCGTTCGAAGGGCGTGACCAGCAGCTCCGTTCCCGGCAGTGCCGCGGCGATATCGGCGATCACCGGGCGCCAGCTCTGCTCGCGCGCCGCCAGCGCGTCGATCTGCGCCACATCCGGCGGCGGCAGGCCGCGCCCGACGAGAAAGGCCAGCGCCGAGGCCCACCACATCTCGGGCGAGCGGATCTGCAACACCGTGCGGCGCACCGGGCCAAACGCCTCCGCCACCCGCGCCAGCCGCTGGCCGGCCTGCGGATAGGGTCGCCGCGCGCGCAGGCAGGCGCGCGGACTGCCCAGCATATCCTCGTCCGTGACCAGCAGCAGCGGCAGCTCGCGCCGCGCCGAGGCCGCGACCGCAAGCCGGACCCTCCCCGTGGCGCGCCGCGCCGAGGCCGCGACCGCAAGCCGGACCCTCCCCGTGGCGCGCCGCGCCGCCACCGGATCGGCAGACGGCGCCATCAGCCCGTGAAACAGCCCGTTGCGGGTGCGCCACGGCCCCCAGAAGCCGACGCCCTGCCCCGCCAGAGGCGCGTCGGCGCCGCGCAGATAGGTCTGAAACGTGGTCGAGCCCGCGCGATGGGCCCCGAGATGCAGGACGATGTCCATTCCGGTCCGTCTCCATATGGGAAATCCGCGCCATCATGCGCCCCTCCCCATGAGAAACCGGTTAAGTCCGGAAAAATTCGCGCGCGCCGCTGCGAAACGCTGTGCAGAGCCGGCGCGCGCGCCTATATCTGAGGGTATGAAGCGCTGCATCACCCTTGTGTCGATTGGATTTTTCACCCTCACCGCCGGGCTCGGCGCGGCGCAGGGCGCCGAACCGACCGAGGCCGAGACGATCCGCCCCGCCGATGAGGCCACGCTGGAGGAGTTCCTCTGGATCAAGCGCCCGCTGGTGGTCTTTGCCGACAACCCCGCCGATCCGCGATATGTGCAGCAGATGCAGCTCATCACCGAGCGGCTCGATGCGCTGGAAGAGCGCGATGTGATCGTGATCACCGACACCGATCCCTCGGCGCGCTCGCCGATCCGGCGCAAGCTGCGCCCGCGCGGCTTCATGTTCACGCTGATCGCCAAGGACGGCACGGTCATCATCCGCAAGCCCGCGCCCTGGGACGTGCGCGAGATCTCGCGCTCCATCGACAAGCAGCCGCTGCGCCAGCAGGAGGTGCGCGACCAGCACGGGACATTGCAACAATAACTCCGCCCGCGCCGACCGCCGCGCCAGGACACCAGCCCGCCCTCCGCCGCCGTGATGGCGACGGGCAGACCGGCATCGTGTCTCAGCGCGGCGTGCATGGGATCACTCGAACTCCATGATCACATCGTCGACGGCGAGGCTGTCGCCCGGACCGGCGTTGATCTTCTTCACGGTGCCCTTGCGTTCGGCGCGCAGGATGTTCTCCATCTTCATCGCCTCGACGGTGCAGAGCGCCTGGCCCTCCTGCACCTCGTCGCCCTCGGCCACGTTCATCTTCACGATGAGGCCGGGCATCGGGCAGAGCAGCATCTTGGAGGTATCCGGCGGCAGCTTTTCGGGCATCAGCCGGGCGAGCTCGGCCTGGCGCGGGCTGCGCACATGCACCTTGAGATCGGCGCCGCGCGAGCGGATGCGGAACCCGCCCGAGATCTTGCCGACCTTGAGCACCAGCGGCGCGCCGTTCACCGTCATATGCGCCAGCGACTGACCCGGGGTCCAGTCGCCGTCGACGCGGATCTCAGCCCCGTCGGCGAAGCGCACGGTCGCGCCCTGCTTGTCCGCCGCGATGGAAACCGCGAATTCCTGGCCCTGCAACGCGATGTTCCACTCGTCGCCGACCTTGCGCTCGTGATTGTCGAGCGTGCCCGAGATGCGCGCGCGGCGGATCTCGGCGACGCGGTTCATCGCCGCCGCCGCCGCCGCGATGTCGCGCAGCTTGTCCTCGGAAAGCGTGACGCCCTCGAAGCCCTCGGGATATTCCTCGGCGATGAAGGCGGTGGAAATATTGCCGGTGATGAAACGCTCGTGATCCATCACCGCCGCGACGAAGGGCAGATTGTGACCGATGCCCTCGACCTCGAAACTGTCGAGCGCGTTGCGCATGGTCTCGATCGCCTCGGCGCGGGTGTGGCCCCAGGTGCAGAGCTTGGCGATCATCGGGTCGTAATACATCGAGATCTCGCCGCCCTCGTAGACGCCGGTATCGTTGCGCACGAGCCCCTCGCCCAGCTTGCCCTCTGCCGGCGGACGGTAGCGGGTCAGACGGCCGATGGAGGGCAGGAAGTTGCGATACGGGTCTTCGGCATACAGCCGGTTCTCGATGGCCCAGCCGTTGATCTTGACGTCGTCCTGGGTGATGCTCAGCGCTTCGCCATTGGCGACGCGGATCATCTGCTCCACCAGGTCGATGCCGGTGATCAGCTCGGTCACCGGGTGTTCCACCTGAAGGCGGGTGTTCATTTCCAGGAAGTAGAAATTCTTGTCGCCGTCGACGATGAATTCCACCGTACCGGCGCTGGTGTAATCCACCGCGTTGGCCAGTGCCACCGCCTGCTCGCCCATCGCCTTGCGGGTCTCGGGGTCGAGGAACGGGCTCGGCGCCTCTTCGACCACCTTCTGGTTGCGGCGCTGGATCGAGCATTCGCGCTCGTTCAGCCACAGCCCGTTGCCATGCGCGTCGCAGAGCACCTGAATCTCGATATGGCGCGGCTGGGTGACGAATTTCTCGATGAAGATCCGGTCATCGCCAAAGGAGCTCGCCGCCTCGTTCTTGGACGACTGGAAGCCCTCGCGCGCCTCCTCGTCGTTCCAGGCGATGCGCATGCCCTTGCCGCCACCGCCGGCGGAGGCCTTGATCATCACCGGATAGCCAATCTCCTGGCTGATCTTCACCGCCTCGTCGGCATCCTCGATGAGCCCCATATAGCCCGGCACGGTGCTGACGCCGGCTTCCTGGGCCAGCTTCTTGGAGGTGATCTTGTCGCCCATCGCCTCGATGGCGCCCTTGGGCGGTCCGATGAAGGCGACGCCGGCGGCTTCGAGCGCATCGGCGAATTTCGGGTTCTCGGACAGGAAGCCATAGCCCGGATGCACCGCCTGCGCGCCGGTCTGCTTGATGGCGTCCATGATCTTGTCGATGATGATGTAGGACTGGTTCGCCGGCGGCGGGCCGATATGCACCGCCTCGTCGGCCATCTCCACATGCAGCGCATGCTTGTCGGCATCGGAATAGACGGCCACCGTCTTGATGCCCATCTTCTGCGCCGACTTGATGACCCGGCAGGCGATCTCGCCGCGGTTGGCGATCAGGATCTTCTCGAACATATCTGTCCCTTTCCTACATATTCTTCAGGCCGCGCGGTGCACCCGCGTCTCCGGCCACGAAAAAGCCACCGGTGCCGGTGGCACCGATGGCTTGCATAAACTCTACCGTTTCAGCGCCGAAACCGGCGCCGGTCTGGTGATCAGTTACAGTATTGCGGCGTGACGTCGTCACAGACGGTGCCTGCTGCGGCACCCACTGCCGCGCCGACCATCCCGTCGCCACCGAGCGCGCGGTCTGCCAGATAGCCGCCGCCGGCGCCAAGGCCCGCGCGACCGATATCCGAGGTCTCGCAGGCTGCGACGGTGAAGAGGCCGAGAACGGCGACGATGCGAAGAGCGGTTTTGGCCATGAGACAAACTCCCTGTGATGGTTGCGATCTGCGTATCTCACGCTCACAACGACACGTTCCGTCGGGAGGTTCCAAGAAATTCGTGCAGTGCGGTGGAAACCGGCGGCGCGGCGCCTGCTGCCGGCGGAAAACCGCACGCGAGATGCAGGGAAAAGAAAGGCGGACGGACGGCCAGGGGATGCGCCGTGCCGCCCGCCAGGGGAAGGGTAACGGTGAATGAGCTGCGTCCTACGGAGACGCGGAACCACTCGCAACACCCCCAGCGTGCACGACTCGCCGCGCACCGCATAGCGGTATCTGCCGCACAACTTAAACTCGGCGCCCTTCCGCGCATACTCTCCCATGGGTGGCAAAATCACGCTCATTCCGTCCCCTCCTCGAAGGCTTCGGGAAAGGCCGCGCGCGCCGCCTGCTCGTCGATGACCAGCATCGCCTCGTAGCTTTCAGGATCGAACGGGTCGTCATAGGGCAGCACTTCGCGCCCGAAGAGCCACGAGAGCCGCCCGGCGTCGAGATTGCCGCGTTCGAAAGGCTCGGTGCCAAAATGCGCCCAGAGCGATGCCATGAAGGCCAGATCGGCGCGCTTGTCGGGGCTGCGCCGGTCGCGGTAGCGCTCGCGCCGCACGATCGGTGTCACACCCTTGGGGTTGGCACGCCGGATTGTGAACTGGAAATCTGTGCCGGGCAGACGGCCCGGAAAGCCGCGGTGTTTCAGCATCGCCCGCCCTCCTGACCGAAGGGCACCGCGCGGGGCGAAAGGGGGACGGGCCCGCAGGCCCGCCCCGGAATCTTACTTGTACTTGCCGGTGTAGACGGGCTCGGTGCTGATCGGCTCGGGGTCGACCACAACGAACTCTTCTTCCTGCTGGCCACCGCAAGCGGCAAGGCCGAACAGACCCAGCATGGCGAGAACTTTGATGCTCTTGGACATCTCTTACTCCTGTCAGGTTCAACGAAACCGACAGGACCTGTTGGCCCTGCCTGTCCTCGTTCCGAGGTAACGATTGCTTGGGTGCAATCCGAGTCGACCATATCCGAATTCCAAACCGAAAGATATCGGGGCCGCGCGCATGCGGCCACCTGTGGCGGCAAAGCCGCAGTCCCCTGCCCACATGAGAATTGCCCCGCAAGATATTGTGGACGCATCAGAAAGCCTCCCAGATGCAGCGACCGTCCCGCAGGCTGTAGGCCTCGAAATACTGCCGTATTCCCGGCGAAGGATCGCCGAATTCCACCGGCTCCGCCATGAGCGAGATCACGATGCGCGCCGGCACCGGTTCGGCGCCGGAAAGCTCCCCCGCCGCCACGTCCTGGCAGAGGAAATCCATGTCGCCGGAGACCTCCTCATAGGGGCGCGGACTGTCGCCGCCGATCTCGGGCGCGACGAATCGGAAGCGATAGATCGCCCCCTCGCCCGGCGCATCCATGCGCATGTCGTGAAACGCCACCGGCATGCCCGAGGGCACTGCCACCGGCGCGTCCTCCGCCAGCGCCAACGCAGGACCGGCGAGGCACAGTGCCAGAAGCAGCCCCCGTCCCGGCCCCCGCGCCGGGACCTCCCGGCCGGCCATGAGGCCCCGGATCGGGTCCGGGGCGCGTCGCAGCCCGTGAATGCCTTTCATGACGACCACCTCACCCAGCGCGCGCGATTGCCCGCATCCTCCAGAACCCCCGCGATACAGGCCTCGGCCTGCGCCCTTGGCGCCCGGCCCTCGACACGGCCACCGGCGCGCAGAACCGTGCCCTCCGGCCCGTCGCTGACCCAGACGCAGGGCGAAAAGCCGCGCAGATGCTGGAGCGCGCGCCAGAGATCCTGGCGCACCTGATGCGCCAGCCGCGCCCTGCGCGCGACCGGCGGCAGCCGCGTCTCGACGCTCAGATCGAAACGCGCCGGCCAGCGGCGGGCGAGGATCAGCGCCCCGTCCTGCTGCTGCATGTACCAGCCCCTGCGGCCCATGACTCCTCCCAGAACCGGCTCAGAGCGGGATATTGTCGTGCTTCTTCCACGGATTGCTGAGCTTCTTGTTGCGCAGCATGGCAAAGGCACGGCTGACCCGGCGGCGGGTGGAGCGGGGCTGGATCACCTCGTCGATAAAGCCGCGTTCCGCTGCCACGAAGGGATTGGCGAAGCGGTCTTCGTAATCGGCGGTGTGCTTGGCGATCTTCTCCGCATCGCCGAGATCGGCGCGGTGGATGATCTCGGTCGCGCCCTTGGCACCCATCACCGCGATCTCGGCGGTGGGCCAGGCATAGTTGACGTCGCCGCGCAGATGCTTGGAGCTCATCACGTCATAGGCGCCGCCATAGGCCTTGCGGGTGATGACGGTCACCTTCGGCACCGTCGCCTCGCCATAGGCAAAGAGCAGCTTCGCGCCGTGCTTGATGACGCCGCCATATTCCTGACCGGTGCCCGGCAGGAAGCCCGGCACGTCGACGAAGGTCAGCAGCGGGATCTCGAAACAGTCGCAGAAGCGCACGAAACGCGCGGCCTTCTTCGAGCTGTCGATGTCGAGACAGCCGGCCAGCACCATCGGCTGGTTGGCCACCACGCCCACGGTCTGGCCTTCGAGACGGATGAAGCCGGTGACGATGTTCTTGGCGTGCTCTTCCTGGATCTCGTAGAAATCGCCCTCATCCGCGACCTTCAGGATCAGTTCCTTCATGTCATAGGGCTGGTTGGCGTTTTCCGGAATGATCGTGTCGAGCGAGCTTTCCACCCGGTCGACATCGTCGAAGAACGGCCGCACCGGCGGTTTCTCGCGGTTGTTGAGCGGCAGGAAGTCGACCAGCCGCCGCACCTCGGCCAGCGCCTCGACATCGTTCTCGAAGGCGCCGTCGGCGACGGAGGATTTCTTGGTATGGGTGGAGGCCCCGCCCAGCTCCTCGGCGGTCACCACCTCGTTGGTCACGGTCTTCACCACATCGGGGCCGGTGACGAACATGTAGGAGGTGTCTTTCACCATGAAGATGAAATCGGTCATGGCGGGGGAATAGACCGCGCCGCCGGCGCAGGGCCCCATGATGACCGAGATCTGCGGGATCACGCCCGAGGCCTCGATATTGCGCTGGAAGATCTCGGCATAGCCGGCCAGCGAATCGACGCCTTCCTGAATCCGCGCGCCGCCCGAATCGTTGAGCCCGATCACCGGCGCGCCGTTCTGCATCGCCATATCCATGATCTTGCAGATCTTCATCGCATGGGTGGCCGAGACGGAGCCGCCCAGAACGGTGAAGTCCTGACTGAAGACATAGACCATGCGGCCGTTGATCGTCCCCCAGCCGGTGACCACGCCGTCACCGTAGGGGCGGTTCTTTTCCATGCCGAAATCGGTGCAGCGATGGGCGACGAACATGTCGTATTCTTCGAAACTGCCCTCGTCGAGCAGGACCTCGATCCGTTCGCGCGCGGTCAGCTTGCCCTTGGCGTGCTGCGCATCAATCCGCTTCTGGCCCCCTCCGAGCCGCGCCCCGCTGCGGCGCTCTTCCAGTTCATGCAGAATGTCTTTCATGGCCGTCCCTTTCGTTTGTCAGGACCATACAGAGGCGGCTTATCCACTCAAGTCAAATTCGGCAAATTTGCAAAGACGGAAAATACTTCTGATCGCAAAATGCAAATCCGCAAATAGCGCGCAATTCTCGTATCGCGCGTCAAGCCGAATGGACATTCCCGCGTTTCGGTCCTACCCCTTGCTCATGCAAACCGCGCCGAAGGTCCGTTTTCTGGACCGCACGACTCCGCCTCATATTGTCACACTTATCCTGCTCGCGGGCGTGTCGGCGCTTGCGATGAACGTGTTTTTGCCCTCGTTGCCCAACATGGCGGCGCATTTCAACACCGAATACCGGCTCATGCAGCTCTCGGTGGCGATCTACCTGGGGGTGAACGCGGTGCTGCAAATCCTTGTCGGGCCGATTTCCGACAAGGTCGGGCGGCGACCGGTGATTCTCTGGGGCATGGGGCTGTTTCTCGTGGCCACGCTTGGCTGCATCTTCGCGCCCAATATCGCTGTCTTCCTCATCTTCCGGATGTGCCAGGCCGTGGTGGTCGTTTCCATGGTGCTGAGCCGCGCCGTGGTGCGCGACATGGTCCCGCAGGATCAGGCCGCCTCGATGATCGGCTACGTGACCATGGGGGTCGCCGTGGTGCCGATGGTCGGGCCGGTCTTTGGCGGCATGCTGGATCAGGCCTTTGGCTGGCAGGCCTCTTTCTGGCTGCTCTTTCTCGTCGGGCTGGCCATCCTGTGGCTGAGCTGGCGCGATCTGGGCGAGACCTCCGTCTCCAGCGGCCTGTCGCTGGCGCAGCAGTTCAGCGAATACCCCGAGCTGTTCCGCAGCCCGCGCTTCTGGGGCTATGCGCTGACCTGCGCGCTGTCCTCGGGGGCGTTCTTTGCCTATCTCGGCGGCGCGCCCTTCGTTGGATCACAGGTCTTCGGTCTCGACCCGGCGACGCTGGGCTTCTTCTTCGGCGCCCCGGCGGTGGGGTACTTCTTTGGCAACGGACTCTCGGGCCGCTATTCCGCCCGCTTCGGGATCAATCAGATGATCCTCTGGGGCTGCGCCATCGTCACGGCTGGCCTGGCGATGGCGCTGCTGCTGTTCTGGGCCGGCTTCCAGTCGCCGCTGACCTTCTTCGGCTTCATGACCTTTGTCGGTTTCGGCAATGGCATGACCATCCCCAACGCCACCGCCGGCGCGCTGTCGGTACGCCCGCATCTGGCGGGCACCGCCTCGGGCCTCAGCGGCGCGATCATGATCGGCGGCGGCGCGGCGCTCTCGGCGCTGGCCGGGGCGCTGCTGCAACCGGGCACCGGCGCCTGGCCGCTGCTCTGGCTGATGTTCGTCACCTGCGCCGCCTCCATCGTCTCGATCCTGCTGGTGATGCGCCGCGAAAAACGGCTGGCCGGGCTGCTCTGAGCCCCTCCCCGACCATCGCGGGGCTGGACCTGCCGCGCGAGATTTGCAAACTAGCGAACCATCCCGCGCAAATCCGCAAACGGGCGAGGAGGGGACGATGGCCACACGCAAGCTCTATGCGGGCGCCAAGCTGCGCGATCTGCGCGGACGGCTCGGGCTGACGCAAAAGGATTTCGCCGCCAAGCTCGGCATCTCGCTGCCCTATCTGAACCAGATGGAGAACAACAACCGCCCCGTCAGCACCACCGTGGTGCTGGCCCTGGCGCAGGAATTCGGCTTTGACGTCACCGAGCTCGGCCAGGGCGACAGCGAGCGGCTGGTCACCGACATGCGCGAGGCACTGGCCGATCCGGTCTTTGGCGAGACGCCGCCGCTGGCCGATCTGCGGCTCACCGCGTCGAACGCCCCCGCCCTCGCCCGCGCCTTTCTGGAACTGCACCGCGCCTATCGCCAGACCCATGAGCGGCTGGCCAGTCTCGACGAGGCGCTGGGGCGCGAGGGTGCGCAACTCCAGCCCTCCCCCTGGGAGGAGGTGCGCGATTTCTTCCATTATTGCGACAATTATATCGACGCGGTGGATCGCGCGGCGGAGCATTTCGCAAACGGGCTGAACGGCGAGATGCGCGGCGCGGTGATCGCGCGGCTGCGCGAACGCGGCATCGCGGTCGAGATGGCCCACAGCGTGACTCTGCGTGCCTACGACCCGGCGCGCAAGCAGCTCACCCTGTCGAGCCTGGTGCCGCCGGAGACGCAGAATTTCCAGCTGCTGGTGCAGGTGGCGCTGCTGCGGCAGAACGATCTGCTGGAGGCGACGCTGGATCTGGGCCGTTTCCAGTCCGACGCCGCCCGCGCCATCGCCAAGCTGGGGCTCGCGAATTACTTCGCCGGCGCCGCGCTGATGCCCTATGGCCGCTTCCTCGCCGCGGCGCAGGAGACGCGCCACGATCTGGAACTGCTCGCCGCCCGCTTCGGCGCCTCGATCGAACAGGTGGCGCATAGGCTCTCGACGCTGCAACGGCCCGGCGCAAAGGGCATCCCGTTCTTCTTCGCCCGGGTCGATCAGGCCGGCACCATCACCAAGCGGCACTCGGCCACGCGGCTGCAATTCGCCCGTTTCGGCGGCGCCTGCCCGCTTTGGAATGTGCACCGCGCCTTCGAGACCCCGGGCCGCTTCCTGCGCCAGCTTGCCGAGACGCCGGACGGGGTGCGCTATGTGCTGCTCGCCCGCGACGTCACCAAGCGCGGCGGCCATTTCGGCGCGCCGGTGCGGCGCTATGCCATGGCGCTGGGATGCGAGGTCAAACATGCCGGCGCGCTGGTCTATGCGGACGGGCTCGATCTGGGACGCGACGGCGCGTTCGAGCCCATCGGCATCTCCTGCCGGATCTGCGAGCGCACCGATTGCCACCAGCGCTCGGTGCCACCGCTGGAAAAGCGGCTCTCGATCCACCCCGAGCGTCGCGAAGTGCTGCCCTATTCGCTGGAATGAGCCCGGCCCGCGGTGCGGTGGGCAAATTGCCCACCCTACCCCGCCCGGCATGACAGACCCCGTGCATGCGAACGCCTTCGGCGGGCGTATTTGCAAAGAGAAGAAACGCAAGAGAGCGCCCCTGCCCTCTTCTTCTCTTCTACAAATACGCACAACCTGCCCTGGACGCCTGCTCGGCCTCGCCGGCTCTGCACCCGTAGGGTGGGCAATTCTGCCCACCACCCACTCAAGCCGCCGCTGCCCAAACCCGACCGCTTGCGACCGCAGACGCGGCGGAGTAAAGCGGGCAGGACAAATTCAGGACAACGGAGATCCCCGATGTCGATCGACACCGATACCGCCGCGCGTGTGGCGAAGCTCGCCCGGATCCGGGTGGAAGACGACCAGCTCCCCGCGCTGGCGCAGGAATTCTCCAATATCCTCGATTTCATCGAACAGCTGAACGAGGTGGATGTGGAGGGCGTCGAGCCCATGGTCTCGGTCACGCCGATGCGGCTCAAGCGCCGTCAGGACGGCGTCACCGATGGCGGCATGCAGGACAAGATCCTCTCCAACGCCCCCGATGCCCGCGAGGGCTTTTTTGCCGTGCCGAAGGTGGTCGAATGAGCGATCTGACAAAGATGAAACTGGCCGAGGCGCGCGACGCGCTGCGCGCCGGCGATGTGACGAGCGTGGAACTGACCGAGGCCTGCCTCTCGGCCATCGAGGGCGCGGGCGCGCTCAATGCCTTTGTGCACAAGACCCCGGAGCTCGCCCGCGAACAGGCGCAGGCCGCCGATGCCCGCATCAAAACCGGCGACGCGCCGGCGATGTGCGGCATCCCGATGGGGATCAAGGATCTCTTCTGCACGCGCGGCGTGGCCAGCCAGGCCGCCAGCCGCATTCTCGAAGGCTTCAAGCCGGAATACGAATCCACCGTCACCACGCAGCTTTTCGACGCCGGCGCGGTGATGCTGGGCAAGCTCAACATGGACGAGTTCGCCATGGGGAGCAGCAACGAGACCTCGTGCTACGGCAACACGGTGAACCCGTGGCGGCGCGGCAATGACGATACCGCCCTCACCCCCGGCGGCTCCTCCGGCGGCTCGGCGGCAGCCGTGGCGGCGGATCTCTGCCTTGCGGCCACCGGCACCGATACCGGCGGCTCGATCCGCCAGCCCGCGGCCTTCACCGGCATCACCGGCATCAAGCCCACCTACGGGCGCTGCTCGCGCTGGGGCATCGTGGCCTTTGCCAGCTCGCTCGATCAGGCCGGCCCGATGACCAAGGATGTGCGCGACAGCGCCATCCTGCTCAACGCCATGTGCGGCCACGACCCCAAGGACAGCACCTCCGCCGATCTGCCGGTGCCGGATTTCGAGGCGATGCTCACCGGCGACATCAAGGGCAAGACCATCGGCATCCCGCGCGAATACCGCATGGAGGGCATGCCCGAGGAGATCGAGGCGCTCTGGACCAGGGGCCGCGAGATGCTGGCCGATGCCGGCGCGAAGATCGTCGATATCTCGCTGCCGCATACGAAATACGCCCTGCCGGCCTATTACGTGATCGCCCCCGCCGAGGCCTCGTCGAACCTCGCGCGTTATGACGGGGTGCGCTACGGCCACCGCGCCACGCTCTCGCAGGGCGAAGGCATCAACGACATGTACGAGAAAACCCGCGCCGAGGGCTTCGGCCACGAGGTCCAGCGCCGCGTGATGGTCGGCACCTATGTGCTCTCGGCGGGCTTCTACGACGCCTATTACAACCGCGCTCGCAAGGTCCGCACGCTGATCAAGAAAGACTTCGAGGATGTCTTTGCCCAGGGCGTCGACGCGATCCTGACCCCGGCCACCCCCTCCGCCGCCTTCGGGCTCGGCGAGATGAAGGAGGCCGACCCGGTGCAGATGTATCTCAACGACGTTTTCACGGTGACGGTGAACCTTGCCGGGCTTCCGGGCGTTAGCGTCCCGGCGGGCATGGACAAGCAGGGCCTGCCGCTGGGGCTGCAACTGATCGGGCGGCCCTGGGAGGAAGGCGATCTGCTGAATACCGCCTACGCGCTGGAGCGCGCGGCCGGGTTTGTGGAAAAACCCGCCAAATGGTGGTACGAACGCGCAAAACAGGGGTGACGGGCAGTCAGATGAGAACGGTTTTCCTTTGCGGTGTGGCAGCGCTGGCGCTGTCGGCTTGTGCCACGACAACGGTTCCCGACAGCGGCGCCGGCGTGGGCTTCGGCGATTACCAGACCTATGCGCAGCGCCAAATGGCCGAGCAGGCGCAGGGCGGCGGCCAGAGCACCGTGCAGCCACCCACCGCCGTGGAAAGCCAGACGCTCGACAGCGCCGACGCGCAGGCGGCGGCAGAGGCCGCAGCCCAGAATTCCGGCGTCGCCCCTCTCGATGCGTCGCCCTCCAATCCGCCGCCGCAGGTCGTGACCAACGCCGCCGGCATCTCCAACGAGAACAATTTCGAGGCCGTCTCGGCCGAACGTGATATCGAGGCCGACGCCGCGCTGATCGCGCAGAATCGCGCGCAGTATCAGCTCGTCACGCCCACCGACCTGCCGCCGCGCCCGGACAGCGACGCGCCCAATATCGTGGAATACGCCCTGCGCACCACCAACCCGGTGGGCGCGCAACTCTACGAACGCCGCGGGCGCTATGATGGCAACCGCATCGCGCGCGCCTGCGGATCGTACAACTCCTCCGATCTCGCGCAGGAGGCCTTCCTCGCCGCCGGCGGCCCCGAGCGCGACCGCCGCGGGCTCGATCCGGATGGCGACGGTTTTGCCTGCGCATGGGACCCCGCGCCGTTCCGCGCGGCGCGCGGCGGCTGACACCGCTCTGGCACCCGAGCGACAATTTCGGCCCGCGCCGGCTTGGCGTGCGGGCCGATATGGTGGTGCTGCACTACACCGCGATGGAGGGCGCCGAGGCCGCGCGCGACTGGCTCTGCGCCGCTGAATCGAGTGTCTCCGCCCATTACGTGATCGGCCGCCACGGCACCTGCTGGCAGCTTGTGCGCGAGGACATGCGCGCCTGGCACGCCGGGCTCGGCGCCTGGGGCAGCGTCGCGGAGGTCAATTCGCGCTCCATCGGCATCGAGATCGCCAATACCGGCGCCGAGCCCTTTCCCGAACCGCAGATGGCCACGCTGGAATCCCTGCTCGCCGGCATCCTCGCCCGCTGGAATATCCCGCCGGAGCGGGTGATCGGTCATTCCGACCTGGCGCTGGGGCGCAAGATCGACCCCGGCCCGCGCTTCGACTGGGCGCGGCTGGCGCGGCGCGGGCTGGCGATCCATCCCTCGCCCGCGACACCCGGCGATTTCCACGCCGAGGCCCGCCGCGCCGGTTATGTCTTCGACGACACCCAGCACGCGACCCTGCTCGCCGCCTTCCGCGACCGCTTCCGCCCCGGCGCCAGGGGCCCGCTCTGCGATGCCGACCGCGCGCTCATGGCCGGTCTCGCGGCGCGCTGGCCCGCAGACTGAGCCCTCCGCCTGAGCCCTCCGCCCGGGCGCAGCCCCGCCCTTTCATCTTTCTAAAAATACTCCCCTTTACCCCCTCTCCGAACACGCTACCGTCGGGCCAATCGCAATACCGGAGGATTCCCCCATGAAGATCATCTGGCTCGGCCATGGCTCTTTCCGCATCGAGATCGAGGATCAGGTGCTGCTGATCGACCCCTGGCTCAGCGGCAACCCCCTGCTGCCCGACGAGCGTGCCGACGAGGCCACTGCCGGGGCGACGCAGATCCTCATCACCCATGGCCATTTCGACCACACCCAGGATATCGTCGCGGTCTCGCAAAAGACCGGCCTGCCGGTCTCGGGCATCTTCGAGCTGGTCGGCCTGCTGGAATCTCAGGGCGCCACCGCTGGCCACGCCTTCAACAAGGGCGGCACGGTGCAGTTCGGCAATGTCTCGGTGAGCATGGTGCCCGCCTCGCATTCCTCCTCGATGCAGATCGACGACAAGCCGGTCTATACCGGCATGGAAACCGGCTTTGTCATCAAGGGCGAGGGCCGCACGATCTATTTCTCGGGCGATACCACGATCATGTCCGACATGGCGTGGATCGGCGAGTATTACAAACCCGATATCGGCATGCTCAGCGCCGGCGGCTATTACACCATGGACATGGAAATGGCGGCCTGGGCCGCGTCGAAATATTTCGACTTCAAGACCGTGATCCCGATGCATTACCGCACCTTCCCGGCGCTGGCGCAATCCGCCGAGAAACTGGCCGCCGGCCTGCCCGGCGTGCGGGTGATCGAGCCGGAGGTGCTGGAGCCGATCACCCCCGATCCGGTCTGATCCGCGCTTTCGGATGCGCGCCCGGCCCCTATAGTGCCCCGAAAACAAGCGGGGCACGGGCATGACGGGGCATACAGAGGCGCAGCCGTTCAATGTGATGATCGTCGGCCAGGGCGGGCGGCTGCAATACGAGGCCATCCTCTTTGCCCTCTCTCTGGCCGCCACGACACGCAGTGACGGCATTCGGCTCTATGTGGCCGAACCGCAGCCCGGCCCGCTCTGGCCCGAGGATCCGCGCATCACCGATCCCGAGGCGCGCGCCCTGCTCGACGCGCATGGCGCGCGCCTCCTGCCCTTCGAGAGCCGGCATTTCGGCGCCCGATACCCCTATGGCAACAAGATCGAGGCGCTGCTCGCCCTGCCCGAGGGTGAGCCCTTCGTGTTCTTCGACACCGACACGCTGGTGCTCGATGATCTGGCGAAGGTGCCCTTCGATTTCTCCCGCCCCACCGCCTCGATGAAGCGCGAAGGCACCTGGCCGCAGATCGAGCTTTACGGGCCGGGCTATACCGAGACCTGGAAGGCGCTCTATGACCGGTTCGGGCTGGATTTCGAAAGCTCTCTGGATCTGCGCTGGCCCGACGAATACTGGCAACGCTATCTCTATTTCAACGCCGGGTTCTTTTTCTACGACTGCCCGCGCCGCTTCGGGCAGCGCTTTCTCGACTACGCGCTGTCGATCCGCGACGACCCGCCGCCCGAGCTGATCTGCCAGAGCCTCGATCCCTGGCTCGACCAGATCGCCCTGCCGCTGGTGATCCACAGTTTCGGCGGCGGGCGCGACACCCTGCCCGCGGGGCTGCTCGACGGCGCGGTCACCTGCCACTACCGCACCCTGCCGCTGCTCTACGCCCGCGAGCCCGACGCGGTGGTGGGGTTCCTCGAAGAGATCACGGCACCCAACAAGATCAAGAAGGTGCTCAAGCAATACGAGCCGATCAAACGCATGGTCTATCAGGGCCGCGGCCAGAAGGCGCGGGCGCTTTTCGACCGCGACGACCTGCCCCGGCGCGAACAGGCGATCCGCAACAAGCTGAAACGCGAAGGCTTCTGGATGCGCTAGGCGCGCGCGCCGCCCTCGCAATATCCGGCGCGCCCATGTTGTGAGCCACCGCGCAATCGCTTATCCCTGAAGGCAATCGCAGGAACAGGGAGGTTTCCATGACACACGGCTTCGACACGCTGCAAATCCACGCAGGCGCCCGGCCCGATCCGGCCACCGGCGCCCGGCAGACGCCGATCTACCAGACCACGGCCTATGTGTTTCGCGACGCCGATCACGCCGCCGCGCTCTTCAACCTTCAGGAAGTGGGCTATATCTACTCCCGCCTGACCAACCCCACCGTCGCCGCGCTGCAAGAGCGCGTCGCGACGCTGGAGGGCGGCGCGGGCGCGATCTGCTGCTCCTCGGGGCACGCGGCACAGATCCTCGCGCTCTTTCCGCTGATGGCGCCGGGGCGCAATATCGTCGCCTCGACACGGCTTTACGGCGGCACGATCACCCAGTTCAGCCAGACCATCAAACGCTTTGGCTGGTCCTGCACCTTTGTCGATTTCGACGATCTCGACGCGGTCGAGGCGGCGATTGACGACGACACCCGCGCGGTGTTCTGCGAGAGCATCGCCAACCCGGGCGGCTATGTCACCGATCTCGACGCCATCGCGGCGATTTCCGACAAGGCCGGCATTCCGCTCATCGTCGACAACACCTCGGCCACGCCTTACCTCTGCAAACCCATCGAGCACGGCGCCACCCTGGTGGTGCATTCGCTGACCAAATACATGACCGGCAACGGCACGGTCACCGGCGGCTGCGTGGTGGATTCGGGCAAGTTCGACTGGTCGGCCTCCGACAAGTTCCCCTCGCTCTCGGCGCCGGAGCCGGCCTATCACGGGCTGAAATTCCACGAGACCTTTGGCTCGCTGGCCTTCACCTTCCACGGCATCGCCATCGGCCTGCGCGATCTCGGCATGACGATGAACCCGCAGGGCGCGCATTACACGCTGATGGGCATCGAGACGCTGAGCCTGCGCATGCAGAAACATGTGGAGAACGCCACCCGCGTCGCCTCCTGGCTGGAAAACCACCCGGCGGTGGAGCAGGTCACCTATGCCGGCCTGCCCTCCTCGCCCTATAACGACCGGGTGGCCAAGATCTGCCCCAACGGCGCGGGCGGGCTGTTCACCGTGGCGCTCAAGGGCGGCTACGAGAGCTGCGTGAAATTCGTCGGCGCGCTGGAGATCTTCAGCCATGTGGCCAATCTCGGCGATGCGCGCAGCCTGGTGATCCATTCCGCCTCGACCACCCACCGCCAGCTCTCCGAAGAGCAGCAGATCGCGGCGGGCGCGGCGCCCAACGTGGTGCGGATCTCCATCGGGATCGAAGACCCCGAGGATCTCATCGCGGATCTGGATCAGGCGCTGACCAAGGCCGGCTGAGCCTTTGTCGGGAACCGGGCAGCCGCCGCGTCAGGTGGCTGCCCTTTTTGCATGCGCGAGCGGCTCAGACCCGCTCCAGCGGCAGATGCGGCGCCTCGGGCAGATGCACGGTGATCGCGTCGCCCGGGCGCACAAGCCCGCCCCGCGTCACCACCGCCATGATCCCCGCCCGGCGGATCAGCCTGCCATCCGCCCCGCGCATCAGCACCTCCGACAGCAGCCCGGGGCGAAAGCCCGAGATCTGCGCGCAGGGGTTGCGCAGACCGGTCACCTCGATTGCCGCCTCGCCGATCTCCAGCACCGTGCCGCGCGGCAGGCCCAGAAGGTCGAGCCCGCGCGTCGCGATATTCTCGCCCAGATCACCGGGCTGCAGATCGTAACCCTTTGCCGCCAGCTCCTCGAAGAGCTCGACCGCCAGCAGATGCACCTGGCGCAGATTGGGCTGGCTCGGATCCTGCGTCACGCGCGAGCGGTGCTGCACCGTCACGCCGCGATGGGCATCGCCCTCCACCCCCTCGCCCGCGATCAGCCGGATCGCGGCGCAGACGGGCTTGCTGAAGCGATGCGCCGCATCCTTCGCGACGGCGGCAACCTCGGCCACCGGACTCACTCGCCCAGAGCGAAGACCACGCTCACCCGGGCGTTCAGCACCGACTCGCCCGCCGCCACCGGCGCGGCAGAGACCCGCGCCATCTCCATCATCGGCGCCGGCGCATAGCCGCCGCCCGCCTCCGAGATCGACAGCACCGGCCCAAGCGTCACCCCGGCGGCCTCGGCCAGCACCTGAGCGCGCGACATCGCATCCGCCACCGCGTCGCGGCGCGCCTCGTTCATCACCGGATCCGGCTCCTGCAAACCGAAGGTCAGCCCCGACAGGCGGTTGGCCCCGTCCTCGGTCACCGCGCCCAGCACCTCGCCGAGCTGGTCCAGATCGCGCACCCGCACGGTCAGCCGGTTGCTCGCCTGATACCCCTCGATCTCGCGCCCGCGCCCCTGGCCGTAATCGTTCCAGACCGGTTGCAGGCCGATATCCGAGGTCTGCCGGTCGCGCGGCGCGATCCCCAGCGTGTCGAGCCGGGCGAGAATCGCCGCCGCGACCTGGTTGGCCTCCTCCATCGCGGCGCCGGGCTCTTCGTTCTGCGCGGTCACGCCAAGCGTCACGGTGGCCATGTCGGGCACGGCGGCGGCCTGACCTTCGCCGGTCACGGTCATCCGGGGGCTGTCGTCCTGGGCCAGCGCCACGGCGGGCGGCATCATCAGAACGCAGAGCGCGGCAAGGGCAAAGCGGCGCATGGAATCCTCCTTTGGTCATGCGGATCTTTGCCTAACATCCTTCGCCCGCCCTCCGCCCGCAAGGGTCTGCGGCGAAAGCTTTCTTTCACTAAGCGGAGAGCTGCTGTAGACTGAGGCCCCACGCCTTGGGACTCCCCACGGCACACGAGCAGTGATAGAGACCGTGCATGGCACCGAATTTCGCGCTTTCCCTCTCTTTCGAAGGCATCGCCCTGCTGCGCCGTGCCGGCACCGGCTGGATCCGTCTGAGCGAGGTTGCGCTGGATCGCGACGATCTCGACGCGGCCCTGCGCGCGCTGCACGAAGAGGCCGAGACCGCCGCCCCGGACGGGGCAAAGGTCATCCTCGTGCTGCCCAACGAGCAGATCCGCTATCTCGACCTGCCCGATCCCGGCGGCGATGACGCGACGCGCGGTGCGACTGTGCGCGCGGCGCTCGACGGGGCCACGCCCTACGCGGTGGACGAGCTGGTGATCGACTGGTCGCGGCGCGGCGACACGCTGCTCGCCGCCGCCGTCGCGCGCGAGACGCTGGAGGAGGCCGACGGGTTCATCCGCGCCCACGGGTTCGATCCGGTGAGCTTCACCGCAATGCCCGAGGCCGGCAGCTTCGAGGGTCCGGCGTTTTTCGGCGCCGCGCCGGGCTGGAGCGGCACGCCGCCCGAGCGGTTGTCGCAACCGATCCGGATCGTCGCCGCGCCCGAACCGGAGCCCGCCCCTAAGCCAGAGCCCGTCCCTGAACCCCAACCGGAGGCCCCCGCCGAACAGACGGCGCCGGATATCCCCGCGGCGGCGCTGGCACCGCTGCCGGAGCCGGCCCCCACAAAGGCCGAGGAGCCTCCCGCGCCGGCGGAGCCCGAGATCGCCAGGAGCGAAACGACATCTCCGACGCCCCCCAAGACGGAGGCAGCAAAGGAGGCGGAAAAGGCCGCGCCCGCCGAAACGCCGCCGTCAGCGGACGACGTTCCCAAAGCAGAGCCAAAGGACGAGACAGAGACCCCCGGCCCCGCCAGCTTCGGACAAGGGGTCTTCGGCCCCGGCGGCAATGCCCGCGCCGACACGATCCCCGCGCCGGAGAACGAGGCGCCCCGGCTGCGCGCCGCGCCCGCGCCCGGCAAGACCCCGCCGCTGCCCGGCGCCGGCGCTGCGGCCTCCGGCCCCGCGCCGAGCTTTACCAGCATCCGCGCCACCCGCGATCTGCCGCCCGCCGCCCCCGCGCCCTCGGTACAGCCGGCAGCGGAGCCCGGCACGGGCGCGGCGAAAGGCAAGGCCAAGCTCCGCGCCCGTGAGGCGGATGGTGCGGCGCCCGTGCCGCCCGCGCCTGTGCCGCCAGCGGCAACGCCTGCAAAGGAAAAGGACGGGCTCGGCAAGCGCGCGCGCGCCGCGCTGAGCGGCCCGGCACGCGGCAAGGCCAAACCCGCCGAAACGAAACAGCCGCAAGCCCCGAAGAAACCCCGCAAAGCCGCCAAAGCCGCGCCCGCACCTGCGGCGCCCCCCGCCCCCGCACCTGCCGCTAAGAGCGCCCCGCCGGGGCCGCGCCCGGACGCGGTGCAAACCGCCGCGCTGCGCCGCAGCCGCAACGACGATCCCGGCCCTGCGACCGCGATGACCGCCGCCGCGACCTTCGATCTGGAAGAAGAGCGCCGCCGCATGACGGTGTTCGGCGCCCGCAATGGCGAGCCGATTGGCGGCAAGCCGCGCTATCTCGGGCTCATGCTGACCGCCGTGCTGCTGCTCTTCCTCGCCGGGGTAGCCGCCTGGGCGTCGGTCTTCCTCGACGAGGGGCTGTCGCGCTTCTTCGGCGGGTCGGATGTCACCGAAACCGCCGCCGTCGCGCCCCAGCCCGACGCCACACCGGCGCCGGTCGCGGCACCGGCCCCGGAGGCCGAAGACGAAACGGCCTTGACCGCGATCGAGCCTGCGCCCGTGGCACCACCACCACCGCCGCCCGCCCCGACCCCGATCCCGCCCGAGGGCGCGCAGGCCCCCACGCCCGAAGAGGCCGAGGCGCGCTATGCCGCCACCGGGATCTGGCAGCGCGCGCCCACCGCGCCGCTGGAGCCGGCGCCGGATCAGCTCGAAGATCTCTATGTCGCCTCGGTCGATCCCAAGGTCGGCCAGTTCGACGCGGTGGCCCTTCCCGAAGCGCCCGCCGCCGGCGACGATCTGCCGCTCGATCCGCAGCGGCTGCCGCCCGGCCCGGATGTCCGCTTCGATCTCGACGATCAGGGGCTGGTGCGCGCCACGCCCGAGGGCGCGATCTCGCCCGACGGGGTGCGGGTCTTTGCCGGGCAACCGCCGCAGGTGCCGCCAGCGCGCAGCATAGCCGAGACGCCCGACCCACCGGCATCAGACGCGGAGGCCGCGCCGCAGGAGGCCTCGGATCCGGCGCTTCAGCAGTTGCAGGAGCGCCGCCCGCAGGCCCGCCCCGGCGATCTCGTGGAGCAGACCGAGCGCGCCAATCTCGGCGGCATCTCGATTGCCGAGCTTTCCCGCAAGCGCCCGGCCCTGCGCCCGCTCAGCGCGCAGGAACAGGCGAGCGCGCAGGCGGAGGCCCAGCAGGCCGAGGATACCGCCGATCAGGCCGAGGACAGCGCCGAGCCCGACACGCCGCCCGCCACAGAGCTCGCCATCGCGAATTCGCTGGCGCCGCAGCCCCGCCCCGGCGACATGGCCGGCATCGTCCGCCGCGCCGAGCGCGAGACGGTGCAGACCGCCTCCACCGCCCCGGTGCGCATGCAGCCCGGCCCGCGCGTGCCGCAGAACACCAATGTGGCCAAGGAAGCGACGGTGCGGAACCAGATCAACCTGCGCCAGATGAATCTGATCGGGGTGTTCGGCAAGGCGTCGAGCCGCCGCGCGCTGGTGCGGCTGTCGAACGGGCGGCTGCAAAACGTCAAGGTGGGCGACCGGCTGGACGGCGGGCGCGTCGCCGCCATCGGGGAGTCCGAGCTGCAACTCACCAAGAGCGGGCGCAACATCGTGTTGCGGATGCCCAGCGGCTAAACCGGGCGCGCCGCAAATTCCTTCAAAGGAATTTGCAACTCTTTTCGAAAAGAGTTGCCGTCGCTCAGAACGGCACGTCGTCCTCCGCATGCACGAAGCGCGCGACCACCTTCTTCACCCCGGATTTCTCGAAGGCGATCTCCAGCTTGTCGCCCTCGATCCCGGTGATCTCGCCATAACCGAATTTCTGGTGAAACACCCGCTGGCCCATCTCGAAGGCCGAGACCGCCTGAAGGTCGATCACCGTATTGCGGCTTTCGCGCGGCTGGCTCACCGGGCGCTGCGACGAGCGTTCCTGCAAGCGCTTCCAGCCCGGGGAATTGTAGACATTGGCCTCCGCCGCCCGCGTTTCCAGCCCCGATCCGCCGCCATAGGCCGCCGCTGCGCCGTAGCCGCCGCCATAGAGCCCCGGCGGCGTCAGCACCTCCACATGCGCCTCGGGCAGCTCGTCGATGAAACGCGACGGCAGCGCCGATTGCCACTGGCCGAACACCCGGCGGTTGCCGGCGAAGGAGATCGTGCAGAGCTCCTCGGCCCGGGTGATCCCGACATAGGCCAGCCGCCGCTCCTCCTCGAGCCCCTTCAGCCCGCTCTCGTCCATGCTGCGCTGCGACGGGAACAGCCCGTCCTCCCAGCCCGGCAGGAAGACGCAGGGGAATTCCAGCCCCTTGGCCGCGTGCAGCGTCATGATCGAGACCTTGGCGCCGGCCTCCTCGCTCTCATTGTCCATGATCAGCGCGACGTGTTCGAGGAACCCCTGAAGGTTCTCGAACTGCTCCAGCGCCTTGACCAGCTCCTTGAGGTTCTCCAGCCGGCCCGGCGCCTCGGGCGTCTTGTCGTTCTGCCACATCGCCGTGTAGCCGGATTCGTCGAGAATGACCTCGGCCAGCTCCATATGGCTGAGCTCCGGCGTGCCGCGCCGGGTCTCGCCCACCAAAAAGGCGGGCTCGTCGTCGATCACATCGGCGCTGTCTTCGGCCTCGCCCGGGCGCAGCACCGGCCCCAGCATGGTCTCGCGCCAGCGCGCCAGATTTTCGCAGAGCATCCGCAGCTGGCCGGCGCCCTTGCCCCGGAGCCGCTCCTCCTCCACCGCGATGCGGGCGCCCTCGATCAGCGACACGCCGAATTCCCGCGCCGTCGCCTGAATGGTCTGCTGCGCCTTGTCGCCAAGGCCGCGCTTGGGGGTGTTGACGATGCGCTCGAAGGCGAGATCGTCATCGGGCGAGACCACCAGCCGGAAATAGGCCATGGCGTCGCGGATCTCCATCCGCTCGTAAAAGCGCGGGCCGCCGATGACGCGATAGGGCAGACCGATGGTGAGGAACCGGTCCTCGAAGGCGCGCATCTGATGCGAGGCACGCACCAGAATGGCGATGTCGTCGAGCGAATATTGCCGCAGCCCGCGCGTACCCTTTTGCAGCGACTCGATCTCCTCGCCGATCCAGCGCGCCTCTTCCTCGCCGTCCCAGTGGCCGATGAGGCGGACCTTCTCGCCCTCCTCGGCCTGGGTCCAGAGCTCCTTGCCCAGCCGACCCTCATTGCCGCGGATCACGCCGGACGCGGCAGCGAGGATATGCGGGGTCGAGCGGTAATTCTGTTCCAGCCGCACCACATGGGCGCCGGGGAAATCCTTTTCAAAGCGCAGGATGTTGCCGACCTCGGCACCGCGCCAGCCATAGATCGACTGGTCGTCATCGCCGACGCAGCAGATGTTCTTGTGTCCCCCGGCCAGCAGCCGCAGCCAGAGATACTGCGCAACGTTGGTATCCTGATACTCGTCCACGAGGATGTAGCGGAACCAGCGCTGATACTGCGCCAGCACATCCGGATGCGCCTGAAAGATCGTCACCACATGCAGCAGCAGGTCGCCGAAATCGCAGGCATTGAGTTCGCGCAGACGGGCTTGGTACTGCTCGTAAAGCTCGGTGCCGCGATGGTTGAAGGCGCCAGCCTCGGAGGCGGGCACCTTGGAGGGCGTCCAGGCGCGGTTCTTCCAGTGGTCGATGAGCGAGGCAAGCTGCCGCGCCGGCCAGCGCTTTTCGTCGATATTGTTGAGCGAGAGCAGCTGTTTCAGCAGGCGGATCTGATCGTCGGTATCGAGAATGGTGAAATTGCTCTTGAGCCCGGCCAGCTCCGCATGGCGGCGCAGCAGCTTGACGCAGATCGCATGGAAGGTGCCGAGCCAGGGCATGCCCTCGATCTGCTGGCCGAGCATCCGCCCCACCCGCTCCTTCATCTCGCGCGCGGCCTTGTTGGTGAAGGTCACCGCGAGGATCTCGTTCGCGCGCGCATTGCCGCTCATCAGAAGATGCACGATCCGCGCGGTCAGCGCCTTGGTCTTGCCGGTGCCCGCGCCGGCCAGCATCAGCACCGGCCCGTCCATCTGCAACACCGCCTCGCGCTGCGCCGGATTCAGGTCGTCGAGATAGGGCGCGGGCCGTGCCGCCATGGCGCGGGCCGACAGCGACGCGCCTTCGAAGGCGTCCATGTCATCGAAACTGCTCATGGGGCGAAAATAGCGCGACGGCCCGGCGGTGGGAAGGGCCGTTCTGCATTTGTTCATAACTTCGCGCAGGCGGCAAAAACACGGGCGCACAGCAAAAACGAATCGTTTCATAGCGCCAATTGCAATAGTGCGGACAAATCACAACCTAAAGGGAATCGAATAAATTCAGATTCAATTTTAAGGGAATCGGCCGCTTAGTATTTGGAAGAAAACTATCACCCAAAAAAATTATCAGAACAAAATACGGCAAAACTGAGGCCAACGGTTAAATTACTGAGATATTAATGCGACAGAATTGAATCACCCGCGGTGCATTTGCCGCATTTTCTTTAGTGGGGGTAGATATGGAACTTACTGATACTGGTGATACTTTCAACGGCGACCAAACCGGCGAAGTCATTGATGGCCTGAACGGTGCAGATTCGATCGCAGGCAATGCCGGCAACGACACCATCAGCGGCGGCGGTGGCCGCGATCTGCTGCTTGGCGGACAAGGGCAGGACACCGTGCTTGGCGGTGGCGGTAGCGATACCATCTATGGCGGCGCAGATGACGATTTCATCTATGGGAACGCAGGCGCTGACTTTCTTTCCGGCGACCTGGGTGCCGACACACTGAAAGGCGGCGGCGGAAACGACACCTTCATGTTCAAGGCGGCGACCGCAGACGCGACAGACACCATCGTCGATTACAACGCCGGTGAAACCCTTCTCTTTGAGGGCTTCGCGGTCGACTCTGTCGACTTCAACACAGTAAATGGTGACGACCTGCTGATCACAATCGACGGTGTCGACGTGGTCATCATCGAGGATTTCGACATTCTCGATATTGGCAGCCTCAATTTTGAGTTTGCCTGATACTTGAATATAAGAGCCGGGCGCGCCTTTTTCGGGCGCCCGGCTTTCTCGCCGGAAAAAACGCCGGAAACCAGGCCGCCCGCCCGGGCGGCCTGCCTTTGCAAACCCCCTGCTGAATTCGGCTAACTTTGCAAAACCGCCCTTGCGCTGCAACGCGGCATGACGTTCACTCTGCGCCACGGTTACTGGGATGGCCGAAAACGGAGGAATAACATGCCCGAGTTCCAGAAGATTCTCATCGCCAACCGCGGTGAGATCGCCATTCGCATCATGCGAGCGGCGAACGAGATGGGGAAGAAGACCGTCGCCGTCTTCGCGGAGGAAGACAAGCTTGGGCTCCACCGTTTCAAGGCCGACGAAGCCTATCGCATCGGCGAGGGGCTGGGGCCGGTCGCCGCCTACCTGTCGATCCCCGAGATCATCCGCGTGGCCAAGGAATCGGGCGCCGACGCGATCCATCCGGGCTATGGGCTGCTCTCAGAAAACCCCGATTTCGTCGATGCCTGTGTGGAGGCGGGCATCACCTTTATCGGGCCCAAGGCGGAAACCATGCGCGCGCTCGGCGACAAGGCCAGCGCCCGCAAGGTCGCCATCGAAGCGGGCGTTCCGGTCATCCCCGCCACCGAAGTGCTGGGCGACGATTTCAAAGCCATCGCCAAGGAGGCCGACGAGATCGGCTATCCGCTGATGCTCAAGGCCTCCTGGGGTGGCGGCGGGCGCGGCATGCGCCCCATCGAAGGCCCCAAGGAGCTGAAGGAAAAGGTGCTGGAGGGCCGCCGCGAGGCCGAAGCCGCCTTTGGCAATGGCGAGGGGTATCTGGAAAAGATGATCACCCGCGCCCGCCATGTCGAGGTGCAGATCCTCGGCGACAAGCAGGGCAATATCTACCACCTCTATGAGCGCGACTGCTCGGTGCAGCGCCGCAACCAGAAAGTGGTCGAGCGCGCCCCTGCCCCCTATCTCTCCGAGGCGCAGCGCGAAGAGCTTTGCGAGCTGGGCCGCAAGATCTGCGCGCATGTGCATTACGAATGCGCCGGCACGGTCGAGTTCCTGATGGATATGGACTCCGGCAATTTCTACTTCATCGAGGTCAACCCGCGCGTGCAGGTCGAGCATACGGTGACCGAAGAGGTCACCGGCATCGACATCGTGCAGGCGCAGATCATGATCGCCGAGGGCAAGAGCCTCGCCGAAGCAACCGGCAAGGCCAGCCAGTACGATATCAAACTGACCGGCCATGCGCTGCAAACCCGGATCACCACCGAGGATCCGACCAACAATTTCATCCCCGATTACGGCCGCATCACCGCCTATCGCTCGGCCACCGGCATGGGCATCCGTCTCGACGGCGGCACCGCCTATGCGGGCGGGGTGATCACCCGCTATTACGATTCGCTGCTGGTGAAGGTGACGGCCAAGGCGCCGACGCCGGAAAAGGCCATCAAGCGGATGGACCGGGCGCTGCGGGAATTCCGCATCCGGGGGGTGAGCACGAATATCGACTTCGTGATCAACCTGCTGAAGCACCCGGTGTTCCTCAACAACCAGTACACCACCAAGTTCATCGACACGACGCCCGAGCTCTTCGATTTCAAGAAGCGCCGCGACCGGGGCACCAAGGTGCTGACCTATCTCGCCGATATCACGGTGAACGGGCATCCGGAGGTGCAGGGCCGTCCCAAGCCGCATGCGGAGCTGAAGCCGGCCAAGCCGCCGGCACTGCGCACCGAGACGCCGCCCGCCGGCACCCGCACGCTGCTGGAGGAAAAGGGCGCGCAGGCGGTGGCCGACTGGATGGCGGCGCAGAAACAACTGCTGATCACCGACACCACCATGCGCGACGGTCACCAGTCGCTGCTGGCCACCCGCATGCGCTCGCTCGACATGATCAAGGTGGCCCCGGCATATGCGGCGAATCTCTCGGGTCTGTTCTCGGTGGAATGCTGGGGCGGCGCGACCTTCGACGTGGCCTATCGCTTCCTCCAGGAGTGCCCCTGGCAGCGGCTGCGCGACATCCGCGCCAAGATGCCCAACGTCATGACGCAGATGCTGCTGCGCGCCTCGAACGGGGTGGGCTATACCAACTATCCCGACAATGTTGTGCAGAGCTTCGTGGCGCAGGCGGCGGCCTCGGGCGTCGACGTGTTCCGCGTCTTCGACAGCCTGAACTGGGTCGAAAACATGCGCGTCGCCATGGATGCGGTGATCGAAAGCGGCAAGGTCTGCGAGGGCACGATCTGCTATACCGGCGATATCCTCGACCCGGCCCGCGCCAAGTACGACCTGAAATACTATGTCGCGATGGGCAAGGAGCTGAAGGCCGCCGGCGCGCATGTGCTGGGGCTGAAGGACATGGCCGGGCTGCTGAAACCCTCCGCCGCCGGTGCGCTGATCACCGCGCTGAAGGAAGAGGTGGGCCTGCCGATCCATTTCCACACCCATGACACCTCCGGCGCGGCTATCGCCACCATCATGGAGGCGTCGAAAGCGGGCGTCGACGCGGTGGATGCGGCGATGGACGCGCTTTCGGGCAACACCTCGCAGCCGACGCTGGGCTCCATCGTCGAGGCGCTGCGCCATACCGAGCGCGACACCGGGCTCGACATGGAGGTGATCCGCGAGACCTCGAACTACTGGGAAGCGGTGCGCGGGCAATACGCCGCCTTCGAGAGCGGCATGCAGGCGCCGGCCTCCGAGGTCTATCTGCACGAGATGCCGGGCGGCCAGTTCACCAACCTCAAGGCGCAGGCGCGTTCGCTGGGACTGGAAGAACGCTGGCACGAGGTCGCCAAGACCTATGCCGACGTGAACATGATGTTCGGCGATATCGTCAAGGTGACGCCGTCGTCGAAGGTCGTGGGCGACATGGCGCTGATGATGGTGAGCCAGGGCCTGACCCGCGCGCAGGTCGAGGATCCGAAAACCGAGGTGAGCTTCCCCGATTCGGTCATCGACATGATGCGCGGCAATCTCGGCCAGCCGCCGGGCGGCTTCCCCGACGGGATCGTCAAGAAGGTGCTGAAGAGCGAAAAGCCCAACACCGACCGCCCCGGCGCGCATCTGCCGCCCGCCGATTTCGACGCGCTGCGCAAGGAGCTGGAAGCGAAATTCGAGGATGTCGAATTCGACGACGAGGATTTCAACGGCTACCTGATGTATCCCAAGGTCTTCACCGATTACGTCGCCCGGCACGAGGATTACGGCCCCGTGCGGGTGCTGCCGACGCTGAGCTATTTCTACGGCATGCAGCCCGGCGAGGAGATCACCGCCGAGATCGACCCGGGCAAGACGCTGGAGATCCGGCTGATCGCGGTGGGTGAGACCCAGGACGATGGCGAGGTGCGGGTGTTCTTCGAGCTGAACGGCCAGCCGCGCACCATCCGCGTGGCCGACCGCAAGGCCAAGGCCTCCTCGGCGGCGCGGCCCAAGGCCGAGACCGGCAATCCCGACCATATCGGCGCGCCGATGCCCGGCGTGGTGGCAAGCGTCGCGGTCTCGGTCGGGCAGAAGGTCAAGGAGGGCGATCTGCTGCTGACCATCGAGGCGATGAAGATGGAAACCGGTCTGCACGCCGAACGCGACGCCACCATCAAGGCGGTGCATGTGATGCCGGGCGGCCAGATCGACGCCAAGGATCTGCTGATCGAGCTGGAATAGACATGTTGCGGGGCGGGGATGCGCTATCCCTGCCCCGCGCCTGTTTTCAGGGTGTTTTTTGAGTATTTGAAGAAAGATGAAGGGGCCTGCGGGCCGCCGGGGAGGAGGACGCATGGCATTGAAGATCACCGCGGCGCAGCTTGTGGCCGAGGCGCGCACCCAGATTCCAGAGGTGGAGACTGCCGAGGCCATCGCGCAGCTTGGCGATCCGGATCTGGTGATCGTCGATATCCGCGATGTGCGCGAACGCCAGCGCACCGGCTGCATTCCCGGCTCGGTGCACGCGCCGCGCGGCATGATCGAATTCTGGGTCGATCCGGAAAGCCCTTATCACAAGGAGGTCTTCGACCAGGAGGGCAAGCGCTATCTCTTTCACTGCGCCAGCGGCTGGCGCTCGGCGTTGACCGTGGCGACGCTTCAGGAGATGGGATTCGAAGCCGCCCATCTGAAGGACGGCTTCAACGACTGGGTGAGCGCCGGCGGGCCCGTCGAGCCGGTCGCACCCAAGGGCTGAGGTCCGCCTCAGCGGGCGAGCACGGCGAAAAGATCGTTGCGCGCACGGCCCGAGGTGGCGGCGAGTTCGCTTAGGCTCTGGTCGGTATCGGCCACCGCAAAGCCCGCCGCCTCAAGCGTGGCGCTCAGTGTTGCGGGCGTTTCGCCGAGCACGGCGGCAACCTCGGCGACAGACCCATCCAGCATCTTTTGCGCCACGGCAAAGGCCGGCGGTCGGCCGCCGCCTGCGCCCTGCCCCATGCTCGGCACGATGAAGGCGGCGGCGGCCAGCGCCGAGACCGCAAGCGTGCCGGCAAAGAGCGGGCGGCGCAGATAGCCCAGCATCGGGCGCCAGTTTTTCCAGACATGCAGCACGAAGGGCAGGATCAGCAGCAGGCTCAGCCATTCGTGCATGCTGTGGAACCAGGCCGGATTCCAATGAAAGAACAGCGCCAGCCCGGAAAGCAGCGAGATCAGGAACAGGCCGGTGAGGAGCGGCGTGGCGATACGTTTGAGAAAGGGTGTCATGGCGGTCTCTTGGCTTTGACGGAACGAAAATCGGCGCGGCGGGTGCGGGGCGCCCTGGGCCGCGTCTTCTTTCACGCCGAAGCCCGGATCGCCCGTCGCGGATTTCCTGCGGGGCGGGCAAATTTCCTCTTGCAGAGCGGCGCGCAAGCCTCTACATCGCCTGCACCATCGGGAACGCGGGCGTAGCTCAGGGGTAGAGCATTACCTTGCCAAGGTAAGGGTCGTGAGTTCGAATCTCATCGCCCGCTCCAGATGGACCCTTCGACAGCAGGACTGTCGTAAACGGATGCGGGCGTAGCTCAGGGGTAGAGCATTACCTTGCCAAGGTAAGGGTCGTGAGTTCGAATCTCATCGCCCGCTCCAATTTTTCAACACCATCAGGCAACAGACGTGACCGGTCATCGTACCGTTTGCAGCCTGTTCCGCGCCCATGACGTTCTTCGACCATCTGTGCACGCCGCTCCTCCGGGCATCCCGGAGTCTGCTCAGAGCAGATCTTGGCACGCGAGGCATCGCGCCGGGAAAAGTTGATAAACTTAATAAGGTATTGAAATTTGCCGCCGCCTGTGGTGAATCTCCCTCCGATCACCAGAGCCAGCTTCCTGCCGAGACAGGCAACGCCAGCGGACCGTGTACCTGACCACGTTTCAAGGAGTTGCCGGTGTCCCGTGCCGTCCCCCCCGCCTTTCGCCGCGCGCTGATCGCATGCGCCGCCGCGCTGGTCCTGCCCGCAGCGCTTGCCGCGCAAGAGGCCGCCCCGACCGGCCTGTCGCTGGAACTGAACGCGCAGGAGCAGCTCGAAAAGGGCTGCAAACTCAGCTTCCTCGCCCGCAACAGCTTTGACGGCGACATTGCCAAGGCGGTGTTCGAAACCGTGCTGTTCGACAGCGACGGCCAGGTCGAGCGCCTGACGCTGTTCGATTTCGGCACCCTGCCCGCCGGCAAGCCCCGGCTGCGGCAATTCGTTGTGCCCGGGCTGCAATGCGATGCGCTGGGGCAGATTCTGATCAATGGCGCCAGCACCTGCGAGGCGGGCGCGCTGGGGGCCGAGGCCTGCGGCAACGGGCTGACACTGAGCAGCCGCACCGATGTGGAGATGATGGGATGATGAACTCTCTGTACCAATCCGTTGCCGACCTGGTGATCCGCATCGCCGAGCTCGGCGGGCCGGTCGTGCTGCTGCTGATCGTGCTGTCGGTGCTGACGCTGACCGTGATCCTCTACAAGCTCTGGCAGTTCCGCGCCGCCGGTGTCGGGCGCCACAAGGCGCTGCGCCTCGCCGTCTCCGCCTGGGACGCGGGCGATACCGGCACCGCGCGCAGCGAGCTGGCGCAGTCCAAGAGCTATCTCAAGCCGGTGATCGCCATGGCCTTTGCCGGGCGCTGCGATCAGGCGCGGCTCGATGCCGAGGCCGAGACCCGCTTCGCCCGGCTCGAAAGCGGCTTCCGCTTTCTCGATTCGGTGGCGCAGCTGTCGCCGCTGCTGGGGCTGTTCGGCACCGTTCTGGGGATGATCTCGGCATTCCAGGCGCTTCAGGAGGCCGGCGCGCAGGTCGACCCGTCGATCCTCGCCGGCGGCATCTGGGTGGCGCTGCTGACCACCGCCGTGGGGCTCGCCGTGGCGATGCCGACCTCGATCGTGCTGAGCTGGTTCGAGACCCGCATGGAGAAAGAGCGCGTGCTGGCCGAAAAGGCGCTGCGCAGCGTGCAGTCCCCCGCCGGCGGCATGCCGCCGCAGGAAACCGCCGTCCAAGCCCCGGCCGGAGCCCCCGCCCATGCGTAAGATGCGGCGCAGGCGCAAACTTTCGATGACGTCGCTGATCGACGTCATCTTCCTGCTGCTGCTCTTCTTCATGCTGACCTCGACCTTCACGCGCTTTGCCGAGGTCGAGCTGACCTCCGGCGGCACCGGTGCCGCACCCTCCGCCTCCGAGCGCCCGCTCTTCCTTCAGCTCGGGCCGGAGACCGCGCGGCTCAACAGCGCCGACGTGGCGCTGGAGGGTCTCGCCGAGGCGCTCGCCGAGCAGCGCGGCGAGGCCAGCGCAAGCGAGGCGCGGCGGCTTCTGGTCGCACTTCAGCCCGGCGTCACCGCGCAGCGCCTGACCGATCTGCTGGTGATCCTGCGCGGCATACCGGGCTTCACGCCCACCGTTCTGGGAGCGTCCTGATGCGTGCGCGCCGACCGAAAACCGAACGCGAGCCGACCATCGCCCTGATCAACATCGTCTTTCTGATGCTGATCTTCTTTCTCGTGGCCGGCACGCTGGCCCAGCCGCTCGACCCTGAGCTGAAGCTGGTGAGCACCGCCGATCTGGAAGGCAGCCCGCCGCCGCCCGATGCGCTGGTGGTGCATCCCGACGGCGCGCTCAGCCTGCGCGGCGAGGTGCAGGACTCGCCCGAGACCTATCTCGCGGCGCTGGATCCCGAGGCCCGTGCGCTGGTGCGGCTGGTGCCCGACCGCGATCTGCCCGCCGCCGATCTGGTGGAGGTGGCGCGGGCGCTGCGTGCCGGCGGTGCGGAAAAGGTCATGATCGTGAGTGAAAGGGGGCTGCAATGATTGCCAAATCCCGCGTTCTCAAAGGCGTTGCGCTGCTTCTGGCATGCAGCGCCCATGGCGCGCTCGCGCTGGCGCTGCTGCCCGGCAGCGAGGCCATCGAGATCGAGGGCTCGGACGGCGCCGCCGAGGCGCGGCTCGGATCGAGCTTCGCCGATATGGCGGCGGGCACGATTTCCGCCACACCGCCCGAAGAGCCCACCGAGGCCGAGCCGGTGGAAGAGGCGGCGCTGACCCCGGAACCGCCCACCGAAACCGAGCCCGCGCCGACACCGCCGGAGGCGGAAGCGCCGGCGCCCGCTGAAAGCGAACAGGCCAGCCCCAGCCCGGCGCCGCAGGCCGAGCCAGTGCCCGACACGGCGGTGGCAGACCCCGTACCCACTGCGCCCGCGCCCGATGCGGTCGCCGCGCTGCCGGCGGAGACGCCCGAACAGACCGAATCCGAGGCCCCAGCCGAACGTATCGAGGCCGAGGACGACACGCCTCCGAACGCGATGGCAAGCTCGCTGCGCCCGATGGAACGGCCTGAAACCCTGCGCAAGCCGGAGCCCGCCCCGAAACCTGCGGCAAAGCCCAAACCCAAGACCCAGACCGCCCGCAAGCAGCCCGAGCGCAAGCCCCAGGCCGCACCGCAGGGCAATGCCGACCGCAACGCCAAGGCCGGTCAGGAAGCGGGCAAGGAAACCGCCCGCGCCACCCGCAGCGGCTCGGGCGGCAAGACGAAACAGTCGGGCAACGCCGCAGCAAGCAACTATCCCGGCAAGGTCATGCGCAAGCTCTCGCGCGTGCCGCGCCCGCGGCTGAACGCCCGCGGCGCCACCGTCGTGGCCTTCCGGATCTCGGGAAGCGGCGGGCTGGCCGGTGTCTCGGTGGCGCGCAGCTCTGGTTCTTCGGCGCTCGACAGCGCGGCGCTGAGGGTGGTGCAACGCGCCGCCCCCTTCCCCGCGCCGCCCGCCGGGGCGCAGCGCAGCTTCTCGATCCAGATCAAAGGCCGCTAACGGCCTGGGCAGGCTCTCTTCCCGGAGATCGCGGCAAGGGCGGGCAGCAATGTCCGCCCTTTTTGCGTACCGCTCGCGACGAAGGCGACCCGTTGGCTCAAGCCCCCCGGGGGATCGTACCAGAACAGCCCGGCGTGTCGCGCTCTCCCCCGTACAGTCGTCGGCACCCGCCATCCTGACGGAATGCCGGTCACACGCCTGCCCAAGCAGCCGACCCCGTCCGCAAAGAGACATCCCCGAGCAAGCGTCACGCCGCTGAGACCGTCCCCCCTCGTCTCCAGCCTCCAAAACGAGAAACGCCCCCCGGGAGACCCGGGAGGCGTTTCCACCTTACTCCACCGCGAGGGAACAGCGGCGGGATCAGAAGACTTTCGACAGGCCCAGCTTGTAGGTTCGGCCCGGCGCATCGCGCGAGGACAGGTTGCCGGTATAGTCGAGGTCAAAGGCGTTTTCGATGCCGAAACGGATCTCGGTGCCTTCCAGCGCCCCGGTCTGCGGCCGGTAAGTGGCACGCAGGTTGTGCACCGTGTAATCGGGCAGATCCGCCTCAAGCGCGTCACGCGCATCGGTGGTGTGCCGCACCTCCCAGCTCATGTCCAGCCAGTCGCCCCATTTGTGGCCCAGCGTCAGGCCCACCGCATCGCCCGGCTTGTTGCGCCAGTCGGTATCGCTGAGCCCGTCAGCGTATTCCGTGCCCTCGGTCCAGCTGCCCTGGAAGTCGACATAGGTGCCGGAGGCAAACCCGTAAGAGGCTTCGAGCTCGAAGCCTTCGGTCTCGACGCGGTCGAGATTGGGGCTGGTCGAGCCGGTCGCGGAGTAGCTGGTGATGTCCCAGAGCTCGGTCTGATAGTAGCTGCCCCGCACCGAGAGGTTGTCGCCCGGCGAGAACACATCCACCGAAGCATAGGAGGCACCAAGCTCCCAGGTGTCGGATTTCTCGGTGGTGGTCATGCGCCATTCGTTGACCGCAGCCGGGCCGAGATCGTCGATGATCGGCAGGCCCTCGGTATAGGCGTAGCTGCCGAAGACCGACAGGCCGTTGCCGAACTCATATGCCAGCGCCACGCCGCCCATCAGCGCATCGTTCTCGAAATCGCCGTAGGTGGTGGCGCTCTCGACCTCGGATTTCTCCCAGCGCAGCGCCGGGGTCAGGGTAAAGCCGTTGAACCGCATCTCGTCGATGACAAAGACCGCAAGCCGGTTGTCCTCACCCCCGGGCGCGCTGGCGGCATCGTTATCGGCGCGCTCGCGCCGCGACAGCTCGACCCCGGCACGCAGGGTGTGATCCACGATCCCGGTCTGGAACATCGCGGCGTTCTTCACGGTCAGCTTGGTGGTCTCGTATTGCTGATCGGCATTCACCGTATCGCGCAGGAATGGCCAGGTCGGCGTGAATTCCAGCGGCGACGAGCCCGGCACATAGCTGTATTCGATCTGCTGGTCGGCATAGGAGAGCGTCGCGGTCAGGTCGATCAGGTCACTGACGGGATTGTAGCGGTATTCCAGGGTCGTCTGGCTGGTTTCGGTCAGCCGGTCGACATTGCCGAAACTGCCGCCGGTGGTGCCGAACGTGTCATAGGGCACATCCTTTTCATCCGCCGTGGTACGCGAATAGGACAGCGTCACGCTATGTTCGTCGTCCTGGCCGAAAGTGAACTTGCCCTTGAGCAGCCCCGAGGGCGTTTCGAACCCGCTGTTGCCGATCTCATGGCCGTCGCCGTCGACCTGATCGTCCTGCTGGCGCCAGGTGTAGTTGAGCAGGAATTCGGCGCGTTCGGTCGGCTGCCAGGCCAGCGTGGTCGAGCTGACCGCCCCGGCGGTGTTCGAGCTGAACTCGAAACTCTGCCCGACGCGGAAGCCCGGCACGCCGCCGGTGAAATCCGAGGCGTCCTTGGTTTCCAGCTTCACGACGCCGCCGACGATGCCGGAGCCGTATTCGAAGCTGCCGATAGTGCCGCGCAGCACCTCGACCTGGCGATAGAGCAGCGGGTCGGTAAAGAGCTGCGTGCCGATGCGGTAGAGTTCTTCCGAACCCACCGAGGCACCGTCGACCAGAATCGCGATTTTCTGGTCGTTGCCATAGGCCTCGTTGGCACCATAGCCGCGAATATTGATGCCCGAGCCCTGCGGCGTCGAACCGTTGATAAGCGTCACACCGGGCACCGAATCGATCAGCTCGGCGATGGTGCCGGCTTGCCGGTCCTCGATCTCCTCCGCGTCCACGGTGGTGACAGGCACCGCGCCGCCGAGACTCAGATCGCGTTTGCCCGGGGTCAGATAAAGCGTGCCGAGAAAGCCGCTGACCGTATTGATATCGGTCGCGACTTCCTGCGCGGCGACAGGGGTCGCGCAAAGGGAAACGAGAATAAGCGCGGTCGTGCCGCGCAATCTGCTGCGTGTCATGAGTTCAGCCTTGATCAGCGATGGGTCGGATGGGGTCGCTGGCACAGGGCTGGCTCTGCGGATCCGTGCAAATTTTCGTCACAAATCCGTTTGTTCCTTGCAGCGGTTAGCGTATCCAACTAAAACAGTCAACTAAGGACTTGCCAGCCTGAGCCGCTTATTCGCGTCGCGCCAGCCGAGTTGCCACCACTCTCGCCCCCGCAACGACCGGACAAGGACCAAGAATGGCCGATTCCCAGACTGCTTCGCAGCACCCGCCCAGCGCGCAGGAGATCCGCGACGCGCTCGCCGACAACCCCAAGACCCGCTCCCGCGATCTCGCCACCCAGCTCGGCATCACCGAGGCGCAGCTGCTGGCCGCGCAGACCGGTCACGGCGTGACCCGGATCGCCGCCCATCCCGACAAGGTAATGCCGGCGGTCGAGGCTCTGGGCGAGGTCATGGCGCTGACCCGTGTCGAGGCGGCGGTGCATGAGAAGGTCGGCACCTACGCCAATTACCACCCCGGCCCACATGCGGCGATGGTGCTGGCCGATGAGATCGACCTGCGGATCTTTCCCAAGCACTGGTGCCACGGCTTTCTCGTGGAACAGGAGAGCGACGCCGGCGTGAAGCGCAGCCTCCAGATCTTTGATGCGGCGGGCGACGCCATCCACAAGGTGCATCTGCGCGCCGGCTCCGACCTTGCCGGCTGGGAGGCCGCGAAAGCCGCCCTCGCCAGTGGCGAGACCGGCGACACGCTGGATCTGGAGCCGCGCCAGCCCACCGAGGCAGCGAAATCCGATCCCGCCAAGCTCGACGTGCTGCGCAAGGAATGGGCGCGGCTCACCGACACGCATCAGTTCCTGCGGCTCTGCGCCAAGCTCAAGATGAACCGGCTCGGCGCCTATCGCATCGCCGGCGCGCCCTTCGTGCGCCAGCTCGAGCCCAGCGCCGTCGACACCATGCTGGAGACCGTGCGCGACCGCGAGACCGAGATCATGCTCTTTGTCGGCAATCGCGGCTGCATCCAGATCCATTCCGGCCCGGTGCGCAATCTGCATCCGATGGGGCCGTGGCAGAACATCATGGATCCGGGCTTCAACCTGCATCTGCGCCGCGACAAGGTGGCCGAGCTCTGGGCGGTGGAGAAACCCACCCAGCGCGGCACGGCGATCTCGGTCGAGGCCTTCGATGCCGAGGGCGGGCTGATCTTCCAGTGTTTCGGCGTCGGCAAGGAGGGCAACGACCACCGCCCCGCCTGGAAAGAGATCGTCGAGGCACTGCCGAGCCGCGAGGAGGTCTCCGCATGAAACGCCGCTCCTTCCACGCGCTCGCACTGTCCACTGCCGCCTATCTCGCGCTCGGCGGGCTCGGTGCCGCGCTCCTGCCCGCGGAAGCGGCGCGGGGCGAGGCCGATACGCTGGCGATCGGCGGCTCGCTCACCGAAATCGTCTATGCGCTCGGGCAGGAGCACCGGCTTCTCGCCCGCGACACCACCTCCACCTACCCGCCGGAGGCCGAGGCGCTGCCGGATGTGGGCTATATGCGCGCGCTCTCGCCCGAGGGCGTGCTGTCGGTGAACCCCGACCTGATCCTGTCGGAAGAGGGCGCCGGCCCGCCGGAAACGCTCGAGGTGCTGGAAGAGGCGGCGATCCCCTTCATCACCGTGCCGGGCGGCTTCGATGCCGACGCCGTCGCCGCCAAGATCCGCGCGGTGGGCGAGGCGCTCGACGTGCCCGAGGCCGCCTCCACCCTGGCCGAAGAGGTCAGCGCCGAGATCGAGACCGCCAGCGCCGAGGCGCAGGCGGCCGCCGACACGCCCAAGCGCGTGCTCTTCGTGCTCTCCGCCCAGGGCGGCAGGCTGATGGGCGGCGGCGACAATACCGGCGCAGGGGCGATCATCGAAATGGCGGGCGGCATCAATGCGCTGGCAGGCGTCGAGGGCTACAAGCCGCTTTCCGACGAGGCGGTCACCGCCGCCGCGCCCGACGTGATCCTGATGATGGACCGCGAGGGCGATCACGCCGCCAGTGCAGAAGAGCTCTTCGCCCTGCCCGCCCTGGCCGTCACCCCCGCTGCCGAGACCGGCGCGCTGATCAAGATGGACGGGCTGAAACTGCTGGGCTTCGGCCCGCGCACCGGCGCGGCGGTGGCCGAGCTGGCGCAGGCGCTTTACGGGGGCTGAACCATGGTCGCGCTCACCGACCCCGCAGGCGAGCTGACCGAGGCCGAGGCGCCGCGCAGCCGCCTCGCCCGCGCCCGGCGGCTGCATCTGTGGCTGGCGCTGCTGCTGATCGCGGTGGCGCTGGCCAGCCTCACCGTCGGCGCGACGGGCGTGCAGCTCTGGGATGTGGCGAGGAGCCTCGCAAGAGGCGAGGAGCTCTCGCGCATGGAGCGCGTGGTGCTGATGGATATCCGCCTGCCGCGCCTCGTCATGGGGCTGGCGGTGGGCGCGGCGCTTGCCGTCTCCGGCGCGGTGATGCAGGGGCTGTTCCGCAACCCGCTGGCCGATCCCGGCATCGTCGGCGTCAGCGCCGGCGCCGGCCTCGGCGCCATCCTCGCCATCGTTCTGGGCACGCTGCTGCCGCCGGCGCTGCTGGGCTTCGCCGGCGCGCATCTGGTGCCGCTTGCCGCCTTCCTCGGCGGCTGGGTCAGCACGATCCTGCTCTACCGCGTCGCCACGCGCCGGGGCCACACCTCGGTCGCCACAATGCTGCTCGCCGGCATCGCACTCGGCGCGCTTGCGGGTGCGGTCTCCGGCGTGCTGGTCTACATGGCCGATGACAGCCAGCTGCGCGACCTGACCTTCTGGGGGCTGGGCTCGCTCGCCGGCGCCAGCTGGACCAAGCTCGCCGCGGCGCTGCCGATCATCCTCGTCACCGTGGCCGGCGCGAGCTTTCTGGGCCGCAGCCTCAACGCGCTGGCGCTCGGCGAGGCGACCGCCGCGCATATCGGCATTCCCGTGCAGCGCATGAAGCGCCTCGCCATCCTCTGTGTCGCGGGCGCCACCGGCGCCGCCGTGGCGGTGTCGGGCGGCATCGGCTTTGTCGGCATCGTGGTGCCGCATCTGCTGCGCCTCGCCTCCGGTCCCGATCACCGGGCGCTGCTGATCAATTCCGCGCTGCTGGGCGCCGCTCTTCTGGTGGTGGCCGACATGATCAGCCGGGTGATCGTCGCCCCCGCAGAGCTGCCCATCGGCATCGTCACCGCCGTGCTCGGCGCGCCGGTCTTCCTGTGGATCCTGCTGCGGCAGCGTGGCGTGGTGGATCTCTGACATGGTCACAGCAACCGATCTCACCGTCACGCTGGGCCGCAACACCGTGCTGGAGGGCGTCGATTTCCACGCCGCTCCCGGCCAGCTCACCGCGATCTGCGGCCCCAACGGCTCCGGCAAGACCACGCTGCTGCGCGCACTCACCGGCGATCTGCCCTTTCGCGGCACGGTCGAGCTCAACAGGCAGGATATCGCCACCCTGCCCGCCTGGGCGCTGGCCTCGATCCGGGGCGTGCTGCCGCAGGCCAGCGCGCTGGCCTTTCCCTTCACCGCTCTGGAGGTGGTCGAGATCGGCCTTGCCCGGGGCCGCGCCGGCGGCGACACGCGCGCCGCGCTCCAGGCGCTCGCGCGGGTCGATCTGGCGCATTACGCCAGCCGCCCCTACCAGTCGCTCTCGGGCGGCGAACAGCAACGCGTCCAGCTCGCCCGCGTGCTGGCACAGGTCGCCGAGCCCATCGCCGAGGACGGCCCGCGCTGGCTGTTTCTCGACGAGCCGGTCTCGGCGCTCGACATCGCGCATCAGCTCGAAGTCATGCAGATCGCCCGCGATTTCGCCGATGCCGGCGGCGGCGTGGTGGCGGTGATGCACGATCTCAACCTCACCGCCATGTTTGCCGACCGCATCGCCCTGCTGAGCCGGGGCCATGTGCTGGCGGCGGGGCCGGTCGCAGAGGTGATGACGACGGACACGCTGTCCCGCGCCTATGGCTGCCGCCTGCGTGTCGGTGCCGCACCCGCGCCCGGCACGCCCTTTATCCTACCCCATGCCGCCACGCTTGCGGCAGAATGATCCCGACAGGAGGACTCATCCCATGTATCTCGCCATGAACCGCTTTACCGTGCCGCTGGAGAACGCGGCGGATTTCGAGGAGCTCTGGCTCTCGCGCGAAAGCAAGCTGCACGAAAACCCCGGCTTCGTGGAATTCCACATGCTGAAAGGGCCGGAGGAGGACGGGCATATCCTCTACGCTTCGCACACGGTCTGGGAGACCGAGGAAGCGTTCCGCGACTGGACCCGCAGCGACAGCTTCCGCGCCGCCCACGCGCGCGCCGGCGACAGCCGCAAGCTGCATTCCGGCGCGCCGAAATTCGAGGGCTTCAAGACGATCCAGCACATCGCGCAGCCGGCCTGAGCGCCGCGCCTTACTCCGAGCCACATCGCCCGCCGAAAGCAAAGGACGCCTTCGGCGGGCGTATTTTTCAAAGAGAAGAAGACCAGGGGTTTGCGCGCCCCTGGTCTTCTTCTCTTTCCAAATACGCAAAACTGTCGGGCCATCTCCGCCCGCACAAGTGCCGGCCAGAGCGCTCAGCCCGCCAGCAGCGCCGCCACATGCGCCGGGCCGGTGGGGCGGATGCCCGTCGGGTTCAGCACCTTGATCGAATAATAGCCCCGCGTGATGTGATCCATATTCACCGTCTCGCGCACGCCCGGCAGTTTCAGGATCCGTTCCATATAGGCCGAGAGCCGCGGGTAATCGGCGATCTGGCGGCGGTTGGTCTTGAAGATCCCGTGATAGGCCGCGTCGAACCGGATTAGCGTCACGAAGGTGCGGATATCGGTCTCGGTGAACCGCTCGCCGAAGAGGAAATCGCCGGTCAGCCGCACCTCCAGTTCGTCGAGCATCGCAAAGACGCCCTCCACCGCCTCGTCATAGGCCTCCTGCGTCGAGGCAAAGCCCGCCTTGTAGACGCCGTTGTTGAGCAGATCGTAGATGCGCGGGTTGAGCGCGTCGATATCGGCGGCCAGATCCCCGGGGTAGAGGCGCAGGTCGGAGGGCACGAGATGTTCGAAGGCGGTGTCGAACATACGCACGATATCGGCGCTTTCGTTGTTCACCATCACATTGCGCTTCATGTCCCAGAGCACCGGCACCGTGGCGCGCCCGGTAAAGCCGTCATCCGCCCGCGTGTAGAGCTCGTGCATATAGCCCGAGGCAAAGAGCGGATCCTCGTCGGCGCCGGGATAGCCGCCGAAGCGCCAGCCCTGATCGGTCATCACCGGGTTCACCACTGTGACCGGGATGAGATCGGAAAGCCCCTTGAGGCTGCGCGCCATCAGCGCGCGCGAGGCCCAGGGGCAGATATAGGCGACATAGAGCCGGTAGCGCCCGGCCCCCGCCTCGAACCCGCCCTCGCCGGTGGGGCCGGCGGAGCCGTCTGCGGTGATCCAGTTGCGGAAGGAGGAGACCTGCCGCACGAAGCGGCCCTTCTCGTCGGCCTTCTGCACCGGCTGCCAGTCGCTGGTCCATTTTCCGTTCACAAGCATGGCGAAGATCCTCAGTAATAGATGAAGCTGCGCATCGAGATCGACCCCAGATCAATGGAATCGTTCATGAAGAGCAGCGTGTCCTTTTCGTCCGCCGCCCCCGCGACGCTCAGCGCCGGCAAGTAGTGGTCGATAGAGGGGTGGGCGACACTCAGCAGTTTGCCGAGCTTGGCGCGGTCGGCCAGCGTGGCGATGTCGCCAGCGCCGAGCCGTTCGGCAAAGAGCGTGTCGAACTCCTCGGCCCAGTCATGCGCCCCGCCGCCGCCCCAGCGCACGGCACGCAGGTTGTGCACCACATTGCCCGAGCCCAGGATCAGCACGCCGCGATGGCGCAGCTCGGCCAGTACCCGACCGATCTCCACATGCTGCGGCAGGTCCGCCGCCATGTCGATGGAGAGCTGGAACACCGGCACGTCAGCGCCGGGATAGAGGAATTTCAGCACCGACCAGGCGCCGTGATCGAGCCCCCAGGTCTCGTCGCCCTCGGCGTGATGGCTGGCCAGCAGCGTGACCACCTCGCTCGCCAGTTCCGGCGCGCCGGGTGCGGGATATTGCTGTTCGAAGAGCTCCTGAGGGAAGCCGTAGAAATCGTGGATGGTGCCGGGGCGGGCCTGCACGTTCACAAGCGTCGAGCCGCGCGTCATCCAGTGCGCCGAGACCACCAGAATGGCCTGCGGGCGCGGCAGGGTGCGGCCCAGCGCCGCCCAGCTGCGGGAATAGGCGTTGTCCTCGATGGCGTTCATCGGGCTGCCATGGCCAAGGAAAACGACCGGCATCCGGTCGGAGGCCTTGAGCCCGTCTTTCAGCTTTTGCAGTTGTTGCGAGATGCTCATGGCACTCTCCTTGGATTATGCAGGTTTCGGGGGACCGCCGCGCCAGGCATGGCGGCGCGGCGGCGCGATGTCGGACGTCAGCGGCGCTTCAGCGGCCAGAGTGCATAGGCACCGTCGCCGAGCAGCGCGAGGGCGGCCATCACGGCGGCCCACATCACCGGGTATTCCCAGCCGCCGCCCTGATTGGACCAGCCGAACCCGTTGCCCCAATGCGCGGTGAAGGCCGCACCGAGCAGCACCGGCACGGAAAGCGCCGCGACGGCCCGCGTGGCCACGCCGAGGATCAGCGCCGCGCCGCCGCCGATCTCGAAGACCATGGTGGCGAGGCCAAGCCAGCCCGGCAGGCCGAGCGACTCGAAGAAGCCGGCGGTGCCCGCGGGGGTGAAGACCAGCAGCTTGGTCAGCCCGTGCGCCACAAAGAGCGCGCCGGTGGTGAGCCGCAGCAGCAGCGCGGCGTGGGGGGCGGTTTTCAGGTCGATCATCGGTGAGGTCTCCTCTGTATGTCTTGCGATCAGGCCGAGAGCCAGGCCGGTGCGATCCCGGTGCCCTGTCCCAGCAGATAGCCGAAGGCGATGTTCAGATAGCCCAGCGGTTCGAGATAGCGGGCATTCGACAGCCCGCCGGCGTCGCGCGCCTCAAAGCCTACGTCCTCGGCCAGAGCGATGACCTTGGCCTTGGCCTCGGCATCGTCGCCGGCGACGAAGGTCTGGATCTTGCGGCCACCCAGCGTCAGGTCGCCGGCGTAATGCTCGGCAAAGACGGTGTTGAAGGCCTTGACCACCGGCGCGCCCACCAGCTTGGCGATCTCTTCGGCAGCAGAGCTGTCATGGCCCAGTTGCAGCCCCGAGAAATCCTCGGTCACCGGGTTGGAGAGGTCGACGACGATCTTGCCGGAGAAGTCGTTTGCGCCGGCGATCTGGGTGCTGGCACCGTAGGGCGTGGCGAGGATGACGATCTCGGCCTCGGCGATGGCGGTGGCGGTATCGGCTGCCTGCACCCGCACGCCCTCGGCGGCGAGTTTCGCGGCGGCCTCGGTGCCGCCCTGCTGGTCAGAGACCACAACGCCGTGGGAGGTGCGCCCGATGACCCGGCCGAGGCCCGAGCCGATGTTTCCGGTGCCGATGATTGCGATATTCATGGATCTGGTCCTCTTCTCTGTCTCTGGCGTCGGGCCCCTTGGGTCTCGCCGGCGCTGGTGTTCGTTTCGATGAGGGGAAGATGCACCTTGCAGATGCGGAATGAAATGACGATGATATAGAATGACCTTCCACGTTTTGTTCGGAATTGAGCGATGGATCTGATCGACGGGCTGCGGGCCTTTGTCGCCACCGCCGAAAGCGGCTCCTTCACCGGCGCGGCAGAGCGGCTGGGCATCTCGAACCGGCTGACCTCGAAATACGTGGCCGAGCTGGAAGAGCGGCTTGGCGTGCGGCTCTTGCAGCGCACCACGCGGCGCGTTGGCATCACCGCCTCGGGCGAGGCGCTTCTGGCGCGCGCGCCGGCGCTGCTCGACGATCTCGACGAGATGCTGGCGGAGGTGAAAGAGGATGGCAGCGGTTTCAGCGGCACGCTGCGGATCTCGGCGCCGGTCACCTTCGGCGAGATCTATGTGAAGGATCTGCTCAGCCGTTTTGCCGCGCCGCATCCGGGGCTCACCATCGACCTGCGGCTGAGCGACGCCTATGTCGATCTCGCCGCCGAGGGGATCGACCTGGCGTTCCGCATCGGCGAGGCGTCGGTCTCGTCGCTGAAGCGGCGCAAGCTGGGCGGGATCCGCAGCACGCTGGTGGCGAGCCCGGACTATCTGGCCACGCATCCCGTACCGGCGACACCCGAGGATCTGGCCGCGCATGCCTGCATCGTCGACACCAACCGCGCCGATCCGGCGCGCTGGGTGTTCCTGAAGGACGGCAGCCCCGTCTCGGTACAGGTGCCGACGCGCTTCATGGTGAACAGCGCGCAGGTGGCGCGGGATCTGGCAGAGGCCGGCGACGGCATCGCCTTCTGCCCGGTCTTCGTGCTGGGCGACAGCCTGGAGCGCGGGCGGCTGGTGCCGCTGCTCGAAGATTACGACAACCCCGCCCATCCGATCACCGCCGTCTGGCTGGAGGGGCGCACCCTGCCCCGCAAGGTGCGCGCGCTGATCGACTTTGCCGTCGCGGATATGCGCCGCAGCGGCATGGGGTGAGACCCAAAGCGCAGCGGTGTGCAGATTGCCCACCCTACGGCGCCATGGCATTGCGGCGCGCGATCCGTTATGCACCCGACCGGACGGCGCACAAGCCTGTCCGACCGTTCCTTCCCCGTCCCGATGCGCAAGGCCCCTGCGCCCCGCATCGGCCCGTCAGCGAGGCCCCCGCAATGCTGTCCTACCAGCACGGCTATCACGCCGGAAATCTCGCCGATGTGCAGAAACACGCGCTGCTGGCCTGGATGCTCGCCTACCTGACGCGCAAGGACAAACCCGTCAGCTATATCGAGACCCATGCCGGGCGCGGGCTCTACGATCTGGGCAGCGCCGAGGCGCTCAGGACCGGCGAGGCCGAACAGGGCATCGGCGCGCTGGCGGGCGCCCTGCCCGCCGGGCACCCCTATGCCGAGGCGCTGGCCGAAATCCGCGCCGCGCACGGACCCGCCGCCTATCCCGGCTCGCCGCTCATCGCTGCCACGCTGCTGCGGCCTGAGGACAGGCTGCACCTCGCCGAGCTGCATCCGCAGGAACACACGGCGCTGAAAGCGGCAGTGAAAGCGCCCAATATCGCCATCCACCGGCAGGACGGGTTCGAACTGGCGCAAAGCCTCTGCCCGCCGGAGCCGCGCCGGGGCCTGCTGCTGGTCGATCCCTCCTATGAGGTAAAGCAGGATTACGACCGCATCCCGAAATTCCTCGGCAGCATCGCGCGGAAATGGAATGTCGGCGTGCTGGCGCTCTGGTATCCGATCCTGACCTCGGGGCTGCATACGCCGATGCTGCGGGCGCTGGAGCGCGACCACCCCGAAGCGCTGAAACACGAGATTCGCTTTCCGCCGATCCGCGACGGGCACCGCATGATCGGCTCGGGCTTTTTCGTGATCAACCCGCCCTGGGGGCTGGCGGAGGAGGCAAAACGGCTCGATTCCCTCTTCGCCAACGTCGGAAAGCGCTGAGCAGCCGCGTCAAAGCCGGGCCTCCGGGCAAAGACGGGTCGCGGATCGGCATGGGCGCGCCATGCGACCCCGGCGGGATTGCTCTTGGCGGCATCCTGCATCAGACTGACCCTACGACAGTCCGGACAGTCTAGAAAGGACCGCGATGCATCGACCGCCCTCCGCGCTGTGCCGCGCAGCGCCGCGACAGGATTGCCTGGCTTGGGCCGCAATCTGAGATTCTGGCTCGCCGCGCCGGACGCGGCGCCTTTCGATCCGGGCGACGCGCCGGTGGCGCTCGGGGCGCTGCTGGTGCGGCTGTCGCGGTCCGATCTGACCTGCGCGCTGGCGGCGCCGCCGGTGATCGACGCGATCCTCGCCCGGCGCTACGACCTGACCGCGCAGGAGGCCGCCGAGATGCGCGAGACCTGCGAACGTATCGAGCGTGCCGCACCGGACACCAGCCGCTTTGCCGCGATCCTGCACGCGGCGGTCGATTACCACGAGCGGCACGCCCTCGCCCTCAGCCTCTGGGAAGAAATATGTCGCGAGGCGCCCCTGACGGACGAAGCACGCCTGACGCTGCTGGCCCAGTCGGTTCTGGGCGTGCATCCCGCCGACCTCATCCCGCCCCGGCGCGCCGGCTGAGCGCACCGCAGCCCTATCCCCCAAAACAGTTTCCCGACCGGCGAAAGGAACCCCGGCCATGTTCGAGCGTCTGAAAGCATTCTTCCACAAGAGCGCCCCCGCCCCGCGCCCGCTGCCCGAGATGGACGCCGCGCATGCCATGGGCGCGCTGCTCGTCAAGGTAGCGATGGCCGACAACGCCTATCTCTTCGAGGAGGTCGAGCAGATCGACCGCATCCTCGCCGAGGGCTTCGGGCTGAAACCGCTCGCCGCCGCCAAGATGCGCGCGGAATGCGAGCGGCTGGCCTTCGAGAGCCCCGGCATCGAGGACATGGCCGAACGCATCCGCGAGGGCGTGGATTATGCCCACCGCCGCGCCGCCGCAGAGGCGCTGTGGAAGGTCGCCCGTGCCGACGGCGTCGGTGACGAGGTGGAAACCGCGCTGGTGACGCTGATCGAGGAGCGGCTGGGGCTCGACCGCGCGGATTCCGAGGCCGCCCAGGCCGCCGCCGCGATCCCCTGAACGCTCACGGCTGCGCGACGGGCGCTTTCCCCGCGCGCATCGCGGCGCTATATGAGCTCTCATGTTCGCAGATTTCCTCCAGCGGCTGGTGCAGCCGAACCCCGACCGTCTTCCCGATGCCGATGCACGGCTGGCGCTGACCGCGCTGCTGGTGCGGGTGGCGCGGGCCGACGAAACCTATGACGACAGCGAGCGTGCGCGCATCGACAAGATCGCCGCGGCGCGCTACGGGCTGTCGCCTTTCGAGGCCGCCAAGCTGCGCGGCGAGGCCGAGGCGCTGGAGGCCGAGGCGCCCGACACCGTGCGCTTTACCCGCGCCATCAAGGATGCGGTGGATTACGAGCACCGCATCGGCGTGATCGAGGCGCTCTGGCAGGTGGTGCTGGCCGACGGGGTGCGCGAGGCCGAGGAGGACGCGCTGCTGCGGCTGGTCTCGAACCTGCTCGGCATCAACGACCGCGATTCGGCGCTGGCCCGCCAGCGGGTCGAAGGCAAGGCCGGTTGAAGGGCCGCGCGGGCGATGAGGTAAACCGGCCCGGCTCCCTCCCGCCCCGGACTTGATCCGGGGCCTCCCGGCCAACGCGGCGGCGCCCGATCTCCCCCTCGTATCTGACAAAACGCGAGATCCATAGAACGGGCTCGCACCCCACGCGCCCGTTGTCCCGCGGGGCACGCGCCACAAAGCCCTTCTCTCCCCGCTTGTGCCGCCTTTTTCCCGTGCAAATGCCGCATGACGCGGCGCAACCCACGCCCGTGACGGCGATTTGCGCATTGCCAAGCCCGCGCCTTTCCGCCCATCCTCGGCAGGTCTGTCACCCGTACCGAGGTCGCGCTTGCCCGATCCCACACCCGTCATCGAGATCCGCAATCTCCACAAGGCCTATGGCTCGCTGGAGGTTCTGAAAGGCGTGCATGTCACCGCCCATCGCGGCGATGTGGTCTCGCTCATCGGCTCCTCGGGCTCCGGCAAATCCACCCTGCTGCGCTGCTGCAACCTGCTCGAAGACAGCCAGCAGGGCGAGATCCTCTTCAAAGGCGAGCCGGTTCAGTGGAGAGGCGAGAACCACGCCCGCCGCCCCGCCGATCCGAAACAGGTGCTGCGCATCCGCACCAACCTCTCGATGGTGTTCCAGCAGTTCAATCTCTGGGCTCATATGACCATCCTCCAGAACGTCATGGAGGCGCCGCTCACCGTTCTGGGCCGCGACCGCGCCACGGTCGAGGCGGCGGCGCGCGGCTATCTCGACAAGGTCGGCATCGGCGACAAATGCGACGCCTTCCCGGCGCAGCTTTCCGGCGGCCAGCAGCAGCGCGCGGCAATCGCGCGCGGGCTCTGCATGGAGCCCGAGGCGCTGCTCTTCGACGAGCCGACCTCGGCACTCGACCCGGAGCTGGAGCAGGAGGTAGTCAAGGTGATCAAGGATCTCGCCGCCGAAGGCCGCACCATGATCATCGTCACCCATGACATGAAAATGGCCCATGATGTCAGCGACCACGTGGTGTTCCTGCATCAGGGGCTGATCGAGGAAGAGGGCCCGCCGGAAACGCTGTTCGGCGCGCCGAAATCGGAACGCCTGCAAGGGTTCCTGAAATCCACGACCCACGCATAAAGCGGGGCAAAAAGACCAACCAAGGGAGCAATCACATGAAACAGATCCTTCTCGGCACCGCCGTCCTGGCCTTCAGCGCCGGCATGGCGCTCGCGCAGGATGTCGTCCGCATGGGCACCGAGGGCGCCTACCCTCCGTATAACTTCATCAACGATGCCGGCGAGGTCGACGGGTTCGAGCGCGATCTCGGCGACGAGCTTTGCGCCCGCGCCGAGCTGACCTGCGAATGGGTCACCAACGAGTGGGATTCGATCATCCCCAACCTGGTCTCGGGGAACTACGACACGATCATCGCCGGCATGTCGATCAACGACGAGCGCGAGGAGGTGATCGACTTCACCCAGGATTACATCCCGCCCGCCACCTCCTCCTATGTGGCGCTGAGCGAGGACGCGCCGCTCGACGGCGTCGTCGCCGCGCAGACCTCGACCCTGCAATCGGGCTATATCTCGGAATCCGGTGCCACCCTGCTGGAATTCGCCACCGCCGACGAGATCGTCGCGGCGCTGCGCAACGGCGAGGCCGACGCGGTGTTCTTCGACACCGATTACCTGACGCCGATCGTCGAGGAATCCGCCGGCGAGCTGATCTTCGTGGGCGAGCCGGTGGTGCTGGGCCGCGGCACCGGCATGGGCATCCGCGAGAGCGATACCGAGCTCAAGGATACGTTCGACGCCGCGATCACCTCGATGAAGGAAGACGGCTCGCTGAACGAGTTGCTGGTCAAGTGGTTCGGCGAAGGCACCGACATCTACGAATGATGTGAGACAGCGGCGGCGGGCGCCCTGCCCCGCCGCCGCGGATCGCGCGCATGTTCTCCTTCTGCACCGACCCTTCGGTCCTTTCGACCCCGGCCTGGTTTGCCTGCTATTTCACCACGGGCAAGCTGATGCTGTTCTATGGCTCCTTCGGGACGGTGCTGCTGCTGCTGGCGATCACCGCACCGGTGGCGCTGGCCTTCGGCTTTGCCGGCGCCTCGGCGGCGCGGGCGCGGTTTGCACCGCTGCGCTGGCTCGGCAAGATCTATATCGCCATGGTGCGCGGCGTGCCGGACATCGTCTTCTTCCTGTTCTTCGTGATCGCGCTGGATCAGGGGCTGGAATATCTGCGGCACAAGATCAAATGCCCCGACTGGGATCAGCCGATCCGGCAGGGCTCGGATTTCATCGTCTGCCAGGCGGCCAAGCTGCCGCTGTCCACCGCGCCGCAGATCTGGCACGAGATCTACGGCTTCTCTCTGGCGGTGCTGACCTTTGCCATCGTCTTCGGCGCCTTTGCGGCGAATGTGCTTTTCGGCGCCATGCGCGCGGTGCCGCACGCGCAACTCGAGACGGCGGAGGCTTATGGCATGACCCATCGCCAGACCTTCTGGCGCATCCTCATCCCGCAGATGTGGGTCTATGCGCTGCCCGGCCTGTCGAACCTGTGGATGGTGCTGATCAAGGCGACGCCGCTGCTCTTCCTGCTGGGGGTCGAGGACATCGTCTACTGGGCGCGCGACCTGGGCGGCGCCAAGACCGCGCGCTTCAGCGATTACCCGCATGCGGACTGGCGGGTGTGGTATTTCCTCGGGCTGCTGATCTTCTACCTCGCCTTCACCCGGCTGTCCGAGATCGCGCTCGCCCGCCTCATGAAGAAACTCACCCACGGTCAGGCGACCATGGGCGGCGAAGCCCAGAGGAAAGCGGCATGATCCGGCCCCATCCCCCCGCCCCGGACCTGATCCGGGGCCTCAGCGGCGGCCAGGAGGCCCAGGGTCGAGCCCGGGTCGGGAGGCGCGCATGAGCTGCTGGGACGTGGTGGCCGATTACGGGCTGCGCTCGCTGGGCATCGGCGAGCGGCTGCTGCCGCGCGACGATTTCACCGTCTGCAAACAGGTGGTGCTGATCGGCTCTGGGATGATCTGGAACGTCTATTTCGGCGTGCTGGCGCTGGTCTCGGGCTTCTTCCTCGCCACGGCGGTGGCGGTGGGCAAGGCCTCTAAGATATTCTGGCTGCGCAAGCTCAGCGAATGGTTTATCTTCGTGTTCCGGGGCTCGCCGCTCTTTATCCAGTTCTTCTTTGCCTATTTCCTGTTTCTCAGCCTGAAATCGCTCTCGCCGATCTTCGATCCGTTCTCCTCGGCCTGGCTGGGGGCGCTGGTGGTGCTGTTCCTCAACACCGCCGCCTATTCCGGCGAGATCTTCTACGGCGCGCTGCTCTCGGTGCCCAAGGGCGATATCGAGGCCGCCGATGCCTATGGTTTTTCCGGCTGGCCGCGCTTTCGCAAGATCGTCTGGCCGACCATGCTGCGGCTGGCCTGGCCCGCCTATACCAACGAGGCGATCTTTCTGTTCCACGCCACGACGCTGGTGTTCTTCTCGGGCTTTCCCGCCTGGCAACAGCGCGGCGACGCGCTCTATTACGCCAATTACTTCGCCGACAAGACCTTTAACCCCTTCGTCGCCTACCCGATCCTCGCGGGCTATTTCATCGTGCTGACGCTGCTGGTCATCGCGCTCTTCGGCGCCATCAACCGCCGCCTCAACCGGCACCTGCCGCAGGCGCGGCAATCGCGGGTGCGCTACCGCCCCAACCTGATGCGCTGAGCCCGCCCTTTCATCTTTCCGTCAAATACTCCCCCGCCGGAGGCGTCCTGCCGCTTGCCAGCCGCGCGTGGCACCGTTACGCTGGAATTTGATCAAATTCCCAACTGGTGACCCATGAACGACCCCAAAAGCTGGCTGCGCAAGAACCCGCAGGTCCGCACCATCCGCGCGGCGGCCTCCGACCTCAACGGACAACCGCGCGGCAAACGCGTGCCGGCGCGCTTTGCCGACAAGGTGGTCGAGGACGGCACGCGCTTTCCGCTCTCGGTGCTCAATCTCGACATCTGGGGCGAGGATATCGACGACAGCCCGCTGGTCTTCGAGACCGGCGACCGCGACGGCGTGCTCTGGCCGACCGAACGCGGGTTCGTGCCGATGCCCTGGCTGGAGGCGCCCACCGCGCTGCTGCCGATCTGGATGTATCGCGAGGATGGCCGCCCCTTCGAAGGCGACCCGCGCCACGCCCTGGCCTCGGTGCTCAAGCGCTATCGCAAGAAGGGCCTGACGCCGGTGGTGGCGATCGAGCTGGAATTCTTCCTGATCGACGACAGCGGCAAATCGCTCCAGGTGCCGCTCTCGCCCCGTTCGCAAAAGCGGCGCAAGGCGGCGGAGGTGATGTCGATCCGGGCGCTGGACGCCTTCGACATCTTCTTCACCGATCTCTACGACGCCTGCGAGGATATGGACATCCCCGCTGATACCGCGATCTCGGAGGCGGGGCTGGGCCAGTTCGAGCTCAACCTGATGCACCAGCCCGACGCGCTGCATGCCGCCGACGACGCCTGGCTCTTCAAGATGCTGGTGCGCGGGCTGGCGCGGCGGCATGGCTTTGCCGCTTCCTTCATGGCGAAACCCTATGAGGACTACCCGGGCTCTGGCATGCATGTGCATTTCTCGGTTCTGGACGAGGACGGCAACAATATCTTCGACGATGGCGGCCCGAAGGGCACAGACACCATGCGCCACGCGGTGGCCGGGCTGATGGGGGCGATGCATGACAGCACGCTGATCTTTGCCCCGCATCTCAACAGCTACGACCGGCTGGTGCCCGAGAACCACGCGCCCTGCGGCATCTCCTGGGCCTATGAGAACCGCACCTCGGCGATCCGCATCCCCGGCGGCAGCCCCAAGGGACGGCGGATCGAGCATCGCGTCGCCGGCGGCGACGTGAACCCCTATCTGCTGCTGGCCACGCTGCTGGGCGCGGCGCTGATCGGCATCGAGGACGGGGTCGAGCCGCCGGCGCCGATCACCGGCAATGCCTATGCGCAGGAGCTGCCGCTGATCCCCGGAAGCTGGGGCGCCGCCATGGACGCGTTCGAGGCCAGCACGGTGATGCCGCGCATCCTGCCCGAGGGGCTGATCCGCAACCTGCTGCTGACCAAGCGGCAGGAGCTGCATTTCATGTCCGAACTCTCGCCCGCCGAACAGGTGGAAATCTATCTCGACACGGTCTGAGCCGGGCCTTGCCGCATGCGGGCGGCAGGGATAGGTTCGGGCCGACACAGCTATCGGTGCTTCATGAAAATCGGCATTCTGCAAACCGGCCTCGTGCCGGAAATCCTGGCGCAAGAGACCGGGCAATACCCCGCCATGTTCGAACGCCTGCTGGGCGGTCAGGGCTTTGACTTCCAGACCTGGTCGGTGGTCGAGGGGGAGTTGCCGCCGGGGCCGGACGCCGCAGACGGCTGGCTGATCACCGGCTCGCGCCACGGCGCCTATGAGGATCACCCCTGGATCGCGCCGCTGGAGTCGCTGATCCGGGCGATCTACGACAGCGGCCGCCCGCTGGTCGGGGTCTGCTTCGGCCACCAGATCATCGCCCAGGCGCTTGGCGGCAAGGTCGAGAAATTCGACGGCGGCTGGACTGTGGGGCCGACGCTCTACCGCTATCCCGACGGGGTGAAGCTGGTGCAGGCCTGGCATCAGGATCAGGTGACCGAGCTGCCGCCCGGCGCCGAGGTGGTGGCCTCTGCCGAGCGCTGCAAATACGCCGCCCTGCTCTATCCGGGCCATGCCTATACGGTGCAGCCGCATCCCGAGTTCGACGCGGCATTCGTGCAGGGGCTCATCGACCATCGCGGCCCGGGCGTGGTGCCGCAGGAGCAGCTCGACGCGGCGGCGGAGAAGCTGCCGCTGCAACTCGACAGCCCCGATCTCGGCGCGCAGTTCGCGCGGTTTTTCAAGGAGGGCCGCATCGCATGAGCGACTGGACCGAACAACTGCCCGACGCCGCTGCCGCCTATCTCGAAGGCCGCCGGCTCGACGAGGTGGAATGCATCGTCGCCGACCTGCCGGGCATCGCCCGGGGCAAGGCGGTGCCGGCGTCGAAATTCGCCCGCCAGGCCTATTTCCACCTGCCGGATTCGATCTTTTACCAGACCATCACCGGCGAATGGGGCGAGGCCGCCGGCGAAGAGGGGTTCATCGAGCGCGACATGATCCTGAAGCCGGACATGTCCACCGCCAGCGCCGCGCCCTGGACCGGCGACTGGACGCTTCAGGTGATCCATGACGCTTTCGACCGCCACGGTGAACCGATCCCCTATGCGCCGCGCAATGTGCTGAAACGCGTGGTGAAGCTCTACGAGGATCAGGGCTGGACCCCGGTGGTGGCGCCGGAGATGGAGTTTTTCATCGTCGCGCGCAATCTCGACCCGGCCAAGGATATCGAGCCGATGATGGGTCGCTCGGGCCGCCCGGCCGCCGCGCGTCAGGCCTATTCGATGACCGCCGTCGACGAGTTCGGCCCGGTGATCGACGATATCTACGATTTCGCCGAGGCGCAGGGGTTCGAGATCGACGGCATCACCCAGGAGGGCGGCGCCGGGCAGCTCGAGATCAACCTGCGCCATGGCGATCCGGTGAAGCTTGCCGACGAGGTGTTCTTCTTCAAGCGGCTGATCCGCGAGGCCGCGCTGCGCCACGATTGCTTTGCCACGTTCATGGCGAAACCCATCGCCAACGAGCCGGGCTCGGCCATGCATATCCACCATTCGGTGATGGAGACAGCGACCGGGCGCAATATCTTTTCCGGACCGCAGGGCGGCGAGACGGATGCGTTCTTCCACTTCATCGGCGGTTTGCAGACGCATCTGCCGGCGGCGGTGGCGGTGATGGCACCCTATGTGAACTCCTATCGCCGCTATGTGCGCGACCATGCGGCGCCGATCAACCTGGAATGGGGCCGCGACAACCGCACCACCGGCATCCGCATCCCGCTCTCGGGGCCGGACAGTCGGCGGGTGGAGAACCGGCTGGCGGGGATGGATTGCAACCCCTATCTCGGCATCGCCGCCTCGCTGGCCTGCGGCTATCTCGGGCTGATGGAGGAGCGGCGCCCGTCGAAACAGTTCCGCGGCGACGCTTATGAGGGCGAGGGCGATATTCCCCGCGTGCTGGGCTCGGCACTGGATCTCTGGGACGAGGCGGATGCGCTGCACGATGTGCTGGGGCCGGAGTTTGCGCGGGTCTATTCGATCGTGAAACGGGCGGAATACGAGGAATTCCTGGCGGTGATCTCGCCCTGGGAGCGCGAGCACCTGCTGCTGAACGTCTGATCTCGCGGAGCGCTTGCGCGCGCAGGGTGTCTCGGCGCCCGGGAGGCGCCTCGGAGCGGGTGGCGCGCTGACGCCTCGCTGAGAGCGCACGCGCATGTGGTGCGGCTGCGGTTGAGTATTTGAAGAAAGATGAAGGGGCTGGCTGTGGACCTGCTGTTTTCCAACGACCGGCGCGGGCATTATCCCCAGAGCTGGTATGCCGCGACCGCCGACGATCTGCCCGCCTTTCCGGCGCTGGAGGGGGCGCAGCGGGCGGATGTCTGTATCGTGGGCGCGGGCTTCACCGGGCTTTCGGCGGCGCTGCACATGGCGGAGGCCGGGCTCGACGTGGTGCTGCTGGAGGCGCATCGGGTGGGCTTTGGCGCCTCGGGGCGCAATGGCGGGCAGCTCGGGTCCGGGCAGCGGCAGGATCAGGTGACGCTGGAGCAGATGGTCGGGCGCGACGATGCGCGCCATCTCTGGGCGCTTGGCGAGGAGGCCAAGGATCTGGTGCGCGACCTGATCGCGCGGCACGGGATCGACTGCCACTATCGTGACGGCGTCGCCTGGTGCGGCTCGCGCCCGGGCGAGGTGGCGCATCTGCACGAGTATGCCGCGCATATGGGCCGGCATTACGGCTATGAGATCGAGGCGCTGGATGCGGAGGCATTTCACGCGCTCTGCCCCTCGCCCGATTACAGGGGCGGCGTGCTGGATATGGGCGCGGGCCATCTGCACCCGCTGCGCTTTTCGCAAGGATTGGCGCGGGCGGCGGCGGGGGCCGGGGCGCGGATCTTTGAGAACAGCCTTGTCACCGATGTGCAGGAGGGCGCGGAATGTACCGTGCAATGCGAACACGGCACGGTGCGGGCGGCGCAGGTGATCTATGCGGGCAATGGCTATCTCGGACGCTTGCAGCCGCAGGTGGCGCAGCGGGTGATGCCGATCAACAATTTCATCGTGGCCACCGAGCCGCTGGGGGAGCGCGCCGGGGACGTGCTGACCCGCGATGTGGCGGTCGCGGATTCGCGCCATGTGGTGAACTACTTCCGGCTCAGCCATGACGGACGGCTGCTCTTCGGCGGCGGCGAGAGCTATGGTTACCGCTTTCCGAAAGACATCGTCGCAAAGGTGCGCAAACCGATGCTGGAGATCTTTCCGCATCTAGAGGATGTGCGCATCGACTATGCCTGGGGCGGCACGCTTGGCATCACCATGAAGCGGCTGCCCTTTCTGGCGCGGCTGGCGCCGAACGTGCTGAGCGCTTCGGGCTATTCCGGCCACGGGGTCGGCACCGCGGTGCATGCCGGGCGGCTGCTGGCCGAGGCGGTGCGCGGGCAATCGGCAGGGTTCGACGCCATGGCCGCCCTGCCCGTGCCGGCCTTTCCCGGCGGCACCGCGCTACGCACCCCGCTGCTGACGCTCGCCATGACCTGGTACGCGCTGCGCGACCGGATCGGCCTCTGACACTGTCGTAACCTTGCGTCACATGCGCTGAAACCGTCCCGCGCCCGGGACGGTTTTCACTTGGCTGTCACAGAGCCGGTGTTTAAGCTTTCACAAAACCAATATTCGGGATTTTGAAAGATGAGCGCTCTTCCGAACATGCATCACGCCGAACCGATCCCCGAAGAGGCCCGCGCCGAGATCGAGCGCCTGCTGCAATCGGGCGATCTCTTTCGCTATACCGCGCCGGAAGATGCGCCCGTGGCGCTGCTCGAACGGGAATTCGCGGCGCTGATGGGCAGCAAATACGCGCTTGCAGTGTCGAGCTGTTCGGCGGCGCTGTTCCTGTCGCTGAAGGCGCTGGGGCTGCCGCGTGACGCGCGCGTCCTGCTGCCGGGCTTTACCTTTGCCGCCGTGCCCTCTTCGGTGGTGCATGCGGATTGCGTGCCGGTGCTGTGTGAGGTGGGTGACAACTACCGCGTCGATCTGGCGGATTTCGAGGCCAAGCTCGAGGGCGTCTCGGCGGTGATCATCTCCCATATGCGCGGCCACACCTCGGATATGGATGCGATCATGCGGCTCTGCGATGCGCGCGGCCTGCCGGTGATCGAGGACGCGGCGCACAGCCTCGGCACGGTCTGGGGCGGGCGCAAGATCGGCACCATCGGCAAGATCGGCTGCTTCTCCTTCCAGAGCTACAAGCTGGTGAATGCCGGCGAGGGTGGCATCCTGGTCACCGACGATGCCGATGTGGTGGCGCGCGCGGTGATCCTCTCGGGCGCATACGAGCATAACTGGAAGAAGCACATGGCGCGCGGCGACAACCGCGCCGATCTGGAAGAGGCCTTTGCCCGCTGGCAGAACCGGCTGCCGCTCTACAATCTGCGCATGTCGAACCTGTCGGCGGCGGTGATCCGGCCGCAGTTGCCGCAGATCGAGCGCCGGGTCGTGGAGGGGCGGCGCAACCACGATTTTGTCGCCGAGCGGATCAATCTCAGCCCCTGGATCGAGGTGCCGGAAAAGCTCGGCCCCGAAGAGCGCGCGCCGGATTCGCTGCAATTCAACCTCGTGGGCATGAGCCGCGACGAGATGCGCGCCTTTGCCGATACCGCCGAGGAGATGGGGGTCAAGGTGCAGGTCTTTGGCCTCTCGACCGACAATGCCCGCGCCTTCTGGAACTGGCAGTTCATGGGCGAGATCCCCGAACTGCCGCGCACCCGCGCCATGCTGGAGCGCGCCTGCGATACGCGCCTGCCCGCACGTCTGACGCTGGAGGAGTGCGCCGGCGTGGCCGATGTGCTGGTCGCCGCCGCCGAGGCGGTGATGGGCGAGACCCGCGCCTACGGCACCTGAGCAGGTGCCGGGAGGGGCGGAGGCCCCCCGCCCTCCCCCGCTTACTTGTCCATCTTCGACAGCTTGGCCTGAAGCTCGGCGAGCTGCTTCTTGATGGCGTCGAGATCTTCCTCTTCGGCCTCTGCGCCTTCGGGGCCGGACCACTGGTTGCCCATGCCGCCGGTCATCGCCTTGAGAAACGCCTCCTGCTGCGCCTGCATGGCCTCGAGCCCGGGGATCTTGGGCATCATCGGGTTCATGTGGCTCACGCTTTCGGCCCATTTCGACTGGCTGTCGCGGAAGGCCTCGAAACTGGCGGCGAGGAACTGCGGCACCACCGAGGTCGCCTGGGTGGTGTAGCTGCGCACGAGATCGGTCAGCACATTGATCGGCAGCACCGACTCGCCCCGGCTTTCATGCTCCGCGACGATCTGGAGCAGGTATTGCCGAGTCAGATCGTCGCCGGATTTCAGATCCACGATCTGCACGTCGCGCCCGTCGCGGATAAAGCCTGCGATGTCCTCCAGCGTGACGTAATCGCTCGTCTCGGTGTTGTAGAGACGACGGCTTGCATAGCGCTTGATCAGCAACGGTTTTTCTTTGTCAGCCACGTGTCGCCCTCCCTGGGATGCAGCGTTGCAGAAAAAGCCTATGCGAGCGCAGAAAAAAAGAAAAGCCTTGCGTTGAAGGATTTGAACCGCGCGGTTCAACGGTCTGGCGACGGGTGATCGTGTTGCGGCGCATGACGCCGTCAGCGTCATCAGGAGGCCGAGCGCTGCGCTACGCCGGGAGCTCCGCGCGCGGCCTCCTACACCAAGCGTTGGGACACTACCAAGTTGATATTTTTCTCGAACGTGCCATTCATGATGCATGGAAATCCAAGCGATCTTCGATAAGAGCTTTTCTGGCCCTCCACCCGATGCGGTGTGGATTGTGGAAAGCGCCTCCAACCGAAAGTGGTTTGCGTCGGCAAAGTCCAATCTTGATCCGGGCAGCGCACTTTTCTCGTTGGAGCGATATCGTTCGGTCGATACCGCTTTGTCACGTGGTTTGGGGCATCAAGGATCATTTTCCCCGGTGGCAACGAATACTCTTTCTCGGCTTGCCGCCCGCGCTTTTGGTTCCCTCCGAAATAGAGCAAGAAGGCTGCTGGCTACGGCGACCAAACGCGTCGTTTTAAATCGTACATAAAACTCCGCTCCGTCCGGCACAGCCGGCATTCCCGCCCCGACACCTCCAAAGGCCCCTCAGGTCGCGCTCACCCAAAATGGGCTCATATAGCGCTGCACCATTGATGTATGCCCCATGCCGAAAGCCTGCGCCACAAACGGCAAAGGGCGGGCCCTATGAGCCCGCCCTTCGATTCAATCCGTACCCGTGGCGGCGCTCAGCCGGCGGAGGTGCCCTCTTTCTTCTGATCGGCGTAGATCATCAGCGGCTTGGCGTCGGAGGTCACCGCCTCTTCGTTCACCACCACCTCGGTCACGTCGTCCATGCCCGGCAGCTCGAACATGGTGTCGAGCAGGATACCTTCGAGGATCGAGCGCAGGCCGCGTGCGCCGGTCTTGCGTTCGATGGCCTTCTTGGCGATGGCCGAAAGCGCATCGTCGGTGAAGGTCAGCTGCGTGTCCTCCATCTCGAACAGGCGCTGATACTGCTTGATGAGGGCGTTCTTGGGCTGGGTCAGGATGGTGACCAGCGCGTCTTCGTCGAGATCCTCCAGCGTCGCGATCACCGGCAGACGGCCGACGAATTCCGGGATCAGGCCGAATTTCAGCAGATCCTCGGGTTCGAGATCCTTGAAGACCTCGCCCACGCCGCGCTCTTCGGGGTCGCGCACATCGGCACCGAAGCCCATGGCCGAGCCCTTGCCGCGCTGCGCGATGATCCGGTCGAGACCGGCAAATGCGCCGCCGCAGATGAAGAGGATGTTGGTCGTGTCCACCTGCAGGAATTCCTGCTGCGGATGCTTGCGCCCGCCCTGCGGCGGCACGCTCGCAACCGTGCCCTCCATCAGCTTGAGCAGCGCCTGCTGCACGCCCTCGCCCGAGACGTCGCGGGTGATCGAGGGATTTTCCGACTTGCGGGTGATCTTGTCGACCTCGTCGATATAGACGATGCCGCGCTGCGCGCGCTCGACATTGTACTCGGAGGCCTGAAGCAGCTTGAGGATGATGTTCTCCACATCCTCGCCCACATAGCCGGCCTCGGTCAGCGTGGTGGCGTCGGCCATGGTGAAGGGCACATCGAGGATGCGCGCCAGCGTCTGCGCCAGCAGCGTCTTGCCGCAGCCGGTGGGGCCGATCAGCAGGATGTTCGACTTCGCCAGCTCGATATCCGCGGATTTCTGCGAGTGGTTCAGACGTTTGTAATGGTTGTGCACCGCGACCGAGAGCACGCGCTTGGCCATCATCTGACCGATCACGTAATCGTCGAGCACTTCGCAGATCTCGCGCGGGCTGGGCACCCCCTCGGAGGACTTCAGGCCAGCGCCCTTGGTCTCCTCGCGGATGATGTCCATGCAGAGCTCGACACATTCGTCGCAGATGAAGACGGTCGGCCCCGCGATCAGCTTGCGAACCTCATGCTGGCTCTTGCCGCAGAAGCTGCAATAAAGGGTGTTCTTGCTGTCGCCGCCGGAATTCGTCGCCATATCGCACCTTTCGGGGCCTGTTCTCCGCGTTGGCTGTGCCAGACTGCCAGCCAAAGGCCCATCAACTTCGCCAATTCTGCAAAGCTTAGGCTACAGCCCTGCGCTCTACAATCCGAAAAACGCCCCGCCGCCCGCAGACGGCGGGGCGAAAGATCACGATTTGGCCTCTTCCGCGGCGCCGCGGCTGTCGACGATATCGTCGATGAGGCCCCATGCCTTGGCATCCTCGGGCGCCATGAAGTTGTCGCGCTCCAGCGCCGCCTCGACATTTTCCAGCGTCTGGCCGGTATGTTTCACGTAAATTTCATTGAGGCGTCGCTTCAGCTTCAGCGTTTCCTCGGCATGAATCATGATGTCGGTCGCCTGGCCCTGGTAGCCGCCGGAGGGCTGGTGGACCATGATGCGGCTGTTGGGCAGCGAGAAGCGCATGCCGGCCTCGCCCGCCGTCAGCAGCAGCGAGCCCATGGAGGCCGCCTGGCCGATCACCAGGGTCGAGACCTTGGGCCGGATGTACTGCATGGTGTCGTAGATCGACAGGCCGGAGGTGACGACACCGCCGGGGCTGTTGATATACATCGAGATTTCCTTGGACGGATTCTCCGCCTCCAGGTGCAGAAGCTGCGCCACGATGAGGCTCGACATGCCGTCATGCACCGGACCCGAGACAAAGATGATCCGCTCCTTCAGCAGGCGCGAAAAGATGTCATAGGCCCGCTCGCCGCGGCTGGTCTGTTCGACCACCATGGGCACGAGGGTGTTCATGTATGTTTCGTAAGGGTCTTTCATATCCGCCTGCCTGCTGTTGTCCTGATTGGCCTATCCCGTCAGTCTTACCGGATTCTTAGTATCCGCCCCGGAGGGCCGCAAGGGCTCGTCGCGGAAATGGCATCGCGCGTTCAGCTTCCGCCCCAGTCCTGAGGGGCGGCGCAGGCGTGATGCGCGCATTCCATTTCCAGCACCACATGGGCGATTCCAAAGCGCGCTTTCATGCGCTCCTTTACCGCGGCCTTGATCGTGTCGGCCTGCCCCCAGGCGCCTTCGCGCACCACCAGATGCGCCTGAAGCGCCGCGTTGCGCTCGTCGATCTGCCACAGATGCGCCTTGTGCAGACCGTCCACGCCCTCGATCTGCGCCGCCTCTTCCAGCACCTCGCGCGGGGCGAGCTGCGGTGGGCTGCCGAGCATCAGGATGTGAATCACGTCGCCGATCTCGGCAAAGGCCATCCACAGGATGTAGCCGGCGATCAGCAGCGTCACCAGCGGGTCGACCCAGGTCCAGCCGAAGAGCAGAATCAGCGTGCCCGCGACGATCACCGCGACCGAGCCCAGCGCATCGGAGACATTGTGCAGAAAGGCCGCGCGGATGTTGACGCTGTCCTTCGCCATGCTCCAGGTCAGCAGCGCGGTGATCAGATCGACCGCCAGCGCCACCGCCGCGATGATCACCACCATCCAGCCGGCCACCGGCGCGGGCGAGAGGAAGCGCAGGATCGCCTCCATCACCAGATAGAGCCCGATGACGATCAGCGTGGTGTAATTGACCAGCGCCGCCACCACCTCGGCGCGGGCATAGCCGAAGGGCATGTCGGCGCTGGCCGGGCGGCGCGCGATGCGGCGCGCCACGGCGGCGATGATCAGCGAGATCGCGTCGGAGAAATTGTGCAGCGCGTCTGCGATCATCGCGAGGCTGCCGGAAAAGATGCCGCCCAGCACCTGCGCCACGGTCAGCGCCATATTGACCGCGATGGCGCCGATCAGCCGCGCGTCGCCGGCCTCGGGGTCGACATGGTGATGATGATGGTGATCGTGGGGCATGAGCGGAGGCTTTCAGGCGGAGGAGACCGGGCGGGCCGGCACCCTGTCCGGCCCGGGGGCAGAGTGGCCCCCTCCGCGCCGAGGTGCAAGGCCCGCAGACCAGCGGAATCGACGGGCCGCCGGCTCGATTCTCCATGCCCTCCTCCCCGCTCACGGCGTCAGCGGATCGGGTCGCAGGATGCGCCCGTCGAGCGGGTTGCGACCGTACCAGGGGCGGCGGCCCCAGCTCTGCTCCAGCAACACCTCGAGACGCGGGCGCCAGTCGAAAAGCCCGTCTTTCCCGGCAGCTGTCCAGTAGAGCGCGCCCTCGTCGCGGCAGGGATCGAGCAGAATGCCGGTCTTTACCGGCTGGCCCGGCACAGTCGCCACGACGGCGCTGTGTTCGACCGGGGCCAGCGCGCGGGCCGGCGAAATGACGAGCTGCACCTCCAGCGTGCGGAAACGCTCCTGCCGCAGCCGTGCCTCGAACCGTTCCGCCCAGTCGCGGCAAAGCGCCGGGGTCTTGAAATCGAACGCCACGCCGCGACGCTCCGCCAGCACCGAGAGCTTGCGCCCGTAATCCCGCGCCAGTTCGCGCGGATAGGCATAGGCGGTCACCGTGAGCTGCCGCGCCTCCTGCTCATCGACGCCGGGGCCGAGCAGCAGCAGCGCGCGGGTGAGGTCCGCCCGCTCCGATGGCGGAGCGAGCGGCGGCGGTTTCGGCGCGGGCGGTGCGCAGGCGGTCAGCGCCAGCGCGACCCACAGAAGGCAGGAGAGCCGTGACATGCGCCGCAACCTGCCACGAATCGCGCCAAAAGAGCGTTAACGCGCGCGCTCAGCCGAACATGTCGGCGGTGATCCCCTCATACCAGCCGAGACTTTCCTCATAGGTCGCCTTGCGCAGCGCCGCGTCCTCGCCGGTCTGGCTGACAAAGCTAGACACGCTGGCGATCTTCTCCTCTGTGGGCTCATAGGCGGCGCCCACTTTCACCCCGTCCTCCGGCGCGATGAGCGACCAGCAGGTGTTGGAGTATTTCGCCGGGAACACCCGCGATCCGGTCAGCGCGCCACGGATCGCCATCGCCGCCACCTTGGCCTGGGAATTGGCGGAAAAGCCGGATTTCGGCATATCCCCCTGCGCCGTGGCATCGCCCAGGATATGGATATCGGGATCGAGACGGCTGACCATGGAATGGCCGTCCACCGGCGCCCAGTTGCCCTCGGTCAGAGCGGCAGCGTCGCAGATATGGCCGGCCTTCTGCGCCGGGATCACATTGACCACATCGGCTTTCACCAGCTCGCCGTCGATATCGACCTCCATACTGTCCGGATCGACGCGCACATTGCCGCCGCCGAAATCCGGCCCCAGCCGCTCGATCATGCCGGTGTAGTGCCGCTGCCATCCCTCCTCGAAAAGCGCCTGCTTGGAAAAGCCGGGCTTGGGATCGGCGATGAGGATCTTGGCGGTGGGATTGGTCTGGCTGAGCACATGCGCCACCATCGAGATCCGCTCATAAGGCCCCGGCGGGCAGCGATAGGGGTTGGGCGGGGCCACCATCACATAGGTGCCGCCCTCGGGCATCGCCTCGATCTGCGCCTTGAGGAGCGCGGTCTGGGTGCCGGCCTTGTAGGCATGCGGCATGACATCCTGCGCGCTCAGATCCCAGCCGGGCACCGCGCCTTCCACAAAGTCGATGCCGGGGCTCAGCACCAGCTTGTCGTAGGGCAGGCTCGCGCCGCCGGCGAGGCGCACGGTCTTGGCGTCGCGGTCGATACCGGTGGCCCAATCATGCACGACATTGATGCCGTAATCCGAGGCCAGCGTGGCGTAGCTGTGCGCGATGCTGTCGAGGGTGCGGAAGCCGCCGATATAGAGGTTGGAGAAAAAGCAGGTGTAGTAGCTGCGCGTCGGCTCGACGAGGGTGACGTCGATTGCGCCGTCGCTGTCCTTGGCGAGATAGCGCGCGGCGGTGGCGCCCCCGCGCCGCCGCCCACCACCACGACGCGCGGCTTGCCCTGCGCGTGGAGCATCGGCGCCGAGAGCGTTGCCGCCGCTGCCGCGCCTGTGCCGATAAAGGCCCGTCTGTTCCATCTCATGTCCATTCCTCCCTAAGCTGGACAGGTTGCGAAACACGCGCATCCCGCCGCAGCGGTGCCGCCTTGGGTGGCGTCCGGTCTGGCGGGGAATGCGATTTCTTTGGAAAACAGGTGCATGGGCGGCACGGAGCCTTGGGCGCGGAACAAGGCGAAGCCGCCTCTCACACATCGCAAGCGATGTGTTGCCGGCAGGCGTTTGCAAGCAAACGCCGAGAGGCGCGCCATCGTCGTGCAGGAGGCATGCGTCAGGCATGCCCCGTCCCGGCGGGCCGGCAATGGCGCGGCTTATCGTAGGGTGGGCAATTTGCCCACCGTTCTGGCACCCTAAAGACGAAACGCCGGCGCCTTGGGGATGGCGCCGGGGGCGCGTTCCTCGGCATGGCCCTGCGGCAGCAGGCCGAAGGCGGCAGCGAGGGCGATCAGCCCGGCGAGCCAGAGAATTCTCGAACGAAAACTCATCACGAAATGCTCCGATACGGCACCGCGCGGCAGGCGGCGAAAAATCAGGTCTGGCCCGGGCCCATAAAACCGGCCCGCGCCGGGAGCGCATGGCCCCCGTGCAATCCTGTGCCTGTCTCGTCATACGAAGCAATTGCGGAATTCCTGACCTCCCCTCAGTCGAGTTTTTCAAAATACGCCGCCAGCGCCGCGATCTCCGCATCGGAGAGGCGTCCGGCCATCATCTGCATGACCGGGTGCGGACGGAGCTTGCGCTTGTAGGCGTGCATGGCCACGACAAAATCCTCAACCGGCCAGCGGGTGATCGAGGGGATGCCCGCGTCGGAGCCGTCCTGCCGGTGGCAGGTGAGGCATTCGGAGGCGAGATATTCGCCGTAATCCGCGTCCCCGACGATGGCCAGAATCTCGGGCGGCAGATCGACCTCGCGCGGCAGCGCGGTGGGGGCGGCTTCGGGAATGTCGCGCGGGCTGGCGGTGAAGTCGCGCAGATAGGCCAGTACGTCGTGGCGGTCCTGCGCGTCCTTGAGGCCGCGAAAGGACATCCGCGTGCCCGAAACCAGTGCCCGGGGGTTTTCGAGATAGGCGTCGAGCCGGGCGTAATCCCAGACCAGGCCATCGGCAAAGGCGCGGCTCATGCCCTTGGAATAGGGAAACGCCTCAAGCGCACCGGCGCGGCGTCCGAAGATCTCGTTAAGATGAGGCCCGATGCGATGTCTCGCACCGGGCCCGATCTCGTGGCATCCCCTGCATTGGCCGAAGATCTCCGCGCCGCGCGCGGCATCCCCGAGGCGCTCCGCCTCTTCTTCGGCAGGCGCCGCCCCTGGCGGGGCGAGCGCGAGGCACACTGCGAGACACCAGCGTTTCATGGCATCACTGGAAGCTCCGGAGATATTCCACCACCGCGTCGATATCCTCGGGCTTCTTGAGCCCGGCAAAGGCCATCTTGGTGCCTTTCACATAGCCGCGCGGATCGGCGAGATAGGCGTGCAGCGTTTCGTTATCCCAGGTGCCGCCGTGCTCGGCCATGGATCTGGAATATTTGAAATCCTCCACCGCAGCGACCGGACGGCCCACGACGCCGTTGAGCACCGGACCGGTGCGGTTCTTGGCACCGTCGCCGACCTGGTGGCAGGCCTTGCACTTGCGGAAGACCTTTTCGCCCTCGGCGGCCAGCGCCTCGTCGATGGGCGCGGCGGCGGCCATCTCTTCGGCGGGGGCCTCCTCGGCCGCGGGCGCAGCCTCCTCGGCCACGGCGGCAACCTCGGTCGCGGTCTCCTCAGCCGGCGCGGCGGCCTCTTCGCTGCCCTCCGCGCCGCCCTCGTCCGGGGTCACGTCGAGCACGGTTGCCCGCATGGTGATCTCGACGCTCTCCTTGCAGTTCTCCATGCAGGGCTCGCTGCGCCATTGCGTGTATTCAGTCTCGGCCCGGTCATCGACGATGAAGCCATCGGCATTGGGCATCTCGAACTCGGCGAAATTCTCGTTCGACAGCTCGAAATCGTCATCCACCAGATCGTTGGAGTAGAGAATATAGGCCGTGATCGCATAGACCTCGTCCGGTGTCAGCGTCTGCGCGGCGCCGAACGGCATCGAGCGGTGCACGTAATCCCAGACGGTCGAGAGATAGGGCCAGTAGGAGCCCACGGTCTTCAGCGGATCGTCATGATCGAGCGTGCCGTCGCCGCCCGCGAGCTTCGGCCAGTTGCCGACGCCCTCGGCAAAGGAGCCGTGGCAGGAGGCGCAGTTTTCCTCGAACACACTCTCGCCGGTCCAGACATCGCCCGAGCCTTCGGGAAGGCCGGTGCCGTCGGGGCTGACATCCACGTTCCAGGCGGCGACCTCTTCGGGCAGCGCCGCGCGGCCGAGGCCGAACTTGCCGTCGGCATCGGCGGTGGCGGCCTCGGCGACGCCCACCAGCAGGCCGGAGGAGGCCGGCTCGGGCGCCGGAAGCGCGGCCATGGTGGGCGGGTTCTCGGGGAACCCGGCAATATTGCGGTCGGCGAAATTCACCGACGCGGTCAGCAGCAGCGCGATGCCGACCGCCGTCCCGGCGTAGAGATTAAGAGACTTCGACATTTTCGGCCTCCCCGTTCGGTTTGACCCACCAGGTCTGGATGCAGTTGTTGTGATAGATCGAGTTCAGCCCCCGGACCTCGCGCAGCTGCGCCTTGGTCGGCTGGACATAGCCCGTCTCGTCCATGGCGCGCGATTGCAGGAACATCTCCTCGCCGTTCCACTCGGTGTCGAGATAGAAGCGCACCAGCGCCTTGTTGCCGGCATCGGCGGCGAGCCGCGCGGTTTCCCAGGTCTTGCCGCCATCCTTGGAGACATCGACGCGGGTGATGCGGCCATGCCCCGTCCAGGCCATGCCGGTGATCACCAGCGGGCCATGGCCATGGGTGATCGGCATCTGCGGGCTGGGCGAGGTCACCACGGATTTCGCATCCATGACCCAGGTCCATTTGCGCGAGGTGCCGTCGGCCAGCGTATCGGTATATTTGGAGGTCTCTTCGCGGCTCTCGATGGGGCCGTCGGTGATCTCCATCCGGCGGATCCACTTGACCCACATATTGCCTTCCCAGCCGGGAACGACCAGACGCGCCGGATAGCCGTGCTCCTTGCGCAGCGCCTCGCCATTGGCCTTGATCGCCACGAGGCAGTCGTCGAGCGCCTTTTCCAGCGGGATCGAGCGCCCGTTCGACGAAGCATCCGCCCCCTCGACATAAAGCCACTTGCCTTCGACCTCGCCGTTCCAGCCCGCTTCGTTCAGCAGCGTGCGGACCGGGATGCCGGAATATTCCATGTTGTGGATCATGCCATGGGTGAACTGCGCGCCATTGAGCTGCGCGCCGGCCCATTCCATGCCGGTATTGGCGGCGCATTCGCAGAAATAGACGTGGTTCTCGCGCGGGAAGCGCTCCAGATCCTCGTAGGAGAAGACCATCGGCGTATCGACCAGCCCGTTGATCATCAGGCGGTAGTCTTCCTTCTTCAGCTCGATCGCGCCCGAATGGTGCCGCTCGAAGGCGCAGCCGGTGGGGGTGATCGTGCCGTCGAGCGCGTGGATCGGGGTGAAGTTGATCGACGAGATGGTGTCGGCGGTGAGCCATTCCACATTGCGGCGGATCACGTCGTCTTCGTATTTGATCGGCAGACCATAAGGCGTGGCATCGACGCCGTCGCCAAAGCTGCTGGCCCATTCCTGCACCTCGGTGATCAGCGGATCGGGCTCCGCCGCGCGGGCCACGGTCGCGGCCACGGTGCCGGCGCCAACCGCCGCGGCGCCCGTCAGGAACTGACGGCGCGAGGCGGACATGCCTTTCTTTTCAGTCGTCATGGTTTGTCTCCTCTCGATGCGCAGCGGGCTCAGGCGCCCACCACCTCGACACTCGTGTTGGGCGCCACGGTGACGGTGCCCATCTTCTTGATGTGGCTTTCCACCACATCCCAGATCTGCGGGCCCTCGGTGCCCTCGTTCACAGAGGCCCAGCCGGCCACCACATAGGATTTCGCCGGGTCGATGGCCTCGCCGGTCTTGAGCAGCGTCATGTCCGAGATGCGCTCGCCCTGCGGTTTGGTGATGTCGATCCGGTAGCCCATGCCGCCGATGCGGACCATGTCCCCGCCCTGCTGGTAATAGGGATCGGGGTTGAAGATATTGTCGGCCACATCCTCCAGGATCACCTTGATGAATTCGCCGGTCATCTCGGAGCGGTAGGCCTCGCCATAGCTCATCGAGGTGACGTTCCAGATATCCTCGCGGGTGATCGGATCGCCGGGCAGCAGCGACGGCCCCCAGCGCACGCCGGGCGACATGGCGATATCGGCCTCGCGCTCGGAGATGAGCGCATCGCAGATCAGATCGTCCCAGGAGCCGTTGAAATTGCCCCGGCGGTAGAGCAGATCGTCGGTCTGGCCGATCACCTCTTCCAGCTCGGCTTTGAACGGCGCGCGCTGCTCGTCGATGAGCGCGGCCATGTCGGGATCGGGCGCGATCACGTCCGAGAAGATCGGGATCAGCTTGTGACGGAAGCCCATCATGCGACCGTCGCGCACATCCAGATCGACGCGGCTGACGAACTTGCCGTTCGATCCGCTGGCGATGAGGATCGTCTCGCCCACCAGCACCGGCTCGGGCAGCGCATCGTGGGTGTGGCCGGTCAGGATCACGTCGATGCCGGTGACGACGCTGGCCATCTTCTTGTCGACGTCAAAGCCGTTATGGCTCAGGCAGACCACCAGCTCGGCGCCCATGCCGCGCACCTCGTCCACCATCTCCTGCATATGCTCGTCGCGGATGCCGAAGCTGTATTCCGGGAACATCCAGCGCGGGTTGGCGATGGGCATATAGGGGAAGGCCTGACCGATGACGGCGATCTTCACCCCGCCCCGCTCGAAGAACTGGTACGGCTTGAAAAGCTCGGCAGGCTCGTCCCACTCGGCATCGAAGATGTTCTGCCCGAGCGCGGCAAAGGGCAGCCCCTCGACCAGCTCGTTCACCCGGTCCGAGCCCAGCGTGAACTCCCAGTGGAAGGTCATCGCGTCGGGCTTCAGCGCGTTCATGACATTGACCATGTCCTGCCCTTCGGTCTTGAAGCAGGTCATCGAGCCGTGCCAGGTGTCGCCGCCGTCGAGCAGGATCGCATCGGGGCGGTCGGCGCGGATGGCGTTGACCACGGTGGCCACGCGGTCCATGCCGCCGACCTTGCCATAGCCCTTCGCCAGCGAGGAAAAATCGTTGTAGGTCAGCGCATAGGCCGAGGGCGACCCATCGTCGATGCCATAGAGCTTGCGGAAGTCGGCGCCGGTCACATGCGGCACCTCCCCCTTGTTTTCGCCGACCCCGATATTCACCTCCGGCTCGCGGAAATAGATCGGTTTGAGCTGCGCATGGATGTCGGTCACATGGATCAGCGAGACATTGCCGAACGTGTCGAACTGCAACAGCTGGTCCTGCGTCAGGCTCTGCTGCGCGGCGAGCCGCGCCCAGTTGCCGAACCCGCTGGCGCCCACAAGGGCCGAGGCCGCCATGGACACCTGAAGAAAATCGCGTCTGGAGATCATGGGAGGGATCTTTCTCTGACTATCTCTAAACACACATGCGCATGTGTGAATGGGTTAGATCGGGAAGACCCCGCGCGTAAAAACGCACGGGGCAAAAGGCTCAGTTGCGGACCGAGGGGCCTTCGACGTCGAGACCGTTACCGCGCGAGGCGACATAGAGTTCGAGCGCCACGAATTCCGGCGACCCCGGGCTGAACGTCTCGGCGCGGGTGTCGCGGATGCAGCCCTTGAAGCGGCTGTGCATGCCGTTCAGCTTGGCGTTCTTCAGGCGATAGGTCGGAAAGGCGTTGATCTGGCCCTGAGACAGGTGGTCGGCACGGATATAGTTGCCGTAGTTCTGCTCGTGGCAGTTGGCGCAGGAGAGCTCCAGCATCCCGTAGCGGGTGTAGTAGATCTCCTTGCCCTTTTCCCAGGTCTCGGCGGCGGGGCCGTCTATCGCCACGTTCACCGGCATGCCGCGCGACACCGAGGCCAGCAGCGCCTCCATGTTGATGGCGTCGCCGGAATCGTATTTCCACGCCTCGGCGCCCATGCGCTCGGTGCGGCAGGCGTTCATCTGCATTTGCAGGGTGCGGACCTCGCCGGCCTCTTCGTTCCACTTGGGATAGACCGCGCGCACGCCGGCCATGCTCTCGGGTTCGTTGTGGCAATCGGCGCAGGATTTGCCCTCGCTGCCCTCGGCGGTGTTCCAGGTGTCGATGGCGACATCGACAAAGATCATGCCGGGATTGTCGAAATCGTCCATCTCCATGGCCTGGGTGTCGTCGTCGCGGAAGTGCCAGCCCGACATGACCTCGTCGAGATGCCCGTCGAGATGCGGTGCGGCGGCGGCCTTGGTGGTGATTTCGATATCGCCGTTGATGACAAGCGTGTCGTCATCCGCCCCGCCCGCGACAAGCACCGGAGCGGTCAGGGCCAGCATGGCGGCGGCAGCCGTCAGCGTCTTGAAAATCATGTAGGTTCCCTCCCTGGAAAGCCCCGTCCCGCACCTCTGCGGGACAGGGCGATTTTTGGCTCAGCCGATGGCGATTTTTTTGCTTTCTTCGTAGACCGACCCGTCATCGTCGTACCAGGTGAACTTGAATTCACCGGCTTCGGGCACGGTGGCCTCGAATTCGAAATAGGGGTTGGTCGAGATCGCCGGCTCCATCGTCACGTCGATCACGCTCTCGCCGTTGAACTCGCAGGTGAAGCGGTTGATGATCGAGCGCGGGATCACGTTGCCGCTGCTGTCCTTGCGCTGGCCCGATTCCATCGGGTGGCTGATGAGCGTCTTGATGGTGATGGCCTCACCGGCCGATGCCGATTTCGGGACCTTGACGCGGGGTTTGACACCGTCTGCCATGTGTTCTGTCTCCTGAAATTCTGGTTATGCCGATCAGCCGCCGCAGCCGCCGATGGTCACTTTCACGGTCTTGCTGGCGCGGGCAAAGGAGCCGTCGGCCAGTTTCGCGATGGCCACGACATCCTGCGTGCCGGCAAGCCGGATGCGGGTCGAGGCGTATTGCGAGGCGGCCAGCGGGCCAAAGGCGAACTTGGCCACGCCCGGGGTCGGGTTGCCGGTGGCCAGCACCAGGATCTCCGAGGCGCCGTCGGCGCTCACTTCGATCGGCACGGTGTTGCCGTTCTCGGCAATCTCCGGCGCGGTCAGGTCGAGCCCGGTATCGGCCATCTCGGCCCCGCCGGTGAACTCGGCGATCCATTCTTCCGTGGTGGCGGCATAGGCGCCTTTCGGCAGCATGGCGACCAGCGCGGCGGCGGCGCCCACGGCAAGGGTTTCACGACGTGTGAATTCCATGTTTCCGTTTCTCCTAAACTGTTTCGGGTCGCGTGCGTCAGTTGTCTTTCAGCGTCATGAGGAACGCGACCACGTCCTCGACATCCTGGGCCGACAGGATCGGCTCGATCGGATCCGGTGCCGCCTTGCCGGTGTAAGCGTCGCCCGGGCGGATGAACCCGCTGGTCTTGTAGAAGGCCGGCATCACCGTGCCGTCGAAGGTCTTCTTCGCGTTCACGAGAATGCCGCGCAGCTCTTCGGGGGTGCGATACTCGCCGATACCGTCGAGCACCGGGCCGACCTCGCCCTGAAACGGCACATCGGGCAGCGCCGCCACGGCGTGGCAGGACACGCAGTTGCCCATCGATTTCTCGGAAAAGATCTGACGCCCCTTGTCGACATCGCCGGCAGAGCCGGTCAGCGAGGCCTCGACCTCACCGTATTCCCCGAAGGCGACATCGTCGGGCGCGACCACATTGGCGAATGCCGCGCTCGCAGCCAACACGGCTGCCACTGTCAATCCAGTAAGCCTCATATTCCCTCCCTTGGCTCCTCAGACCTTGCTGGCCTGTTCCTCCTAGCTGTCGCATACCGTAGTCCACCGCGACCCATTCACGCAACATCAAATTCACAGAAATGAATTATTGATGATACCGCCGCAGCTCAGTCGGTCTTGCCGTTCGCGCGTTCCTGGATGCGGCGCGCGTGGTAGCGCTGGAAATCCTCGCCGTTATCAAGCTCGTACCGCTTCTCGTTCACCCAGGTGAACATATCGAGCGTGGTGCCCTTGCCGAAGGCGCCCGGCATCACCGCCACCGCCGACTCGATGGCCGTGGCGCCCTCCTCCACCTCTTCGGGCAGGAAGATGATGTTGGGGGTGAACAGCACCCGCCACTTCGCGGCGGCCTCCTTTTCCGACATCGATTCCCCGTCGAAATCGGTGATCTCGGTGTCGCCATGCAGGTTCACCTGCACGACAAAGAAATTCTCCTCGATATAGGCCGCCACATCGTCCTGGGAGAACACCTCCTCATGCATCTTGTGGCAGTAGATGCAGCCGCGCTGCTCGACAAAGAGCACCAGCCGCTTGCCCTCGTCATTGGCCTCCGCCAGATCCTCGCGCAGATCCTTGAAGGTGTCGCGCATCCAGGGCTCCTTGTAGAGCCCGTCATCGCCCATCGGGGCCACGTCGGCCCAGACCGGCAAGGCGATGGCCGCGGCAAGGGCGGCCCCGATCCATGCTTTCATTCTCTCCTCCTCCTCAGCTCAGCGACGTCCAGCTCGGGAACGTCTCGATCATCCACTGGGCGATGATGTTGACGCTGTCGGTCGCGATCAGCACCGCGAACAGGATCAGCATCGCGCCCATGAGTTTCTCGACATATTGCAGCTTGCTGCGGTGCCGCGCGGTCCAGCGCAGGAACGGCCCCGAGAACAGCGCCGCGATCACGAAGGGCGCGGTCATGCCGACGCCGTAGACAAAGAGCAGCAGCCCGCCCCGGCCGAGATCGCCCATACCGCTGGCGATCATCAGGATCGAGGCCAGCGCCGGGCCGACGCAGGGCGTCCAGCCGAACCCGAAGGCCAGCCCCATGACATAGGCGCCCAGCACCGAGGTCGGCTCCGCCTTCGACTCCATCCGCGCCTCGCGATAGAGCAGCGGCACCCGGATCACGCCGAGGAAATGCAGCCCGAAGATCAGCAGCACCGCCGCCGCCACATAGGAGAGCGGCCGCTTCCAGTCGGCAAAGGCCTGCCCCACCGCCGTCGCCCCCATGCCGAGCAGCACAAAGATCGTGGTGACGCCGGCGGCAAAGAACAGAGCTGAGAGCACCAGCCGCTTCTGCGCGCCGGGCGCGAGCCCCGAATCGTCGCGCAGCTCGGTCATCGAGATCCCGGCCATGTAGCAGAGGTAGAACGGCACCATCGGCAGGATGCAGGGCGTGAAAAAGCTGAGCAGACCGGCCAATGCCGCACCTGCAAAGGAAATCTCCAGCACGGTGCCTCCCCTCACCTTGAATAATTCATATATTCATATTACGTTGAATGAACGTCGCTCGTCAATCGGTGTGCCATGGCATTCATCAGAACTCTCGCCGGGGCTGCGCTCTCGGTGCTGCTGCTGGCAGGATCGGCCATGGCCGAAATCCGTCTGGTGATGGTCGAGCAGCCGGGCTGTGCCTATTGTGCCCAATGGGACGCACAGATTGCACCGGCCTACCCCAACACAGCCGAGGGGCGTTTCGCGCCGCTTTTGCGTGCAGATTTGCGACAGGGTCCGCCCGAAGGCGTGAGTTATAAGCGTAAAGTCTTGTTCACTCCCACATTTATTCTGATAGAAGACGGGGACGAACTGGCTCGGCTGGAGGGGTATCCGGGCGAGGATTTCTTTTGGCCACTGCTCTCGCAACTGCTTGAGCGACACACAGATTTCGACCCGGCAGCGGTTTTGGTAACGCCGGCGGAACCTCTGGAGGGTGGGTGATGAACATGGCGCTTCCCGTGATCCATGACGATCTGAGCGAGGAGGAGCTCGACCGGATCGTCGACAAGGCGACCACCGCGTCGGCCTTTCTGAAAGCGATCAGCCACGAAGGGCGGCTGATGATCCTCTGTCACCTGGTGACCGGGGAAAAATCCGTGACGGAACTTGAAGAGCTGCTGTCCGCCCGCCAGGCGGCCGTGTCGCAGCAGCTCTCCCGGCTGCGTCTCGAAGGGCTCGTGGTGCCGCGCCGCGACGGCAAGGCGATCTATTACCGCCTCGCCGATCACCGGCCCCGGCGCATGCTGGAATGCGTCTACGAGCTGTTCTGCAACGACGACGACGAGGCCTAGGCCCGCCACCCTGTCGCAGCTGCGGGAACCGCGTACCGCCTGACGTGACGCCCCACTTGAGAAATCCGGCATCCCCGGACATACTCCTGAGCCACGGCGTCACTGGCGCCCTGGGAGGATTCACGATGTTTGACGTGCTGAGCGAGCACCATCTGGTCGCCCTGATCGGGCTGGGCAGCGGCATATTGCTTGGGCTGGCGGCGCGGCTCGGGCGGTTCTGCACCCTCGGCGCCATCGAAGATCTGCTCTATGGTGGCTCCGCCCTGCGCATGCGCATGTGGGGCGTGGCGATTGGCACCGCGATCGTCGGCAGCTTCGCCCTGATGGCCGCCGGGCTGTTCGACGGCGGCGCGACCTATTACCTCTCGATCCGCTGGATGCCGCTGGCCTCGATCCTCGGCGGGCTGATGTTCGGCTATGGCATGGCGCTGGCGGGCAATTGCGGCTACGGCGCCATCGCCCGTCTCGGCGGCGGCGATCTGCGCAGCTTCGTCATCGTGCTGGTCATGGGCGTCTCCACCTTCGTGGTGCTGGCGGGCCCGCTGGCGCCGCTCCGCGCGATGGCCTTTCCGCAAGAGGAGGTGATCACCGCCACGCCGCCCGGCATCGCCCATCACCTCGCTGGCGCCACCGGCCTCGCCCCCCATGCCATCGGCATCGCGCTCGGCGCCCTGCTGCTGGCGGTCTCGCTGGCGTCGAAACCGCTCTGGGCCAAGCCCCGGCACATCTTCTGGGCCGCCATGGTCGGGCTCGGCGTGATCCTCGCCTGGGCCGGCACCGCCTGGGTGGCGCGCACCGGCTTCGAGGGGCTGCCGGTGGTCTCTCACAGCTTCGCCGCACCGCTGGGCGACACCATCCTGTGGTGGATGACCGGTTCCGTGCGTCCGCTCTCCTTCGCCGTGGGCTCGGTCGCCGGCGTCTGGACCGGCGCCTTCCTCGGCTCGCTGATCAAGGGGCATTTCCGCTGGGAAGCCTGCGAAGACCCGCGCGAGCTGCGCCGCCAGATCGTCGGCGCGGCGCTGATGGGCGCGGGCGCGGTCATCGCCATGGGTTGCACCATCGGTCAGGGGCTCTCGGCCTTCTCGGTGCTGGCCTTCTCCGCCCCGGTCACCATGGCGGCGATATTTGCCGGCGCCGCCTTCGGCCTGCGCCAGCTCATCGTCGGCTTCCAGCCCGCCGAATAACCGGGGCCGGGGGCATCAGAGCCGCCCCCTGCCGTTCATCTTTCTGCAAATACTCCAAAACACCCGTGCCACCGGCGCGGCGCTCAGGACATCTCCGCCAGCCGCGCCACATAGCGCGCCATGGTGTCGATCTCGAGATTGATCCGGTCGCCCACGGCCACCCCGCCCCAGGTCGTCGCGTCCTTGGTATGCGGGATGAAGTTGATGCCGAACACCGCGCCCTGCACCTCGTTCACCGTCAGCGAGGTGCCGTTCAGCGCCACCGAGCCCTTGGGCGCGATGAATTTCGCCAGATCGTCGGGCGCGCGGAACTGCACCCGGGTCGAGTCGCCCTCGTCCGAGATCGCCACGATCTCGGCCAGCCCGTCCACATGGCCCGACACGATATGCCCGCCAAGCTCGTCGCCCACCTTCAGCGCGCGTTCGAGATTGATCCGCTTGCCCTCGGTCCAGGTGCCGAGATTGGATTTCGACAGGGTCTCGGCGCTGATCTGCACATCGAACCAGTCCTCGCCCAGATCCACCACCGTGAGGCAGACACCGTCGCAGGCGATGGAGGCGCCGATATCGATGCCCGATGTGTCGTAGGACGTGCCGATCCGCGCCGTCAGATCGCCCGCCTGCGTGAGGCTCCGCACCTCGCCCATATCCGTCACGATACCGGTGAACATCGCATCCTCCTGACCTGCCCCAAAGAGGCCTTATTTTCGCCGAAAAACCGCGCTAAGCAGTCCGCGTATCTTTCTCCATTACCGGGGCGCCATGACCAAGGCAACCGCTTCCCCCCGCGTGTTCCTGTTCCTTCAGGGCCCGCACGGACCGTTTTTTCACCGGCTGGCAACCATGCTGCGCAAGGCCGGTTCGCAGGTCTGGCGGGTGGGCTTCAATGCCGGCGACCGCGCCTTCTGGTTCCATCCCGAAAGCTACATCCCCTTCACCGGCGCGCCGGAGGACTGGCCCGCGACGTTCGAGGCGCTGCTGGCCGAGAAGGGCGTGACCGATATCGTGCTCTATGGCGACACCCGCCGCATCCATGCCGAGGCGGTGGCGGCGGCGCGGGCGCGCGGGCTGGACGTGCATGTCTTCGAGGAAGGCTATATGCGCCCCTATTGGGTGACCTATGAGCGCGGCGGCTCGAACGGCCATTCCCGGCTCATGCAGATGAGCATCGACGAGATGCGCGGCGCGCTGGCGCAGTCCGACATGGAGGCACCGCTGCCCCCCGGTCATTGGGGCGACATGCGCCAGCACATCTTTTACGGCGCGCTCTACCACTGGTTCGTGATGTTCCGGAACGGCGATTACCGCAATTTCCGCCCGCATCGCGCACAGAGCGTCGGGCAGGAATTCCAGCTCTATCTCAAGCGGCTGCTGCTGATGCCGCTGCACCGCGCCGAGCGTCTCGCCGAGACCCGCCGCATCCGCCGCGGCGGATTTCCCTATCACCTCGTGCTGATGCAGCTCGAACACGATGCGAGCTTTCGCGAGCACTCGCCCTTCGCCTCCATGACCGAGTTTCTGGAGCTGGTGATCGAGGGCTTTGCCAGGGGCGCGCCCGGTCACCATCATCTGGTTTTCAAGGCGCATCCGCTCGAGGACGGGCGCGCGCCGGTGCGCCGCACCATCCGCGACATGGCGAAACGGCTGGGCGTCGCCGAGCGGGTGCATTTCGTGCGCGGCGGCAAGCTGGCGCGGCTGCTCGACGATGCCCGCACCGCCGTCACGGTCAATTCCACCGCCGGTCAGCAGGTGCTGTGGCGCGGGATTCCGCTGAAACTCTTCGGCAATGCGGTCTATGCCAAGCCGGAATTCGTTTCCGACCAGCCGCTGCCCGCCTTCTTCGCGCAGCCCGCCCGGCCCGACAACCGCGCCTATCGCGATTACCGCCGCTATCTGCTTGAAACCAGTCAGGTTCCCGGCGGTTTCTACTCCTCTCGCGGGCGCCGCCAGCTGCTGCGGCTGGTGGTCGACATGATGCTCGCGTCAGACGATCCTTATGACGCACTGCGTCACGGCACCGCGGCCCCACGGCAACAGTTGCGTCTGGTCCACTGAGGGTTTCTGCCCGCCGCGCTGGATTTTGCAGCCGGATTCCGATAGGTTACCGAAAAAACCTGAGGCAGAACAAGAACAGGTCGAGGAGACCGAGCAGTGAAACACTCCCCCAACCGATGGGTGAAGTCCGTCGCGTTACTGGCCGCGGTGTCCATTCTGGCATCCTGCGGCCTTCCGCGTTCGGGCCCCAACAAACGTGAAATCTTCGCAGGCTCGGTGATGCGCGAAGGCGACGCCTTTGTGATCTCGGTCAATGATCGCGTGACCCGTGCCACCGCCGTCGTACCCGCCCTCGGCTTTACCGAGGGCTTCCGCAGCGCCTCTGTCATGGGCTCGGACACGATCCGCCCGGGCGACACACTGGGCCTGACGGTCTGGGAAAACGTCGATGACGGGCTGCTGGTGGCCGAGGCCGCCAATGCCACGGTGCTCGAAGAGGTGCAGGTCGACGGCTCGGGCTATATCTTCGTGCCCTATGCCGGCCGCATCCGCGCCTCCGGGAACTCGCCCGAAGCGGTGCGCCGCATCATCACCGACCGGCTTTCCGAACAGACCCCGGATCCGCAGGTCGAGGTCCGCCGCCTCGCCGGCGACGGCTCGACCGTGAGCCTCGTCGGCGCCGTGGGCGGCCAGGGGGTCTATGCCATCGAGCGCCCCACCCGCACGCTGGCCTCGATGATCGCCCGCGCCGGCGGCATCACCATCTCGCCCGAGATCGCCCAGATCTCGGTGATCCGCGGCCAGCAGACCGAAAAGATCTGGTTCCAGGATCTCTACGACAATCCCAGCTTCGACATTGCGCTGCGCGGCGGCGACAAGATCCTCGTCGAAGAGGACACCCGTTCCTTCACCTCGCTCGGCGCCACCGGCGCGCAGGCCCGCGTGCCCTTCGAGAGCCAGACGCTTTCCGCCGTCGAGGCGATCGCACAGGTCGGCGGGCTGCTGCCCACCGCCGCCGATCCCACCGGCGTCTTCGTGTTCCGCAACGAACCGGCAGAGATCGCCAATCAGGTGCTGGGCCGCTCCGATCTCGTGGGAGCGCAGCGCATGGTCTATGTGCTCGATCTCACCCAGCCCAACGGCATGTTCATGGCGCGCGATTTCGTCATCCGCGATCAGGACACGCTCTATGTCACCGAAGCGCCCTATGCGCAGTGGAGCAAGACGATCTCGTCTCTGACCGGATCGCTGAGCGCGGTCAGCACGCTGGCCACCACTGCCACCGCCGTTCAGGGAAGCGGGGGCTGACCCTGCACGACACCGAGGGACAGCGCGGCGCCGGGGGAGACACCCCCCGGCGTCTTTATGTCTACAGTGCCGGCTTCCTGCGCCAGCGCCGACTGCGCCGCATCCTTGCGCTGGCGGGCTATCGCGTTTCGCTGGGCCGGCCCGGGTCGGGGGACATGGTTGGTGTCTGGGGCCAGTCGCCCTATGCCCATCGCGGCGAGGCGATGGCGGCGCGGCACGGCGTGCCGCTGCTGCGGGTCGAGGACGCGTTTCTGCGCTCGCTGCACCCGGGCCGCGCCGGCGAGCCGCCGCTTGGGCTGCTGCTCGACCGCACGGGGGTGCATTTCGACGGGCGCGCGCCGTCAGATCTGGAGACGCTGCTCGCCACCCACCCGCTCGACGATCACGCGCTGCTGGAGCGCGCGCGCGGCGCCATGGCGCGGATGCGCGCGGCGCATCTGTCGAAATATTCCGCCACCGATCCGGACGCAGCCGCGCCCGAGCCCGGCTATGTGCTGGTGGTCGACCAGACCGCCGGGGACGCCTCGGTGCGCGCCTCGGGCGCCGACCGCAACCGGTTTCTGGAGATGCTCTACTGGGCGCAGGAAGAGAACCCGGGCAAGCGCATCCTGCTGCGCACCCATCCGGAAACGCGGGCCGGTTTCCGTCCGGGACACTATACCGCCGATGACGCGCAGGGGCGGGTGGCGCTCTGCACCGATCCGATCTCGCCACAGGCGCTGCTCGACGGTGCGGTGGCGGTCTATACCGTGTCCTCGCAGATGGGGTTCGAGGCGATCCTAGCCGGTCATCGCCCGCGCGTCTTCGGCCAGCCCTTCTATGCCGGCTGGGGGCTGACCGACGACGAGGCGCCCCTGCCCCGCCGCCAGCGCCGGCTGACCCGGGCGCAGCTCTTTGCGGCGGCGATGATCCTCTACCCGGTCTGGTACGATCCCTATCGCGACCGGCGTTGCGAGATCGAAGACGTGCTGGGCGCTTTGGAGGCGCAGGCGCGGGCCTGGCGCGAGGACCGTCACGGCTGGGTCGCCGAGGGTATGCGGCTCTGGAAGCGCCGCCCGCTTCAGGGGTTTTTCGGCGGCCAAAGGCCGGTGATCTTTGCCAAAAGCGCCGAGGAGGCCCGGAAACGGGCCGAGGAGGGCCGCCGCCGCATGATCTGGGCCAGCAAGGCAGAGGAAACCGATGCGGTGCGGGTCGAGGACGGCTTCCTGCGCTCGCAGGGCTTGGGCGCCGCGCTCATCCCGCCGCTGTCGCTGGTGAGTGACGATCTCGGCATCTATTACGACCCGACCCGCCCTTCCCGGCTGGAGCAGCTCATCGCCGCGAGCGCGGCTCTTCGCCCCGACGAAGAGGATCGCGCCCGCCGGCTCATCGAGCGACTGGTCGCCGGCGGGCTCACCAAATACAATCTCGCCGGCCCCCCGCCCGCCCTGCCCGACGGTCACCGCATCCTGGTGCCCGGCCAGGTCGAGGACGATGCCTCCATCCTGCTCGGCAGCCCGCAGATCCGGCGCAACGCCGATCTCCTCGCCCGCGCCCGCGCCGAAAACCCCGGCGCCGTGCTGCTCTGGAAACCGCACCCGGATGTCGAAGCCGGGCTCCGCCCCGGCGCGGTCGAGCGGCCCGAGCGATGGGCCGACGCCACGCTTACACAGGCGGATATGGGCGCGCTGCTGCCGCAGGTGGCCGAACTCTGGACCCTGACCTCGCTCGCCGGCTTCGAGGCGCTGCTGCGCGGCATCCCGGTCACCACGCTCGGCGCGCCCTTTTATGCCGGCTGGGGGCTGACCCGCGATCTCGGCCCCGTCCCCGCCCGCCGCCTCGCCGGGCCGCGCCCCTCGCTGGAGGGGCTCGTGCATGCCACGCTCATCGCCTATCCGCGCTACCGCGATCCGCTGACCGGCCTGCCCTGCCCGGTCGAGGTGGTGGCCGACCGGCTCGAGGCCGGCGCCCTGCCCCGCCCCGGCCCGGTCAACCGGTCGCTGTCGAAGCTCCAGGGGCTCTTTGCCAGCCAGTCCCATCTCTGGCGCCGCTGAGCCGCGCCGCCCTTGTTCATCGCCGCCGCGACTGCGATATACTGACGGGAACGCCAGGGCCGCGATCCCCGCGCCCGCAACGCAGGAGAGACGACATGCTGAAAGGTTTGGGCGGTCTTGGCGACATGGCCAAGATGATGAAGACCGCGCAGGAGATGCAGGGCAAGATGGCCCAGCTTCAGGAAGACCTGCAATCCATGGAAGTGACCGGCGAATCCGGCGCAGGTCTGGTCAAGGCCACCGCCTCGGCCAAGGGCGAGCTGCGCGGGCTCGATATCGACCCGTCGATCTTCAATTCCGACGACAAGGAAGTGGTCGAGGATCTGATCCTCGCCGCGATCAAGGACGCCCAGGCCAAGGCGCAGGAGCGCTCCGAGGAAGAAATGCGCAAGCTGACCGAGGCGATGGGCCTGCCCGCCGACATGAAGCTGCCGTTCTGAGGCGACGGTCCGGAGCCTGTCGCTTCGGACAACCGCCGAGGCCCCGGGTCGCGCCCGGGACGCGATACACCCCGCCCCGGCCTTGCGCCGGGGCCTCTTGCCAAAGGGCAGACCGCTTGCCGGATCGCACCGAAATCGACGCGCTGATCGAGCTGATGGCCCGGCTTCCGGGCCTCGGGCCGCGCTCTGCCCGGCGTGCGGTGCTGCATCTCATCCGCAAGCGCGCGCTGCTTCTGCAACCGCTGGCCGACGCCATGCAGGCGGTGGCCAGCACGGCACGCGAATGCCTCAACTGCGGCAATGTCGGTACCGCCGATATCTGCCCGATCTGCGCCGATGAGAAACGCGGCAACGGTCAGCTCTGCGTGGTCGAGGATGTCGCCGATCTCTGGGCGATGGAGCGCTCGGGCGTCTTCAAGGGCCGTTACCATGTGCTGGGCGGCACGCTCTCTGCCCTCGATTCCGTCGGCCCCGAAGAGCTGCGCATTCCGCAGATGGTGACCCGCATCGACGCCGAATCCGTCACCGAGGTCATCCTCGCGCTGAACGCCACGGTCGACGGCCAGACCACCGCGCATTACATCGCCGACCAGCTCGAGCACCGGGTGGCGCTAAGCTCGTTGGCGCAGGGCGTGCCCATCGGCGGCGAGCTCGACTATCTCGATGACGGCACCATCACCGCCGCGCTCAACGCCCGCAAACGGCTCTGACCGCGCGCGTCGGCGTCGCCGGCTTGACCTGCGTCATGGCGGTAGGACCGGACACATGCAAGTATCGGCATGAGATTTTCCACAAGGAGAACAGCCATGCTCGACAATACGAATCGCCTCTGTGTCGATGCCATCGCCCGCGCCCTGGCCGACACGCATATGCTCTACATGAAAGCGCATAACTTCCACTGGAATGTCGAAGGCCCGCAATTCCAGGCCCTGCACGCCATGTTCGAAGAGCAATATACCGATCTGGCCGAGGCCTCCGACGAGCTGGCCGAACGCATCCGTGCATTGGGGGCCTACGCGCCCGGCACCTCTGCCGAGTTCGCGAAACTGGCCACCGTGCGCGAAACCGAAGGCCGGCTCTCCGCCACCGAGATGCTGAGCGAAACGGTGAAGGATTACGAGACCGTCGCCGAAACCCTGCGCGCCGGAATCGCTCAGGCCGATGACGCCGGCGACGATGTCACCGCCGGCATGCTCACCGACCGGCTGGAATGGCACGACAAGGCCGCCTGGATGATGCGCGCAATGCTGGCCTGAACCGCGACGCCCGCCGGCATATGGCAGGACAACAAAAAACGGCCCGGAGAGACATCTCCGGGCCGTTTGTACGTCTGGCGATGACGATTGCGTCAGCGGCGCGGATCGTCGCTGTCTTCGTCCTCGTCGTCGTCATCGCCGCCCGAGGGCAGGTTGAAGAAGCTGTCGGCATCCGAGAAATCGCTCGGCCCCTTGTTCTCTTCCTCGTCGTCCTCGCCGCGCGGATCGGAGAGCGAGAAGGTCTCCAGCCCCTCGATGGCCGAGGGCAGGCGCGGCTCGGGCTCCATGCCAAGGCTCTGCTCGGTCGAGACCAGCTTGCGGCGCTCGTCGTCGGTCATCACCTCGTCGAGTTTCTTGGCCGCCTTGGCCACCGCCGCGTCAAGCTCGGTCTGACGGCAGAGCCCCAGCGCCACCGGGTCGATGGGCTGCATGTTCTGGATGTTCCAGTGGGTGCGCTCGCGGATCGACTGGATGGTGGGCTTGGTGGTGCCCACCAGTTTCGAGATCTGCCCGTCGCTGAGCTCGGGGTGGAACTTCACCAGCCACAGGATCGCGTTCGGACGGTCCTGACGCTTCGACAGCGGCGTGTAGCGCGGGCCGCGGCGCTTGTCCTCGTCGACAGCGGCGGCGTTGTATTTCAGCTTGAGCTTGTGCAGCGGGTTCTTTTCTGCCTTGTCGATCTCGGACTGCTCGATCTGGTTGTTGCCCACGGGGTCGAACCCCTTCACCCCGGCAGCCACGTCACCGTCGGCGATGCCCTGGATTTCCAGCTCGTGCATGCCGGTGAAATCGGCGATCTGCTTGAAGGTCAGCGTGGTGTTGTCGACCAGCCAGACGGCGGTCGCCTTGGGGTGCAGCAGTTTGGCCATCGTTCCATCTCCTTGCAATGCGTCCTCCCCGCCCCCAAGCCATTTTCTGGCCGGGAGGTCCCGGATTTGATCCGGGACGGGCTACCGTTGTCGGGGAACTTGGCCGCTATATAGTGGTGACAAACCCAAGAGGGAAGAGAAAATGCGCTGGTTTCTGCTGCTGCTCGTCTCCGCCACCCTGGCCCGCGCCGAGGGCGAGACGGCGGGGAGGTTCGATTATTACGTGATGTCGCTGAGCTGGTCGCCAAGCTGGTGCGCGCTCGAAGGCGATGCGCGCCGCTCGCCGCAATGCGAGGAGGATCACGGCTGGATCCTGCACGGGCTCTGGCCGCAATACCATCGCGGCTACCCCTCCTATTGCCCGAGCTCGCAGCGCGCGCCCAGCCGGGCGATGACGGCAGAGATGGCCGATATCATGGGCACGGCGGGGCTCGCCTGGCATCAGTGGAAAAAGCACGGCAGTTGTTCGGGGCTGAGCGCCGAGACCTATTTCGCCCTCTCACGCCGCGCCTATGAGACCGTGACCCGCCCCGCCGCCTTCCGCAAGCTGGAAAGCCCGGTGAGCCTGCCGGCGGCGCTGGTGGAGGAGGCCTTTCTCAAGGCCAATCCGGGGCTGGAGCCGGATATGCTGACGATCACCTGCAAGGCCGGCCGCATCCAGGAGGCGCGGCTCTGCCTCTCGACATCGCTCGAGCCGGTGCCCTGCGGGCAGGACGTGGTGCAGGACTGCACCCTGCGCGACGCACTGCTCGACCCGGTGCGCTGACGGCACGGGCGGCTTTCGAGGGGCCAGCCCCTCGGACTCCCCGGGATATTTTGGGCCAATGGAAACATGAGATCCGGGAAAGAAACCGAATATTAAGGTTAACCGGCGATACCGGTCATGCGGTACAGGCGGGGACGCCGATGACCGCGCCAGTGGAAGCCCAGCGCTTCTGGCAGCCCGCCTCCACGCAAGGCGGGCTGCCTTCCCTCTTCCGGCTCTTCCATTGGCTGCAAATATCCCCGCCGGAGGCAGACCGCCCTGCCCGCCCGCGCAACGCCCGCAGCGCCGGGCGCGACGCTTTCAGAACGCATAGCCGAACCGGGCGATATCCTCGGCGCAAAAAGCCCCAACCAACGCCGCCGTCGCCTCGGTATAATAGCCCCGGTAATCCTCCGCCCGCGCCGAGGCGTTCTCGCGTCCAACCTCCGGGCGAAAGCCCAGATGCGCCTCCAGCGGCGCCAGATCCGCCTCCAGATGCTCGAGCCGCAGATAGAGATCCGCGCGCTCCCGCCCTGTCACATCACGCATGTAGCTGGCATAGGGGGCCGCGCTCAGGCTCGCGGCGATCTGCGGATGCGCGAGAAACCCGGCGAAATCAAGCGCCTGCGCCAGCCGCACCGCCGTGTGCTCGAAACGCTGCGTTTGCAGCCAGTGGTAATAGCTCACCATCCTGTCCCACGGGTTGCGCACCAGCGTGAAGGTGAACAGGGCGCCGATCTCCCCGGGGCTCAGCACCCCGTCGATATCCGCCAGTGTCGAATGTTTCCACAGCCGTCCGCGGGCGGAAAGCCGCGTCACCCGCCCCCGCCGCCTGCGCGCTTTCGGCGTATCGCCGATCAGGATATCGTCGCGATGCGCCCGCGCCTCCAGCGCCGCTGCCATCGAGGTGCCGCCGGTCTTGGGGATATGCACAAAGATATAGCGGCGGCCCGGAGAGATGATCATGGGCGCCAGAATAACCCTACGTTTCGAAGACGAAAATCCCCGATTCGGGGCTTTTCCACATCGCCACGACTGCGCATAGTCCGGGGCACGAGCTATCGAGGGAGGACGCCATGGGCTGGCTTGCCAATGAAACCGGACTGGGAAAATGCACGGCGAATTTCGTGCCGCTCACTCCGCTCTCCTTCCTGATCCGCGCCAGACAGGTCTATCCCGACCACATGGCGGTGGTCTACGGGCCGCACCGCAAGACCTATGCCGAGTATTACGAGCGCGTCACCCGGCTCGCCTCCGCGCTGACGAAAATCGGCATCGCCCCCGGCGATGTGGTGGCCACCATCCTGCCCAACATCCCCGCCCAGGCCGAGGCGCATTTCGGCGTGCCCGCCTGCGGCGCGGTGCTGAACACGATCAACACCCGGCTCGATATCGACACCATCGCCTATATCCTCGATCACGGCGAGGCCAAGGTGGTGCTCTGCGATCCGCAGTTCATCCCGCATCTGGCCGAGGCCATCGAGATGATGGAGACCGAGGCGCCCACGGTGATCGAGGTCGCCGACCCGCATGGCGGCGCGCCGCATCTGGGCGAATATCAGGAATACGAGGACTTCCTCGCCACCGGCGATCCCGATTTCGCCTGGATCCTACCCGAGGACGAATGGGAGAGCCTCGCGCTCAACTACACCTCCGGCACCACCGGGCGGCCCAAGGGCGTGGTCTATCACCATCGCGGCGCCTATCTCAACGCCATGGGCCAGGTGCTGAGCTGGCGCATCACGCTGCATCCGGTCTACCTGACCATCGTGCCGCTCTTTCACTGCAACGGCTGGTGCCACACCTGGATGATGCCCGCCGTGGGCGGCACCGTCGTGTGCTGCCGCGACATCGCCGCACATAATATCTACGACGCCATCGCCGACGAGGGCGTCACCCATTTCGGCGGCGCGCCCATCGTGCTGAACATGATCGTCAACGCCAAGGCAGAGGAGAAGCGCGCCTTCGATCATGTGGTCGAAGTCTTCACCGCCGGCGCGCCCCCTGCCCCCGCCACGCTCGCCAAGATCGAGACCATGGGCTTCAACGTCACCCAGGTCTACGGGCTGACCGAGACCTACGGGCCGGATGTGGAATGCGCCTGGCAGGGGAGCTGGGATCACATGCAGGGCGGTGACCGCGCCGCGATGAAGGCACGCCAGGGCGTCGGCATGCCCTTCATGCAGCATGTCACCGTCATGGACGAGCAGATGAACATCGTCGCCATGGACGGCGAGACCAAGGGCGAGATCATGCATCGCGGCAACGGCGTGATGAAGGGCTATCTCAAGGCGCCCAAGGCCACGCGCGAGGCCTTCGAGGGCGGCTATTTCCATTCCGGCGACATCGCCGTGCTGCATCCCGACAGCTATCTCCAGATCGCCGACCGGGCGAAGGACATCATCATCTCCGGCGGCGAGAACATCTCCTCGGTCGAGGTGGAAAACACGCTGATGGCGCATGAATCGGTGCTGCTCTGCGCCGTGGTGGCCAAGCCGGACGAGAAATGGGGCGAGGTGCCCTGCGCCTTTGTCGAGCTGAAGCCGGGCCACGAGGCCAGCGAGGCGGAGCTCATCGCCTTTTCCCGCGAGCGGCTGGCGGGGTTCAAGACCCCCAAGAAAGTGGTGTTCGAGGAGCTGCCCAAGACCTCCACCGGCAAGATCCAGAAATTCCAGCTTCGGGCGCGTGCCAAGGATCTCTGAGCACCCGCCTCAGACGAGAACGGACGCCACGGGCCGGCGCGGCGAGAAGGGCAGCGTCGGCCCGTAGCCAAAGCGCATGACGAGATCCGGGCGCTGGCCGGCGACACCGGCAATCCCCGCGAGTTCGGGGCGTAGTGCTGCGACCTCCACCGGCTGGTTGACATAAGAGCAGCGCATGCCGCGCGCCGTCAGCGCCAGCGCAAAGCGCAGCGACGCCCGGCCTACGGCGATCCAGTGCGCCTTGTCCTCACGCGCGCCGGTGAACACCGCGACGCCCGCCGAACTGTCGAGCTGACGGGCGTATTTCGCGCGTTCGGTCTCCGCCTTGAAGAACAGGTCGTAGGCCAGCCCGCCGAGCGGCTCCGGCAGCACCGGGTTGCCGCTACAGGCCGAGAACAGCCCGTCCCCGCGCGCCATCGCCTCGGCAGGGCTGAAGCGCAGCCAGTGTTTCAGCTCGGCCATGAAGGCCGGATCTGCCATTTGCCTGTCGTTCCCGGCGAGGACCAGATCACGCACCGCGCCAATCCGCGCGCGGTCGGTGTGCAGCGACAGATGCACCCCCGGCACCCGCGCCGCGGCCTCCAGCGCCGTCAGATCCGCCGCCGAAGCGACGCGTCCGTCGAAGGGCGCCCGGGTCGACTGCCGCTGCGGAATGGCCGCAAAGAGATCATCCGGACGGGCCGGCCCTTCCGCATAGAGATAACGCGGCGCGCCGGTCTCCGCGTCTTCCACGGAACCGGGCCAGCCCGTCGCCGTCGCGGCGATGTGCAGCACCTCGAGCGCCGATCCGAGGCTGACATAGAGATGGTGATCGTCGGGATCGACCGCAGGCGTGGCACGGGACAGGTCCGGCTCGATACCGATCTCGCCGTTGCCGATGCGGAAACGCCAGGGCTGCGTGTTGTGGCCGTTGGGCGCGAGCGTCGCATAGCGCAGGAGCGCCACCGCCTCCGGCCTCTGCGCCAGCGTCTCGCGCAGTGCCGCGCTGTAACGCGCATATTCTCCCATGGAGCCGGTCCACGCACGCCATCCCGCGACACCTGCCGCACCGGCGGCAGCCAGCCCCGCCGCGCCCAGAACAAACCTCCGCCTATTCATTTTCGCCTCCAGCCGCCGATCCGCGTGTGAGCGTAACGCCGCGCCCGCGACAGCGGTATGACGCATATCAAGGGCTCCACATCGGCCCGGCAGCCGCGAAATCAGCCACGCATTGCCCATGGCCGCGCGCCCATGCTACGTTGCACCGAAACGAGGCAGAGCAGCCCGCCATGACGGCACTCAAACAATATGAACGGCTGGAAGCCTCGGGCCTGTGGCGGCCCGAACCCGGCGCGCAGCGCCGGGAGGTGATCGTGTCGCTGGGCGACGCCTCGCTGACCATTTCCGAATTCTCCGGACGGGCGCTGGCGCACTGGTCCCTGCCCGCCGTGCGGCGCGCCAACAAGGGCCAGCGCCCGGCGATCTATCACCCCGACGGCGACCCCGGCGAGACGCTGGAACTCGCCGAGGACGAGACCACGATGATCGAGGCGATCGAGCGGCTGCTGCGCGCCATCGACCGCCGCCGCCCGCGCCCCGGCAAGCTGCGGCTCTACCTGATCGGAGGCGTCGCCACGGTGCTGCTGGCGGGCGCGCTGTTCTGGCTGCCCGGCGCGCTGCTCAAGCATACCGAGCGCGTCGTGCCCACGGTCAAGCGCGAGGAGATCGGCACGGCGCTGCTGGCCCGGATCACCCGCGTCGCCGGTCAGCCCTGCATGACCGAGGAAGCACGCCAGCCGCTGCGCCACCTGGCGCTGCGGATGCTGGGCGAGACCCGGCAGGACGATCTGGTTGTCTTGCCCGGTGGCGTGCGCGAGACGGCGCATCTGCCCGGCGGGTTGATCCTGATGAATCGCGCGCTGATCGAGGATCACGAAGACCCCGATATCGCGGCGGGCTATATCCTTGCCGAGGCGCTGCGCGCGCGCCGCGCGGATCCGCTGGCAGACCTGCTGGAACATGCGGGGCTGTGGTCGTCGCTGCGGCTGCTGACCACCGGCAGCCTGCCCGACGGTGCGCTGGATTCCTATGCCGAGACGCTGCTCACCCGCGACGCGGCGCCGCTGCCCACCGATGCGCTGCTGCGCGCCTTCGGCACCGCACAACTGCGCAGCTCGCCCTATGCCTTTGCCCGCGACATGACCGGGGAAAGCACGCTCGCGCTCATCGAGGCCGATCCCTATGCCGGCGAGGGCAGCCGGCTGGTGCTCTCCGACGCCGACTGGGTACGGCTACAGAGCATCTGCGGCGGCTGAGCCCGGAAACGGAAAACCCCCGCCACGTCTCCGCGGCGGGGGCCTGAGCTCAATCCGACAGCGCAGAATTCAGCGCGTATAGGCCTGCACGTACCCCGTCGCATGCACCCGGCTCAGCGCTGCATTCAGTGCCGACGCGCTGCGATAGGGGCCGACCACGACACGGCGCTGCTGCGGTGCATCGCCGCCCGCGCGGGCATAGCGCACCGGCAGGCCGGCGCCCTGCAAACGGCTTGCTGCGGCAGCCGCCTTGGCTTTGGTGGTGAAGAGGCCGATCTCCACATAGCGCGCTGCGCCGCCGGGCGCTGCGGTGCCGGAGGGCGCCGAGCGGGTCGAGATCACCGGGTTGCGCGTCGCGCGCTCCTGCGCCGGGCTGCGCCCGGTGGACGAGACCACCGGCGCGGTGACAGGTGCATCGGCCCGGTAAAGCACAACCGGCTCACGCGCCGGAATCCGACGTGCATAGGGCAGGTTCTGCCGTGGCACCGTGTTGGTCCAGCGCTTCTGCGTCGCATAGAACCCGTCCACCGTCTGCCAGGCGCGGTAGGGGTTCAGCCGGTCGTCCTCCCAGGCCGGGCGATAGCCCGCAGGCACCACCGGCGGCACCTCGGAGCGGCTTTCCCAGACCTGATCGGGCACGATCCGCGTGCCCGGTCGGCCCGCCAGGGCGACCGGGTCGTCCGAAGCCGTGCCAAGACGGCTGTCATCCCAGCTGCCGCGTCCGTTGCCGTAGTTGTAATAGACGTTCTTGCCCGCGCCGGGCGCCTCGCCACGGCGGATCTCGGTTACGAAGGGGCTAGATTGCGGGCCGCAGCGCACCTGCATGCCATCGCGCATAACCGTGCCTGTGTACCCGGTCGGACACCCCCGCCCCGGCGCAACCTTGACCACGCGCTGCGGTTGCGGTGCCCGCGCTGCGGGTTTCGGCACGGTCTTGACCACGGTTTTCGGCGGCGGTGCCGACGGCGGCTTGGAGGCCGGCGCCTTGACGACGCGGCGCTTGACCGCCGGTTTCGGCGCGGGCTTGGAGGCCACGGTTTCGATGGGTTTCGCGCTGCGGCTCACACGGGTCGGCGCGGGGGCCGGGCTCGGCTTCGCCGCCGGTTTCGGCGCGGGCCGAGCGGCGGGTTTCGGAGCAGGCGCCGCAGCGGTCCGCGTTGCCGATTTCCCGAAGGTCGGCGCATAGCCGCAAACCTGATCGCGGTCGCGGGTCACCCGGGGCACCCAGATCACCGCGCCGTCGAACCCGGCGCGCACGAACACGCAGCCCTGACTGTCGACATATTGCTTGCCGGAATAGCTCGACGGCGGCAGCTCCGCCGGCGTGTCGATGGTGGTGATGCCCTGCGCCAGCGAGGGTGCCGCGCCGATGCTCGGAGCCGCGGCCAAGGCAAGGATCGCCAGTGTTTTCAATCGCATGTCTGCCCCCAGATAAATGCGGCCAGCATGCAATATCCGCTTGATGCTGTAAAGCGTACGCACGGCTTATTTTGTGCCGAACATCCGGTCACCCGCATCCCCTAGTCCCGGAACGATATAACCCTTTTCGTTCAAGTGGCTATCGAGCGAGGCTGTGACGATGGGCACATCCGGGTGCGCCTCCTTCATCCGCGCCACGCCTTCCGGCGCCGCCAACAGGCAGAGAAAGCGGATATCCCTGGCGCCGGCCTCTTTCATCAGGTCGATGGCGGCGGCAGAGGAATTGCCCGTAGCCAACATCGGATCGACCACGATCACCGTACGGTCCTGCAAATTCTTCGGCACCTTGAAGTAATACTGCACCGGCTTCAGAGTCTCCTCGTCGCGATAGAGCCCGACAAAGCCCACCCGCGCCGCCGGCACCAGCTCCAGAATCCCGTCGAGCAGACCGTTGCCGGCGCGCAGGATCGACACCAGCACCAGCTTCTTGCCCTCGATCACCGGCGCCTCCATCTCGCAGAGCGGCGTCTCGATCTTTTTGCTGGTCACCGGCAGCTCGTGGGTGACCTCATAGGCGAGCAGCAGGCTGATCTCGCGCAGGAGCTGGCGGAAGGACGCGGTCGAAGTGTCCCTTTCGCGCATCAGGGTCAGCTTGTGCTGCACCAGCGGGTGATCGACGACGGTGAGATGCTGTTTCATGCGCGGGCGCTCCTTTTCGCGTATCGCCTTTTCCAATAACGACGGCGCCCTTTTCCCGCAACGCCGGGGACGCATGCGAAACTGAAACCGCCGCACGCCGGCCCGTAGGGTGGGCAATTCTGGCCCACCGCCCGCCGTGCCAGCCGCCGCTCAGCCCAGCCGCTTGAGCAGTGCCGCGCGGGTCTCCTCGTCGCAGAACGCGGCCTCGGCGGACGTGCGGGCGATCTCGGCAAAGACCTCCTCGTCCCAGCCAAAGACCCGCGCCAGCGCCTCGTATTCATCGGCCATGCTGGTGTGAAAGAACGGCGGATCGTCGGTCGAGACGGTCACCTTCACGCCGCGTTCGCGCAGTTTCTCAATCGGATGCGCCGAGAGCTTCGGGTAAACCCCGAGCGTCACGTTGGAACCCGGGCAAACCTCTAGGACAATCCCGTTCTCCACGATCTTATCCACAAGCGCCAGATCCTCGATGGATCGCACCCCGTGGCCGATGCGCGCAACCCTCAAATCGTCAATCGCTTCGGCCACTTCGCGCGGCCCGCGCCATTCCCCGGCATGGCAGGTGAGCTTCAGCCCCGCCTCGCGCGCCATGTCGAAGCTGTAGGCGAAATCCCTCGGGCTGCCCCGGTTCTCGTCGCCGGCCATGCCAAAACCCACCAGCCAGTCGCCCGCCGTCTCGGCGGCGCAGAGCGCGGCACGCTTGGCCTTTTCCGGGCCGAAATGCCGGATGCAGGTGACGATGCCGCGCAGGGTGATGCCTATATCGCGCTCCGCCGCCTCCGCCGCCTCGCGCATCGCGTGCAGATAATCCCGCCAGGCGCCGAGATCGCCGCCACCGCAGAAATCCGGCGACAGGAAGGTTTCCGAATAGAGCACACCGTTTGCGGCGCTTTCCTCAAGCACGGCGGTGACGAGGCGCGCGTAATCCTCGGGGCTTTTCAGAACCGATGTCGCGGCCTCGTAAACCTCAAGAAAATGCCCGAAATCCGTGTAGGCATAGCTGCCGTTGCCGGCAAAGATCCCGTCGAGCCGCACCGATTTCTCCTGCGCCAGCCCCCGGATGAAGGCCGGCGGCGCGGCGCCCTCCAGATGCAGGTGCAGCTCGACCTTGGGCAGCGCGCGGATCGCCGCCAGACGCTCTTCGTCCATCACAAAACCTCTCACAGAAAACTCCTCCCGGCGCCACGCGCCGCAACCCCGAGATGCGCCGCGACGCTGGCGGCAACATCGGCAAATCCCACCTGCCCGGCGCAGCCCGCGCCCTTTCCGGCCACCAGCACCGGCACCCGCTCGCGGGTGTGATCGGTGCCCCGCCATGTGGGGTCGTTGCCGTGATCGGCGGTGATCAGCAACATGTCGTCTTTGCGCAAGCGCGGCAGCAGCCGGCCAAGCTCGGCATCGAACCATTCCAACGCACGGGCATAGCCCGAGACATTTCGCCTGTGCCCGTAAAGGCTGTCGAACTCGACGAAATTCGCGAAGGTCAGCGAACCGTCCCCGGAGTTATCCACAAGGTCTCCGAGATGGCTCATCAGCGTGGCATCGTCGCCTTTGTGCAAGGCGTCGATCCCCTCCATCGAGAAGATATCGCCGATCTTGCCGACCGCATGCACCGTCCCGCCGGCCTCCTGCACCCAGTTGGTCAGCACCGGCTCGGGCGGGCGGATGGCATAGTCGTGGCGATTGGCGGTGCGGGTGAAGTGGCCCTCTTGCCCGACGAAAGGCCGCGCGATCACCCGCCCCACCTTCCTCTTATGCAGCAGCGGTGCGATGGTCTCGCAAAGCGACAGCAGCCGGTCGAGGCCGAAGCTTTCCTCATGCGCCGCGATCTGGAACACGCTGTCGGCGGAGGTGTAGCAGATCGGCCAGCCCGTGCGCAGATGCTCTGCCCCGAAGCGTTCCAGCATCACCGTGCCGGAGCCGTGGCAATTGGCCAGCGTCCCCTCGGTGCCAGCGATCTCGCAAACCTTCGCCATGAGATCCGCCGGAAAGGCCGGCTGGGTATCGGGGAAATAATGCCAGTCCCACGGCACCGGCAGCCCGGCCAGCTCCCAATGGCCCGAGGGCGTGTCCTTGCCCTTCGACCGCTCCGTCGCGGCGCCCCAGAGCCCGCGCGGCGCGGCCCCCAGCCCCGGCGGCAGCGTGCCGCTGGCCAGCTCCACCGCCCGGCCCAGGCCCAAAGCGTCGAGATTGGGCAGGTGCAGCTTCCCGCTGCGCCCGTCCTCGGCCTCGCCACGCGCGCAGGCCTCGGCGATGTGCAGCACGGTGTTGGCGCCGGTATCGGGATGGCCGTCGTTGAAATACGACCCGGCATCCGGTGCGCCGCCAATGCCCACCGAATCCATCACCACCAGAAAGGCTCTCATCCGACGCGCTCCCGGACCAGCGGCCCGGCCTCGGCGGGATCGCCCAGCGCGATGGCATTCTGCACCACGCGGATCGCCTCCTCGGCCTGATCCTCGCGCGCCGCGTGGATCCGCGCCAGCGGCGCCCCCTGCTCGACGCGCGCGCCCAGCCGCACCACATCCGAGAGCCCCACCGCCGGGTCGATCCGGTCGGTCTCGACCGTGCGCCCGCCGCCGAGCCGCACCACCGCAAGGCCCAGCGCCTCGCCGTCGATCGAGGCGACATGGCCGGACACAGGCGCCGGGATCTCGCGGATCACCGTCGCCTCGGGCAGGTAACGGCCCCAGTCCTCGACAAAATTCATCGGCCCGCCCAGCCCGTAGACCATGCGCCCCATGCGCTCGGCGGCGGCCCCGCCATCGAGCGCCGCGCGCAGCTTCGCCTCCGGATCGGCGATCCCCGCCCCCTCCAGCAGCGCCGCACCCAGCGCCAGCGTCAGCTCGTAGAGCGGCCCCTGCTCGCGCCCGGTCAGCACGCGCATCGCCGCGTCCACCTCCAGCGTATTGCCCAGCGCCGCGGCAATCGGCTGGTTCATATCGGTGACAAAGGCGGTGGTCGGGCAGCCGGCAGCGTTGGCGGTGGACACCAGCGCCTGCGCCAGCGCGCGCGCCTCTTCGTCGGTCTTCATGAAGGCGCCGGAGCCGACTTTCACATCCAGAACCAGCCCCTCCAGCCCCGCCGCCAATTTCTTCGACAGGATCGAGGAGGTGATGAGATCGAGGCTTTCCACCGTCGCCGTCACGTCGCGCACCGCATAGAGCCTGCGGTCGGCGGGGGCGATCTCGGCGCTGGCCGAGACGATGGCGCATCCGGCCTCGCGCACCACCTGGCGAAAGCGCGCCTCGTCGGGCGCCACCGCATAGCCCGGGATCGCGTCGAGCTTGTCGAGCGTGCCGCCGGTATGGCCCAGGCCCCGCCCCGAGATCATCGGCACATAGACGCCGCAGGCCGCCAGCGCCGGCGCCAGCACCAGCGAGACGCAATCGCCGACCCCGCCGGTGGAATGCTTGTCGACCACCGGCCCGTCGAGATCCCAGCGCATCACATGGCCCGAATCGCGCATCGCCAGCGTCAGCGCCACGCGATTCTCCTCGCTGAGCCCGCGCAGGCAGATCCCCATGGCAAAGGCCCCGGCCTGCGCCGCGCTGACCGAGCCGTCCGCCAGCCCGCTGGCGAACCAGCGCAGCCCTTCTGCCGTCGGTTCCTCTCCGCGCCGCAGCGCCGCGATCACCGCCCTCGCCTCCATCATGCGCGCTCCATATGCCCCGGATCGAAGGCGCCGGGCAGCAGTTCGGCCACCGTCGTGACCAGCTCGGCCCCGTCCACTGTGGCCAGCGTCACCTTTGCCTCCGAACGCGCGAATTCCGCCAGCTTTTGCCGGCAACCACCGCAGGGCGGCACCGGATGGGCGCTGTCGGCGATCACATAGGCCTCGGCGATCTCGGTCTCGCCGGCGGCGACCATGGCGGCGATGGCGCCGGCCTCGGCGCAGGTGCCTTCGGGATAGGCCACGTTCTCGACATTGCAGCCGACATAGACCGCGCCCGAGGGCGTGCGCAGCGCCGCCCCCACCTTGAAGCGCGAATAGGGCACATAGGCGTTCTCGCGCACCGCCCTCGCGGCTTTCTCAAGATCCATCGCTCTGCCTCCTGAACCGGAACCGGGCCTCATGTTTGCGAGGCCCACGCCCTGATTGCAAGGCCGCATTCCCCTGCCCGCACGGCAGGAGCGAGGCGCCGCCCCCGCCCCTTCATCTTTCTTCAAATACTCCCAAAAACACCGTGCCGCCCGCCCGACGCCCAGAGCAGCGCGCGGCCTCTCAGCTCGCCCGGCCCGGCATCGGGGTGCTGGCGCGATTATAGGGCTTCCAGTCCTCGATGTCGGGATACCAGGCCTTGCGCCAGGCCCTGACCTTCGGGTTCATGATCCGGCGCCAGAGCGGCGGCACCATCGCTGCCATGGTCATGATCGGATAGCCATAGGGCAGCTGCGGCGCCTCGCGCTCCTCGTAATTCTGCAAGAGCGGAAAGCGGCGGTCGGGCTTGTAATGGTGATCGGAATGGCGCTGAAGATTGATCAGCAGCCAGTTCGTCGCCGTATGTGCCGAGTTCCAGGAATGGTGCGGCTTCACATGCTCGTATCTGCCGTCGCCCAGATGGCGCCGGGTCAGCGCGTAATGCTCCACGTAATTGGTCAGCTCGAGCTGCCAGATCGCCACCCCTGCCTGCACGACAAAGAACAAGAGCCCCGACCAGCCGGCCAGCAATATCGCCAGTGCCAGCATCGCCAGTTGCAGGGCCGCGTATTTCCAGAACGGGTTGCGCCGGTGCCACCAGGGCAGCTTGCGCCGCGCCAGCATGGCCGCCTCGGCGCGGAAGGCCGAGGCCGGGCATTCGCGCAGCACGCGCGGATAATAGCGGTGGAACCCCTCGTTATAGCGCGCCGTCACCGCGTCGCGCGGCGTGCCAACCCAGACGTGATGCACCAGCAGATGCTCCGAGCGGAAATGCGAATAGAGCACCATCGCCAGCAGCCAGTCGGCAAGGTTGCGCTCCAGCCGGTTCGACTGATGCAGCAGCTCATGGGCATAGACGATGCCCACCGTGCCGGTCATCACGCCGGTGCCGAACATCACGCCGAATTTTTCCCAGCCGTTCAGGTGATCGCTGTGGCCAAGATACCAGATCAGCGCGTAGAGCGTCACGAACTGCACCGGCGCCCAGAGCATCACCCCCAGCCGGTACCAGAAGAGCCGGCTTTCCTCGGTCTGCGGATCGGCACTTTCCTTGTTGAGCCCCAGCGCAACGTCCAGCGCCGAGAACAGATACCAGGTCGCGAGCGGCGGCAGCAGCACCCAGAGCCCGCCCCTGACCGCGCCCAGCATTACCAGCGGCGGCAGGATATAGGTGAGCCAGAAGGGCATCGCCGCGGTGACGCGGGCGACCTTGTCCGAAGAGATCATGATCCGTCTCCGTTTGCGCGATCCGATGCGCGTTCCGGGGGGAGCTTACTCCTGCGACCGGAGCGCGTCACGAGACGATCCGCCGCATTTCCGAGGTTTTGAATCGGAAAAACCGCGCTCAGCTTCCGCGCGCCAGATCGTAGGCCTTGCGCATCACCGTCGGCAGGTCGGAGGGGCTGAACTCCGCCAGCTCGACGAACTCGCCGCGCGTCGCGGGGCGGTCCATCGGCACCAGCGCGGTCTTGACCGTCAGGCGCAGGTGGAAATGCGTGAAGGTGTGGCGCGCCTCGCCGGGGAGCGTCTTCCATTCGGCCCGGATCGGCGGCGCCTCCCCGGGCGCCTCGTTCCACTCGCTGCCGGGCCAGCCCAGCATGCCGCCGAGCAGCCCCTTGTCGGGGCGGCGTTCGAGCAGCCAGGCACCATCCACCCGGCGCACCAGATAGGCGATGCCGAGCCGCGTGGGCTTGCGCTTCTTGGGTGCCTTCTTCGGCAGTTCCGCCGCCGTGCCCGCCTCCCAGGCGGCGCAGGAAGGCCGCCACGGGCAGAGCCCGCAGGCCGGGTTGCGCGGCGAGCAGATCGTGGCGCCAAGATCCATCACCGCTTGCGCATAATCGCCGGGCCGTTGCTGCGGCGTCAGCGCGGCGGCCATGTCGGTCAGCACCGGCTTGGCCTGCGGCAGCGGCGTGTGCTCGTCATGCAGCCGCGCCATGACCCGCTCGACATTGCCGTCCACCACCGTGGCCGGCAGGTCGAAGGCGATGGCGGCGATGGCGCCCGCCGTATAGGGGCCGATGCCCGGCAGGCCCAGCAGCCCCTCGTAGCTGTCGGGAAAGACGCCGCCATGCTCTTCGGCCACGGCGCGGGCGCATTTCAGCAGGTTGCGGGCGCGGGCGTAATAGCCGAGCCCGGCCCAGGCGGCCATGACATCCGCATCCGCCGCCGCCGCCAGATCCGAGACCGTCGGCCAGCGCGCGGTGAAGGCCTCGAAATAGGGTTTGACCGCCGGCACGGTGGTCTGTTGCAGCATGATTTCCGAAAGCCAGACGCGATAGGGATCGGGGCGCATCCCCGCCGCGCGGGCGCGCGGTCCGACCCGCCAGGGCAGATCCCTTGCGTGGCGGTCGTACCAGTCGAGCAAATCCGTGGCGCGGGCGGTTTCACGCAAATCTGACATTCCCTTGATTGGATGATTCCGGGCTGGCGCCCGCAGGCGCGCCCACTAGAATAGCGCCACAGAGAGGGATTCAAGATGAAACGGCGCAGCACGACCTACGGCTTTGCCCAGACCGGGGGGCTTCTGAAACAGAACATCCGCCGCGCCAGCGAAAGCCGTGGCTTTGCGCAATCCCGTGTGCTCACCCATTGGGAAGAGATTGCCGGGGCCGAGATGGCCGCGATCTCGCGCCCGGTGGAGATCGGCTATGGCCGCGGCAGTCTCGGTGCGACGCTGACGCTGCTGACCACCGGCGCCAACGCGCCGCTGCTGGAGATGCGCAAGGAAGAGCTGCGCGAGCGGGTCAACGCGATCTACGGCTATAACGCCATCGCCCGCATCCGCGTCACCCAGACCGCCGCCACCGGCTTTGCCGAGGGCCGCGTCGCCTTCGAGCATCGCGCCAAGCCAAACACCAAACCCGCCCCCACGCCGGAGATCGTCGCCGAGGCGCATACCGCCACCGAGGGCGTGACCGACGAGGGGCTGCGTCAGGCGCTCGAACGGCTGGGCGCAAACGTGATAACCAAATCGCAACGCTGACGGCCCGCCGCGCGGGCGAGCGAAGACAAGAAGGAAGACAGATGAAGCGTATCCTGACCACCGCCGCGCTCGCGGCCGTTCTTTCCGCCGGCGGCTCCTGGCTCGCCGTCCCGGGCGGCGCGACCCTGCCCGGCGCCGCCAGCGCACAGGAGGCCGCCGAGGAGGTCACGGTCACCGACATGACCCTCGGCGATCCCGACGCGCCGGTCGAGGTGATCGAATACGGCTCGTTCACCTGCCCGCACTGCGCCGCCTTCGAAGACGAGGTGTTCCCGCAGATCAAGGAAAACTATGTCGATACCGGCAAGGTGAAGTTCACCTTCCGCGAGGCCTATTTCAACAAGTTCGACATGTGGGCCTCGCTGATGGCGCGCTGCGGCGGCGAGATGAAATATTTCGGCATCGTCGACATGATCTATAGCGGTCAGGACGACTGGGCGCGCAAGGGCAGCGAGGCCGAGGTCGCCGACGCGCTGCGCAAGATCGGCCGGCTCGCCGGCATCGAAAACGACGCGCTCGACGCCTGCATGAGCGATGGCGAACAGCTCAAGGCGCTGGTCGGCTGGTATCAGGCCAATGTCGAGAAAGACGGGTTCAACTCCACCCCGTCCTTCGTGATCGACGGCGAGCTCTACACCAACATGTCCTATTCCAAATTCGCCGAGATCCTCGACGAGCGCGTCGCGGCGGCGGAGTAAGACGACACTTCCGGACCGGCCCACCGGTCCGGTTTTGCCCAAAACACCAAGGGCGCGCGTGCCGCAGGGCATTCGCGCCTTGATACCCCCCACATCCCCGCGATAAAGCAGGCGTCACATTCACCCCTGCGGAGCCCGCGTGACCCGTTTCATCGCCCCCCTGCTTTTCGGCCTCATCGGCGCCGGCATCCTTGTCTGGCTCGGCATCTGGCAGATGCAGCGGCTGGAGTGGAAACAGGGCGTGCTGGCCGAGATCGAGGCGCGGATTTCCGGCGACCCCGAACCGCTGCCGGTGATGATTTCCCCCGAAGAGCAGCGCTATCAGCCGGTGGAGCTCAGCGGCGAGATCCTTCCCGGAGAGGTCCGCGTGCTTGTCAGCCAGAAACAGATCGGCGCCGGCTACCGCATCGTCTCGCCCTTCCGCACCGAAGACGACCGGCTGATCCTGCTCGACCGCGGTTTTACCCGCGACGAGTTCAAGGACACCCCGCGCCGTATCGGCCCGGCGGAGGTGCAGGGCAATCTGCACTGGCCCGACGACCGCAATTCCGCGACGCCCGAGAACGACGTGGCGGCGAATATCTGGTTCGCCCGCGATATCGGCGCCATGGCCGAAGAGCTGGGCACCGAACCGCTGCTGGTCATCGCGCGCGCCACCGATCCGAAAGATCCCGAGATCGACCCGCTGCCGGTGGACACCAGCGGCATCCCGAACGATCACCTGCAATATGCCATCACCTGGTTCTCGCTGGCCGTGGTGTGGCTGATCATGACCGCCTATTACATCGCGCGGCAGAGAAAGACCGGAGAGACCTGAATGCGCTACATCTCCACCCGCGGCCAGGCGCCGTCGCTGAGCTTCGAAGAGGCGATGCTGTCCGGGCTGGCCCGCGACGGCGGGCTCTACGTGCCCGAGACCGTGCCCGAGATGTCCAAAGACGATATCCGCGCCCTGCACGGGCTGAGCTATGAGGAAACCGCGTTTCGCGTGATGCGGCCCTTTGTCGGCGACAGCTTTTCCGACGAGACTTTCGGCGATCTGATCGCCAGGGCCTATGCGGGCTTTGGCCACAACGCCCGCGCGCCCATGGTGCAACTGGCGCCGGGACATTTCCTGCTGGAGCTGTTCCACGGGCCGACGCTGGCGTTCAAGGATTTCGCCATGCAGCTCATCGGCCAGCTCTTCGAAGAGGCGCTCACCCGGCGCGGCGAGCGCGTGACCATCGTCGGCGCCACCTCCGGCGATACCGGCTCGGCGGCGATCGAGGCCTTCAAGGGGCTGGACGCGGTGGATGTGTTCATCCTCTTCCCGCATGGCCGCGTCTCGGAGGTGCAGCGCCGCCAGATGACCACGCCGCCCGAGGCCAATGTGCACGCGCTGGCGCTCGACGGACATTTCGACGACTGCCAGGCCAAGCTCAAGGACATGTTCAACGATTTCGCCTTCCGCGACGAGGTGCGGCTGGCGGGCGTGAACTCGATCAACTGGGCGCGGGTGCTGGCGCAGGTGGTCTATTACTTCTCCGCCGCCGTGTCGCTGGGCGCGCCCGACCGCAAGGTCAGCTTCACCGTGCCCACCGGCAATTTCGGCGATATCTTCGCCGGTTACATCGCCAAGAAGATGGGCCTGCCCATCGACCGGCTGGTGGTCGCCACGAACCAGAACGACATCCTGCACCGCTGCCTCTCATCGGGCGCTTATGCCAAGGGCGAGGTCATCCCCTCGATCAGCCCGAGCATGGACATTCAGGTCAGCTCGAATTTCGAACGCGCCCTCTTCGACGCTTACGGGCGCGACGGCAATGCCGTGGCACAGCTCATGGACGAGCTGAAGGACGGCGGCTTCAACGTCAGCCAGGGTGCGTTGCAGGCCCTGCGCGAGCATTTCGAGAGCGGCCGCGCCTCGGAAGAGGAAACGCTGGCCACCATCGCAAAGGCGCATGCCGCCATGGGCGAGCTGCTCTGCCCGCATTCCGCCATCGGCGTGAAGGTGGCCGAGGAGCACCGGGTGCCCGACACCCCGATGATCACGCTGGCCACCGCGCATCCGGCGAAATTCCCCGATGCGGTGGAAAAAGCCAGCGGCATCCGCCCGCCCCTGCCCGAGCGCATGGCCGATCTCTTCGACCGCCCCGAGCGCGTCACCCGCGTCGCCAACGATCTCGGCGCGCTGGAAACCCTCATCCGGGAGCGTCTTGCCAAGTGACCGTAGAACTCACCACCCTCAAGAACGGCCTGCGCATCGTCTCCGAGCCGATGGACGGGCTGCAATCGGCCTCGCTCGGCATCTGGGTCACCGCCGGCGGCCGCAACGAGCGGCTCGAACAGAACGGCGTTGCGCATTTCCTCGAACACATGGCCTTCAAGGGCACCAAGACCCGCAGCGCCCTGCAGATCGCCGAGGCCATCGAGGATGTGGGCGGCTATATCAACGCCTACACCTCGCGCGAGGTGACCGCCTATTACGCCCGCGTGCTTGAGAACGACACCAGGCTGGCGATGGATGTGATCTCCGACATCCTGCTCAACCCGGTGTTCGACGGGCGCGAGATCGAGACCGAGCGCCATGTGATCCTTCAGGAGATCGGCCAGGCGCTGGATACCCCCGACGACGTGATCTTCGACTGGTTGCAGGAGCGCGCCTATCAGGGCCAGCCGCTGGGGCGCACAATCCTCGGCGAGGCGGCAAATGTGCGCGGCTTCGGGCGCGAAGATCTCGAAACCTTCGTCACCGAGCATTATGGGCCGGATCAGATGATCCTGTCGGCGGCGGGCGCCGTCGATCACGCGGCGCTGGTGGAACAGGCCGAGGCGATCTTTGGCGATCTCGCGCCGCGCCGGGCCGCCGAGCCCGAGCCCGCCCGCTTCATCGGCGGCGAGACCCGCCACGAGAAGGCGCTGGAACAGGCGCATTTCGCCCTCGCCTTCAACGGGCCGGGCTATCGCGATCCGGAGTTCTACACCGCGCAGATCTACGCCATCGCGCTCGGCGGCGGCATGTCCTCGCGCCTCTTCCAGGAGATCCGCGAGAAGCGCGGGCTCTGCTACACGATCTTCGCCCAGACCGGCGCCTATGCGGATACCGGGCTGACCACGATCTATGCCGGCACCAGCGGCGAGGAGCTGGCCGCGCTGGCGGGGCTGACCATCGACGAGATGAAGCGCGCCGCAGACGATCTCAGCCCCGAGGAAATCGCCCGTGCCCGCGCCCAGATGAAGGCCGGGCTGCTGATGGGGCTGGAAAGCTCGTCTTCCCGCGCCGAGCGCATGGCGCGCATGGTGCAGATCTGGGGCAAGGTGCCGCCCATCGAGGAAACCGTGGCGCGGATCGACAACGTCACCACCGGCGACGTGCGGCTCTTTGCCGAGGACATGGCGGCGCGCGCCCCGGCGGCGCTGGCGCTTTACGGGCCGGTCGGCGGCGCCCCGGGGCTGGAGGCGTTGCAGGCCCGCCGGGCGGCGTGATGCTGGCGAGGCGGCGCAAGCTCCGGCTCGACACCGAGCGGCTGGTGCTGCGCCCGCCGCAGCACGGCGATTTCACCCCCTGGGTGACGCTGCGCGTGGAAAGCCGCGGCTACCTGACACCGTGGGAGCCCTCCTGGGCGCCCGATCACCTCACCCGCCGCGCCTTCACCAACCGGGTCTACTGGGCCAACCGCTCCATCGCCGGCGGCACGGCCATACCGCTCTTCATCTTCCGCCGCGAGGACGAGCAGCTCCTGGGCGCCATCACCCTCGACAATATCCGCCGCGGCCCGGCGCAATCGGGCGTGCTTGGCTACTGGACCGGCCAGCCCTATGCGCGCCAGGGCTATATGCGCGAAACCATCGCGGCGCTGGTGCATCACGCCTTCGAACGGCTCGACCTGAGCCGGATCGAGGCCGCCTGCCTGCCGGAAAACGTCGCCTCGCGCGGGCTGCTGGAGCGCTCGGGCTTCAAATACGAGGGCGTGGCGCAGAGCTATCTCCAGATCAACGGGCGCTGGCGCACCCATGTGCTTTATGCGGCGCTGCGCGGCGACCGGCGCGGCAAGACCCAGGTGGGCTGAGCCCGCCTAGTCCACCGCCCTCGCCGCCGCCCGCCTGCGCCGCGCCGCATGGGCGAGCGCCACGCGCATCAGCCGGCGAAAGCTCGGACATTCCAGATGGCTGGGCGCGGTGCAGCGCGCGGTATGGCGCAGCCCGTCGCGCAGCGCGGTCAGCTCGCGGATGCGCAGATCCAGCGCATCGGCCTTGTCGAGCAGCCGCTCGCGCGCAATCGCCGGCGCCTCGTGATCGCGCAGGATCTCGGCGATCTCCGCCAGCGAGAACCCGGCGATCTGCCCGAGCGAAATCAGCGACAGCCGGGTGAGCACATCGGGCTCGAAGATCCGCCGCAGCCCCCGCCGCCCGGCGGAGCGGATCAGCCCCTGCTCCTCGTAATAGCGCAGCGTCGAGGCGGGAATGCCGCTCTGTCGCGCGACCTCGGCAATGTCGAGCATGGGCTTGACCTCAAGTTGACTTGAAGTGGCATATCGGCAGGCATCGCCTGATTCTGCAAGGAGCCCGTCACGATGCCGACCCCCGCCCCCAACCTTCTCACCCTGCTCTTCTCCGCCCTGATCCTGGGCATCGGCGCGACGCTGGTCATGGATCTGACCGCGCTTGTCCGCAAACGCGTGCTGGGCATATCCGGTCTCGACTACGCACTTCTGGGCCGCTGGCTGGGCCATCTGCCCCGGGGCCGGCTGATCCATCGCCCCATCGCGCAAAGCCCGCAGATCCCTAGCGAGCGCGCCCTGGGCTGGGCGCTGCACTATGTCACCGGTATCGCCTTCGCCGCGCTGTTTCTCTGGCTCGTCACGCCCGGCTGGCTCGCGGCCCCGACGCCGCTTCCCGCGCTCGGCTTCGGGTTGCTGACACTGGCCGCGCCGTTTCTGCTGCTCCAGCCCTGCCTCGGCGCCGGGCTCGCGGCGCGCAACACACCCGCCCCCTGGATCGCCCGCCGCCGCAGCGCGGTCAGCCATCTCTCCTTCGGCGCGGGCCTCTGGCTCACCGGCCTCGCCATGACGCTGCCCGGCTGACGCGGCCCCGGCCTTCATCTTTCCGAAAAATACTCCCCCTGCGGCGCACCGCGCCGCACCAACGCAAATGTCAGATGCGCGGCGCGGTTTCCCTGCTAGGCTGGACCCACGCAACAAGGAGACCCGCCCATGCTGCGCCTCGGCCTGATCCTGAGCCTGCTGCTGACCGCCACCCTGCCCGCGAGCGCACAGCAGCAGAGACGCCCCTCTCATTGCATCGCCATCGCCGATGCCGACCCCGGGCTGCGCTACTTGCACAAGGCCGCCTGGACCGATCCGGTGCCCGAGTACTCGGTGCGCATCCAGTATATCGCCCATGCCAGTTTCCTGATACAGACCCGCGGCGGGCTGGAGGCGGTGACCGATTACACCGGGTTCATCGGCAATACCGAGCTGATCCCCGATATCGTCACGATGAACCACGCCCACGGCACCCACTGGACCGCCAATCCCGACCCGGCGATTCCGCATGTGCTGCCCGGCTGGGGCGCGTTCGGCGAAGGCATCGAGCATCATCTGGATCTCGGTGAAATGCTGGTGCGCAATGTCTCGACCGATATCCGCTCGGCCATGGGCGGGGTCGAGGAGAAGGGCAATTCGATCTTCGTCTTCGAGGTCGAGGGGCTCTGCATCGGCCATCTCGGACACCTGCACCACGAGCCGAACGACGCGCAATACGCGGCACTTGGGCGGCTCGATGTGCTGATGGTGCCGGTGGATGGCGGCTATACCATGGGGCTCGACGCCATGGTGCGGGTGGTGGAACGGCTGAAAAGCTCGGTCATCCTGCCGATGCACTGGTTTTCCGGCCAGTCGCTGAGCCGGTTTCTCGACGATGTCTCCGATACATTCGCCATCGACCGGCGCAGCGGGGCCGAGCTGGTGGTCAGCCTGCGCGACCTGCCGCCGCGCCCGACCGTGGTGGTGCTGCAACCGGCCTGGGTGCGCGACTGATCCGGCCCCCGCGCCGCAAATTCTTTGAAAAGAATTTGCAAATCTTTTCATAAAAAGATTTGCGCCGCCCGCCCCTTGGCATCGCTACAAAACCGGACCACTCTGCCGCCGAGAGGACCGACCATGACCCTGACCCCCGCCGATGACGGCTTTGCCGAGCGTCTTGCATCCAGCCTGCCAGACAACACCCTGCGCCGCGCCGAGCCGCGCTATCTCGAGGAACCGCGCGGGCGCTGGCACGGCTGCTCAGGCTGGGTCGCCCTGCCCCGCAGCACCGATGAGGCGTCGACCATTCTGCGCGCCTGCAACGACGCGCGCGTTGGGGTCCTGCCCTTCGGCGGCGGCACCGGGCTGGTCGGTGGCCAGATCGCGCCGGAAGGCCCGGCGCCGCTGCTGATCTCTCTGGAGCGCATGAACGCGATCCGCGCCGTCTATCCGCAGGAAAACGTCGCGCTCGCCGAGGCCGGCGCGGTGCTTTCCGATGTGCAGGAGGCCGCGCGCGAGGCCGGGCGGCTGTTTCCGCTCTCCCTCGCCTCGGAGGGCACCGCGCGCATCGGCGGGCTGCTGGCGACCAATGCCGGCGGCGTCAATGTGCTGCGCTACGGCAATGCCCGCGACCAGGTTCTGGGGCTCGAGGCGGTGCTGCCGGACGGCACGATCTGGCACGGGCTGAAACGGCTGCGCAAGGACAATACCGGCTACGATCTGCGCAACCTGCTGATCGGCGCCGAGGGCACGCTGGGCCTGATCACCGCCGCCGCGCTGAAGCTGGCGCCGATCCCCGCCGCCACCGGCACCGCGCTCTTTACCGTGGCAGGCCCCGCCGCCGCGCTGGAGCTGCTGGCCATCGCCCGCGACCAGCTTGGCGAGGGCATCAGCGCCTTCGAGCTGATCTCGCGTCAAGGGCTCGACTTTCTGACCGAGGCGCTGCCGGAGCTGCGCCAGCCCTGGCCGGAGCCGCCGGACTGGTGCGTTCTGGTCGAGCTGGGGCTGGCGCGCGGTCTAGACCCGGAGGCAGCGCTGGAAGAGCTTTTCGCCGCCGGGCTGGAGGCGGAGCTGGTGAGCGACGGGATCGTTGCGCAGTCCGAGCAGCAGCGTCAGGATTTCTGGGCGATCCGCGAGCGTATTCCCGAGGCCAACCGGGTCATCGGCGCCATTGCCTCGCACGATATTTCGCTGCCGCTGGGCGCGGTGCCGGAGTTCATCGCGCGTGGCGCGCCGGTGCTGGCGCGGCTGGGGGAGTTCCGGATCAACTGTTTCGGCCATCTCGGCGACGGCAACCTGCATTACAATGTCTTTCCCGCGCCGGGCCGGCGCCGCGAGGAGCATGTCAACCAGCGCGACGAGATCAAGCATGCGGTGCACGATCTGGTGCATGAGATGGACGGCTCGGTGAGCGCCGAGCACGGCATCGGCCGACTCAAGGTCGAGGATCTGGAGCGCTATGGTGATCCGGCGAAGCTTGCCGCGATGCGCGCCATCAAGGCGGCGCTGGATCCGCGGGGCATCATGAACCCCGGCGCGGTGCTGCGCGGCTGACCGGCGCCTCTGCCCGGGCGTCCTGCCGGGATGGAGAGGGCGCTGGAGTATTTATAGAAAGATGAAAGCCCGGGCTGCGCGTGCCGGGTCAGTTGGCGGCGAGGCGAAACACGCAGCCGTCGGAGATCAGCTGCGGCGGGGTCAGGCAGAGGCCCCGCGCCACGCTGAAGGCGGCCAGCACCTTGGGCACGTAATCGCGGGTTTCCGCATAGGGCGGCACGCCGTCGTGTTTGGGGATCGAATTCTCGCCGGCATTGTAGCCGGCCAGCACCAGGATCGGGTCGCCGTCGAAGGTCTGCATCAGGAAGTCGAGAAACGCCACGCCGCCGCGGATATTGTCCGCCGGGTCGAAGGCATCCTGCACGCCGAACCGTTCGGCGGTGGCCGGCATCAGCTGCATCAGCCCCTGCGCGCCGGCGCCGCTCACCGCATCGGCGCGCCCGCCCGATTCCACCGACATCACCGCCAGCGCAAGCACCGGCGAGACACGGGTGCCCACGGTGGATTTCAGCAGCTCGATCCCGTGCGCCTGCGCCAGCCCCTGGAGATCCTGGAGACGCGGCGCGGCCACGCCGCGCCCCTGTGGCGGGGTCGAGAGCTTGACCAGCGCCGGCTCCAACCGCCCTGGCCCGCTGGCCGCGAGCGTCGGAGAGACCGTTTCCCAAAACCACGGGAAGGAGCCCTCGCCGCTGGCGCGGCCGGAGGGCGCGGCCGCGCTTGCCGCCGAGGCGGGCGTCGGCGCAGGCCCCGGGGCGATCTGCACGGTGATGCGCTTTTTTGTGCCCGGTTTCGGCGGCGTCACGCGCTTGGCGGAAAACTCCGGAAAGGGCGGCGGGGAGTCGGCCGGCAGCGCGCCGGCGCAGAAAACGGCCATCAGGGCCGTGAAACCCATCGTTCGGAACATCGCTTGACCTGCCTCTGGTCTGTTCTCTTTGCCCCAATCTGACACAAAGGCCGCTTTTGGCCAATATCGTTGCCGCAATCGGCACGCCGCCGTGCCATTTTCGCCGGAAAGCAGCGTCCAAAACGCAAATATTCCGAAAAGAAGATTTTTAAAATAATATTTTTCAAGGACTTGCAGGAAGATATCCGAAATTTCCGCCGAACTACAAAATCAAACCAATTGTGCCCAATTCCTGCCTGATTCCGGGGGCTATATCTGCTCATACCGCAGCGGGACGGGGCAATGAGAGAGGCCCACACAACGCTCCGACGCGGTGATGTGAGCAACAGAAGACAACATCTTACCTACGGAGAGAGACATGCTGAACTTCATCAAAAACTTCCGCAACGACGAAGACGGTGCTGTGACGGTTGACTGGGTCGTGCTGACCGCAGCCGTGGTCGCCATGGCGATCGGCGCCTACACCACCATCGCCGACAACTCCGAAGCGATGATCTCCGCTGCCGGCGGCGCCATCCAGACCGAAGGCACCAGCCTGTTCGGCACCGGCTACACCGCCCCGGCCGACTAATCGGCTACGAAATTCTCCGCCGGACCGGCCAGTGCCGGCCCGGCGGACAATAGCCCCAGCGGGCAGATTTGGCTCAGAGCTGATATCGGGAGAGCTGAACAAGATGTTTAGCGTTTTGAAGGCCTTCCTCCGCAACGACGCCGGTGCCGTGACGGTGGACTGGGTCGTTCTAACCGCCTCCATGGTGTTCATGGCAGCGATTTCGTTCTACCAGATCAGAGACAACAGTGCGGCGATGGATGCGGCAACGGGGCAAGCGATTGCCGCCGAGCAGACAAATCTGTTCCCGACCGGCACGACACCGGACGAATAAGACCGCCCATACCCGTAACGCCTGAAGGGACCGCTTCGATCACGAAGCGGCCTTTGTCGTTTTTGCGCCGCCGATTTGCACGCCAGCTTTCCCACAACCAGCGCACCGGCCCCGAAAGCGGCGCAGTGCGGACCAGAATTGGCCACATTCCCGCTGTAACGATGGGGCCCGAAAGCGCCTGGCAGCAAAAGGCGCGTTCCGAGGCGAAACCCGAGAGGTAAATACATGCGACTGGTATTCGGACTTGTGCTGATCGCGGGCCTTGGCCTTGCCGGCTTTGCCGTTCATCTCGCGCAGAAGCAGTTTGGCGCCTATCAGAACGCGCTGCAACACGAGCGCCAGAAGGCGGTCCAGGCGGTGCCGACCAAACAGATCTATGTTGCGACGCGCGCGCTGAAATACGGTGAGGTTCTGACCGAAAAGGATGTGCGCCTGGCGCCGTGGCCAACCGAAATCATGCCCGAGGGCGCTTTCGACGAGGAAACCCCGCTCTTCCCGGCGGGATCCGAACCGCGCGTGGTGCTGCATGCCATGGGCAAGTTCGACGCGGTGCTCGACACGCGGGTCAGCGAGCCCGGCGGAGATGCCGGTCTGACCTCACGGCTGAGAACCGGCGAGCGTGCCTTTGCGCTCAAGGTCGACGTGGCCTCCGGCGTGTCAGGCTTCCTGCGTCCCGGCGACCGGGTGGATATCTACTGGACCGGACGCATGCCCGGCGGCGACCCCAATCTGCCGCGCGGCGATGTCACCCGACTGATCGAGACCGGCATCCGGCTGATCGCCATCGACCAAACCGCCGAGGCCGCGTCCTCCAACGCGTCCATCGCGCGCACCGTCACCGTGGCCATCAGCCCTCAGCAGGTGGCGGGGCTCGCTCAGGCGCAAAGCACCGGCCGGCTGGCGCTCTCGCTGATGGGCAGCAACGACGAAACCGTCGCCGATGTCATTGAAGTCGATCAGCGCTCCCTGCTCGGTCTGGGCGAAGTCGAGCGGCAGGCCGAGAAGCAGGCCGCCGAGGTCTGCACCACCCGCGTGCGCCGCGGCTCGGAGGTTGTCCAGATCCCCATCCCCTGTACGAACTGAGCGAATTCAGAGACTTGAGCAAGGGGCGCCCATCGGCGCCCCATCTGCTGCGGTGCCCGGCGAAAACCGGCATGTTGCGAGATACCCACATAAGGGTCCGCGCCGAAGCCATTGATTCTTGCAAAAAAACCGAAACTGACGCAGAGTCGGCTGAAATGCAGGCGGCAAGACCTGCTTCCGAGGCGTGATCGAAAGGCAGGTCACATGACAATTGACAAGTTTCTCAAGGCGGCCCTTTGCGGGCTGACTCTGGCGGCGAGCCCGCTCGCCCTCCCCGCTCAGGCGGAAAACCTGCGAGTTGTCCGGACCGGCACCGAGAGCGTTCTGAGCGTACCGATGAACCGCGCGGTCGTCGTGGAGAGCGACTCTCCCTTCGCCGAGCTTTCGATCGCCAACCCCGCCATCGCCGATATCTCGTCTCTGTCCGACCGCACCATTTATGTGCTGGGCAAGACGCCCGGAACCACGACCCTGACCATCCTCGATGCCAACGGCCAGCTGATCACCAATGTGGATGTGCGCGTCGCGGCCGATGTCACCGAATTCAAGGAACGCCTGCGCCAGATCCTGCCCAACGAAAAGATCGAGGTGCGCACCGCCAATGACGGCATCGTGCTGTCGGGCACCGTGTCGAGTGCGCAGAAACTACAGCGCGCGCTCGATCTTGCGCAGCGCTACGCCCCGGAACGGGTGTCCAACCTCATGTCGGTCGGCGGCGTGCAGCAGGTCATGCTCAAGGTGCGCTTTGCCGAGATGCAGCGGTCGGTCTCCAAGGCGCTGCGGTCCTCGCTGGCCCTCGGCGGCACGATCTTTGGCGACGATGTCGATCTTGCCAGTGAAACCGGCACCTGGCTGAGCGGCGAAAACGGGCTCGGCAATCCGGTCGAGGTGAGCGGCGACGATCAGGGCGCCCTGCTCCTTGGCTTTGACGCGGGTGGGCTCGAAGTCGGAATCCTCCTCGAAGCCCTTGAAAGCAAAGGTGTTTCCAGAACACTCGCCGAACCGAACCTGACCGCGCTATCGGGACAGGAGGCGAAATTCCTCGCCGGTGGCGAATACCCCATTCCGGTGTCGCAGGGCGACGGTGTGGTGACCGTCGAGTACAAGCCCTTTGGCGTCGAGCTGAACTTCATCCCGCGCGTGGTCGATGGCGACCTGATCAATCTGGAAATGCTTGGCGCGGTCTCCTCGATCGACAGCGCCAACGGCGTCGTTCTGGAATCCCTCAGCGTCGATGCGTTCCGGCGCCGCGAAGTCTCCACCACGGTCGAGATGCGCGATGGCGAGAGCTTTGCCATTGCCGGCCTGTTGCAGGACGACTTCCGCGATCTCAACGGCCAGGTTCCGTGGCTCGGCGACATCCCGATTCTGGGCGCGCTGTTCCGCAGCGCCGAATACCAACGCGAACAGTCCGAACTGGTGATCATCGTGACTCCGCATCTGGTCACGCCAACGCGTGGCGAGGCGCTGGCCCTGCCGACCGACCGTGTGCGCCCGCCGACCGAGAAAGACCTCTTTCTCTACGGACGCACCGCATCCGATGAAAAACGCCCGGCATCCGGAGGCGCCGCAGAGGTTGCCAAGCAGGATTTCACCGGCTCTTATGGCTATGTGATGGACTGACGACGATGCGGGGGCGCAGCAAAATGATCAGGTATAGCGTGGCCGGGCTTGGCCTTGGCCTTCTTGCGGCCTGCGGCGGCCCCGGCTCCGATCCGGTGCGGAACCAGTTTTTCGACGAGGCGGGCTCTATCGCTGACAACGGCGATTTCGGCAATTCGACGATGAACAACACCCAGATCATGAATGGCGAGCGGGCCTATGTGTTCGATCTCGGCAAGCGCTTCGCTCAGGAAGTGCCCACGATGGTCAATTTCGCCTTCAACAGCGCCCAGCTCGACTCCGGCGCGCGCGACACACTGCGCGAACAGGCCAACTGGATCCGGCAGTTCCCCGAAGTGCGTTTCCGCGTCTATGGCCACACCGATCTGGTCGGCTCCGACAGCTATAACAAGCGGTTGGGCATGGCCCGTGCACAGGCTGTGGTGGCCTATCTCGCCAGCCAGGGCATTTCGCGCTCGCGCCTCGAAGCTGTGGTTTCATACGGCGAGTCGCAGCCGCTCATCGTCACCGAGGGGCGCGAACGGCGCAACCGGCGCACGGTGACCGAAGTGTCGGGCTTTGTGAAAGGCCATCCCAACGTGCTCGACGGCAAATATGCCGAGGTGATCTATCGCGAGTACATTCGCAGTGCCGCACAGGCGACCACCTTGTCGGGCACCGGCGATGCCGGCGGCGGCGACTCCTAACTCTGCAGCGCCGATACCGTCCGGCAATACCGTACAATTACGGTTTTTCGGCCCAAATGTTGCCTACATTCTGAAGGATCTTACCCAAGAAGGGAGAATTGTGCCGACGCGACTCGGCACAAGGGCCCTGGAAAGCGGGTAAAAGCCTAATCGACTGCCTTTGCCTTTGCCGCCCGGGACCGCCCTATAAGGTAAAGGATGAGAGGCAATGACGAGTACACCTGCGCTGCACAGCGATCCCAGCCCGATCGTGGCCTGCACAATCAGCCGGAACGTGCAGGATTTCGATCTTCTCATCGAAGACATGGAAGACCTGCTCGGCGAAGGCTGGGGCGATCTCGGTTTCGGCGAAGCGCTGGCCTTCCTGCGCCAGCCCGACGCGCAGGGCCTCGAATTCGTCGCGCTGGCCATTGACGAGGAGGACGAGGACGAGCTCGGCCTTCTCTCCGAGGTGATTGCGGCGGCCAAGGCGCGCGATGTCAAGGTGGTCCTGATCGCCGAGGACGTGACCCCGGCGGCGCTGCACCAGCTTCTGCGTGGCGGCGCCGATGAATTTGTCCCCTATCCGCTTCCCGAAGGCGAGCTTGCCGCCGCGGTAGAGCGGCTGCGCCAGCGCCCCGCGGTGCTTCAGACCGCACGCTCCGAAGGTGTGCAACTGTCAGGCGGCGGTGACGGGGTTTTGATCGCCGCGCAGGGCATGTGCGGCGGCTGCGGTGCGACCACCTTTGCGGTCAACCTCGCCTGGGAACTGGCCACGGTGACGAAAGAGCGCGCGCCGCGGGTCTGCCTGCTCGATTTCGGGCTGCAATTCGGCTCGGTCGCCACCTATCTCGACCTGCCCCGCCGAGAGGCGGTGCTGGAGCTTCTGAGCGATATCGACGCGATGGACGGCGACAGCTTCGGTCAGGCATTGGTGACCTTCGAGGACAAGCTCCAGGTCCTGACCTCGCCCGCGGATGTGATTCCGCTCGACATGATCACCCCCGAGGAGGTGAAAGCCCTGCTCGACGTGGCCCGCGAGCATTTCGACTACGTCGTCGTCGACATGCCGGGCACTCTGGTCCAATGGACCGAGACCGTGCTGCTCGAGGCACAGGTCTATTTCGCCCTGCTCGAACTCGACATGCGCTCTGCCCAGAACACACTGCGGCTCAAGCGCGCGCTCCAGGCAGAAGAACTGCCCATCGACAAGCTGCGCTTTGTGCTGAACCGCGCGCCGAAATTCACCGACCTCCAGGGCAAGAGCCGCGCCAAGCGCATGGCCGAAAGCCTCGGCATCCGCCTTGACGTGCATCTGCCCGATGGCGGCAAGGCCGTGGCCATGGCCGGCGATCACGGCATGCCGCTGGCTTCCAGCGCGCCCAAGAACCCGCTGCGCAAGGATATCGCGAAACTGGCGGCAGAGCTTCACAGCATCGGTCAGACCGATGCGGAAGCCGCCTGAGAAGGAGCCTGATCCATGTTCTCCCGCTACAAGAAAACCGCCGTCAAACAGGCCGTGCCGGTCGCCGAAGCGCCCCGGCCGGCACCGGCTGCCACGGCGACGAAACCCAGCTCGCGCCGCAAGCCGATGGCCAAGAAAGCCGCCGAGGTCGAGCCGCAGGACCGCGAAAAGAAACGCAAGGAGCGGTTGGGCGATATCAAGCTCGAACTGCACCGCGCGCTGCTCGACAATCTCAACCTCGCGGCCATCGACCAGGCCAGCGAAAAGGAGCTGCGCGAGGAAATCGGCGCCATTGTCGCCGAGACGCTGAACGAAAAAAGCATCGTTCTGAACCGCGAAGAGCGAACGACGCTGAACCAGGAGCTTTACGACGAGGTCAAGGGGCTCGGCCCGCTGGAAACGCTGCTTCAGGACGACACCGTTTCCGATATTCTCGTCAACGGTCCGCACCAGATCTTCATCGAACGCAACGGCAGACTCACGCTCTCGGACGTGGTGTTCAAGGACGAGCGCCACCTGATGCGCATCATCGACAAGATCGTCTCGGCCGTTGGCCGGCGCGTCGATGAATCGAACCCCTATGTCGATGCCCGCCTTGCCGACGGCTCGCGTTTCAACGCCATGGTGCCGCCCATCGCGGTCGACGGCTCGCTGGTGTCGATCCGGAAGTTCAAAAAAGACAAGCTGTCGATCGACGACCTGATCAATTTCGGCGCGTTCAGCGAGGAAATGGCGGTGTATCTGCAAGCTGCCGTCGCCACCCGGCTGAACGTGATCGTCTCGGGCGGCACCGGTTCGGGCAAGACCACCACGCTCAACGCGCTGTCCTCCTTCATCGACGACAGCGAGCGGATCCTGACCATCGAGGATACGGCGGAACTCCAGCTCCAGCAGACCCATGTGGGCCGGATGGAAAGCCGACCGCCCAACGTCGAAGGCAAGGGCGCCGTCACTCCGCGCGACTGTCTCAAGAACGCGCTGCGGATGCGTCCCGACCGTATCATCGTCGGCGAGACGCGCGGCGAGGAAGTGATCGACATGCTTCAGGCCATGAACACTGGCCATGACGGCTCGATGACCACGATCCACGCCAACTCCGCCCGCGACGGTATCAGCCGGATGGAGAACATGATCGCGATGTCCGGTGTGGAGATGCCGCTCAAGGCGATGCGGTCGCAGATCTCTTCGGCCGTGAACCTCATCGTGCAGGCCTCGCGCCTTCAGGACGGCTCGCGCCGGATGACCTCGATCACCGAGATCACCGGCATGGAGGGCGATGTGATCTCCATGCAGGAGCTGTTCCGCTTCCAGCGCGTGGGCCTGACCCCCGACAACAAGATCATCGGCCACTTCACCGCCACCGGCGTGCGCAGCCACTATTCAGAGCGCTTCAAGATGTGGGGCTACGATATCCCGCCGTCGGTATACGAACCTTTCCGCCCGGAGTAAGCCATGCTGTCCGCAGAACTGATCATCTACGGTTTGATCTTCGTCGGCGTCCTCGTACTGGTCGAGGGCGTCTATCTCGTGGCCTTCGGGCGCACGATCAGCCTCAACAGCCGGGTCAACCGCCGGCTGGAGATGCTCGACAAGAACGTCAACCGCGAAGAGGTGCTCGCCAAGCTCCGCAAGGAGATGGACCAGCACCTGGAAAGCCGCGGCATCCCGCTCTATTCGCTGCTCGCCGACCGGGCGCAGAAGGCGGCCATCGCCTTCACCCCGAACCAGCTCATCGGAATCATGGCGGGTGTCAGTGTCTTTGCCTTTCTGGGCCTCACCCTTGGCACCGAGGCCGGCCTGCCCGTGCGTCTGGTGATGGGCGTGGGCATGGGCGTCGGCGGCGTGTTCATGTGGGTCAACCACAAGGCCAAGAAACGCCTCGCGCTGATCGAGGAACAGCTTCCCGACGCGGTGGAACTCATGGTGCGCTCGCTGCGGGTCGGACACCCGTTCAGCTCGGCCATCGCTGTCGTCTCGCGCGAGATCAAGGATCCGCTGGCCACCGAATTCGGCGTCATTTCGGATGAATCCACCTATGGCCGCGATATCGGCGAAAGCCTCAAGCACATGGCCGAGCGGCTGGACATGCAGGATCTGCGCTTCCTCGCCGTGGCGGTCTCGATCCAGCAGCAATCCGGCGGCAACCTCGCCGAGATCCTCGACGGGCTCGCCAAGGTGATCCGCTCGCGTTTCCGGCTGTTCCGCCGGGTCAAGGCGATCACCGCCGAGGCGCAGTGGTCGGGCAAGTTTCTTTCGGGCTTTCCGGTCGCCGTGCTGCTGATCATCCAGCTGACCGATCCGCATTACTACGACGAGGTGATCGACCACCCCTGGTTCATTCCCGCCTGTTTCCTCGTGGCGATCTTCCTGGCGCTGAACGTCATCGTCATGCGGATGCTCGTGAACATCAAAGTCTGAAAGGCCGCGTTCCATGTTCGACACGCTCAATACCATGATCACGGAGGCGCTCGGCCCGGCAGGCCCGCTGATGGTTGTCGCGGGGCTGGCCTTTCTGCTGATCGTCGCCACCATCCCGATGCTTCTGAGACAGAAGCCCGACCCGATGGACAAGCTCGCCAAGAGCGGTCGCGCCCGGATGGATGCGGAAACCAAAGCGATTCTGCGCGACAACCGCCGCCACGCCAAGCTCAACAAATACGCCCAGTATCTCGAACCGCAAAGCGCCGAGGAGCTTGGCCAGATGCGGCTCAAGCTGTTGCAGGCGGGCTATCGCACCAAGGATGCGGTGCGGCTCTATTTCCTGGCGCAGATGGTGCTGGGCATCGGGCTGCTGATCGTCGGCACGGTCTATTACTTCCTTTTCAAGGACGGCCCGGACGCCACGCTGCAAACCAAGCTGATGTATATCATCGGCCCCGGCGCCATTGGCTACCTGGCCCCGAAATACTGGGTCACCAAGCGCGTCGAGGAACGCAAGAAACAGATCGAAGAGGGCTTTCCCGATGCGCTCGACATGATGCTGGTCTGCGTCGAGGCGGGCCAATCGCTCGACCAGTCCATCGTGCGCGTGGCACGCGAGATTCGTGCTTCCTATCCCGCCCTGGCCGACGAATTCGAGATCATCAGCCACGAGATGAAGGCCGGTAAGGACAAGCGCAGCGTGCTCAGCGACATGGGCGAGCGCTGCGGCGTGCAGGACGTTGCCTCTTTTGTCACCGTTCTCAACCAGGCCGCGAGCTTCGGCACCTCGATTGCCGACGCGCTGCGGGTCTACGCATCGGAAATGCGTGACAAAAGGGTCATGCGTGCCGAAGAAAAGGCAAACAAGCTGCCGACAAAGATGACGCTGACCACTATGATGCTCACGGTGCCGCCGCTGCTGATCATCCTTGTGGGTCCGTCGGTGATGAGCATCACACAGCTTGGGAATCTCAGTTTCAACTGACGCGATGAAATTCGGCCTGACCGCCTGCCTGACACTTCTGCTGCTGGCCGCCTGTTCCACGGGCGGCCCGTTCGCAACCGACGACCCGATCTACGCTCCCGCCATCGACCCCCGCGGCGAGGCGGTGGACGGGCTGGTTGTGGGCCATCAGCTCATGGAGGCCGGCGAATACGAGCTGGCGCTCGAAGCCTATACCCGCGCCGCCGGCCGGCACGGGCTGACCGGCGAGGTCCTTACCTCGCTCGGCTCGGCCAATCTCGGGCTTGGCCGGCTCAATCAGTCGGAGCGGCTGCTGCGCCAGGCGGTGGAGGCCGAACCCGAATGGGCCGAGGCCTGGAACAATCTCGGAGTGGTGCTGCTCGAACGCGGCAAGACCGCCGAAGCGGCGGAGGTGTTCCGGCGCGCCTATGCGCTCGACAATGGCGAAAGTGACGCAATCCGCGACAATCTGCGCTTGGCGCTCGCAAAAATCGAAAATCCCGGCTATGCTGGCTCCGAACAACAAGATTACAGGCTCGAGCGGCGGGGGAGCGGAACCTATCTGATCCGTCGCATCGGCTGATGAGGCAAGAGCAGTAAAAGGACGCAACAAATGCGCCACCCTATCCTTGTGATCCTCTGCGCCGCAGGGGTCGTTACCCTTTCCGCCTGTGAAAAGACGATAGACAAGGACGCGGTCGACCGCGAATTCGCTGGTGTGAACGCCATCGACGGCACCGGCCTGAACGACGTCATGCTCAAGGCGGCAGACCCCACGGAAGCCGCCGCCTATTTCCAGCGCGCCAACAAGATCGACCCGGGCCGGATCGACCTGATGCGCGGGCTGGCGCAGTCTCTGGTCCGTGCCAAGCGCAGTCAGGAAGCCACCATCGCCTGGGGCCGCGTCGTGGATCACGAGGACGCCACCAACGAGGACCGCGTGGCGCTGGCCGATGCGCTGATCCGCAACAACGACTGGGAAAAGGCCGAGCAGGTCCTGACCTCCATCCCGCCGACACACGAGACCTATCAGCGCTACCGGCTTGAGGCGATGATCGCCGACAGCCACAAGGACTGGAAGAAGGCCGACAGCTTTTACGAAACCGCCGTGGGGCTCACCACCCGTCCCGCGCCGGTGCTCAACAACTGGGGCTATTCCAAGCTGAGCCGTGGCGAGTACGCCAGCGCCGAAAAGATGTTCTACGACACGCTGCGCCACGACCCGTCCATGTTCACCGCCAAGAACAACCTGGTTCTGGCGCGCGGCGCCCAGGGCAACTACACCCTTCCGGTGATGCAAATGACCCAGATCGAGCGCGCCGAGCTGCTGCACACCCTCGGCCTGTCCGCGATCAAGCGCGGCGATGTCGAGATCGGCAAGGGGCTGCTGCGCGATGCGATCGAAACCCATCCGCAGCACTTCGACGCGGCATCGACGGCGCTGGCAGCGCTGGAAACCAGTATCTCCAACTGATCCGATGCTGTCGATTTCCGCCGCCTCCGCGATCTGGTTTGCCCCTTTCGTGATTCCGATCTGTCTCTATGTCTGCTTTACCGACATGCGCGAGCTGCGGATCACCAACCAGGCCAACCTGGCGCTGTTCGTGATCTTTGTCGCGGTCGGGCTGATCGCCCTGCCCTTCGACGCCTATCTCTGGCGCTATACGCATTTCGCCGCGGTTCTGGTTGCCGGCATCGCGCTCAATGCCGGGGGGGTGATGGGCGCGGGCGATGCAAAATTCGCCGCCGCCGCCGCGCCGCTGGTGCATGTCGGCGATCTGCGCTTTCTGATGGCGCTCTTCGCGGTGACGCTGCTGGCCGCCTTTCTCAGCCATCGCATTGCGAAATGGTCGGGGCTGCAACGGCTCGCGCCCGAATGGAAAAGCTGGTCGAGCGGCAAGCGCTTTCCCATGGGCCTCGCGCTTGGCGGCACGCTGGCGCTCTATCTGATCCTGGGGATCTTCTACGGAAGCTGAGGATTTCGGCGCGGGCCGTCACAGGCCGCTGCATTTCCCAAGCCCGGCCCATCTCTTGCCACAAAGCTGTTGTTTCTTCGGCGGCAACAGATCCGAACAGGGCCTTGCAGAGATGAATATGGAACCCAGCGCCGTCATGGCGCCGCCGCCGCCGAAACGCCTGGACGAGATGAACCTCTCGCCGATCTTCATGCGTGACATCATGCTGAAGACCATCTTCCGCAAGAACGCCAACACGGTCACCGATCTGTCCAAGGCGGTCTGTCTGCCGATGGGCATCACGCAGGAGCTGATCGACCTGGGGCGCTCGCAGGGGCTGCTCGAGGCGATGGGCACGCTCAGCGCCAATGCCGGCAACGAGATGAGCTATCAGCTTACCGATTCCGGCAAGGCGCGCGCGCTCGACGCGCTGTCGCAGTCGGAATATTTCGGCCCGATGCCGGTGCCGCTCGATCTCTATGCCGAGCAGGTCAAGCGCCAGTCGATCCGCAATATCCAGATCACCCGCGACCAGCTGCTCGGCGCCATGGGCCATCTGGTGCTGCCCGAACATCTGATCTCGCATCTCGGCCCCGCCGTCGGCGCCGGGCGCTCGATCCTGATGTACGGCCCTCCGGGCAATGGCAAATCCTCGATTTCCAATGGCATCCGCGACGCCATCGGCGACAAGATCTACGTGCCGCGCGCCATCGAATATTCCGGTCAGGTGATCTCGGTCTACGACCCGATCGTGCATTCCGCCGCCGAAACCGCCGAGGACGACCCCACACGCCTGCGCCGCAACAACCGGTTCGACACGCGCTATGTGCTCTGCGAGCGCCCCACCGTGATCACCGGCGGCGAGCTGTCGCTCGACATGCTGGATCTGGTCTATAACCCCACCGCACGGACCTATCAGGCGCCGCTTCAGCTCAAGGCCACGGGCGGCATCTTCATCGTCGACGACCTGGGGCGTCAGGCGGAACCGCCGCAAAAGCTGGTGAACCGCTGGATCGTGCCGCTGGAGGAAAACAAGGATATCCTCGCGCTGCAATCGGGCGAGAAATTCGAGGTGCCCTTCGACACGCTTGTGATCTTCTCGACCAACTTCCACCCCAACGAGATCTTCGACAAGGCGGCGCTGCGGAGGATCTTCTTCAAGATCAAGATCGACGGCCCGAACCAGGAGGATTTCCTCAAGATCTTCGCGCTGGTCGCCCGCAAACGCAAAATGCAGCTCGACGAGGCATCGCTGGTGCACCTGCTCAAGACGAAATATCCCTCGATCGACAATGTCTACGCCAACTACCAGCCGCTGTTCCTGATCGACCAGATGATCTCGGTCTGCGACTTCGAAGGCCTGCCCTACAAGATGACGCCCGAGCTGGTGGATCGCGCCTGGGCGAACATGTTCGTGCGCGACGAGACGATCGTGAAATAACGCGGCGCCGGCGCTGCCGCGCCGCGCGCCCCTGTTCACTGGATCGACAGGTCGAGCTCGTATGCCACGGTCTTGCCGGCGTCCTGGTCATTGCCCATGAGATAGACGCGAATGGTGTAAGTGCCCTTCTCGGGCAATTCGACCGTCGTCGCGTTGCCGTTGATCGAGCTGTTATAAATCGCCACGTTGTCGCTGCCGGGCGGCAGGATGTTGAAATAGGCCGAGCCGGAACTGTCGAGCTCGACGAACATCTCCTGCCCCTGCCCGGCGCCCAGCCTGTAATCGTGGTAATCGTGCCCCGTCACCTCGCCGCCGACATGCGTGCCGTACTGCCCTTTCGGGAAATGCACATCGCTGACCATCTGCGCCGCCGCCAGCGCCGGCCATGCCGTAACCAGCGCCATGCCGAGCGCCAAAGACCTGATATTGCGTTTCATCCTGTCTCCTCCCCTTCCGTTTCGGAAGCCGATCATACCCCGTTTCGGCGCCGTCACGAACGAAAATCATCGGCACGTATCGGGACGAGCAGCACCTCTGGCGACTGGCGGCGTTTTGGCGCGGAAACCCGCATTTTTCCGCTTGACGGTTCGCCCCCGCTATCATACCCACCGCTCCACGGTTTGGCGGAGTAGCTCAGTTGGTTAGAGCAGCGGAATCATAATCCGCGTGTCGGGGGTTCAAGTCCCTCCTCCGCTACCATTTCCCCCCCGAAAATCTTTGTTCGCGAGCTTCGCAAGTCGCGCTGTCCGGCGCCAAGTCGGTCAAATCGCCTTTTGCGGACGCGATCACGCTTGCCCGATGCCCGTGCTCGCGCCGACACCCGGATGCCGCAACCATGCCGCAGGTGTCCACAGACCCCACCGGCTTGACAATGCGGCGCAATCGGGCGCAACTGCCGGCACGCTGGTGCCTGTGAGAACAGGTGAAAAGGGAATGTGCCAGCCCGGGCAACCGGGTCAAGCACAGCCGCCCCCGCGACCGTGACCGGAGAGGTCGCCCAAAGCCACTGGCATCGTGCCGGGAAGGATGGGCAACCGCAGGAGAGGCCGAAAGGCGCTCTGAAATCCGCAAGCCGGGAGACCTGCCAGCGTAAGACGACTTGCAACCGGACGGGGTGTTCCGGTGTCGGGAACGCTGTTCGCGAACGGACTCCTCCCGCCATCTGACCCGCGTCCCATGATACATGGGACCGAACAACATGACAGACGCGGCCCTATCGCCGCCCGCGCAGACCGAGCTGCTGGTCTGCATCAAATGCCGCCGTGGCGGCGCGGCGCCGGCGGATGCGCGCCGGCCCGGACGCCGGCTCTATGACAGGCTGAGCGACGCAACGCTGCCCGAGGGCGTCACGCTGCGCGCCGTCGACTGCATGCAGAACTGCGATCACGGTTGCAGCGTCGCCCTGCGCGGCGGCACGCGCTGGACCTATCTCTACGGCAATCTCGACGAGGGCGGCCCGCTGGAGCCGCTGCTCGACGGGCTGGAGCGCTACCACGCCACGGCTGACGGGCTGATCCCCTGGCGCCAGCGTCCGGAGCATTTCAAGCGCAACTGCATCGCCCGCATTCCCCCCGCCGTCTTTTCCGATCCGCTTCAGGAGGCCGACCAATGAGCAATCTCGCAAAACTCCCCGTCACCGTCATCACCGGCTTTCTCGGCTCGGGCAAGACCACGCTCGTGCGCGAGCTGATGCGCAACCCCGGCGGCAAGCGGCTCGCCGTGGTGGTCAACGAATTCGGCGATGTCGGCGTCGATGGCGAGATCCTCAAGAGCTGCGCCATCCCCGACTGCCCGGCGGAGAACATCATGGAACTGGCCAATGGCTGCATCTGCTGCACCGTGGCCGACGACTTCATCCCCACCATCGAGGCGCTGATGGCGCTCGACCCGCGCCCCGATCACATCCTGATCGAGACCAGCGGGCTGGCGCTGCCGAAGCCGCTGCTCAAGGCTTTCGACTGGCCCGATATCCGCTCGCGCATCACCGTGGACGGGGTGATCGCGCTGGCCGATGCCGAGGCGGTGGCGGCGGGGCGCTTTGCGCCGGATGTGGCACGGGTCGATGCCCAGCGCGCCGCCGATGACAGTCTCGACCACGAGACCCCGCTTTCGGAGGTGTTCGAGGATCAGATCTCCTGCGCCGATATCGTGCTGCTGACCAAGCCCGACCTCGCCGGCCCCGAAGGCGTGGCGCAGGCCAAGGCGGTGATCGCCGCCGAGGCGCCGCGCCCGATCCCGGTGGTCGAGGTGGCCGAGGGCGTGGTCGATCCGCGGGTGATCCTGGGGCTGGAGGCCGCCGCCGAAGACGACATGGACGCCAGGCCCAGCCATCACGACGGCGCCGCGCCCCACGACCATGACGATTTCGATTCGGTGGTGGTGGAGATCCCCGAGCTGGCCGATCCGGCGGCGCTGGTCGGCGCCATCGAAACCCTGGCGCGGGAACGCAACGTCCTGCGCGTCAAGGGTTATGCTGCGGTCGCGGGCAAGCCCATGCGGCTGCTGGTGCAGGCGGTGGGCGCGCGTGTGCGTCACCAGTACGACCGCCCCTGGGGGTCAGACGAGCCGCGCCGGGGCCAGCTTGTGGTGATCGCAGAGCATGACGATATCGACCCGGCGGCGATCTCCGCCGTGCTGGGCGCGATCTCCGAAGCGGCGGAATGACCTGAGGGCGCCGGGGGCCTCCCCCCCCGGCGCGACCGGAGCCAGCGATGCACATCCTCTTTCGCGAAAGCCACGGGCTCGAAGAAACCGAGACCCCGACCGACCTGGGCCAGAGCCCGGCGGATCTGGTGGTGCTGTCCTTCTCCGACAGCGATCTCGGCGCCTTTGCCGGCGCCTGGCATCGCGGCGGCGGGCGCGAGGGACGGCTGCCGACGCTGCGGCTGGCAAGTCTTGCGGCGCTGAAACATCCGCTCTCGGTCGACACCTATGTCGAGCAGACGCTGGAGGGCGCCAAGGGCATCCTGATCCGGCTGATCGGCGGCATGCCCTACTGGGCCTACGGGCTGCAACAGGTGCGCGCGCTGGCCGAGCGCAGGGGCATCGCGCTGGCGGTGCTGCCCGCCGACGGACGCCCCGATCCGCGCCTCGATGCGCAGTCCACCGTGCCGGTCTCGACCCTGCGGCGCCTCGCCCAGCTCTGCGATGCGGGCGGCGTGGTGGCGGCGCAGGCGGCACTGGCGCAGCTCGCGCTGGCGGCGGGGCTCTATGCCGGGCCGGTGCGCGGCGCCAAACATGTGCCCGAGGTCGGCGCCTGGCTGCCCGAACACGGGGTCTGCTGCCCGCTGCTCCTGCCCGCGCGCGCCGAAAGCGACAACGCGCCGCGCGTGCTGCTGGTCTTTTACCGCTCCTATCTCGTCGCCGACGATCTCGCGCCGCTGGAGACGCTGGCGGCGGCGTTCCGGGCGCGCGGCTATGGTGTGATGGGGCTTTTCGCGCCCTCGCTCAAATCGCCCGACGCGGCGGGCTGGCTGCGCCGGCAGGTGGCGCAGCTCGCTCCCGATGCCATCGTCAACGCCACCGCCTTTTCCGGCATCGGCAGCACGGGCAGCTCGCCGCTCGACGCCGGTGGCGTGCCGGTGTTTCAGGTGGCGCTGGCGACCTCCGACCGCAAGGCCTGGTCGGAGGCGGCGCGCGGTCTCTCGCCCGCCGATCTCGCCATGCATGTGGTGCTGCCCGAGGTCGATGGGCGGCTGAGCGGCGGCGTGATCTCCTTCAAGGAGCCCGCCCCCCGCGACCCGGATCTGCAATTCTCCCGGCAGGCGCACCGCCCCGCGCCCGAACGTGTGGCGGCGACGGTCAACCGTGTCGATGGCTGGCTGCACCTCGCCCGGACGCCGCGCCACGAGCGGCGCGTCGCGCTGATCCTGTCGACCTATCCCGGCAAGGACTGGGCGCTTGGTCACGCGGTCGGGCTCGACGCCCCGGCCTCCGCCCGCGCCATCCTGAGCGATCTCGCGACCGAGGGCTATGACGTGGCACCGGCGGAGAACGACCTGCCGCAACGCCTGCTGGCACGCGAGACGGGCTGGGATCTCGACGCCTACAAGACCGCACTCGCCACCCTGCCCGAGCCGCTGCAAAACGACCTGCACGAAACCTGGGGCGCGCCCGAGGACGATCCCGACATCACCGACGGCAGCATCCGCTTCGCCGCGATCCGGCAGGGCAAGGCGCTGGTGGCGCTGCAACCGGAGCGCGGCCTGCCCGGCGCGCGCGACGACGAGTATCACGATCTCGCCCGGACGCCGCGCCACGCCTATGTCGCCTTCTATCTCTGGCTGCACCGGCAGGCCGACGCACTGGTCCATATCGGCGCCCATGGCACGCTGGAATGGCTGCCGGGCAAATCCGTCGCGCTCTCTGCCGAATGCTGGCCCGAGGCGCTGACCGGCGCGCTGCCCGTGCTCTACCCGTTCATCGTCAACGACCCCGGCGAGGCGGCACAGGCAAAGCGCCGCATCGGCGCGCTCACGCTGGGCCATATCCCGCCGCCGCTGCGCCGCAGCGGCACGCCGCAGCGCCTGTCGCGGCTCGAAGCGCTGCTCGACGAGTTCTCCAATGCCGACGGGCTCGACCCGAAACGCCGCGACCGGCTTCAGGAGGACATTCGCGGCGAGGCGCAGGCGCTTGGGGTCGAGCGCGATCTGGGGCTCGACCGCGCCTCTTGCCCACATGAGGCGATCACCCGCATCGACCGCTTCGTCTGCGATGTGAAGGACAGCCAGTTCGGCGAGGGGCTGCATGTCTGGGGCCGCGACGCGCGCCCCGGCACCGGTTTCGAGACCGGCCCCTCGACCCGCGCCGAACGGCAATCGCTGCTCGACGCGCTCGACGGCAGGCGGATCGCGCCCGGCCCCTCGGGCTCGCCCTATCGCGGGCGCAGCGACGTGCTGCCCACCGGGCGCAACCTCTTCACCACCGATCCGCGCTCGGTGCCCACACGGGCGGCCTATGCGCAGGGCGGCAAGCTCGCCGAGGAGCTGATCCGCCGCCACCTTCAGGACGAGGGCGATTACCCGCGCGGGCTGGTCGTCGATCTCTGGGGCTCGGCCACCATGCGCACGGCGGGCGAGGATTTCGCCATGGCGCTGCATCTGCTGGGGGTGCGCCCGGTCTGGGACGAAGGCTCGGAGCGGGTGAGCGGCATCGAGGTGCTGCCCATCGCCGAGCTCGACCGCCCGCGCATCGACGTGACGCTGCGGGTCTCGGGTCTGTTCCGCGACGTCTTCCCGACGCTCTCGGCGCTCTTTGCCCAGGCGGTGCGGGCGCTGGCGGCGCGCGACGAGGCGCCGGACTGGAACCCCTATGCCGGGCGCGCCGATCTCGCCCGGGTCTACGGGCCGGCGCCGGGCAGTTTCGGGCTCGGCATGGGCGCATCGCTGGAGGATTACAGCGACGCGGCCCGCCGCGCGGCGGGCGAGGCCTGGCTCGCCGCCAGTGCCTGGGCGCTCGACGGAGACCAGGCGCAGCGCGACCTGCCGGGCATTCATGCGCGCGTCAAGCAGGCCGAGGGCTTTGTCCATAGCCAGGATCTGCCCGAGACCGATCTGCTGCTCGCCGCCGATTACGCCGGGCATGAGGCGGGCTTTGCCGCCGCGCAGGCCGTCGCCGGGGGCGACGCCCAGCTCTATCACCTCGACAACACCGATCCCGACCGGCCCCGCGCCCGCGCCCTGCCCGAAGAGATCGCCCGCGTGGTGCGCGCCCGCGCCGCCCACCCGGGCTGGATCGCCGGCATGCGCGACCACGGCTTTCGCGGCGCCGCCGAGATTGCTGCAACGCTCGATCACATGGCGGCCTTCGCCCATCTCTCGGGCGCCGTCGCGCCGCATCTCTTCGATCTCTACTACGCCGCAACGCTCGCCGATCGCGACACCGATCGCTTTCTGCAAGAGACCAACCCCGAGGCGCGCGCCGCGATGCTCGCGCGCTTCCGGGCACTGCTTGACGCCGGGCTCTGGCAGACGCAAAGCAACTCGCTCCGCATGCAACTCATGGAGGACGACGCATGAGCGAGCCACAGGTCAAGGGATGGTGTCCGGGGGCGCTGCGCCCGATGATGTCGGGCGACGGGCTGGTGATCCGCGTGCGCCCGCGTCTGGCCCGGCTGGAGGCGGCGCAGGCGCTGGGGCTCTGCGATCTGGCGCAGCGCTATGGCAATGGCAGCCTCGATCTCACCAGCCGCGCCAATCTCCAGATCCGGGGCGTTGCGCCAGACGACCATGAGGCGTTGATGGCGGCGCTGGGCGGGCTCGACCTGCTCGACACCGATCCCGAGACCGAGCGCCGCCGCAATATCCTCGTCACGCCGTTCTGGCAGCGCGGCGACCGCAGCGCACGGCTGGCGCGGGCGCTGACCGAGGCTTTGCCGGAGCTGCCCGAGCTGCCCGCCAAGGTGGGCTTTGCCGTCGATACCGGGGCGCAGCCGGTGCTCGTCGATGCCCCTGCCGACTTCCGTTTCGAGCGCAGCCAGGGCGGGCTGCTCCTGCGCGCCGACGGCTGGGCGCTGGGGCGCCCGGTGACCGATGACAGCGCGATCCCCGCGCTGATCGAGCTGGCGGAATGGTTCGACGCCCATCGCAGCCCCGAGCGCCGCCGCATGGCGCAGGTGCTGGCCGCGACACCGCTGCCCGACGCCTGGGCCAGCACCGCGCCAAAGCAGCGCGCAGCACTGCCGCAGCCGGGCGCGCATGCGCTCGGCGCACTGCTGGGCGCCCCCTTCGGCCAGATCGGCGCCGAGCCCCTCGCCCGCCTGCTGCACGAGACCGGCGCCCCGGCACTGCGCCTCACCCCATGGCGGCTTTTCCTGCTGGAAGGCGCGGCCATGCCGGAAACGGATGATTTCGTCACCGACCCCGGCGATCCGCTGCTGCGCGCCGATGCCTGCGCCGGCGCGCCCTTCTGCCCGTCCGCCAGTGTCGAGACCCGCGCGCTGGCGCGTGCGCTCGCCCCGCGCGTCCCGGGCCGGCTGCACGTCTCGGGCTGCGCCAAGGGCTGCGCCCGCGCCGCCCCCGCCACGGTCACCCTCACCGGGCGTGACGGCGTCTTCGACCTCATCCGCGACGGCTGCGCCGGCGACACGCCACAGCGGACCGGCCTCACCTCATCCGATCTTCAGAGCAACAGCGAATGGCTGCGATGACCTATACATATGAAACCGACGGCGCGGCGATCTACCGGCAGTCCTTTGCAACGATCCGCGCCGAGGCCGCGCTCGGCGGCTTCGCCCCCGACGAGGAACAGATCGCCGTGCGGATGATCCACGCGGCGGGCATGGTCGGGCTGGAGCGCCATATCCGCTTTTCGCCGGGCTTTGCCGAGACGGCCCGCACGGCGCTCGAAGACGGCGCGCCGATCCTCTGCGACGCGCGCATGGTGAGCGAGGGCATCACCCGCCCGCGCCTGCCCGCCGGCAACGCGGTGATCTGCACGCTCCAGGACAAGCGCGTGCCCGACCTCGCCGCCCGCATGAGCACCACCCGCTCCGCCGCCGCGCTGGAGCTGTGGCGCCCGCATCTCAGCGGCGCGCTGGTGGCCATCGGCAACGCGCCCACGGCGCTGTTTCACCTGCTGAACATGCTCGAAGACCCGGATTGCCCGCGGCCTGCGGCGATCATCGGCTGCCCGGTGGGCTTTGTCGGCGCGGCAGAGAGCAAGGCGGCGCTCTGGGCCGACCAGCCCGAGCCCTGCTGCATCGTCGAGGGCAGGCTCGGCGGCAGCGCCATCACCGTCGCCGCCATCAATGCCATCGCGAGCCGCGCCGAATGAACGCGCAGGAGGAAATGTCCGCAAAGACCGGCACCCGCGTCCAGGGCACGGTCTGGGGTGTCGGCCTCGGCCCCGGCGATCCGGATCTGATGAGCGTGCGCGCCGACCGGCTGATCCGGGGCGCGCGGCACCTAGCCTATTTCCGCAAGGCCGGGCGCATGGGTCGGGCGCGCCAGATCGTCGACGGCATGCTGCCCGACACCGTCTCGGAAGTGCCGATGGACTATCCCATGACCACCGAGATCCCCTTTTCCGATCCGCGCTATGTCGCGGCGCTCTCGGGGTTTTACGCCGATTGCACCACCCGGCTGCGCAGGCTCGCCGAGGCGGGCGAGGATGTGGTGGTGCTCTGCGAGGGCGATCCGTTCTTTTATGGCTCCTTCATGCATCTCTATACGCGGCTGAAACCGGTCGTGCCGGTGCGCGTGGTGCCCGCGATCACCGGCATGTCGGCGGCCTGGACCGCCACGGGCCTGCCTGTCACGTGGGGTGATGACGTGCTTTCGGTGGTGATGGGCACCCTGCCCGAAGAGGCGCTCTCCACCCATATGGCGCAGGCCGATGCGCTGGTGGTGATGAAGGTGGGTCAGAATCTCGGCAAGGTGCGCCGGGCGCTGCAAGCCGCCGGCAAATACGACGCCGCCTGGCTGGTCGAATATGCCTCCATGCCGCAGCAGACGGTGCAGCGGCTTTGCGAGACCGAGGCCGAGACCGCCCCCTATTTCTCCATCGTCGTGGTGCATGGGCAGGGGCGGCGGCCATGAGCGGCTCTGTCGTCATCGCCGGGCTCGGCCCCGGCGCCGAGGCGCTGGTCACCCCCGAGGTGCAGGCCGCGCTCGACGATGCCACCGATGTGGTGGGCTATATCCCCTATGTGGCGCGGGTGGCCGAGCGTCCGGGGCTGGTGAAACACGCCTCCGACAACCGGGTGGAGCTCGACCGCGCCCGCCACGCGCTGGAGCTGGCCGAGGCCGGGCGGCGCGTGGTCGTGGTGTCCTCTGGCGATCCCGGCGTCTTTGCCATGGCCTCGGCACTTTTCGAGGCGGTGGAGGCCGGGCCGCGACACTGGCGCGATCTCGACATCCGTGTGCTGCCGGGCATCACCGCGATGCTGGCGGCGGCGGCGCGGGCGGGGGCGCCGCTGGGGCATGATTTCTGCGCGATCAACCTCAGCGACAACCTCAAGCCCTGGGAGCTGATCGAGAAACGCCTGCGCCTTGCCGTCGAGGCGGATTTCGCCATGGCCTTCTACAACCCGCGTTCGAAGGCGCGGCCTGAAGGCTTTGCCCGCGTGCTGTCGCTGCTGACCGAGGCCTGCGGCGATGCCCGTCCGGTGATCTTTGCCCGCGCCGTCTCGACGCCCGAGGAGGAGATCCGCGTCGTCCCCCTGCCCGAGTGCCGCCCGGAGATGGCCGACATGCGCACAATGGTGATCGTCGGCTCCTCGGCCACACGGATCATCACCCGCGACGGCGCGCCCTTCGTCTACACCCCGAGATCGGCGGGATGATGTCCGATCCAGTCCAGAACCGTGGCGATCTCGTGGGTCTCGCGCCGCGCGGGCAGCGCGGGCCGGTCGATCATGATCACCGGCAGCCCCAGCGCTCGTGCCGCTGCGAGCTTGGCGCTGGCACCGCTGCCGCCCGAGTTTTTCGAGACCACCAGCTCGGTCCCCTGCGCCCGCATCAGCGCGAGGTCGCCCGCCTCGGTGAAGGGGCCGCGCTCCACGACGACCCGATGGTGCGGCAAGGGCAGCGGCTCTGCGGGCGGATCGACGAGGCGCAGCAGGTAGTGATGCTGCGGCGCAGCGGAAAAGGCCGCCAGATGCTGCCGCCCCACCGCGAGAAACACCCGCGCCGGCGCGCCGGCAAGCGCCGCGACGGCGCCCGCGATGTCGGGCACATGGCGCCAGTCGTCGCCCGGCCCCGACTGCCATGGCGCGCGGGTGAGCGCGATGAGCGGCACGCCGGCCAAAGCGCAGCCCGCCACCGCATTGGCGCTCATCCGGGCGGCAAAGGGATGGGTGGCATCGACCACATGGGTGATCTTCTGCGCGCGCAGATAGTCCGCCAGCCCCTCCGGCCCGCCGAACCCGCCCACCCGCTGCGGCAGAGGCTGCGGACGCGGGCGCTCGACCCGGCCGGCCAGCGACACGGTTCCGGCGATGCCGGCACCGGCAAGGCGGCGGCAGAGCGCGGTGGCTTCGGTCGTGCCGCCGAGAACGAGGAGATTGGGCGCCATGGCTGAAGACCCTTGGGTGACGATCATCGGTCTGGGCGAGGATGGACCGGCGGGGCTCTGTTCCGCAAGCCGGTCGGCGCTGGAGGCGGCAGAGGTGATCATGGGCCCGCCCCGCCACCTCTCGCTGCTCCCCGGTCTCGCGGCGGAGCGGGTGGCATGGCCGGTGCCCTTCGCCGATGGCATCGAACGGCTGCTGGCGCTGCGCGGGCGGCTTGTGGTCGTGCTGGCCTCGGGCGATCCGTTCTGGTTCGGCGCGGGCGCGGTGCTGGCGCGGCATCTGGCGACGGAGGAGTGGCGCGCCTTGCCCGGGATCTCCACCTTTGCCCTCGCCGCGAGCCGCCTCGGCTGGCCGCTGGAAACCACCGGCTGTTTCGGATTGCACGCGGCGCCGCTCACCCGGCTCCGCCCGCATCTGGCGATGGGGGCGCGGCTGATCGTGCTGCTGCGCGACGGCGAAGCGGTGACGGCGCTGGCGGATTATCTCTGCGAAACCGGGTTCGGGGAGAGCCGGCTGACCGTGCTGGAGGCGTTGGGAGGCCCGCGCGAACGGATCACGCGGGCACGCGCCGACGCGCTGCCCGAGGCGGAGTTCGCGCATCCGGTCTGCGCCGCGCTGGAGCTTGCGGGCGGGCCTGCCCTGCCGCTGGCCAGCGGGCGGGCGGATGACTGGTTCGAAAGCGACGGGCAGATCACCAAGCGCCCGGTGCGCGCGCTGACCCTCTCGGCGCTGGCGCCCCGTCCTCATGAGCATCTCTGGGATATCGGCGGCGGCTCGGGCTCCATCGGGATCGAGTGGCTGCTGGCGCATCCGACCCTCGCCGCCACCGCCATCGAGCCCCGCGCCGAGCGCGCCGACCGCATCCGCGCCAATGCCGGCCGGCTGGGCATGGACCGGCTGCACGTCGTGACCGGCGCAGCCCCCGACGCACTCGCCGGGCTCACCCCGCCCGATGCCGTCTTTGTCGGCGGCGGGCTCGACACGGCACTGCTGGGCTGGCTGGAGACCCACCTGCCGCAAGGCACCCGCCTTGTCGCCAACGCGGTGACGCTGGAGACCGAGGCGCTGCTCACAAACGCGCAGGCCCGGCTTGGCGGCGACCTGCTGCGCATCGAGCTGTCGGAACCCGCCGCCATCGGCCCGCGCCGGGGCTGGCGGGCGAGCTATCCCATCGTGCAATGGAGCGTGGTGCTGTGATCGTGGCCGGGTTCGGATTTCGCGGCGCGGCCACGCCGGAGAGCCTGCGCGACGCCTATGACCGCGCGCGCGCGGGCGACACCGCGACCCGCATCGCCACCGCCGCCGACAAGGCCGAAAGCCCCGCCTTCCGCGCCTTTGCGCAATCGCTCGGCCTGCCGGTTGTGCCGGTGCCGCCGCAACGCCTGACACATCAGGCCACCCTCACCCGCTCCGCCGCGTCGCAAACCGCGCGCGGCACCGGGTCGGTGGCCGAAGCCGCCGCCCTCGCCGCCGCCGGACCGCAGGCCCGGCTCGTCGGCGCGCGGGCGATTTCCGAAGACCGTCTGGCCACCTGCGCGCTGGCCTGGGGAGAGACCACATGACCGTTCATTTCATCGGCGCCGGCCCCGGCGCCCCCGACCTGCTGACCCTGCGCGGCCGCGACATCATCGCCGCCTGCCCGGTCTGCCTCTATGCCGGCTCGCTGGTGCCCGAGGCGATCCTGGCGCATTGCCCCGAGGGCGCGCGGATCGTCAACACCGCGCCGATGGATCTCGACGCGATCCTCGACGAGATCCGCGCCGCCCATGACAAGGGGCAGGACGTGGCGCGGCTGCATTCCGGCGATCTCTCGGTCTGGTCGGCCATGGGCGAACAGATGCGGCGGCTGCGCGAGCTGGACATCCCGGTCTCCGTCACCCCCGGCGTGCCCGCCTTCGCCGCCGCCGCCGCCGCGCTCGGCACCGAGCTGACCCTGCCGGGTCTCGCGCAATCGGTGGTGCTCACCCGCACGCCGGGCCGCGCCTCCTCCATGCCCGAGGGCGAGACGCTGAGCAATTTCGCCGCCACCGGCGCGACGCTGGCCATTCACCTCTCGATCCAGAACCTTTCCCGCGTGGTGGCCGACCTCTCTCCCGCCTATGGCACGGATTGCCCCGTCGCCGTGGTCTACCGCGCGAGCTGGCCCGACGAGCGCATCGTCCGGGGCACGCTCGGCGATATCGAAGAGGCGCTCGGCGAGGGCATCTCGCGCACCGCGCTGATCCTCGTAGGGCCGGCGCTTGCCGGCGAGGGCTTTGCCGAAAGCTGCCTCTACGCGGCGGGATACGACCGCCGCTACCGCCCGCAAAGCGCCGAAAGCCCGTGGTCGGGCTGGCGCCCCGAAGGCGAGGAGCGCAACAATGGCTGAGATGCCGGGCCTGCTGATCTCGGCGCCCTCTTCGGGCACCGGCAAGACCACCGTGGTGCTGGGGCTTTTGCGGGCGCTGGCCGAGGACGGGCTGCGCGTGCAGCCCTTCAAATCCGGCCCCGATTACATCGACCCGGCCTTTCACCGCGCCGCCAGCGGGCGGGCCTCGTTCAACCTCGACAGCTGGGCGATGGGAGACGGTCTGCTTTCCTCCATCGCGGCGCAGGCGGCGGGCGCGGATCTTTGCATCGCCGAGGGCTCCATGGGGCTCTATGACGGGGTGGCGACACGCGGGCAGAGCGGCTTCGGCAGCAGCGCCGAGACCGCGCGCCGCATGGGCTGGCCGGTGGTGCTGGTGCTGGATGTGGGCGGTCAGGCGCAATCCGCCGCCGCCACAGCGCTCGGCTTTGCCAGCTACGACCGCGAGCTGCCCTTTGCCGGGGTGATCCTGAACCGCGTCGCCTCGCCCCGCCACGAGCGGCTGATCCGGCTGGGGATGGAGCGCGCCGGTCTGCCGGTGCTGGGGGTGCTGCCAAGGCGCGGCGACCTCACCCTGCCCGAGCGGCATCTGGGGCTGATCCAGGCGGTGGAACATCCGGATCTGGAAACCGCCATCGCGGGCTATGCGGCCTTCCTGCGCGCCCATGTGGATCTGGGCGCGCTCAAATCCGCCGCGCGCGGTCTGCCCCTGCCCGCAGAGCCGGCGCCACTGCCCCGCCCGCCCGCGCAGCGCATCGCGCTGGCGCAGGACGCGGCGTTTTCCTTCACCTATCCGCACCTGCTCGAAGGCTGGCGCGCGGCAGGGGCCGAGATCCTGCCGTTCTCGCCGCTGGCCGACGAGCCGCCCGCGCCCGAGGCCGATCTGGTCTGGCTGCCCGGCGGCTATCCCGAGCTGCACGCCGGAAAGCTGGCGGCGGCGGAACGGTTCCGCGCCGGGCTTTGCACCCATGCCGAGACCAAGCCGGTGCATGGCGAATGCGGCGGCTACATGGCACTCGGTGCGGCGCTGATCGACAAGGAAGGCGTACGTCACCAGATGGCCGGGCTGCTGGGGCTGGTGACGAGCTATGAACGCCGCAAGTTCCATCTCGGCTATCGCCGGGCGGTGCTGGAGGCGCCCCTGCCCGGCCACGCCCCCGGCGCCGCGCTGCGCGGGCACGAATTCCATTACTCGACCATTCTGGAACAGCCCGACGCGCCGCTCGCCCGCGTCGCCGATGCGGATGGCAACCCGGTGCCCGAGACCGGCTCGCACCGGGGCCATGTGAGTGGTACCTTCTTTCACCTGATCGCGGAGGCGCCGGCATGAGCGGTTTCGTCAGTTTCGTGGGCTCCGGCCCCGGCGACCCGGAGCTTCTGACGCTGAAGGCGGTGGACCGGCTGAAGCGCGCCGATGCGGTGCTGTTCGACGACCTGTCCTCGGGCCCGGTGCTGAGCCATGCACGCAAGGGCGCGGATCTGGTGGGCGTCGGCAAGCGCGCCGGGCGGCCCTCGCCGCGCCAGCATCATGTGAGCCGGCTGCTGGTAGATTATGCGCAGACCGGCCAGCGGGTGGTACGGCTGAAATCCGGCGATGGCGGGCTCTTCGGTCGGCTGGAGGAAGAGCTGGTGGCGCTGCGCGAGGCGGGCATTCCCTATGAGATCGTGCCCGGTGTGCCCTCCGCCGTGGCCGCCGCCGCCTGCGCCGGCATACCGCTGACCCGGCGGCTAACCGCGCGACGGGTGCAGTTCGTCACCGGCCACGATGCCGGCGGCGCGCTGCCCGAGGATCTCGATCTGGCCGCGCTTGCGGATCCCGGCACCTTCACCGTGGTCTTCATGGGCAAGCGGACCTTTCCCGCGCTTGTCGAAAAGCTGGTGGCACACGGCCTGCCGGGCGACACGCCGGCGCTGCTGGCCGAGGCGGTCTCGACCCCCGAGCAGCGGCTGCACCGCAGCACGGTGGCATCCCTGGCCGATGAGCTCGCCGCCGGGCGCAGCGAGCGGCCGGCGCTCATCCTCTACGGGCCACTGGCCGAGCTGGGGGTGGGGTTTGACTGAGCTCTGGCTGATCGGCATCGGCACCGGCAACCCCGCCCATGTGACGCTGGAGGGCCAGCGCGCGCTGCGCGAGGCGGCGGTCGTGCTCATTCCCCGCAAAGGGGCGGGCAAGGAGGATCTGGCGCATCTGCGCGAGGGTATTCTGGCAGAGGCCGGCGCCACGGCGAGGGTGATCCATTTCGACATGCCGGTGCGGGACGAAAGCCTTCCCTATGGCGACCGCGTGGCGCGCTGGCATGACGAGATCGCGCGGCGCTGGCAGGCCGCGCTGGCAGGCGCCCCCGAGGGGCCGGTGGCGCTGCTGGTCTGGGGCGATCCCGGGCTCTACGACAGCACGCTGCGCATCGCCGAGCGGCTGGCGCCGCGCCCGAAGCTGCGCGTGATACCGGGGATCACCGCCTTGCAGGCGCTGACGGCGGCGCATGCGATCCCCTTCAACACGGTAAACGGCGCGGTGACGGTCACCACGGGCCGCCGCCTGCGCGATGAAGGCTGGCCCGAGGGCGCCGAGACGGTGGTCGTGATGCTGGACGGCGCCTGTTCGTTTCAGGCGCTCGACCCTGACGGGCTGCATATCTGGTGGGGCGCCTATCTCGGCATGGCGGAGCAGCTTCTGGAGAGCGGTCCGCTGGCGCAGGTCGCGGAGCGGATCGTGGCGCGCCGCGCCGAGGCACGGGCGCGGCATGGCTGGATCATGGACACCTATCTGCTGCGGCGGGGCTAAAGGAGCGATGCCTCAAGCGCAACAGAAGCCGGGCCCGGCGGCGGCCCGTGGGATGCCGCACAGAGCATAGAATCCCTTGATTTATCCCGACCAGATCCGAAGGACCTCTCAGCGATGCGCAAACGTCACCCAAGCGGCAGCCCGCACGGACGGGCCGCCGCTGGGCCCGGCGGCCTTCGGCCTTGATTCCGGGCCAAAGGCTCGGGGATTGAGCCAGCCATGTGCGGATCGACCGCATCACCCTGATCGACCACCTCACCCAGCCACCGGCACCAGCCGCCCGTCGCGCAGATCCAGCGCCCCGGGCGCGAGCTTTGCGCGGAAGGCCGGGTCGTGGCTGACCAGCAGGATCGCCTGCGGCAGCCCGCGCAGGATCTCCAGCAGCCGCGCCTCGTTGGTCTGGTCGAGCGCATTGGTCGGCTCGTCGAGCAGCAGCACCTCGGGCTCCATCGCCAGCACCGTGGCCAGCGTCACCAGCCGCTTCTCCCCGCCCGAAAGCTTGTGCGTGATCCGGTCGCGCAGATGCATGAGGTCCAGCTCGCCCAGCACCCGGTCGACGATCTCCAGCGCCTCGGCCCGCGACTTGCCGAGGTTCAGCGGACCGAACGCCACGTCCTCGGCGACGGTGGGGCAGAAGAGCTGGTCATCGGCATCCTGAAACACCAGCCCGACGCGGCGGCGCACCTCGTGGAAATCCGCCTCCTGCACGCGCGGCGTGCCAAACACCGTGACCAGCCCGCGATCCGGACGCTGAAGCCCGAGGATCATCCGCAGGAGCGTCGATTTCCCCGCCCCGTTGGGGCCGGTGAGCGACAGGCGCTGCCCGGCTTCCAGCCGCAGCGAGGCGCCGCTCAGCACCGGGTCACGGCCGGGATAGGCGAAATGCAGATCGTCGAGCGCAATCAGGGCCATGTCAGATCCACCGCGAAAAGGCCGAGGCAGACGCCCAGAAGCGCCGCCCCGAAGAGATGGTCCCGGCGGCTCAGCGCGAACTCCTGCAACAGCAGGATGCGCCCGGAAAAGCCCCGGCATTTCATCGCACCGAGGATGCGCTCGGAGCGTTCGATGGCCCGCACCAGCATCATGCCCACGAGATAGCCAAAGCTGCGATAGCTGTGCCAGTTGGTGCCGGGCCGGAAACCGCGCACCTTCATCGCGGCGCGCAGCCGCAGGTATTCCTCGCGCAGCACCTCGATATAGCGGATGGTGAACATCAACAGATGCACCAGCGTCTCCGGGCAGCGCATCCGATAGAGCGCATGACCCAGCGTCACCGGCTCCATCGTGCCGACCAGCGTCATCACCGCGAGGATCACCGCATTGGCGGTCAGCGCGATCTCCACCGCCTGGATCAGCCCCTGCCAGCTCGCGGTGAGGCCCCAAAGCGTGAAGAACGGATCGCCCGGCACGGTGAAGGGCAAAAGCGCCAGCATGAAGAAGATAAAGCCGTCCATCATCGCCATGCGGCGCAGGGTCGGCCCCACCGGCAGGCGCGAGACGCGCAGGAAGACCAGCGAGACGCACAGCGCGGCGATGAGCGCCGGCAGGCCCGACAGCGCCACCACGGTCACGCCGAAGAGGCAGGCGGCGGCGATGCGCGCGCGCGGATCCAGCCTGCCGACCGGGCCGGGGTCGAAACGCACCCCGGTCCCGGCGAGGGTTTTTTCACGCTGTGTCAGCGCGTGCCCCACGGCCTAGCCCGCCAGCTTGCGGCGCGCCGCGATGTAGAACCCCAGACCGAAGAGCCCGGCGATATAGCCGAGCCCGCCAAGGATGGTCTGGAAATCGTTATGCTCGCGATAGGCGGCGATCTCGCGCCGCAGCGGGCGGACCTCGGCGCGCACCGCCTCGGCGATCACCTGACGCTCCTCGCCGGTGAGCGCGGCGACGGTCACGCCGCCACCGGTCGCGGCGGGCGCCGGCGCGGCGGCGGTTTCCTCGGCCTCGAGCGCGGTCTCCCCCAGGATCGCGGCAACCTCGGCGGCGGGCATGGTGACCTCGGCCACATGCCCCGCCCCCAGATCGGCGCGGAACGTATGCGCCACCGGTTGCTCCGGCACGAAGGTAAAGAACCCGTCCGCGTCGGTCACCGCCTCGCCCAGCGACGCGCCCTCCGGCCCGAAGACCGAGACGGTCGTATCCGCTGCCATATCGCCGTTGGAAAAGCCGATCTCGCCCTCGATGGCGCTGCCCGAGGGAAACACCCCGGCGATGACCTTATGCGCCAGCGCCGGCACCGGTGCGGCAAGGCAGAGGGTCAGCAAAAGCACGATCCGTTTCATGCCCGCGCCCCTTTCAGCGAGGTGAAGAGCTCCGGCTTGACCTTGCGCGCCAGCAGCACGGCAAAGCCCGTCAGCAGCCCCTCGATGGCCATGACCGGAATATGCGCGAAGAAGACGAGTTTCGCGGCGGGCAGGAATTCGTCGCCCGAAAGCGCCAGCGCGAGCCCGACCATCACCGTCGTCGCGGCGATGGCGAAGGCGCCGCCGATCCCCGCCCAGACCGCACCGGCGAGCGGCGTGCCGGAGGCGGCAAGGCGGCCAAAGAGCATCCAGGCCAGCACGGCGGGTAGCGCGATGTTGAGCGTATTGACCCCCAGCACCGTCAGCCCGCCGAAGCCGAAGAACACCGCCTGCAACAGCAGCCCGACGAAGAGCGCCGGAAAGGCGGCCCAGCCGAGGACGATCCCGGCCAGACCGTTGAGGATGAGATGCACCGAGGACGGGCCGATCGGCACATGCACCAGCGAGGCGACGAAGAAGCTCGCCGAGAGCACGCCCGCCGCCGGAATACGCTCCAGCGGCAGCGCGCGCAGGCCCAGCGCGATGCCCCCGGCGGCGGCAACGGCCCCGCCGATCACCACCGGGTTCGAAAGGGCGCCGTCCACGATATGCATGGCGCTTACTCCAGATCCCAGGCGCGGATCCAGATCACCGCGTCCTGGCTGAGCTCCTTGCCCTCATGCTCGGTCGCCGGGCCCGAGCCGAGCGCGGCAAAGCCCCAGTAGCCGGCTTCCGGAATGCCGAAGGTGAAATAGCCGTTGGCGTCCGACACCGCGACCACCGCGCCGCCCGGCGGCGGCGAGACCGCCGGATCGGTGGAGGCGGCGCTGTCCATGTCGGGCTCGGCGGCCATGTATTCGATCTCGATCTCGACGCCCGCAACCGGTTCGCCCTCTGCCAGAACCTGGCCGGTGAAGGTCGAGCCGGCGAGCACGTTATAGGGTTTGTTCAGCGGCAGGATCTCGGTCGGCAGGCCGGCGGGCTGCATCCAGTCGGTGGGCAGTTCACTGCGGTTGAGGAAGGCCTTGGTGATCTGCTGGATATAGATATCCTCGGATTCCTCGTAATAGGGCACCGGCACCGTCACCAGCACGTAATCGCCCGAGCGCTTGACCGGCACCGAGCCGAGAAAGGCCGCGCCCTCGTTCTCGCCACCCGTAAAGCGCACCGGCTCCAGCGTCTCCTTGAGGTCGGTGCGTTCGCCGTTATGGATCATGAAGAACTCTTCCGGCATCTCCAGATCCATCACATGGCCATTGTCGAACGGGTGCCAGAAGATCAGCTTGACCGGCACGTCGCCGGGGCGCTCGATCATCGTGTCGGTGGTGTATTCCAGAAGGAAATGGGCATTGGCCATCGCCGGCAGGGCAATGGCGGCCGCCGCCGCGAGCAGGGTCTTTTTCATAAGGGTCGTCGTCCTTGTCCATCTGCGCCACACCCGGCGCAATCCTGTGCTGGACAACGGGAGCCATCGGACCAATGCGCGACGGGGCAATGTCCGGCGCACAAGGCCAGACGCGCACCCCGGCGTCCGGTGGAAGCGCCCCTTCCAAGGGCGCCTGTCCGGCAGGTCTCCTGGCTCGCGGGTCTATGCTCTGGCTGGCCTTCCCGGATCGCTCCAGTGGCGTGATCAGCCTCGCTCGCCGCTTACAGTTGCGGGGGCAGCTACAGATTTGGACGCGAAACGCGCCGCACTGTATTCCCTCTTTCCTCCGGGGGGCAAACCCCGGAACCGGACATGCCACATGCATGCCAGAAAAGCGCGGGCCGGGTCAATCGCCATATGCGGCGCCCCTGCCCTGCCGCGGAATCGCCAGAGGCTCTGCCGGTTTGCGCGGCAGAGCCGGCGGGAAAGCCCCCGCCCACGGGCGAGCGATGAAAGATCAGAGCTCGCGCAGATAGGCCCAGGAGACCCAGCCCTTCAGGCTCCGCGCGCGGTCGAGCGAGACCTCGCACCAGCGGGTGCCGCCGGTCTGGGTGCATTCATGGACGCGCAGCACCGTGCCGTTCGGCAGGCCGACATAGACGTCGAAGCCGGTGCCGGGGCCGCCGCGCAGCTTCAGCATGTCGCCCTCCGCCACCCCATAGACCTCGTACCGGTCGCGCCAGCCCGCCGCCGCGGGGCCCGCGCAGAATACCGCTGCCAGCACGCCGGTTGCCAGCGCCTTGAAGACGAGTGCGCGCATGTTCTCTCCTGCTTCTTGTGCTTTCTGCCTCGCCCGCAAGTCTACCGCGTCCGGGCGCCAAAAGGAACGCCCGGATGCAGCGTCGTTCAGGTCGTGAAAGCGGAGGCACGCTCGTCCCGCGCCATGGCGCGCATGAGCCCCTCGGCCAGCGCCGGGCGCAGCCGGGCCGAGAGCAGCTCGCCATGCAGGCAGGGCAGAGACAGGGTTTCGAGCCGCGCGGCAAAGGGGTGCCAGAGCTCCGGGCGCAGCGCCGTGCCGGCGTGATCGCGCGCCGCGCGCACATGCAGGAGCGTACCGCCGAAACGCGCCTCGCGATGGCCGCGCACCAGCCGGTTGGTCTGCTGCACCGAGCGGATGACCCCGTCGAGCGCGCGCTCTGGCAGTTGCGCCAGCGGCTCGCCCCGCGCCCGCAGGAAGCCGAGGATCGCGGCGCGGTCGGTAAGCTCGGGATGCGCCTCAGGGTCGTGCCCGGCGATGGCGAGCAGCGCCCGTAGCGCCGCGTCGGGGCCGGGCTCCGGCTCGTTGCGCCAGCATTCGGACGGGTAGGAATCGAGCAGCGCCACCATGCCGCAGACCCGCCCCTGCCGCTCCAGATGACAGGCGGCGGCCTGCGCGATGAGCCCGCCCAGCGACCAGCCCGCCAGATGCAGCGGTCCCTCGGGCGCCAGCTCGGCGATGCGCGCGGCATAGGCCCGCGCCAGCGCGTCGAGCGTGGCCGGATCGGGCGCTGCGGCATCGAGCAGCGGCGATTGCAGCGCGATCAGCGGGCGGTCCTCCAGCGCGGCGGCCAGGCCGCGATAGCACCAGCCGATGCCGCCCGCCGGATGGATGGCAAAGAGCGGCGGGCGGCTGCCCCGCGACAGGCGCAGCACCGGGCCGAGCCCGTCATCGCCGGGGGCATCTTCGGCAATGCGCCGCGCCAGATCCGCCAGCACCGGCGTTTCGAAGATCGCCGCCAGCCCCGGCGCGCGCCCGGTCTCCTCCTCGATCCGCAGGGTCAGGCGCACGGCACGCAGCGAGTCGCCGCCCGCGAGAAAGAAATCGGTCTCCGGCCCGATGGCCGTGGCCGCGCCCAGCAGCTCGGCATAGAGCCGCGCCAGCAGCGCCTCGGTGCCCGGCGCAAGCGGGCGCCCGGCGGCCTGCGCGCGCGGCTCGGGCAGCGCGCCGCGATCCAGCTTGCCGTTGGGGGTGAGCGGCAGCGCCTCCAGCGGCACGATGGCGGCGGGGATCATCGCGGCGGGCAGCCGCGCCGCCAGCGCCGCACCGAGCGCCTCGGTTCCGTCACGCGGCACCACCCAGGCGATCAGCCGTGCGCCGTCAGCGCCCTCGCGCGCCATCACCACCGCCTGGCGCAGCAGCCCGGTATCCAGCAGCGCCGCCTCGACCTCGCCGGTCTCGATGCGAACGCCACGGATCTTCACCTGCCCGTCGGCGCGGCCCTCGAAGGTGATCGTGCCATCCGCCGCCGCGCGCACGATATCGCCGGTGTCGTACATCCGCCCGCCCGGCACGAAGGGATCGGGCAGAAAGCGCTCTGCCGTCAGTTCCGGCTGGCCGAGATAGCCGTCGGCGAGCTGCCGCCCGGTGAGAAACAGCCGCCCGGCCACCCCGTCGGGCACCGGCCTCTGCCACGCGTCGAGCACATAGCAGCCGGTATTCCAGACCGGCCGGCCGATGGGCACGCTGGCGCCCTCCTCCTCACCGCTCGCCTCGTGAAAGGTGACATCGACCGCCGCTTCGGTGGGTCCATAGAGATTGTGCAGCCGGATCCGCATGCGCTCGAGACAGCGCCGCGCCAGCGCCACCGGCAGCGCCTCGCCGCTGGCAAAGACGTGGCGGATGGCGAGGCCCCGCGCCTCCGGCGTGTCGGCGAAGAGCGCCAGCATCGAGGGCACGAAATGCACCGCCGTCACGCCATGCTCGCGGATCAACCCGGCGATGGCACGCGGGTCGCGATGCGCGCCCGGCGGCGCGATGACCAGCGCCGCGCCGGAGATCAGCGGCAGGAAGAATTCCCAGACCGAGACATCGAAAGTGGCAGGCGTCTTTTGCAGGATCCGGTCCCGCGCGCCGATGCCGTATTGCGCCCGCATCCAGAGCAGCCGGTTGACGATGGCCCGATGCGGCACGCTGACCCCCTTGGGTCGCCCGGTCGAGCCGGAGGTGAAGAGCACATAGGCCGGATCTTCGGGCGCCGCGCCATCCGGGGCCGCGCCCTCTGCCGGCCAGTCGTCGGGGGGCAGCACTCGCGCGGCGGGAAAGCCGCGCCCGGCCAGCACCAGCACCGGCGCCGCGCGCTCCAGCATATCGGCACGCCGCGCGCTGGCATCCTCGGGATCGAGCGGCATGAAAGCCGCGCCCGCGCGCAGCACCGCCACCAGCGCCACCAGAAGCTCGGTCGAGCGCGGCAGCGCCACGGCGACCCGCGCGCCCGGCCCGCGCCCAGCGCCCGCAGCCGCGCCGCCAGCGCCGCGCTGCGCCGGTCGAGCGTGGCGTAATCGGTCGTCTCGCCCTCGAAGTGCAGCGCCGTGGCTTCGGGGCTCGCCGCCATCTGCGCCTCGATCAACGCGCTCAGCGTGGTCTCCGGCACCGGGTGGGCGGTGGCGTTGCGCGGCGTCACATGGCTGCGGGTCTCCGCCTCGGTCAGCGTCGGCAGATCGGCGAGCCGCCCGGCATCACAGGCGCGGGTGAGGAATACCGTCAGCCGGTGCAGATGCGCCTCGGCGTCGTCGCGGGAATAAAGCGCCGGGTTGGCATCGACCTGAAGGCGCAGCGGCCCGCGCCCGTCGCCGCGAAACGCAAAGGTGATATCGTCCACCGAGCCGGCGCCGAGGATTTCCAGCCGCGTCTCCAGCCCCGGCATGCGCGGCGTCGGCTCGAAGGGCAGCACGTTGATCAGCGGCCCGTGCAGCCGCCTTGCACCGCCGACGAGCCCCAGCTCCCGACGCAGATGCTCGCCCCGGTAGCGCCCGTGCCGGCGCATCTCGCCGAGGGTCGCGGCGGCGCCTGCCAGCCACTCCGCCAGCGGCGCGGCCTCGTCGACCGGATGCCGGAAGGGCAGCACATTGACCTGGGTCGAGGGCACCGAGCCGACGCCGCCGCCCATGCGGTTCATCAGCGGGATACCGGGCACGCTTTCGCCCTCGGTCAGCCGGGCGCAATAGGCGGCGGTCAGCGCGGTGAGCGCATCGGCCCAGGAGATGCCGGCGCGCTCGGCCAACGCCCGCAGTGCCGCCGGCAGCCCGGGATCGGAGGGGTGCTCGGCCCTCAGAAACCGCTCGGACGCGGCGGCGCGCCCGGGCGCGAGGCTGCCCACCGTGCCCAGCCCGTCGAGCTGCGCATGCCACCAGTCGCGATCCCCGGCCCGGCCCGGCGCGGCGCGATAGGCCGCATCGGCATCGCGCGCCGCCTGCCAGGGCGCCAGCGGGCGCGGCGCCGGGGCGCCTTCGGCGTAATGCGCGTAAAGCGCGGCGATGCGGCGGGTGATCAGCGTATTGGCATAGCCATCGGCGGCGAGGTGGTGAATGCGCTGGCTGAGCGCGTGCCGGGTGTCGTCCAGCCGCCAGAGGGTGAGATCCGCCACCGGCCCGGCGGCCAGATCCATGCGGGTAAAGGCATCCTCGCGGATCGCCGCCTCTGCCTCGGACCGGGACGCGCCCGAGAGGTCGCGGCGGCGCAGCGCGGGCGCCTCCCCCAGCCATTGCACCGGCTGGCCCGCGCGCAGGCCGAAACGCAGGCGCAGGCTTTCCGCCTCTTCGCAGAGATGCGCCACCGCGCGTTCCAGCGCCGGCAGGTCGAGCGCGCCGTCGATCCACAGCACCTGCCCGGTGTTGAAGGTGGCACGGCCCGGCGCCTGGGCCTGGGCGTACCAGATACCCTCCTGCGCCTCGGTGAGAGGCCAGCTCTCGCCGCTCACGCCCGCCTTGTCCGTTCCACCACGGCCCACCACTCGTCCAGCGTCTCGACCTCGAAGAAGTCGATATAGTCGAGATGCGGCACCCGCGCTTCCCAGCGGGTCACCAGATCCATGGCGCGCAGCGAATCCAGCCCGTGATCGAGCAGGCTGTCGCCATCGGCGATGCTCTCGGGCGCGACATCCAGAACCTGCGCGATATCGGCGCGCATGTCGTCCTTGGTCAGCGGGGTCATCGGGCGATGCAGGGTCATGCGGCCCCCTCCTCCATATGGTCTTTCCTGAGCGCCGCGCGCAGGGCGCGGCGGCTGATCTTGCCCACCGCCGTGGTGCCGAAGCTGGTCACCAGGCGGATCTCGTCGGGCACCTTGAACGCGGCGATGTCGCGGCCCCGGATAAAGCGGCGCAGCTCTGCCGGCGCGGGGGCCGTGCCGTCGCGCGGCAGGATGAAGGCGCAGCTCTTTTCGCCCAGATGCGGGTCGGGCACCGAGACCACCACCGCGTCCAGCACCTGCGGATGCGCCAGCAGATGGTCCTCGACCTCCTCGGCGGAGATCTTCTCTCCGGCGCGGTTGATATGGTCGGTCGCCCGCCCGCGCACCTCGAGATGGCCCGAGGGCAGCCGGCGCACGATGTCGCCGGTGCGATAGAACCCGTCTTCGGTGAAGCTGCGGGCATTGGCGCCGGGCTCGTCGTGATAGGCGCGGATCGTGTAGGGGCCGCGTGTCAGCAGATGGCCGGGTTCGCCGGGGGCGACCGGGGTGCCGTCGTCGTCAAGGATCAGCACCTCGTCATCGGGCGAGATCGGCCGACCCTGAGTGGTGACGATGATCTCTTCCTCGTCGTCGAGCCGGGTGTAGTTTACCAGCCCCTCGGCCATGCCAAAGACCTGTTGCAGCGTGCAGCCCAGCACCGGGCGCACGCGCCGCGCGGTCTCGGGCAGGAATTTCGCACCGCCGACCTGGAGCACCTCCAGCGTCGGCAGATCCGGGCGCAGGCGCTCGGCGGCATCGAGCCATTTCAGCGCCAGAGGCGGCACCAGCGCGGTGATCGTCACGCCCTCCTCGGCGATGCGGCGAAAGCCGGTCTCGGGGCGCGGATCGGGGCAGAGCGCCACCCGCCCACCGGCATAGAGCGCGCCCAGAACGCCGGGCGAGCTCATGGTGAAGTTATGCGAGATCGGCAGCACCGCGAGATAGACCGAGCCGCCGTCAAGACCGCTGATCCGGGCGCTTTCGCGCACCGAGTAAATATAATCGTCATGGGTGCGCGGAATGAGCTTCGACAGGCCGGTGCTGCCGCCGGAGATCTGGAGGAAGGCCACCGCCTGCGGATCGGGATCGCCGGGCAGCTCGCGCTCTTCCGGCGCGGCCTCGAGCCCGGCCAGCCCCTCGCCACCCTGTCCCGGCTCGCAGATCAGCACATGGCGCAGCCCGGCGATCTCGCCTGCCAGCGCCGAGGCCAGCGCGGCGTGATCGTAGCCGGCGATGCGGCGCTCGGTCAGGATCGCCACCGCCTCGCTCTTGCGCAGCAGGTGGTCGAGCTCGATCCGGCGATGCGCCGGCAGCGCAAAGACCGGCAGCATGCCGGCGCGAAAGATGCCGAACACGGCGGAGAGATATTCCGGCACATTGCTCATCTGCACCAGCACCCGGTCGCCCGGCACCAGCCCGCGCGCCAGCAGCCCCGCCGCGAAACGCTCGGCGCGGCGCGCCAGATCCGCATAGGACCACGTCGCGCCACCGCCCGACACGGCCAGCCTCTCGGGATGGCGCGCCGCGCGGTCGCGCAGAAGCGCGGGGAAGGTTTCCCCGCGCCAGTAGCCTTTGGCCCTGTATTCGGCCGCGACGTCCGGCGGCCAGACCTGCTCGACAGGTTTCATTCTGTATCGCTCCTGCCCGGGACGTTGCGATGAGGGAAATCAATCGCCTGCCTATCCCCGTGCCTTGCGTCAGCCCTCGGGCGTGACGCGGGTGATATGGTCGCCGGTCGGGTCGTCGGCGCCCTTGCTCTTGTTCACGACGAGGACACCGCCCTTGCCGTCGAGTGCCAGATGGTTCGGGAAGGAGCCGATCTCGATATTGCCGGCGATCTCGCCATCGGGGGTCACCGCCACCAGCGTGCCGGAGCCGCGCAGGGTCACATAGGCAAGATCGGCCTCGGGATCGAAGACGATGTTCAGCGGGTTGGCGCCCACCATCACCTCGTGCAGCACCTCGCCGGTCTCGTCGTCGAGGATCATCACATTGTCGCTGCCCTGCCCGGCGGTAAAGATCCGGCCGGTTTCGGCATCGTGGCCAACGCCGATGGTGCCGCGCGACAGGTCCACCGGCCAGACGCCGGTCTGTTCGCCCGAGGCGAGGTCGATCGCCGCCACCTCGTTGGTACCGAGACTGACCACGTAGAGCGTGCCGCTCTCCTCATCCAGTTGCAGGCTGGCGGTGCCGAACTCGGCCCGGCGGCGCGAAGAGCGCAGCTCGATGGTGCCGGTCTCTTCCAGCGTTTCGGTATCGAAGACATGCACGAAGGGCTCGAAGGTCGCGGTGACATAGACCTTGCCGTCATGGGCGACGGCATCGCGCGAATGGCTTACGGTGCCCGAAGGGAACTGCTTGATCAGCGACAGGTCGTCGGCATCGTAGACCGCCACGGTGTCCTGCCGCGTGTTGGTCACCCAGACCTGCCCCGCCTCCTCGGCGACACCGATGCCATAGACCGCAAAGACCCCGCCATCGCTGCCGTCTGCCCGCGCCGGCGCGGCGCCGGGCGCTGTCTGCGCGACGATCTCAAGCGTCTCGGGATCGAGCTTCATCAGCGCGCTCTGCTTCACCGGCGGACGGCCCACGGCGGAGGTCACATAGACCGCCTCGTCGGTCGCCGCGACCTGGTAGAGCCCCGGCTCCAGCGGCTGCGACTCGGTGGCAAAATCGCCCGACGGCGCAAGCACCGGCGAGACCTTGATCTCGAAGGTGGTGGCGTAGTCCGGGCCGGAAACCTCGGCCACCACTGGGTAGATCCCCGGTGCGGTGCCTTCGGGAATGGCGATCTCGGCGCTGATTTCGCCCTTGTCGTCGGCCTCTACCGCCGCGCCGTCATTCAATGCGGTGCCGCCCTGGCGGAAGGTCACGCTCTGGCCGGGGGTGAAGCCGCGACCGGTGATCAGCGCCACGCCGCCGGCGGCGATGGGGGCACGCTCGGCCCCAGCGGCGCGCAATTGCGCGTCAAAACCGCGTGCGAGATCTGCGAAGGGATCGGAAAGCGCGGGGGTTGCGATGAGCGCAACGGCGGTTGCGGCGGCGCAGACACCGCTGCGAAGGACGGATGGCAGGGACACGTCAGCCTCTCCTGTCTGGCGGGCGCGAGGCGCCCGGCGGTTGGATGTCGGATTGGCTGCGGACCCAGATAAGCCGGTCCTTGGCTTCGATATTTCCGCGCCCGTGCAGCGGTGCCGTACGGGCGCACGGGTGTCGATATTGTATCCGAGTAAATTCGTCAAGAACACAAATCGCTCCGCGGGCTCACAACTCTAGCGCGGTCTCCAGAAGGGTCGTGCGGGCAGAGCTTGCAAAGCTCTCGCCATGGCTGAGCCCGTCGAAGACCAGCGTCTCGCCAGCAACGCCATGCCCGCGCAGCGCCTCAGACAGCCGATCGAGCGCACCCTCGGGCAGCGCGTCGCGCATGCGCAGCAGATCCTGCGCGTCGGGATTGGAGGGCCGGCTGGCGCGGGCGCGTTCGGCGCTGCCGGAATGCAGGTCGAGCACCGGCATAGGGCTGAGCCCCCGCTCGACGCTGGCGAGCACACGGGCATAAAAGCGCGCGTCATCCCACCAGAGTGCCGGGCTGGCGGCGACGAAACGGGCAAAGGCGCCGCCAGCGGCCAGCGCCGCCTGCAAGACGAAGAGCCCGCCATAGGAATGCCCCCAGAGCAGCCGGCGCGCCGGGTCGAGCGGCGCCCGGGTCTCGACGCGCGGCAGGATCTCGCCGGTCAGCAACGCCAGATAATCAAGCGCGCCGCCGCCCGCACGGCCGCGCGGATCGGCGACCGGCCGGCCTTCGGCATCGGGCGGGGTGTAGTCCTGCGCGCGTTCCAGCGTGGCAAAGCGGGTCGCGCGGGCATGGCCATGCGCCACGATGGCCGGACCGCCCCGCGCCGCCAGCCGGGCCAGCAGCGGCTCGTCGAGCAGCGCCGCAACCGCGCGCCCGTCGAGCATGTGCAGCGCCGGAAACCCGCCCTCGGGCACCGGCCCGCGCGGCCAGGCGATGCGGATGCGGTGGTCGGCGAGTCCGGGCACAGGGTGCGGCAGACGCAGCTCGGCGGTGTGGTAATGCGCCGAGCCGGTTTCCAGAACCGTGGGCTCGGCCACCGCCTGCATCGGCTGCGCCAGTGTCGGGCCGCCGGTGCCGATGGCCGCGAGCCCCGCGAGAAAGTTCCGTCGCCCCATCATCGCCGCGCCTCGGCTTCGAGCGCCTCAAGCAGCGGCGTCTTTTCGCGCCAGGCCGCATACCAGTCCGAGACCGCAGGTTCGAACCAGTCCGCATCCACGCGGGTGATCGGCACACCGGCGGCCTCCAGCTCGCCCAGATAGCGCGCGTCGATCTCGCCGTAGCGCGCGACCATGGCATCGATCTGTTCGGCAAAGACCTCCTCGACCACGGCGCGGTGCTCGGCGCTCATGCCCTGCCAGCGGCGGCCCGAAGCGACGGCGGCCATGGGGAACATCATGTGATCCGAGACGATCACCTGCCCGGCATGTTCGTAATAGCCGGAATTCCAGGTGCCCTCGAAGTCGATCTGCATGCCGTCGACCTGGCCGTTGGCGAAGGCGTTATAGAGCTCGGGTAGTGGCATGGGCGTCGGCGCGGCGCCGATCTGGCGCCAGAAATCCAGCTCGGGCGCCAGCGGCACGGTGCGGATCTTCTGCCCGGCCAGATCGGCAAGCGTCTCAGCAGGCTCGGCCAGCACGATTTCGCGCATGCCGGCCATGCCCCAGGCCAGCCCCTTGAGCCCGAAATGCCCGAACCCGTCGAGCAGCTGCCCCGCCACCTCGCCGCGCAGGAGCGCCCGGGCCTGCTCCACATCGCGGGCGATGAAGGGCGCGAGGAAAACGCCGTAATCGGCATCGCGGTTGGAGAACTCGCCAACGGTGAACATGCCGAAATCCAGCGACCCCGATTGTAGCTGTTGCAGCATCCGCGCCTCGCTGCCGAGCTGGCCCGAGGGCATCACAAGGATCTCGACCGCGCCATCGGTGCGCTCGGCGATCTCGGCGGCGATGATCTCGGCGGTCCTGGTCCACTGATGCGGCGGCGGCGTGATCAGGCCGAGCCGATACTGCTCGGCCCCGGCATGCGTGGCGGTCAGGGCGAATACACAGGCGATAAGGTGTTTCATGTCGTCTCCATCTCAGAACAGGCTGCGGACAAGGCCGGTCGTCAGGACCGGGAACAGGCTCAGGGCGGCCAGCACCAGCGCTGCAGCGGCCAGATAGGGCGCCAGCCGCAGCACCAGCCGTTCCGGCGCGATGCCGTTGAGCTTGGCCGCGGTGAACAGCCCGGTGCCCACCGGCGGGGTGAGCAGGCCCAGCGTCAGGTTCACGCAGACCACCAGGCCGAATTGCAGCGGATCGATGCCATAGCTCTCCACCGCCACGGGCAGAAACACCGGCACCACCAGGATCAGCGCCGGCATCGGGTCGATCACCATGCCGAGCAGCAGCAGGCCGAGGTTGAGCAGCAGCAGGAAGAGCAGCGGATCGGCGGTGAGCGCGGTGAGCGCATCGGCGGCGCGCGCCGGCAGGTTCTCCCACGCCGCGATCCAGCCCCAGAGCGCCGCGACGGCGATCAGAAACAGCACCATGGCGCTGCCCGAGGCGGCGCGCAACAGGGCGTCGCGCAGATCCGCAAGGCCGAGCGCACGATAGACCGCGCCGCCCACCACCAGCACCGCCAGCACGCCGAAGATCCCCGCCTCGACGGCGGTGGCGAGCCCGCTGACGATGGCGCCGATCATCACCGCCGGGATCGCCATGGCCGGCAGCGCGCCCAGCAGCGTGCCGGGCGCGACGCCAGGGCGGCGCGGCTCCGCCGCCAGCCCCTCGCGCCGGGCGATCCAGGCGGTGACGGCGATCAGTGCCGCCAGCAGCAGTGCGCCGGGCAAGAGTCCCGCGACAAAGAGCCGGCCCACCGGCATCTGCGCGATCACCCCGAAGACGATGAGCAGCATCGAGGGCGGCAGCACCGGCGCCAGCAGCCCGCCCGCCGCGACCGTAGCGGCGGCGGCCTCGGGCGGGTAGCCGGCGCGGGTCATCGCCGGCACCGCCAGCCGCGACATCAGCGTGATCTGCGCCACCGAGGAGCCGAGGATCGCCGCCAGAAGCGCGTTGGCCACCAGCGTCACATGGCCGAGCCCGCCGCGCACCGGCCCGACGCAGAGCGCCGCGACGCGCATCAGCCGCTCGGCGGCGCCGCTGGCGCTCATCAGCTCGCCGAGCAGCAGAAAGACCGGCAGCGCCAGGAGCCCGTAGCTCTCGACCCCGGCAAAGACCTGCGCGGGCGCGTCGGTGAGCAGCGCGGCATTGCCCGACAGCGCGATCTGGAGCATCGCCGCGCCGAGGATCGCCACCGCAATGGGCAGGCCCAGCAGCAGCAGCAGCGCGAAGGCGGCGAGGCTCAGCATGCCAGCCCCCGCAGCGCCCGGCCCAGCCGCACGGCCATATGGCAGAGCGCGCCGAGGCAGAAGACCGGCAGCGCCAGCCAGAACCACAGCTTGCGCAGCCCCAGCGTCGCCGTCGGCTCCTGATAGAGGAAATTCGGCAGCACGAAGGCGCCCGGTTCCGGCGGCGGGCGCAGCGGCGCCAGCGGATCGAACCAGCGCCAGACCAGCAGCGCAAAGACCACGATCACCGCCATGAGCAGCGCCTCGCGCGCCAGCAGCGCCCAGGCCCGCGCCCGGCGCGGCAGCCGGTCGGTGAGCGCGGTGACCGCCACATGGCCGTCGCGGGCGAGCAGCGCCGAGGCGCCGAGGAAACAGGCCATCGCCATCAGCAGCACCGCCAGCTCATCCGCCCAGATCAGCGGGCGCGCCATGGCCCGCGCCAGCGCCGCCGCCGCCAGCACGCCCGAGAGCCCCGCGACCAGCGCCGCCGCGGCGGCCATCTCGATACGAGCCAGAACGCGGTCGGCCCGCGCCAGGGCGCGGGCGATGCCGGAGCTTTGGCCCGCCTTCGGGCCGGATGCGCGATGCGCGGCGGTCATGGGTCGGCTTTCGGAAACAGACACCGCCCGGCGGAACCGGGCGGCGTGGTTTTCAGGAACAGAGCCGGGCTCAGAAGGTCTTGGTCAGACCGAAATAATAGGCCCGCCCCGGCTCGTTATAGGTGTTGGCCCCATCGCCCGAGCGCTTGATCGACTCGTCGAAGATGTTGGTGACCCCGGCCTTGAAATTGAACCCGTTGTCAAAGGCGTAGGTCATGCCGAGATTGACCAGCGTGTAGGGATCGCGGCTTTCGGTGTCGCCGTTCTCGGTCCCCATGAAGGAACTGTATTCCGCCGCTTCGATCTCGCCATAGTGGGTCAGCGACGGAATGAGGGTCAGCCGGTCGTTGACGTTCCAGGTCAGAGCCGCGTTGATCGTGTAGTCCGGCACCAGCGACAGCGGCACCTCGATATTGCGGTCGCCCGAGGTCTCGCCGCTGCTGTTGGTGCCGCCCTTGATTTTGATCTTCTGGCTGGAATTGATCATGTAGGTGCCGTTGACCGACAGCGAGACCCGCTCGCCCAGCGGCATGGAGAAGCTGCCCTCCAGCCCCTCGACCTCGGATTCCGGCACGTTCTGCCACTGGAACAGGCGCGCGGTGCGGCCGTCGGCCAGGGTGGTGGTGCCGATCTGTTCGGTCCCGGCCTGGATCTTGTCGCGGTAATCGTTGTGGAACCAGGTCAGAGTCGCGTTGATGCCGTTGTCGCCGTTATAGGCCACGCCGATCTCGGTATTGACCGAAGTTTCCGGATCGAGATCGTCATTGCCAAGCACATAGCACGGCCCGTCGACATAGTAGGGATAGGGGCAGCCCCGGCCCCGGGTCGTATACACATAGGTGTCGGAGAGCTGGTAGAGGTTCGGCGCCTTGAACGCCTTGGCCACGCCGCCCTTGACCGTCCATTCCGAGGTCAGCTCATAGGAAGCGTTGAGCCCGCCCGAAACATTGGTGCCGAAGGTGTCCGCCCAGTCGACCCGCAGCGCCGGCGTCAGCGTCAGCCGGTCGGTCCATTCGATATTGTCCTCGAGATAGAGCCCGATGGTCGTCTGCTCGGTGATGCCGTCCGCATCGGTGGAATCGATGCTGCCATCGGCATTGGTGATATCGACGAAGGCGCTGTAATCGGTCAGGTCGAGCTTTTCCCAGCGCACTTCCGCGCCGAGTGTCAGCGCCGAGGGCCGGCCAAAGACGGTCTGGTCGATATAGGCCTCGCTCTTGGCGGCGATGGCTTCGAGAATGGCGGTGTCCCAATCCGAGGTGGAGTTGATCGCCCCTTCCCCGCCGCCGGCAGCGCCCTCGCTCAGGCGGGTGTTTTCGGTGTGCTCGTATTGCAGATAGCTCTTCGTCTCGCCCCAGCCATAGGTGCCGGTATGGGTAAAGGCGAAGGTGCCGCGCTCCATCACATTGGTCTCTTCACCGTCATCGGCGAGATCGTCGATGATCGTGTCTCCGTCCGAGCTGAGCCGGCCACCCAGCTGCGTGTCGCCGGCAAACAGGTTGCCCTGCCGCGACCAGCCGAGTTCGAAATCGAACTTGTTGCGGTCGCTCGGCTCCCAGCTCAGCAGCAGCGTCGCGTCCTTGTTGACCACACCCTCGTTGCCGGCGTCGTAGGAACAGGTCTCGGTGCCGGTATCGGGATCGACCTCGCAATCGCCGACCTCGGCGTTGAGATCGGGGTCGTCGGCCTCGCTCTTGTTGTAGCTGCCGGTAAAGCGCAGCGCCACGTCGTCGCTCAGCCGTTTCGCCCACAGCACGTTGTAGCGCTGGGTCATGCCCTCCTTGCCGCTTTCGGGCACATCGTAATGCACGCCGAGCTGCAACAGATCCTCTTCGGGCTGCTTGGTGATGATGTTGACGACACCGCCCGCGGCGCCCGAGCCGTAGCGCGCCGCCGCCGGCCCGCGGATGACTTCGATGCTCTGGACCATCTCGGCGGGCACCCAGTTGGTGTCGCCGCGCGTGTCGCGTTCGCCGCCCCGGCCCATCTTGACCGAGGTGCGCGACAGCACCGGCTTGCCGTCGATCAGGATCAGCACGTTCTCCGGCCCCATGCCGCGAATGTCGACCTGGCGCTGGTTGCCGCGCTGCCCGGAGGGCGAGGAGCCGGTGAGGTTCACACCGGGCATCCTGCGGATGATATCGGCCACGTCATTGACCACGGGCTGCCGCTCGAGGTCCTCCTCGGTGATCGTGGAGACGCCGAGCGCCTGCTTGATCTGTTCTTCCGCCGTCAGGACGATGGTGCCGAGATCGTAAAAATCGTCGCTCTGGCTCGACAAGGTCTGCGCCAGGGCGGCAGGAGCCTGAGAAATCGAAAAAAGGAAAAGCGCCGTGCCCAGGGGCAAGCGCGCGTTCACTGTCGCCATGAGAGTAACCTTCTGTCAGCCGGGTCTGTTCTGGATGCTGGCGAAGGCTTGCTGAGATGCGGTCTGCCCGATGACGCAGGAGATGTACAATAGAATATTAAAATAGTCGGGAATTTTGTGCCTGAATCGCAACACACGGATTTTTCGCGTGCACTCCGGCTTGGCAGGCGCCCCCAACGCCCCATGAGCCAGCAGGGCGCAACCTGCCCGCAGAGGCCGTGTCACTCCCGCCCCGGCCCGCTGCCGGGCCCCCGCAGATCCGGCGCCGCACACAGGAAAAAGGCCATGCACGACGCGCGCGCATGGCCTCTTTGTTTCCGGGTCGGTCGCAGCTCAGTGGCCGGCGATCAGCCCCATGCTTTCCAGCTTCAGAATGACCTGATGCGCGCAGTTGTCGACATCGACATTCTCGGTCTCGACGCGCAGCTCGGGGTTGGCCGGCACATCGTAGGGGTCGGAGATCCCGGTGAATTCCTTGATCTTGCCCTCACGCGCCAGCTTGTAGAGCCCCTTGCGGTCGCGGCGTTCGCATTCCTCGATCGTGGTGGCGACATGCACCTCGACGAAGGCACCGTACTGCTCGATATCCTCACGCACGGCACGGCGGGTGGCCGCGTAGGGCGCGATGGGCGCGCAGATCGCGATACCGCCGTTCTTGGTGATCTCGGACGCGACATAGCCGATGCGGCGGATGTTCAGGTCGCGGTGCTCTTTCGAGAAGCCCAGCTCGGAGCTGAGGTTCTTCCGCACGATATCGCCGTCGAGCAGCGTGACCGGACGCCCGCCCATCTCCATCAGCTTGGTCATCAGAGCGTTGGCGATGGTCGATTTGCCCGAGCCCGAGAAGCCGGTGAAGAACACGGTGAAGCCCTGCTGCGAGCGCGGCGGCTTGGTGCGGCGCAGCTCGGCCACCACCTCGGGGAAGGAGAACCACTCGGGAATCTCGAGACCTTCCTGAAGACGACGGCGCAGCTCGGTGCCCGAGATGTTCAGGATGTTGACCTTGTCCTTGTCGGTGATCTCGTCATTGGGCTCGTACTGGGCGCGCTCTTCCACATAGACCATGTGTTTGAACGGCACCATTTCGATGCCCATTTCTTCCTGGTGCTGCTTGAACAGCTCCTGCGCGTCGTAGGGGCCGTAGAAATCTTCGCCCGCCGAGTTCTTGCCGGGGCCGGCATGGTCGCGGCCGACGATGAAATGGGTCACGCCGTAGTTCTTCCGGATCAGACCGTGCCAGACCGCCTCACGGGGGCCGGCCATGCGCATGGCGAGTGGCAGCAGCGACATGGTGGTGGTCGAGGCCGGGTACTTGTCGAGAACCGCCTCATAGCAGCGCACGCGGGTGAAGTGGTCGACATCGCCCGGCTTGGTCATGCCGACGACCGGGTGGATCAGCAGGTTGGCCTGGCTTTCACGCGCGGCGCGGAAGGTCAGCTCCTGGTGGGCACGGTGCAGCGGGTTGCGGGTCTGGAAGGCCACGACCTTGCGCCAGCCGAGCTTGCGGAAGGTGGCGCGCAGCTCGTTGGGCGTGTCGCGGCGGGCGCGGAAATCATAGTGCACCGGCTGCTGGATGCCGGTGACGGGGCCGCCCAGATAGACCTTGCCGGCGGTGTTGTGCAGGTAGTTGACCGCCGGGTGCGCATCGTCATCGGCGCCAAAGACCTTTTCGGCCTCGCGCGACTTGTTCGGCACCCATTTGTCGGTGACGGTCATGGTGGCGAGGATCACGCCTTCCTGGTCGCGCAGCGCGATATCCTGGTCGATCTCGATCTTCTCGGCAAAGGCCTCGGTCACGTCGAGCGTGATCGGCATCGGCCAGAGCGACCCGTCGGCGAGGCGCATGTTCTCGACGACGCCGTCGTAATCTTCCTCGCTCAGGAAGCCCTTGAGGGGGTGGAAACCGCCGTTCATCAGCAGCTCGAGATCGCAGATCTGGCGCGGGGTCAGGTCATGCGAGACGAGATCCCCCGCCTCGACCTTCAGCTTCTGGGCGCTGTCGTAGGAAACGAACAGCTCCGGAATGGGAGCAAGGTAGTTTTGCATCAATCTGTTCCTGTCAGTGGGTGGAATGTAGCTGCTGGCAGAGCCGGTCAGTTCTGCATGGAGCGCCTGGTATTCCAGGAATTTCCTCGCGAGAAACCGGTCCGTCAAACGGGCCTTTTCCGCCGCTCCGCGCGAGGTCAACGTATAAGCGAAGCGCTGGCGCCGATCCGGCCCGGCACGTTCGCTGATTTTGATGAACCCGGCTTCGGCAGCGGCACGAAGTTGCGCATTGAGCCGCCCGAGAGATACGCCGATCGCCGAGGAAATCTGCCGCTGCGAGGCATCCGGCGACAGATCGAGCTGTCGCAGAAGCTGGAAGAGCGGCCCTTCCTCATCCGTGATCGGTTTCGCACCAGGCGTTGACATAGCAAGCGACTCAAAGTGTGTTCACAGCTGAACACATCGCACGAATGCTGCAAGCGCGAAAGCCCAAACCGCCCGCTCGGGCCGATTCCCGCCGACGTGGCGGTTTTGCAACGACGCTCTGCCCTTAGATCCGGCACCGTCAGCTCACAAAAAAAGGGGCGCACCCCAGGCGCGCCCCTTTCGATCAACAGCACCCAGGCCTGCGTTACCCGGCCACCGGCGTTTCGGCACCATAGCCCAGCGGCTCGGAGACATCCTTGCCCTCGTCAATGCCCTGCTCGGCCAGCCAGCGCTCGGCCTCGAGCGCGGCCATGCAGCCCATGCCGGCAGAGGTCACCGCCTGGCGGTATTTGTGATCGGTCAGATCGCCGGCGGCGAACACGCCCGGAATCGACGTCGCAGTGCTGTCGGGCTGTGTCACCACATAGCCGCCCATATGGGTTTCCAGCACATCCTTGACCAGCTCGTTCGCCGGCGCGTGGCCGATGGCGACAAAGACACCCTTGCACGGGATCTCGGTGATCTCGCCGGTGCGCACATCCTTGGCCCGCACAGCGGTCACGCCCTTCGGGTTATCCTCACCCACGACCTCCTCAAGCTGATGATGCCAGAGCGGCACGATCTTTTCGTGCTTGAGCAGGCGATCCTGAAGGATCTTTTCCGCGCGCAGCTCGTCGCGGCGGTGGATCAGCGTCACCTTCGAGGCGAAATTGGTCAGGAACAGCGCCTCTTCCACGGCGGTGTTGCCGCCGCCGATCACCACGATCTCCTGACCCCGATAGAAGAACCCGTCACAGGTGGCGCAGGCCGAGACGCCAAAGCCCTTGTAGGCGTCTTCCGAAGGCAGCCCCAGCCATTTCGCCCGCGCGCCGGTGGCGAGGATCACCGCGTCGGCGGTATAGGTGGTGCCGCTGTCGCCATGCGCGACGAAGGGGCGCTTGTCGAGCTCCAGCTTGCTGATGATGTCGCCGATGATCTCGGCCCCCATGGCGCGTGCATGCGCCTCCATGGTGACCATCAGTTCGGGGCCTTGAATCTCGGTCTGGCCGGGCCAGTTCTCCACCTCGGTGGTGGTGGTCAGCTGGCCGCCGGGCTCCAGGCCCTGCACCAGAATCGGCTCCAGCATCGCGCGGGAGGCATAGACCCCGGCGGTGTAACCGGCCGGGCCGGACCCGATGATGAGAACCTTGGTGTGGCGGGTGTCGGACATGGTGGCGCCTCGCAAGCTGTGACATTCGCGTTCCGCCCTGCATATAGACACCCGGCGGGGCGGCGCAAACCCCGGGCGTAAACTGGCGCGACAAAACACCCATTGATTAACAATGTTTCGCGAATATGAAACATTATTGCGCAGCGCGCTGGGGGTGGTATAACAATCGCGAATTCACATGAGGAACGACTATGCCTGGGAACCGGCTCGATCCGATCGACAGAAAGATTCTGGCCGAGCTGCAAGCCGACGGTCGCATGACCAATGTCGAACTTGCCAAACGCGTGGGCATCTCTGCCCCGCCCTGCCTGCGCCGTGTGCGCACCCTGGAGGAGCAGGGCTTCATCCGTGGCTATCACGCCGATGTCGACCCGCGCGAGCTGGGATTCGAGGTGCAGGTGTTTGCCATGGTCGGGCTGCAAAGCCAGGCCGAGAGCGACCTGCGCGCCTTCGAGGAGCGCTGCCGCGCCTGGCCGCTGGTGCGCGAGTGTCACATGCTGAACGGCGAGGTGGATTTCATCCTGAAATGCGTCGCCCCGGATCTCTCGACCTTCCAGAGCTTCCTGACCGGAGAGCTGCTGACAGCCGAGAACGTCGGCAGCGTCAAGACATCGCTGGTGATCCGTGGCGCCAAGGACGAGCCGGGCGTGCCTTTCGACGTGCTCGAGGAGCGGCTCAGCCGCTCCGCCTGAGCGGCCGGATCACACCGCCGTCAGGCTCTCGATCACCTCACGGGAGGTGCGGGTCATGGTGAGCTCGCCGAAATCCTGCACCGCGTCGATATTGGGGAACATCGACATAAAGAAGGCTCGCGTGTTCTCGCCGGTGATCTGTGACAGCGCCTTGCCCGGGTGGTAGGATTCCATCTCGATCCCGCCGACGCGGATGGTCGCGTGCCGGCCCAGCATGACATGGAAGAGCTGCACCGCCCCGCCGGGGCGGACGCGCACGATGCGGTCGCCATCGGCGAAATCGGACACCGGCACCAGTACCTTTTCCTGCCCGATCAGCGATTTCAGCCGCCCACGCCGGAGCACCATGCGCGCGGCCGGGCCGACCAGCACGTCGCCCATCGGGCGGCCCGGCCCGAAGGCGTCGGAGGTGATCCGCACCATCGAGGCCAGTGTGGTGGCGTCCTCGTCGACACCGGGCACATAGGTGGTGGAGCCGATCCAGGTGACGGGCTGCGCGCCCTCGCTGGTTTCGAGATAGTCGCCGGGCAGCAGATCCTCGATCGCCACCGGGCCGCGCACGGTCGGCATCAGCGTGCCGCGCGCAAAGGCGGTCGCGGTCTCTTCGAAAAGCGGCGAGGCCGGCGCGATATGGCTGTTGAAAGCGATGGAGAGATCCGGCGACAACGCGGCGACCTCGTATTTGCGCATGAGAGAAGAGGCGCGACGAGGCCGCCCGTCCCGAAGAGACCCGGCGTTACGGGAAATTTGCAGAGAAACCGCGCGGTCGACGGAACGGAAGGACTCGTGAAGGCTAGACATGTGAACACCCCTCGAAGGCTGGTCACATCCGTGTTGGCCCCCACCAACAACGACAGAAGGACATTGCGATTTCGTTGAACACGACTACGCCGCAATGCCCCGGATCTGTCAAAATTAAACCGGATTTGACCGATTTTTTGCGGTCAATCCGGCTCATTCTTGAGGATTGTCAGGTATTTCTGAACTTTACCGCCACAATCCGCCGAATCTCCGGCGAATCGAGAGCGGTTTTCAGGTGCTTTCTCAGGCGCGTTTGAGAATCGCGGCTTGCCCCTTGCGGCGCGCGATGGTCTCGGCACGGCGGGCGCCGCGCGCGAAGGGAAGCGTCACCTCGGCGCTCTTGGCGGTTGCCACGACCGACTTGATAAAACGGCTTTGCTTTTTCATGGTCCTGCTCCTTGGTCTTTTTGGTCTTATTGGTTTGCCTGTCAGCGCAGGTGCCCCCTGCGTGCCTGACGCAACCATGCCGCCGAATTGAGGCGGGTTTTTGACCAATGGCGGACAATTTCAGGCAGCAGGCCCGTTTGTTTCCGAAATAGCTGCGCTCAGAGCCGGATGACCGAGATCAGCCGCCCGTAATCGGCCTCTTTCTCGTGGCAGGAGCGGCGATAGGAGAAAAACCGCTCCGGGTCGGAATAGGTGCAATGCCGCGTCCACTCCGCCTCGATCCCGGCCTCGCGCATCTTGTGCAGCCCGTAGCCCGGCAGATCGAAATGCAGCCGGTCCCCTGCCCCGCCGGCAAAGAACCGGGCATTGCCGGGATCCTCGCCCATGAAATCGTCGAAGAATTCGGGGCCCACCTCATAGGCGCGCTGGCTGATCGCCGGGCCGATCACCGCCTTGATGTTCTCGCGCACCGCGCCGAGCTTCACCATCGCCGAAATCGTCTCGTCCAGCACCCCGTCGATGGCGCCGCGCCAGCCCGCATGGGCGGCGCCGACCACCCCGGCCTGCGCATCGGCGAACAGCACCGGCTGGCAATCCGCCGTCAGCACCGAGAGCGCCACGCCGGGCGTCGCCGTGACCAGCCCGTCGGCCTCGGGCACCGGGCCGTCATGCGGGCCGTCGACCGTGACCACGCGGGCGGAATGGGTCTGATGCACATTGACCAGATGGCTGACCGGCACGTCCATCGCCTCGGCGACACGGGCGCGATTGATCGCGACGATCTCCGATTGATCGGACGAGCCGGCGCCGCAATTCAGCCCGGCGAAAACCCCCGAGGAGGCGCCGCCCTTGCGGGTAAAGAACCCGTGCCGCAGCGGCGAGAGGCTTTGGGAGGTGATGATTTCCAGCATCATGTCAGCAATCCGGGCGGTGGCGTCGCACCTTCGGGGAAGAATCCGAGTGTCTTGAACAACGAACCCATTTCAGCGGGATGCGTCAACCGGCGATGTGCCGCGACATGGGTCTCGAGCGCATCGCCCGAGAGCTTCGCCGCCAGCGCGCGGGCGCGGTCGGTGATGCCGAGGCGTTCGAGAAACAGCCCCTGCGGGGTAAGCTGCGTATGGGCGCAGGGGGCCGCGTCGGCCAGCGCGCCGAAATCCACATGCGCGGTCAGATCGGCCTCTCCCGGTGCTGCCAGCGGGTCGGCACGTTCATGCCGCCGCAGCGCCTGGAACGTGTCGCCAAGGCTGCGCTCGGCGCCGTAATCGACGATCATCGCCGCGCCGCCATGCGCGGCGATGCGGCGGCCCAGCTCTTCGGCGATTCCCTGTGCCGGGGCGCAGGTCTCGACCAGATCGCCCTCACTCGTATCCGCCAGCCGGTGCGCCAGCGCCGCCTGCGCCACCGGCTCGGTCAGCCCGAAGCTCAGCGCGCCGTCGCGCAGCCCCACCACGCGCTCGGCCCAGGCATCGCCCGCGCGCAGGAACTGCCGGATCGGCAACGCGTCGAAGAACTCGTTGGCGAGCAGGAAGAGCGGCGCCTCGGGCAGATCGGCAACGCTCTCGTGCCAGACCGGCATCAGCGGCCCGAGCCGCCGCCGCTGTTCGTCGCGCAGCCGTGGCGAGGTCTCGACCAGATGCAGCCGCGCCGCCTCCAGCATGCCGGGCACCCCGCGCATGGCGCGGGTGGCGTCGGCCATCAGCGTGCCCCGGCCCGGCCCCAGCTCGGCCAGCACAAAGGGGTCGGGCCGGCCCTGATCCATCCAGCATTGCGCAAGGCAGAGCCCCAGCAGCTCGCCGAACATCTGGCTGACCTCGGGCGCGGTGATGAAATCGCCCGCCGCGCCGAGCGGATCGCGGGTCGGGTAATAGCCGTGCTGCGGATGCATGAGGCAGAGCGACATGTATTCCGCGATGCTCATCGGCCCCTCGGCGGCGATGCGCTTGTGCAGGACCTCCTCCAGCGGGGTCATGCCCGGCGCCCCGCGCGGATCGCCAGCCACAGGCCGATGGCGATCATCGGCAGCGACAGGATCTGCCCCATGGTGAGCCCGTAGCCGTTCACATGCCAGGCCAGCCCCAGCGGGTTGCCCGGCGAGACGAATTGCGCATCGGGCTGGCGCACCAGCTCGACCAGCACCCGGGCGATGCCATAGCCGGCAAAGAAGATGCCGGCGATCCTGCCCGGACGCTTCAGCGTACCACGGAAGAAGGCCAGCCAGATCAGCAGCCCGCCCAGCAGCAGCCCCTCGAGCCCCGCCTCGTAAAGCTGCGAGGGGTGGCGGGCGCATTCCGCGACCAGCGCCTGACCACACTCCTGCGCCGCCGCGCCGGGAAAGATCACCCCCCAGGGCAGATCGGTGGGCCGGCCCCAGAGCTCGGCATTGACGAAATTGGCGATCCGCCCCAGCAGCAGACCGGGCGGCACCGCGAGCGCCATCATGTCGGCGGTGGGCATCAGCGGAATGCGATTCCTGAGGCAGAAGCCCAGCACCGCGAGGATCACGCCCAAGAGCCCGCCATGGAAGGACATGCCGCCATGCCAGACCATCAGGATCTCGGCCGGGTGGGCGAGGTAATAGGCCGGCTGGTAGAACAGCACGAAACCGAGCCGCCCGCCGAGGATGATGCCGAGAATCACCCAGGTCATGAGCTGCTCGACCTGCGCCGCGCTCATCGGCGGGGTGTCGTTGCGCCAGAGCGCGCTGCGCTTCACCGCCGCCGCCGCCAGCTGCCAGCCGATCAGGATGCCGGCGATATAGGCCAGCGCGTACCAGCGCAGGGCAAATTCGAAGCCTCCGATTGAGATCGAGAACAGCTCGGAGGAGAGCGGCGGAAAGGGAATGGCGGCTTTCATGGGCGCATCAGTGCCGTGGCTTTCGCGGGGAAGTCAACCTTGAGGCCGGAGCAGTTGCGGCCCATATAGGAAGGGAGTTCAGGATCAGGAGTCTCCCATGCAGACGCGCAACAAGGTATTCGACGACATCTCGCAGCTGATGACCAACGCGATGGGCGTGGCTCAGGGTGCCAAGGACGAGGCGGAGACGGCGATGAAGTCGATGATCGACCGCTGGCTGGCCGATCGCGATTTCGTCACCCGCGAAGAGTTCGACGCGGTGCGCGCCATGGCGCAGAAGGCCCGCGAGGAAAACGAGGCGCTGAAAGCGCGGCTCGACGCGCTGGAGAAGGGCGCGGAGTAAACGGGCATAAGGGCTCCGGGGGCGGTGGGCAAATTGCCCACCCTACGTCCGAGCGACGCCCTGGCGCGGAATCAAGGCGCGCAGCGCCGCCGCGCCATCGCCGGCCCGCCCCCCGGGCTGGCGATTTGGTGACATTGACACCGCGTGTCGAGGTCTTTCGGACTTGGCCGGGATAAATCGAGAGGTTCGGCCCTCCGGATCGCCATCCCGCGGGCCGGCGATGGCGCGGCTACTCCAAACGTTGCGACCAGAGTGGGCACTCTGCCCACCGCTCCTCCTCACCCCACACCGCCCTTGCGTGACAGGCCCCTCAGCGCTATACGCCCCCGGTGGCTTTGCGCCACCGATTCAAAACACCAAGAAACGCCGTGTTTGGCCCAGTCGCTTCGGGGGCCATATCCGGCAATGGAGAAGCGACATGAAACTCAACGAACTTCGCGACAACGCGGGCGCAACCCGCTCGAAGAAACGCATCGGCCGTGGCCCGGGCTCGGGCAAGGGCAAGATGGGTGGCCGTGGTATCAAAGGTCAGAAATCCCGCTCGGGTGTGGCCATCAACGGCTACGAAGGCGGCCAGATGCCGCTCTACCAGCGTCTGCCCAAGCGCGGCTTCACCAAGCCGAACCGCAAGAGCTACGCTGTGGTCAACCTCGGCCTGATCCAGAAATTCGTCGATGCGGGCAAGCTCGACGCCGGCAGCATCACCGAAGAGACCCTGATCTCCTCGGGTCTCGTGCGCCGCAAGCTCGACGGCATCCGCGTGCTGGCCAAGGGCGAAGTGACCTCGGCCCTGACCATCGAAACCACCGGCGCGTCGAAATCGGCGGTCGAGGCGGTCGAGAAAGCCGGCGGCGCTCTGAAAGTCACGGCAGCGGCAGCCGCCGAATAAGCGGGTTGTGAGCGGCAAGCGTGCCGCTTACATAAGGCCCCACGTTTTCCACGAACGCCGCCGGAGCCGGAAAGCGCTTCCGGCGGCGTTTTCGCCTCAGAGAGGACCCGCATGGCATCCGCTGTGGAACAAATGGCCGCCAACACCAGCTGGGCGGCACTGGGCAAGGCTACCGACCTTCGCAACCGCATTCTCTTTACCCTCGGCCTGCTGATCGTCTACCGGCTGGGAACCTATATTCCCGTCCCCGGCATCGACGGCGCCGCGCTGCGTCAGTTCATGGAACAGGCCGGGCAAGGCATCGGCGGCATGGTCTCGATGTTCACCGGCGGCGCGCTGGGACGGATGGGGATCTTTGCCCTCGGCATCATGCCCTATATCTCCGCCTCGATCATCGTGCAGCTCCTGACGGCCATGGTGCCGTCGCTGGAGCAGCTCAAGAAAGAGGGCGAGCAGGGCCGCAAGAAGATCAACCAGTACACCCGCTACGGCACGGTGGCGCTGGCGCTGTTCCAGGCCTATGGCCTCGCGGTGAGCCTTGAGGCGGGCGATCTTGCCCACGATCCGGGCTGGTATTTCCGCGCCGCCGTGGTGATCACCCTCGTCGGCGGCACCATGTTCCTGATGTGGCTGGGCGAGCAGATCACCGCCCGCGGCATCGGCAACGGCATCTCGCTGATCATCTTTGTCGGCATCGTCGCCGAGATCCCGGCAGCGCTGGCGCAGTTCTTTGCCTCGGGCCGCTCCGGCGCCATCAGCCCGGCGGTGATCCTCGGGGCGATCCTCATGGTGATCGCGGTGATCATGTTCGTGGTCTTCATGGAGCGCGCCCTGCGCAAGATCACCATCCAGTATCCGCGCCGCCAGGTCGGCATGAAGATGACCGAGGCGCAGCAGTCGCACCTGCCGGTCAAGGTGAACCCGGCGGGCGTGATCCCGGCGATCTTCGCCTCCTCGCTGCTGCTGCTGCCCACCACCATCGCGACCTTCAGCCAGGCCGGCTCCACCGGTCCGATCATGTCGACGGTGCTGGCCTATTTCGGGCCTGGGCAGCCGCTCTACCTGCTGTTCTTCGCCTCGATGATCGTGTTCTTCGCCTATTTCTACACGTTCAACGTGTCGTTCAAACCCGATGACGTGGCGGACAACCTGAAGAACCAGAACGGCTTTATCCCCGGCATCCGTCCGGGCAAAAAAACCGCCGATCATCTGGAATACGTGGTCAACCGGGTGCTGGTGCTGGGCTCGGCCTATCTCGCGGCGGTCTGTCTGCTGCCCGAGATCCTGCGCTCGCAATACGCGATCCCGTTCTATTTCGGCGGGACATCGGTGCTGATTGTGGTATCGGTCACCATGGACACCATCCAGCAGGTCCAGAGCCATCTGCTGGCACACCAATACGAAGGTCTTATTCAGAAGTCGCAGCTCCGCGGCAAGAGTAAGACGCGCAAGCGGAGGGGGCCTGCACGGCGATGAACATTATACTTCTTGGACCGCCCGGCGCGGGCAAAGGCACACAGGCACGCATTCTCGTCGACGAGCGGGGGATGACCCAGCTCTCCACCGGCGACATGCTGCGTGAGGCCAAGGACAGCGGCACCGAGATGGGCAAGAAGGTCGCAGAGGTCATGGCCCGCGGCGAGCTCGTCACCGACGAGATCGTCATCGGCCTGATCCGCGAAAAGCTCGAAGCCGGCGGCTCCGGCTTCATCTTCGACGGCTTCCCGCGCACGCTGAAACAGGCCGACGCGCTGGCGGATCTGCTCGACGAGATGGGCCAGACGCTCGACAAGGTGGTCGAGCTGCGGGTCAATGACGAGGCGCTGGTGGAGCGCATCACCGCGCGCTCGACCTGCGGCAATTGCGGTGAGGTCTATAACGACATCACCAAGCCGATCCCGGCGGATGGCAAATGCTCCAACTGCGGCGGCACCGAGTTCAAGCGCCGGGCCGACGACAATGCCGACAGCCTCAAGAAGCGTCTGATGGAATATTACAAGCAGACCTCGCCGCTGATCGGCTATTACTACGCCAAGGGCCAGCATTGCCGTGTCGACGGGCTGGGCGAGATCGGCGACGTCAAGGCGGCAATTGCCGGCAAGCTCGACGGCTGAGAAACCCCGGATTTGATTTCTTCGAAAGGCAATCGTCTTATGACGGTTGCCTTTTTTATTTGCAGAATGTCAGATTATAAAATCGCGTGTTTTTATGAGTTCTGGAGTGCAAAAGATGTTGGGTTCGAAATTCAAATGCGAGTTTTCCGTCGGAGAGGCGATTGGCCAACTGGTCATCTGGATCCTCTTGTCCATTGTCACCCTGGGCCTCGCCCTGTTCGTACTCCCCTATTACTTTGTAAGGGCGCCGCTGAACCGCACCTACCTGCTCGACCGTGACGGCGCAAAGATCGGTCGCGTTTCGGTCGACGTGGACTTCATGGATATTCTTGGCCACGCTCTGGTGTGGCTGCTTTTGTCCATCATCACGTTCGGTCTTGCCTATCTCATCTACTGGCCCGCCGTGATCAAGCGCCTGCTCAATGCGGCGACCATCACCGAGATCTGATCCGGTCCTGCGCGGCCTCATCCCCGTCCGGCGGAGGCCACCTGCCCGATCCGGTTGAAGGCGAGCAGCACCCCGCCCTCCCCTTCCGCGAACTGCGTCGCGAGAAAGGCGCTGTCTTCGGGCGACAGGCTGGCATAGCCCATCGACCAGCCCAGAAAGCCGCGCTCGGCAACGGTGCGGCGCATGCGCAGCACCACATCGAAATGGCGCAGATCCTGCGCGATCCGCAGGAACAGGCGTTCGACGATCTCTCGCGGCCCTTCGAGCACCTGACAGAATCCGTCCTCGTCGCGCAGCAGATACCCCGTCACCCCCTCCCGGGCGTTGTGGGTCATCGCTTCCCGCAGGACGTCGATATCCGAGGTATGCCCGCGCGGATGGCGCGAAGCGCTTGTATATAGAAGCTGAGTGATCATATTGGCCTTACGACGCGCGCGGCGTCCGGGTCGTGTGTCGGTCTGGATACTTGCTGTTCATGAGGGACCAAACGCCAGGGCATTGCAAGCGGTTCCCATAAAGCCCTTGACCCGCGTTCCGAATCCTCATACCCACCCGCATCTCTAACCGAGAATCAGACATGCGGAGCGGGTCGCTCCCCCTCCGCAGACCACCTCATCAGCGGACAGCCCGAAGGCGGAACGGCTTTCGGGCTCATGTTGTGAAAAAAGGTTCTGGCGCTACGGAACCGCAACGAAAGGAACAGAGACTTGGCACGTATTGCCGGCGTCAACATCCCGACCAACAAACGGGTGCCCATCGCCCTCACCTACATCACCGGTATCGGCCACACCTCGGCCAAATCCATCTGTGAAGCCGTGAACATCGAGCCCTCGCGCCGTGTGAACGAGCTGTCCGATGCCGAAGTGCTCGCCATCCGCGAACATATCGACGCCAACTTCACCGTCGAAGGCGACCTGCGCCGTGAGACGCAGATGAACATCAAGCGTCTGATGGACCTCGGCTGCTACCGCGGCCTGCGTCACCGTCGCAACCTCCCCGTGCGCGGTCAGCGCACCCACACCAACGCCCGTACCCGCAAGGGCCCGGCGAAGCCGATTGCCGGCAAGAAGAAGTAAGGGAGGCACTCAGATATGGCACGTGATACCCGTCGCGGAGGCAAGAAGAAGGTCTCCAAGAACATCGCCGCCGGTGTGGCGCATGTGAACTCGTCCTTCAACAACACCAAGATCCTGATCTCGGATGTGCAGGGCAACGCGATCTCCTGGTCGTCCGCCGGCACCATGGGCTTCAAGGGCTCGCGGAAATCGACCCCCTACGCCGCTCAGCTGGCCGCGGAAGACGCGGGCAAGAAGGCGCAGGAACACGGCGTGAAAACGCTGGAAGTCGAAGTTCAGGGCCCCGGCTCGGGCCGTGAATCGGCCCTGCGCGCGCTGGCCGCCGTCGGCTTCAACATCACGTCGATCCGTGACGTGACGCCGATCGCCCATAACGGCTGCCGCCCGCCGAAGCGCCGCCGCGTCTGATCGCATCACTTTTCAAGGTGGGGCCCTGCCATTGCGCGGGGCCCTGCCTTCGTCATTTCAACCTCGGGCGTCTGCGCCTTTTGGACATGGGGCACGGACAGGAATGGAGGGACGTATGATCCACAAGAATTGGGCTGAACTGATCAAGCCGACCCAGCTGGAGGTTCGCCCCGGCGCAGACCCGACCCGCGTGGCCACGGTCGTTGCCGAACCGCTGGAGCGCGGCTTTGGCCTGACGCTGGGCAACGCCCTGCGCCGGGTGCTGCTGTCGAGCCTTCAGGGCGCGGCCATCACCAGCGTGCAGATCGACAACGTGCTGCACGAGTTTTCGTCCGTCGCCGGTGTGCGCGAAGATGTGACGGATATCGTCCTGAACCTCAAGGGCGTTTCGCTGCGTATGGAAGTCGAGGGGCCCAAGCGCCTGTCGATCAACGCAAAAGGCCCCGGCGTCGTGACCGCTGCCGACATCGCGGAAACCGCCGGCATCGATGTTCTGAACAAGGACCACGTGATCTGCCACCTCGACGACGGTGCGGATTTCTACGTGGAACTGACCGTCAACACCGGCAAGGGCTATGTCTCGGCAGACAAGAACAAGCCGGAAGACGCGCCCATCGGCCTGATGCCGATCGACGCGATCTATTCGCCGGTCAAGAAGGTCGCCTATGAGGTGCAGCCGACCCGTGAGGGCCAGGTGCTGGACTATGACAAGCTGACCATGAAGATCGAAACCGACGGCTCGGTCACTCCCGAGGACGCGATCGCCTACGCGGCACGCATCCTTCAGGACCAGCTGTCGATCTTCGTCAACTTCGAAGAGCCCGAAAGCGCCTCGCGTCAGGACGACGACGACGGTCTGGAATTCAACCCGCTCCTCCTCAAGAAGGTGGACGAGCTGGAGCTTTCCGTGCGTTCGGCCAACTGCCTGAAGAACGACAATATCGTTTATATCGGCGACCTGATCCAGAAGACCGAAGCCGAGATGCTCCGCACCCCGAACTTCGGCCGCAAGTCGCTGAACGAGATCAAGGAAGTGCTGTCCTCCATGGGTCTGCACCTCGGCATGGATGTCGAGGACTGGCCGCCGGACAACATCGAGGATCTCGCCAAGAAACTGGAAGACCAGTTTTAAGCCGAATTCCCGTCCCGGGCCTGGCCCGGGACCTCTCGCCCGGAGGCCCCGGATCACGTCCGGGGCGGGTTGGGCAAAAGACAGGGCACCCTGCCCCAAGGAGAGCGGCCCGCACGCATGGGCTGCCGGACAAAGCAAAACCGCCCGTAGAGGGCAAAAGGAGTAAGAAACATGCGTCACGCAAAAGGTTACCGCCGCCTGAACCGTACCCACGAGCACCGCAAGGCGCTGTGGGCGAACATGGCCGGCTCGCTCATCGAGCATGAGCAGATCAAGACCACCCTGCCGAAAGCCAAGGAACTCAAGCGCGTCATCGACAAGCTGATCACCCTCGGCAAGCGCGGCGATGTGCACGCGCGCCGTCAGGCCGCCGCCCAGCTCAAGCAGGACATCCACGTCGCCAAGCTCTTCGACATCCTCGGCCCGCGCTACGCCGAGCGTTCGGGCGGCTATTGCCGCGTGCTGAAAGCCGGCTTCCGCTATGGCGACATGGCGCCGATGGCGATCATCGAGCTGGTCGACCGCGATGTCGACGCCAAGGGCTCCGCCGACAAGGCCCGCCTGGCCGCTCTGGAAGCCGCCGAAGACTGATCTTCGCCCGGTTCGGAACAAGAAAGGCGCCGCAGGGATCGCTCCCGCGGCGCCTTTTTCTTTGCGCAGCCGGCCCGCGCGGTCAGGCGGTTTCCAGTTCCTTCTTCACCAGCGCCTCGATCTTGTCGACCGGATGGTTGGTGAGCGTCTTCGGCACCTCGGCGATCACCCGGTCGGAGACCTCCTTGTGCAGCGCCTCGCGCAGATCGCCCAGCACCTTGGGCGCGGCGACCAGCACCAGCCGTTCGAACGCGCCCTTGTGGGCCTCGTCATAGAGATGCTCCGCCAGATCTGCCGCAAAGCGCTCCTTTTGCAGCTCGTGCCAGTCGGTATCGGCCATGGCGGAGCGCTGCTGCACGCCGCCATCCTGCATCCGGCCCGGGCGGTTGGCGCCCTGCTCTCGATCCGAGGGGTTTTCCTGCACCTCCTCCCCGAACAGGTCCAGATTGGGGTTCTCGTGATCGGTCAGATTGCGCAGGAAAAGCGCCTTTTCGCTGTCGGTCACGACGACCCAGGTGCCTTGCTTCAGTTCGATCATCCTCACTCTCCTTACGATTCGGACTTCTCGTCGGATTTGCGGACCCGCGTCGCACCGGGCCGGTCCTGCTCCGCGCGCTTGAGCAGGTCGCGGGTGCCGACCTTGCGCTCCACCTGGCCGCCGTCGCGGCCCTGCTGCGGGGGCGTGTCCGCCTTGTCGAGATACTCTTCGGTCTCGCGGCGGCCGTCTTCGGATCTGTGTCGCTCTGCCATGGGGTCCTCCTGTTCTGCTCAGGCACAACGCCCCGGATACGATCCGCGTTCCTGCGCCCCGGCTTGAATCCGCCGGGACAGGCGGGCATATGCGAAGGATCAGGAGGTCCAACCATGCTCCGCATCTGCCTTGTCGCCCTCAGCCTCGCCGCCGCGCCGCTCGCCGCCCAGACGCCCGAGCCGCGCGTGCCGGAAAGCCAGGCCGAGATCTCCCTCAGCTTCGCCCCGCTGGTGAAAGAGGCCACCCCGGCGGTGGTCAATATCTACGCCCGCCGCGTCGTGCAGTCGCGCAGCCCGTTCGCCGGCGATCCGCTCTTCGGCAATCTCTTCCGCGATTTCGGCGGGCGCCCCCGGGTGCAGAACTCGCTGGGCTCCGGCGTGATCCTGTCGGAAGACGGGATCGTCGTGTCGAATTACCACGTCGTCGGCCAGGCCACCGATATCCGCGTGGTGCTCAACAACGGTGCAGAATACGAGGCCAGCGTGCTGATCGGCGACGAGGAGGCGGATCTCGCCATCCTCAAGCTGGAGGATGCGGGCGAGATGCCCTTCCTGCCGCTGCGCGACAGCGACACGGTGGAGGTGGGCGAGCTGGTGCTGGCCATCGGCAACCCGTTCGGGGTCGGTCAGACCGTCTCCTCCGGCATCGTCTCGGGGCTGGCGCGCTCGGGCACCGCCACGGGCAATGCGCGCGGCTATTTCATCCAGACCGATGCGCCGATCAACCCGGGCAATTCCGGCGGTGCGCTGATCGACGTCAAGGGCCGGCTGATCGGGGTGAACACCTCGATCCTCACCCGCTCCGGCGGCTCGAACGGCATCGGCTTCGCCATCCCCTCGGCGCTGGTGGCGCAGTTCGTCGATCAGGCCCGCGCCGGCAATGATGATTTCGAGCGGCCCTGGGCCGGGATGACCGGCCAGCCGGTGAACGCCGATATCTCCGAAAGCCTCGGGCTCGGCCTGCCGAACGGCGTGCTGATCGCCGATCTGCACCCTCAAAGCCCCTTTGCCGAGGCCGGGCTGGAGGTGGGCGACGTGGTGCTGGATGTGGACGGCCAGCCGGTCAACACCCCGCCCGAGATGCTGTTCCGCATGTCGGTGCGCGGGCTGGGTCATGTGGCGCGCATACGCTACCTGCATGACGGTGCGCCGCAGGAGGCGAAGGTCGAGATGATCGCCGCCCCCGAGACGCCCCCGCGCGAGGCGGTGACGCTGGATGAGGATGCGGTCCTGCCCGGGCTGGCGCTGGCGCGGATCAACCCGGCGGTCGGCGCGGAGCTGAACCTGCCCCTGCCCGATGACGGTGTGGTGGTGACCGATCCCGGCCCCTATGGCACGCGCATCGGGTTGCGGCCCGGAGACGTGCTGCGCGCCATCAATGGCCGCGCGGTGGAAAAGACCGGCGATGTGGGCCGGCTGCTGAAGCGCGCCGCCCCGCGCGTGCGGATCGACGCGCTGCGCGGCGGCGGTCGGGTCTCGCTGCGGTTCCGGACCTGAGCCTGTGGCCGATCTCTTCGACAAGGATCCCGGCGCAACGCCCGAAAGCACCGCGCCCCGCCCGCTGGCCGACCGCCTGCGCCCCAGGACGCTGGGCGAGGTGATCGGACAGGAGCAGGTACTGGGCCCCGACGCGCCGCTCGGCGTGATGCTGGCCTCGGGCTCGCTGTCGAGCCTGGTGTTCTGGGGACCGCCGGGCGTAGGCAAGACCACCATCGCGCGGCTGCTGGCGGATGCGACCGAGCTGCATTTCGTGCAGATCAGCGCGATCTTCACCGGCGTGCCGGAGCTGCGCAAGGTCTTCGAGGCGGCCAAGCATCGCCGCGCCAACGGTCAGGGCACGCTGCTGTTCGTCGACGAGATCCACCGTTTCAACAAGGCGCAGCAGGACGGCTTTCTGCCGCATATGGAGGACGGCACCATCCTGCTCGTCGGCGCCACCACCGAGAACCCCAGCTTCGAGCTGAACGCGGCGCTTTTGTCGCGGGCACAGGTGCTGGTGCTGGAACGGCTGGCGCTCGCCGATCTGGAACGGCTGGCGCAGCGCGCCGAGAAGGAGCTCGACCGCCCCCTGCCCCTCGACGGCGCGGCGCGCGAGGCGCTGCTGGAGATGGCCGATGGCGACGGGCGCGCGCTTTTGAACCTCATCGAGCAGGTGATGGCCTGGCGGGTGACGGGCAAGCTCGACACCGATGCGCTGACCCACCGGCTGATGCGGCGCGCGGCGCAATACGACAAATCCGGCGACGGCCATTACAACCTGATCTCGGCGCTGCACAAATCCATCCGCGGCTCCGACCCGGATGCGGCGCTCTACTGGTTCTCGCGGATGCTGGAGGCGGGGGAGGATCCGCGCTTTCTCGCCCGCCGGCTGACCCGCATGGCGGTGGAGGATATCGGCCTCGCCGATCCGCAGGCGCAGGTCGCCTGCATCGATAGCTGGCAGACCTACGAGCGGCTGGGCTCGCCCGAGGGCGAGCTGGCGCTGGCCAATGCGGTAATCTATCTGGCGCTGGCGCCGAAATCCAACGCCGCTTATGCCGCCTACAAGGGCGCCCGGGCGGCGGCGAAAAAGACCGGCTCGCTGATGCCGCCGAAACATATCCTCAACGCCCCCACCAGGCTGATGAAGGATCAGGGCTATGGCAGCGGCTATGCCTACGATCACGACGCCGAGGATGCGTTTTCCGGGCAGGATTACTTCCCCGAGGATATGGGCCGAACGCAGTTCTATGCCCCGGTGGAGCGCGGCTTCGAGCGCGACCTGAAAAAGCGGGTGGAGTATTTCGCCCGGCTGCGACGGGAGCGGAACGGGTAGGATCAGCGGTCGGAACAAGGGGCTCTGTCGCAGGGCTGGACACCGCCGCCTTGGTTCCGTGCCGGGACAACCTCCCCCTGTCCTCCCTGAAGGATCCCCGAGAGCATTCGGGGCGGCAATGCCATGACCACTCGACGCCCGAGAACGCCGCCTTCCTCCACGACCGCCTGCTCCTCGCCCCCTTCCCGCGCTGCGCAAGCTTGACAACAGACGCCCCGCAAGACACATCGCCCGCATGAGCTTCACCCTTCTTCAGGTCGCCCTCGGGGCGCATTGGGCGCGTCGTCGCGCTATCTCACCGGCGTCGGCATGACCGCGCTGATGGGGCGGAGCTTTCCCTGGGGCACGCTGACGGTGAACGTCCTCGGATCCTTTGTCATGGGGGTGCTGGTCGTGGTGCTGGCGAATTTCTCCGCCACGCGGTTCGCCCCCTTCCTCACCATCGGTTTTCTCGGCGGCTTCACCACTTTCTCCTCCTTCTCGCTGGATTTCGCCACGCTCTACGAGCGCGGCGAGGTGGCGCTGGCGCTGGGATATGTGGCCGCCTCTGTGCTGGTCTCGCTGGCGGCGCTCTTCGCCGGGCTTCTGGCCGCAAGGAGCGTCTTCGCATGAGCGGCGTACAGACCATCACCGTCGGTCCCGGCGACGGCGACCAGCGCCTCGACCGCTGGCTCAAGCGGCTCTTCCCGCATCTCCAGCAGGGGCGCATCGAAAAGATGTGCCGCAAGGGCGAGCTGCGCATCGACGGCGCCCGCGCCAAGGCCTCGACCCGGCTCGCGACCGGCCAGCAGGTGCGCATCCCGCCGCTGCCGGAGCCCGATGAGAAACCCGCTGCCGCGCCGAAGCCCAGGGTCTCGGAGGCCGACGCCAAACTCATCCAGTCCTGCGTACTGTGGAAGGACGACCACATCATTGCGCTGAACAAGCCGCCGGGCCTGCCGAGCCAGGGCGGCAGCAAGCAGACGCGCCATGTGGACGGGCTCGCCGAGGCGCTGAGATTCGGCTTCGACGAAAAGCCGCGCCTCGTGCACCGGCTCGACAAGGACACCTCGGGCGTGCTGCTGCTGGCGCGCACCCGCGAGATGGCACAGGCGCTCACCGCCGCGATCCGCCACCGCCGCACGCGCAAGATCTACTGGGCGCTGGTCGCCGGCGTGCCGACCCCTTATCTGGGCGAGATCCGTTACGGGCTGGTCAAGGCCGCCGGGCACGGGCGCCATGGCGAGGGCGAAAAGATGATCTGCGTGCATCCGCGCGACATGAACGCGACCCCCGGCGCGCAGCGGGCGCATACGCTCTACGCCACGCTCTACCGCGTCGCCGGGCGCGCTTCCTGGGTGGCGCTGGAACCGATCACCGGGCGCACCCACCAGCTGCGCGCGCATATGGCCGAGATCGGCCACCCGATCATCGGCGACGGCAAATACGGCGGCTCGGGGCAGGAAAATCTCGGCGACGGCTGGGGCGCGCAGCTTGGCGGGATCATCTCGAAAAAGCTGCACCTGCACGCACGCTCGATCAGCTTCGAGCATCCGGTGACAAGGAAGCCCGTCACGATCACCGCCCCCCTGCCCGAGCATATGGCCCATAGCTGGGAAACGCTGGGCTGGGCCGAGGATATCGCCGCCGACGACCCGTTCGAGGAGCTGCACTGACATGGATCTGCGCCTTGTGATCTTCGATGTCGACGGCACGCTGGTGGACAGCCAGGCCGATATCATGGCCTCGATGACTGCCGCCTTCGAAAGCGCCGGCCTGCCGGTGCCCGACCGCGAGGCGGTGCTGTCGCAGGTCGGGCTGGCGCTGCCCATCGCGCTGATGGAGCTGGCGCCCGCCGCCAAGGCGCAGCACGAGAGCATGATCGACGCCTACAAGCAGCGCTATTTCGGTCTGCGCAGCGAGAAGGGCACGCCGCAGAGCTCGCCGCTCTTCCCGCATGTGCGCAGCGTGCTCGATCAGCTCCATGCGGAGAACGAGACGCTGCTTGGCATCGCCACCGGCAAATCGCGTCGCGGGCTCGACGGGCTGCTCGACGGGCACGACATGCGCCCGCTCTTTGTCACCCAGCAATGCGGCGACGATCACCCGTCGAAACCGCACCCGGCGATGCTCGAGGCGGCGCTGTCGGAAACCGGCGTGCCGGCAAAGCGCGCGGTGATGATCGGCGACACCAGTTTCGACATGCAGATGGCGCGCGCGGCGGGGATGCTCGCGGTGGGCGTCAGCTGGGGATATCACGACGCCGCACGGCTGAAGGACGCGCATCTGGTGATCGACGACATCCGCACCCTGCCCGGCCTGCTGGCACAGATCTGGGAGCAGAGCGCATGAGCGAATGGGCCCCCCGCAGGTTCTACAAGGACGCAACCGCCGCGCCCGCCGAGGGCGGCTATGGCGTGTTTCTCGACGGGCGCCGGGTGATGACCCCGGGAAAATCGCCGCTGGTGGTGCCGACCAGGGCGCTGGCCGAGGAGATCGCGGCGGAATGGCAGGCGCAGGAGGAAAAGATCGACCCCGGCGCGATGCCCTTCACCCGCACCGCCAACAGCGCCATCGAAAAGGTCGCGCCGCAGCGGGAGGCGGTGGCGCAGATGCTGGCGGAATACGGCGACGCCGATCTGCTGTGCTACCGCGCCGAAGAACCCGAGGCGCTGGTGCAGCGCCAGGCCGAGCGCTGGGACCCGATGCTCGACTGGGCCGAGACGGCGCTGGGAGCGCGGCTGGAGCCCCGCACCGGGCTGATGCACGCGGCGCAGGAGCCGGGCGCGCTGGAAGTTCTTGCCGCCCGCGCCCACAGGCTCGACCCGTTCGAACTGGCAGCATTTCACGACCTGGTGTCGCTGAGCGGCTCGCTGATCCTGGGATTCGCCGCGACCGGCACCGAGCATGACCCCGAAGATCTCTGGGCGCTCTCGCGGCTCGACGAGAGCTGGCAGGAAGAGCTCTGGGGCGTCGATGAGGAGGCCCGGGAAATGGCATCGCACAAACGTGCGGCATTTCTTCACGCACATCGCTTTTTTGCCCTGTGTCGAGCCGCTTAATCGGGTCTCGCACCGAATTTCATTGCACAATATGCCGGCATCGCGGGATGTTTTTACCGGACGGGTGGCTTGACCTCCCAGAACGTTTCCGAACAAACTCGCGGGCACCAGAGGGGGGGAGCACCCACTCATCGGTATTCACGGCCTTCGGGCCACGGAACCGGCTCATGAGGGGCCGGACAACAGGAAGAGGTTAACATGAAGAAAACCGTAATCCTTGGCGCACTCACGGTTGCCGGCCTGGCAGCGGGTGCCGCCAGTGCGGCGACTCTCGACGACGTCAAGGCGCGTGGCAACCTGAACTGCGGCGTGTCGACCGGCCTGACCGGCTTCTCGGCCCCCGACGCAAACGGTGTCTGGCAGGGCTTTGACGTGGCGGTCTGCCGTGCCGTTGCCGCCGCCGTTCTCGGCGATCCGATGGCTGTCGAGTTCGTCCCGACCACCGGCCAGACCCGCTTTACCGCGCTCGCCTCCGGCGAGATCGACATGCTGGCCCGCAACACCACCTGGACCTTCTCGCGCGACAACGACCTCAAATTCGAGTTCGTCGGCGTGAACTACTATGACGGCCAGGGCTTCATGATTCCGAAAGAGCTGGGCGTGAGCTCCGCCAAGGAACTCGACGGCGCAACCGTCTGCATCCAGACCGGCACCACCACCGAGCTGAACCTCGCGGATTTCTTCCGCGTGAACAACATCAGCTATGAGCCGGTGCCGATCGAGACCAACGCCGAAGCGCAGCAGCAGTATCTGGCCGGCGCCTGCGACGTCTACACCACCGACGCCTCGGGCCTCGCCGCGACCCGCGCCTCCTTCGAAGCGCCGGGCGATCATGTCATCCTGCCGGAAATCATCTCGAAAGAGCCGCTGGGCCCGCTGGTCCGTCACGGCGACAACGAGTGGGGCGACATCGTCCGCTGGACCCTGAACGCGCTGATCGCCGCCGAAGAATACGGCGTGACCTCGGCCAATATCGGCGAGCTGGCGTCGGCTCCGGGCAACAACCCGGAAATCAACCGTCTGCTGGGCACCGAAGGCGAGCTGGGCGCAATGATCGGTCTCGAGGCCGACTGGGCGCAGAAAGCCATCATGGCCAACGGCAACTACGGCGAGATCTTTGAGAAGAATATCGGCGAAAACACCCCGATCGGCCTGTCGCGCGGCCTGAACGCGCAGTGGACCGACGGCGGCCTGATGTACAGCCCGCCGTTCCGCTGATCGGAACCGGGAACAGGGGCGCGGGGGTAACAGCCCGCGCCCTTTTCACCTGAAGACCCAACAACAAAGACAAATCGAAGACCAATACGAGTTTCCGACGAGAGGCAGGAGGCCGGACCAACCGGCACGACGCCCAGGAAGAACGGAAGCCGCCGGGGAGAAGACAATGACGACCATGACAGACCCGCCGGGGCGTGGCTTCCGGCTGTCGCAGCTTATCTACGACACGCGCTACCGATCCATGACCATCCAGGTGGTCGCGATGATCCTGCTGATGCTGTTGTTCTCCTGGCTCGTCTCGAACACGATCCACAACCTTCAGAATCTGGGCAAGGATTTCGATTTCGGCTTTCTGAGCCAGCCATCGGGTTATGACATCAACCAACGCCTGATCGACTATAACAGCCAGAGCACGCACGGGCGCGCGGCGCTTGTCGGCATCATCAACACGGTGCTGGTGGCGTTCCTGGGCTGTGCCCTCGCCACCATCCTGGGCGTGATCGCCGGCGTGCTGCGCCTGTCGAACAACTGGCTCGTCTCACGGCTCATGGCGGTCTATGTCGAGGGCTTCCGCAACGTGCCGCTGCTGCTCTGGATCGTGCTGATCTTTGCGCTGATGACCGAGAGCACCCCTGCACCGAGCGCCTTCCGCGGCGAAAACCCCGATTCCACGATGCTCTTCGACGTGTTCGCGATCACCAACCGGGGGGTCTATATCCCGGCGATCCATTTCGGCACGCCCTTCTTCGACAACGGATTCTTCAACTGGTTGCTGGTGCTGATCGTGCTGGGCGCGTCGATCTTCGGCATCCAGCGCCTGCGCCACTGGGCCACCGAAAAGCAGGAGGCCACCGGCGCCCGCCCCACCACCTGGTATTTCATTCTCGGCCTGCTGGTGATCCCGACCGCGATCCTCATGGTGCTGATGGGCGCGTTCTGGGACATCCCCTCGCTTCAGGGCTTCAATTTCGGCGGCGGCATCCATCTGCGCAACTCGCTGATCGCGCTCTGGCTGGCGCTGTCGCTCTATACCGGTGCCTTCATCGCCGAGATCGTGCGCGGCGGCATTCTCGCCGTCTCCAAGGGCCAGACAGAGGCCGCCTATGCGCTGGGGCTGCGCCCGGGCACCACGATGAACCTGGTGATCCTGCCGCAGGCAATGCGGGTGATCATCCCGCCGCTGATCTCGCAGTTTCTCAACCTGACCAAGAACAGCTCTCTCGCCATCGCGGTGGGCTATATGGACGTCCGCTCGACCCTGGGCGGCATCACCATCAACCAGACCGGCCGCGAACTCGAAGGCATGCTGCTGCTGGGCCTGTTCTACCTGGTGCTGAGCCTGCTGATTTCGGGTGCGATGAACATCTACAACGCCTCCGTGAAGCTGAAGGAGCGCTGACATGAGCGAAGTACACGCACAGACCGTCGCCTATGTCCGCGACAGCATGGTCGAGCAGCGCGAGCCGCCGCTGTCGCAATCCGGCGCCTACAAGTGGATCCACGAGAACCTGCTGTCCTCCTGGGTCAATGTCCTGCTCACCATCGTTTCGCTCTGGGTGATCTGGGTCGCTCTCAGCCACGTCATCCCCTGGGCGGCGCTGGGGATCTGGAGCGCCGACAGCCTGGCGCAATGCCGCGAGATCCGCGACGAGATCTATGGCGCCGGTGCCTCGGTGGCCTGCTGGGCGGTGATCAGCGAGCGCTGGAACCAGCTGCTCTTCGGCTTCTACCCGCCAGAGCTCTACTGGCGCCCGGTGCTGGCCTTTGTGGTCTTCCTCGCAGCCATCGCACCGGTGCTCTTTGCATCGCTGCCGCGCAAGATGCTCTGGGGCTCGGTTGTGGCACCTTTCGCACTGTTCTGGCTGATCTGGGGCGGTTCGATCTGGATGCCCGTCGCGGTCGCTCTGGGCTTTGTGCTGGGCTGGGCGGTGCTGCGCTTTGCCGGGCCGGCCATCGGCGCGCTCGGCGGGGTTGTCCTCGCCATTGTGGTGCCGGTGCTCTACTGGCTGTTCCTCGCCGGACCGCTGGCCGGCGGGCTCGCGGCGGCTCTCCCCATCGGGCTGGAGCCGGTCGGCTCCAACGATATCGGCGGCTTCATGCTGGCCACGATCATCGGCGTCTCCGGCATCATCCTGTCACTGCCGCTGGGCATCGTGCTGGCGCTGGGGCGGCAGTCGGATCTCTTTATCATCAACAAATGCTCGGTGATCTTTATCGAGGTCATCCGTGGCGTGCCGCTGATCGTGTGGCTCTTCACCGCGTCGCTCCTGCTCAACTACTTCCTGCCGCCGGGAACGAATTTCGACCTCATGCTGCGGGTGATCATCATGGTGACGCTGTTCTCCTCGGCCTATATCGCCGAGGTGGTGCGTGGCGGGCTCGCGGCGCTGCCCAAGGGCCAGTACGAGGCCGCCGACGCGCTGGGGCTCGATTACTGGAAGAGCATGCGGCTGATCATCCTGCCGCAGGCGCTGAAGATCTCGATCCCCGGCATCGTCAACACCTTCATCGGGCTCTTCAAGGACACCACGCTGGTGGTCTTCATCGGCTTGCTCGACCCGATCGGCCTGTCGAATGCGATCCGCGCCAGTACCGAGTGGAACGGCATCTACTGGGAGCTCTTCGTCTTCATCGGCCTGTGCTTCTTCGTGTTCTGCTTCAGCATGGGCCGCTATTCCCTGTTTCTCGAGAAAAAGCTCCGCCGTGAGCACCGTTAAGGAGACCTGACATGCAACAACAAGCGACCGAGACCGTCGACCGCAGCCAGATGCAGGTGTCCGACGAGGTGGCGATCCAGATCACCAAGATGAACAAGTGGTACGGCAGCTTCCACGTGCTGCGCGACATCGACCTGACGGTCCATCGCGGCGAGCGGATCGTCGTCGCAGGCCCGTCGGGCTCGGGGAAATCCACGATGATCCGCTGCATCAACCGGCTGGAAGAGCATCAGGCCGGGCAGATCATCGTCGACGGCACCGAACTGGGATCGGATCTCAAGAATATCGACAAGATCCGCTCCGAAGTCGGCATGGTGTTCCAGCATTTCAACCTCTTCCCGCATCTGACCATCCTGGAGAACTGCACGCTGGCGCCGATCTGGGTGCGCAAGATCCCCAAGAAAGAGGCCGAGGCGACGGCCATGCATTTTCTGGAGAAGGTGAAGATCCCCGAGCAGGCCAACAAATATCCCGGCCAGCTCTCGGGCGGTCAGCAGCAGCGCGTGGCCATCGCCCGTTCGCTCTGCATGAAGCCGCGGATCATGCTCTTCGACGAGCCGACCTCGGCGCTCGACCCGGAGATGATCAAGGAGGTGCTCGACACCATGGTTTCGCTCGCCGAAGAAGGCATGACCATGATCTGCGTGACACATGAGATGGGCTTTGCGCAGGCGGTGGCGAACCGGGTGATCTTTATGGATGCGGGCCAGATCGTGGAGCAGAACGAACCGAACGCGTTCTTCAACAACCCGCAGCACGAGCGCACCAAGCTCTTCCTGAGCCAGATCCTCGGCCACTGAGGCTCCTGCCCCGCAAGCAGACAAAGGCCCGCCCTATCCGGGGCGGGTCTTTTTTTTTGCCGTCCCGCGACGGGCAGAATTTTCGTACGAAGAATCTTAGGGCCCTCCATACACCGCTTCAAACGAGAAGGGCCCGGAAGCATATGCTCCCGGGCCCGATCTCTTACCGTATCAAGAGCGCTCAGCCGCGCTCTTCGACGATCTCCACAAGATGCGGGATCTTGGCGACCATGCCGCGCACGGCGGGCGTGTCTTCCAGTTCGCGCGTCTTGTTCATCTTGTTCAGGCCCAGGCCCACCAGCGTCTGGCGCTGGATGGCGGGGCGGCGGATCGGCGAGCCGATCTGCTTCACGACGATTGTCTTAGCCATGGATCTCAGACCTCCTCGGCCACGAGGGTTGCATCAGCCGACGCTTCTTCGCGCTTCGGCAGGATATCGGCGACCTTCTTGCCGCGACGCTGCGCGACGTTGCGCGGCGACTGCTCGCGGGTCAGGCCGTTCAGCGTGGCACGGATCATGTTGTAGGGGTTCTGCGACCCGGTCGATTTGGCGACCACGTCGTGAATACCCAGCATTTCGAACACGGCACGCATCGGACCACCGGCGATGATCCCGGTCCCGGTCGGTGCGGTGCGCATGACGACCTTGCCGGCGCCGTGGCGGCCTTCGATGTCGTGATGCAGCGTGCGGCCTTCTTTCAGCGGCACGCGGATCATCTTGCGCTTGGCCTGCTCGGTGGCCTTGCGGATGGCCTCGGGGACCTCCTTGGCCTTGCCCTTACCAAAGCCGACGCGGCCCTTCTGGTCGCCCACGACAACAAGCGCGGCGAAGCCGAAGCGCTTACCGCCCTTCACGGTCTTGGACACGCGGTTGATCGCAACCAGGCGATCGGCGAATTCCGGGGTCTCGTCGCGGTCGCGACGGTTGCCACGGCGGTTATCACGTTCTGCCATCAGGCATTCCTCTGTTCAGGGTCGGCGCGCATCGGCCAAGGCCGTCTTGCACCGGTTTTCTCCAATCCAGGTGCCGCGCATGTCGCGCTGGCCCGGATCATCGAGGCGTCTCCGCCTACAGGAAACGGGGCGACGACGCCGCCCCGAGGAACGATGCGCAGGGTGGGCAATTTGCCCACCGCCACGATCAGAGTTTCAGGCCCGCCTCACGCGCGGCGTCGGCCAGAGCCTTGACGCGACCGTGATACAGAAAGCCGCCGCGGTCGAAATAGGCTTCTTCCACGCCGGCTGCCTTTGCGCGCTCGGCCAGCAGAGCACCGACCTTCTGGGCCGCCTCCACATTGCCTTTGCCGACGACGCCCAGATCCTTCTCCATCGAGGAGGCGGATGCGAGCGTCACGCCGCGCACGTCGTCGATCAGCTGCACGCTGATATTCTTGTTCGAGCGGTGAACCGACAGCCGCACACGGCCGGCGTTCACCTTGCGAAGCTTGTTCCGGACGCGCAGGCGGCGCTTGAGGAACAGATCCCGTTTGCTGTTTGCCATTTTTCGCGTCCTTACTTCTTCTTGCCTTCCTTGGCAAAGATGTACTCACCCTTGTAGCGAATACCCTTGCCTTTGTACGGCTCCGGACGGCGCCAGTCGCGGATATTGGCCGCGACCTGACCGACCACCTGTGCGTCATGCCCCTCGACGACGATTTCCGTCGGCTTCGGCGTGGTGACCGTGATGCCCTGCGGAATGTCGAAGTTCACATCGTGGCTGTAGCCGAGGTTCAGCTTCAGAGTGGAGCCCTGAACCTGCGCGCGGTAACCCACGCCCTGGATCTCGAGCTCTTTCTTGAAGGTGTTCGAGACACCGTGGACCATGTTGGCCACGATGGTCCGCGACATGCCCCACTGCTGACGGGCGCGCTTGGAATTGCCGCGCGGCGTCACGGTGACGGCGTTGTCCTCGACCGCGATGGTGACATCGTCGGTGGCGTTGAAGATCTGGCTGCCTTTCGGCCCCTTCACTTCCACGGTCTGGCCGCTGACGGATGCGGAAACACCCGAGGGCAGCTCAACCGGCTTTTTCCCAATACGAGACATGCGTCCCTCCTTAGAATACCGTGCAGAGCACCTCGCCGCCGACATTGGCAGCGCGGGCGTTTGCGTCCGACATCACGCCCTTCGGCGTGCTGACAATCGACACACCCAGGCCCTGACGGACCGAGGGGATGTCCTTGACACCCATATAGACGCGGCGACCGGGCTTGGAGACCCGCTGAAGCTCGCGAATGACGGGGGTGCCGTCGAAATATTTCAGGCTGATTTCCAGGGTCGGGTGACCGTTGGAATCGGTGCCGGACTCGTAGCCGCGGATGTAGCCTTCGTCTGCCAGCACGTCGAGCACCCAGGCACGCAGCTTGGAGGCCGGCGTGGTGACGGTGGACTTGCCGCGCATCTGCGAGTTGCGGATCCGGGTGAGCATATCGCCGATAGGATCGTTCATATCATACCCTCCTTACCAGCTCGACTTGACCACACCGGGAAGCTGACCGTTCGAGCCGAGGTCGCGCAGGGCGATCCGGCTGATCTTGAGCTTGCGGTAGTAAGCATGGGGACGACCCGTCAGCTGGCAGCGGTTGTGCAGCCGGGTGGGCGAGGAATTGCGCGGCAGTTTCGCCAGCTTCAGGCGGGCCTTGAAGCGCTCTTCCATAGGTTTGGATTCGTCGGTCGCGATCTCTTTGAGCTCAGCGCGCTTGGCGGCGTATTTCTCCACCAGCGCCTGGCGCTTCTTCTCGCGTTCGATCATGGATTTCTTGGCCATGTGTCTCGCTCCTCAGGCGTTGAAGGGCATGTTGAAATGCTTCAACAGCGCCTTGGCTTCCGCGTCGGTCGCGGCGGTGGTGGTGATGATGATGTCCATGCCCCAGACCTCGTCGACCTTGTCGAACTCGATCTCGGGGAAGACGATGTGTTCCTTGACGCCCATGGCGAAGTTGCCGCGCCCGTCGAAGGACGGCTTCACGCCACGGAAGTCGCGGATGCGGGGCATCGCGATACCGATCAGGCGGTCGAGGAAATCATACATCCGGTCACCGCGGAGCGTGACCTTGGCACCGAGCGGCATCTCTTCACGAACGCGGAAGCCGGCGATCGACTTCTTGGCTTTCGTGGTGACGGCTTTCTGACCGGCGATGGTGGTCAGATCCTCGACGGCCGATTTGGCCTTCTTGGAATCGCGCACCGCCTCGGCACCGCAGCCGATGTTCAGAACGATCTTGTCCAGACGCGGGATCTGCATGTCGTTCTTGTAGCCGAACTCTTCCTTCATCGCGGCCTTGATGCTGTCGCGGAACAGCGTCTTCAGGCGCGGGGTATAGGTCGCGGTATCAAGCATCGATCACGTCCCCCGTGGTCTTGGCAAAACGGACCTTCTTGTCGCCTTCCATGCGGAAGCCCACGCGGGTCGGTTTGCCGTTGGCATCGACGATGGCGAGGTTGCTGAGGTCGATGGGCATCGCCTGCGGCAGACGGCCGCCTTGCGACGTCTGGCTCTGGCGGGTGTGGCGGACGGCCATGTTGACGCCGCCGACAACGGCCTTGCCGGTTTTCGGGCTGACGGACTCGATGGTCCCGGTCTTGCCCTTGTCCTTGCCGGCGAGAACGATGACGTTGTCGCCCTTTTTCAGTTTGGCAGCCATGGTCAGAGCACCTCCGGAGCCAGCGAGATGATCTTCATGAAGTTCTTCGCACGCAGCTCGCGCACCACCGGCCCGAAGATACGGGTGCCGACGGGCTCATTCGAGTTGTTCAGAATGACGGCGGCGTTGCGGTCGAAGCGGATGGTGGTGCCGTCTTCACGGCGGACTTCCTTGGCGGTGCGCACGACGACGGCCTTGCGGACGTCACCCTTCTTCACGCGACCGCGCGGAATGGCCTCTTTCACCGATACGACGATGATGTCGCCGACCGATGCATAGCGGCGATGCGAGCCGCCGAGGACCTTGATGCACTGAACTTTCCGGGCACCGGAATTGTCAGCGACATCCAGATTGGTCTGCATCTGGATCATGTGGTTTCTCCCGACCTTTGGGGGTTGTTCTTGGTCTACCCCCCAGGGTTTCGATCAAACCGGAATGTGGTCGTGGATTACTCCGCGATCACCTCCCAGCGTTTCGTTTTCGACTTGGGCGCGCATTCGATGATGCGGACCATATCGCCGACAGCGAATTTTTCCGCCTCGTCATGAGCGCGGTATTTCTTCGACTTCTTGATGGTCTTCTGCAGCACGGGGTGCTTGAAGCGGCGGACCACCTGAACCGTGACGGTCTGGGCGTTGGCGGTGGAGGTCACGGTGCCTTGCAGGATACGCTTGGGCATGATTGGAACTCCTTATTCCGCAGACGCCGCAGCAGCGGCTTTCTGGTTGAGCACGGTGTTGACCCGCGCCACGTCGCGGCGCACCTGACGGATGCGTGCGGTGTTTTCGATCTGGCCGGTGGCTTTCTGGAAGCGGAGGTTGAAGGCCTCCTTCTTCAGCGCCACAAGCTCGTCCCGGAGCTGGTCCGGGGTCTTCGAGCTGAGCTCTTTGGCGTCCATGTCGGTCGCTCCTTCGTTGCAACATCACCGGAGGGCCCCGTCGTTACGCGGGTCACCCTGATTCCCGGTGGAGGTGGATGAGCGGGCTCTATAGGCTGGTTAGGGGACGTTGGCAAGGGTATTGAAGCTGCTTCGCAACGCAGCGAATGTTCGTTAACTTTCCATTCGGGAAACCAGAGGATCAACCACTGACAAATTTTCATCCTAGCGCCAGTCTTAAGATCTTTGGTGTTACACCAAGAGACCCAGGCTACGTCTATCTTTGTGAAGATCGAGGAAGATACAAAATCGGCAGATCTAGGAATCCTTGGAAGCGTCTCCGGGAGGCTTTCACTTGGTCGCCTTCAATTCAAATTCTCGCGCAAAAGCCGTTCTGGAACCATTGTGAAGTCGAAGATGCCCTACACACAGGGCTCGCAGCTTTTTGGTCCGTCCGCGAATGGTTCGATTTTCAAGCCGATCCGTTTTGTGAATGCTTTGTGGAGGGTTTCTGTGCTTTTGACAATCAAGACATCAACAAAAACTCCATTGATTTCATATACTTCATGAATGGAAATGGCATGTCAGAGTTCACTCTAGAGCGTTCGAGGACGAGAATCTCAAAGGCAGCATTTCTCAAGAACCCATACAAATAGTCCTATCATCTTACCGTCGGAGTCCGGCAGCGTTGGGAACTTGCACTCGAAGCTTCCGCGCTCCGCCCGTTCACGCCTCAAACGCTCCCCCGGAGCGTTTGCCGGGCAAAGCCCGGACCGGCACTCACTCCCACTTATAGTTGAAGCTCACCGAAATCCGCTCTTCTGCGGCCGGGTTCGGCGGCACCTCGTGGCGTAGCCAGCTTTCCCAGAGCAGGATGTCCCCGACCTCGGGCGTCTCATACACAAACGCCTTCAGCTCCTCGCGGCATCCCTTCCGGCGCGCAGGCGCGGCCATCATGAAGCCCAGGCGCGGGTCTTCCAGCTTCAGCGCCGAGGTGCCGCCGGGCATCGCCACATAGGTCGTGCCCGAGATCACCGAATGCGGGTGGATATGCGAGGCGTGGGTGCCACCCTCGGGCAGAATGTTGATCCAGATGTCCTCGAGCACCAGCGCCTTGTCGCCCAGATCGAATTCCAGATCCTCGGCGAAGGCCGCCACATGCTTGTCGAGCGCCGCGACCAGATCGGCGAAGACCGGGAAGCGCCAGGGCAGATCGGTCAGCGAGGCATAAGAGGTGTAGCCGGGATAGTTGTTCTCGTCGCACCATGCCTGCCCCGCCTCGTCGTCCTCGGCGATGGACCAGCAGGAGGCTTCCAGCTCGGCGGTGTCGATGGCGGGCGCATGCTCGGAGAGAGGGGCGCGGTAGAGGCGGGTCGCGAAGAGGGATCGGATCTGGGTCATGCCGCCTCATAGCGCGAGTCGCGGGGGCTGGCGAGGGGATTGAAGAGCGGTGGAAGCACCCGCCCCGGACCTGATCCGGGGCCTCGTGGTTTCCGGTGAGGCCATCACGATCCGCCAACGCATCACGTACAAAGACCGATCTTTGTCCATCAGAGGAATGTGTCGCCGCACCTTTCCAAATGTCATAAAAAACCTTTGTTGGCAGGTCTTCAATGGGCATACAGAGATTATGAAACACCGTTTTCTCGATGCAGTCTACATTGGCTCTCTTGCAGCCATGAGCTTGGTTGGACTGGGCTACGATTCTCTTTCACTTGACTTAGCAGCGCCCGGTCCGGATGGACCGTTCTTTTGTCGGGAGTTGCAGAGCTCCGGCGGAGACGACAGTTTAATGGTATTGGTGTTCGGGACCTTCACCATTCCGCTTTTACTCAGGGTGATCAGGTTCGGTCGCCAATTCTCTTCTATTGAAACCGCGACATTCTCTATTTGTCTTGGCCTCACATTGGTGTCGCTCTGGATTGCCAGCCTGGACTGCGCATCGCTCCTATATACGGCAATTTTTGTCCCGGATCCGCTGCTGGCCATCGCATTGATTGCGATACCGGTCGCAACAACTACGCTCTTAGCGCTACGCGTAGTGCGCTGATCGCAATCGCCACCGTTGCCGGTATGTCACCCTTTCACAATTCGACGGCATCGCGCTGTATCCGAGAGGTGCCCGCGAAATGACGCCATTCGAACGAGCTTTCTCACGAGCGCGAAAGGCTCCAAGCCCCGAAAACCTCGAATCAGGCGCGGGACTGAGACGCCAACGGGAGACCCACAAAGAAGAACCCCCGCCGGTCTCCCGGCGGGGGTCAAAATTTTCAGCGGTGCGCGACCCGGACGGTTTCTGTGAAACCGCCTCCATCGCGCCCGGCGGCAAAGCCGCCGGTTACCAGTCCTCGCGGACCACCACGCGGGTCTTGATCGGCAGCTTCATCGCGGCCAGACGCAGCGCCTCGCGGGCGATGTCTTCGGCGACGCCGTCGATCTCGAACATCACGCGGCCCGGCTTGACCTTGCAGGCCCAGTAATCGACCGAGCCCTTACCCTTACCCATCCGAACCTCGGTGGGTTTCGAGGTCACCGGGGTATCCGGGAAGATCCGGATCCAGACGCGGCCCTGACGCTTCATGTGACGCGTCATGGCACGACGAGCGGCCTCGATCTGGCGCGCGGTGACGCGCTCGGGTTGCAGAGCCTTCAGGCCGTAATGGCCGAAGTTCAGGTCGGAACCGCCCTTGGCCTCACCTTTGATGCGGCCCTTGAACATCTTCCGGAACTTGGTGCGTTTCGGTTGCAGCATGTCTCAAACTCCCTCAGCGACGGCCGCCCATGGCGCCGCGCGGAGCCGGACCGTCCTGGATTTCCTGCGACTTGCGGTCGCGGGCAGCCGGGTCGTGCTCCATGATTTCGCCTTTGAAGATCCAGACCTTGATCCCGATGATACCATAGGGGGTCGTGGCTTCGACGTGCGCGTAGTCGATATCCGCGCGCAGGGTGTGCAGGGGCACACGGCCTTCGCGATACCATTCGGTCCGTGCGATCTCGGCACCGCCGAGACGGCCCGCGACGTTCACCCGGATCCCCAGCGCGCCCATGCGCATGGCGTTCTGCACCGCGCGCTTCATGGCACGGCGGAACGACACACGGCGCTCGAGCTGCTGCGCGATGCTCTCACCCACAAGACGGGCATCGAGCTCGGGCTTGCGGACCTCGACGATGTTGAGGTGCAGCTCGCTGTCGGTCATCTTCGCCAGCTTCTTGCGCAGGGTTTCGATGTCTGCGCCTTTCTTGCCGATGATGACGCCCGGACGGGCGGTGTGAATGGTCACGCGGCACTTCTTGTGCGGACGCTCGATGATGACGCGCGCCACACCGGCCTGCTTGCACTCTTCGTGGATGAACTCGCGGATGGCGATGTCTTCCAGAAGCAGGTCACCATAGTCCTTGGTGTCGGCGTACCAGCGGCTGTCCCAGGTGCGGTTGACCTGAAGGCGCATGCCGATCGGATTGGTCTTGTTACCCATTAGGCTTGCTCCTCGATCTGACGCACCTTGATGGTGAGTTCCGAGAACGGCTTGTTGATGCGGCCGAAACGGCCACGCGCCCGGGGACGGCCACGCTTCATCACAAGGTTCTTGCCCACATAGGCCTCGGCGACGACGAGCTCGTCAACGTCCAGACCGTGGTTGTTCTCGGCATTCGCGATAGCGGACTGAAGGCATTTCTTCACGTCCACGGCGATCCGCTTTTTCGAGAAGGTCAGGTCCGTGAGGGCCTTTTCCACCTTCTTGCCGCGGATCAGCGCGGCCACCAGGTTCAGCTTCTGCGGCGAGGTGCGCAGCATGCGGAGCTTTGCCATCGCCTCGTTGTCCGCCACGCGGCGGGGATTCTTATCCTTGCCCATGGCTTACTTCCTCTTGGCTTTCTTGTCGGCCGCATGCCCGTAGTAGGTACGGGTCGGTGCGTATTCGCCGAATTTCTGGCCGATCATGTCTTCGGAGACGTTCACGGGAACATGCTTGTGGCCGTTATAGACGCCAAACGTCAGACCCACGAACTGGGGCAGGATCGTCGAGCGGCGCGACCAGATCTTGATGACTTCGTTCTTGCCGCTTTCGCGTACCTTCTCGGCCTTCTTCAGGACGTAGGCATCGACGAAAGGGCCTTTCCAAACAGAGCGCGACATATGTTAGCGACCCTTCTTCTTGGCGTGACGCGAGCGGATGATAAGCTTCTGCGACGCCTTGTTGGTGTCGCGGGTCCGCTTGCCCTTGGTCGGCTTGCCCCAGGGCGTGACCGGGTGACGGCCACCGGAGGTCCGGCCTTCACCACCGCCATGGGGGTGGTCGATCGGGTTCATCACGACGCCGCGGACGCTCGGACGTTTGCCCATGTGGCGGGTACGACCGGCTTTACCGAGGTTCTGGTTGCTGTTGTCGGGGTTCGACACGGCACCGACAGTGGCCATGCATTCCTGACGCACCATGCGCAGCTCGCCCGAGCTCAGACGGATCTGGGCGTAGCCGCCGTCGCGACCGACGAACTGGGCATAGGTGCCCGCGGCGCGTGCGATCTGGCCGCCCTTGCCGGGCTTCAGCTCGATATTGTGAACGATCGTGCCGATCGGCATGCCGGAGAAGGGCATTGCGTTGCCGGGCTTGATGTCGGCCTTGGCGCTGGCGACGATCTTGTCGCCGATGGCCAGACGCTGGGGCGCGAGGATATAGGCCTGCTCGCCATCGTCATACTGGACGAGCGCGATGAAGGCGGTGCGGTTGGGATCGTATTCGATGCGAACGACGATGCCGTTGATATCGAACTTGTTCCGCTTGAAATCGACGATCCGGTAGAGACGCTTTGCGCCACCGCCGCGGCGGCGTGCAGTGATCCGTCCGGTGTTGTTCCGGCCGCCCGATTTCGTCAGGCCCTCGGTGAGGGATTTGACGGGACGTCCTTTATACAGCTCCGAACGGTCGATCAGCACCAGCCCGCGCTGGCCCGGCGTCGTCGGCTTGTACGACTTGAGTGCCATGCTTTCTGTCTTCCGTTTACAGACGGGCGGAAGGCTCCGCCCTATGTGATAGCCCCCTCGACTGGTGGTCCGCAGGTGGCCGGTTTGTAGGCCCCCGAAGGTGCCCGGTTCGTGGGTCTCTCGATCCCCTGCCCCGGACATGTTCCGGGGCCTCTACGGTGGAGGTCCCGGGTCAGGCCCGGGACGGGTGTCGCAAGACAAACGCGAAGCCCCGGACGAATCCGGGGCTGTTGCGGATGGGGTCGTATAGTAGCCCACATTGATCCCGTCAAGGTATCGAGCGGAGCCGTCTCATCTATCCTCAAAAAGCAGTGTTTGCCCAACCGGCTTAACCTCCTTCGAGGTTTTGATGAGGGCTCCTAAAGCCGTTTCGGTCTCACTCACAGCACTCCTTGCCGAAGCCATGATCAGAGCCTTTAGCCCGGACACGCTGATCATTCCCAACTCCTCAAAAAGACAAATCGGAAGCTGCCTATTATCCCTAAAGCGCCGATCTGGCCCCCCGTTTTTATTTGGATGTTTCCAAGTTGAACCAACAACTTTGCAGTCGCTAGGGACCGCGTCCTCTACGATGAAACGGCTTGGGCGCGTCGCCAAACGAAGATCGGGGTACGCGACCGCTCCGTACTGCCTTCCTTCGCGAACGAGCACGCAATCCGGTAAGAAGTAGAGAACCTTGCCGTCGATAGCAATTGACGGCGGCGTAATGTTCGACTGCACGCCGGGAGGCGCCTCGTACTTCACCGCCGTCGGGTGTTTACTTACAAGTTGGCTAGCGCCAGCATTCCGCTTCCACGCAGTTAAATTCGTCACATCACCGGCAGCATCGACATACCAAAGGCCGCGCGCAGCTCCGAGGTGATCAAAAGCCTTAGTGGTTGCCTCATAGGCACTTTTCGAAAACTCATCCAATTCATAGGCCAACACAACATTGCGCCGAGACAGGTCGGCTCTTGACGCAAAGAAGGTTAGAACAGCGATCATCGCGCCGACTGCGAATAGTAGTTCGCCTCTTGCGTCACTCAACACAATGAGCAGAAGCAGCAATCCGCCGAATAGGAGCGATAGCATTACGAAGCTGGCCCGCGCGCGCGCTTCGTTGAGGCTATCAACCGCAGCCTTCATGCTGCTATCAACCATTCGCTCCACGCCCGACGATAGCACTCGGCGTATTGTGACACCGTCAGGCGTCAGGTATGTCGGAGCAAGATCAGCACGGGCCTCCGGTAGTGTTGGCTCCGGCGTCTCTGCTTCAAGGCTCTGTGCCTTCTTTCGACCAATTCCACCGAGGCTCTGTCGATAGTAAATGCCATTCATTCCTGCATGAATAAAGTGGCCTCTGGGGCCTGTGCCGAAGCGAAAACCCTTCATACCAGCAGAAACGCCGACCCCGGACTTTGAAAGAGTCACCCGAAACGGGCCAAAAGATATAGAATTACGATAGTAAAATGGCATGAGACAGCGTCCGGATTTCTTCCAGCTCCACCCGCGTCAACTCGATGAAGCATACTCGGCAAGCGGGTTCTCCGCAAAGCGATAAAATAGAAATGCCCGGCCTACTCATAGGCCGGGCATTCGCATTAGTAGTTTGTGCTCAGATCAAAGACCGGTCGACACGTCGATCGTGTTGCCCTCTTCGAGGGTCACATAGGCCTTCTTGACGTCGTTCCGGCGACCGATCTGGCCGCGGAAGCGCTTGACCTTGCCCTTGGTGATGGTGGTGTTCACGGCCTTGACCTTGACACCGAAGAGCGCCTCGATGGCCTCTTTCACCTGGGGTTTCGTCGCGTCGATTGCCACCTCGAACACCACTGCGCCGTTCTCGGACGCCATGGTGGATTTCTCGGTGATGATCGGCTTGCGGATCACGTCGTAATGTTCGGGCTTCGCACTCATTTCAGTCGAGCCTCCAGAGCTTCGACACCCGCTTTCGTGAGCACCAGGGTGTCACGCTTGAGGATGTCATACACGTTGGCACCAACGCTCGGCAGCACGTCCAGACCGTCGATATTGGCCGCGGCACGAGCGAAGTTCTCGTTCACTGCGGCACCGTCGATGATCAGCGCGCGCTTCCAGCCCAGGCTCTTGACCTGTGCTGCCAGCGTCTTGGTCTTGCCGTCGGAATCCGCCGTGTCGATGATCACGAGCGCACCGGTCTTGGCTTTGGCGGAGAGCGCCAGCTTCAGACCGAGGGCACGGACCTTTTTCGGCAGCTCGTGGGCGTGCGACCGCGGGGTCGGGCCCTTGTAGATGCCACCCTTGCGGAAGATCGGCGCCTTGCGGGAGCCGTGGCGTGCGCCGCCGGTACCCTTCTGGCGATAGATCTTCTTGGTCGAGTAAGACACTTCCGAGCGGGTCTTGACCTTGTGCGTACCGGCCTGCGCCTTGTTGCGCTGCCAGCGGACGACCCGGTGCAGGATGTCGGCGCGCGGCTCGAGATCGAAGATCTCGTCCGTCAGCTCGACTTCGCCCGCGGCGGAGCCGTCCAGGTTGATCACGTCGAGTTTCATTCGTCGCCTTCCTTCTTCTCGGCCTGAATTTCAGCTTCCGCTGCTTTCAGGGCCTCTGCTTCGGCGGCTGCCTGTTCCTTGGCGGCGGCTTCAGCGGCTGCGGCTTCCTCGGCGGCGGCTTGAGCGGCGGCTTCCTCGGCGGCTTTCGCGGCTTCCTCGGCGGCGGACTTCAGAGCGGCGGGCAGGATCGCGTTCTCGGGGAACGGTTTCTTGACCGCGTCCTTGATCGTCACCCAGCCACCTTTCGAGCCCGGAACCGCGCCCTTGATCATGATCAGGCCACGGTCGGCATCGGTCTTGACGACCTGAAGGTTCTGCGTGGTGACACGGACGGCGCCCATGTGACCGGCCATCTTCTTGCCTTTGAAGACCTTGCCCGGATCCTGACACTGACCGGTCGAGCCGTGCGAACGGTGCGAGATCGAGACGCCGTGGGACGCGCGCAGACCGCCGAAATTGTGCCGCTTCATGGCACCGGCAAAGCCCTTACCGATGGTGGTGCCGGCAACGTCGACGAACTGGCCTTCGAAATAATGGTCGGCGGTGATTTCCTCACCCACGCCGATCAGGTTTTCCGGGGCCACGCGGAATTCCGCGATCTTCCGTTTCGGTTCCACCTTGGCAACGGCGAAATGGCCGCGCATGGCTTTGGTCACGTTCTTGGCCTTCACCGAACCGGAACCGAGCTGAACGGCGGTGTAGCCGTCTTTCTCGGCGGTCCGCTGCGCGACCACCTGGCAACCTTCGAGCTGGAGAACGGTCACAGGGATCTGCTTGCCGTCTTCCATGAACAGCCGGGTCATGCCGACTTTTTTTGCGATGACTCCAGAGCGCATAAGCATCTGCCCTCCTTACACCTTGATCTCGACATCCACGCCGGCGGCGAGGTCGAGCTTCATCAGCGCGTCCACCGTCTGCGGGGTCGGGTCCACGATGTCGAGCAGCCGCTTGTGGGTGCGGATCTCGAACTGGTCGCGGGATTTCTTGTTCACGTGGGGGCCACGCAGAACGGTGAATTTCTCGATCTTGTTCGGCAGCGGAATCGGCCCGCGCACCTGCGCGCCCGTCCGTTTGGCGGTGTTCACGATCTCCTGCGTCGATGCATCGAGGACGCGGTAATCGAACGCCTTGAGCCGGATGCGAATGTTCTGGCTTTGCATGTTCGGTATGCCTTTTCATAGGCGTGAGAGTTGAGAGGAGGAAGCAGGACCACCCTGCCCCCTCATCGAACCCGTTCAGGCATGGCCGAAGCCCCTGCCCTAAGAGACGATGGGTGCCGAAGCACCCATCACAATATCAGGCTGGCGGGCCGGATAGGGCCCGCCGCGCCATCTGTCAAGATCACTCGAGGATCTTGGAGACGACGCCGGAGCCGACGGTGCGGCCACCTTCGCGGATGGCGAAGCGCAGGCCGTCTTCCATGGCGATCGGCGCGATCAGCTCAACCGTGAACTTCAGGTTGTCGCCCGGCATCACCATCTCGGTGCCCTCGGGCAGCGTCACGGTGCCGGTCACGTCCGTCGTGCGGAAGTAGAACTGCGGACGGTAGTTCGCAAAGAACGGCGTGTGACGGCCACCCTCGTCCTTGGTCAGGATGTAGACCTCGCACTCGAACTTGGTGTGCGGTTTCACCGAGCCCGGCTTGCAGAGAACCTGGCCACGCTCGACGCCGTCACGGTCGATGCCGCGCAGCAGCGCGCCGATGTTGTCGCCGGCTTCACCGCGGTCGAGCAGCTTGCGGAACATTTCCACACCGGTGCAGGTGGTCTTGCGGGTGTCGCGGATGCCGACGATTTCCAGTTCGTCGCCGACGTTCACAACGCCACGCTCCACACGGCCGGTGACCACGGTGCCGCGGCCCGAGATCGAGAACACGTCTTCGATCGGCATCAGGAACGGCTGGTCGACAGCGCGCTCGGGCTGCGGGATGTACTCGTCCACAGCGGCCATCAGTTCGCGGATCTTGTTCTCGCCGATTTCCGGATCGCGGCCTTCCATCGCCGCAAGCGCCGAGCCCGCGATGATCGGAACGTCGTCGCCCGGGAAGTCGTATTCGGAGAGCAGCTCGCGCACTTCCATCTCGACCAGCTCGAGCAGTTCCTCATCGTCCACCTGGTCGACCTTGTTGAGGAACACCACCATCGCGGGGATGCCCACCTGACGGCCGAGCAGGATGTGCTCGCGGGTCTGCGGCATCGGGCCGTCGGCGGCGTTCACCACCAGGATCGCGCCGTCCATCTGCGCGGCGCCGGTGATCATGTTCTTCACATAGTCGGCGTGGCCGGGGCAGTCGACGTGGGCGTAGTGACGGTTCTCGGTCTCGTATTCCACGTGAGCGGTCGAGATCGTGATGCCGCGGGCTTTCTCTTCCGGCGCGCCGTCGATCTGGTCGTAGGCGCGGAAGTCACCGAAATACTTCGTGATCGCCGCCGTCAGCGTCGTCTTGCCGTGGTCAACGTGACCGATCGTGCCGATGTTGCAGTGCGGTTTGCCGCGCTCAAACTTTTCCTTTGCCATGGTATTGGCTCCTCTTTTTGTCGGATGGTGGGGCGAGGCCCCAGCCTACGGTGGTGGGTAGGGCCCCCGGATCGGGTCCGGGGCGCCACCCGGCTTATGCGTATTTCGCCTGGATCTCGTCGGAGATGTTCTGCGGCACCGGATCGTAATGGTCGAACTGCATCGTGAACTGCGCGCGGCCCGAGGACATGGAGCGCAGGGTGTTGATGTAGCCGAACATGTTGGCCAGCGGCACGAAGGCGGCGATTGCCACGGCGTTGCCGCGCGGCTCCTGCCCCGACACCTGCCCGCGACGGGAGGTGAGATCGCCGATGATCGAACCGGTATATTCTTCCGGCGTGATCACCTCGACCTTCATCATCGGCTCGAGCAGCTTGGCGCCGGCCTTGCGCAGACCTTCGCGCATGCACATCCGCGAGGCGATCTCGAAGGCCAGGACCGAGGAGTCCACGTCGTGGAACTTGCCGTCGATCAGCGCGACTTTGAAGTCGATCACCGGGAAGCCCGCGAGCGGACCGGAATCCATCACCGACTTGATGCCTTTTTCCACGCCCGGGATGTATTCCTTGGGCACGGCACCGCCGACGATCTTGCTCTCGAACGAGTAGCCTTCGCCCGGCTCTGTGGGGCTGATGACCAGCTTGACCTCGGCGAACTGACCCGAGCCACCCGACTGTTTCTTGTGGGTGTAGGTGTGCTCGATCTCGTGACCGATGGTCTCGCGATAGGCCACCTGCGGCGCACCGATGTTCGCCTCGACCTTGAACTCGCGCTTCAGGCGGTCGACCAGAATGTCGAGGTGAAGTTCGCCCATGCCCTTCATGATGGTCTGACCGGACTCGAGGTCGGTCTCGACGCGGAAGGACGGGTCTTCGGCGGCCAGACGGGCCAGACCCTGGGACATCTTCTCCTGGTCGTTCTTGGTCTTCGGCTCGACCGCGATCTCGATCACCGGATCCGGGAAGGTCATGGTTTCCAGAACCACCGGCGAGTTGGCCGCGCAGAGCGTGTCACCGGTGGTGGTCTCTTTCAGACCGGCCAGCGCGATGATGTCGCCTGCAAAGGCTTCTTCGATCTCTTCGCGGTTGTTCGAGTGCATCATCATCATACGACCGATGCGCTCTTTCTTGCCCTTGGTCGAGTTCAGGATCGAGTCGCCCTTGTTCATCTTGCCCGAATAGATCCGGGTGAAGGTGAGCGAGCCCACGAACGGGTCGTTCATGATCTTGAAGGCGAGGCCCGAGAACGGCTCGTCGTCATTCGCATGACGCTCGATGTTCCGGGTTTCGGTCTCGTCGTCCGGCGAGAAGCCCATATAGGGCGGCACGTCGAGCGGACCGGGCAGGAAGTCGACCACGGCGTTGAGCAGCGGCTGGACGCCCTTGTTCTTGAAGGCGGAGCCACCCAGAACCGGAACGAAGGACAGCGACAGCGTGCCCTTGCGGATCAGGTTCCGCAGGGTGGGGATGTCGGGCTCTTCGCCTTCCAGATAGGCTTCCATCGCGTCGTCGTCTTGCTCGACGGCGTGCTCGATCAGGTGCGAACGCCATTCGTCGGCGGTGGCCTTGAGGTCGTCACGGATCGGACCGCGCACCCAGGAGGCGCCCAGATCTTCGCCCTTCCAGACCCATTCTTCCATGGTCACGAGGTCGACGATGCCTTCGAGCTGGTCTTCGGCGCCGATCGGGAAGTTGACCGGAACCGGGATCGCGCCGGTGCGGTCCTTGATCATCTTCACGCAGTTGAAGAAGTCGGCACCGATCTTGTCCATCTTGTTGACGAACACCAGACGCGGAACCTTGTAGCGGTCGGCCTGACGCCACACGGTCTCGGTCTGCGGCTCGACGCCGGCGTTACCGTCCAGCAGCGCGATGGCACCGTCGAGCACGGCCAGCGAACGCTCGACTTCGATGGTGAAGTCAACGTGGCCGGGAGTGTCGATGATGTTGTAGCGGAACTTGGTGTCCGAGGTGCCCTCGGCGGTCGGATCTTCCTGCCACTGCCAGAAGGTGGTGGTGGCGGCCGAGGTGATGGTGATCCCGCGTTCCTGCTCCTGCTCCATCCAGTCCATGGTGGCGGCGCCATCGTGAACTTCACCGATCTTGTGGGACCGGCCGGTGTAGAAGAGGATGCGCTCGGTCGTCGTGGTCTTGCCCGCGTCGATGTGGGCCATGATCCCGAAGTTGCGGTAGCGCTCCAGCGGATATTCGCGTGCCATGATGGACTGCCTTTCCCGGGTTTACCAGCGGTAGTGGCTGAACGCTTTGTTGGCGTCGGCCATCTTGTGAGTGTCTTCGCGCTTCTTCACGGCGGAGCCGCGGGATTGCACAGCGTCCAGAAGCTCGCCCGCCAGGCGCTCTTCCATGGTGTTCTCGTTGCGCGAGCGCGATGCGGTGATCAGCCAGCGGATGGCGAGAGCTTCGCGGCGCTCGGGGCGCACTTCGACGGGCACCTGATAGGTGGCACCGCCCACACGGCGCGAGCGAACCTCGACGGCCGGCTTGATGTTGTCCAGCGCCTCGTGGAACACTTCCACCGGCGCGCGCTTGACCTTGGTTTCGACCCGGTCGAGCGCGTTGTAGACGATTTTCTCCGCGACCGACTTTTTGCCGTCGATCATCAGGTTGTTCATGAACTTGGTCAGCACGACATCGCCATACTTGGCGTCGGGCAGGACTTCGCGCTTCTCTGCGGCGTGACGACGAGACATCTGTTTTTCCTCTTATTTCGGACGCTTCGCGCCGTACTTGGAGCGACGCTGCTTCCGGTCTTTGACGCCCTGGGTATCCAGCACACCGCGCAGGATGTGGTAACGCACACCGGGAAGGTCTTTCACACGGCCGCCACGGATGAGCACAACCGAGTGCTCTTGCAGGTTGTGGCTTTCGCCCGGGATGTAGCTGATCACCTCGAAGCCGTTGGTCAGGCGCACCTTGGCGACCTTCCGCATTGCGGAGTTCGGCTTTTTCGGCGTCGTGGTGTAGACGCGGGTGCAGACGCCGCGCTTCTGCGGGCATTGCTCCAGGTGCTGCGACTTCGAGCGTTTGATTTTCGGCTGCCGCGGCTTGCGGATCAGCTGCTGGATCGTGGGCATATGGGTCTCTTCCCCGTGTTTCTCACATATGTGCTGCACGGGGCGTCCCGTGCGGGTTCATCATTCAAGGCGCCCTGCGCGTCCGCAGGTCACCAGCGACGCGCCCTCCCCGGATAGTCAGGGACGACGCAAAGCACCGCATGCGTTCCCGGCAAGGAACGACGCGGTGGGTGTCCAGAGGATCGGGGCATCTTTCGGCCCGGATCGTGACCGCTTCAGTGCTGTAAAATGCGCCGGAGACACAAAGCCCCCTGCGAATTGAGGCGCGTATAGGGGGAGTCGCGGGGCTTGTCAACATAAGCCGCGTCTTGTCAGGGCAAAGCGGCAATGCGATGCAGATACTGTGCTTGTTTCAGAGGAGACGCGGCAATGCAAGTGATCGGGTTCTGCCGGTTTTCCTATCCCGCCGAGGGCGGCTTCCAGGTCGAACATGACGATACCGGCAGCCGCGAGGCCTATCTCTACGCGCCGGCACGCATGGAAGAGCGGTTCCGGCATTTCGAGGCGATCTGCCTGCCGGGGCTGAAAGCGCAGACCGATCCGGACTTCACCTTTCTCATCCTGGTCGGGACCTCCCTGCCCGACGACTACCGCGCCCGGCTGGAGGCGCTGATTGCCGATTTCCCGCAGGCCCGCATCGTCGCACGCCCCCCCGGCCCGCATCGCGCCGTCTGTCAGGAGGCGATCAACGCCGCCCGCGACATGGCGCAGCCCTGCCTGCAATTCCGCCATGACGACGACGACGCGGTGGCGGTGGATTTCGTCGACACGCTGCGCGAGGCGGCGCTGGATGTCTCTGCCCTGCGCGCCAAGCACCGGCTGGTGGGGCTCGACTGGAACCGCGGCTATGTCGCGCGCCCGGATGCGGAGGGCATTTGCGGCGAGGAGACCGTGACGCCGTTCTGGGGGGTGGCGCAGGCCATGGCGGTGAAACCGGGCGTGAAACAGAGCATCATGAATTTCGGCCACAACAAGATTCTGCGCTTCATGCCGACGGTGAGCTTCACCGACAGCCTCATGTATGTGCGCGGCCATAACGACCACAACGACTCGCGCCAGAAGAAACATGTAAAGCCGGTCGCCCTGCCCCGGCTCGATGCCGCGGGCGAGGCACTGTTCCGCGACCGCTTTGCCATCGACGCGGATCGGGTGCGCGAGGTCTTTGACTGAGAGGCCGTTCTCTACGGCATGGCCTGACGTCCCCTTCAGCAACGGCCGCTGTGCGGGACAAAGCAGATGCTGGAAGCAAACAAGCCGAGGTCAGCTTTAGGCGCTTTCTAGCATACGTCGCCAGCGCCCGGGCGCGATGCCAAAAGTTGCCTTGAAGCGACGTGTCATATGGGCTTGATCACTGAAACCGGCATTGAGTGCTGCTTCGGCCAAGCCCGAGCCAGCCGAGATTTCTGCGCGGACACGATCAAGGCGGCGCATTGTCAGATAGCGATACGGACTCGTTCCATAGGCTTTGCGAAACTGGCGAGTAAGCGTGTATCGGTCCAGGTCGGTCACGGCTTCCAGTTCATCCGATCCCACCGTAAGAGCGAAATTCGCATCGAGATATTCGCGCGCTGAGCGAACAGCTGGAAGGTCGGGCAAGAATTTCACAGGCCGGCTAATTGAGGCGTCATTGGACGTCAGGCCATCTGCCAAAAGCGTCACGATTTCGGCGAGGGCAACCGGCTCCAGCACTGAATCCATAAATGAAAATGCAGTGTGGATGGCGTGCAGCAGGCTCGGGTCACTGAGCACAGCGTCCTTTACGAAAGGCAGCGCTCTTACTGCCGGATCGAGGGCCTCTCGCAGTAGAGACGGCTCGATATAGAGCATCTGGTAGTGAAAGCCCTCGCTTGTACCAGCTTCTCCGTCATGAACCTCGTCAGGATGCAAGACAATGATTTGCCCCGACACGCTGTCCGATCGAACACCGCGATAATCGAAGCTCTGAACCCCGTGGATCGTATGGCCTATCGAGTAGGTGTCATGCCGATGTGGCGCATATGCTTCGCCGGAGAAGAAGGCTTCGATGCGTTGGATGCCCGTCTGCCACGGGGCAGTCCGCACCCAGTCGGACGCGCACGAACGTTCAAGACCGGGCGTCAGGTTTCGTGCTCTGTCAGCTGAGGCTCCGGGTTTAGCTGACACGAACATCTCCTTTCAGCTCGCTCGCGCCCGAACTGAAACGCGAACCAGTCACTCGGCTGGCTTCCATACACAACAGGCCATCGCAAAATGAAATCGGTAAACCTCGACGAAAAACTCGGTCAGTTCACCAGCCACTGGGACCCTCATGTGGTCGCAGAGTACAACAATAACGAGATCATGGTTGTCAAGTTCGTGGGTGAATACCCATTCCACAAGCACGATACGACGGACGACTTTTTCTATGTGCTGGAAGGTGAACTGAAGATGGACATCGAGGGCGAGACAGCGCGCACCGTGAGAGCCGGCGAGCTATTTGTCGTCCCTAAGGGGGTGGTGCATCGGCCGCGGGCCGAGAAAGAGGTGAAGGTTCTTCTTATCGAACCCAAAGGAGAACCGAACTCTGGCGATTCTGATCGGGAGCCGTCCCCGAAACCACGAATTTGATGGGCGGCTGCCGGCAATGAGCGGACGTCGGACGTTGCCGCAGCATCCAACAAAATGGGCTCGGAGCGGTCGTTCAGGAACAAACCGGATAGCCGCAGTCCACCGCACACCGCTGATCAAATGCCTCACACGAAAAAACCCCCGCATTTCTGCGGGGGTTTTCTGTTTTCGCTTGCCGGAAACGCTTATTCGCGGCTTTCCGGCGTATCCACCACGAGGTTGTCGAACTCGTCGCCCCCGATCACGTCGTTGCCCGACGTGTCCGCATCGGGCGCGGCCAGCGCTGCTGCGGCTTCCGCCTCGGCGCGCTTGACCTCGATCACCTTGCCGTCGCGCTCGGTGGCGATGCGGCGCACCCGCTGGGTCGCGCCACCGGTGCCCGCCGGGATCAGGCGGCCCACGATGACGTTCTCCTTGAGGCCGACCAGCTTGTCCTTCTTGCCCTGCACCGAGGCTTCGGTGAGCACCCGCGTGGTCTCCTGGAAGGAGGCCGCCGAGATGAAGGAGCGGGTCTGGAGCGACGCCTTGGTGATGCCGAGCAGGATCGGCTCACCTTCGGCGGGACGACCGTTCTTGGAGATCGCCTTGGCATTCGCCGCGTCGAACTCGGCCTTGTCCACATGCTCGCCCTTGAGCAGGGTCGTGTCGCCGCTGTCGGTGATTTCCCACTTCTGCAGCATCTGCCGGACGATGACCTCAACGTGCTTGTCGTTGATCTTCACGCCTTGCAGACGGTACACGTCCTGCACCTCGTCGATCATGTAGTTGGCCAGCGCCTCGATCCCCATAATGGCGAGGATGTCGTGCGGCGCCGGGTTGCCGTCCATGATGTAGTCGCCCTTCTGGACATAATCGCCTTCGACGACCGGAATGTGTTTCCCTTTCGGGATCATGTATTCCTTGGTCTCCAGCGTGTCGTCGGCAGGCTCGATGGCGATGCGGCGCTTGTTCTTGTAGTCCTTGCCAAAGCGCACATAACCGTCGATCTCGGCGATGATGGCGTGGTCCTTGGGACGGCGCGCCTCGAAGAGTTCGGCCACACGCGGCAGACCGCCGGTGATGTCCTTGGTCTTCGCACCTTCGCGCGGGATCCGCGCCACGACGTCACCGGCCTTGATCTCCTGCCCGTCTTCACAGGAGAGGATCGCGTCCACCGACATCGGGTAGGTGATCGGGTTGCCCGCCGCGTTGCGCACCGGCTCGCCATCGGCATCCATCAGGATGATCTCCGGCTTGAGCTCGTTGCCCTTGGGCGCCGCCCGCCAGTCGACCACGATCTTCTGGGTCATGCCGGTGGCTTCGTCGGTCTCGTCGCGCACGGCAAGCCCGTTCACCAGGTCGACATGCCGGGCGATACCATCCGCCTCGGCGATGATCGGCAGCGTGTAGGGATCCCACTCGAAGAGCTTGCCGCCGCGCTGGACGGTCTCGCCCTCCTTGACGAAGAGCTTGGTGCCGTAGCCCAGCTTGTGGCTGGCGCGCTCGGCCCCGTCCTCGCCCATGATCCGCAGCTTCATGTTGCGGCCCATGACCAGGGTCTCGCCGATGGCGTTCTCGAGCGTCGAGGCGTTCTCGAACTCGATGATGCCCTCTTGCGAGGCTTCGAGGAAGGACTGCTGACCACCCTGCGCCACGCCGCCGATGTGGAAGGTCCGCATCGTCAGCTGTGTGCCGGGCTCGCCGATGGACTGCGCCGCGATGATGCCGACCGCCTCGCCGGTGTTGACCATCGTGCCGCGCGCCAGGTCGCGACCGTAGCACATGGCGCAGACGCCCTCTTCGGCCTCACAGGTCAGCGGCGAGCGGATGCGCGCGGTCTGCACCGCGGCCTCCTCGATGGCGTCGGACATGCGCTCGTCGATGAGCTGACCCTCGCGGATCAGCACCTCGTCGGTGCCCGGGCGCATGATGTCCTCGGCCGCGACACGGCCCAGAACGCGCTCGCCGAGGCTCGCCACCACTTCGCCGTCGTTGACCGCTGCTTCGGCGGTGATCGCGCGGTCGGTGCCGCAGTCGCGCATGCGCACGATGCAGTCCTGCGCCACGTCCACCAGACGGCGGGTCAGGTAACCCGAGTTCGCCGTCTTCAGAGCGGTGTCCGACAGACCTTTCCGCGCGCCGTGGGTCGAGTTGAAGTATTCAAGAACGGTCAGGCCTTCCTTGAAGTTCGAGATGATCGGCGTCTCGATGATGTCGCCGTTCGGCTTCGCCATCAGGCCGCGCATCCCGCCCAGCTGCTTCATCTGCGTGACCGAGCCACGGGCACCGGAGTGCGCCATCATGTAGACCGAGTTGGGTTCCATCTCGGAGCCATCCTCGGCGCGCTTGTTCGCCGAGATGGTGTTCATCATGGCGTCGGTGACCTTGTCGTTACATTTCGACCAGGCGTCCACGACCTTGTTGTACTTTTCGCCCTGGGTGATCAGGCCGTCCATGTACTGCTGTTCGAAGTCCTTGACCTGCTCGCGCGTCTCTTCGACCAGATCCCACTTGGTTTCGGGAATGACCATGTCGTCCTTGCCGAAGGAGATGCCCGCCTTGAACGCCTCCTTGAAGCCCATGGACATGATCTGGTCACAGAAGATGACCGACTCCTTCTGACCGCAATAGCGGTAGACGGTGTCGATGACCCGCTGCACGTCCTTCTTACGCAGCAGCGTGTTGACCAGCTCGAACGGCGCCTTGGCGTTCATCGGCAGCAGCGCGCCCAGACGCACGCGGCCCGGCGTGGTCTCGTAACGCTTGACGATCTCCTGGCCGGTCTCGTCGATCTGCTTGACCCGGCAGGTGATCTTGGCGTGCAGATGCACCTCGCCCGCGGTCAGCGCGTGCTCGACCTCCTCGATGGAGGAGAAGGCCATGCCCTCGCCCTTCATGCCTTCGCGCATGATGGTGGTGTAGTACAGGCCCAGGATCATATCCTGCGACGGCACGATGATCGGCGCACCGTTGGCCGGCGACAGCACGTTGTTCGTGGACATCATCAGGACGCGCGCTTCGAGCTGCGCTTCCAGCGAAAGCGGCACGTGCACGGCCATCTGGTCGCCGTCGAAGTCGGCGTTGAACGCCGAACAGACGAGCGGGTGCAGCTGGATCGCCTTGCCCTCGATGAGCTGAGGCTCGAAGGCCTGGATGCCGAGACGGTGCAGCGTGGGCGCGCGGTTCAGCAGAACCGGGTGCTCGCGGATGACCTCGTCAAGGATATCCCAGACCTCGGGACGCTCTTTCTCCACCAGCTTCTTCGCCTGTTTCACGGTGCTGGAAAGGCCCTTGGCCTCAAGCCGCGAATAGATGAAGGGCTTGAAGAGTTCGAGCGCCATCTTCTTCGGCAGGCCGCACTGGTGCAGCTTCAGTTCCGGGCCCGTCACGATGACCGACCGGCCCGAGAAGTCGACCCGCTTGCCGAGAAGGTTCTGACGGAAACGGCCCTGCTTGCCTTTCAGCATGTCGCTGAGCGATTTCAGCGGACGCTTGTTGGCACCGGTGATCACGCGGCCACGACGACCGTTGTCGAAGAGCGCGTCGACGGCTTCCTGAAGCATCCGCTTTTCGTTGCGGACGATGATGTCCGGCGCGCGCAGCTCGATCAGCCGCTTGAGGCGGTTGTTCCGGTTGATCACCCGGCGGTACAGGTCGTTGAGGTCGGAGGTCGCGAAGCGGCCACCGTCCAGCGGCACCAGCGGGCGCAGCTCCGGCGGAATGACCGGGATCACGGTGAGGATCATCCATTCCGGACGGTTGCCCGACTCGAGGAAGCTCTCCACCACTTTCAGGCGCTTGATGATCTTCTTGGGCTTCAGCTCGCCGGTGGCCTCCTTGAGGTCCATGCGCAGCTGCTCGGCCTCGGCTTCGAGGTCGATGGCCGCCAGCATTTCACGGATCGCCTCGGCGCCGATATTGGCGGTGAAGGCATCCATGCCGTACTGGTCCTGCGCGTCGAGGAACTCGTCCTCGGTGAGCATCTGGCCATAGGTCAGGTCGGTCAGGCCCGGCTCGATCACCACGTAGTTTTCGAAATAGAGCACACGCTCCAGATCGCGCAGCGTCATGTCCAGCATCAGACCGATGCGCGAGGGCAGCGACTTGAGGAACCAGATATGGGCGCAGGGCGCGGCCAGCTCGATATGGCCCATGCGCTCGCGGCGGACCTTTTGCAGCGTGACTTCCACGCCGCATTTCTCGCAGACGACGCCGCGATATTTCATGCGCTTGTACTTGCCGCAGAGGCATTCGTAATCCTTGATCGGGCCAAAGATCCGCGCGCAGAAGAGGCCGTCACGCTCGGGTTTGAACGTGCGGTAGTTGATCGTCTCGGGCTTTTTGATCTCGCCGTAGGACCAGCTGAGGATCCGCTCGGGCGAGGCCAGCGAGACCTTGATCTCGTCGAACACCTTGGGCGGGGTCAGCGGGTTGAACGGGTTGTTCGTCAGTTCCTGGTTCATGTCAAAACCTTTGCGTCATGGCTGCGTTGGGGGGAGCGCCCAGGATTTTTCGTACGAAAATCCTGGGCCGAAGAATTTTCGACGAAAATTCTTCGTTACTCGTCCTCCTCCGCGTCCAGGAGTTCCATGTTCAGGCCGAGGCCGCGGACTTCCTTCACGAGCACGTTGAAGCTCTCGGGAACGCCCGCCTCGTAATTGTCCTCGCCCTTGACGATGCTTTCATAGACCTTGGTCCGGCCCGCCACGTCATCCGACTTCACGGTCAGCATTTCCTGCAGGGTATAGGCGGCGCCATAGGCTTCCAGAGCCCAGACCTCCATCTCCCCGAACCGCTGACCGCCGAACTGCGCCTTGCCGCCCAGCGGCTGCTGGGTGACGAGCGAGTACGGGCCGGTGGAGCGTGCGTGGATCTTGTCGTCGACCAGGTGGTGCAGCTTCAGCAGGTATTTCACACCCACCGTCACCTTCCGTGCGAATTCCTCGCCGGTGCGCCCATCGAAGAGGCGCGACTGGGCCGAGGAGTCGAACCCTGCCCGCGTCAGTGCGTCGTCGATATCGGCTTCCTTGGCACCATCGAAGACCGGCGTGGCGATCGGCACGCCGCGCACCACGTTGCCCGCGGCTTCCACCAACTGGCCTTCGTCCATCTCGGCGATGCCTTCTTCATAGACCTCGTCGCCATAGGCGATGCGCATGGCTTCGCGTACCGGCGTCAGATCGCCGGAGCGGCGATAGTCCTGAAGCGCCTCGTCGATCTTGATGCCCAGGCCGCGCGACGCCCAGCCCATGTGGGTTTCAAGGATCTGACCGACATTCATCCGCGAGGGCACACCCAGCGGGTTGAGGCAGAAGTCGACCGGCGTGCCGTCCTCGAGGAAGGGCATGTCCTCCATCGGAACGACGCGGGAGATCACCCCCTTGTTGCCGTGGCGACCGGCCATCTTGTCGCCCGGCTGAAGCTTGCGCTTCACCGCGACAAAGACCTTGACCATCTTCATCACGCCCGGCGGCAGGTCGTCGCCGCGGCGGACCTTCTCGACCTTGTCCTCGAACCGCGCGTCGAGCTGGCGCTTCTGCGCCTCGTACTGCTCGTGCAGCGCCTCGATGATCTGCGCGTCGGACTCTTCCTCCAGCGCCAGCTGCCACCACTGGCCGCGCGACAGCGTGCCGAGCAGCTCTTCGGTGATCTCGCTGTTCGGGCGCACGCCCTTCGGCCCCTTCACCGCGGTCTTGCCGAGGATCAGGTCGTGCAGGCGGGCATAGATGTTGCGGTCGAGGATCGCCAGCTCGTCGTCCCGGTCACGGGCCAGACGTTCGACTTCCTCGCGCTCGATCTGCAACGCACGCTCGTCTTTCTCGACGCCGTGCCGGTTGAAGACCCGCACTTCCACAACGGTGCCGTAATCGCCCGGCTTGACCCGCAGCGAGGTGTCGCGCACGTCGGAGGCTTTCTCGCCGAAGATGGCGCGCAGAAGCTTTTCTTCCGGCGTCATCGGGCTTTCGCCCTTCGGCGTGATCTTGCCCACAAGAATGTCGCCCGGCTCCACATCGGCACCGATATAGACGATGCCCGCCTCGTCGAGGTTGCGCAGCGCTTCCTCGCCGACGTTCGGGATGTCGCGGGTGATCTCTTCCGGCCCGAGCTTGGTGTCGCGAGCGGCAACTTCGAATTCCTCGATATGGATCGAGGTGAACACGTCGTCACGCGCGATGCGCTCGGAGATCAGGATCGAGTCCTCGTAGTTGTAACCGTTCCAGGGCATGAAGGCGACGATGACGTTCTTACCGAGCGCCAGTTCCCCCATATCCGTCGACGGGCCGTCCGCGATGACCTCGCCCTTGCCGACCGTGTCGCCCACCTTCACCAGCGGACGCTGGTTGATACAGGTGTTCTGGTTCGAGCGCTGGAACTTGCGCATCCGGTAGATATCCACACCGGCATCGCCCAGTTCCAGATCGGCGGTGGCGCGGATCACGATCCGCTGCGCATCGACCTGGTCGACGATGCCCGCGCGATGCGCCTGGATCGCGGCGCCGGAGTCGATGGCGACCTTGCCCTCGATCCCGGTGCCCACCAGCGGCGCCTCGGAGCGCAGCGTCGGCACGGCCTGACGTTGCATGTTGGCGCCCATCAGCGCGCGGTTGGCGTCGTCGTTTTCGAGGAACGGAATCAGCGAGGCCCCGACCGAGACCAGCTGTTTCGGCGACACGTCGATCAGGTCCACCGACTCGCGCGGGGCGAGGGTGTAATCGCCCGACTGGCGGGTGTTGACCATCTCGTTGATGAATTCGCCGTTCTCGTCCAGCGTCGCGTTTGCCTGGGCGACCGTGTGGCGCATCTCCTCGGTGGCGGACATGTAATGCACTTCGTCCGTCACCTGGCTTTCCTTGACCACGCGATACGGGGTTTCGATGAACCCGTATTTGTTCACGCGCGCAAAGGTCGCCAGCGAGTTGATGAGACCGATGTTCGGGCCTTCCGGCGTCTCGATCGGGCACATGCGGCCATAGTGGGTCGGGTGCACGTCGCGCACCTCGAAGCCGGCACGCTCGCGGGTCAGACCGCCCGGCCCAAGCGCCGAGAGGCGGCGCTTGTGGGTCACTTCCGACAGCGGGTTGGTCTGGTCCATGAACTGCGACAGCTGCGAGGAACCGAAGAACTCACGCACGGCGGCAGCCGCGGGCTTGGCGTTGATCAGATCCTGCGGCATCACCGTGTCGATCTCGACCGAGGACATACGCTCCTTGATCGCGCGCTCCATGCGCAGCAGGCCGACGCGGTACTGGTTTTCCATCAGCTCGCCGACGGAACGGACACGACGGTTGCCGAGGTGGTCGATGTCGTCCACCTCACCCTTGCCGTCGCGCAGCTCCACCAGCGCCTTGATGCAGGCCACGATATCCTCGCGGTCCAGCGTGCGCTGGGTGTCGGGCTTTTCGAGCGCCAGACGCATGTTCATCTTCACCCGGCCCACGGCCGAGAGGTCGTAACGCTCGCTGTCGAAGAACAGCGTGTCGAAGAGCGACGAGGCGGCCTCGACGGTGGGCGGCTCGCCCGGACGCATGACGCGGTAGATATCCATGAGCGCGCTGTTGCGGTCCATGTTCTTGTCCTGCGCCATGGTGTTCCGCATGTACGGGCCCACGGTGATGTTGTCGATGTCGAGCACCGGGATATCGGTGATGCCCGCGTCCAGCAGCTCTTTCAGCGAACCGCCGGTCACCTCACCATCCTTGTCAACGGTCCAGGTCAGCTCGTCACCGGCTTCCACATAGATGGCGCCGGTCTCTTCGTTGATGATGTCCTTGGCGACGAACTTGCCGACGATCTGGTCGAAGGGCACCAGCAGGTTCTCGACCTTGCCCTCGTCGATCAGCTTCTTGACCGCGCGCGGGGTGACCTTCTTGGTGGCCTCGGCGATGATCTCGCCGGTATCCGCATCCACGAGATCGTGGGTCGGACGCGTGCCGCGCACCCGCTCGGGGAAGAACTTGGTGACCCAGCCCTCGCCGCGGCGCAGGGTGTAATCGACCGTCTTGTAATAGGCGTCCATGATCGCTTCCTGGTCGAGACCAAGAGCGTAGAGCAGCGTCGTCACCGGCAGCTTGCGGCGGCGGTCGATGCGCGCGAAGACGATATCCTTGGCGTCGAATTCGAAATCGAGCCACGAGCCGCGATAGGGAATGATGCGGCAGGCGAAGAGCAGCTTGCCCGAGCTGTGCGTCTTGCCCTTGTCATGGTCGAAAAACACGCCCGGCGAACGGTGCATCTGGGAAACGATGACCCGCTCGGTGCCGTTCACGATGAACGTGCCGTTCGGCGTCATGAGCGGCATGTCGCCCATGAACACGTCCTGTTCCTTGATGTCCTTCACCGATTTGGCGCCGGTATCCTCGTCGATATCGAACACGATGAGGCGCAGGGTGACCTTCAGCGGGGCGCTGTAGGTCATGTCGCGCTGCATGCATTCCTCGACGTCGTATTTCGGCTTTTCAAGCTCGTAATCGACGAATTCCAGAACAGCGGTCTCGTTGAAATCCTTGATCGGAAAGACCGACTGGAACACGCCCTTGATGCCCTCGCCATCCATGGGCTCGAGCTGGTCGCCGGATTTCAGGAAGAGTTCGTAGGAGGATTTCTGAACCTCGATGAGGTTCGGCATCTCCAGAACCTCACGAATTTTGCCGTAATATTTGCGAAGACGTTTCTGGCCAAGGAAACTTTGCGCCATAGGTCTGTTCACCTTTTCAGCTTCTCACCGGACGCGCATGCTGTCGGGCACCAGCGGCACATCCATCCGAGACGACAATTGTTCCGATCCATTCCTGGCCCCTGTCCCACCAAGGGCCTCCCGATCCTGGAACCTGCCTTAGAAAAGCCCTTGCGCGAAGGGCCTCTCTGAGACGGGTTCGGCTGGGCCCGGGAGAGCCCGGACCCAGCCTTGTAAGGTCAGCGCGCCGGGGCGATCCCGGCGCCGTGACAGTTCCGGGGGAACCGCACTTACTTGAGCTCGATTTCCGCGCCTGCTTCTTCGAGCTTTTTCTTGATCTCTTCGGCTTCGTCCTTGGAGACGCCTTCTTTGACAGCCTTGCCGCCGGCTTCCACCAGCTCTTTGGCTTCTTTCAGGCCCAGGCCGGTGATGCCGCGGACTTCCTTGATCACGTTGATCTTCTTGTCGCCAGCCGACTTGAGGATCACGTCGAATTCGGTTTTTTCCTCTTCAGCGGCGGCTTCGCCACCGGCTGCCGGGCCAGCCATCATGACCGCGCCGCCAGCGGCGGGCTCGATGCCGTACTCGTCTTTGAGGATGGTTTTCAGTTCCTGGGCTTCGAGCAGCGTCAGACCGACGATTTGCTCTGCAAGTGCTTTAAGATCAGCCATTTTGCGTTTTCCGTTTCTCTAGATGTGTTCCAACGTGCGGGTTTGCAACCCCACGAGTGTCTCTTGACTGCGCGTTACGCCGCCTCGGCCTTTTCCTCGATGGTGGAAAGGATGGAGGCGATGTTCGAAGCAGGGGCGCCAATCGCACCGGCGATGTTCGAAGCGGGTGCGCCGATACAGCCGGCGATGGAAGCGATGAGCTCCTCGCGCGACGGCATTTTCGACACGGCCTCGACACCGGCCCGGTCCAGAGCCGCACCACCCATCGTCCCGCCAAGGATTTCGAACTTCTTGTTGTCCTTGGCGAAATCCTCGACCACCTTGGCGGCTGCCACGGGGTCTTCGGAGAAGGTGAGAACGGTCATGCCCTCGAGATATTGCGCGATGCTCTCGCTCGGCGTTCCCTCAAGGGCGATCTTGGCGAGCCTGTTCTTGGCGACGCGAACCGAAGTCTCGGCCGCGCTCGCGCGCGCCCGCAGGTCCGTCATCTCGGCAACCGTGAGACCCTCGTAGCGGGATACCACCACGACGCCAGAGCTTTCGAAGATCTGGCCGAGTTCCTCGACCACTTTCTCTTTCTGGGCTCTATCCACAGTTTCACTCCAGTTGTGGAGGGGCGACCCCTCCGGCTCGGTTCTGTCCGGGCAAGCCCGGACGACAAGGTCCGATCGGGTCGTCGCATCGCGTCGCCGGAACACATAGGTCCGGAACGTATGTCTCTTCCCGTCTCGGGCAGGAATTACAGGATTGCTCCAACCCACCGTCTCGGACGAATGAGAGGGTCGCCACGAATCACGCGGAAACCCTCAGGGGGTCCGGATACCGGCTTTTGGGCGCTGTGCCAAGCCCGGATACGATCACGGGCGCGGGCACCGGCTGGAAATACCTCGCACGAGTGTCGCAGATCGCGGCGAGTCCGTCCACTTGCATCGCCAGGGCTGTCACAAAACCGCTCATACCGGCGAGGCAAACACGCCGCTCAATGCAAAAAGCCAATGCAAAAAGGGCGGACCCGCAGGCCCGCCCTTCCCAAAATCACTGATCGCAGAGGATCACTCGGTCGCGGCGTTGGCCACGTCGACAGTCACGCCCGGGCCCATGGTGGAGCTGAGCGAGATCTTCTGCATATAGGTGCCCTTGGCGCCAGCCGGCTTGGCCTTGGCAACCGCGCTGACGAAGGCGCGGACGTTCTCGACCAGCTTGGCTTCGTCGAAGGAGGCTTTGCCGACGCCGGCATGGACCACACCGCCCTTTTCAGCGCGGAACTGGACCTGACCGCCCTTGGCGTCCTTGACGGCCTGAGCGACATCCATGGTCACCGTGCCGACCTTGGGGTTCGGCATCAGGTTGCGCGGGCCGAGCACTTTGCCCAGACGACCGACGATCGGCATCATGTCCGGGGTCGCGATGCAGCGGTCGAACTCGATGGTGCCGCCCTGGATGGTTTCCATCAGGTCTTCGGCGCCCACGATGTCGGCCCCTGCGGCCTGAGCTTCCTCGGCCTTCGGGCCACGGGCGAACACGGCGACGCGCATGGTCTTGCCGGTGCCGTTCGGCAGGCCGATCACGCCACGGACCATCTGGTCGGCGTGACGGGTGTCGACACCCAGGTTCATCGCGATCTCTACGGTTTCGTCGAACTTGGCGCTGGCCGACGACTTGACGAGCGCAACGGCTTCCTCGACGGTCAGGTTTTCCTTGCCGACAAAGGCTTCGCGGACGGCGCGGGTACGTTTTCCGAGCTTTGCCATCTTACTTCACCTCGATGCCCATGGACTTGGCGGAGCCAAGGATGATCTGCATTGCCGCTTCGACGTCGTTCGCGCTGAGGTCCTTCATCTTGGCCTCGGCGATCTCGCGCACCTGCTTGGTGGTCACGGTGGCAACGGTCTCGCGACCGGGGTTCTCAGCACCGCGCGGGCGGTTCCGCTTGCCCACGGGCTTCAGACCGGCAGCCTTCTTCAGGTAGTAAGACGCGGGCGGCGTCTTGATGTCCATGGTGAAGGACTTGTCCTGATAGTAGGTGATCACGGTCGGGCACGGCGCGCCGGGCTCCATTTCCTGCGTCTTGGCGTTGAACGCCTTGCAGAATTCCATGATGTTGATGCCGCGCTGACCCAGGGCGGGGCCCACGGGCGGCGAGGGGTTGGCTTTGCCTGCAGGGATCTGCAGCTTCATCTTGCCGGCGAGCTTCTTGGCCATCGGCGAATCTCCTGTTCCATCTTCCCTGACGACGCGTCGCCGGGATGTTCATGTGGCGTGGTCTGGTCCGGACATCGCGATGCCCTCGCCTCCCACGAACGCGACACCCCCGACTCGCATCGGAAGGCCACGAGCGCGCCCTTTACCGCGCATGGCGCAACTTGGCAAGGCGCGTCAGCCCCGGCGCACCTCTGCCAGACAGGCAAGCCTTGCGAACCGCGCCAGCTCGGCATCGAGCCGCGCCTCGCGCGCCTTGGAGGGGCGCACCCCCGCCTCCCACCAGAGATTGGTCACGCTCAGCAGCCCGGTCTTGCGGTCGCCCTTGGCCTCGATCCGCCCGACGAAACGATCCCCTTCGAGCAGCGGATAGATGTAATAGCCCCATTGCCGCTTCGCCTCCGGCACGAACATCTCGACCGTGTAGTCGAAGCCGAACAGGCGTTTCAAACGCACCCGATCGCGGATCGCCGGATCGAACGGGTTCAGCAGGCGCAGCCGCCCGCCGGGCGCGGGCGCAGCCTCCAGACGCTCTTCGATGTCGGGGCAGGCCACAGCCTTGGTCCAGCGGCCATCGGCGCCCTCGATCTCGACCGGCAGCGGCTGGCGGCGCTCAGACCAGGCCGCCACCTCGGCAACCTCGGTGGCATCCCAGAACTTGCGCAGCTCGCCCAGCGTGCCAAAGCCCAGGCGATCCAGCGCCGCGTCGCACAGCCCGTCGATCTGCGCCTCGTCGGACAGCAGCTCGACCTCGGGAAAGATCCGCTCCGCAAGGTCGTAATACTTGACGACCCCCTCGCGATGACAGGTCGCAAGCACCCCGGCATACCAGAGATAGTCGAGCGCCTTCTTGTGCGGCGGGCGCTGCCACATGGCGCGCTTTTCCACCACCGTGTCGAAATCGCGGGTGCAGAGCGGCCCCTCCTCGCGGATGCGGGTCAGGATCTCCTGCGTCAGCTCCTCCGAGGCGATGCCCACATACCACGACCCGCCGACCTTTTGCTTCATCCGGTCGAATTGCCGGCGCCAGAGCGGCAGCATCTCCATCGGCAGGACGGAGGCATCATGGGTGAAATGCTCGAAGACCTGCCGCTTGCGCAGCAGCCTGTCGAGCATCGGCTCGCGATAGGACTGCGCCCGCGACCACAGGATATGATGATGCGCGCGCGAGACCACCTGGATCGTGTCGAGCTGCACGAAGCCCAGATCGCGAATGACCCGCAGCGCATCGGCGCCGGAGGGCGCGGCGCTCAGCCCGTGAGAGGCGAGCCAGAGCCGGCGGGCATCAACATTGGCGATACGGAGGGGAGCGGGGGCAGCCATGCCGCAGCTTTCGCCAATCGCGGCGGAATTGGCAACCGGCCAAACAAAAGCCCCGCCGGATGGCTCCGACGGGGCACGTTCGCGCACACGGCAGGTCTCTTACTCTTTCGAGACCTGTGTGTATTCCAGCTCGACCGGGGTTTCCCGGCCGAAGATCGACACCGCCACACGCAGGCGCTGATTGTCGTCGTCGACGCTCTCGATCATGCCGTCGAAGCCCTCGAACGGGCCGTCGTTGACCTTGACCTTCTCGCCCACCTCGAAATGGATGAGCGTGCGCGGCGCCTCGTCGCTTTCCTGCACACGGCCCAGAATCGCCTCGACCTCGGCATCGCGCATCGGCATCGGGCGCCCCTGCGGACCGAGGAACCCGGTCACCCGGTTGATCGAGTTGACCAGGTGATAGCCCTGATCCGACATCTCCATATGGACCAGCACATAACCGGGCATGAAGCGGCGCTCGGTGGCGACCTTCTTGCCACGGCGCACCTCGATCACTTCCTCGGTGGGCACCAGAACCTCGTCGATCTGGTCTTCCAGCCCCTGCTCTTCGACAGACTGCCGGATCTGTTCCGCGATCTTCTTCTCGAAGTTCGACAGAACGCTGACCGAGTACCACCGCTTTGCCATCTGGCCCCTCTTCCAATCTCTCAGCCGGTCTCTGCCGGCATCGTCCTGCCCCAAACGAAAACCGGCGTGCAACTCGAATCGCTGCACGCCCGTCTGAGGAAAGTGTGTCGCTCACTACCCCCCTGCCCCTGCGATTTCAAGAGGCAGACCGGGCTTCAGGCCGTTACGCCTAGCCGAACATCGACAGCAGCCCCTGAAGGCCGCCGCGGATCAGGATATCGACCAGCGCAAAGAAGGCCGCGGTGAGCGCCGCCATGATAAAGACGGTGACCGTGGTGAGCATCACTTCGCGGCGCGTGGGCCAGACGATCTTGCCGATCTCGGCCCGGGTCTGCTGGATGAACTGGATGGGATTGGCCATTGCCGCCTGCTTTCCGTTTCCGTGCGGGTTTCGGGCGATATACGCAGAGAGCCCTCCGCTGGCAAGTCTTGCACCCGGCTTGCGTCCCTCCCGCGCGCGCGATCACCGCAACGTCACGCGCGCCTCACCCTGCTGCGAGCGGATTTCACGAAACTCTGACGCCAGGGCGCAATTTTCCCGGCAACCTTTCGCGGCCTTCGGCGTTTGCGGGCGCGTTGGAGGAAAACTCATCCATGGCAATGGGTTAAAACATCGAAATTGGCCGTTTTCGGGTCGGAACCAAGCCGCCGCGATCGCTGTTGTGTCGCCAGGAAGCACGAGGCACCCGACGCCTCGGCGAGAGGAACCGAAGAAAGAAAGGAACGTCATTATGAAACGCCTTCTGACCGCAACCGCCCTGAGCACCATCGTCGCAACCAGCGCCTTCGCCGCAAGCGAAGCCGAAATGAATGCGATCACCACCTATTATCCGGATGCCAATTTCGAAGCGCTGACCGACGATCAGGTCACCGAGATGTTCGCCGTCGCCAACAGCGGCGTGAGCGACACCGAGAAGCGTTCGCAGATCGAGGACATCGCACAGGCGGACAACCCGTCGGCATCCGTTGCCGTCGAGGAAGAGCTTCAGGTCTACATCCCGGAGTGGCGCCTGGACGAGATGTCGAGCGCAGAGCGTGAGCGCGTCGTGGCCCTGGTAAGCGAAAGCGAAGATCCGGCCGAGACCCGCGTGCAGATCGTCGACTCGATGAAGGACGCAGCTCCGAACCTGACCACCGGCGAGGTGAGCGCACTTGAAGAGCTCGTCCCGGAAGCCGACTACAGCGTGCTGACGACCGGTCAGGTCGATGACCTCCGCGCCGCGCTCTACGGCGACTCGAGCGACAGCGAGAAGAAGAGCGACATCGAGCGGATCATGTCGTAAATCTTGACCATTCAAGGCAAGGGCCGCGGTTCGCCGCGGCCCTTTTGCGTGCCTTATCGCCGCATTTTTGCTTATGGCAGGATGATGGCAGGGGCAGCAGGGTTCGAACCCGCGACCTACGGTTTTGGAGACCGTCGCTCTACCAGCTGAGCTATACCCCTAAGGCCGGGCTCCCGTGTACGAAAGGGCGCGCGCCATTGCAAGCGGGAAAACGGCCTCAAATCCAGCGCAATCGCCGCAGGATCGCGAGTTGCAGTGTGACCACCACCGCAAGACCGCCAACAAAGATCCAGAACGCCCCGGGATGCGCCGCGCCGGGCATGCCGGCCAGGTTGATTCCGAACAAACCAGTGAGGAAGCCCAGCGGCAGAAACAGCGCCGAGAGAATCGAGATCATGTACATATTGCGGTTCAGCCGCTCCGATTGCTGGCCCGTCAGCTCGTCGCGTACCAGCGCCATGCGCTCGCGCATCGCGTCGGCATCCTCCACCACCCGTTCCAGCGCATCCAGCTCCTCGGCGAGATGGCGCAGGTCGTCCGGCTCCAGCCAGCCCGGGTGCGCCGCCTGAAGACCGCGCAGCGCATCGCGCTGGGGTTGCAGATAGCGCCGCAGGATGATCGCCCGGCGGCGGAGTTCGACAAGCTGGCCGCGCAGCTCTTTCTCCGCACCGTCAAGAACCGCCTCCTCCAGGTCGTCGGCCTCGTCGTCGATGCCCGTCCAGAAAGACTCGATCCGATAGGTCAGCCGCTCCACCAGCGCGACCAGGAAGCCCGCGCAATCGTCCGGCCCATGGCCCGCCGCCAGTTCCGCCGCGATATCCTCGATCGCGCGCACCGGGCGGCGCGACAGGCTGACGATGCGGCGCGGGTCGATCCAGAGCCGCACCGAGACCATGTCCTCGGGATCCTCGCCCGCCACCGTGTTGATGCCGCGCAGGATCACGATCAGCCCTTCGCCCACCCGGGTGACGCGCGGGCGGGTTTCCTCGGCAACCAGAGCGTCGATGATCGTGGGATCGAGATAGGACAGGTTTTCCACGATCCAGGCCGGCGTGTCCGGATGGTGGGCGCGCAGATGCACCCAACCCAGCTCTTCGCCGCGCAGCAGCGCCGGCGCCTCACCCGGGCTCAGCGCCTTGCCGCGCCCGTCGCCGTTCAGCGCGAAACCGGTCTGAATCACATCGTCGAAACGGGGGGCCAGCTCCTGCATAGCCGGAGAATATCCGCACCCCGCCGGCGCGCAAGCGGCTTTCGCACGGTCCATACCCAGCCTTTATTGGCTTGTGCATCACTGCACACTCAATCTGCACTAAACAGTTTAGGGTGATTAGATACCTCTCGCTCACGCGGAATACGCTCATCCCTGCGACACGCGGCCCCGGCAGTCTGTCATTTTTCTGTTATTTTCGACGTTTCCGACGGCCCATAGGAAGTCTTCCGATCACAGTCAAATACACGTTTTCGCGATCCGCTGTGAGCGCCCGCGTGATTTGCTAATCCCCTGATCCGAAACGATATCACGGGTGTCCCGCCACGAAACGGACGGGATGGACACGCACCGCAAAGGTGCTTTGATCAGTTTAAGGAAGGAAAGAAACATGAAACGCTTTATCGCACTCACCGCCGCTGCCGTGACCGCAGCCTCCGCCGTTGCAGGCGCTGCCTCCGCTCAGACCTACAGCACCGGCGACGCAGCCCGTGCCGCTCTGTCGCGCATCGTTCCCGAGGCCAATGTCTCGGCCCTCAGCAATGCCGAAGCCGTTGCCGTGTACCAGGTGGTGCAGGAAGAAACCGGCGCAGGTAATGCCAAAGCCACTGCCGAAGCCATGATCCGCAACTACCAATGAGTGCGGAACCCCGCAGGGAGCCCGGCCAGCGCCAGCTCCCTGCGGATAGGCCCGACAGCCTGACACGATAAGGGGCGCCGACGAGGCGCCCCTTGAATTTTGTCCGCAGCCGTTTTCGTTCAGCGGTGCTGCCGCCCTTGCGCCGCCCAATCTTGGCCGAAGCTGCACAATGCCCCCCCCAAGCCCTTGTCAGTCCTTCTCACGCCCGGCGTCTCCGGGCGCATGTCTGCGTGCGCCAACGGCGTCGGCGCGCCTGTAGCCGCCTGCCAAACGCACCGGCGCTCCGCTCTCGAGGGGCGTCGCTGGGGCGTTTCCGGCGAAAACCGCCATGTTCAAAACTGCACAACAGGCCTGCGACACCCCTCATAGCGTTCGGAAACGCCCTGATCTCACATCCTCCTCGCGCCAGTGCGCCCGACCGGCCCTCGCTGAAACCCTTTATTTCGTGGGGTTTCGGCAGCGGCCAGCAGGCTTTGGGCAGGTCTCACTCACGTTCCAGTGCACAAAGTCGCGACCCGCCGTGACCGCTCGCGTGATTTGCTAATCGCCTGATGCATAACGATATCTCTGTCATCCCGAGACGAAACGGACGGGACACAAAGCGCTCCGAAACGGAGCTTCAGACATGTAATGGAAGGAAAGAAAATGAACCGCTTTATCGCACTCACCGCCGCCGCTGTCACCGCCGCCTCCGCCTTTGCCGGCGCCGCTTCGGCCCAGACCTACAGCACCGGCGACGCAGCCCGTGCCGCTCTGACGCGCATCGCACCCGAGGCCAATGTCTCGGCCCTCAGCAACGCCGAAGCCGTTGCCGTGTACCAGGCGGTGCAGGAAGAAAACGGCGCAGGCAACACGAAGGCCGCTGCCGAAGCTCTGATCCACAACTACCAATGAGCGCAGTGCGCCGCAGGGAGCCCGGCCAAGGCCAGCTCCCTGCGGACAGGCCCGACAGCCTGACACGATAAGGGGCGCCGACGAGGCGCCCCTTATCTTTTGTCCAACGCCCCGGCAGCGTCCCCCGCCCCGGGCACGGTCCGGGGCCTCAGCGCGCCCCGACAGTGCAAAAGAAAAGGCCGGGTGGAACGGATCCACCCGGCCTTTCGATGTCTCTGGAACCGCGCCCCAAAAGGGCGGGAGACCCGCCTTACTCGAGGATCTTGGAGACGACGCCGGAGCCGACGGTGCGGCCGCCTTCGCGGATGGCGAAGCGCAGGCCGTCTTCCATGGCGATCGGCGCGATCAGCTCAACCGTGAACTTAAGGTTGTCGCCCGGCATCACCATCTCGGTGCCCTCGGGCAGCGTCACGGTGCCGGTCACGTCCGTCGTGCGGAAGTAGAACTGCGGACGGTAGTTCGCAAAGAACGGCGTGTGACGGCCACCCTCGTCCTTGGTCAGGATGTAGACCTCGCACTCGAACTTGGTGTGCGGCTTCACCGAGCCCGGCTTGCAGAGAACCTGGCCACGCTCGACGCCGTCACGGTCGATGCCGCGCAGCAGCGCGCCAATGTTGTCGCCGGCTTCACCGCGGTCGAGCAGCTTGCGGAACATTTCCACACCGGTGCAGGTGGTCTTCCGGGTGTCGCGGATGCCGACGATTTCCAGTTCGTCGCCGACGTTCACAACGCCACGCTCCACACGGCCGGTGACCACGGTGCCGCGGCCCGAGATCGAGAACACGTCTTCGATCGGCATCAGGAACGGCTGGTCGACAGCGCGCTCGGGCTGCGGGATGTACTCATCCACAGCGGCCATCAGTTCCTTGATCTTGTTCTCGCCGATTTCCGGATCGCGGCCTTCCATCGCCGCAAGCGCCGAGCCCGCGATGATCGGAACGTCGTCGCCCGGGAAGTCGTATTCGGAGAGCAGCTCGCGCACTTCCATCTCGACCAGCTCGAGCAGTTCCTCGTCGTCCACCTGGTCGACCTTGTTGAGGAACACCACCATGGCGGGGATGCCCACCTGACGGCCGAGCAGGATGTGCTCGCGGGTCTGCGGCATCGGGCCGTCGGCGGCGTTCACCACCAGGATCGCGCCGTCCATCTGCGCGGCGCCGGTGATCATGTTCTTCACATAGTCGGCGTGGCCGGGGCAGTCGACGTGGGCGTAGTGACGGTTTTCGGTCTCGTACTCCACGTGAGCGGTCGAGATCGTGATGCCGCGGGCTTTCTCTTCCGGCGCGCCGTCGATCTGGTCGTAGGCGCGGAAGTCACCGAAATACTTCGTGATCGCCGCCGTCAGCGTCGTCTTGCCGTGGTCAACGTGACCGATCGTGCCGATGTTGCAGTGCGGTTTGCCGCGCTCAAACTTTTCCTTTGCCATCTTGTAAAGACGCCTCGCCTTTTCAGGGGCCCCAACTGACCCGGTTTCGCATCGCGGGCCGTTTAGTGTCTTGCAACGGGAAAATCAAGCGATTGATGCGCCTGACGGCGCGAGAGGCCGGGCGTGGCGACCGGCACACAACAGAGGCCCGGCAAGAAAGGCAAAACCCTGATGACAGGGGCTTATTGCCGTATTGCCGCCCGAATCCCCGGCGCGGGCCGGGGCGCCGATATCAGGCCGCGTCTTCGGCCTCTGCCTCTGGGGGCGAATCCTCTACCGCGTCCCCGGCGGGCGTTTCCGCAGCAGCCTCCGGCGCGGCGGGCGGATTGGCCTCGAGCCCGCCGAACCAGCCTTCTTCCTTCTGCATGCGGCGCATCCATTTCTCGATCTGCAACGCCACATTGGCCGAGAGATTGCGCATCTGCTCCGCCTTCGACTGGGTCACACCCGAGCCCACCACGGTCTCGGCGGAGAAGCTTTCAAGCGCGGTGATCTGCTCGGGTTCGGCGTTGAGCTTCTTGCCCGCCGCGTCGTCCCAGACCGTGACCCGCACGATCAGCGCCGATTTCGGGCTGAAGACCAGCGGGATGCCCGGCTGCGCCAGGACATAGCCCTCGACGCTCACGCCCAGATGATAATATTTGTCGCCCTCATGCCGGCGAAAGCGCTCTTCCAGCGCCTTGTCGACCTCGGCGATCCATTCCTCGGCACTCGCCTCGCGCGAGACCGGCCCCTTGACGATATTCGGCGCCACCACCTCGGCATGGCCGAGCTTGAAATTCCCCAGCGGCTCGACAGGCTTTTGCAGGTTGGTCTGGCCATTGGCGCAGGCGGCAAGGCCCAGGACAAGGCCGAGCGCGGGGATCAGACGGGGCATGGGGCCTCTCTCGGGTCGTGGCGGATCCGCACCGGGATAGCCCAGCATGGGCGCCGGCGCAATCGCACGCCCTCGCTCACGGTGGCGCGAGCGGCCCGCTGCCCGGGCTTGCCATCCCCCGCCGCTTTGCGGAAAGTCCGGCGACAGACCGAAACAGAGCGCAACCGCCCGTGACCCTTCCGAGATTTTTCGCAGCCCTCCTCCTGCTTGTCGCCACGCTGGCCGTCGGCGGCTGCGCCGGCACCCCGGCGCATGAGCTGCAACCGCCCAGCGAGACAGAGATCGCCGCGCTGGCGCAGGAGATCCGCTCGCTCGGCCCGGAGATCGCCCCCGAAGAGGCCAGCCGCGCCGCGCGCGTGTCGCTGGAATACCCGCTCCGGCTGGCGCAGGCCTACGAGATCGAGGACGCGCCCTATATTCACAATATCAAGGTGAATCAGGGGCTCAAGCCGCGCGGGCTCTGCTATCAATGGGCCGACGATCTGGAGGCGCGGCTGCGGCAGGAAGGCTTTACGACGCTGAAGCTGCACCGTGCCATCGCCAATTCCGAGAGCGCGCTGCGCATCGAACACAGCACCGTCATCGTCAGCGCACCCGGCGACGGCATGTATGAGGGGATCGTGCTCGACCCCTGGCGCAATGGCGGCAAGCTTTACTGGGGGCCGGTGCGGGAGGATACGCGCTATCCCTGGCTGCCGCGACAGGAGGTCTTTGCCCGCAAGCGGCTGCAACGGCAGGCGGCGCGCTGACGCGCCGCCCGGCGGTTTGTCATCTCAGCACATGCACCGCGCATTTGGCGTGACGGACCACCTGCGTGGCGGTCGAGCCCATGAGCAGGTCGCCCATCCCCGGACGATGCGAGGCGATGACGATCAGGTCGGTGCCGTTATCCTCGGCGTAATCTAGAATCGTGCGACCGGAATGGCCTTCGACCACGATCCCGGTGGCATGGCCCAGCTTGGATGCCATGGCATCGAGTTCCGACTGCACAGCGGCGCGCGACTGCGCCAGGTAATCCGGCGGCATGTAGCTGATCGCGTATCCGGGGATATGCTCCATCACATGCAGCAAGGTGATGGTCGCATCGTCATCCGCCAATTCGCGGGCAACGGCCACAGCCGCCTCCGCCTTGGCGTCGCTGTCGAATGCAATGGGCACCAGTATCTTTTTGTACATGGGCGGCCTCCTTTCCTCTCCTTCCGGCAGTTTGCGCTATCCGAACGGGTCGCGCTTTGATTCATATCACCCGGCACGCGCCCGGTTTCCATCACAATTCAGGCACAATCCGCCACTAATTTCGAACTCAGGCCGCAGAACGCGCCGCATCCGCCCCGACACGCCCCTGCGGCGCAACGTCTCTCACGGATGCCGAGGCAAGGCGGCCCGCATTCCCGGCCGCGCCCCGTCCCGAACCATACCGGAACAACAAGAGCGAGGAGCGAGCCCATGCGCTATCTGATTGCCGAAACGAGCTGGAAACTGGTGAGCCTGTCGAAGGCCGTGGCCGACAGCGGCACCCTGAAAACCCGCTGCGAGAGCGGCGAGGAGATCGAGGATTTCCACAGCACCGGCGCACAGGATCTGACGGTGATCGACGCCGGGCTGCTGCAACGGCACAGTTCGCTGAGCCGCCTGCGCGAGCTTCAGCCCGCCATCCCCATCTGCGTGATCGCGCGCAAGCCCCGCCCCGAGCAGATCGCCGCCTGGCTGACCTCCGGCGCCGATATGGTGATCGACGAGGCCACGCCGCTGCCCGAGATGGTGGCGCGGCTCGCCTCGGTCGCCCGCCGCGCGCACGGCATCGCACATCCGCTGCTGGAATGCGGCCCGCTCAGCCTCGATCTGGAGGCACGGCGCGTGCATATGGGCACGGTGACGCTGTCGCTCTCGCCGAAGCTTTACGAGATCCTCGAATTCCTCGCGCTGCGCTCGGGCCGGCTGGCCTCGCGCGAGGCGCTGCTCAACCATGTCTACGGGTTCGAGAACGAGCCGGCGCCCCGGGTCTTCGACGTCTATATGTGCAACCTGCGCACCCATCTGAACGGCGTCGCCGAGGCGCTGCGCATCGACACGGTGCGCGGCTCGGGCTACCGGCTCGAAGTCACCGAGCGGCGCAAGGCGCTTCGGGCGCTGGCCGCGTAAGGCTCAGACAGGAGTGGTGGGCAGGATTGCCCACCCTACAGGCGGTTCGGTTCTAACCGAAGACCGCCTCCACATCATACATCACCGGCTCGAAGCTGCGGCACAGCTCGTTGATGTCGCGGTTGCGCTTGCGCATCTCGGCGCTGCGCAGCATCGCCTGGAAATCCTCGCGCCGGGTCCATTGCGAATAATTGGCGATGCGCGTCTGCGCATCGTTCACATGCAGCCCCGCGGCGATGAAACCGGGCTGTTTCGAGATAAAGCTCTCATAGGCGTCGTGCAGCGCATCGAGCAGGTCCTGGCAGGTGCCGGGCGTGGTCTCGAATGTGGTGATGACGGTCTGACAGGCGCTCGGGCTGGTGATCTCTGGCATGGCTCTCCTCCGTTCCCGCAAACACTCTGGCACGGAACGCCGGCTCCGCCAAACCTTTCCAAATATGCGGGAAATCCGCGCCTTTCCGCCGCGCGCCGGCGGCGCGCTTGACACAAGCGCAACAGCCCGGCGAAACAGGCCGGCAAACGGAAAAAACCGGCGCATTCGCGCCCGCGACCTGCTAGGATCGCGCAAAAGAACAGACGAGACAGGCATGAGCAGCACACCTGAGACGATCACCGATACCCTGCGCGAGGAGATCATCTCGCGCCCGGACATGATCCTGGACGACCGCGACCTGATGCAGGCGCTCATTGCCGCGAACGAGCGGTCAATGGGCGGCAATATCGTCGATCTGCGCGGCATCGCGATGGAGCGGCTGGAATCCCGGCTCGACCGGCTGGAGGACACCCACCGCAGCGTCATCGCCGCCGCCTACGAGAACCTCGCCGGCACCAACCAGATCCACCGCGCCATCCTGCGCATGCTCGATCCCATCGCCTTCGAGCCTTTCCTCCACGATCTCGGCGGGGAAGTGGCCGATATCCTGAGGGTCGACATGGTGCGGCTGGTGCTGGAATCGGCGCAGAACGACAGCGACCCGGCGATCCGGCGGCTGGGCGATGTGCTCTCGGTGGCCGAGCCCGGCTTTATCGAGGAGTATCTCTCGGGCGGCAGCGGCGCGCCGCAGCGCCAGGTCACGCTGCGCCAGCTTCACGAGGGCGACGCGCGGATCTATGGCGACAAAGCCGGCTGGATGCGCTCGGAGGCCTGCCTGAAGCTCGATTTCGGCGCCGGTCGCCTGCCCGGCCTGCTGGTCATGGGCTCGGAGGATCCGCATATGTTCACGCCGCAACAGGGCACCGACCTGCTGGCCTTCTTCGCCGGGGTGTTCGAGCGCGCCATGCGGCGCTGGCTGTCATGAGCCTGGAGATCTCGCCCGCCGCGCGCGACGCGCTGGAGGGCTGGATCGCTGCCGCGCGGGCGCTGAAGGGCGCCGCCGAGAACACCGTCACCGCCTATCGCGCCGATGTGGCGGAGTTCATCGCCTTCCTCACCGCGCATCACGCCGAGCCGCAGGGGCTGGCGCCGCTGGCGCGGGTGACCACCTCCGACATGCGCGCCTTCATGGCGCATCTGCGCGGCAGCGGCGCCGCGCCGCGCTCGATGGCGCGCAAGCTTTCGGCGGTGAAGAGCTTCTACCGCTGGCTGGCCGAGCGCGAGGGGTTCGAGCCCACCGCCGTGCTTTCCGCCCGCGCCCCCAAGTTCCAGAAGAAACTGCCCCGCCCGCTGGCCGAGGATGCCGCCCGCGCGATGATCGACAGCGTGAGCATGCAGGCCACAGACGGCTGGATCGGCGCCCGCGACGCGGCGGTGGTGACGCTGCTCTATGGCTGCGGGCTGCGGATCTCCGAGGCGCTGGGGCTCATGGGGCGCGACTGGCCCATGGGCGACACGCTGCGCATTGTCGGCAAGGGCGGCAAGGAGCGCATCGTGCCGGTACTGCCGGTGGCGCGCGCGGCCGTCGCGACCTATCTCCAGCTCTGCCCCCATGAGATGGCGCCCGACGCGCCGCTCTTTCGCGGCAAGCGCGGCGGCGCGCTGAACCCGCGCCTCATCCAGAAAGTGACCGAGAAGGCCCGGATGCAGCTCGGCCTGCCCGCCACCGCCACGCCGCATGCGATGCGCCACAGCTTTGCCACCCATTTGCTGGCGGCGGGCGGCGATCTGCGGGCGATTCAGGAGCTTCTGGGCCATGCCTCGCTGTCGACGACCCAGGCCTATACCTCGGTCGACACGGTGCATCTGATGAAGGTCTACGAGGCCACGCACCCCAAGGCAGGCTGAGGCGGACAACGCCCTTCCAAGGGCGTTGCAAATCTTTTCGAAAAGATTTGCCGACCCCGACCGCCGCGCCTAGGTTGGCGCCGAATTGAAAGGACAGGTGCCATGAAACTCCTGACATCCGCGGCCTCCCCCTTCGTCCGCAAGGTGCTCGTCACGCTGCACGAAACCGGCCAGATCGACGAGGTCGAGACCATCGACGTGCACAACACGCCGCTCGCACCGCATCCGGCTGTCGCCGCGGCCAATCCGACCGGCAAGATCCCGGCGCTGATCCGCTCCGACGCGCCGGCGCTCTATGACAGCCGCGTCATCTGCCGCTATCTCGATCACCGCGCCGAGGCCGGGCTCTATCCCGAAAACCGCATCTGGGACACGCTGACGCTGGAGGCCACCGCCGACGGTATCCTCGACGCCGCCGTACTCATCATCTACGAAGAGCGTTTCCGCCCGACGGAAAAGGTCTCGATGGAGTGGATCGAAGGCCAATGGACCAAGGTCTCCCGCGCCCTCGACGCGCTCAACACCCGCTGGATGAGCCACCTGAACGGTCGCATGGATATGGGTCATATCGCCATCGGCTGCGCGCTCGGCTATCTCGACTTCCGCCACGACGCCCGCCAGTGGCGCACCGGGCGCGACGCGCTGGCCGGCTGGTACGCAGGCTTTGCCGAGCGTCCCTCGATGCTGGCCACCGCGCCCAAGGCCTGAGCCGGCGGGGCTTGCAAGACAGGGCCCTGCGCCTGTAAGCCCCGGCCACCCGCCCCAATGAAAAAGGACGCCGCCCATGCGGATGCGCGACACCTTCCTCAAACCGATGCACCCCGAGGGGCGCAAATTCGTCGGCGCCTTCGCCGTGGCCACGCTGGTGCTGTTCCTGATCTGGGAACCGCTGGGCTGGATCGGCACCGGGCTCACGATCTGGTGCTATTATTTCTTCCGCGATCCCGAGCGCGTCACCCCCAACCGCCAGGGTCTTGTCATCAGCCCCGCCGACGGGGTGGTGTCGCTGATCGAGCCCGCCGTGCCGCCGGCCGAGCTGGGCATGGGGCCCGAGCCGCTGACCCGGGTCTCGGTCTTCATGTCGGTCTTCAACTGCCATGTGAACCGCGCGCCCGTCGCCGGCGAGCTCATCCGCCTCGCCTATCGCCCCGGCAAGTTCCTCAACGCCTCGCTCGACAAGGCGTCGGAAGACAATGAGCGCAACGCGCTGCGCATCCGCATGCAGGACGGGCGCGAGATCGCCGTGGTGCAGATCGCCGGGCTCGTGGCGCGCCGCATCATGTGGTGGAAGAAGGAAGGCGACTGGCTCGACCGGGGCGAACGCTTTGGCCTCATCCGCTTCGGTTCGCGGCTCGATGTCTACCTGCCGCGCGGTGTGGCCCCGCAGGTCTCGCTGGGGCAGACCATGGTCGCCGGCGAGACGGTGATCGCCGATCTGACGGAAGGCGACGGCCATGGCGGATGAGCCGAAACCGGATCGCGGCACGGAAAAGCTGACCCTGATCCAGCTGCTGCCCAATATGCTGACGGTGATCGCGATCTGCGCCGGGCTGACCGCGATCCGGCTGGGGCTTCAGGGCTCCTACGAATATGCGGTGCAGCTCATCCTGCTGGCGGCGGTGCTCGACGGCATGGACGGAAGGCTCGCCCGCGCGCTGAAATCGGAAAGCGGCATGGGCGCGGAGCTCGACAGCCTCGCGGATTTCCTGAATTTCGGCGTGGCGCCGGGCTTTCTGCTCTATACCTGGGCGCTGGAGGACAGCCGCAGCTTTGGCTGGCTGGCAGTGCTGACCTTTGCGGTCTGCGCGGTGGTGCGTCTGGCGCGGTTCAACGTGCAGCGCAAATCCGAGGACAAGGCGCATGACAACGCCTATTTCACCGGCGTGCCCTCCCCCGCCGGCGCGCTGCTGGTGATGCTGCCGATGTTCCTCAGCTTCGCTTTCGCCTCGGGGCCGTTCCTGCCGGATATGGTGCTGGCGCTGTGGATGGTGGCGATCGGCCTGTCGATGATCAGCCGCATCCCCACCTGGTCGTTCAAGACCACCCGCATCCCGCGCAAGAACGCCAAGTTTTTCCTCGTCGCCGTGGCCTTTGCCCTGGCCGCCGCCGTGACCTATGCCTGGATCACGCTGGTGCTCTTCTGCCTGGCCTATGTGGCCACGGTGATCGTGATGCTGCCGCGCCGGCGGCGAGCGAAGACGGACGACTGACAGCGGCGCAAATCGAAAGGAGGCCGTCATGGCCGATCAGGACGAAGACTGGGTCTATGACGAGGCCAGCGGCGAATGGCGCCCCGCCTCGGAGATCGCGGCAGAGCAGAGCGTCGAGGTGCGCGACGCGGCGGGCAACCTGCTTGCCGACGGCGATTCCGTGGTGCTGACCAAGGATCTCAAGGTCAAGGGCGCGGGGCAGACGCTGAAACAAGGCACGGTGATCCGCTCGATCCGGCTCACGGACAACCCCGAAGAGGTCGATTGCCGGCACGACACGATCAAGGGCCTGGTGCTGCGCACCGAGTTCGTCAAGAAACGCTGAGCCGTACTGAGTGGATTGGTCGGCTGCCCCCCACCACCCAACAAGCCACCACACAACCGGACAACGAAAAAGCGCCCGCAAAGCGGGCGCTTTTCACGACGGACACTCCGCCGATTTTCAGAACTTCATCGAAATGCCGAAATTCAGCGCATTGGTCTTGATGTCGGTCTCCAGCGAGCCGCCGCCGTCGAGATCGGCCTCGTTGCTGGAATAGGTGAACTGGTATTCGCCAAAGACCGAGAACCGGTCGCTCACCGGATAGCTGATCCCCGCCAGCAGCTTCGCCGCCGGGCCGGTCAGCTGGTAGCCATAGGTCTTGTCGCCCGCAGTGGTCTTGACGTCCACATGCGGCACCGCGATGCCGAGGCCGGCGCCGACATAGGGCGTGGCACTGCCCCACTGGTCGGGCCAGCGTTTCATCGCGTTCACCGTCAGGATGTTGTGGCCGTCGGTGAATTCCATCCGGTCGAAGCCCAGATCCTTGCGCTCGTCATCGGGCGCATAGACCTTCGAGTGGGTCATCTCGACGGCCAGACCGAAGGTTTCGGTCCGCCACCAGGTGCCACGGATGCCGTAATAAGGCGGCATCTCAAAGCTCTTGCCGTCCCAGCCGATGAGCGCATCGTAATCGGCGCCGGTCCCGGGATACTCTCCCGAGACACGGCTGTGCGGCGCGGTCTGCCAGCCGGTATAGACCGAGATTTCGAAATCCTGCGCCGCCACCTGCGATGCGGCGAGGGTTGCGACCGTGACGGTCGCTGAGAGAATCAGTGTTTTCATAGGGTCGCTCCAAGCGCCTTCGGGGCTTTTGGACGCTACATAAGCACTCCACCAACCGGGTTTCAATTGCGACAGATCCGCACTTCTTGCGCTAGCGCCGCTTTTGATTGCTTTACGGGCAGATGACAGACCGCTAAATACCCGAACGGAAACGCCGTGCCGGGCCGCGGCTTTTTATTGCCATCGGCCCCCTCAACGGCCCCGAGGAATGGAGTACACCCCGTGACACAAGCAGAAGATCACGAAGGCACCCGGAGGGATTTCCTCTACTACGCCACCGCCGGTGCCGGCGTCGTCACCGCCGGCGCTGCCATCTGGCCGCTGGTAAACCAAATGAACCCCTCGGCGGATGTGCGCGCACTCAGCACAATCCGCGTTGACGTCTCCGGCGTTTCGACCGGCACGCAGCTCACCGTGAAGTGGCTGGGCAAGCCGGTCTTCATCCGCCGCCGCACCGAGGCCGAGATCGAGAATGCCCGTGAGGTCACGGTCGATCAGCTCGTCGACCCGATGGCGCGCAACGCCAATGTCGACGGCGCTGCCGATGCCTCGGACACGAACCGCACGCTGGACGAAGCCGGCGAGTGGCTGGTGATGATGGGCGTCTGCACCCATCTCGGCTGCGTGCCGCTGGGCAACGCGGGCGAATTCACCGCCGGCGGCGTCGGCGGCTGGTTCTGCCCCTGCCACGGCTCGCATTACGACACGGCCGGCCGCATCCGCAAAGGCCCCGCACCCGAGAACCTGCCGGTTCCCACAGCGGAATTCGTCGAAGAAACCACGATCCTGCTGGGATAAGGAACGCACACATGGCCGGAATTCCGCACGACCATTACGAACCCAAGACCGCACCCGAGACCTGGCTGCACAAGCGCCTGCCGATCGTCGGTCTTCTCTATGACACCATCATGATCCCCACACCCAAGAACCTGAACTGGATGTGGATCTGGGGCATCGTGCTCACCTTCTGCCTGGCGCTGCAAATCGTCACCGGCATCGTGCTGGTGATGCATTACACGCCGCATGTGGACCAGGCCTTCGCCTCGGTCGAGCACATCATGCGCGACGTGAACGGCGGCTTCATGCTGCGCTATCTGCACGCAAACGGCGCCTCGCTGTTCTTCGTCGCGGTCTACCTGCACATCTTCCGCGGCCTCTATTACGGCTCCTACAAAGCCCCGCGCGAGGTGACCTGGATCATCGGCATGCTGATCTACCTGTGCATGATGGGCACCGCCTTCATGGGCTACGTGCTGCCCTGGGGTCAGATGTCGTTCTGGGGCGCCACGGTGATCACCGGCCTCTTCGGCGCGATCCCCTTCATCGGCGAGCCGATCCAGACCTGGCTGCTGGGCGGACCGGCGGTGGACAACGCCACGCTGAACCGCTTCTTCTCGCTGCACTACCTGCTGCCCTTCGTGATCGCCGCCCTCGTGGCCGTGCACATCTGGGCCTTCCACACCACGGGCAACAACAACCCCACCGGTGTCGAAGTGCGCCGCACCTCCAAGGCGGAGGCCGAGAAGGACACCCTGCCCTTCTGGCCGTATTTCGTGATCAAGGACATCTTCGCCCTGGCGGTTGTCCTGGCGGTGTTCTGGGCGATCGTCGGCTTCATGCCGAACTATCTCGGCCACCCCGACAACTATGTCGAAGCCAACCCGCTCTCGACGCCCGCGCATATCGTTCCGGAATGGTACTTCCTGCCCTTCTACGCGATCCTGCGCGCCTTCACCTCCGAGGTCTGGGTGGTGCAGATCGCATCGTTCCTCACGGGCGGCATCGTCGACGCCAAGTTCTTCGGCGTGCTGGCCATGTTCGGCGCCATCATCGCCATGGCCCTGGCGCCCTGGCTCGACACTTCCTCGGTGCGCTCGGGCAAGTACCGCCCGCAGTTCAAGTGGTGGTTCTGGCTGCTGGTGATCGACTTCATCGCGCTGATGTGGCTCGGCGCCATGCCGGCCGAAGAGCCCTATGCCAGCTTCTCGCTGATCGGGGCGGCCTACTGGTTCGGCTATTTCTTCGTGATCCTGCCGCTGCTGGGCGTGTTCGAAAAGCCGCTGCCGCAGCCCGCGACCATCGAGGAAGACTTCGACGCCCATTACGGCAAGTCCTCGGAAACCGGCGCCACCTCGGCGACCCCGGCCGAGTGACAGAGAAAGGACAAATGAAAATGTTCAAGAAACTTGCCCTTTCGACCGCGATGGCCCTCGGCCTGGCCACCGGCGGCGCCTATGCCGCCGGCGAGGGTGGCCATGTGGAGGATTTCAGCTTCTCCTTCGAGGGGCCCTTCGGCACCTATGACCAGGCGCAGCTGCAACGCGGGCTCCAGATCTACACCGAGGTCTGCTCGGCCTGCCACGGCATGAAATTCGTCCCGCTGCGCACGCTGGGGGATGAGGGCGGCCCGCACCTCCCCGAGGATCAGGTCCGCGCCTATGCCGAGCAGAATTTCGAGGTCTTCGATGAAGAGCTCGACGATTTCCGCCCGGCCCGTCCGACCGACCATTTCCCGGCGAACACCTCGATGGGCGCGCCCGACCTGTCGCTGATGGCCAAGGCGCGCGCGGGCTTTCACGGCCCCTACGGCACCGGCCTGAGCCAGCTCTTCAACGGCATGGGCGGCGCGGAATACATCGCCTCGATCCTCACCGGCTATACCGGCGAGGAGAAAGAAGAGGCCGGCACGCTGTTCTACGAGAACCACGCCTTCTCCACCGGCTGGATCTCGATGGCGCCGCCGCTGATGGGCGAGGACGTGGAATATGCCGACGGCCACCCGAACTCGCTGGAGCACGAGGCGCAGGACGTCGCCGCCTTCCTGATGTGGGCAGCCGAGCCGAAGATGATGGCGCGCAAGCATGCGGGCTTTGTCGGAGTGATCTTCCTCACCGTGCTCTCGGTGCTGCTCTACCTCACCAACAAGCGCATCTGGCGCCCGGTCAAGCACAAGGAAAGCTGACCCGGCCCCTGCCGCGAAACGAAAAGCCCCGCCAATCGGCGGGGCTTTTTGCTTAGGGGCGAAGAAAGCCCGCAAGGGCTTGATGAGCGCGCCCGCCTAACCACCCAGATAGGCCCGCAGCGCCTCCGGCGGATCGGCAAAGAGCACCCCCGTCTCCACCGGCGCCTGCGCCACCCCCTCCGACACCAGCACCACCTCCTCGGCAAAGCGCCGCGCGTCCTGCGGATCGTGCGTCACCAGCAGCACAAGCGCGCCCAGCTCCTCGGCCACCTCGCGCAAGAGTTCCAGCATCTCGGTCTTGAGCGCCGGCCCCAGCGCCGCAAAGGGCTCGTCCAGCGCCAGCACCGGGCGCCGCTGCAACAGCACCCGCGCCAGCGCCGCGCGGCTCTGCTGCCCACCCGAAAGCGCCCCGGGCCGGCGCCCGCCAAGCCCCTCCAGCCCGACCCGCGCCAGCACCGCCTCGACCGCCGCCCTGTCCGACGCCCGCAGCCGCCCGCCATCCGGGCGCAGCGCCAGCCCGAGATTGCGCAGCAGGTCGAGATGCGGAAAGAGGTTGTTCTCCTGAAACAGCATCGCCACCGGGCGCCGGTCGGGCGGCACATCGGTGATGTCCCGCCCCTGCCAGAGCACCCTTCCCCGCCCCGGCCTGCGGAACCCGGCGATGAGGTCGAGCAGCGTGGATTTGCCCGCACCAGACGGCCCGATCACCGCCACGCGCTGTCCCGGCGCCAGCGCCAGATCCGCGGAGAGCGCAAAGGCGCCCTGGCCAAACCCCACATCCTCAAGTCTCAGCATGGATCCGCCCTCCCCGGTCGAACAGCCAGAACGCGCCAAAGCTCAGGCACAGCAGGAGCAATGCAGCCCCCGCCGCCGCCTCCATCTGGTAAGACCCCATCAGCCGGTAGACCTGCAAGGGCAGCGTCGCCCGGTCGGGATCGGCAAAGAGCGCGATCACCCCCAGATCGCCGATCGACAGCGCCGCCGTCAGCCCGGCGGCAAAGCCCAGCGGCCGGCGCAGGCGCGGCAGCAGCACCAGCCGCAGCCAGGCCAGCGGCGTCAGCCCCAAAGCCTGCGCCAGCCGCCGATAATCGGCGCGCACCGCCTCGGCCTCGGGGCGCAGGATGCGCAGCGCGAAGGGCAGCGAGACCAGCGCATTGATCAGCGTCGTCACCGGCAGCGCCAGCACGAACGGGTTCACATAGGGGCGCAGGATCAGGAACAGCCCGGTACCCAGCACCAGCGGCGACAGCGCGATCCCCGCCAGCCCCACCAGTTCGCCGCCCCGCGTCGAGAGCGGCAGCGCCCAGAGCAGGCAGAGCGCCGTCGAGGCCAGTGCCACGCTCACCGAATGCCCCGCCGCCTCCCAGGTGCCCGGCCCGAGCAGCGCCAGACCGCCAAGCCCGCGCAGCACCACCATCATGAGCGGCGCCAGCAGAAATAGCGCCGCCAGTCCGATCCAGAGCATATCCGTGATCCGCGCCGCCAGCCCCTGCCCGTCCCAGCGCGGCAGCGCCCGGTCGAGCCCGGCGCCAAACCCCGCGCCAGCGCCCAGCCACAGCGCCACCAGCCCCGCCGTCAGCGCCAGCCCGAGCTGGATCACCGAAAGCAGCGCCGCGCGGCCCAGATCGAACTCGAAACGCACCGCCTGATAGATCGCCAGCTCCACCGTCGTGGCGCGCGGCCCCCGCCCAGCGTCAGCGCCACCGCAAAGCTCGACAGGCAGATGACAAAGATCACCGCAAAGGCCCCCGGCGCGATGCGCAGCAGCATCGGCGCCTCCAGCACCCGGAACAGCGCCCAGGGCCGCAGCCCCAGCGACGCGGCAAGGCGGAAGCGCTCGGCGGGGATCGCCAGCCATCCCTGAAGCAATAGCCGCACCGCCAGCGGCAGGTTGAAGAACACATGCGCCAGCACGACGCCATGGATGCCGTAGATCGTCATGCCGGGCAGGCCGAGCACGCGCAGCGCCGCATTCACCAGCCCGTTCTGCCCGAAGACCGCAATGAGCCCCAGCACCGCCACGATCACCGGCAGGATGAAAGGCGCCCCCATCAGCGCCACCAGCACCCCGCGCCCGGGAAAGCGCCGCCGCGCCAGCGCGCGCGCCACCGGCACCGCCAGCGCCACGCTCAGCCCCGCCGAAAGCAGCGCCTGCACCAGCGTAAAGCGCAGCGCCTGGACCTCGCCGGGGCCAAGCGCGCCCCAGCCGCCGGCGCGGACCAGCACCGCCGCGACAGGGCCCAGGGTGAGCCCCGCCACCGCCAGTGCGGCAAGCAGCGCGGAGAAACGCCCCACGCTCAGCGCGACAGCGCCCGGCGCCAGGCCTCGATGGCCGGCTCACGCAGCGCGGCGGCCTCGTCCTCGGAATAGAACAGCACCTTTTCCGGCAGCTCCAGCTCCCGGAACCCCTCGGGCCATTTTTCGCGTGGCAGCGCCGCCGGGATCGACCAGTTGCCGGTCGCGATCATCTCCTGAAATGGCTCGCTCAGCAGGAAGGCCATGAACTGATCCGCCAGTTCCGGCTGATCGGTGCCCGCCACCTTGGCGGCCAGCTCGACCATGAAATAATGCCCCTCGGGGAAGATCGCCGCCTTCTTGGTGCGGTCCTCCTCGGCGATGATGTGATAGGCGGGCGAGGTGGTGTAGCTCATCACCATATCCGCTTCGCCATCGGTGAAGAGCCCATAGCTCTCCGACCAACCCTTGGTCACCGTCAGGATCTTGGGCGCGAGCTTTTCCCAGGCCGCTTCGGCCCCGTCGCCATAGACCGCCTGCACCCAGAGCACCGTCGCCAGCCCCGAGATCGAGCTGCGCGGATCCTGAATGACGATCTTGAGATCGTCCGGCGCGTCGAGCAGCGCCTCGAAGCTTGCGGGCGGCTCGGCCAGCCGCTCGGTGTTGTAGACAAAGGCGGTGTGGCCGTAATTATAGGGCAGGAAAATCTCGTCCGTCCACTCGATGGGCAGGGTCAGCGGCGCGAGATCCACATTATGCGGCGCAAAGAGCCCGCTTTCGCGCGCTTTCTTGGTCACATCGGTGTTGAGGCCGAAAACGATATCGGCCTCGGTGCGGTCGCCTTCCAGCAGCAGCCGGGGCAGCAGATCGCCGGGCTTGAATTGCAGATCGCAGTCGCATTCCGCCTCGAACATCGCTTCGATCTTCGGGCCGGGGCCCCATTCCGAGGCGACGTAATCGCCCGCATAAACGGTCAGGACGGGGGTCTCCGCCAGCGCGGCGCCGGCCGTGAACAGTCCCGCTGCAAATATCGTGGTGGCCTTCATGGCATCCTCCAGACTTGCGGCGAGAGGGCAAGACTGGGCAGATCGCTCGGTGCGGTGCCGTCACCTTCCCTCCGCCGGTGTTAACCGGGTCAGGTTCAACGGGTTCGCATCGTGCATCTCAGCCCTGCCGGGCACCCCGAGGTGGGGCGAGTCGTAGCGGGCGCGCAGGCCTCTGGCAAGGCGAAATCCCTTGAGACGCCGCCCGCCCTGCCCTAGGAGAAACCCGGACAAGGAGACCCGCGCATGAGCATGAACACTTTCGGCCATTTGTTCCGCGTCACCACCTGGGGCGAAAGCCACGGCCCCGCGCTCGGGGCCACGGTCGACGGCTGCCCGCCGGGCGTGCCGGTGGACGAGGCGACGCTTCAGAGCTGGCTCGACAAGCGCAAGCCGGGGCAGAACAAGTTCACCACGCAGCGGCGCGAGCCCGACGCGGTGCGAATCCTGTCGGGTGTGTTCGAGGGCCAGACCACCGGCACGCCGGTGCAGCTGATGATCGAGAACACCGACCAGCGGTCGAAGGATTACGGCGAGATTGCCGAGAAATTCCGCCCCGGCCATGCGGATATCACCTATTGGCAGAAATACGGCATCCGTGATTATCGCGGCGGCGGGCGCTCCTCGGCGCGGGAGACGGCGGCGCGGGTCGCCGCCGGTGGGCTGGCGCGGGCGGCGCTGGCGGAGCTGGCGCCGGGGATCGAGATCACCGGCTACATGGTGCAGATGGGGCCGCACGGCATCGACCGCGCGCGGGTGGATCTGGCGGAGGTTGGGCGCAACCCGTTCTGGTGCCCCGATGCCGAGGCTGCGGAGAGCTGGGCGGATTATCTCGACGGGCTGCGCAAATCCGGCGACAGCGTCGGCGCGGTGATCGAGGTGACGGCGCGCGGCGTGCCCGCAGGCCTTGGCGCGCCGATCTATGGCAAGCTCGACACCGATCTGGCGGCGGCGGCGATGTCGATCAACGCGGTCAAGGCGGTGGAGATCGGCGAGGGCATGGCGGCGGCGGCGCTGCGCGGCTCGGAGAATGCCGACGAGATCCGCATGGGTCCGGACGGGCCGGTCTACAGCTCGAACCATGCCGGCGGCATTCTCGGCGGGATCTCCACCGGGCAGGAGATCGTGTTGCGCTTCGCGGTCAAGCCGACCTCCTCGATTCTGACGCCCCGGCATACGATCACCAAAACCGGAGAAGACACCGAGATCGTCACCAAGGGACGCCACGACCCCTGTGTCGGTATCCGCGCGGTGCCGGTCGGCGAGGCGATGGTGGCCTGCGTGCTGCTCGACCACCTGCTGCTGCATCGCGGGCAGACCGGCGGCAATCGCGGCGTGATCGGCTAAGGCCTCAGTGTCCCGCGCGGAGAGCGGTGCGCCACAAACCCGGTCAGAAATCCTCCCAGAGTGTGGTATTCTCACCCACGGCCCGTTTCATCGGCGCCGGCTCGGGCGCGGGCGCCACGGCCAGCTCCTCGATGGGTGCGGAGACCGGTGTGACCTCGTCCAGCTCGGCGCCATCGGCGGACATGAAACGATTGAGCTGGGCGGTCAGCCGGTCGGCCTCGCTGCTGAGCTGCTGACTGGCAGAGCTTGTCTCGCCCACCATGGCGGCGTTCTGCTGAGTGACCTTGTCGAGTTCGGCCACACCGACATTGATCTCCTGCAAGCCGGCGGCCTGCTCCTTGGCGGCAGAGGCGATCTCGGCCACCATGTCGGAGACCTCGGTAACATGGCGCACGATGTCCGACAGCGTTTCGCCGGTCTGCTCCACGAGCTGGCCGCCATCCTTGACCTGCTGCGAGCTGTTGGAGACCAGCGCCTTGATCTCGCGCGCCGATTCCGAGGCCCGCTGCGCCAGCGAGCGCACCTCCGAAGCGACCACCGAGAAGCCCTTGCCGCTTTCGCCGGCCCGCGCCGCCTCGACCCCGGCATTGAGCGCCAGAAGGTTGGTCTGAAAGGCGATGTCGTCGATCACGCCGATGATCTGGGTGATCTGATCCGACGACGCGGCAATGGAGCTCATCGCCGCCAGCGCCCGGTCCATCACCGCGCCGCCCTCTTCGGCACGGCGCCGGCCGTCGCCCACGCGCTTGTCGGCTTCGTCCGCCCGCGCTGCGGCGGCCTGGACACTGCCCGACATCTGTTCGAGCGCGGCGGCGGATTCCTCCAGCGTCGCTGCCTGCACTTCGGAGCGCCGCGACATTTCCGTCGACATATTGGACAGCTCCTGCGAGTTGCGCTGCACCATCTGGGCGGAGTCGCGCAGCGAGGAGATCAGATCGCCGATCTGCTCTGACAGGTCGTTGAAATCCTGGCAGATTTCCTCATAGCTTGCGCCCAGCTCATGCCATTCGGAAGGATCGAGCCGTTCGTCCACGCGGCCCTGTGCCAGTGCGCCCATGGCGCTTCCCAGCGCCTCGAACAGCGCGATTCGACGGTCGTTGGCGATGCGTTCCTTGCCCTCCGCCTGTTCGGCGCGCAGGAGCTTCGCACTCAGATCCTGGAGGCTCTGAGAGATGATCCCAGCCTCGTCGCCGTATTCCGTCCCGGGAATCTCACTCTCGTAATCGGCACTTGCGATACGCTGCACAACCTGGGCCACTGTCTGGAACGGACGCGACAGAACACGCCCGAAGACCAGCACCAACCCAAAAGAGATGGCCGTCACCACACCAAGCGACACGGTAAGCATCGTCATGCTATCCGTTACCGAGGTTTCCGCGATGGCTTCGATCTTCACCGTCTCGCTGCGCAGGCTTTCCTGCATGATGTCGATACGCCCGATTTGCGCATTCAATTGCTCGTAGAGAGCGGAAAGCGCGATGTGCATCTGGAACGGCGTCACGCTATCCGCCTCTGGCAGCGCCCGCGTGTCGTCTTTCACCAGATCGACGAAGGCAGAAATATCCTGCAACTCCTCGTGAAACTCGGGCCGGTAGGCCCGGGGGCTTTCGGTTTCGATAAAGAGCTGCGCCCGCTCGGCGACATCGCGGGTCACCTCATCGAGATTGCCCAGCAAACTGTCGCGCGCGTCTTTGTCACCGTCGCCGATGCGCAGCAGATCGACCCTCGCCTGCTCCAGATCCTCCCGGATCATTGAGATCAGCTGGTTCTGCTTGAACATGTCGAAAGCATAACGAACATCGCGCGCCAGCCCGTTCTGTACGTTCCAGGACAACACGCCGCTGACCAGCAGCAATGAGACGAACACCATTCCCAGGGCCAGAACCTGAATCCTGATCGAAAACCTTCGCATTTCTGACACGCGCTCCTAATTTCCCCGGGAAGCTGCCCGGCTCGCTGGATCGCTATCAGAGAGATGTAAACAAACTCTTCGAACCGGACGACGACCGCCGCCGTCTCAGCCCGCAAACGCCATAGCGCCAAGAGCCCCCAGCCGGTGCGGCGGCTTCATGTCTGCACGCCGCGACGACAAGGGGATTGACAATCTATAGGCGAGTCGCGGATGATTTTTTCGCCGACTTATTTCCGGCGCCAAGACGTTTTTTGTCACAAAAGGAATTGAAGCATGACCCAGGATCGCGCCGAAAGCGCGTTGCGTATTCGTATCGAAGCCGCAAAGCAGGCCCACAACCATACGCATCCCCGACACAAGGCCAATGGCGACGAAGAGCGCTACTCTGCCGCCAATTACGCCATGAGCTTTACCAAGGGGCTCGATCACGACCCAAATCTCGGGGTGGTCGCCAAAAAGCACCATTTCGAAGCCTTCCGCGACGCGATCGACGAAGGCCGGATCGAGCGCTTTACCGCACGGGTTCCGGTGCCGCTCGCGCCGGAGGCTTGCAAGCGCCGGCAATGGGAAGCTCCCACGGCAGGCACCGCCTTCGATCTTCAGGGCCCCGATGCCCAGGCCGTGACCATGCCGCCGGCACCGGCGCTGTGCAGCGACGAGCTCGCCTTCGAGATGGCCGAGGTCTATGAACTGGCGCTGCTGCGCGACGTGCCGCTGCTGAGTTTCGACCAGGATGGCGGACCCGGTTCGGCGGCGCTGAACGCGGCGATCTCACGGCTGAACGGGCTCGGCTATGCCCAGTCGGGCTTTCCGGGCCGGCCACGCAAGACCGACAGCGCCGGCGCCCTGACCCGGCAGACCGCGTTTCGCGGCTCCAGCCCCGGTGTCGAGACCGGCCCCTACCTGTCGCAATTCATGTGGATCGGCAATGACGACCCGGCCAGCATCCATTCGGTCGCCGACGGCTATGTCAGATACGGCGCCCAGTTCATCGACCAGCGCGTCTTTTACCCCGAAGACGGCAAAGACTACATGCAGCTCTGGGAGGACTGGCTGACCGTACAGCAAGGCGTCGATGTGAACGAATGCGGGCAATGCAGCGAGGGTCAGTCTTTTACCGGCCAGCAGCGCTTTATCTGCACGCCGCGCGATTTGGCCACCTATGTGCATTTCGACGCGCTCTATCAGGCCTATCTGAATGCCTGCGTGATCCTGCTGGGCATGAAGACACCGTTCGACGCGGGCATCGCCAAGCTCTCGGGCATGCGCGACATGTACGATCTGCATGCGCCGGGCACTCGGCTCAACACCGGCGGTTTCGCGCTTTACGGCGGGCCGCATATCCTCACGCTGGTGACCGAGGTAGCGACCCGCGCGCTCAAGGCCGTGCGCTATCAGAAGTTCAACACCCATCTGCGGCTGCGTCCCGAGGCGCTGGCCGCGCGCATCGAAAAGGCGGAGGATCTGGACAAGGCCTTTCCGGTGCTCTGCGGCGCCTTCGGAAAGACCAGCAAGCAGCTCGCCGACACCGTCAAGGCGGTGCGCGATTTCAACCAGGCGCGCGCCGGCGATGCGACGGCACTGCTGCCGATGGCCTTTGCCGAGGGCTCGCCCATGCACCCGTCTTACGGCGCGGGACATGCCACGGTCGCCGGCGCCTGCGTGACCATCCTCAAGGCGTTCTTCGACACCGGCACCGTGCTCGGGATCAGCGATGAGGACGATTGCACCAGGGGCAAACCCGGCTTCTACCACAAGATCAGCGAGCCGCTCTATTTCATGCCGGTTGAAAAGGGTGAAAAGCTCGACACCCGCAGGCCGGAATGCCCGCTGACGCTGGAGGGTGAGCTGAACAAGCTGGCGGCAAATATCTCGATCGGGCGCAACATGGCCGGGGTGCACTATTTCTCGGATTACTACGACAGCCTGAGGATGGGCGAACAGGTCGCCATCGGCATGCTCGAGGAACAGGCCCTGTGCTATCCGACCGACAAGGCGGTGTTCTCGCTGCCCACCTTCGACGGCGATCTGATCCGGATCGGCGCAAGATAGACCGACCGCCGCGGCGCATGGGGTGTGCCGCGGCCTTTGCCGGGTCCGCGGGCGACCGGCGAGCGGCAAGGCCCGTTAGCGGCACCGTTGCCCGCCGAGATCGCCTCCTCCGGCGGAAACGGACCATGCAATTGGTCCGGAAAGCCATAGGCACCAAGGATCCTGCGCGTATGCACCGTCTCGCCCCTGACGAAACGAAAATGCCCCGCCTGCACAGGGCAGACGGGGCCAGTTTGTGCCTGTTATAAAACAGGCACCGGCGGTGTCGTTAACATCGGGATCCCAGGATCAGTGCGGGCGCGCGGCCATCTCGGAGCGGATCTGCTGGCGCAGCACGTCGATGGGCACGGTCTTGCCATCCTTGCGGAACTGCCAGTAGGTCCAGCCGTTGCAGGAGGGCGCGCCCTCGAGATGCGCGCCAACCTGGTGGATCGAGCCCTTCACCCCGTCGCCGACCAGCGTACCGTCGGCCCGCACCTTGGCGACCTTGCCCGAGGGCGAGACCAGCATTTCGCCCGGGCGCAGCAGCCCGCGCTCGACCAGCTGGCCGAAGGGGATGCGCGGCTCCGCGCGTTTCGCGCGGGTCACTTCCAGCGCCGAACGGTCGAAGGGGCGGATATCGGCGATGCGGCGCTCGGCCACCTCGCGATAGGCCGCCTCGCGCTCGATCCCGATCCAGTCGCGGCCCAGCATCTTGGCCACGGCGCCGGTGGTGCCGGTGCCGAAGAACGGGTCGAGCACCACATCGCCCGGGTTGGTCGAACCGACCAGCACCCGGTGCAGCAGGCTCATGGGTTTCTGCGTCGGATGCGCCTTGTCGCCATTGGCATCCTTCAGCCGCTCGCCGCCATTGCAGATCGGCAGCACCCAGTCCGAACGCATCTGCACCCCCTCGTTCAGCGCTTTCAGCGCCTCGTAATTGAAGGTGTATTTGGCGCCCTCGCCCTTCGAGGCCCAGATCATCGTCTCATGGGCATTGGTGAAGCGCTTGCCGCGGAAATTCGGCATCGGGTTCGACTTGCGCCAGACGACGTCGTTCAGGATCCAGTAGCCTTCGTCCTGAAGCGCCGCGCCAACGCGGAAAATGTTGTGGTAGGAGCCAATGACCCAGATTGCACCGTTGGGCTTGAGCAGCCGGCGCGCGGCCTTGAGCCAGGCGCGGGTGAACTGGTCGTAGACCGAAAAGGAAGAAAACTGGTCCCAGTGATCGTCGACCGCATCGACGCGGGAATTGTCGGGGCGGTGCAGCTCGCCCTTGAGCTGGAGGTTATAGGGCGGATCGGCAAAGATCAGATCGACGGACTCCGCCGGAAGACTGTTCATCATCTCGATGCAGTCGCCGGACAGGATCGTGTTGAGAGGGAGCGCTTGCGCGCTCGTCGTCTTGGTCATCGCGTTCATTCTCTGCCTCTGTCCCTGGTGCGTTTTCGCACTCGCTGGTTGACGACAAAGATGAGTCAAAGGCGATTCGCGGTCAATTTCTTTTTTGAATCAGTGACTTGCGGATTTCTCTTGCCACAAGATATTGTGTACAGGCTTGAAGGATCGCCTATGGTGAGGGGTTACACCGAGATTTCGAAGCGCCTCTCTGTGGCTTTTCGATCCGTAGCCTGCATTGGTCTCCCAGCCGTATCCGGGATGGTGTTGCGCCAAATCCCGCATGTGTCTGTCGCGCCACGTTTTGGCGACGATAGAGGCCGCCGCGATGCTCACCGAGCGGCCATCGCCGCCGATCAGCGGGGTGGCGGGACAGGTGAGCTGCGGCGGCAAAAAGCGCCCGTCGACCAGCACATGGCCGGGCGGGCGTGGCAGGTCTGTGAGCGCCCGGTGCATGGCGAGCAGGCTGGCCTGGAGGATGTTGATCTCGTCGATCTCCTCGACGCTGGCCCAGCCGAGACCCACCTCGGCGCATTCCCAGAGCCAGCCCGCCAGCCGCGCCCGGCGCTTGGCCGAGAGCTTCTTGGAATCGTTCAGCCCCGGCGGGATGCACTCCGGGTCCAGCACCACGGCCGCCGCCACCACGGGGCCGGCCAGCGGGCCGCGCCCGACCTCGTCGACCCCGGCGACCAGTCGGCCATGCTGCCAGTGCTCTGTCTCATGCATTGTGTCCGGCCCGTCCATGTCGTCTTTGAAAGCGCAAAGCCTTCATGCCTGCAAGCACCCGGCCCGCCGCCACAACGAATTTGTTGTCTCAAGCCGGCAAACGGCAGGCGCCGCAAGATTTTTCGTACGAAAAATCTTGCGGCCGGGCGGGGAAACGCCGGCGAAAAAGACAAAGGCGCCCGAAGGCGCCTTTGCTTTATCAGCTGTGACAGCATCACATGTCGCGGTGCGACAGGTGATTACATCATGCCGCCCATGCCGCCCATGTCGGGCATGCCGCCGGCCGGCGCTGCGCCTTCTTTCTGCGGCTTGTCGGCCACCATCGCTTCGGTGGTGATCAGCAGGCCCGCGATCGAAGCGGCGTCTTCCAGTGCGGTCCGCACGACTTTCGCCGGGTCGATCACGCCGAACTTGAACATGTCGCCATATTCGTCGGTCTGAGCGTTGTAGCCGAACTTCAGATCGTCGGATTCGCGGATCTTGCCTGCGACGACGGAGCCGTCGACACCGGCGTTCTCGGCGATCTGACGCAGCGGGGATTCCAGTGCCTTGCGCACGATGGTGATCCCGGCGTTCTGGTCGCTGTTGACACCCGTCAGGCCCTCGAGCGCCTTGGCGCCCTGCACCAGCGCGACGCCGCCGCCGACCACGATGCCTTCCTGAACGGCCGCGCGGGTCGCGTTCAGCGCGTCATCGACACGGTCCTTGCGCTCTTTCACTTCCACTTCGGTCATGCCGCCGACGCGGATCACGGCAACACCGCCGGCCAGCTTGGCCACGCGCTCTTGCAGCTTCTCACGGTCGTAATCGGAGGTGGTTTCCTCGATCTGCGTGCGGATCTGCGAAACGCGCGCTTCGATCTCGGCTTTCTCGCCATGGCCGTCGACGATGGTGGTCTCGTCCTTGGTCAGGGTGACGGTCTTGGCGGTGCCCAGCATGTCCATGGTGACATTCTCGAGCTTCATGCCCAGATCTTCCGAGATCACCTGGCCGCCGGTCAGGATCGCGATGTCCTGCAGCATGGCCTTGCGGCGGTCGCCGAAGCCCGGTGCTTTCACGGCTGCGATCTTCAGGCCGCCGCGCAGCTTGTTGACCACGAGGGTCGCCAGCGCTTCGCCTTCGACGTCTTCCGCGATGATCAGCAGCGGTTTCTGCGACTGGATCACCTGCTCGAGCAGCGGCACCAGCGGTTGCAGCGAGGAGAGTTTCTTCTCGTGCAGCAGGATCATGCAGTCGTCGAGCTCTGCAATCATCTTGTCGGCGTTGGTCACGAAGTAGGGCGACAGGTAGCCGCGGTCGAACTGCATGCCTTCGACAACGTCGGTCTCGGTTTCGAGGCCCTTGTTCTCTTCGACGGTGATCACACCCTCGTTGCCGACCTTCTGCATCGCGTCGGCGATCTGCTTGCCGATCTCGGCTTCGCCGTTGGCGGAGATGGTGCCGACCTGAGCGACTTCGTTGGAGTCGTTCACCGGGCGGGCAGCGGCCTTGATGGCTTCGACGACCTTGGCGGTGGCCAGGTCGATGCCGCGCTTGAGGTCCATCGGGTTCATGCCCGCTGCGACCGACTTCATGCCTTCCTTGACGATGGCCTGGGCCAGAACCGTCGCGGTGGTGGTGCCGTCGCCGGCCTCGTCATTGGTGCGGGAAGCGACTTCCTTCACCATCTGCGCGCCCATGTTCTCGAACTTGTCTTCCAGTTCGATCTCCTTGGCCACCGACACACCGTCCTTGGTGATGCGGGGGGCGCCGAAGGATTTGTCGAGCACCACGTTGCGGCCTTTCGGGCCGAGGGTCACCTTCACCGCGTCGGCGAGGATGTTCACGCCCTTGAGCATGCGCGAGCGGGCGTCGGTATCGAACTTCACATCTTTAGCAGCCATGTGCGTTCTCCTGATTCTGAATTACGGTTGAGGACGTCGGAGCGGCGCTTACGCGGCCTCGGTCACGCCGAGGATGTCCGATTCCTTCATGATGAGCAGCTCTTCGCCGTCGATGCTGACTTCGGTGCCCGACCACTTGCCGAACAGAACCTTGTCGCCTTCCTTGACGGCCATCGCGATCAGCTCACCGCTGTCCTTGCGCGCGCCTTCGCCACATGCGACCACGAGGCCCTCGGCGGGCTTTTCCTTGGCGCTGTCGGGGATGATCAGACCGCCTTTGGTCTTTTCGTCGCTTTCCACGCGGCGAACCAGCACGCGGTCATGAAGCGGTTTGAATGCCATCTTCGAGTCTCCTAGCTCAAAGGTTGTCCTTTATGGCCCCCTGCGGGACCATTAGCACTCATGCGGAGCGAGTGCTAACGGCGCATAGCTAGGCAGCGTCGCGAGTCGTGTCAACCGGACAGATCACGAAAAAATGCGCCGCAGGAGAGGCGCCTGACCTGCCGGTCAGGAGCGCTGGCCCGCGCATTGCGGGGCGGGCATGGTAACTTGCCCTTATCCATGCTTTGCTGTGCGCCATCCGCGCGCCGCGCCCCAGACCGAGATCTCTTCGATGCCCGTCCATCCCACCACACCGGTCCCGGTGTCTCACCGCCATGGCAGATCCGCGCCCGACAACCTCCGGGGCATCGTGTTGATAACAATCGGATTTGTCTGCTTCGGCGCCACCGATGCGCTGGCCAAGCTGCTCACCTCCGATCTGCCCTCGCTGGAGGTCGCCTGGTTCCGGCAGATCGGCCTCTTCACCGGCGTTATGGTCATGCTGGGGATGCGCGGGCCGCGCCTGCTGAAGACAAACCACCGCACGATACAGATCCTGCGCGGCGTGCTGGCCGCCACCTCGGCGACACTGTTCATCCTGGCGCTGCGCTATGTGCCCTTGGCCGATGCCACGGCGGTGACCTTCATCGCGCCCTTCATCGTCACCGCCATCGGCGGGCTGCTGCTGCGCGAACCGGTGGGCATGCGGCGCTGGATCGCGGTTCTGGTGGGCTTTGTCGGCATGCTCATCGTCATCCGCCCGGGCATGGGCGTGCTGCACCCGGCGATCTTCATCACCATCGGCGCCGCCACCGCCTTTGCCACGCGACAGGTGCTGTCGCGCATGCTCAGCGGCGATGACAGCATCGCGACGACGGTGGCCTATACCTCGATCACCTCCACCGCGCTGCTGACCATCCCGCTCCTCTTCCTCTGGGAGACCCCCTCGGCACTCTGGGTCTGGCTCGTGGCGCTGGCGATGACGGCCTGCGCCGGCCTCGGCGAGATCTTCATCATCCGCGCGCTCGACATCGCCCAGGCGGTCGTGGTCGCGCCGTTGCAATATTCCATGATCCTCTGGAGCACGCTCTACGGCTTCCTGCTCTTCTCCGACCTGCCCGATGGCTGGACGCTCCTCGGCTGCACCATCATCGTGGCCTCCGGGCTCTATACGCTGAACCGCGAACGGCTGGTGGCCAAGCGGCAAAAGGACCGCGCCCGCGCCGAGGCCGCCAACGCGGCAGAGGCGGCGGCGCGCACCGAGGAAATCTGAGCTACCAGCTATAGGCCCAGTGTTTCAGCCCGGCGCGCCCGGTCCCGGTCAGCTCATAGACCCCGGTGCCGATACGCGCGAACCAGCCATAGTGATTGTCGCGCATGATCCGCGTGGCCACGGCCACACCGGTCGCTTCGGCCACGTCGCGGCCCCGGCAGGCGCCGTGTTCGGCCAGATACGCGGCGCAGCGCAGCGCATCCTGCCGGTAGCCGGTAACGATGCCGTGCCGGGTGGCGCCGCCGGCATTCGGATCGCCCTCGATGCGCTGGAACTCGCGCAAGAGCCGCGCCCGCTTGGCCTTGTTGCGGCGCGGCGCATAGGGCCCCGGATCGCAGAGCACCTCGGCGCGCGCGCCCTTCACCACGATAAAGCCCAGCCCCAGCCGCCGGCAGAGCGAAAGATTGTCCTTCAGCGCCCGCCGCGCGGTGCGGCCCGAGGGTTTCGGTACGGCGATATAGACCGCGTCGCTCACCGCCAGCCGCGCCACCGCCTGATGGAACAGCGCCAGCGACAGCCGCAGCTTCAGCTCGACGATCACCGGCTCCTCGTCGCCGCGCAGCGCCACGAGATCGGCCGCGCCGACCTCGCCCTTGACCTCGTATCCCTGCCCCTCAAGCAGCGCCTTGACCGGCGCGTAGAGCTCGCTTTCCCGTTCCATGCCCGGAGCTTGGCCGGAGCGGTTGCCGCTGTCCATCCCTTGCCCTAGCCTGCGCGACGACACGCCCCCCGAAAGGTCTGCCCATGCGCCGCACCCCGCTTGCCATCTGCCTCTGGCTCGCCCTCGCCCCCGCCGCCATCGCGCAATGTCAGGGCGAGGATCTGCGCGAGACGATGAGCGCCGGGGAGCGCGCCCGGCTCGACGCGCGGGTCGCCGCCATGCCCTATGCCACCGGCAACCGCTGGCGGGCCGAGCGCAATGGCGAGGTGATCCATCTCGTCGGCACCATGCATCTCAGCGACCCGCGGCTCGACGCGCCGCTCGAGCGGCTGCGCCCGGTGATCGACGGCGCCGGCGCTGTGCTGCTGGAGATGCCCCAGGAAGAGCAGGCCGAGCTCATGCAATCGCTCTCCAGCCGCCCGGAACTGCTCCTGCTGACCGAGAACACGCTGCCCGAGCTGATGGAGGAATCCGACTGGCAGGCGCTTTCCGCTGCCGCCCGGGATCAGGGCATCCCGCCCTTCATGGCGGCCAAGTTCCGCCCCTGGTATCTGTCGATGATGCTCTCCCTGCCCGCCTGCGCGAAATCGGCGATGGAGGCGCGCGACGGGCTCGACATGCGCATCGAGGCGATGGCCGAGGCCGCCGGCGTGCCGACGCTGGCGCTCGAACCCTTCGACACGACCTTCAACATCTTCAACGCCGAGCCGCTGGACGAGCAGATCGAGATGATGACCGTCTCGCTGGCCACGCAGGACAGCGGCGAAGACGGGTTCGCCACCACCATCGCCGCCTATTTCGACGAGGCGGTGGGCGAGATGTGGGCATTCTCCGAGATCCTCGTCGCGCGCAGCGGGCTGCTGCCGCCGGACGAGGCGGAGGCGCTGGTCGAAGAGTCCGGCGCGGCGGTGCTCGACCAGCGCAACCGCGCCTGGATCCCGGTGATCCTGCACGCGGCAGAGACCTACGACGCCCCGATCGTCGCCGCCTTTGGCGCGGCGCATCTGCCCGGCGAAGAGGGGGTTTTGCACATGCTCGAAGAGGCCGGGTTCAGCGTGACGCGCGAGCCGTTCTGAGGCGGGGTTTGCGCGGTGGTGGGTTTGCAACCCACCACTCCAGACCTACGCCACGAGCCCGCGCCCCTTGAGCAGCGCCTCGACCCCCGGCATCCGGCCCCGGAACGCGGTATAAAGCTCCTCGGCCTCGCGCGAGCCGCCTTTCGACAGGATGAACTCCTCGAGCTTATGCGCGGTCTCGGGATCGAAGGCCCCGCCCGCCTCCTCGAAGGCGGCGAAGGCATCGGCATCCATCACCTCGGACCACATGTAGCTGTAATAGCCGCTGGAATAGCCGTCGCCGGCAAAGACATGGGCGAAATGCGGCGTCGCGTGGCGCATGGTGATCGCCTGCGGCATGCCGATCCCCTGCAAGACCTCCGCCTGCTTCGCCATCGGATCGGCGGGCGCTGCGCCGGAATGGAACTCCAGATCCACCAGCGCCGAGGCCACATATTCCACCGTCTGGAACCCCATGTCGAAGGTCGCCGCCGCCAGCACCTTGTCGAGCAGCGCTTTCGGCATCGCCGCGCCGGTCTCCGCATGGGTGGCGAATTCCTCCAGCACCTCGGGCACTTCCAGCCAGTGCTCGTAAAGCTGGCTCGGCAGCTCCACGAAATCGCGCGCCACCGAGGTGCCCGAGACCGAGCCGAACTCCACATCAGACAGCATCTGGTGCAGCGCGTGACCGAACTCGTGGAACAGCGTGCGCGCATCGTCATAAGAGAGCAGCGCCGGCTTGCCCTGCGACGGTTTCGAGAAATTGCAGACATTGATCACGACGGGCGTCTCGACGCGGGGCCGCTTGGCCTGGCTGCGCATCGCCGAACACCAGGCGCCGGAACGCTTGGAGGCGCGGGCGAAGTAATCGCCGATGAACACCGCCAGATGTTCGCCGTTCCGCTTGACCTCCCAGGCGCGGCAATCGGGATGATAAAGCGGCACGTCGAGCGGCGCGAAGTCCAGCCCGAACAGCCGGTTGGCGCAGGTAAAGGCCGCCTCGATCATCCTGTCGAGCTGGAGATAGGGCTTCAGCTCGGATTCATCGAGATCGTAGCTCGCGCGCCGCCGCTTCTCGGCGTAATAGCGCCAGTCCCAGGGTTGCAGCGCGTCGTTCACGCCGTCGTCGCGCAGCATCTCTTCCATCTCGGCCTGATCGCGCAGCGCCTGCGCCTTTGCCGGCTGCCAGACCTGCATGAGCAGCTCGCGCACCCGCTCGGGCGTGCCGGCCATCTCGGTCTCCAGCTTGAAATGTGCGAAATCCGGATAGCCCAGCAGCTTTGCCCGCTCCTCGCGCAGCGCCAGCACCTCGGCGGCAATCTCGCGATTGTCGGTCTCGCCGCCATTCTCGCCCCGCGCCGCCCAGGCGCGGAAGGCCTTTTCGCGCAGATCGCGGCGCGGCGAGAATTGCAGGAAGGGCACGATCAGCGAGCGCGACAGCGTCACCACCGGCCCGTCCTGCTCCAGTGCCTCTCCGGCGGCGCGCGCCGCGTCCACGACAAAGCCCGGCAGCCCCTCAAGATCCGCCTCGGCAAGCGGCATGAACCAGTCCGCCTCGTCCTTCAGCAGGTTCTGGGTAAAGGAGGTGCCCAGCACCGCCAGCCGCGACTTGACCGCTTTCATGCGCTCGGCCTCGGCGCCCTCCAGCGCGGCGCCGGCGCGTACGAAACCGCGATGGGTCAGGTACAACACCCGCGCCTCTTCCTCGCTCAGCCCCAGCCTATCGCGCCGCGCCCAGAGATCGGCGATGCGCGCAAAGAGCGTCTCATTGGCATAGATCGCCGAGCTGTGCGCTGCGAGCTTCGGCGAGAAGTCCCGTTGCAGCGCCTGGCGCTCCGGGTTGCTGTCGGCCCCGGCCACCGAGAAGAACACCGACAGCACCTTGTCCAGCGCCTCGCCCGCGCCCTCCATCGCCTCGATGGTGTTGGCAAAGCTCGGCGGCTCGGGATTGTTCGCGATGGCGTCGATTTCCCTGAGATGCGCGCTCAGCGCCTCCTCGAAGGCGGGCGCGAAATCATCGTCGGAAATGCGGTCGAAGGGCGCGATGTGGAACGGCGTGTCCCAGTCGGCGAGCAGCGGGTTGGTCATTGGCAAGGCTCCTTTTCCACAGAAGCTATGCAAGGCCCCGGGCCGCTGCAATGGCGATGCGGCGAGGAACGCCCGCAAGGGCTTGACGAGCGCGCCGCCTCAGCCGCCGCAGACCGGACAATCCTCGCGCCGTTTCAGCGCGATCTTGCGCGTCTCGCCCCAGAGCGCATCGTAGATCAGCATCTCGCCCAAAAGCGGCTGCCCGGCGCCCGCGATCAGCTTCACCGCCTCCACCGCCATCATCGCGCCGATCACCCCGGGCAGCGGCCCCAGCACCCCGGCCTCGGCGCAGGACGGCGCCAGACCCGGCGCCGGCGCCTCGGGAAAGATGCACTGATAACAGGGCGCGCCCTTCGTCGGGTCGAAGACAGAGATCTGCCCTTCCCATTGCGACAGCGCCCCCGAAATCAACGGTTTGCCCGCCGCCACGGCGGCCCGGTTCGCCAGATAGCGCGTCTCGAAATTGTCGGTGCCGTCGAGGATCAGATCGTATTCGGCAAAGAGTGCCTCCGCGCCCTCCGCATCCAGCCGCCGGTGATAGGGCCGGATTTCGACATAAGGGTTCTGCGCCTGCATCGCCGCCTTGGCGGAAAACACCTTGGGCATGCCGATGCGCGCATCCGTATGGATCACCTGGCGCTGGAGATTGGCATTCTCCACCACGTCATCGTCGATCATGCCGATCGTCCCCACCCCGGCGGCGGCGAGGTATTGCAGCGCCGGCGCACCAAGCCCGCCGGCTCCGATCACCAGAACCCTGGCCTGTTTCAGCGCCTTCTGCCCCGGCCCGCCCAGCTCGCGCAGCACGATATGGCGGGCATAGCGTTCGAGCTCTGCCCCGGAAAACGCGCCCGGCTGCGCCGCAGGCGCCGGCACCTTGGCATCGGCCCGGGCCTTTACCCGCCGCAGCACAAAGGCATAGGCCAGCCCCAGCGCCACAAAGCCGCCGAAGATCAGCCAGAACGCCTCGCTGCCGCCGGTGGCCTGCCGCAGCGGATGCCCATCGGGCAGCACGAGCTGCAAGGCCAGCACCGCGACATAGAGCAGCCCCAGCATATAGCCGCGCGCCGCCCGCGATGCGCCCATGAGATGCCCGAGCCCCCAGATCGCCGCCGCGAGCGCCAGCACCAGAAGCATCAGCGCACCCCGGTCGAGCCGAAGCCGCCCGCGCCGCGCGCCGTTTCCGGCAGGGTCTCGACCAGATCGAACCCGGCCTGCACCACCGGCGCCGCCACCATCTGCGCGATGCGGTCGCCATGGGCGATCACGAAGGGCTCGCTGCCCGCGTTCATCACGATCACTCCCAGCGGGCCGCGATAATCGCTGTCGATGGTGCCGGGGCTGTTGGGCAGGGTGATCCCGTGTTTCAGCGCCAGGCCGGAGCGTGGCCGGATCTGCACCTCCCAGCCCTCGGGGATCGCCAGCCGCAGCCCGGTCGGCACCAGCGCGCGCGCGCCCGGCGCCAGCGCGATCTCGCCGCGATCGACAAAATTAGCGCGCAGATCGGCCCCCGCCGCGCCCCCGGTCGCATAGGAGGGCAGCCCCAAAGACCTGTCCGCCCCATCGTCCCACATCATCGCTATCGTGACCACGCCCTGCCCTTCTTCTCTTTCCAAATACGCAAATTCCAGGCGTCTCAACCCGCGCCCAGCGCCTCGGCAATGCGCGCCGCCAGCCTCCGGGCGACCTCGCGCTTGCCCATGCGCGGCCAGTCCTCGGCGCCATCGTCCGAGATCAGCACCACCGCGTTCTCGCTGCCGCCCATGATGCCGGTCGCCGGGCTGACATCGTTGGCGACGATCCAGTCGCAGCCCTTGCGTGCCCGCTTCGCCGTCGCATGGGCCACCACATCGTCGGTCTCGGCGGCAAAGCCCACCACCAGCCCGGGGCGATCTTCGGCCAGCCCCGACACCTCCGCCAGAATATCCGGGTTCTCGGTGAAGCTCAGGCTCGGCAACCGGCCCGCCTGCTTCTTGATCTTCGAGCCCGAGGCGCTCTCCACCCGCCAGTCGGCCACCGCCGCGGCGAACACGCCCGCATCCACCGGCAGCGCCCCCAGCACCGCCGCGCGCATTTCCAGCGCGCTTTCCACCTCGATCACCTCGACACCTTCGGGCCGCGCCACCTCCGCCGGGCCGGTGACAAACACCACCTCTGCGCCGAGATCGCGCAGTGCCTCGGCAATCGCCGTGCCCTGCGCGCCCGAGGAGCGGTTGGCGATGTAGCGCACCGGGTCGATGGGCTCATGGGTCGGCCCCGAGGTCACCAGCACCCGGCGCCCCTTGAGCGGCCCGTCGCTGAGCGCCGCTTCCACCGCCACCACGATCTCCAGCGGCTCGGCCAGCCGTCCGGGGCCGAACTCGCCGCAGGCCATGTCGCCCTCGCCCGGGCCGATCACGGCAACGCCATCGCCCTTCAGCAGCGCCAGATTGCGCTGCGTCGCCGGATGCTCCCACATGCGCACATTCATCGCCGGCGCGATCATCACCGGCGTGTCGGTGGCCAGGAGCAGCGTCGAGGCGAGATCGCCCGCCAGCCCCTGCGCCATCTTCGCCATGAGATCCGCCGTCGCCGGCACCACCAGCACCAGATCCGCCACGCGGGAGAGCTGGATATGGCCCATTTCGGCCTCGTCGGTCAGATCGAAGAGATCGGTATAGACCTTCTCCCCCGCCAGCGCGCCAACCGAGAGCGGCGTGACGAATTCCGCCGCCGCCGGGGTCAGCACCGGGGTCACCGCCGCGCCGCGTTCGCGCAGGCGCCGGATCGTCTCCAGCGCCTTGTAGGCGGCGATGCCACCGCCGATGATCAGAAGGATGCGTTTGCCGGCCAGCATGTCGCGCGCCTTTCCCAGAGCCCCGTCCGCCCCGTGTTACGGCGCGGGCGGCGAAAACTCAATTGGCCGGCGCGTCCTGAAAGGCCTCGCAGGGATCGTCGCGCTCGACGCTCTCGGTCTCTTCCACCAGATCGAACGTGCCCTCCGGCGCGCCCTTGCCGGTCTCGCCCTGCCCCAGCGAGGCCACGGTGACCTCGGGCGCGGCGCGGGCGATCAGCGCCGGCGCGCCCCAGTCGGTGCGGGCATGGCCATTGCCGGTGATCACCACCACCGGCCCGCCATGCATCGACAGCGCCTCGAGCGCGGTTTCCGCCAGCCGCGCATCACGCAGCCGCTGGATCCCCACCATCGTGGGCAGCATCTCGGCGGGCAGTGCGTCGCAATGCGCCGCCATCTGCATCGCCTCGCGGATCTCCTGCTGCTCCGCCGGCAGCGGTTCGTCGAGCCCGTAGAACCCTGCGCTGGGGCCGAACACCGTATCGAGCGGCTCGCCCGAGACCCGCCGCGCCTCCTCGCGCGGCAGCGCCGCGCCAAAGATCGCCGCCTCGCCCGCCGCCTCGAAGATCGGGTAATACATCGCGAAATCCGGCCAGCCGGAGTTTTCCCAGTCGAGCAGCTCCGAGAGCGCCGCCTCGTCTTCCAGATGTTCGGGATGGATCAGCGCCGACTGGTCCGTGGTCAGCATCTCGAAGACCAGCGCCACCGGCTGCAGCTCGGCCACCAGCTCTGCCTGGCGGGCGTGATGGGCCGGGTTGTCATGGGACTCGCCCAGAAACACAACCTGCGCCTCATCGAAAACGCCCCCGTCGGCGAAAGCGGCGGGAGCGGTCAGGGACAGGGCGATCAGCGGGGCGGCAAGCGGAAGGGTTCGCATCATGCGAGGAACTGTTGCACCTCTCCCGACTGGGCTTCAAGCGACTTCCGCATCTTGGCGAAGGCGGCGGCTTCCAATTGCCGCACGCGCTCCTTCGAGAGCCCCAGCTCCTGGCCGAGACTTTCCAGCGTGCGGGTCTCGTCGCGCAGCTTGCGCTCGCGCACGATGAACTGCTCGCGGTCGTTGAGCCCGGTCAGCGCGGTCAACAGCCATTCGCGCAGCTGGGCATTGTCGAGACGGCCCTCGACCAGCGACGAGCTCTGCTCGCCCTCGTCCTCCAGCGTGTCGATCCATTCGCGGCCATCTTCATCGGTGGATTGCGTCGCATTCAGCGAGAAATCCGAGCCCGAAAGCCGGCCCTCCATCATCTGCACATCATGCAGCGGCACGCCGATCTCCTCGGCGATGGCGGCGTGCAGCTTGTGACGCTCCCATTGCCGGCCCTCGGCGGAGGCCTCGCGCTCCAGCCGCGCCTGCACCCGGCGCATATTGAAGAACAGCGATTTCTGCGAAGAGGTCGAGCCGGTGCGCACCATCGACCAGTTGCGCATCACGTAATCCTGAATGCTCGCCTTGATCCACCAGACCGCATAGGTGGAAAACCGCACGCCCCGGTCCGGGTCGAACTTGTCGGCGGCCTTCATCAGGCCGAGGCCGGCCTCCTGAATGAGATCGCCCATCGGCGCTCCGTAGCGCTTGAATTTCGCCGCCATCGAGATGGCCAGCCGCATATAGGCAGTGATCAGCCGGTGCAGCGCCGCCTCGTCGCGGCGGTCGCGCCAGGCATAGGCAAGCTGCAACTCGGTTTCCGCATCCAGAAGCTCGGCCTTCATGGCCTGGCGGGAGATCGTCTGGTCGTTGAAGGACTCGGGTGTCATGCGCGTTCCCCATCGGTTTGGCGGACGGGCGGACCCCGCCTTCTTACACACTACTATGCCGGAGGAACGCACAGCGATCACAATTGGTTTCCCACAGATACGGATTTTTTTCGGAAAAATGCGCGCCCCATCATGACGCCCGGTGATGCGCGGACGCACAAAACGGAATTTCCCCGCCCCGAGAAATCGCGCTAGCAAGTTGAAACCCTTGGCTTTGCGGAGAGTGTCATGGAAGACCGGCTGTTTATCGGAGACTATACCTATTCCAGCTGGTCGCTGCGCGGCTGGCTTCTGCTGGAGCGGTTCGGCCTGCCCTTCTCGGTCAGGCGGATCACCTTTCTCGACGGGCCGGTGGCCGAACAGCTCACAGAGATCGCGCCGGCGCGCACCGTGCCGAGCCTGGTGACCGGCGAGGGCGCGGTGATCTGGGACAGTCTCGCGCTCGCCGAGGAGCTGGCCAGCCGCCACCCCGACGCCGGCCACTGGCCCGCCGACCCGTCTGCACGCGCCATGGCCCGCAGCATGACCGCCGAGATGCATTCCAGCTTTATGGCGCTGCGCGAGCAATGCCCGATGAACCTTCAGGCCGCCTATCAGGGGGTCGAGCCGTCCGAGGGCACGCGTGTCGATCTCGCCCGGATCGAGGCGCTCTGGACGCGGGCGCGCGAGGCCTATGGCAGCGCGGGCCCCTGGCTCTTTGGCGCCTACAGCGCGGCGGATGCGTTCTATGCCCCGGTCGCGGCGCGGATCGCGGGCTATGGCCTGCCCGTGGGCGCGCTTGCCGGCGCCTATGTGGCCGCGCATCTCGCCGATCCGGCCTTTCGTCGCTGGCGCGCCATGGGCATCGCGCTTGGCGAACACCTGCCGTGGTACGACCGCGACCATCCCAGAACAGACTGGCCCGGCCCCGCGCCCCGCATGGCCCATGCCCTCGAGAGCGGCACGCCGGAAAACGAGACCTGCCCCTATTCCGGCACACCTGCCACCCATCTCATGGAAATGGAAGGCCGCGTCTTCGGCTTCTGCAATGCCTTCTGCCGCGACAAGACCGTGGCCGACCCGACCGCCTGGCCGGCCTTCGCAGCGCTGCTGTGATTTGAACGGCGCGGTGGGCAGATTGCCCACCCTACATTTTCCGGTCGCGAGAGCCGCACAAGGGCAACGCACCACCATATGGTGGGCAATCAAACCCACCGTCCCCCCGACCTACCCCACGCCAGGTTAATCTTCCCACCCCGCATTAACCAATCCCTAACCACCCCCACCGCAATCTCGCCGGGAAACGGCAGAGAGGTGAGACGTGGTCGCGCATGCCTATACGGTGGCGTTCGAAGGGGTCGAGGCGCGCCCGGTGGAGGTGCAATGCGCCGTCACCGCCGGGGTGCCGGGCTTTGCCATCGTCGGCCTGCCCGACAAGGCGGTGTCGGAGGCGCGCGAGCGGGTGCGCGCGGCACTCACCACCATGGCCATCGCGATGCCGTCCAAGCGGATCACCGTCAATCTCTCCCCCGCCGACATGCCCAAGGAGGGCTCGCATTTCGATCTGCCCATCGCGCTCGGCCTGCTGGCGGCGCTCGACATCCTGCCGCGCGACGAGATCGCCCAGACCATGGCGCTTGGCGAACTGGCGCTCGATGGCACCCTCGTGCCCGTGCCCGGCGCCCTGCCCGCCGCGATGACCGCCGCCGAGGAGGAGCGCACCCTGCTCTGCCCCCGCGCCTCGGGCGCCGAGGCCGCCTGGGTCGGCAATTGCCGGGTGCTCGGCGCCCAGAGCCTCGTCGAGCTGGTGCGGCACTATACCGGCGACGCCACGATCCCGCCTGCCGAGCCCGGCGAGCTCACCCCGGACCCGGCGCGGCGCGACCTGCGCGACGTGAAGGGGCAGGAGCGCGCCAAGCGGGCGCTGGAAATCGCCGCCGCCGGGCGTCACCACCTGATCCTCGTCGGCACGCCCGGCTCCGGCAAATCCATGCTGGCGGCACGGCTGCCCGGCCTGCTGCCGCCGCTCTCGGCGCAGGAGGCGCTGGAAACCTCGATGATCCATTCGCTGGCCGGGCTGCTGGACGAGGGCGGCATCTCGCGCAGCCGGCCCTTTCGCGAACCGCATCACACCGCTTCCATGGCGGCGATCATCGGCGGCGGGCGCAGCGCCAAGCCGGGCGAGGTCAGCCTCGCGCATAACGGCGTGCTCTTCATGGACGAGTTCCCGGAATTCCCCCGCACCGTGCTCGAAACCCTGCGCCAGCCCATCGAGAGCGGCGAGGTCATGGTGTCGCGCGCCAACGCTCATATCACCTATCCCTGCCGCTTCATGCTGGTCGCCGCCGCCAACCCCTGCAAATGCGGCTATCTCACCGATGCCGGCCGCGCCTGCTCCCGCGCGCCCAATTGCGGCGAGGACTATCTCGGGCGCATCTCCGGCCCGCTGATGGACCGGTTCGACCTGCGCGTCGAGGTGCCGCCGGTGGCCTTCACCGATCTCGACCTGCCCGCCTCGGGCGACGCCTCCGCCACGGTCGCCGCCCGGGTCGGCGCCGCGCGCGACCGGCAGGCGGCGCGCTTTTCCGGGCAGGCGGGGCTGCGCACCAATGCCGATGCCGAGGGCCAGCTGCTGGAAGAAATCGCCGCGCCCGATGCCGAGGGGCGCGACCTGCTGCTGCGCGCCGCCGACCGGTTCGGCCTCTCGGCGCGGGGCTATCACCGCATCCTGCGGGTCGCCCGTACCATCGCCGATCTCGCCGGCGAAGACGCGGTGCGCCGCCCGCATGTGGCCGAGGCGCTGAGCTACCGGCTGGTGGCCGCGAAAGAGTCCTGAAGAAAGCGCGCGCCCTGCCGCAGCGTCTGCCGCGCCTCGGGGATCCAGCCGTCGAAGACCGGCCAGGCATGTGGCGCGTCCGGATGCGGGCAAAGCCCGACGCTTGCGCCTTGCGCCCTCAGGCGCGCGGCCATGCGCCTTGCATCGTCGGCCAGAATTTCGGTTTCGGAATGGTGAATCATCACCGGCGGGCAGCCCGGAAACTCCGCATAGAGCGGCGATAGGCGCGGATCGTCACGCGGCAGCGCGCCCCGCACGAGATCCACCAGCTCGCCGATCCGCGCCACCGGCAGGAACGGGTCGGCTTGCGCGTTGCGTATGAGGCTCTCGCCGGTCATCGTCAGATCGGTCCAGGGCGAGAAGACCAGCGCCGCCGCCGGTGCCTCGCCCTGCCCGCAACACCAGCCGAGCAGCGCCAGCGCCAGCCCGCCGCCGGCGGAATCGCCGGCCAGCGCGATCTGCTCGGGCCGATAGCCCAGCGCCCGGCAGCGGCGCCATGCCGCCACCGCCGCATCGAAGGCCGCTGGAAACGGCGCGTCCTGCGCCAACGGATAGGCCGGGGCACAGACCTCCACCCGCGCCAGTTTCGACAGCCGCGCCATCACCCCTTCATGGGTGTAAGGGCTGCCCGTGATATAACCGCCACCGTGAAAATAGAGGATCACCCTGCGCGGCACGCAAGCGCCGGCGCTGATCCAGTGCAGCCCGCCGGGCCGTTCCAGATGCCGCAGATAAGGTGGGCGGCGCAGGATCAGCGCCGCCGTCCTCGCAAACTCGCGCGCCGCCTCTTCCGGGCCGCGCGTACGCGCCAGCCTCGGCTTGACGGCAAAGCGCAGCAACAGGTTCAGCGCGGCGAGCCGCTGGCTCATCCGCGGCGGGCTTCGACCGCATGCCAGATCTTTTCGGCGACATTGATCCCGTCGAAGCGCTCCAGTTCCTGGATGCCGGTGGGCGAGGTCACGTTGATCTCGGTCAGCCAATCGCCGATCACGTCGATGCCGACGAAAACCTGCCCCTTCTCGCGCAGCACCGGGCCGATCTTCGCGCAGATCTCGCGGTCGCGCTCGGTCATCTCCACCTTTTCGGGCCGCCCGCCCACATGCATGTTCGAACGCACCTCATTGGCCGCCGGCACGCGGTTGATCGCGCCCACCGGCTCGCCATCCACAAGAATGACGCGTTTGTCGCCCTTGGTCACCGCCGGCAGGTATTTCTGCACGATCAGCGGCTCGCGCGAAAAGCCGGTGAAAAGCTCATAGAGCGAGCTGAGATTGCGGTCGTTCTCGTCGAGCCGGAACACCCCGGCGCCGCCATTGCCGTAGAGCGGCTTGAGGATGATATCGCCATGCTTGGCTTTGAAATCGCGGATGGTCTGGAGATCGCGGGCGACGGTCGTGGGCGGCGTCAGCTCGGGGAAATTCAGCACCAGCAGTTTCTCCGGGGAATTGCGCACCCAGAACGGGTCGTTCACCACCAGCGTGCCGGGGGCGAGCCGGTCGAGCAGATGGGTGGTGGTGATGTAATGCATGTCAAAGGGCGGATCCTGACGCAGCCAGACCACGTCAAAGCCCGACAGATCGACCAGCTCCAGCTCTCCAAGCTGCGCGTGATCGCCTTCGACCCGCTGTACCCGCAGCGACCGGCCCCGCGCCATAATGCGGCCCTCCTGATAGGAGAGCTGATCGGGCAGGTAATAAAAGAGCTCATGCCCCCGCGCCTGAGCCTCTTCCGCAAGCCGGAAGGTGCTGTCGGCATTGATGTCGATCGGACCGATCGGGTCCATCTGAAACGCGATTTTCATGGGGTCTCCCGCACTGGCTTTCGCCATACATGGCGCAGAGACCCGCCAAGGGCAATGCCCGCTCAGGCGGTCAGGGCGTTCTCGATCACCCGGATCATGCCCTGCCCGTCCATCAGCGCCACATCGAACCGCATCTCGGTGAGCGAACCCCGGGGCTGGGTGCCGGCGAATTCCTCCGCCGCAGAGAGCAGCCGCGCGATCTGGCGCTGCGAGAGCCGTTCAAGTGCACGGTCAAAGCTGCGGCTCTTCTTGACCTCGACAAAGATCAGCCCCTCGCCATCATGCAGGATCAGGTCGATCTCTCCGCCCTGCCCGCGCCAGCGGCGCCGCGCGACCCGATAGCCGCGGCGCTCGTAATCCTGCGCGATCCGCGCCTCGGCAGAGAGCCCCGCGTGATAGCCAATCGACCCGCGCACCGCCCGTGCCCGCCGGCCATCCTCATGCGGCTGCACCGGCGCCGCAGGCGGTGCCTGAAAATCGAATGCCAGCTGCTGCGCCATCGCTATTCCCCATTCTCCGAGCGCATTTTGGCAAGTGCCATAGCACGCTGATACACCGGGCGCCGCTTGACCCCGTACATGCCCGAAACCGCATCGGCGGCGTCGCGCACCGACATCGTCTTCAGCGCCTCGGTCAGGGACAGGTCTAAATCAGATTCGCTAATTTTCTCCGAATCCCCTTTGCCGATCAGCACCACGATCTCGCCTTTCGTCGCGGTGCCCGCATAAGCCTCGGCCAGCTCCGAGAGCGTACCGCGGCGGCATTCCTCGAAGCGTTTGGTCAGTTCGCGGCACACCGCCGCCGGGCGCTCGCCACCCAGTGCCGTGACCGCATCCGCCAGCATCGCCCCCAGCCGCTTGGGCGATTCGTAAAATGCCAGCGTCGCGGGCACCGCGCGCAGCTCTTCGAGCGCCTTGCGCCGCGCGGCACCGGCATTGGGCAGGAAGCCCCCGAACAGAAACCGGTCGGTGGGCAGCCCCGCGACGGTCAGCGCCGCGACCACCGCCGAGGCGCCGGGCGCCGTGGTGACCGGATGGCCCTCCTCGCGCGCCGCGCGCACCAGATCGAAGCCCGGATCCGAGATCATCGGCGTGCCGGCTTCGGAGGCATAGGCCACCGACCGGCCCTCGGCCAGCGCCTGAAGCAGCCGGGGGCGCATCCTTTCACCATTATGGTCGTGATAGGCAAGGCAGGGCCGGTCGCCCAGCGCCACGCCATGGATTTCCAGCAGACGACGCAGGCTGCGCGTGTCTTCGGCGGCCAGAATCTCGGCATCGCGCAGAATGTCGAGCGCGCGCAATGTGATGTCGCGCGCGTTGCCGATCGGCACCGCCACCATGTAGAGACCCGGCGCCAATCCGCCCCTTTGCCGATTCATCGCTGGACCCGTCTCCCTGCTCGTTTATGATTGCCCGCAAACCGGCGCGTGACACATTCCGCGCCCGACACCGAGGGAGTTTCACCACATGTTCGCCGTTTTGTCCCGCGCCCGCAAGGCGCTCCGCACCGCTGCCATCGTGGCGACCGCCGGCTGGCTCGCCGCCTGCGACGCCTCGATGATCCCCGACATGGGCGGCAGCTCTGCCGGTCGTGGCGGACCGCAGATCGACCCGGGCGCACCGGTCAAGGTCGCGCTGCTGGTGCCGCAGAGCGATTCGGGCGCCGGGATCATCGCGCGCGATCTGGAAAACGCCGCGCGGCTCGCCATCGCCGATCTCGACGGGGTCAGCATCGACCTCGCGGTCTATGACACCGCCGGCTCGCCGGCCACCGCCGCCGCACAGGCACAGCGCGCCGTCGACGAGGGCGCGCGCATCATCCTCGGCCCGCTGCGCGGCGAGGCCGCCGTCGAGGCCAGCAAGGTGGTCGCCGACGAGGGGGTCAACGTGATGGCCTTCTCCAACAACGCCTCGATCGCCGGCGGCAATCTCTTCATCCTCGGGCCGACCTACGAGAACACCGCCAGCCGGCTGCTCGCCTATGGCAAACGCCAGGGCCGCAGCAGCGTCGCGATCCTGCATTCCGACGACGTGCCGGGCCAGGTCGGCAAGGCCGCGATCCAGCAGGCCGCCGCGCAGAACGGCGTGCAGGTGGCCGCCGTGCAGCCCTATCCGCTCAGCATCGAGGGTGTGACCACCGCCGCGCAGGGCATGTCCCGCGTCGCCGCGACCTCCGGCGCCGATTCCGTCTTCATCACCACCGATGCCACCAATGCCGCGATGCCGCTGCTGCTTCAGGTGATGCCCGAGAACGGGCTGAACCCGGCGCAGACCCAGTATATCGGCCTCACCCGCTGGGACGTGAAGCCCGAGCTCTTCTCCTATCCCGGTGCCCAGGGTGCGTGGTTCGCCCTGCCGAACCAGGCGATGCAGCGCAATTTCTCGTCGCGCTACAGCACCGCCTACGGCGCAACGCCTCACCCGCTCGCCGGGCTCGCCTTCGACGGCATTGCCGCCATCGGTGCGCTGGTCGAACAGGGCCGTCGCGACGCGCTGACGGGCAAGGCCCTGACGCAATCGGCTGGTTTCCAGGGCACGGGCGGTGTATTCCGCCTGAAACCCGACGGCACGAACGAGCGCGGCCTGGCCGTCGCCACCGTGCAAAACAACCAGATGGTGATCCTTGACCCTGCCCCCTCAAGCTTCTCCGGCGCAGGCTTCTGAGCGACCGACGCAAGGCACGATGCCGGACGACCTGATCGCACCGGCATCGGAGATTTTCGACGTTCCCGCCCTGCGCGCGGCCCTGTTCGAGGCCACCGCAGTGGCGGAGTCCGAAACCCAGGTGCGCGCCGCCGCGGTGCGCATCCTGACCGAGGCCAGCGCCAAGGGCCGCGAGGTCATCGCCCGCGCCTTCGCCGCGCAGCCCCGCGCCGCCTTTCCCACCACCGAGGCTTATGCCTGGCTCACCGACTGCGTGGTGCGGCTGGTCTTCGAGCTGGTGACCGAACGCCTGCACAAGCTCAACAACCCGACCGAGGGCGAACGGCTGACCGTGATGGCCGTCGGCGGCTACGGGCGCGGCGAGATGGCGCCGTTTTCCGATGTCGACCTGCTGTTCCTGACGCCGTGGAAGATCACCCCCTGGGCCGAGAGCGTCATCGAGTCGATGCTCTACATCTTCTGGGATCTGAAGCTGAAGGTCGGCCATTCCTCGCGCACGGTGAAGGATTGCCTGCGGCTCGGCGGCGAGGACTACACGATCCGCACCGCGATGCTGGAAACCCGCTTTATCATCGGCCACGAGCCGCTGGCGCGCGAGCTGGAAAGCCGGCTGTGGTCCGATCTCTTCAAGGGCTCCGAACGCGCCTTCGTCGCCGCCAAGCTCGAAGAGCGCGACCAGCGCCACCGCAAGCAGGGGCTGCGCTATGTGGTCGAGCCCAATGTGAAGGAGGGCAAGGGCGGTCTGCGCGACCTGCAATCGCTCTACTGGATCACGAAGTATATCCACCAGACCGAGGATGCCGAGGAGCTGGTGCGCCTCGGCGTGTTCCGCCGGGAGGAATACAGCACCTTCATGCGCGCCGAGGAGTTCCTCTGGGCGGTGCGCTGCCATCTGCATCTGGCCGCCGGCCGCGCGGTGGAGCAACTCACCTTCGACATGCAGGTCGAGGTGGCCGAGCGCATGGGCTATGCCGACAAGGGCGGCCGGCGCGCGGTGGAATGGTTCATGCAGGATTACTTCCTGCACGCCACGGCGGTGGGCGACCTGACGCGCATCTTCCTGACCTCGCTGGAAGCCGAGCACCAGAAGGACGCGCCGCTGATCATGCGCATGTTCAAGCGCAGCCCGCAGGTCAAGGAGGGCTACGAGATCGTGCATAACCGGCTCTCCATCGTTGATGACGAGAGCTTTCTGGCCGACAAGCTGAACCTCCTGCGCTTCTTCGAAGAAGGGCTGCGCTCCGGCCTGCTGCTGCATCCGGACGGGATGCGGCTGATCAAGGCCAATCTGAAGCTCATCGACGAGGACATGCGCAACAACAAGGAAGCGCGGCGCATCTTCCTCGACCTGCTGCTCAAGCACGGCAATCCCGAGCGCTCACTGCGGCGGATGAACGAGCTCGGCGTGCTGGGCGCCTTCATCCCGGAATTCCAGACCATCGTGGCGATGATGCAGTTCAACATGTATCACAGCTACACGGTGGACGAGCACACCATCCAGTGCATCCGCAACCTGTCGGAGATCGAACAGGGCGAGCTGGTCGAGGAGCTGCCCGTCGCGTCGACGATCCTCAAGGAGGGCGTCAACCGCAAGGTGCTCTACGTGGCGCTGCTGCTGCACGATATCGGCAAGGGCCGGCAGGAGGATCACGCGGTGCTGGGCGCCCGCATCGCCCGCAAGGTGGCGCCGCGCCTGGGGCTGACCAAGGCGGAATGCGCCACGGTGGAATGGCTGGTGCGCTATCACCTGCTGATGTCCGACATGGCACAGAAACGCGACATCGCCGATCCGCGCACCGTGCGCGATTTCGCCAAGGCGGTGCAGAGCGTCGAACGGCTCGACCTGCTCACCGTGCTGACGGTCTGCGACATTCGTGGCGTCGGGCCGGGCGTCTGGAACAACTGGAAGGCCGCTTTACTGCGGGCGCTCTACCGCCAGACGCGGCGGGCCCTGGAAGACGGCATGGAAGCGCTCAACCGCGAGAATCGCGGCGCCGAGGCCAAGAAGGCCCTGCGCGAGGCGCTCTCGGACTGGGATGCCAAGGATCTGCGCGCCGAGACGGGGCGGCATTACGATCCCTACTGGCAGGGCCTGCATGTCACCGCGCAGGTGGTCTTTGCCGAGCTGCTGCGCGACATCCAGGATGACGAGATCAAGATCGACATCCATCCAGACGAGGACCGCGACGCCACGCGCGTCTGTTTCGCGCTGGCCGATCATCCCGGCATCTTCTCGCGCCTCGCCGGCGCGCTGTCGCTGGTCGGCGCAAATGTGGTCGATGCCCGCACCTTCACCTCCAAGGACGGCTACGCCACCGCCGCCTTCTGGATCCAGGATGCGGACGGCTCGCCCTATGAGAACGCCCGCATCCCGCGCCTGCGCGAGATGATCGGCAAGACGCTGCGCGGCGAGATCCAGCCGCGCGAGGCGATCTTCTCGCGCCAGAAGCTCAAGAAGCGCGAGCGCGCCTTCACCGTGCCGACCTCCATCGCCTTCGACAACGAGGGATCGGAGATCTACACGATCATCGAGGTCGACACCCGCGACCGCCCCGGCCTGCTCTACGACCTGACGCGCACCCTGGCCGAGAGCAATGTCTACATCGCCTCGGCGGTCATCGCGACCTATGGCGAGCAGGTGGTGGACACGTTCTATGTGAAGGACATGTTCGGGCTGAAATTCTACACGCCGTCCAAGCAGAAAACGCTTGAGAAGCGCCTGCGGGCGGCGATTGCCGAGGGGACAGCTCGGGCAACACAGGGGTGATCCGCTGAGCTCACCCAACCACACCGCAAGGCGCGCACCCGATCATCCCCGGGCGCCGCGACAGGGCCGGCACGGCTTGTCAGGAAAGCTTCGGGCAACGCCCGAAGCTTTCCATTGCCAGGCAGGTGATGTCCTTCAGGCCAGCAGGTCGTAATCTGTCTCGCCGATCTGCAAGGTCAGTTCGGTCAGCGCCGCGCCATCGACCAGCGCCCAGAGGATCTGCCCGGTCGGCACATAGCTGACGAAGAGTTCGTCCACTGCGGCGTCCCCGGCTCCGGCGGTGTTGGCCTGCTGAACGATGAAATCCGCCGCATCTACCCCAAAGGCCGTGACGAGGGCATCTTCCTCCTCAAAGCCCCGGATCCAGTCTGTTCCGTGACCCGCCACACCGGCATGGAAAATGCTGTCGGCGCCACCGTCCTCCAGCAGCTCGATACGGTCATAACCATAGCCACCATTGATGAAGTCCATTCCGTCGCCGTCATAGAGCACATCCGCAAGTCCGCCGCCCGACAGCACGTCGTCGCCCGAGCCGCCTTGCAGGGAATCGGCGCCATCGCCGCCAAGGATGGTGTCATTGCCATCCCTGCCGATGACGAAATCGTTCCCGGCGCCGGTCTCGATATAGTTGTCCCCCGATCCGCCATCGACGGTATCGGAGCCATCGGCCTCGCTGCCCCAGGTCACGATCACATCGGAGCCGCCGCCGCCAAACACCCGGTCGTTTCCGTCTCCGGAGCGGAGCGTGTCGTTTCCGTCGAAGCTCCGGAGCGTATCGTGCCCCACCCCGGTCTCGAAGGTATCTCCGGCATCGCCGCCGGTGATCGCGATCCGGGCCCAGTGATCGGTCAGCGAAAAGCTGTTGGGACCGAGCAGGGACGCTCCGGCATAGCGGACTTCAAGTGTATAAGAGATGATTTCGCCGGTGCTCAGATCGTAATCCGGCGCAACGCTTTCGAGCCGCCCGGTCAGATCGAGCGTGCCGGGCGTGGTGATGGTCAGCCCCTCGATCATTTGCAGCGTCTCGAACCCGTCGAGCCCTGCCCGTGTAAAGATCCCGCCGCCTTCAAGCACCTCGAAGCCGTCGATCACCGTGCGCGAGTGGTCCTGAAGGCTCCAATTGCGGCTGGGATTGCCGGCGCCCGCATTGTAGGACACAGCCCCCACAAACACGTCTGTACCGTCACCGCCCGAAACCACGCTATACGGTCGCAATCTCGTGAAGCCATTATCCCCCATCGGGATAATGCGGTCATCGCCGCCGCCGCCGTCGATCGTGTCGCCCTGCATGCCGGTGAGCGTGTCTTCCCCATTTCCTCCCAGCATCTCGATGTAGTGGGCGTCGAATGCGACATCATGCTCCATCCACCAGCGCCCGGTCGAACCGGTCGCATCCCATGTCATATGGACGAAGGGAAAGGTTGCCGGGTCACTGCCGTGGGCAAGGTAGTGGGCAGTGATACGACCGACCGCATTGTTATTCTCGCCCAACGTGATGTCGCCCAGATAGGCGGTGCCGCCGCCTCTTATCCTGATCTCCCCGTAATATCCAAAACCGGTGATCTGCGTGATGCCGTCGAGCTGCTCGGGGCGTATACGAAAGACGCTGCCATTCAAGTCGACCCGCTCGAACCCATCGATAATGGCCTGGTCGTATCCATATGTCACACCGACGCTCTGTTGCAGGATCAGGCGGTCGAACCCATCGCCGCCATAGAGCGCAGAGCCGTTCCCCACCGTGTGCACAAGAATAACCCGGTCATCGCCCGCGCCAGCTTCCACCGTATCCTGCCCGACACCGGGATTGAGAAAGTCGCTTCCCCCCAAACCCTGAAGCAGGTCAGCGCCAGAAAGTCCGCTGATTGTGTCGTCTGCGTCAGTACCGATGAGCGCCGGATTGTCCACGCCATCGTCGTTTCCAACTGTACCGATGATATCGACCATGTTCCCACTCCTTTAGAGATCGCGCCTTGCATGCAAAACATCGCCGTTCCGCAAGCGCATCAAAATTATAGTGGGATATAGCGGGTCGCGCTTTGCGCAAGGACAACTCAGAGACCATTGCGCGACAATGTGCCTACGTCGTCTCCGTCCGCATCCGGAAGGCCGTCATCGCCCGATCTCGCCCCTTCCTCAGATCCCCGCGATAAGCTACGTCTGCCTCCAGCCCGCAGGGCATAAAGGGGCCGAGCAGACATGAAACCCATACGCCTGATTTCCGGTGTCCTCACCGTCGGCTTCTGGACGCTGGCAAGCCGCGTTCTCGGGCTGGTCCGCGACACCGTCATCCTCGCCTATATCGGCCCCGGCCCGGTGATGGATGCTTTCGTGGCCGCCTTCCGGCTGCCCAACATGTTCCGCCGCTTTTTCGCCGAAGGCGCGTTTAACGCCGCTTTCGTGCCGATCTTTTCCAAGAAATACGAGGGTGGCGAAGATCCGCAGGTCTTTGCCCGCGATGCGCTGAGCGGGCTCGGCTTCGTGCTGCTGATCATCGTCGCGCTGGCGCTGATCTTCATGCCGGCGCTGGTCTGGGCCACCGCCGAGGGCTTTACCGAGGACGCCCGGTTCGACCTCACCGTGGGCTATGGCCGCGTGGTCTTTCCCTATATTCTGTTCATCTCGCTGGCCGCGCTGTTTTCCGGCGCGTTGAACGCCACCGGCCATTTCGCCGCCGCCGCCGCGGCGCCGGTGTTGCTGAACATCCTCGTCATCCTCGCCATGACGATGGGGGCCTGGCTCGGCGGCGAGGTCATCCTCTGGCTGATCTGGACGGTGCCGCTGGCCGGCGTGGCGCAGTTGGCGCTGGTCTGGGTGGCCGTGGAGCGCGCGGGCATCAAGGTGCGCCCGGGGCGGCCCCGCCTGACACCGGATATGCGCCGGCTGGTGCGCGTCGCGGTGCCGGCGGCGCTGGCTGGCGGCGTGATGCAGGTGAACCTGCTGGTGGGCCAGCAGGTCGCCTCGCAATTCGACAACGCGGTGAGCTTTCTCTACGCCGCCGACCGGCTCTATCAGTTGCCCCTTGGCGTGGTCGGCATCGCCGTGGGCATCGTGCTGCTGCCGGATCTCTCGCGCCGGCTCAAGGCGCATGACGACGACGGCGCCCGCCACGCCTTTTCCCGCGCCGGAGAGATGGCGCTGGCACTGACCATCCCCGCCGCCGTGGCGCTGGTGGTGATCCCGCTGCCCATGGTCTCGGTGCTCTACGAGCGCGGCGCCACCGGGGCCGAGCACAGCGCCGCCATTGCCTTCGCGGTGGCGCTCTACGGGCTGGGCCTGCCGGCATTTGTGCTGCAAAAGGTGCTGCAACCGCTGTTCTTCGCCCGCGAGGACACCCGCAGCCCCTTCCGCTACGCGGTATGGTCGATGATCGTCAACGCGGTGCTGGCGGTGGGGCTGGCCCCGGTGATCGGCTGGATCGCCCCCGCCGTCGCGACCTCGGTCGCCGGCTGGGTGATGGCGGCGATGCTGATGATCGGCGGGCGCCGCATCGGCGATGTGGCCCGGTTCGACGCAAGGTTCCGCCGCCGGATCTGGCGCATCTGCTTCGCCTCGGCGCTCATGGGTGCGGTGCTCTGGGGAACCTATCTGGCCCTCGCACCGTTCTTGGGCATGGACTACTGGCGCTACCCCGCTCTGCTGCTCCTGCTGCTCTCCGGCCTCGTCTCCTATGGCGCGGCGGGTCAGTTGCTGGGCGCGTTCCGCCTGTCGGAATTCAGCGCGGCCCTGCGCCGCAGACGGAGCTGAGCCCGCGCATGTCGCTCACCTCGCTCATCACCGCCGCCGAGGGCTTTCCCGCGCTCGAACGCCTCGCCGACACGGCGCGCGAGGAGCTTGTGCTCTCCTTCCGGATCTTCGATCCGCGCACCCGGCTGCGCAGCCCCGAGCTCATCGAGCGGGGCCTGCACACATGGGCGGACCTGCTGGCGCAGGTGGCGCGGCGCGGGGTGAGGCTGCGGCTGATCCTGGCGGATTTCGATCCGGTCTTCACCTCGGATCTGCACCGGCTGGCCTGGACCTCGGCCAGCGGCTTTGCCGAGGTGCTTCAGGGCGATGCGCAGGTGCTCTGCGCGCCACACGGGCAAAAGGCCGGACCGCTCTGGCACCTGGCGATGCGCGGGCGCATCGGCGCCAGCCTGCGCGCCCTGCGATCCGAAGACCCGGCACGGCTCACCCCGGTGCAGCGGGCGCTGATCAAGGGGCCGGTGCGGCTGCGCCCGGTGACCATCCACCAGAAATTCGCCGTGGCCGACGGCACGCGCTGCATCATCGGCGGGCTCGACATCAACGAGCGCCGCTACGACACCCCCGATCACGACCGCCCGCCGGCAGAGACCTGGCACGATGTCTCGATGCAGGTCGAGGACGCGGATTTCTCCGCCGCGCTGCGGTTGCATTTCGCCGAGACCTGGAACGCCGCGCTCGCCTGCGGCACGCCGAGCCTCAGCGGCGCGGCAGAGCCGCTCGACACCAGCATCCGCCCGCAGCCGCCTGCCGATCTGCGTCTGGTGCGCACCGTCTCCGCCCCCTGCGGCGGCGCGGCCCGGCTGGCGCCCCGCGCCCGCGTGCAGGACCACGAGAAGGCGCTGATCGCGATGATCGGCGAGGCACAGCGGCATATCTATATCGAGACCCAGTTTCTGCGTCACCGCCCCATCGTCGAGGCGCTGGCCCGCGCCGCGCGGCGCCATCCGGATCTGCAACTGGTGATCGTGCTGCCGCCCGCCGCCGAGCGGGTGCTGTTCAGCAGCGATATCGGCTGGGATGCGCGCCACGGCCATGCGCTCCAGACCGAGGCGGTGGCGCGGCTCTCCCATGTCTTTGGCGATCGTCTGGCGCTGATCTCGCCCGGGCAGGACCGCCCCGCCCAGGACGAGGTGGCGCAAGTGCTGGGCGCCGGGCCGGTCTATGTGCATTCCAAGGTCACCTTGATCGACGACCGGGTGGGCATGGTGGGCTCGGCCAATCTCAACGGCCGCTCGCTGCGCTGGGACACCGAGGCCTCGGTGCTGTTCCGCCGTCCCGACGATGTGAAGGCGCTGCGCGAGCGGCTGGCGGAGAAATGGCTCGGGCCCCGGCTCGGCGCGCAGAGCACGGTGCAGGCACGGACATGGCGGCAGGCGGCGCTGGCCAATGCCGCGAAACCGCCGGAAGAGCGCGAGGGCTTTGCCCTGCCCTACCCGATGGCGCAGAGCAAGAAGCTCTCGCGCCTGTTGCCGCTGCTGCCGGCGGATATGTTCTGAAGGGAGTACGGCGGAACCCTGCCCCGGCGCGGGACAAGGCCGCAGGCCGCCGCGACATCGCCGGCCCGTCCGGGCGGGCTGGCGATTTGGTGACGACAGCGCGATGTGTTGAGGTCTTTCGGACTTGGCCGGGATAAATCGAGAGATTCTCAAGGCAGATCGCCACCCCACGGGCCGACGATGTCGCGGCTCACGAAAGGCTCGAGGCGTAGGGTGGGTTTCCAACCACCACGCGCCCCGCGAACCTGCTCAATCCCGCCGGAACCGCGCCAGTAGCCGCGCCCAGCCGCCCGGGATCAGTACCGTGGCCAGCAGGAACCCGGTGGCAAACCCGCCCAGATCGGCCACCCAATCCTGGCTGCCGCCGAAGATCAGGCCGAAGAGCAGCTGGATCGCCAGCAGCATCCCGATCAGCGAAAACGCCCGGATCTGCTGCGCGCCCATCTGCCCCAGCCGCAGCCAGAGCAGATAGGTGAACGCTCCGATCAGCCCGTAAACTGGCGGAAACGCCCCGATCAGCGGCACCCGCGTGTCGAGCAGCAGCCCGTAGGCCAGCGCACCGCCCAGCGTCGAGGCAAAAAACAGCACCGCCGTGCGCAGCGAGCCCAGCGCCTCGGCCACCATCTTGCCCATGGCGAGCAGCATCACCCCGGCAAAGAGCGCATGGGTGAAATTGCCATGCACGAACGGGTAGCTGAACAGCCGGATCACATGCTCCGCCGGGAACTGCCCGGTCTGAAGCATCCATTGCAGCACCGGCGCCAGAAAGGCGAAGCGCTCCATCGCGTCGAGGCGCCAGCCCACCGCCGCCGGGCCGCCGACAATCCCGTAGCTGCCGAGCGAAAACACCGCCTCCACGCCGACGATGACGATGAACAGCGCCATCACCACGGGCGGCATCGGGTTCAGGGGCGGTTCGTTATGCGGATGCACCATGGCGGGCTCTTTCTTGACGGCATGTCGGGGCATGGGTAAGCCAGCGCCACCCGAATATCCAGACGGAGTATGGCCCATGTCCGAGGCGGCCCAGAACAATCCCGCCTTCACCCCGCGCGTCTTTTCCGGCATCCAGCCGTCCGGAGGCCTGACGCTCGGCAATTATCTCGGCGCGATCAAGCGCTTCGTGGACATGCAGGGAAGCGGTGTCGAGACGATCTATTGCGTCGTCGACATGCATGCGATCACCGTCTGGCAAGACCCCGAGGCGCTGACCCGGCAGACCCGCGAGCTGACCGCCGGCTACCTTGCCGCCGGGCTCGATCCGACGCAGTCGATCCTCTTCAACCAGTCCCAGGTGGCCGAGCATGCGCAGCTCGCCTGGATCTTCAACTGTGTCGCCCGGATGGGCTGGATGAACCGGATGACGCAGTGGAAGGACAAGGCCGGCAAACATGCCGAGAAAGCCTCGCTGGGGCTCTTCGCCTATCCCGCGCTGATGGCGGCCGACATCCTGATCTACCACGCCACCCATGTGCCGGTGGGCGAGGACCAGAAACAGCATGTGGAGCTGACCCGCGACATCGCGATCAAGTTCAATCATGACTTCAAGACCGAGTTCTTCCCGATCACCCAGCCGGTGATCGAGGGGGCTGCCACGCGGGTCATGTCGCTGCGCGACGGCTCCAAGAAGATGTCGAAATCCGATCCTTCGGACGCCTCGCGGATCAATATGACCGACGATGCGGATGCGATCGCCAAGAAGATCCGCAAGGCCAAGACCGACCCGGAGCCCCTGCCCTCCGATCTCGACGGGCTGGAGGGGCGGCCCGAGGCGCGCAACCTCGTCAATATCTATGCTGCCCTGGCCGAGATGCCGGCGGCGCAGGTGATGGCAGATATGGGCGGCAAGCCGTTTTCCGAGTTCAAGCCGCTGCTGGCGGATCTGGCGGTGGCCAAGCTGGCGCCGATCTCGTCGGAAATGGCCCGCTATATGCAAGACCCGGCAGAGATCGACCGCATCCTCAGCGGCGGCGCCGACCGCGCCCGCGCCATCGCGGCACCGATCCTGAAAAAGACATACGAGATCGTCGGCATGGTGGGCGCCGGGGCCTGATCCCTGACGCTCAGCGCAAGGCAAAGACACCGACCGAGCCCGCCCCCCGTGGCGGGCTCGCGTCTGTAACGGCATCGTTTGCCGCAGCGGTGAAGAGCGGCGCCCGATCCGCCAGCAGCGGGCGCGGTGCGGAGCGCGGAGGCATCGGCTTCGCCCGTTCCGGCGCTTTGGCAAACCCCGCATCCATCAGCCGTGACACCCGCGCGCTGCGCTCCGCAGACGAGCCCGCCCCCATCACCGTCACGATCAGCCATTTGCGGCCGCGCCGGGCGGAGGCGGTCAGGTTGTAGCCCGCGGCACTGGTGTAGCCGGTCTTGATCCCGTCCGCGCCCGCATAGGCGCCCAGAAAGCGGCGGTTGGTATGCAGGATCTCGCGCCCCGCCGCCTGAGCCTTTCGCTGGCGGAACAGCTCGAAGAATTGCGGGAAATCGAGGGCAAGCTGCCGTCCGAGCAGGCTCATGTCGCGGGCGGTGGAATAATGCCCCTCTGCCGTCAGCCCGTGCGCGTTGCGAAACCGCGTGTTGCGCAGGCCCATCCGCCGCGCCGCGTCGTTCATCCGCGTCACGAATGCGGTCTCGCTGCCCGCCACCGCCTCGGCAAGCGCTGTGGCCGCGTCATTGGCCGAGCGCACCGCCGTGGCGGTGATCAGATCGCGCACGGTCACCCGCTCCCCCGCGCGCAGCCCAAGGCGCGAGCCCGGCTCCAGCGCGGCCCTGGCGGAGATGCGCACCACATCCTCCATCGCCAGCCTGCCGCGCTCCACCGCCGCAAAGGCCAGATAGAGCGTCATCATCTTGGTGAGCGAGGCCGGGTGCCGCCGGGCATCGGCGTTCTCCGCCGCATAGACCTGCCCGGTGCGGGCATCCATGACGAAGCTCGCCCCCGGCGCCGCCCAGCCGCCGCCGGCTGCACACACCAGCCACAGCGCAAGCGCGCAAATCCAGATCCTGTCGCGAAATCGCCCCATGAGGCCGCCGGTTTCTCCTGCCATCGCATTCTGCGACACCAGCCATAGCCCGGCAGGCCTTTCAAAAGCGTGAACTCAAGCCCCCTGCCCGGCCCGTGCCGCCAGCCGCAGCGCATGGCTCGGATCCTGAGCCATGGCCGGCATCACCGGATCGTAGGCCGCGCGCAGCACGCCGGCGATGTCCGGGCGCAGCACCACGCGCCCATCCTCCAGCCGGCCCAGCGGCGAGCGCTCGGCAAAGGCGGTCTCGGACCAGACCAGCATCACCTGCACCACCTGCGCCAGCGCCAGCTCCTCGGCGGGCTGCGCCGCCAGCGCCTTGTCCATGCGCAGAAAGACGAACGCCGCCTTGATCGCGCCGTCGCGGTCGAAACGGAAAACGCGGTACTGGTTGGCCCCGCCCGCCTGCAACCGCGCCACCATCTCGTCGAGCCCGTCGATCATCCGGCCCAGATCGGGCAGTTCCAGCAGCTCCCCCCAGTCGCGGAAGAAAAACACCATGACATTGGCGCCGAATTCCGGATCGGTCTCGGCCATCTTGTGGCCCGCCATGGCGCAGATCGCCTCGAAGGCGCCTTTCACCACGCTCAGCGTCGCATCCTCGACCCCGAAGACAATGGGCACGATGGGCCGCCCCCAGCGGGCGCAGAAATAGCTGCCGTCCCTGCGGGTGAACAGCGGCTCGATGTCCTGAGGCTGCATGGCGCCCTCCTTCGCTTGCGACGGGGCGCTTATAATGGGCGGCAGCAGGCGGTTTGAAGCGGAAACTTTGCGCCGCTCAGCGCCGCCCCCAGAGCCGCCGCCGTCCGGGGGCGAGGCTGTCCTTCTGCCGCTCGCGCAGGAAGACGAAGAGCCCGGCGCCCACGATCAGCGCACAGCCGGCCCAGACGCTGGCGCCCGGCCATTCGCCGAAGATCAGCCAGCCCCAGAGAATCGCGAGCGGCAGACCGATATATTCGAAGGGCGCAATCACCGCCGCCGCAGCAAGCCGGTAAGCAGCGCTCAGAGCGTAACCGACAAAGCCCGAGAGCGTGCCCAGCGCCAGAAAGACCAGAATGTCGCGCCCCTCCGGCAAGACCCAGGGGCGCAGCAGAAAGCGCAGCGCCTCGCTCTCGACCCTCTCGGCATAGCGGCCATCGCCCGCCACGAGCCAGAAGCCGAAGGCCACCACCAGAAAGGTCGCCTGAAGATAGACCGCCAGCGCAGAGGCCCGCGTCGTCAGCCCCAGCCGCCGCGTCAGCACCTGCAAGAGCGCATAGAAAAACGCGGCGATCACCGGCAAAAGCAGCACGATGCGCGAGGTGTCCAGCGAGGCTTTCCACGGCTGCTGCATGATCAGCACCCCGGCAAAGCCCACCACCACCGCGCCGAGGCGCAGCGGACCGACCTTTTCGCCCAGAAACGGGATCGAGAGCAGCGTGATGAAGAGCGGTGCGACAAAGAACAGCGCCGTGACCTGCGCCAGCGGCAGTACGGAGAAGGCCGCGTAAAAGGTCATATTGGCGAGCACCACCAAGAGCCCGCGCGCCATATGCAGAAAGGGCGTGCTGGTGCGCAGCAGCCGCCAGCCGCCTTCGAGCTGCAAGAGGCTCAGCGTGATGATCAGCCCGAGGCCCGCGCGCACCGCCACCAGCTCGTGCAGCGGATAGCCGCCCGAGAGCAGCTTGATCAGCATGTCGTTCACCGAAATCGCGGCGACGCCGAGACAGATGAACAGGATGCCCAGCGCCGGGCGGTCGGAGATCGTTGCCATGCAAACGGTTTAGCCCGCCACGCAAGCCCGCGCCATGGGCAAAGCGCTCAGGCGGGGGCGCATTGCCGCCGGCCGCCCATCAGCACATCCATGGTCATGCCGCCGATCCACATGCAAAAGAGCGCCAGCCAGGCGGTGCCGGCAAAGATCGAGCCGCCGGTGACCCCCGCGCCAATGGCGCAGCCGCCCGCCAGCATGCCGCCGAAGCCCATGAGCGCCGCGCCGATCATCGCGTTGCGCAGTGGCGTCGGGCCGTCGAAGCCCTGGAACTTCAGCTCCCGCCCCCAGGCGGCGGCGAGGAAGGCGCCGATGAAGACGCCGGGCACCAGCCCCACGTCGAATTCCAGCACGGCGCCCCGGTCGAGAAAGAACATCAGCGTATGCGCCGAAGGGCCGGTGAAAGTGGCGCTTTCGATCTGTACCGGATCGAAAGCCACGTTCGACAGCGCATAGGTGAGCCCCCAGCCCAACGCCACGGCAAAGCCCACACCCGAGGCAAAGACCAGCCGGGAAAAGCCGATGCGGTTGCGCCGCGACAGCTCAAGCGCGATCGCTGCGATGATCAGGCCGATCACCAGCCCCGCCTCTTGCGGCAAATGCGCCGCCGCCAGCAGATCCATGTTGCGCCCGCCCGAGGTGACCCAGAGCGCCGCCAGCTTGTCGCGCCAGGGCGACAGGATGCCCGAAAGGCTCATCTGCGCCACAACGGCAAAGATCATGCCGGAGATCACCGAGCGCAGGTTGCCCGTCGCCGCCAGCACCAGCAGCCGGCCCGAGCAGCCATTGGCCAGCACCATGCCCGCGCCGAACAGCAGCCCGCCAATGATCGCCCCCGACCAGCTGCCCGGCACCGCCATCATGCGCGCGTTGGAGGCATCGAAAAAGCCCAGAAGCTGCGCGCCCTGCACCCAGACCAGCGCGGTGGAGAAGGTCAGCAGCCAGACCGCCACCTTGTCCTTCATCGCGCCCCGGGCGAATTCCACCGTCGCCGCGCGCAGGCAGAAGCGCGAGCGCTGCGCCGCGATGCCAAAGACCGTGCCGGTGAGCAGACCGAAGAGCGCGGCGGTCGGGTTTTCTCCGAGTCGTTCGACGAGAGCGATAAGATCCATGGCGCGGGCTCCTTTTGGCGGGGACTCATGCCCGCATGCGAATATGTGCGCCTTGATTCAGATCATGGGCGCCACTTCGCGACATCGAGGTCGGAATCCAGCGCGACCCGGCCCGCGCGAAACGGCATCTCTGGCGAAACCCCACGCCAGGGAGAGGACCGCCATGTCCCAGCCGGAGCTCGACGCCACCACCATGCCGCAGCTCGCCGCGCTGATGTCTCTTGCGGTGATGGCGGATGCCGCGAGCGCGCCGCTCGAGGGGGGCGAGGATCCGGCTTTCGGCAGTGTCTTCTGGCGGACGCTCTTCTGTGCCGACCGCACCCCCACCAGGGGGATGGTTCTGGGCATTGCCGAGTTCGGCCCCATGGGCACGCTGCTGCCCCATCGCCACGGTCCGGCGGAGATCTATTTCGGTCTCTCCGGCGCCGGCATCGTGACCATCGACGGCATGCCGCATCCGCTCGGCCCCGAGACAGCGCTCTATATTCCCGAGGATGCCGAGCACGGCACGGTTGCCGGGCCGGAGGGGCTGCGCTTTCTCTATATCTTCCCGCGCGACCGTTTTGCGGATGTGGAATACCGGTTTTCGCAAGCCTGACGCAGCACTCTGCGCGCTGACGCACAGACTATCGGCTCGCCTCCGGGTAAATTCGGGCGTAAAGCACAGAACATGACTCGTATTGTGCCTCTCGCCGCTGCGGGAACCCTGCCGATCTGGCGGCGCCCCGTGACCCTGCTGTTCCTCATGGCCATTGCCATGCCGCTGAGCTTTGCCACATGGTCGGCGCTGCTGAATAATTTCGTCATCGAGGCGGCGCAGTTCGATGGCTCGGATATCGGCTGGCTGCACACGGTGCGCGAGATCCCGGGCTTTCTCGCCATCGGCGTGATCCTGGTGCTGCTGGTGATGCGCGAGCAGGTCCTGGCGCTCTCGGCGCTCGCCCTGCTGGGGGCGGCCACGGCGGTCACCGCCTGGTTCCCCTCCATGGCCGGGCTGCTGATCGTCACCATGCTCAGCTCCATCGGGTTCCACTATTACGAGACGGTGAACCAGAGCCTTCAGCTGCAATGGCTGCCCAAGGACCGCGCGCCGCAGATGCTGGGCTGGCTGCTCTCGGCGGCGAGCGCCGCGACCTTCGTCGCCTATGTCGCCATCGTCATGACCTGGGAGTCGCTGGGCCTGTCCTACAACACGGTCTATCTCGCCTCCGGCGGGCTGACGCTGGTGATCGTGGCCTATTGCGCACTGGTCTTTCCGCAATTCGAAAGCCCCAATCCGCAGCGCAAGAGCTTTGTGCTGCGCAAGCGCTACTGGCTCTACTATGCACTGCAATTCATGGCCGGCGCGCGGCGGCAGATCTTTATCGTCTTCGCGGGGTTCATGATGGTCGAGCGCTTCGGCTTCTCGGTGCATGAGGTGACCGCGCTGTTCTTGATCAACCTCGTGGTGAACCTCGTGGCGGCGCCGCTGCTGGGCAAGATGGTGCACCGCTACGGCGAGCGCCCGGTGCTGATCTTTGAATATGTCGGGCTGACGATTGTGTTCGTGCTCTATGGCGGCATCTACTGGTTCGGCTGGGGCGTGGTGCTGGCCTCGGTGCTCTATGTGATCGACCATGTGTTCTTTGCGCTGCGTCTGGCGCTGAAGACCTATTTCCAGAAGATCGCCGATCCCGGCGATATGGCGCCCACCGCCGCCGTGGCCTTCACCATCAACCATATCGCGGCGGTGTTCCTACCCTTCCTGCTGGGCTATCTCTGGCTGGTCTCGCCGGGCGCCGTGTTCGGCCTCGCCGCCGCCATGGCGCTGGCCTCGCTGGGGCTGGCACTGATGATCCCGCGCCACCCCGAGCCGGGCAACGAGACGATCTTTTCCCAGCTCACCGCCCCGGCCCCGGCGGAATAGCCCGGCCGCGAGGGCGGATGCCTCCGGCGGGAGTGTATCTGGAAAGATGAAGGCCGGGGCCTGCCTCTTTCCAAGCCGCGCCAAACGCGCTATCGGGCCGCGACCCACCCGGAGACATTCCCATGCCCAAGACCTGGACCGCCTTCACCAAGCTTTCCGCCAAGGAGCCCGCCGAGGCGCTCGGCGAGGCGATGGAAGAGCTCGACCCGATGCCCACCGGCGTCGGCGTCTTCGAGATCGAGGACGGCTCGGGCACCTGGGAGGTCGGCGGCTATTTCACCGAAGAGCCCGACGGGATCGAGCTGGCGCTGCTGGCGGCGGCTTTCGGCGCGCAGGACTTCGTGGTCTCCGAGGTGCCCGACACCGACTGGGTCGACAAGGTGCGCCGCGAGCTGACCCCGGTCGAGGCGGGCCGGTTCTTTGTCTATGGCAGCCACGATGCCGACAAGGTGCCCGCGGACTCCGAGCCGCTGCTGATCGAGGCCGCCATGGCCTTTGGCACCGGCCACCACGGCACCACGCTGGGCTGCCTCAGGGCACTCGACCGGCTGGCCAATGACGGCTTCACCGGCAAGCGCGTCGCCGATATCGGCTGCGGCACCGCCGTGCTGGCCATGGCCGCCGCGCGGATCTGGCCGGACCCGGTGATCGCGTCAGATATCGACGAGGTCGCCGTCGAGGTGGCCGAGGCCAATGTCCGTGCCAACGATCTGACCGGCAAGGTGACCTGCGTCGAGGCCGCCGGCTTCGGCAACCCCGAGCTCGCGGCCCGCGCGCCCTTCGATCTGGTCTTTGCCAATATCCTGAAACAGCCGCTGATCGACCTCGCCCCCTCGATGGCAGAGCATCTCGATACGAACGGATATGCGATTCTGTCCGGAATACTCACCCGGCAGGCGGATGAGGTCGTCGAGGTTTATGCACGGAACGGCATCAATCTCATCCAACGGGACGAGATTGGCGACTGGGTAACCTTAACACTTCGTAAATCCGCTTGAGAATCGCCGGATTTGAGGAGAACCCAAGGCAATTGCCGCAAATTTGCCGCAATTCTCTCACATAACCTCGGACATCCGGTGGGGGCCGGGTTTTACGAGGTTGCCATGGACAGGGCGTTACGCAATTTCGACAAGCGTCAGCGCGAAGTGACGGCGAGACACCGCCGGCTCGCGCAGGGCTATGTGACGAAAGTAAATCGCAACGGTACGATCGAGCACAAGCCGATCCGCCGGGTTCGGGCTTCCGGCATCTCGATACGCCTCGCGCTTCTGGCCGGCCTCTGCTTTTTCGTGTTCAAGGCATTTCTGCTCGCCGGGCTCGGCGCCGAAGAATATGCGCTTCGCATCGGGCATCTGGCGAACGGCACCCTGATCGAGCGCGCCGGTGCCTGGCTGATGGGCGCCGACCCGGTGACCACCGCGCTCACCACCCTTATCCTGCCTTACCTGTCCTGAGTTTTCGCAGCCGGATCCACTCCGGACCGTTTCTCTCTCCGACTGTCTCTGTTGGACTTAGGTAAAACGTAACAGGGCCGCGTCTTCATCCGAAAGACGCGGCCCTTTTTTCTGGCCTTCTGGCACGGCTGCGCCGATCCGGCGCGATGAGGTACATGCCTCAGCGTCCGCGTGCCACCATATCGATCTCGGCGCGGGTCAGCCCGATATCATCGAGTTCACGGTCGCTCAGAGCTTCGAGGCTCTTGCGGGTCAGGCGCATCTCGTTCCATGCGATGAGCGCGTCGGAGATAGCCGAAGCGAAACGGCTGATCTGCGCCGCAATCGCGACGGATGCGGATGCGCTGCGCTCCGGAGCGGCGCCAAAGCCAGAAACAAAAACGGTGCCGATGCGGCCGGCGAGGCCGGCGGCGCCGTCTTGCGCGCGGAAGGTGTCATATGCCGACATAGGTCAGTGTCCTTGTCCTGAAGTTTTCAGAGTGCGTAATTTATATGCGGCAAATAGGCGGCTCTGCTCGATCCAGCAACACCCTGAAAACGCATGGGCCCTATGCGATTCCGGCATAGCTCGCATCGCCCTTAAGCCGTTGGAAATGAATTGCATAAATCGACTCGCGCGCTGTCGCCCAAAAGCGGCGTCATGTCGGTTTCCGGCGCCGCCCACGGCATTTTTGCATGGCTCGGGCGGAAATGAGCCGCTGCGGGGGCTTGGCGGATGTTCGCGTTTCGTGCTAATTCGAGGTATAAAAGCAACACAAAGGCGGGCAGGTATGAGGGTTCTGGGCATCGATCCGGGCTTGCGGCATCTCGGATGGGGAATCATCGACGCCGAAGGCAGCCGCCTTCGCCATGTCGCCAACGGAATTTGCGAATCGGGCACCGGCGCCTTGGCCGGCAGGCTGCTGTCGCTGCACTCTCAGCTCACCGACGTACTGAGCCGCTGGCAGCCAGAGATCGCGGCGGTGGAGCAGACCTTCGTCAACCGCGACGGCGCCGGCACGCTGAAGCTCGGCCAGGCGCGCGGCATCGCGCTGCTGGTGCCGGCGCAGTTCGGGCTCGAGGTCGGCGAATACGCCCCCAACAGCGTCAAGAAGACCGTGGTGGGCGTCGGCCATGCGGACAAGCGGCAGATCGACCATATGGTGAAGATGCAGCTCCCCGGGGTGGAGATCGTCGGGCCCGACGCCGCCGACGCGCTGGCCATCGCCATTTGTCACGCGCATCATCTGGGCGCGCAGCGGATGAGGGTAAAGGCATGATCGGACGGGTTGCCGGACGGATCGAATACAAGGGTGAGGATCACGTCCTCATCGACGTGCGCGGCGTGGGCTATGTGGTCTATTGCTCCGACCGGGTGCTGGCCGCGCTGCCCGGCGCGGGCGAGGCGGCGGCGCTCTATACCGACCTGCTGGTGCGCGAGGATCTGTTGCAGCTCTTCGGCTTTCCCACGCTGGTGGAGAAGGAATGGCACCGGCTGCTGATGTCGGTGCAGGGCGTGGGTGCCAAGGCTTCGCTGGCGATCCTCGGCACGCTTGGCCCCGACGGGGTGAGCCGGGCTATCGCGCTCGGCGACTGGAACGCTATCAAGGCCGCCAAGGGTATCGGGCCCAAGACCGCGCAGCGCGTGGTGAACGAGTTGAAGGACAAGGCGCCGACGGTCATGGCGATGGGCGTGGGCCCTGTGGCCAGCGCCGGCCCCGAGGTGCTCGACGACGCGGCGCCCGCCACGCCGGCGCCGGCCGCTCCCCGCCCCGCCCCTGCCGCCCCCGCGCAGTCCGAGGCGCTTTCGGCGCTGAGCAATCTCGGCTATGCCCCGGGAGAGGCGGCAGCAGCGGTGGCGCAGGCGGCGGGCGAGGCGCCCGAGGCGAATACCGCCGAGCTGATCCGCGCCGCGCTGCGGCTGCTCGCCCCCAAGGGATGACGCGAAAGGGCTGACCCATGACCGGACCGGATCCGACCCTGCGCCCCGAGCCGATGGCCGAGGACCGCGACCGCGCGCTCAGGCCGCAGATGCTCGACGATTTTGTCGGTCAGGCGGAGGCGCGGGCCAATCTGCGCGTCTTCATCCAGTCGGCCCGCGCGCGCGGCGAGGCGATGGACCACACGCTGTTCCACGGCCCGCCCGGGCTCGGCAAGACGACGCTGGCGCAGATCATGGCGCGCGAGCTGGGCGTGGGGTTCCGCATGACCTCCGGCCCGGTGCTGGCCAAGGCCGGCGATCTGGCGGCGATTCTCACCAATCTCGAACGCAATGACGTGCTCTTCATCGACGAGATCCACCGTCTGAACCCGGCGGTCGAAGAGGTGCTCTATCCGGCGATGGAGGATTACGAGCTCGATCTGGTGATCGGCGAAGGCCCCGCCGCGCGCACCGTGCGGATCGAGCTGCAACCCTTCACGCTGGTCGGCGCGACCACCCGTCTGGGGCTGCTGACCACGCCGCTGCGCGACCGGTTCGGCATTCCGACGCGGCTGCAATTCTACACGGTGGAGGAGCTCAACAGCATCGTCACCCGCAACGCCGAAAAGCTCGGCGTGCGGGCCGAGCCCGATGGCGCCCGCGAGATCGCGCGGCGCGCGCGCGGCACACCCCGGATCGCCGGGCGACTGCTGCGCCGGGTGGTGGATTTCGCCGTGGTCGAGGGCAATGGCGTGGTGACCCAGGCGCTGGCCGACCGCTCGCTGACCCGGCTGGGCGTCGACGGGCTGGGGCTCGACGGCGCCGACCGGCGCTATCTGACGCTGATCGCCGAGCATTACGCCGGCGGGCCGGTGGGGATCGAGACGATCTCGGCGGCGCTGTCGGAAAGCCGAGACGCCATCGAGGAGGTGATCGAGCCCTATCTGCTGCAACAGGGGCTCATCCAGCGCACCCCGCGCGGGCGGATGCTGGCGCAGCGCGCCTGGACCCATCTCGGCATGGCGGCGCCGAAACCGCCCGGGCAGGCGACACTCTTCGACTGAAGAACACCCCGCAAAAGAAAACCCCCGGCAAAGTGGCCGGGGGCAGGGCTCTGGAGGTCCGCCCGGCGTTTTCGCCGATGCGGTCTTGGTCTCGCTCAGCTCGGGCCGATCATGAAGCAGGTCACCTGACGGGCCTGAAGGCGGCGGCAGGCGAGATCGGCGGTCTCGCGGCTCAGCCCCATGAAGTTGGCGTCGAAGCCGCTGCTGCGGTTCACCACCTTGCGCAGCGAGCCATCGAGCGTGCTGGTCTCCATCAGCGCGGTCTTCAGCAGCACCTTTTCGGCGGAGTAGCGGCTGGGATAGCGGCCCACATTGATGCCCCAGTGGCGCCCGCCGGAGGTGGAAAGCCGGGTGACGACCTCCTGCTCCTCGACCGGCTCGGCGATGGGCTCTGCGGCCGCCGCCGCGGCGGCGCTGGCCAGCACGATGCCCTTGGGTCGGCGCATCGGCTTGACCGAGGCGCCCGGCGCCACGTCCGAGGCATCCGCCACCTGCACCGGCGCAGGTTCCGCCGCGACCTTGGCGGTCTGCACCGCCGCCAGCACGGTTTCGATATCGCCCTCGACGCTGGCCACCAGCGGCGCCACATCGGTGCCCGAGGCACCCGGGCGGGATTGCGGACGCAGGCTGCGGGTCACCGCCGCGCTCACCACGCGGATCGTCTTGCCACGCGCCCCGTCCGGCGAAGGATCGGCGCTCCGCGCCACCAGCACATCGCCCAGCCCCTTGTTGCCGAGATAGGGCGGTTTGCCCGGCCGGCGCAGCGCCACGCGGGTATTGGCGCGCTTGAAGCCCAAATCCATCAGCTCGGCCACCTTGGCATTGCGCGACGCGGTCGAGCGACCGCCGAAGACAGTGGTGATGATCCGCTCCTGCCCGCGCTCGGCGGAGGCCACGAGGTTGAAGCCAGCGGCGCGTGTATAGCCGGTCTTGATGCCGTCGGCACCCCGATACTGCCCCAGGAAGCGGCGGTTGGTATTGGCCACCTCGCGCATCCCCGCATGGGTCGTGACCCGCGAGAACAGGTTATAATATTGCGGATAATCATAGATCATGTGCCGGCCCAGCATCGACATGTCGCGGGCGGTCGACATATGCCCGCTCTCGGTCAGGCCGTTGGCATTCTTGAAATTGGTCCGGGTCATGCCCATCGCCTTGGCGGTGCGGTTCATCCGGCGGGCAAAGGCGGCCTCGGACCCGGCAATCGCCTCGCCGATGGCGGTGGCGGCATCGTTGGCCGATTTCACCGCCGCGGCGCGCACCAGATAGCGCAGCTTGATCTTCTGCCCCTGCCGAAGCCCCAGCTTCGACGGCGGCTCTGCGGCCGCGTTGCGCGACACGGTCACCATCGTGTCCATGGTCAGTTCGCCATGCTCGACCGCCTCGAAGGCGATATAGAGCGTCATCATCTTGGTGAGCGATGCCGGATGCAGCGGCGTATCCGCATTCTCCGCATGCAGGACTTCGCCCGATCGCGCGTCCATCACCATGGCGGCATATGGCGCCGCCATCACGCTCACCGGTACAGCGATGAGCATCCAAATCAATGTGAAAACATACAGGCCTGCTCGGCCCGGCCGTTGCCTACGCCGTCCCGTCACGGTATCCGCCTTTTGCTGCCTCTCGCCCCCGGATTTTTCCGGTGAGCATTCTTGTCATTGCTTTTGAGCGTAGCACGGGATCCACATCAAAGAAACCCTGCAATTTATTGGTTTTCTGGCCTTTTCCCGAGGCTAAAATCCACATTTAGGGTCACCCCGGTGCGCATGCCCAAGAAAAGCGATTGCGGCAAAAATGTGGCAGGCGCCTTGCCGCCGACTCAACCGATGCGGGCAACCAGCCCGGGCAACGCCCCCAGATCGGGCAACTCGACAAAGCGCGGATGCACCGGTTTCTCGGCCATCTCCAGCGTCCACATCAGCTCTTGCGGGACGTAGACACCCCAGCCGCCCGCCTCGATGGCGGGCCGGACATCCGATTTCAGCGAGTTGCCCACCATCATCGCCGCCTCGGCGCCGCCCGGGGTCTGCGCAAAGATCCTTGCATAGGTCTCGGGCTGCTTGTCCGAGACGATCTCGACCGCGTCAAAGAGCTCGCCCAGCCCCGATTGCGCCAGCTTGCGCTCCTGATGCAGCAGGTCGCCCTTGGTGATCAGCACCAGGTGATGGCCCTCCGCCAGCTCTTCGACAGCTTCCCGCGCATGCGGCAAGAGCTCGATCGGATGCGCCAGCATGTCCTGCCCGGCGGTGAGAATCTCGCCGATCACCGCGCCCGGCACCCGCCCCTCGGTCACCTCGATGGCGGTTTCGATCATCGACAGGACAAAGCCCTTCACGCCGAATCCGTAATGGCCGATATTGCGCCGTTCCGCCTCCAGCAGCCTGGCATCCAGGTGTTCGGCATCTGCATGATCCGCGAGCAGATCCGCGAATCGCTGCTGCGTCAGCTGGAAAAACCGCTCGTTATGCCAGAGCGTATCGTCCGCATCGAAACCGATTGTTTGCAATTTCCGCGTCATATAAGCGAGACTCCGTCGTGCAACCCTTTCCTCGCGGGCTGCGCCGTTTTATATAGACGCTTCGAACCTTGAACCGCAAAGCGCCTTGAGCCCGAGATGACATTCACCATCACGGAAAACACCGTCCGCCTCGCCAACCGGCCCTCGTCCACCGACGATGGCCAGGGCGATGCCGATGTGGTCCTTCAGACCAAGCCCAAGACCAAGCGCCCGCCGCTCTACAAGGTGCTGCTGCTGAACGACGATTACACACCGATGGAATTCGTCGTGCATGTGCTCGAACGGTTTTTCGGCATGTCGCACGCGCAGGCGTTTGAGATCATGCTGACCGTCCACAAAAAGGGCGTTGCCGTTGTCGGGGTCTTCAGCCACGAAATTGCCGAGACCAAGGTGGGCCAGGTGATGGATTTCGCCCGGCGCCACCAGCACCCGCTGCAATGCACCATGGAAAAGGAGTGAGCCGCGCGCCCGCGCCGGCCCTGCCATGACAGCCGACAGACTGAGTTTTGCGACAGAGGCAGGCCTGACCCTGCCCGCTGACGGGCCGATCCTGCTGATCGGCGCGCCGGGGGATCTCTATTCCGATGCCCTGCCGCTCGACCGTTGCACCGTGGTGCAGGGGGTCAAGCCCGATCACGATACCTGGACGGCGCGCGGCGTGCCGGTGACGCTGGCGCCCGAGGGCAATTTTGCCGCCGCCATCGTCTTCCTACCGCGCGCCCGCGATCTCGCCGAGGCGCGCGTCGCCATGGCCTGCAACGCCGCGCCCGGCGGGCTGATCGTGATCGACGGGCAGAAAACCGATGGCATCGAACCGCTTGCCAAGGCTGTGAAAGCCCGGGGGGCGTTGCTGGGCCAGGTCTCCAAGGCGCATGGCAAGACCGTCTGGTTCACAGCCTCCGACGCCTTTGCCGACTGGGCGCGCGGCCCGGCGCAGAACAGCTACGGTCTCTGGACCGCGCCGGGCGTGTTCTCCGCCGACGCGCCCGATCCGGGCTCCGAGGCACTGCTCGCCGCCCTGCCCGCCAAGCTCGGCGCAAACGTCGCCGATCTCGGCGCCGGCTGGGGCGGGCTCGCCACCGGGCTGCTGGCGCGCGACACTCTCGCCGAGCTGCATCTTGTCGAGGCCGATCACAGCGCGCTCGACTGCGCGCAGCGCAACGTCACCGACCCGCGCGCACGGTTTCACTGGGCCGACGCCACCGCCTGGACACCGCCCGAGCCGCTCGACGCCGTGGTGATGAATCCGCCTTTCCACAGCGGGCGCAAATCCGATCCGGCGCTCGGCCAGGCCTTTATCGCCGCCGCCAAGCGCATCCTGAAACCCTCGGGCCATCTCTGGCTGGTGGCCAACCGCCACCTGCCCTACGAGACCGCTCTTGAGGCACAGTTCCGCGACAGCGCGGAAATCGCCGGCGACAACCGGTTCAAGATCCTCCACGCCTCTCGCCCGAACCGATGATCTTCGCTAACGTCCCGCCCAGGGGACAAACCGCAGGGACCGCTGCATGAGCTATTCCATCGAAGGCAAGACCGCCATCGTCACCGGCGCCGCCAATGGCGTGGGTCTCGCCATCGCCCGCCATTTCGCCAACAAGGGCGCGAATGTCATGTTCGCCGATATGGACGAGAACCGCCTTGCCAAGGAATGCGGGCAGGAAACCAATGGCGGCAACATGTGTTACTTTGCCGGCGACCTGCGCGAGCGGCTGACGCTTGCCAACCTGCTTTCAGCCACGCTCGACGCCTTCGACCGGGTCGATATCCTGGTGAACGGCGCGCGCCAGATGATGCCTTCCGATCCGCTCGATCTCGAAGACGATACAGTAGAGACTCTGCTGGGGCAGAACCTCATGCCGGCGCTGCGGCTGAGCCAGATCGTCGCCAACCGCATGATCAAGCAGACCAATGGCGACAATGAGCGTCAGGCCGGCGCAATCATCAACCTCTCCTCCATCGCCTCTCGGCGCACCCAGCAGAAGCTCATGGCCTATTCGATCTCCTGCGCCGCGCTCGACCAGATGACCCGCTCGCTGGCGGTGTCGCTGGCGCCCAACAGGATCCGGGTGAACGGCGTGGGCTTCGGCTCCGTGATGTCCGCCAGCCTCAAGGACAAGCTGAAGGCAAACCCCGATTACCGCCGCGAGATCGAGGAACACACGCCGCTGGGCCGCATCGCCGGGCCCGGCGCATTGGCCGAGGCGGTGCAGTTCCTTGCCTCCGAGGGCTCGGGCTTCATGACCGGGCAGATCCTGACCGTCGATGGCGGTCGCACCCTGCTCGACCCGGTGGCCGCCCCCGCGCATTGATTGCCCCGCGCGGCGCTTGCCGCTACCACGGGCCGGTGGATGCGAGGAGACACCGATGACCGATACCGACGCTTTCGCCGGGCGCAAGGCCCGCGCCTCGGACTGGTTCCGCACGCTGCGCGACGAGATCGTCGCGGCCTTCGAGGCGCTGGAGGTCAGCCATGTCACCGGACCGTTCTCGGAGGCGCCAGCGGGCCGGTTCGAGGTCACGCCCACCTCGCGGCAGGCGGATGACGGGTCCGATGCCGGCGGCGGGCTGATGAGCGTGATGCGCGGCGGACGGGTCTTCGAAAAGGTCGGCGTGAATGTCTCGACCGTCTACGGCACATTGGGGGCGGCGGCGCAAAAGGCGATGGCGGCGCGCGGCGTGCCCGGCATCGAAGAGGATCCGCGCTTCTGGGCCTCGGGGATCAGCCTTGTCGCGCATATGCAGAATCCGCATGTGCCGGCGGTGCATATGAACACGCGGATGTTCTGGACGCCCGGCGCCTGGTGGTTCGGCGGTGGCTCCGATCTCAACCCCTGCCTCGAATACGATGAGGACACGGCGCATTTCCACGCCACGCAACAGGCGCATCTCGCCCCGCATGGCGCCACGCTCTACCCCGAGCTCAAGGCCTGGGCGGACGAATACTTCTATATACCGCATCGCAAGCGGGCGCGCGGCGTCGGCGGCATCTTCATGGACGACCGCAATACCGGCGACTGGGAGGCGGATTTCGCCCTGACCCAGGATATCGGCCGCGCCTTCCTCCCGGCCTATCTGCCGCTGGTGGAGAAGCGCCGGGCAATGCCCTTTGGTGAGACCGAAAAAGATGCGCAGCTTGTGCATCGCGGCCTCTATGCCGAATACAATCTGGTCTATGACCGGGGCACGAAATTCGGTCTGGCGACCGGGCACGATGCCAACGCGGTGCTGATGAGCCTGCCACCCATGGCGAAATGGGTGTGAGAAACTCCGCATAACCCACCGGTTTAGCGAAGACATAAGGCGGCGACACTTGCGCCCCACGCCCCCTTCCAGCCGCACCATCAGAACAACCCTGCCTCGCGCGCCAATAGCGCCGCCTGAGTGCGGTTCCCCGCACCGATCTTGCGGTAGAGCGTCTTGACATGCAGCTTGACCGTCGGCTCACGGATTTCGAGATGGCGCGCGATCTCCTTGTTCGACTTGCCCTGCGTCAGCCCCTCCAGCACCTCCAGTTCGCGCCGCGACAGCCGCTCCGCCATCGGGTTCGGCGCGCGCTCCTCCCCGCGCATGAATTCCAGCGGCGCGTATTGCTCGCCCATCGCCATGAAACGCACCGCATTAACCAGAGATTTCGCCGAGAGCGTCTTGGGCACGAACCCCGCCGCGCCGGCCTCAAGCACCTTTTCCGCAACCTCCCGGCTGGCGGTGCCCGAGATGACCGCCACGCGCCGCGCGCCCTCCAGCGCGCTCATTCGGTAGAGCCCATCGAGCGCGTTCATCCCCGGCATGGAGTAGTCGAGCAGCACCAGATCGAAATACTCTCCGGCCTTCACCAGTTTTTCGGCCTCGTAAAAGCTCGCCACGCTGACCGTCTCGAAATCGCCCTCGCTTTCCAGAAACAGCTCCAGCGTGTCGCGTAGCAGATCGTGATCATCGGCGATCAGAACGCGCAGCACGGGCGCGGTTTGCGTTTCTTGGGTCGCGTGCACAAAGCATCTCCCTGAGGGTCACAGCGAATCACGAGGCTGGCGATCACAGTCTGCCGGCGAAAATGCGGGCAAACCGTTAACGCCCGACTAGTTGCGGCAGCGGTCACCGCGACCCGCAAAAACCGCACTCCTGTGGCGAGTTTCTTAACGAACATGGCCTAGGCCTCGAATGAGTGCAGGACCGCGATGCCCGCGCCGGCGACGGTGGTCCTGCCATCCTGAAAAACGGAGCCGTGACATGTCCTTCCTTTCGCTTCTCTGCCGCAGCCTGCTTGCGATTCTGAGCCTCACGCTACCGCTCTGCGCCGCCGAACTGCCGGCCCCCGAGGGGCCCGCGCTTCTGACGGTGACCGGCCAGATCACCCAGACGAATGACGGCGATTCGGCGCGTTTCGACCGCGCGATGCTGGAAGCGATGCCACAGACCAGCTTTACCACCCGCACGATCTGGACCGATGGCGAACAGCGCTTCACCGGTGTCACGCTGCACGATCTACTGGCTGCCCTGGGCGCCACCGGCAGCGTCATCCGCGCCACCGCGATCAACGATTACGCCGTGGATATCCCCTACGCGGACTGGGAGGGCGGCGGGCCGATGATCGCCTACAGCAACAATGGCGCGCCAATGTCCCTGCGCGACAAGGGCCCGCTCTGGATTGTCTATCCCTACGATTCCGACCCCGCCTATCAGAGCGAGCAGGTTTACGCCCGAAGCATCTGGCAGCTTGAGCGCATCGAAGTGATGGAGTGACGGGCGGAGCATGCAGCAGGCCCTGCCCGACAAGCCTTTCTCCCGCGGATGGACGGTTCTTCAGACCGGCCTCGCGCTCCTGCTCTGGGGCACTCTGGTGGTCTGGCTCGGCTGGCTGATCCTGCGCGAGATCGACGACTATTCGACGGCCAATTCCGACAATCTGCAATGGAGCCTGTCGCAGGCCGATGTCGAATTCCTGCAATTCCGGCTGGCACTGGAAAAACTCGACACAGAACGGGACGGGCTCGCAGAGCTGCGCGAGCGCTTCGATATCTTTTACAGCCGCATGGACACGATGAGCAGCGGCCGGCTGTTCCGCTCACTGCCGCATACCGATCGGTTCACCGCCCCCCGCCAGCAGATTCAGAGCTTTCTCGACGAGACCGTGCCACTGATCGATGGCCCAGATGCGGCTCTGGTCACGGCGCTGCCGCGCCTCGCTGCACGCGCCGATTCCGTCGAAAAGGACGTCCGCGCCTTTTCCCTGGCTGCCTTGGCCGCCTTTGCCGAGGTCTCCGACAGCCGGCGCGACGGCATCGCTCGCCTGATGATCTATATGGCCGCCGGGCTCATGGTGCTGTTTCTCGGGCTCACCTTCCTTGCCTTGACACTGTTCCGCCTGTTTCGGCTCGCCCGCATTCGTGCGGACGAGGTGCAGGTCGCCGGCGCGCGGATGCAAACCATTGTTGAAACCTCGCCCAATGCCATCATCGTGACTGACGAAACCGGCACAATCCGCCAGTTCAACGCTGCTGCCGAGCGTATCTTCGGCTACTCCCGCGAAGAGGCCTGCGGACAGATCGCGCGCAACTTCCTGATCCCTCAGGAAGATCGCGACTCGGTTGATCGCGGCGTTTTCGCCTTTGCCGAGGAGCGCCGCCGCCCGCTGCCCGAGGAACGTCATTTCGAAACCGTGCTTCAGGCACGGGGCGGCCGGCGCTTTCCGGCAGACCTTTCGGTGGACCGGGCAGAGGCGGAAGATCCGCTCTATGTCGCCTATATCCGCGACATCACGAAATGGAAGGAGGTCGAGGCGCAGCTCACCCTGGCGCGCGATCGGGCTCTGGCCGGCGAGCGGGCGAAATCGGAATTTCTCGCGGTAATGAGTCACGAGATGCGCACGCCTCTGAACGGGCTGCTCGGCACCATGCAGCTGATGCGCGATCACAGCCTGACCGAGCGCCAGACCGATCTGCTCGACCGGATGCAGGCCTCGGGCAAGATGCTGCTAGATCTGGTCAATGATGTGCTCGATCTCGCGAAGTTCGAGGCGGGCAAGATGGAGGCCACCTCGGCGCCCTTCTCGCTGCCCCGGCTGCTCGACGGCGTCGTGCAAACCGCACAGCCGCTTGCAGAAACCCATGGCAACGATCTGCGCTGGCGCTGGGTCGGACCGCCGGGCGAGGGTGTGATCGGCGATGCGCGCCGGCTGCGCCAGGTGCTGTTGAATCTCGTCGGCAACGCATTGAAATTCACCCGCGACGGAACGGTCGAGATCGAGGTGGAATATCTCGACCCCGACAGCTCCGAACTCGAATTGCGGGTGATCGACAGCGGCATCGGCATCGCCGAAGCGGACCTGCCACGCATCTTCAAGGATTTCGAAACGCTCGATTCTTCCTATGCGCGCGAGACCAGCGGCACCGGGTTGGGGCTCGGCATCGCCAAGCGCTTCACCCGTCTTATGGGCGGCGAAATCGGCGTCGAGAGCGAGCCGGGAGAGGGCACCCTTTTCTGGATCCGCCTGCCGCTGCCACCCGCGCCGGAGTTTTCGGAGCCCGTCGTGCAAAGAGCTGAACAAAGCGCCGGTCCCGCCGACCCGCTGGAGGTGCTGGTGGTCGAGGACAATGAGATCAATCGCTTCATACTGCGCGAGATGCTCACCGCCGCAGGACACCGGGTAACGCTCGCCGAAAACGGTCACGCCGGGGTGGAACAGGCGGCGGCGCATCGGTTCGACATGATCCTGATGGATATCTCGATGCCGGTGATGGACGGTCGTACGGCCACGAGGCAGATCCGCCAGGGCGGTTGCGCCTCCGCCGAGGCACCGATCGTCGCGCTGACCGCCCATGCCTTTCCCGAGGAATGGGCACGGTTCCGCGAGGACGGCATGACCGCCTGCCTCACCAAACCTGTCGAGCGGACGCTACTGATGCGCACCATGGCTGATGAGGTCGCCGTCGCCAACGCGCCTACCGGCCCGTCCGCCATCGCGCCGGGCGAAGACGCGCTCATCGACGAAACGCTGCTCACGCAGTTGCTGACCGACCTGCCCAGGAGCGCGGTCGACGCGCTGCTGGCGCGGTTTCTAGACGAGATGGAGCGCGATATCGCGCTGCTGGCACAGTCGGCGCCCGACGCCCCCGGGCTCGCGCCGCTCGCGCATCGCTGCGCGGGTTCCAGCGGCACCTTCGGCGCCGAAGCGCTGCGCCTGGCGCTGCTGCGGATCGAAGCCGCGCTCAAATCCGGCGGACAGCCGGAGCGTCAGCATCTGCAAGGCCTTCGCGACCTCTGGCAACGCAGCCGCGCGGCGCTGATGGCGCGGCTCAGCCCGCCAACCGGTTGACGATGCTGGCAGCCGTGACCCTGCCCAGCGCTGCGTGGCCCTCCGTCACCGTCAGCGCCGGGCTCTGACGCAGAAGCGACATCAAATCGCGCACCGGCAGCTCCGCCGCCACCTCGGGCCCGCCGCTTCCGGGCTCCATCACATCCCGCGCGGTCAGCACGCCGAGCGGGTTCATATTGGCCACGAAATCCGCCACATAGTCGTTGACCGGTGCCGAAAAGATCTCTCGCGGGGTGCCGCATTGCACGATCCGCCCCCCCTCCATGATGGCGATCCGCCCCCCCAGCTTGAACGCCTCGTCGAGATCGTGGCTGACAAAGATGATGGTGCGCCGGAGCGTGCGTTGCAGATCAAGCAGCTCGTCCTGCAACCGCGCGCGGATCAGCGGATCGAGCGCCGAAAACGGCTCGTCCATCAGCAGGATCGGCGCGTCGGTGGCAAAGGCCCGGGCCAGTCCGACGCGCTGCTGCATACCGCCCGACAGCTCGCTCACCCTGCGCTCACCCCAGTCCGAGAGACCCACAAGCGCGAGTTGACGCGCCACGACCTCACGCCGCGTCTCGGGCGCCATGCCCGCGAGCTCGAGCCCGAAGCCGACATTCTCGGCGACGCTGCGCCAGGGCAACAGGCCGAAATGCTGGAAAACCATGGCGATGCGGCTCTGACGCAGCTGCCGCAGCCTGTCGGGCCGGCAGCTTGTAACATCCACCATCGCGCTGCCATCATGCACTTCGACCGCGCCGCGCGCCACCGGGTTGAGCCCGTTCACCGCGCGCAGCAGGGTCGACTTGCCCGAGCCCGACAGCCCCATCAGCACGACAATCTCACCCTCGGCCACATCCAGGCTGGCGTCGTGCACACCTAGCACCTGCCCGGTCTCTGCCTGGATCTCGGCACGCGACAGGCCCTTGTCGGCCAGCGGCAGCGCCGCACCGGGCCGGTCGCCGAACAGGATCGAGACATTGCGGAAACGGACGACGGCGCTCACCCGCGCACCCTCAGCGCACGGTCTAGCATGATCGCGACCACCACGATGATCAGGCCGGATTCGAAGCCGAGCCCGGTATCCACCCGGTTCAGCGCGCGCAGCACCGGCACGCCCAGCCCGTCGGCGCCGACCAGCGCCGCGATCACCACCATCGACAGCGACAGCATGATCGTCTGGTTCAGCCCGGCCATGATCTGCGGTGCCGCAAAAGGCAGTTCGACCTTCCAGAGCGTCTGACGCGGCGTCGCGCCAAAGGCCTGCGCCGCCTCGGTCAGGGCCTGCGGCGTGGTGGAAATGCCCAGATGGGTGAGCCGGATCGGCGCCGGCAGCACAAAGATCACCGTGGCGATCAGCCCGGGCACCATGCCGATGCCGAAGAACACGATGGAAGGAATGAGGTAGACGAAGGTCGGCAGCGTCTGCATCAGGTCGAGCACCGGGCGCAGCGTGCGGTAGAGGTGCGGCCGGTGCGCGGCGGCGATGCCGATGGGCACGCCGATGCCCATGCAGACCAGACAGGCCGAGAGCACAAGCGTCAGGCTTTCGGTGGTCTCCTCCCAGTAGCCCTGGTTCAGGATGAAGAGGAACCCGAGCGCGACGAAGGCCGGCACCTTCCAGTTGCGGTGCAGCGCCCAGACCAGCGCCACGAACACGGCGATCACCAGGAGCTCCGGCGGGGTCTGCAAGACCCAAAGAATGCCCTCGATCAGCCGCTCCATCGCCCAGGCCAGCGCGTCGAAGGCCCAGGTCGCATTGCGTTGCAACCAGCCGAACAGCGCTTCGGCCGCGTCGCCGACCGGTATCTTGTGCTCTGTCAGCCAGTCCATCGCCCGAAACTGGCCGAGCCGGGCGCGGCGGTCAAGCGCCGATACCGTGCCGGTCAGGCGGCACGGTCTGCCCGCACCGACGCATCGGTCTCGCTGCAGCGGCCCAGATCGAACTCCGCAACCAGCCGCGCGAGATGCTGGGCGCGGTCCGCGAGCTCGGTCGAGCTGTCGCGGCTGGCATCGGCCACAGCGGTGTTCTGGTCGGTCAGCGCGCTGAGGCTGCGCATCGCGGCGTTGACCCCCTGCAATTCGTGGCTCTGACTCTCGGCGGCGGTGCTGACGCCCGAGAGCACCTCATCCACACGGCGGATCTGGTCGAGAATCGCCTCCAGCGACTCGCCGGTCTCGCCCACCAGATCGACACCGCCCTTTACCTCGCGCGCGCTCTCCTCGATCAGCGCCTTGATCTCGAGCGCCGCATCGGCGGAGCGGCTGGCGAGCCCCTGCACCTCCATCGCGACCACCGCAAAGCCCTTGCCGCTTTCGCCGGCCCGCGCTGCCTCGACCCCGGCATTCAGCGCCAAAAGGTTGGTCTGGAAAGAGATATCCTCGATCACCGTGGTGATCTGCGCGATCCGGCCCGAGGATTCGGCGATCCGGTCCATCGCCGCCACAGCGCTGCGCACCACCTGGCCGGAGCGGTCGGCGCGGCCCTTGGCCTCGTCGGCCAGCAGTTTGGCATCTTTCAGCGAGCTGGTGGTCTCCTCCAGGGTTTCGGTGAGGCCGGAAACGGTGTCGGCGGTGCGCGCGATGGTCTCGACCTGGGTATTGGTGCGTTCCGCCAGATCCGAGGCCGAGCTGCGCATGTCGCCGGAGCGCTCCTGCAATTCGGCCACCGTGGAGGCAAGCGTCAGCATCACGTCGCGCAGCCGCGCCGTGGCGGTGTTGAAATCCGTGCGGATCGAATCGTATTCCGGCGCCAGCTCATCATGAAAGGAGCGGGTCAGGTCGGAATGGGCCAGCGCGTTGAGCCCCTCGGTCACCAGATCCACCACCTGCTGGTGCTTGGCGTTCAGCCTCGCCTCGTCCGCCTCCTTTTTCTCGGTGGCGGCGCGGGTCAGCTGCTTGAACCGGTAGACCGAATTCGCCATGGCCCCGATCTCGCCACGCCCCTTGATATAGGGCACCCAGGAATCGAAACGCCCCTGGATGAAGTCGTTCATCACCCCGGTCAGCTTGCGCAGGCGCCGGGTGATCAGCTCGGTCTGGGTGATGGCAAAACCCGCCACAGCCAGTATGATTGTCGCCGCAAGTGCGACCCGCAGCCAGAGCGCGCCCTGCGCATGGGTGGCGGCATCGCCGGTCAGCGCCGCAAGCTCCTCAGTCAATTCGGTCTCGACCGCGCGCAGATCGTCGATCCAGTCGGTGGAGGCGGCGAACCAGTCCGGCGCGGTCATATCGGGCGCCGGACCGCCATAGGGCAGCGCCGCAATTGCCGCCCGCATCGGCTCCACCGCCTGCGCGGCGGGGCGGGCGGCCAGCTCCTCGACAAATCCGGGCCGGTTGAGCGTGGCCCCGGCCTGTGCCAGAAACGCCCGCTGCCGCGCGCCGAGCTCGGCAAAGCGCCGGTGCACCGCATCGGGGAACCGCTCTGCCCCAAGCCCGGTCGCGCCCATCGCGCGTTCCAGCCCGGCGCTCTCCTTGGCCAGCGCCACAAGCTCCACCGCTTCCATCAGCATCGCGGCCCGGTCGGCACTCGCACCGATACGGATATGGCTCGACGCGGACATAAGATGGTCGATAATGCCGGTGTAATAGCCCGCAAGCTCCGGCACGGTCAGGCGCAGCGCGTCGATCGATGCACGCCGCTCCGCGAGCATCGCCAGCCCGTCGCTGGCGGCGGCGATCTCGTTCGGCGCCACAAGGACGATTTCCGGGGTGTGATCGAGAAACGCCGCAAAGGCCGCATCGGTGGCCTGCCGCTGTTTCCCCAAAACATCGCTGAAATTGCCGCCGCGCGACGCGGTGAACCCAGCGGAATAGCCCCGCTCCTTCTGCAACTCGTGCACGAGATCCGAAACCCGCTCGGATTCCTCTGCCACGCGCGAGGCCCGCGCCTCCCGCTCCGACAGCGTGGCCAGCGAGAAAATCTCTGCCCCTGCAAAATAAAGCGCGAGTGCCAACAGCGGTGCGATGGCGCTCAGCATCATCAGGCGCAGACTCATGTCACAGATCCCCGTTCGCGAAATGTTACGGGAAGAGGTTTGCACCGGGAGGGATGAATGAGACCTAAAGAAGAGAATGCTAGCAGCTAAAATTTTCCCGAACCCGGCGCGGTGAGCCGCCGGATCCGGGCATGTCAGAGCGCAGACAGCGTTATTTCAGCGCCGCCGTTACCGCGGCCTTGGCATCGCCGCCATCCTTGGTCGTCACGCCGTCGAGCCAGGCCTCCGCCACCTCCGGGTGCGCCGCGAGCCAGGCGGTTGCGGCATCCTCGGGCTCTTCGCCATCGTCCAGGATCGCGCCCATGATCTCGTTTTCCATGGCGAGCGAAAACTCCAGGTTCTCCAGCAGCTTGCCGACATTCGGGCAGGAATCGACATAGCCTTCGGACGTGTTGGTATAGACCGTCGCCCCGCCAAGATCCGGGCCGAAATAGTCGTCGCCGCCGGTCAGATAGGTGAGGTCGTAATTGGCGTTCATCGGGTGCGGCTCCCAGGCCAGGAAGACGATGGGCTCGCCCCGGTTCGAAGCACGCCCAACCTGCGCCAGCATCCCCTGTTCCGAGCTTTCCTTGACCTCGAATTCCTTGAGCCCGAAAGCGTCGGCCTCGATCATGTCGATGATCAGCCGGTTGCCGTCATTGCCCGGCTCGATGCCATAGATCGTCTCGTCCAGCGCCTCGGCCTGCCCGGCGATATCGGCGAAATCGGCGATGCCCAGATCGGCACCGGCCTTGTTGGTGGCCAGGGTGTATTTCGCGCCTTCGAGATTGGCGCGCACGGTGTCGACGGTGCCGGCCTCGCGATAGGGCGCGATATCGGCCTCCATCGTCGGCATCCAGTTGCCGAGGAACACGTCGATATCCTTGTTGGCGAGCGAGGTGTAGGTGACCGGCACCGACAACACCTTGATATCGGTCTCATATCCCAGCGCCTCCAGCACCACGGAGGTCGCGGCGGTTGTGGCGGTGATATCGGTCCAGCCCACATCGGAAAAGGTCACGGTGTCGCAATCGGCATGCGCGGCGCCGGCCGAAAGCAGCGCCGCCACCGCGGCAAGGCGGAGGGTGGTCATGGTCTCTCTCCCTGAGGTTTTTGGCATATGCCCCAATAAGCGCGCATTCGCCCCGCATTGCAACCGGATGCGGCGCTGCCGCCCCTCGCCTGCCGCCGCGCGCTGTGCCAAAGTTGCGGCAAGCAGCGAACAGGAGGCGGCCCATGGCAGATCTGGAAACCCGTATCGCGCAGGGGCGCGGCGACGCCCCGGCGGATCTGGTGCTGAGGGGCGGCCGGCTGCTCGACCTGATGACCGGCGCGCTGCTGGAGGGCGATGTGGCGATCTGCGGCGACACCATCGTCGGCACCTGTGACAGCTACGAGGGGCGCGAGGTGATCGACGTCAGCGGCACGATCCTCGTGCCCGGCTTCATCGACACGCATCTGCATATCGAAAGCTCGCTGGTCACGCCCTTCGAGTTCGACCGCTGCGTTACCCCGCGCGGCGTCACCACCGCGATCTGCGACCCGCATGAGATCGCCAATGTGATCGGCGCCGAGGGCATCCGCTATTTCCAGGAGGCCTCCGCCCATACGCTGATGGACATCCGCGTGCAGCTCTCCTCCTGCGTGCCCTCGACCCATATGGAAACGGCGGGGGCCGAGCTGCTGGCCGAAGACCTGGCGCCGCTCATGGGGCACCCCTCGGGCATCGGGCTGGCGGAGTTCATGAACTATCCCGGCGTGATCTTTCGCGACCCCGAAGCAATGAAAAAGCTGAGGCTCTTCGAGGGCGGCCATATCGACGGCCATTGCCCGCTGCTCTCGGGGCGCGATCTCAACGCCTATATCGCCGCAGGCATCCGCACCGAACACGAGGCGACCAATGCCGAGGAGGCGCTGGAAAAGCTGCGCAAGGGCATGCGGGTGCTGATCCGCGAGGGCTCGGTCTCCAAGGATCTGCACGCGCTGCAACCGCTGCTGAGCGAGCGCACGGCGCCTTATATGTGCCTGTGCACCGACGACCGGAACCCGCTGGATATCGCCGAGCACGGGCATCTCGATTACATGATCCGCACGCTGATCGCTCTGGGCACGCCGGTGCTGGCCGCCTATCGCGCCGCGACGCTCTCGGCGGCGGAGGCCTTCGGGCTGAAGGATCGCGGCATGATCGCGCCGGGCAAGCGCGCCGATATCGTGGCGCTGGACTCGCTGGAGGGCTGCCACGCGCAGCTTGTGCTGGCGGGCGGCGTGCGCGCCGACGATGCGGCTTTTGCGTCGCGCGGCACGGTGGCGCCAGTCGGTCGGCACTCGGTCAAGGCGCCGCGCCTGACGCCTGCGCAATTCCGCGCCACCGGCAACCGCGAAGAGACCGACGTGATCGGCATCCGCGAGGGGCAGATCCTCACCGATCACCTGCACGAGACCATCGCGATTGCCGACGGCGACAAGCACCCCGATGTCGCCCGCGATCTGGTGCGCATCGCGGTGTGCGAGCGGCACGGCAAGAACGGCAATGTGGCGACAGGGTTCGTGAAGGGCTTCGGGCTGCAGGCCGGCGCCATCGCCTCGACGGTCTGCCACGACCACCACAATATCGCCTGCGTGGGGGTCGATTACGCCGACATGGCGCTGGCGGCGAACCGGCTCTCGGAAATCGAGGGCGGCTTTGTCGTGGTGCGGGACGGCGCGGTGCTGGCCGAGCTGGCGCTGCCGGTGGCGGGGCTGATGAGCCTTGCGCCCTTCGAGGAGGTGCGCGACCGGCTGGTGGACCTGCGTGCGGCGGCGCGCGGGCTGGGCGTGACGCTGGAAGAGCCCTTCCTGCAACTCGCCTTCCTCGCCCTGCCGGTGATCCCGGCGCTGAAGATCACCGACCGGGGCATGGTGGATGTGGTGAAGTTCGAGATTATTCCGGGGTGAGGGATTGGGCGACCTTGCGGGACAAAACTGCCTTTCATAGAGAGACGCGCCATGGCAGCTTTTGATAGGTTCCCTTATACTCACTTCAATCTAGTTGCGATTTGTGAGGGAAGCATGGAGGATATTGGGTGGAAGCTATTTTTTGTACAGCTTATTGTGGCCGTGGCTTGGCCAACGGCTTTTATAATAGTTGCATTCGGATTCAGGAAAGAAGTGAAGGCTCTTCTTTCTCGCCTAAAGGCTTTGAAAGTGTCTGGTGCCGAGGTCGGGTTCTCAGAACTGTTGGATGAAGCATCTCGAGAAGCCTCAGTTATCCCGGCAATGCAAACGCCTTCTGCGATGATCGATATCGATGAGGAGGTAGTTTCGAAGCATCCTCACTTCGCCGTAATTGAAGCCTGGAGGGCCATTGAGGCGGAGATTTCGAGTTTGATGCAGGTTATTGATCCAAGCCTTCCGAGGCATGAGCTCAACGGCTTTCGTTCACTCCGAATGCTACGCAATACCCAATTGGTCTCCTCGGATATTATCGAACTTTTGGAATATTTACGTCGTATTCGGAACGCTGCTGTTCACGATGAAGAGCCAAATATTACCAAGGGTCAGGCACTAGAATTCTTATCGATTGCATCCAGGGTCGAAGAAGCGCTGAAGAGCGCAAAAGGAGGTATGCCGACTAGCAATTCGACAGCGAACTGATTTTTGCTGCATGACTAGAGGCGCAACCAAGAGCCGACGTTCGTCGGAAGCGCAGCATCAATAACTCAGGACTCACAACGGACCTTCCGCTACCGTCGCTGAACTCCAAGAGTACCCCCCTCACAACCGCTCCAACAACCCCACCGTCGGCCAGCCATCCGCCGGCAGGCCCAGCTTGGCCTGCATGTCGCGCACAGCCGCCCGCGTGCCCGCGCCCAGGATACCGTCGATCCCGCCCACGTCATAGCCCTTCGCCGCCAGCGCCTGTTGCAGCGCCTTCATCTGCGCGCCCGAAAGCCCCGGATCGGGGTTGCCCGCGTCATAGACCGGCGCGCCCTCCAGGCGGGTGGCGAAATAGGCGGCCGTCATCACGTAGACAAAGCTCTGGTTCCACTCGAAATAGACCCGGAAATTCGGATAGGCGATGAAGGCCGGGCCGCCGCGCCCCTGTGGCAGCAGGATCGAGGCCGGCAGCCGGGCGTCGTCGAGCCGGCCCTCGCGGGCCTGCACGCCCAGACGCTCCCACTCCGCCACGCTCAGCTCGGTCTCGAGCCCGGTCAGCGACCAGTCCATGCCCTCGGGCAGCACCACCTCCTGCAACCACGGCTCGCCCGGGCGCCAGCCCAGCGCGGCCAGCATCTTGGCGCCCGAGAGCAGCGCATCGGGCGCCGAGCTCTTGAGCAGCACATGGCCGTCGCCATCGCCATCCATCCCGTTTTCGAGGATGTCGCGCGGCAGCATCTGCACCTGGCCAATCTCGCCGGCCCAGGCGCCGGTGGTGCCGGCGGGGTCGAAATCGCCATGGCCGTAAAGCTTCAGCGCGGCAAAGATCTGCGGGCGGAAGATCTCCGGGCGGCGGCAGTCATGCGCCAGCGTCACCAGCGCGTTCAGCGTGTTGAAATCGCCCTGGAAGGCGCCGTAATCGGTCTCGAAGGCCCAGAAGGCCAGCAGCACGCCGCGCGCGATGCCGTAATCATGCTCGATCCGGTCGAACACCTCGTCCCAGCGCTCGGCCAGCTCGCGCCCCTTGTCGAGCCGGTACTGGCTGATGAGCTTGCGCGAGAACTCGACGAAGGGCGTCTGGAAGATGCCCTGCCCGCGGTCGCGCTCCAGTACCTTGGGATCCTGCCGCACCGGGGCAAAGAACCGCTCGACCTGCGCCGGATCGTGGCCCTGCGAGATGGCCTCCTCGCGCAGATCCGCCACGAAACCGGAAAAGCTGCCGCCGCAGGGCACCTCCTGCGCCATTGCCGCCGCCGGCAGGCACAGAGCCATCAACAGGGAAAGAGCGCGCATCGAAACCTCGCCTTCACGTTTTGCGGCACAGTAGCAGCCCGCAAAAACGGCGCAAGCAGCGGGATCGCGCTCGTGTTTGCCGTTTGTTCACATTCTTTACGGTTTCGTTAAAGATTTGTTTAGAAGTCGATCCGAAAAGAGCCCTAGCCTTGCGGAAGATCCGCAGGCAACCGGAGGCTTCAATGAACGTGCTCATCGTCGAAAGCAGCAGGGAGTTGTCCGTGCTCTGGCAACGACCTCTCGCCAATATGGGCGCGCGCGTCTGTATCGCGCGCGACGAGGAGGCGGCGGCGGCGCTTTTGCGCGAGATCGAGTTTCAGGTGATCCTGCTCGATCTGATGCTGGAACAGGGCAGCGCGCTTTCCGTGGCGGATTTCGCCAGCTACCGCCAGCCCGAGGCGCCGGTGATCTTTGTCACCGACACGACGTTCTTCTCGGACGGCTCCATCTTTCAGCTCTGCGCCAATGCCCGTGCCTTCCTGCCGAGCAGCACCCCGCCGGAGGATCTGGTGGCGATGGTCGCGCATTACGGCGGCGCGCTCTGCCCCGGCTGAGCCGGCTCAGGCGACTTTCAGCGCCTCCCGCCCATGCGGCGCCGTGAGATCGAGATCCGGGCCCACCGGCACGATGCGGCTCGGGTTGATCATGTCGTGGCTGTAATAATAATGCCGCCGGATATGGTCGAAATGCACCGTCTCTGCCACGCCCGGCCATTGATAGAGCTCGCGCGTATAGGCCCAGAGATTGGGGTAATCGACAATGCGGCGCCGGTTGCACTTGAAGTGGCAGGCATAGACCTGATCGAAGCGGATCAGCGTGGTGAAGAGCCGCCAGTCGGCCTCGGTGAGCCGTTCGCCCATGAGGTAGCGATTGGACGCAAGCCGGCCCTCGATCCAGTCGAGCGTGTCGAAGAGCGGCCCGACCGCCTCGTCATAGGCCTCTTGCGAGGTGGCGAAACCGGCCCTGTAGACGCCGTTATTCACCGTGTCGTAGATCCGCGCGTTGACCGGCTCGATATCGTCGCGCAGCGCCTCCGGCCAGTAATCGTCGCGGTTGCCGGTGACCGCGTCGAAAGCCGAATTGAACATGCGGATGATCTCGGCGCTTTCATTCGACACGATGGTCTCGCGCTGTGTGTCCCAGAGCACGGGCACGGTGACGCGGCCCGAGATCTTTGGATCGGCGCGCAGGTAGATGTCGCGCAGGAAGGGCAGGCCGTGGAGCTTGTCTCCGGTGGCGCCGGGGAAGTCGTCGGAGAGCGTCCAGCCGTCCGAAAGCATGTCGGGATGCACCACGCTGACGCCGATATGCGGCGCGAGCCCCTTCAGCGCGCGGAAGATCAGCGTGCGATGCGCCCAGGGGCAGGCGTAGCTGACATAGAGATGATAGCGCCCGGACTCGGCGGCGAACCCGCCCTCGCCGCTCGGACCGGCCGAGCCGTCCGGTGTGATCCAGTTGCGAAACGCCGTATCACCGCGGACGAAATGGCCGCTGTCATCGTTGTAATCCCAGCTGTCGCGCCAGGTGCCGTCGACGAGAAAACCCATGGGGTGCCTCCTTTCCCTATCTGGGAAAGTAGGGGGTTCGGCGCTGCGGGCAACTCGGCGGGGGCGCGCAGGGTCTCCCACAGGGGCGCACACTGGCGCGCGCTGAGGGCCTTGTCTGCGCGCCTGCGGCGCGTGGTTCGGGGCGCTGCCCCGCCGGCCTGCGGCCGACTCCCCGGGATATTTGGGGCCAATGGAAACACCGGGGGAGGTTTGAGGGCGGAGGCGACGCGAAGGGTGGGACGGCCTTTTCGTGCGCCTAGCGGCGCATGTAGGTCTGCCACAGCCAGATCAGCAGCATCGCGCCCAGCACCGCGCCGACCAGCCCGGCGAGCGCCCCGGTCATGGCAATGAGAAAGCGCAGCACCAGGCCGCCGATCACCGCGCCGGCGATGCCGATGGCCACGGTCTCGACCACGCCGAGCCGGATCTGCATGAAGCGTGTGGCGAGAAACCCCGCCGCCGCGCCGATGACGATGAGCCAGACCACGGGCATCGCTATCTCCTTCTGCGCCAGTGGGTCGGCACGATGATCAGCGCGCCGATGGAGGAGGCCAGCGCGTTCAGCCCGGGCGAGCCGAAGCCGATGCCGAACATCAGCCGGACGAAATAGGCCAGGAAAGCGCCGCCGATGCAGATAATGATGCTTTGCAGGAGGCCGTTGCGGGTAAAGCCCGTGCGTTCCGAGGCATAGCCCACGATCCCCGCGATCACCACGGTGCCGATCAGGACCGGGAACATCAGCCCTCTCCCAGCTTTGTGCCGCGCGGGATGGCCATGCCGCGCAGGAAGCTCTCGGCCTCCTGCGCGCCCTTGCCGGCGCGCTGCGCCCGCGTCACCTCTACCGCCGCCTCGCCGCAGGCGATGGTGAAGCCGTCATCCAGCGCCACGCCCGGCGCGCCGGAGCCCGGCACCACCCGCGCGCCGAGCAGCTTGATGCGGTCGCCGCCCAGACTCGTCCAGGCGCCGGGGAACGGTGCCAGCCCGCGGATCTGGCGCGAGATCGCCTCTGCGGGCTGCGACCAGTCCACCGCCGCCTCGGCCTTGTCGATCTTGGCGGCATAGGTCACGCCGGTCTCGGGCTGCGGCTCGGGGGTCAGTTCCTCCAGCCGGGACAGCGCGTCGACAATCAGCCGCGCGCCCATCACGCTCAGCCGGTCATGCAGCGCGCCGGTGGTCTCTTCCGAGCCAATCGCCGTGGCCTCGCGCAGCAGCACCGGGCCGGTGTCGAGCCCGGCCTCCATCTGCATGATGCAGATGCCGGTTTCCGCATCGCCGGACATGATGGCACGATGGATCGGTGCCGCGCCGCGCCAGCGCGGCAGCAGCGAGGCGTGGATGTTCAGACAACCGTGGGTCGGCGCATCCAGAACGGGTTGCGGCAGGATCAGCCCATAGGCCACGACCACCGCCACATCCGCCTGAAGCGCGGCAAAGCGCGCCTGCTCCTCGTCGGATTTCAGGCTGACCGGGTGGCGCACCTCCAGCCCGAGCGCCTCGGCGCGGGCATGGACCGGGGTGGGCCGGTCCTTCTTGCCGCGCCCGGCGGGGCGGGGCGGCTGACAGTAAACGGCGGCGATCTCGTGCCCGGCCTTGACCAGCGCGTCCAGCACCGGCACCGAGAAGTCCGGCGTTCCCATGAAGATCACGCGCATGGCCCTGCTCCTTCCGCTCATCTGCCCCTGAGATAGAGGCTGGCGGCGCAAGATACCAGAGCGTCAGCGCTCCTTGACATAGGGCTCACCGCCGGCGCGCGGCGGGATCGCCTTGCCGACAAAGCCCGCGAGGATCACCACGGTCAGAATATAGGGCAGCGCGTCCATCACCTGCACCGGGATGGTGATGCCGCCGAGGTCGATATTCTGATAGCGCAGCGCCACCGCCTGAAGCAGACCGAAGAGCAGGCAGGCCGAGAGCGCGTACCAGGGCCGCCATTTGGCAAAGATCAGCGCCGCCAGCGCGATATAGCCGCGCCCCGCCGTCATCTCGCGCACGAACCCTGCCTGGAGACCGGTGGCCAGATAGGCCCCCGCCAGCCCGCAGAGCAGCCCGCAGATCATCACCGCCGCATAGCGCAGACCGATCACCGAGACCCCGGCGGTGTCCACCGCCTCGGGCGCCTCGCCCACCGCGCGCAGGCGCAGGCCGAAGCGGGTGCGGAACAGGACGAACCAGCTCAGCGGCACCATGAGAAAGGCGACATAGACGAGGATCGAATGGCCCGAGATCAGTTCGGCATAGACCGGGCCCAGCACCGGCACACCGCTCAGCGCCTCGGCAAAGGGCAGCGTGATCGGCTCGAACCGTCCGCCGCCCATCAGCGAAGGGGTGCGCCCGCCCTGCCCGAACCAGTCCTGCGCGATCAGCACCGTGAGGCCCGAGGCGAGGAAGTTGATCGCCACGCCGGAAATGAGCTGGTTGCCCCGGAAGGTGATCGAGGCCAGCCCGTGGATGCCGCTCATCAGCAGCGACGCCACGATGCCCGCGAGCAGCCCCAGCCAGACCGATCCGGTCACTGCCGCGATGGCGGCGGAGGCAAAGGCGGCGGCGAGCATCTTGCCCTCGAGCCCGATGTCGAAGATGCCGGAGCGCTCGGAGAACAGCCCGGCAAGGCAGGCGAGCAGCAGCGGCGTGGCCAGCCGCACGGTGGAATCGAGCACCTGAAGAACCGTCACGAGATCCATCACTCAGCCTTTCGAGGTTGCGATCTTGAAGGCGGCAAAGGCGAAGAACGCGCCGAGCGCCCCTTCGACCCAGCGCCGCGCCCGGGCATAGCCCGCCCGTACCGGCGCCGAGGACAGCAGCAGCGCCCAGGCGCCGTGGCAGCCAAAGGAGATCAGGAAGGCGCCGAGCACGAAGAGCGCCACGATGCCCGCGTCGCCGCCATGGGTGGCACCGACCGAGGCGATGGCGAGCCAGAACACGATGGCCTTGGGGTTGGTCACCTGAAGCAGATAGCCCATCGCCAGGAGTCGCCCCGGCGAGGCCGGCACATCGCGCATGGCGGTGAGCGGCGGCGGGTTCAGCGCCTTGCGGAAGGCGCCGATGGCGAGCCAGGCGAGATAGGCGGCGCCGATCATCCGCATGATCGTCATCGCCCAGGCGATCTGGCTCAGCAGCAACCCGAGCCCGACCAGCGTCAGCAGGTTGATGGTGACGCTGCCGGCGGCGATTCCGGTCGTCACGGTCAGCGCGGCGCGGCGCCCGCGCGAGCTGGCCACGCCCAGCAGCATGGCGACGGCGGGGCCGGGCGAGCTCGCCGCGACCAGCAGGATCGCGTAGGCGGCGGCGAATTTCGGCAGGAAAGGCAGCAGGGTGTCCATCGCGTCAGCCGTTCTGCCCGTTGCGGCGCATGCCGAGGAAGAGCTTTTCCAGCGGCATCCGCACCATATTGTCGAGCGCCCCGGTGAAGAGGATCACCAGCGCCTGGATCACCGTGATCAGCTCGCGCGGGATATTGGTCCAGAGCGCCAGCTCGGCCCCGCCCTGATAGAGGAACCCGAAGAGCAGCGCCGCGAGGAACACCCCTACCGGGTGCGAACGGCCCATCAGCGCCACGGCGATGCCGATGAAGCCCGCGCCCTCGGTGGCGTTCAGCACCAGCCGTTCGGCCTCGCCCATGGTGGTGTTGAGCGCCATCAGCCCCGCCAGCCCGCCGGAAATCAGCATCGACACGATGGTGATGCGCACCGGCGAGATGCCTGCGTATTTCGCGGCGCTTTCTGAATGGCCAAAAGCGCGGATCTCATAGCCGAGCTTGGTGCGCCAGATCAGGAACCAGAAGCCGATACAGGCCAGAACGGCGAGGAAGAAGGTGACATTGGCGGGTGAGCCCCGGAACATCCGGCTGCCCTCGGGGGCGAACATGTCCTGAAAGGTCGGCAGATGCGTCGCCGCCGGAAAGGTCGCGGTGGCCGGGTCCATGGCGCCGGTGGGGCGCAGCAGGTTGACCAGAACGTAGTTCAGCACGGCGGCGGCGATGAAGTTGAACATGATCGTGGTGATCACGATATGGCTGCCGCGCTTGGCCTGAAGGTAGGACGGGATCAGCGCCCAGGCGGCGCCAAAGGCCCCGCCCGCCAGCATCGCCACGAAGAGCGCCACCGACCAGTGCGGGAAGGGGATGAAGAGACAGGCCAGCGCGACGCCCAGGCCCCCGATCATCGCCTGCCCCTCGCCGCCGATATTGAACATCTTGGCGTGGAAGGCGACCGCGACGCAGAGCCCGGTGAAGATGAAATTGGTGGTGTAATAAAGCGTATAGCCCCAGCCCGAGCTGCGCATCAGCGCGCCGTCGACCATGAGCTTGAACGCATCCACCGGGTTCTCGCCGATGGCCAGGATCACGATGGCCGACAGGATCGCCGCCAGCAGGATCGAGATCAGGGGCACGAGCACCGCATCGGCCCAGGCGGGCATCTTATCCATTCCGGGCCTCATTGCTGGGTTGCGCGCCCTGCGGGCGCGGGTGCCTCCGGCGGGAGTATTTCGAGAAAGATGAAATGGCGGGCTCAGTCATGCTGTTCGGCCTCCCGCGCCTCTTTCGCGTCGAGCTGGGCGTCCACCGCCTCGATCAGCGGTTTGTCGGGGCGCTCGGTCACGCCCGCCATGAGCAGGCCGAGCTCGGTCTGGTCGGTCTCGGACGGCAGGCGCTCGCCCATGATCCGGCCGTCGAACATCACCGCGATGCGGTCGGAGAGCGACAGGATCTCGTCGAGCTCGACCGAGACCAGAAGGATCGCCTTGCCCTGATCGCGCAGGCGGACGATTTCCTGATGGATGAATTCGATGGCGCCGATATCGACGCCGCGCGTCGGCTGGCCGATGAGCAGGATATCGGGGTCGCGCTCGATCTCGCGGGCGAGCACGATCTTTTGCTGGTTGCCGCCGGAGAAGTTGCGCGCCGCGAGGTTGGGGTTGGGCGGGCGCACGTCGTAGCGGGTCATCTTGTCCTGCGCCTCGTCCCTGATAAGCGCATTGTTCATCAAGAGGCCCGACTGGTAGCGCGGGTCGCGGTGATAGCCGAAGACGATGTTCTCCCAGGCGGTGTAGGGCATGATCAGCCCTTCGGTCTGGCGGTCCTCGGGCACATGGGCGATGCCGCGCGCGCGCCGCGACTGGCCGTCGGAATGCCGCCCGGTGAGGTCGATCTCGGTGCCGTTCACCCGCACGGTGCCACTTGCGTCGGCATAGCCGCCCAGCACCTCCAGCAGCTCGGACTGGCCATTGCCGGCCACCCCCGCGATGCCGAGGATCTCGCCCGCCTTCACCTCCAGCGACACGCCCTTGAGCCGCTCGACCCCGTGCCGGTCGGTGTGGCGCAGGGTGTCGACCTGAAGGATCGGCGCGCCGGGCTTCGCGGGCGCTTTGTCGACCCGCAGCAGCACCTTGCGGCCCACCATCAGCTCGGCGAGCTGTTCCGGCGAGGTCTCGACGGTTTTCACGGTCGCCGTCATCTCGCCGCGCCGCATGACCGAGACGGTGTCGGTGATCTCCATGATCTCGCGCAGCTTGTGGGTGATGAGGACGATGGTCTTGCCCTCGGAACGCAGGTTGTCGAGGATGCGGAACAGGTGATCGGCCTCGGCGGGGGTCAGCACACCGGTGGGCTCGTCGAGGATGAGGATATCGGCCTGACGGTAGAGCGCCTTGAGGATCTCGACCCGCTGCTGGTGGCCGACGGAGAGGTTTTCGATGAGCTGATCGGGATCGACATTCAGCTCATATTCCTCGGCCAGCGATTTCAGCACGCCGCGGGCGCGCGCCAGCGAGGGGCGCAGCATCGGCCCGTCCTCGGCGCCGAGGATGACGTTTTCCAGCACGGTAAAGTTCTGCACCAGCTTGAAATGCTGGAACACCATGCCGATGCCGGCGGCGATGGCGGCCTGGCTGTCGGGGATCTCGGTCTTTTTGCCCTGGATCCAGACCTCGCCCGCATCGGCCTTGTAGAAGCCGTAGAGGATCGACATCAGCGTCGATTTCCCGGCGCCGTTCTCGCCGATGATGCCGTGGATCGTGCCCGGCATGACGCGGATCGAGATATCCTTGTTGGCCTGAACCGGTCCGAAGGCCTTGGAGATGCCTTTCAGCTCGATGGCGGGGGCGGTGTCGGTCATGGCGTCGGTGGCTCCTGCCGGACAGGGCAGAGGCCGCGCGCCACGCGGCCCCTTGGATCACGGGGCGGATCGCGCCGCCCCGCAGGTCGGAAAATCAGAAGCTCAGCACAGGGCAGCTGTCATCCGAGGAATAATCGTGGACCTCGATCTCGCCCGCGATGATCTGCTCGCGCGCCGCGTCGACGGCGGCTTTCATCTCGTCGCTGACAAGCGGGGCGTTGTCGTCGTCGAGCGCATAGCCCACGCCGTTCTCGGCCAGGCCCAGCACCATGACGCCGGTTTCCAGGTCCTCGCCCGCTTCCATCGCCTCTTTCACGGCGACATCCACGCGCTTGAGCATTGAGGTCAGCACCTTGCCCGGGTGCAGGTAGTTCTGGTTGCTGTCCACGCCGATCGACAGGATGTCCTCGTCGGCGGCGGTTTGCAGCACGCCGAGCCCGGTGCCGCCGGCGGCGGCATAGATCACATCCGCGCCCTGCGAGATCTGCGCCTTGGTCAGCTCAGAGCCTTTCACCGGGTCGTTCCAGGCCGCGGGCGTGGTACCGGTCATATTGGAGATCACATTGGCGTCGGGGTTCACGGCCAGCGCGCCCTGGGCATAGCCGCAGGCGAATTTGCGGATCAGCGGAATGTCCATGCCGCCGATGAAGCCGACGGTGCCGGTCTCCGAAGCCATCGCCGCCATCATGCCGACAAGATACGAACCCTCATGTTCCGAGAACAGGATCGACAGCACGTTGGGATGCTCTTCGGGGTTCACGAAGCCGTCGATGGTGACGAATTTGGTCTCCGGGTAATCCGCCGCGACCGAGGCGATGGGCGAGGACATCGAGAAGCCGGTGGTCACCACCGGGTTGAAGCCGGCCTCGGCGAAGCGGCGCAGCGCCTGCTCGCGCTGCGCTTCGGATTGCAGCTCGATATCGCGGTAGGAGCCGCCGGTTTCCGCCACATAGGCCTCGGCACCGTTATAGGCCGCCTCGTTGAAACTCTTGTCGAATTTGCCGCCCAGGTCGTAAATCAGCGCCGGATCGGCCAGCGCGGCGCCCGCGCTCAGTGCCAGCGTCGCGGCGGCGCCGAGGAAATGTTTCATCAAGCTCATGTCGTGCTCCCAGGTGTTGGATGGCTGCGGGCGTTGCCCCGCGCTCGGTACCCCGATCCATGAAGATCATGCCCGATTAAGGCGTTGACGCGAAGGAGGGTCAACTGCTTTTTGCGTGAGAGGCCGAAGGGTTGCGCAGGGTCAAAGCCTAATTTTCGGGCAGCGCCTTGCGCATGAGCAGCGCATCGTCGCGGCTTCCGTCGGGGCAGGTATAATAGGCTTTGCGCAGGCCCGCGCGGGCGTAGCCACAGGCCTCGTAGAAGGACCGCGCGGGTGTGTTGGCAGCGGCCACCTCGAGAAAGATTTCCTCCGCCCCGCGCGCCATGGCCGCGTGCTCGAACGCCACCAGAACGGCGCGGGCAGCCCCCTGCCGCTGGCGTTCGGGATCGGTCGCCAGCGCCAGAATTTCCGCCTCGCCCGCCACCACGCGACCCAGCACAAAGGCGCCCTCCCCCGCGCTGAGCACCGTGGTGGGATGGCCGAGCGTGGCGGCGAAATCGGCCTCGCGCCATGGGGTCATGTGACGATAGGCGCGGGCGGCGATGCCCGCCAGTTCTGCGGCTGTCATGGCAGAATCACCGGCGGTGGCTCTTTCGAGGGCGCCGCATCGGCGGGACGGATATAGAGCGGTGCCGGGCGCGGGCCGGGCTGGCCCATGCGCAGCTTTTCCGCCGCCACGCGGGCGATGGCGGCCGCAGGCCCGCCCATGCAATCCATGCAATAGGCCGCAAAGGGCACATCCGCCGCATCGCGCCCTTCGTTAAGCACCGTGTTGAGCGCGCCGGCCTCGGCGCCCACCACCGGCACGCCCGCCGGCACATGCGCCACCCGCGCGCGCAGCGCCTCCGCATCGTCATAGATCGCCAGCTCCACCGGCTTGCCCGCGGGCGCCGCGCCGTCGAACATCTGCACCACCACATCGGCGCCGCGCCGGGACGAGCGCAGGCTGACCAGCTCGGGGCGGCTGTCATGCAGACCGCCGGGGCCGCGCAGGGCTTCGAATTCCGACACGCCGATGGCCGGGATGCCCAGCGACAGAGCCAGCCCGCGCGCCGCCGCGACGGAAATCCGGATGCCGGTGAAATTGCCCGGCCCGATGCCCACCGCCACCGCGTCGAGCTCTTCCCAGACCGCGCCGGCCTCGTCGAGCAGCGCGCCCAGCATCGGCATCAGCCGCTCCGCCTGGCCGCGCCCCATCTCCTCGCGGTTCTCGGCGACGATCTGCCCGCCCAACAGCAGAGCGGCCGCGCAATGCGCGGCCGATGTGTCGAAGGCGAGAACCGTGGGCTCTGAAGTCATATCCGCCGGCCCGGTCAGGCGACCGGACGCACCTCGGTGACTTCGGGGATATAGTGGCGCAGCAAGTTCTCGATGCCCATCTTCAGCGTCAGGGTCGAGGAGGGGCAACCGGCACAGGCGCCCTGCATGTGCAGATAGACCACGCCGCGCTCGAAGCCGTGGAAGGTGATGTCGCCGCCATCCTGAGCCACTGCCGGACGCACCCGGCTGTCGAGCAGCTCCTTGATCTGGCCGACGATCTCCTCGTCTTCCCCTTCAAAGGTGGCATGTCCTGAGGCACCGCCCTCGCCCGCCATCACCGGGTCGCCGGACTGGAAATGCTCCATGATCGCGCCGAGCACCGCCGGTTTGACGTGATCCCAATCCGCGGTGTCGTCCTTGGTCACGGTGACGAAATCGCTGCCGAAGAACACGCCGGCGACGCCCTTCACACCGAAGAGGCGCTTGGCGAGCGGCGAGGCCTCGGCGCCCTCGGCACTGGGGAAATCCGCGGTGCCGCTGCCCAGAACGGACTGTCCGGGCAGGAACTTCAGCGTCGCGGGGTTCGGGGTGGATTCGGTCTGAATAAACATCTGGGCGGTACCTTTCTCCGGGCCCCCTGTATATGCGCCTCCCGCCGGCAGGCGTCAAGGTTTAGAACCGTTCTAAGATATCTCTTCAGCGGATTCCCGGGGTCAAATCCGCCTCGGAATAGCCCGTGAGCCGCCAGAACGCCTCGGCCTCGGGCCCGATACGCGCCAGTGCCTTCGCCAGCACATCCGGGCGCAGCGCCCGGTTCAGCGCATACGACACCGCCTCCACCGCGGTATCGGCAATGAAATTGTGATCGGCGCGCAGCGCTTTCGCCTCGGCAAGGTAGGTGCGGCGATCCGCCCAGGGCACCGGCGGCGCCGGCTCCCAGCCCTGCACGAAGAGCGCCCTCGGCACGGCAGGCAAGACCTGCGCAAAACCAAGCGCCTGCACCACGTCCAGCCGCGACCGGAACGCGCCAAAGACCCCTTCCGCCGCCGTATAGGCTACATTGGACGAAGGCGTGCCCATCACCTCGCGAATATCGTCGAGAAACAGCCGCCACTCCTTTTCCGGGTGGCGGTAGGTCCAGGGCATCGGCATGGCGTCCCCCTGTCTTCTTCTCTTTCCAAATACGCAAGCTGCGCCCACCGCACGCGCGGCGTCAGGTGATCGATTCCAGCCGTTCCTTCGACAGATCCCCCGGCACGATGGTCACCGGGATCGGCAGGCTGCCCGAGCCCTTGCTGAGCTGGCTGACCAGCGGCCCCGGCCCCTTCTTGCCCGAGGCGGCACCCAGCACCAGCACGCCGATATCCTCGTCCTCGCGTACCTGCGCCAGGATCTCGCTCACAACATCGCCCTCGCGGATCACCAGGACGGGATCGACCCCTTGCCGGTCGCGCATCCATTTCGCGAAAACCTCGAAATGCGCGTGGATGCGCTCGCGGGCCTCCTCGCGCATCAGGTCGCCGACGCCGATCCAGTGGTTGAATTCATCCGGCGGAATCACCGAAAGGATGGTCACGCCGCCCTTGGTGCGCGCCGCCCGCATGGCGGCAAAGCGCATGGCGTTCAGGCATTCGCGGCTGTCGTCGAGCACGACAAGAAACTTGCGCATGGTATCACTCCCTCGGCGGGATCATGGCGCAGGGGCGCGGCACTGGCAACGGGGCATCTGAGCGCGCTCAGCCCTCGCTGGCAGCCCAGTCCCAGTAGAGCTCGCGCACGCGCTGGGTGACGGGGCCGATCTGATAGCTGCTCTCCTCGAAGCCCACCACCGGGGTGACCTTGTGCAGGTTGCCCGACAGGAACACCTCATCGGCGTCTTCGAAATCCTGAAACCCCAGCACCGTCTCATGCACCTCGATGCCGTCGGCGCGCATGTTCTCGATGTGGCGCGCCCGGGTGATGCCCGACAGGAAGGTGCCGTTGGCGATGGGGGTAAAGGCGACCCCGTCCTTCACCATGAAGACATTGGCGGTGGCGCTTTCGGCGACATTGCCCATGGCATCCGCCACCAGCGCATTGCCGAAACCACGGCCCCGCACCTCGGCCAGCATGCGCGCATTGTTGGGGTAGAGACAGCCCGCCTTGGCGTTGACCACCGCGTCCTCCATGACGGGGCGGCGAAAGCGCGTGCGCCCGAGCGTGGTGGTGGCACTGGGCGGCGCGACGGGGATCTCTTCGAGGCCGATGGCGAAACCGGTCTGGTCGGGGGCGGGCACGATCGCGGTGGGGTCGCCATGGATGCCCCAGTACATCGGGCGGATATAGACGGCAGCGTCCTTGGGATAGGCCGATAGCCCCTCCCAGACGATCTGCACCATCTCCTCGGTCGAAACCGTGGGCACCAGCATCAGCGCCTCGGCAGAGCGGTTCACCCGCGCGCAATGGGCATAGAGATCCGGCGCCAGCCCGTTCACATAGCGCGCGCCGTCGAATACGGTGCTGCCCAGCCAGGAACCGTGGTCGGAGGCCTTCATCACCGGGATATCGCCATCGTGCCAGGTGCCTTGGAAATAGGTGCGGATGTTCTTTCCCACTGCCATGAATTGCGTCCTCCGAAGATTTGCGGCCACGGTAGGCGGCACCGCGAGGAAGGTCCAGTGCACGGACCGTCACAGGCGCTGCGGCAAATTCCTTCGAAGGAATTTGCAAATCTTTTGATAAAAGATTTGCCCCCGGCTCAGCCGTTTTCGTGGAAAAACGCGTAGATCCGCTCCGCCAGCGCCGCGCTGACCCCGTCCACCGCCTTGAGATCGGCGAGATTGGCGCGCGACACCGCCTTGGCCGAGCCGAAATGCGCCAGCAGCGCCCGCTTGCGCGAGGCCCCCACGCCGGGCACCTCGTCGAGCGGGTTGGCCATCTGGCTCTTGGCGCGCTTCGCCCGGTGCGTGCCGATGGCAAAGCGGTGCGCCTCGTCGCGCAGGCGCTGGATGAAATAGAGCACCGGATCGTTGTGGCGCAGCGCAAAGGGGCGCTGGCCGATGCGATGGAATTCTTCCTTGCCGGCGTCGCGGTCGATGCCCTTGGCCACCCCCACCATCGGAATGTCCTCGACCCCGTATTCGCGCATGATCTCGGCCACGGCGCTGACCTGCCCGGCGCCACCGTCGATCAGCAGCAGATCCGGCCAGAGCCCCTTGTCGCGCTCGGGATCGTCTTTAAGCAGCCGGGTGAAGCGCCGCGTCAGCACCTCCTTCATCATGCCGAAATCGTCGCCCGGCGTCAGATCATCGCCGCGAATGTTGAACTTGCGGTACTGGTTCTTCAGGAACCCCTCCGGCCCGGCGACGATCATCGCGCCCACCGCATTGGTGCCCATGATATGCGAGTTGTCATAGACCTCGATCCGCTGCGGCGGCGCCTCCAGCCCGAAGGCCTCCGCCACCCCGCGCAGCAGCTTCGCCTGGGTCGCGGTCTCGGCCATGCGCCGGGCGAGGCTCTCGCGGGCATTGCGCGCCGCCCCCTCCACCAGCTCGGCCTTTTCGCCCCGCTGCGGCACCGCGATCTCGACCTTGCGGCCAAGCTTGCCCGAAAGCGCATCGGCCATCAGGTCCGCATTCTCGATTCCGTGGCTCAGCAGCAGCAGGCGCGGCGGCTCTTTGGTGTCGTAGAACTGGCCGAGGAACGCCTCCAGCACCTCGGCGGCCTCCACATCCTCGCCGACGCGGGGATAGTAATCCTTGTTGCCCCAGTTCTGATGCGCCCGGATGAAGAACACCTGAACACAGGCCTGCCCGCCCTCCATATGCAGCGCGATCACATCCGCCTCGGCCACGCCGCGCGGGTTGATCCCCTGCACCGTCTGCACCTGGGTCAGCGCGCGGATGCGGTCGCGCAGGGCGGCAGCACGCTCGAACTCCATCGCCTCGGACGCCTCCATCATCTGCGCCGCCAGCGCCTCCTGCACACCGGTCGACTTGCCCGAGAGAAAGCGCTGCGCATCTTTTACCGACCGCGCGTAATCCGCCTCGGAGATATAGCCGACGCAGGGCGCCGAGCAGCGCTTGATCTGGTAGAGCAGGCAGGGCCGCGTGCGGCTCTCGAACATGGAATCCGAGCAGTTGCGCAGCAGGAACACTTTTTGCAGCTGGTTCAGCGTGCGGTTCACCGCACCGGCGCTGGCGAAGGGGCCGTAATAGGCCGCCTTCTCGGTCTTGGCGCCGCGATGCTTGCGGATCTGCGGAAAGGCATGCTCGGTCGTGACCTGGATATTCGGAAACGACTTGTCGTCGCGCAGCAGCACGTTGAACTTGGGCTTGAGCTGCTTGATCAGGTTCTGTTCGAGCAGCAGCGCCTCGGTCTCGGTGCGGGTCGTGAGAAACATCATCGACGCGGTTTCCGAGATCATCCGGAAGATGCGCCGCGAATGCCCCGAGGGACGCGCATAGTTCGACACCCGCGCCCGCAGATTGCGCGCCTTGCCCACATAGAGCACACGGCTCTGCTCATCCAACATCCGGTAAACGCCCGGGCTCGAATCCAGCGTCTTCAGGTAGGATTGAATCACCTCAAAGCCGTGCGGCACGTCGGCATTTTCCGTCTGGGGTGTATCGCTCATGTCGTTGGCACTCAAATCGTCACGAAGCCGTGATTCTCCTGCTCGGGCTGCAATGCCGGACCGACAAGATCAAGGAATTTTCCATCCACCAAAGCTGTGGATAAACCTGCGGGCAAAATCCCGTCAGCGCGAAATTTTCCTTGTTTTCTTACCGGTTCCTTACAACGCCTGTTTTTTGGGCAAAAATATAACACACTGATTAGGCTTGATATTTTTTCAAGCATCTTGCCAAGCCATTGACCTCACGACGATTTTGTAACGTTCTTCTAACGATTCCAAGACCGGTGCAAAACTTGACCCGGGGACAGATCATTCCACGCCCAGCACATCCGGCGTGCGCCAGCCCAGATGCTGCCCGCCATCGACGCAGATCAGCTGGCCCGTGACCGCCGGCGCGTCGAGCAGATAGCCCAGCGCCGCGGTGATATCGCCGGGATTGGCGCCGCGTTCCAGGATCGTCGCGGCGCGCTGGCGGGCGAAGTGCTGCTCGCTCTGCCGGCCGCCGCGCAGGGTCGGCCCCGGGCCGATCGCATTGACCCGCACCCGCGGCGCCAGCGCCATGGCGGCGGTCTGGGTCAGCGTCCAGAGCGCCGATTTCGCCAGCGTGTAGCTCATGAATTCCGGCGTCAGCTTGCGCACCCGCTGGTCGATCATATTGACCACCAGCCCCTGCGCCAGCGGCTCGCCCATCTCGTCCTCGCGCGGCTCCGGCACCTGCGCCGCCAGCGCCTGGATCAGCACGAAGGGCGCGCGCAGGTTCGAGTCGAAATGCCGGTCCCAGCCCTCGCGGGTGGTGCTGGCGAGATTGTCGTATTCGAAAATCGAGGCGTTGTTGACCAGCACCGTGACCGGCCCGCCCAGCGCCTCCGCCGCGCGCGGCAGCAGCGCCTCGGCGGGGGCTTCGTGCAGCAGATCTGCCTGCAAGGCGACGGCCTTACAACCCATCGCCCGGATCTCGCCCACCAGCTCCTCCGCCGGCCCCTCGGAGCCCGCGTAATGCACCGCTACGTCAAAGCCGCGCCCGGCCAGATGCAGCGCCATCGCGCGCCCAAGCCGGCGGCCCGCACCGGTCACCAATGCGCGTTTTTCCGCAATCGCCATCGTTTCCCCCGTCAGATCAGTACGACGACAATGTAGCCCACGTAGAGCGCCGACAAGATCACACCCCAGACCCGGCCCAGATCGCGCCCCCAGAACACGAAGGGCATAAGCAGCAGCGAGGCGCCCAGCATCACCCAGAGATCGAAGCGCAGGAATTCCGGATCCACCGGCATCGGCTTGATCAGCGCCGCCACCCCGATGATGGCCAGCAGGTTGAACAGGTTCGAGCCGATGACATTGCCCAGCGCCACATCCGCCTGACGCCGGATCGCCGCCATCACCGTGGTCGCAAGCTCTGGCAGCGAGGTGCCGAGCGCCACCAGCGTGAGCCCGATCACCGTGTCGGGCACGCCGAACATGTGCGCGATCTCGGTGGCGCTGTCGACCAGCAGATCGGCGCCCAGCGGCAGACCGACAAGGCCCAGCCCCAGAAACAGAGCAATCTTCCAGCCAGGCATGTCCGGGTCGGCGCCCTCGGGCTCTTCAAGATCTTCCAACTCCGGATCATGTTTGCCCTCGCGCCGGTGGCGCAGCGCGTCTCTCACGGAATCGCTCAGGATCACCGCCAGCACCGCCAGCAGCACAAAGCCCGACAGCCGGTCGAACACGCCGCGAAAGGCCATGGCGATGAACAACACCGAGGCTGCCAGCATGATCACATAGCTTTTGCGCGTATCATGGGTGGAGGTCTGCATCACCGCGATCAGCGCCGGGATGCCCAGCACCAGCAGCACATTGGCGGTGTTCGAGCCCACAACATTGCCAAGCGCGATCCCCGGCACGCCTTCGAGCGCCGCCTGGATCGAGATCAGCAATTCGGGGGCGGAGGTGCCGAAGGCGACGATGGTCAGGCTCACGATCAGCGCCGGGATACCCACCCTGAGCGACAGATTCACCGCCCCCTTGACCAGCGCGTCCCCTGCCAGAAGCAGGATGACCAGCCCGAGAGCCGCGTAGACAAAGACCATGATCAGCCCTTCTTTTCCCCGCAGCCGCAGGGGCCCTTACCGATCCGGTAACGGCCGCAGCGCGGGCATTTCTTTTCGGCCAGACGGCGGGCGCCGGGCATCCGGAGCTTTCCGAAGATGCCGAGCACAGCCATCACAATCAGGAATATCGCAACGATCTTGGCCAGCACGTCAGAGCCCGAACCGCGCATAGGCGGCGCGTTCCTCGATGACCTCCAGCGCGTCCTCGGCCATGGCCACGCCAAGGCGCGGCAGCAGCCGGCGGCGCATGTCGTAGCGGCGGAACCGCACCTTGTCGCCGAATTTCTGCTTCATCACCGGCACCAGATGGCCGACCCCGTCGGCGAGCCCGACGTCACAGGCCGCCTTGCCGATCCAGATCTCGCCTGTGAAGAGCTCGGGATCGGCGGCGAGCTTGTCGCCGCGCCGCGTCTTAACCTGCGCGATAAAGGTGTCGTGCAGCTGGCCCAGCGCCTTTTCGAGCCGCGCCACATCCTCTTCCTTTTCCGGGCGGAACGGGTCGAGCAGGCTTTTCGACTTGCCCGCCGTGTGCACCCGGCGCTCGATCCCCTGCCGTTGCAGGAAGACATGCGCGCCGAACCCCGCCGAGATCACCCCGATGGAGCCGAGGATCGAGCTTTCATCCGCATAGATCTCGTCCGCGGCGCTGGCGATCCAGTAACCGCCGGAGGCCGCCACATCCTCGGCAAAGGCATAGACCGGCACGCCGGTTTCCTCCGACAGGCGGCGGATGCGCGCGCCGATCAGCGAGCTTTGCACCGGCGAGCCGCCGGGCGAGTTGATCTCCAGCGCCACCGCGTCGGGCTTGCCCCGGCGGAAGGCCTTTTCGAGCAGCGGACGCAGCCCGGCATCGTTGAGCGCGCTGCGGCCCGAGGCACCGATGGTGCCCTGAAGCCGCACGATGGCGACGCTCGGGCGCGACTTTAGAAAAGGGATCCAGCGTTTCATGCGATGTGATGTAGACGCGCCCATGGGGACAAACAAGGCAAGCGGGCAAAGAAGCGCGGCAGGTTACGGGCAATGCCCGAAGACATGCATTTTCCGGCGGCATCCGGGGCTGGCAATGCCCGGCGGTCAGAAGAAATTCTGCGGGTCGATGTCGATGGCCATGCGCAGCTCGCCCTTGAGCCGGAACTGCCCGGCCCATTCCGCCAGCGCCGGTTGCAGCGCCACGCCCTTGGGCGCCTTGACCAGCAGCCGCACCCGGTGCCGCCCCCGCACCCGCGCAATCGGCGCCGGGGCCGGGCCATAGACCTGCGCGCCCACCCGACGCAGCGCCGCATCCTGCCGCGCCATGGCGTTGCCGAGATCGAACACCTCCTGCACATCGGTCGAGGAGAGGATCACCCCCGCGAGCCGCCCGTAAGGCGGCATGCCGGCGGCGCGGCGCTCCTCGGCCTCGGCCTTCCAGAACCCCTCTTCGTCACCCGAGAGGATCGCCCGGATCACCGGGTGCTCGGGCTGATAGGTCTGCAACAGCGCCACGCCGGGCTTTTCCGCCCGCCCGGCACGCCCCGCCACCTGCCGCATGAGCTGAAAGGTGCGCTCGGCGGCGCGCAGGTCGGAGCCCTGAAGCCCCAGATCCGCGTCGATCACCCCCACCAGCGTCAGCAGCGGAAAGTTATGCCCCTTGGCCACGAGCTGGGTGCCGATGACGATATCGGCGCCGCCCTCGGCGATGCGCACGATCTCTTCCTTCAGCGCCCGGGCGGAGCCGAAGAGATCCGAGGACAGCACCGCCAGCCGCGCCTCGGGAAAGAGCGCCGCCGCCTCTTCGGCGAGCCGCTCCACCCCCGGCCCGACGGCAGCGAGCTTGTCCTCGGCGCCGCAGCTCGGGCAGGTCTCGGGCTTGGGGATCGTCTCGCCGCATTGATGGCAGACCAGCCGCTGAAGGAACCGGTGCTCGACCATGCGCGCATCGCAATGCGGGCAGCCGATCTGATGGCCGCAGGCCCGGCAGATCGTCACTGGCGCATAGCCGCGCCGGTTGAGGAACAACATCGCCTGCTCGCCCTTCGCGATCCGCGCCCGCACCGCCGCCTGCAATGTGGGCGAGACCCAGCGGTTCGAGGGCAGATCCTCGCCGCGCATGTCGAGGCTGCGCATCTCGGGCAGCACCGCCGCGCCGAAGCGCGAGGTCAGGTCGAGCCTTGTGTATTTGCCCGCGTCCGCGTTGGCCCAGCTTTCCAGCGAAGGCGTGGCCGAGGCCAGCACCACCTGCGCCGAACAGATCGAGGCGCGCAGCACCGCCATGTCGCGGGCGTTGTAGAGCACGCCCTCGTCCTGCTTGTAGGAGGTGTCGTGCTCCTCATCGACGACGATCAGCCCGAGATCGCGGAACGGCAGGAACAGCGACGAGCGCGCGCCCACCACGAGTTGCGCGCCGCCCTGCGCCACCTGTTTCCAGACGCGGCGGCGCTCGGTCACGGTGACGCCGGAATGCCACTCGGCGGGTTTTGCGCCGAACCGCGCCTCGACCCGGGTGAGGAATTCGGCGGTGAGCGCGATCTCCGGCAGCAGCACCAGCGCCTGCCGGCCCTGCCGCAGCGCTTCGGCCACCGCTTCGAGATAGACCTCGGTCTTGCCCGAGCCGGTCACACCCTTGAGCAGCACCGTACCGTAGCGCCCCGACGCGGCGCCGGCGCGCAGCACCTCCGCCGCCTTCGCCTGATCCTCCGCCAGATCCTTGCCGCCGTAGTCCGCATCGAGCCGGGGAAAGGGCGTGTCGCGCGGGGCGTCCTCCTCGCGCACGGCGCCGGTCTTGGCCAGCCCCTTGATCACCGAGGGTGTCACCCCCGCCGCCTCGGCCAGCTCGCCCTGGGTGAGCGCCAGCCCGCCCATGTCGCGCAGCACGTCGAGCACCCGGCGGCGGGCATCGGTCAGACGCGAGGGCTCGCCCTCGCCCAGCCGGTAGATGCGTCGCATGGAGGGCGCCTCGCCCAGCCCCGGCGCGCGGGTGGCAAGCCGCAGCATGGCGGGCATCGGCGTCAGGGTGTAATCGCCCGCGCGCTCCAGAAAGCTCCGCAGCTCGTCGCGCATCGGCACCGCGTCCAGCACCCGGATCACCGAGCGCACCTTGGCATAGTCGAAATCGCCCTTGCCCGGCCCCCAGACCACGCCCAGCACCTTGCGCGGCCCCAGCGGCACCTCGACAAAGGCGCCCTGGAAACAGCCGCCCTCGGGCGCGCGGTAATCCAGCAGCCGGTCGAGCGGCTGCGTGGTCAGAACCGCGACCAGCGTGCCTTGGTCGTAGAACGCATCCATGTTGAGTTTCCGTTAGCGCATGGCATGAGGGGCTTTCGGCCCATCCTGCCATGGGGTATGACACGCGCGGACGAATGCCAAGCAAAGCCGGGAGGGCTGACGCAAATGAAATTCTTCGTAGACACCGCCGATGTGGACGCGATCCGCGAGCTGAACGACCTGGGCTTTGTCGACGGGGTGACCACCAACCCCTCGCTCATCGCCAAATCCGGCCGCGACATTCTCGAAGTGACCAAGGAAATCTGCGACATGGTCGAAGGCCCGGTCTCGGCAGAGGTCGTGGCCACCGAGTATGAGGACATGATCGCCGAGGGCCGCAAGCTGGCCGAGATCGCGCCGAACATCGCCGTCAAGGTGCCGCTGACGCTCGACGGGCTGCGCGCCTGCAAGACGCTGACCGGCGAGGGCAAGATGGTCAACGTGACGCTCTGCTTCTCGGCGAACCAGGCGCTGCTGGCGGCCAAGGCCGGCGCGACCTTCATCTCGCCCTTTATCGGGCGGCTCGACGACATCAATCTGGACGGGCTGGAGCTGATCGCCGATATTCGCCAGATCTATGACAATTACGGCTACGAGACGCAGATCCTCGCCGCCTCGATCCGCGGCGCCAACCACATGTCGGATTGCGCCAAGATCGGCGCCGACGTGGCCACCGCCCCGCCCGCCGTCATCAAGGCCATGGCCAACCATGTGCTGACCGACAAGGGCCTTGCCGCCTTTCTCGCCGACGCGGAAAAGGCCGGGATCAAGATCGTCTGATCATGGGACGGAGGACACCGCTCTCGGTCCGGCAGGTCGAGGCCGCGCTGAGCCTGCTCGACAAGCGGGCGGTGATCCTCGCCTATCAGGCCTATCAGCTCGAAATGCATGGCGTGCCGGCGGAGCTCTTCGGCGACACGTTCGACGACTATCTCGACGCGTCGCTGAAAAACGGCGACCGGCTGGACGTATTGGCGCACGGGACACGCGACGTGCTCTCGGCGCTGCGCGATGTGGCGCAGGACAATGGCGAGGAATGGCCGATCCTGCGCGACAGCTTTGCCGCCGCCCTGCCCGGCGACGTGTTCGCCGCGGTGATGGAGATCTTTGCGCAGGACTGAGGCGCCGCGCCCAAGATTTTTCGTACGAAAAATCTCTGCCCCGCGTCAGAGATTGGGTTCGCCCTGAAGCCCCAGCAGCTTGCGGAACCCGGTCCAGTATCCCGGCAGGCGCGGCGCGGCCTGCATCCCGGCCACCGCCTCTTCGGCCCAGCGCGGCATCGCGCGTTCGGCGAAGTCGCGCCCCCAGTCGAGATAGGCCTGCGCATGTTTCGGGCGCAGCCGGCAGGCCGAGCCCACCAGCCCGACCAGCGTTTCGGGCGCCGAATACCATTCGTCCTGGATGCCCGTCACCCGCGCCCGCATCAGCGGGCCAATCAGCCGCATCAGCCGCTTGTCGGAGAACAGCAACAGCATGCGGCCCATCTCCTCGCGGGAATAGTGGATGAGCGGCGGAAAGGTGTCGTAGAACACCGCCTGCCCGTCGAGCACCGCGAAATTGCGGATCGAGGGGTGAAAGCCGATGCGCGTCTCGAAACGGTCGGCGGCGTTCCAGAAGCGCGCGATGACCTGGCCGGCGGCCTCCATCATCTCCAGCGTGGACTCCAGCCCCTCCGCCTGCATGCGCGGGCGCATCAGCGCGGTTTCGGGCAGCGCTTCCTGAACGATCACCGGCACGCGCGGGCCGTCGCCCTCCAGCAGATGAAACGCGGTCTCGGGCAGCGGCACGCCGGTCTCGCGCAGCGCGGCGACATAGTCGTCATGCGCCGCCGCCAGCCGGTCGAGCGCCGCGTCGTCGCGCAGCCCGCGATAGACCTTGATCACCCGATCCGAAAACGGCCCCTCTCCGGGGCGGAACGGCGCACAGAAATATCCCAGCCGCGAGATCGGCTGGCCCTGCGCGGCCTCGTGGCGGCGGATCGTCTCTGCGAGGGCGGCGAGATCGGTCATGGGCACTCCTCTCCCGCGTCGGGCGGGTCGTGCCCCCTTTACCCGTTCGCCAGCACCAGCGCCACCTCTGCCGACAGCGCCTCGACCTCGGCGCGCGCCGGGGTCTTACGGCCCTCGGCGGCGCTCCGCCCGTGGCCGAAGGCCTCGGCATAGCCGACGCGGTTGGCGAACTGCGCCTCGGCGATCCGCGCCTCCATCTTCTGCGCCGCCGCCGTGATCTCGCCCGAGAGCCGCGTGCCCGGGCGGGTGCGGTTCATCACCATCAGCACCTCGCGGTTTTCGCGGCGCGCCAGATCCAACACGCTTTCCGTGGCCCAGAGATCGAGATGACTCATCGAGACCGGCACGATCACCAGATCCGCCGCGCGCAGCGCCGGGCGCAGATCGCTGTCGGCCTTGGGCGGCGTGTCCACGATCACCACGTCGAAGCGCTCGGCAAGTTTGCGACACTCATAGGTGATCCCCCAGGCCGAGGAGGTGGCGAATTCGATGCCCTCTGCCGCCTCGGGATCGCGGTCGATCCGCGTCATGAACCAGCGCCCGAGACTGCCCTGCGGGTCGGTGTCGATCAGCGCCACCGAGCGCCCCATCGTGCGAAACCCGACGGCCAGATTCGCCGACAACGTGGTCTTGCCCGACCCGCCCTTTTGCTGTGCCACAGTGATGACCGATCCGGCCATGTCATTCCCCCGATTCCCAGAGTTCCACAATACACTTTTTGCAGATGCAGCATAGGCTTTCCCGGATCGGCATTCAGCGGGCTTAACGCCGCATTAACCAAGCTGCCGGCAAGATCTCCGTAAGCGAGGAAACCCCGATGCGGATTGCGCCGGTATTGTTATTCATATTTTATTTGGTTTTTAACGGACCGCCGCTTCAGGCCGGTGCCTGGCCGCGGGAACAAGGCCGCGCCTTTGTCAGCACCTCGGTCCGCCTGTTCTGGCCGCAGGACATCACAAGCTGGACATCGCGGCAACCGACCGGTCAATATTACACATTCTATGGCGAATACGGGCTGACTAACCGCCTCACCCTCGGCGCGGATCTGGGACGTTCGGTCTCTGGCCAGGGGAAAAGCGTGCTGTTTCTCCGCGTACCTCTCCATATGCGCAACGCCCGCCTCAAGATCGCGACGGAGCTGGGGCTCGGCGTAATCGACGGGCAATCGGTTCTGCGCCCCGGACTGTCCGTCGGGCTGGGGCTGCGAAACGGCTGGCTGTCCGCCGAAGGGCTGGCCGAAATATCGCCGCGCAAAAGCGCGGCGGATTTCAAGCTCGACCTCACCTGGGGCTGGAACCTCGGCAGGGACCGGAAACTCATGCTTCAGATGCAAACCGGCCAACCTTACGGGAAAGAAGCCTTTGCGCGTTTCGCCTCCTCCATCGTGCTGCCCCTCACCACAGCCTTCAGCGCCGAAATCGGCGGCTCCTGGGATCTCGCTGGGGCTGATACGTTCGGCGTGCTGCTCGGCGTCTGGAGCGAATTCTGACCCCTTCACGGCCAGTGCTGTCATGACTAAAGTGCCGCCATGACCAGCCCGATCCGCCCCACTGACGACGATGCCCGCGCACTGGCCCGGCAGCTTGTCCAAACCGCCCGCTTCGGCGCGCTGGCCGTGACCGACCCCGAAACCGGCGCCCCGATGGTCAGCCGCATCGCGGTGGTTCCGGACCCTGATGGTATGCCGCTGAGCCTCGTCTCGGATCTGGCGTTTCACACAAAGGCGCTGATGGCCAATCCCGCTTGTTCGCTGCTGGTCGGCGAACCCGGCCCGAAGGGCGACCCGCTGACGCATCCGCGCCTCAGCCTTCGGGCCGAGGCGCGTTTTGTGCGTCATGGAGATCCGGATCACGCGGCGCTCGCCGCGCATTACCTGCGCATGCAGCCCAAGGCGAAGCTCTATATCGGATTCGCCGATTTCTCGCTGCTGCGCCTGGACATTCTCGGCGCGCATCTCAATGGCGGTTTCGGCAAGGCCTTTGTGCTGAGCGCCGGAGATCTCGGCGCCTGAGCCGCGCTGCAACGCGGTCGGTCCCCGGCGGGACGCGGGCTAGTAGTCCATGCGCACCAGCATCGTCAGGTCGCCACGGATCGGCTCTGGCCAAATAGCATGCACCTGATCCTGCCCGCTGCCCTCGCGCGTCGAGGTGTAGGGCATGACATACTGGCTGATATTGCTGCTGTTTCGTGGCCGCGAGCGCAGGGCGAGGCCCGGCACATCGATCGCGTAACCGCCAAAGGGCAGCCGCCCCGCTGTCTCGACCACCCAGGTTTGAGCATGCGTCGTCTGATCATGCTTGACCATCAGCGGATTCTCGGCGCCGTACGACACGTTGAGATAGGTGTTGCCCGACACGGCAATGCTGCGCATCGACGACAAATCCAGCGGCGCAAACGAGGTATCGACCCGTTCGGCACGATTGATCGTCCCCCCCACCGACCGGAACAGATTGCCGGTGATCGTCAGCCCATTGACGCGATGATTCTGGCCGTAGGGCTTGACCACCACGAACGAGAACCACTCGGCCACGTTCGAACACAGACAGACATTGTTGGTCACCGACAGCCCTGCAAACCCGAACCCGGCAATGAAATCTGGCTCCGGCTCACGCTCGTTGGTCCACTCCACAAAACAGTTGTCGATGTAGTTGCCCGTCACCACCGTGTTGCACGCCTTCAGGCACAGCACGATCCCGGCGCTGCGCGTGCCGTTGCCGCTGTCGTCGCCCTGAAAAAAGTGATTGTTGGCGATTATCCCGTTGGCGCCGGAAACGACGGCGAAATGCCGGAACTGCGAGGCACGGTTGTTGCGGATCTTCACATCGTTGGCGTTGGTGTTGATTGCCACCGAGCTGCGGTTCTGCGTCGCGAGCCCACCCTCGGCGCTGATGAACTGGTTGTGATCCACCAGAAGACCTTGACAGCCTTCGCCGATCGAGGTGATGCCGCGATCCGCAGGCCGATTGAAGACGCAGTTGCGGATCACGTTCACCGGCCCCGAGGGCGCCAGCATCACGCCGCTCGCGAGCTCGGAACACTGAAACTCCACATCCTCGATCTCGAATTTCTGAAGCTGGGTAAAGCCGCTGAAATCGAGCAGATACTTGAACCGCGTAAAGGTATAGGTCTGAGTACCCACCGCGTCGGAAAGCGGCTGCGACAGGGTCAGCGTCTGGGCGCCGATATTGACCGATTTCACATAGATCTCGCGCCCGACCCCAGCAGCTTCGACAAGGCTGCCGACCTCGATATTCGCGATATTGGCGACATTGGTCAGCTGCCAGTGGTTGCTCGTGGAATAGGTTGCGACGCTGGTCACGCTCTCGCTGCTCCAGTTTCCGCCGCTCAGGGCGCGCAGCTGCCCGTTGCGCAACACCCTGCGCTGCGCGTAGGTGTCGCGGTTGTTGACTGCCGCTTGCACATCGAGCGGTTCGTTCAGCGACACGCGCCGCCCGGCGAGATCGAAGCTCTCGTGATCGGCATTGTTCATGAGCGACTGAAGACCCTTCTTCAGCGCCTGCTCCTCGTCGCCGCCGAACGCATCCACATAGGTCGGCAGCCCGAAATCCTTGGTCAGCGACAGGATCGCGCTGTCCGGCATCACAAGGCTGCCCTCGAACTCCACATGATGTTCGAGCGTCACCGAACTCGCCAGCCGGTAGCTCCCCGCCGAAACCAGGATCTTGCGTCCATCTGCCGCCGCATCCGCCGCTTCGAACGCCGCGCTGTCATCGGTCGTGCCGTCGCCGAGCGCGCCGTAATCGCGCACATCGACCCAGTTCATCATGTCGCGCAGGAAAACGCTTGTGATGTCCTCGATGACGATATCGTCGATCCGCACCACACCGCCATTTGGTCCGGTCAGGTCGAGCCCGAAATGCCCGTAGCTCGGCTCGGTGCCCCAGATCATGTCGACGCCATTGCGCGAGCCGCCGCCGACAATCGCGGTCACCTCGACCACCTCGCCATAGGAGGTAAGCTGCACCGTGTCGCCGGTGGTATCGAGCCCGGTCACCTGGCTGCCATTGTCGCGCCCCGCCCAGCCGGCGATGCGCACCGCCGGCATCACGCCAGAGATTGCCTTGACCCGCGCCGTCACCCGCAGATAGCAGCCCGGCAGGATCGGCGTGTCACCCATATAGCGCAGCTTCTGCGTGCCCTCTGTCTTCTGGATCTCCAGACAGCCGGCAAAATCCGCATCCGCCGGAACATAGGCAGCCGTGGCCAGACCGTCATAGGTGTCCGAACCGGGCGTCCCGTCCCCGCGCGACCATACGTCCAACCCCTCAGAAAAAGGTGTGGGCATGAATACCACACCATCCGTCACCGCCTTGTTCATCCGTTCGATCCTTTGCTGCTGCATCGATTCCGGAGTCGCGGCAGATTGCCGGTGTTTGACCCCGCGCAAACAGCAAGTATCAACGATGTGTTAAGAGGAACTGGGGCCACCGTGACGGTCCCCACTGCACCAACGCAACAGCCGGAGCGTGCCATGGCCTACCGGATTCTGACCTCCGACCCGTCCCTCACCGCCGCCCTGCGCCGGATCGCGGGCGAGCAGTTGAGCGCCGCCATCGCCGAGACCAAACGCCCGGTGGCCGAGGCCGACGAGGCGATCCACAACATCCGCAAGCATTGCAAGAAACTGCGCGGCCTCTACCGGCTGATGCGCTCGGGCTTCCCGGATTATGCCGCGGAAAACGCCGCCGCGCGGGATGCCGCGCGCATGTCTTCCTCGCTGCGCGATGCGGGCGTGTTGCTGAAGACCTTCGACGCGCTGCTCGCCGATACCGACCCCGGGCCTTACGCCCCGCTGCGCGCGGCGCTTGGCGGGCAGACACGGGAGACGCTGGCGCCGGAAGAGATAGAGATGGCGCTCAAACAACAGCGCAAGGCGTTGAAAGCCATCCGCAAACGCAGCCGCCACTGGTCCCTGAAAGGCGACACCAACGACATCCTCATGACCGGTCTGTCAAAGACCTGGCGCCGCGCCGCCGAAGACATGGAGGCGGCGCGTGTCGGCGCCGATGCCGAGGCGTTTCACGACTGGCGCAAACGCGTAAAATATCACTGGTATCATAGCCGTCTGCTGCAAGGTTTCTGGCCCCGCCCGATCCGCGCCCACAGAGATCAGATCAAGGCACTCTCCGAGCTCCTGGGCAAATATCAGGATCTCTCGGTTTTTCTCGACCGGCTCGACCGCGAAGATCTGCCCGACACCGCCGAAGACCTGCGCCGCCGCGCCCTCGCCCGCCGCGACACGCTGGCCTATGAAAGCCGCACACTTGCCGCCCCGCTCTTCGAAGGGGGTGCAGAAACCCTCCCGAAAGAGTGGTCAAAACACTGGAAACGCTGGGCAAAGAAACACTAGACCGCCGGGTCTGGCGCCGGCGCCATCTTCACGCCCGAGATGCGCCAGAAGCCCTCGATCTGCTCCATACGGTAATCCAGCGCGTGCGTGGCGCCCGCTGCGTCCCGCACATAGACGCGCTGCCAGATCTCGCCGTTCTCATCCTCCGACAGCGCCCCAAAGCGCACATCCTCCGGATGCCAGACCATCGGATAGCCCTCTTCGACCATCCGCCCGAAAGTCTCCGGCGTCTCAAACAGCTGCTGGATGCCCGGGCTGGCGAACGTGTAGGCCGTACTCACGTCACCGGACAGGAAGGCATCCATCTGCCGCCGGATCACAGTCTCGATCTCGGCCCCGTCGCGCGCCGCCGCGGGCAAGGCAAAGACCAGTCCCATCACAATGCCAATGACAGCGTTCCGCATGGCGCCACCTCCTGATTATTCACGGAGATAGCGCCCGCGTTTACCCGGTCAAACCGGTGCTCAGCCCAGCTCGCCCGCGAGGCCCTTTTCGATCAGCGTCACGGTCTCGGCAACGCCGTAAAGCGCGATGAACCCGCCGAAACGCGGCCCCTGGCTCTGGCCCAGCAGCACCTCGTAAAGCGCCTTGAACCAATCGCGCAGGTTTTCGAACCCGTGATCCTTGCCCACGGAGAACACCAGCGTCTGAAGCTCCTCATCCGCGACCGCGCCGTCGTAGTCACGCAGCCGCTGCGCCAGATCCTCCATCGCCGCGCGCTCCTGCTCTGCCGGCGCCCGGTAGGATTTCGTCGGCTTCACGAAGTCGTTGTAATAGCGCACCGCATAGCCGGCGGCGGCGTCCATGTCGGGGTGGCTCGCCGGGGTCGCGTCGGGCGCGTAGCGGCGGATAAAGCCCCACATCGCATCCTTGTGCTCGGCCCCCGCCGCCGAGGCCAGGTTCAGCAGCATCGAGAAGGACACCACCATCTTCGATTCCGGCACGTCTCCGCCATGGATGTGCCAGACCGGGTTGTTCAGTTGCCCCTTGGCATCCTGCCCGGGGAAGGCGCGCAACTGCTGGTGATATTCGTCCATCGCCTTGGGGATGACGTCCCACCACAGGCGCTTGGCGGTCTTGGGCTTCTGATACATGAAATAGGACAGCGACTCGGTGCTGGCATAGGTCAGCCACTCGTCGATCGACAGCCCGTTGCCCTTCGATTTCGAGATCTTCTGCCCCTGATCGTCAAGGAAGAGCTCATAGGTGAAATGCTCCGGCGGGCGCACACCCAGCGTCCGGCAGATGCCGTCATAGATCGGCGTGTTGGTCGAGTGATCCTTGCCGTACATCTCGAAATCGACGCCCAGCGCCGCCCAGCGCGCGCCGAAATCGGGCTTCCATTGCAGCTTCACATTGCCGCCGGTGACCGGCAGCGTGTACTCGACACCGTCATCGTCGTCGAAGGTGATCGTGCCGTTCGCCGCATCCACATGCTTCACCGGCACATAGAGCACACGGCCCGTTTCGGGATGGATCGGCAGAAAGATCGAATAGGTCTGCTGACGCTCTTCTCGCAGCGATTTCAGCATGATCTTCATCAGATCGTCGTATTTCTCGACGCAGCGCAGCAGGATCTCGTCGAACTGCCCGGTCTTGTAGAACTCCGTCGCCGAATAGAATTCGTACTCGAACCCGAAGGTGTCGAGGAACCGCCGCAGCATGGCGTTGTTGTGGTGGCCGAAGCTCTCGAACTCCTCGAACGGGTCGGGCACGCTGGTCAGCGGCCGTTGCAGATTGGCCTGCAACAGGTTCTGGTTCGGCACGTTTTCCGGCACCTTGCGCATGCCGTCCATGTCGTCGGAGAAACAGATGAGCCGCGTCGGGATATCCGAGATCAACTCGAAGGCGCGGCGGATCATCGTCGTGCGCGCGACCTCGCCAAAGGTGCCGATATGCGGCAGGCCCGAGGGACCGTAACCGGTCTCGAACAGCACATAGCCCTTCTCTGGCGGTTTCTTTTCGTAGCGTTTCAGGACGCGGCGCGCCTCTTCAAAGGGCCAGGCCTTCGAGCTCATCGCAGCTTCGCGCAGATCGGACATTCCGAAACACTCCATGGGGTAACGCCCCTTCACAGCCGGGGCAGATGCGCCCGCGTCCTATTGCAGACGGGGTGCGGGGTCAATAAATTGCCGGCAACCCGAGGATTTAGAAAGAGCCACCGTGACCCAAGCCTCTCCGCATCCGCTGACGTCGCAAGATTGCCTCGTGGCGCTCATGATCGCCGTATCAGCGTCCGACCAGAACCTGCGCACCGCCGAGTTGGTCAAGATCGAATCCTCGGTCAATATGCTGCCGATCTTTGCCGATTACGATATCGACCGGATCCGCACCATGTCGCAGATGGTGTTCGAACTGTTCGAGCAGGAAGACGGGCTCGACGCGCTGTTCGGCCTCATTCGCGACAACCTGCCGGAGCGGCTGTTCGAAACCGCTTATGCGCTGGCCTGCGACGTGGCCGCCGCCGATGGCACGCTGCGCGAAGAGGAGCTGCGGCTGCTCGAGGAAATCCGCTACGAGCTGGATATCGACCGGCTGCACGCCGCGGCGATCGAGCGTGGCGCCCGCGCCCGGCACCTCTCGGCCTGAGCCGCCCTCACGCCTCCGACAGCACCGCCCAGCGCTCGATCAGCCCCTGCTGGAGCGTCTTGGCGCGCACGTTCCACGACCGCGCACCCTCGGGACGCTCGCGCTGCGCCCGGGTGAGCGAGGCGCGGCGGTCCAGATCGCCGCAAAAGATCGCAAAGACCAGCTCCGAGCCGTCCGGCAGATCGGCAAAGCCCGCCAACCCGCTGACGAAATTCAGCGTGCCGGTCTTGGCATGAACCTTGACCGGGTGGTTCTCGATGATCCGGCGCTTGTTGTCGCGCATCGGAAAGCTCTTGAGCAGCGGCTTCAGCCCGATGCGCTGCCGGATCTCCAGCAGCGCCTTGGCCATGTCCGCCGAGGCGATGCGGCTCTGGTCTCCCAGGCCGGAGTGATCGACCAGCGCCACATGGGTGAGCCCCAGCGTTTCGCGCGCCCAGAGGTTCATCGCCTCCGCCGACTCGCGCAACGATGCCACCTGCCCCAGCCGGGCCCGGGTCGCCGTCTGGCCCACCGACTCGGCGGTCAGGTTGGTCGACCATTTCAGCATGTCGCGCAGCACCACTCTCAGCGGCGCACTCTCGCGGCTGGCCAGCACCGCGCCCTCCGGGCAGTTCTCCACCACCTGCGGCGCCGGTAGCTTGATCCCTTTGGACGCGCTCAGCGCCTGCAGCACCTCGCCGGCGTAGAGTTCGGGCTTGCGCACCGGCAGCCAGCGTGCGCCGCCATTGCCCAGCGCGCCGCGCGCCACCGTCCATTCGTCGCGCGCGCCGGCGTCATGATATGTATAAACGGGCATGTCGCGCGCCACCACGCCCATGCTTGCCATGCGCACCGTCGGGCGCAGGGAGGCGGATCGCGCATCCATGCTGACCTGATAGCTGTCACCGCCGCGATGCCATTCGAAATGCACACGGTTGAAATTCAGGTTCAGCCCCGACACCGCAGGGCTGTAGCCCACATGTTCGGGCTGCGCCGGGTCGATTGAGCGCGTGTAGGGCAAGGCGCTGCCGCAGACCAGGAACTTGCCGCGCAGACCCTTGATGCCCTTTTCCGCCAGCATCGCGACCAACTCGCCAAGACCGTCGGTGTCGAGTGTCGGGTCGCCGCCGCCGAGCAGGATCAGATCGCCCTGCACCATCCCTTCCGATACGCCGCCGGTCGCGACGATCTCGGTTTTGAACCTGTAGGCGGGCCCGAGCGTGTCCAGCGCATAGGAGGCGGTCAGCGCCTTGGCGACGCTGGCCGGCGGCAGTCCGGTATCCGCCGCATGCGCCTCCAGCAGTGCGCCGGTCTTGAGATCGATCGCCGAAAAGCTCACCTGCCCGTCGAGCCGGGCGGCGGCGATCAGCTCCTCCGCTGTCTTGAGGTTGCGCAGGCTCAGATCTTCGCCGCGCGCCACCGGTCTCAGCGACTGCGTGGGCGCATTGGCCAGGGCGGGCGATGCCGCCGTGAAGCCCGCCGCCGCGACCGAAGTCAGAAATCCACGCCTTGAAATCCGTTGCGTCATGGCGCCGATCTAACCGAAGCGCCACGCTCTCGACAAGCGGCAGGATGCCACCTGACGATCACATTTCATCCGCGCCCCGCGCGGACGCGGCGCAGCTCGGTGGAGCTGAGATCGACCATCGGCACATTCACAAAGCACCAGGCCGGCGGCGCCGAACGCGCCAGCAACGGCGCGGCACGGGCCGGCAGGCGCGCGTGCCGGTAGACATCCGCCGCGACCGAACCTCGCGCCGCCATCCGGCTGCCCGGGCGCGCCAGAACACCCACGGGCATCTGCCCCATGATCTGATGCCAGTCGTCCCAGCGGTGAAGCTGCGCCAGATTGTCGGCGCCCATCAGCCAGACGAAGCGCACACCGGGAAAGCCCTGGCGCAGCGATTTCAGCGTGCGGGCGGTGTGGCGGGTGCCGGCGAGACGCTCGAAATCGCTGACGATCACCCTGGGGTGTCGCATGATCCGCCTCGCCGCCGCCATGCGCTCGGGCAAGGGCGCGGGGCCGCGCGGCTTCAGCGGATTTCCCGGGCTGACAAGCCAGATCACCCGGTCGAGCCGAAAACGCCGCAGCGCCTCAAGCGTGATATGCACATGGCCGGCATGGGGCGGATCGAAGGATCCCCCCAACAGCCCGACTGTCTGCCCGGCCACCAGCCGGAACCCCGTCTCATGCGCATTCCAAAGCATCGCGCGCCTTCCCGTTCGAACGGAAGCCACCAGACACCGGAACGACCTCTGAGTTCAACTGAAAAGGCGAGCACCGCCAGCCGGTTATCGAGACCCTGGCTGCAATGCCGGTCACGCCGGACAGGGGGTGGGCCCCGCGACCGCCCGCAGACGTTTCAGAAATCCTCCCACATCGCGTCGCCTCCACCGCCAGCGGCGGCGGCGCGGGCGGGCGGCGGCAGAGCGGCCGGCTCGGCTTCCTCTGGCACTGTCCATGCCGCTTCGTCCATCGCCACCGGCAGGGCCTCCGGAACCCGCAATGCCTGGAAATCGCCGGTCTCGAACCGCGCAACCACCCTCCGCAGCTCCGCTGCCTTTTGCAAAAGCGCCCGGCCTGCATCGGCGCTTTCCCCGACCATCGCCGCATTTTTCTGGGTGACATCGTCCAGGATGGACATGCCCGAGCTGATCTCCGTCAGGCCAGTCGCCTGCTCCGAGGCGCCGGCGGCAATATCCTGCACCTGGGTCGAGATGCCGGTGATTTCGCCCAGAATGGTCTCGATCGAGCGACCGAGCTCGGAGACCAGCTTGACCCCGTTGCTCACATTGTCGTTCGACCGCTTGATCAGATCGCGGATCTCGGCGGCACTGTCGGAGGAGCGCTGCGCCAGCGCCCGCACCTCCGAGGCGACCACGGCAAAGCCGCGCCCGACCTCGCCCGCCCGCGCCGCCTCGACCCCGGCATTCAGCGCCAAGAGGTTGGTCTGGAAAGCGATATCCTCCATCACGCGGATGATCTGGCCGATCTGTTTGGAGGATTCCTCAAGGCTCGACATGGCGGCAACGGCATCGCCGCGCACCACTTCGCCACGCTCCGCTTCGGTGCGCGCCGAATGCACCGCGTGGACGATGGCATTGGCGCCTTCCGAGGTCGATTTCACATTGCCGGTGATCTCTTCCACGGCGGCGGCCGTCTGCTCCAGCGTCGCCGCCTGGTTCTCCGTGCGCCGCGATAGCTGGTCGATATTCTCGCTCAGCCCGTCTACGTCCTCGCCGATCTGCTCGGCACTGTCATGCAGCTCCTGAACGATGCCGGTCAGCGAATCGACCGTCGCGTTGAAATCGGCACGCAGCTGCTCGTATTCCGGGTCCATCGGATCATCGATCCGGCAGCGCAGGCTGCCCGATGCGAGGCTGGACAGCGCATGGCTCAAACGCTCGACCACCTCGCGCTGGGTTTTCTGCACCTCGTTCTGCCTTGATGAGGCTGCCCGACCGGCGGCAAGCTCGGCCTTGAACCGGTCGAGCGCGCGCGCGATGTCGCCCAGCTCGTCACCGGTCTTGGTCTGGTTCACAAGCGTGTCGAAATCGCCTCCGGACATGCTCTCTACGCTTTTGGACAGGAGCGAGATACGCTTGGTCAGCAGCCGCGCCACGAAGAAGGACAACCCCGACACCATCACCGCAACCGCCGCCAGTTGCAGCAGCGTGAGCACCAGCAGGTGGCGCTCCGGCGCCAGCGCCTCGGCCCGATCCTGCTCGACGACGAACCCCCAGTCAGAACCGGCGAACCGCCCCGTACTCGTCAGGGCGATGACCTTCGTCCCGCCAATGCCGGTGACGTTGTTGAATACCGCCTCTTCCGCAGAGCTCGCCGCCTGGATCTGCGGCAGCGCCGGCAACGGGTCGAGGACTTCGTACGACGTGTCCCCGCTCACATCGCTCAGCGCATGTCCGCTGGCATTGACCGCATAGACTTTTCCGGTCTCGCCGAGCAGCTCCGAGCCCGCCAGCGTTCGCACGATCTGCCCGATGGGGATTTGCAGCACGACCACACCGATACGTGTGCCGCTGTCGTCAAACACCGGCGTCGCGGCGAATTTCGCCGCTGCACCCGCGCTCGGGGCATAGCTGCCGAATGCGGTGAAGCTCACCTCTCCCTCGGGCGCGGCGGCGGCGGCGCGAAATGCCTCGCCAAGCCCGCTTTCCGCATAGGGGCCATCGAGCAGGTTCGTGGCGAAATCCGCTTCCTTGAAGACGGTATAGACGAGGTTGCCCTGGAGATCGAAAAGGAACAGATCGTAGTAATCGCGCTGCCGCTGAAAGTTGCGGAACCCGCGGTGGTAAATTCCATGGACCTGCGACCATGCCGATCCGTCGCCAGCCTGAAGCAGCTCGTCCTTCTCTCCCACCGGATGCGGGTTGTCGTCGATATAGGCCGCCGAAAGATAACCACTTGGATCCGCCCCGAGCAGCAGCCAGTTGCGCGCGAAAAGCGGCAGCGCGTTGCGCACCGCCTCACTGCCGGCGAGATCGCGCAGGTCGGTCTCCGCGCGGGACAACCACTCCTCCAGCGCGTTTTCACGATCCTCCAGCATGTTGCGGAACGCCTTCTCGCGCTGCGCACCCAGCTCGATCCGTGCCTCGATATAGCTGACACCGACCACCGCCACCATCAGCAGGATCGTCGGCACACCGATCAGGATCGGCATTTTCCACTTCAGCTGCATCCGTTTCCAGCGGCTGCGGCGAAACTTGCGCTTGGGCTCGGTCAAAGCGGCACTCCTGACAGCAGGCCCGGGCGGACCATGAAACCTTTGGACAGCACATGACCCGCAAAGCTTTACGATCCGCTTAAGACACCTGGAGCTTCCTGCGCCGTCCGGCCCGGCAGACCTTTGCATTCCCCCGCCGTGGTGCGATACAGACCCCGAAGATTTCGCCGGAGGACCGCATGGCCAGCTATCAATACGTCTATCACATGGATGGGGTGTCTAAGACCTATCCCGGCGGCAAGAAGTGCTTTGAAAACATCCGCCTGAGCTTTCTGCCCGGGGTGAAGATCGGTGTCGTCGGCGTCAACGGCGCCGGTAAGTCGACGCTGATGCGAATCATGGCCGGAATCGACAAGGATTTCACCGGCGAGGCCTGGGCCGCCGAGGGCGCCAAGGTCGGCTATCTGCCGCAGGAGCCGCATCTCGACCCGGATCTCACGGTGCGCGAGAACGTCATGCTGGGCGTTGCCGAGAAGAAGGGCAAGCTCGACCGGTTCAACGAGCTGGCGATGAATTACAGCGACGAGACCGCCGAGGAGATGGCGCAGCTTCAGGACGAGATCGACAGTCAGGATCTCTGGGATCTCGACAGCCAGATCGACGTCGCCATGGAGGCGCTGCGCTGCCCGGCGGACGATGCCGACGTGACCACGCTTTCGGGGGGCGAACGCCGCCGGGTGGCGCTCTGCAAGCTGCTGCTCGAAGCGCCCGACATGCTGCTGCTCGACGAACCGACCAACCACCTCGACGCCGAGACCATCGCCTGGCTTCAGAACCACCTGATCGAGTACAAGGGCACGATCCTGATCGTCACCCACGACCGCTATTTCCTCGACGCGATCACCGGCTGGATCCTGGAGCTCGACCGCGGCCGCGGCATCCCCTACGAGGGCAACTATTCCTCCTGGCTGGAGCAGAAGGCCAAGCGGCTGGAGCAGGAGGCCCGCGAGGACAAGGCCAAGCAGAAGACGCTGGAGCGCGAACTGGAATGGATGCGGCAGGGCGCCAAGGCGCGTCAGGCGAAATCCAAGGCGCGGATTCAGGCCTATGAGAAACTCGCCGACCAGTCCGAGCGCGAAAAGATCGGCAAGGCGCAGATCATCATCCCCAACGGTCAGCGGCTGGGCAGCAAGGTGATCGAGGTCGAGCACCTGTCGAAACATATGGGCGACAAGCAGCTCATCGAGGATCTGAGCTTCTCGCTGCCGCCGGGTGGCATCGTCGGCGTCATCGGCCCCAACGGTGCGGGCAAATCGACTCTGTTCAAGATGTTGACCGGGCAGGAAAAACCCGATGCCGGCGAGATTTCGCTCGGCGACACGGTGCAGCTCGCCTATGTCGACCAGGCGCGCGACGATCTCGACGCGGACGCGAATGTCTGGGAAGCGATCTCGGGCGGCGCCGAGATCATCCAGCTGGGCGACGCGCAGATGAACTCCCGTGCCTATTGCGGCGCGTTCAATTTCAAGGGCGGCGACCAGCAGAAGAAGGTGGGGCTGCTCTCGGGCGGCGAGCGCAACCGCGTGCATATGGCACGGCTGCTCAAGGAAGGCGGCAACGTCATCCTGCTCGACGAACCGACCAACGATCTCGACGTGGAAACGCTGCGCGCGCTCGAAGACGCGCTCGTGGATTTCGCCGGCTGTGCGGTGGTGATCTCGCACGACCGCTTCTTCCTCGACCGGATCTGCACGCATATCCTCGCCTTCGAGGGCGACGCGCATGTGGAATGGTTCGAAGGCAACTTCGAGGATTACGAGGAAGACAAGAAACGCCGCCTCGGCGCCGACGCGCTGGAGCCGAAACGGGTGAAGTTCAAGAAATTCACCCGGTGACAAGGGTCTCGTAGGGTGGGCTCCCAACCCACCCTACGGCCAGCGCCCCTGACGGATATCGCGATGTACCGAGGAATAGGGCCAGGCTTCGGGCGGCGCGCATTTGCGCAACATCGTCTGCCAGGGCATTTCGACGCACGCACGCTACTGCGTTCCTCTCGTCAGTCTGCACCGCTTTCAGCCGCACGAATTCCGAAAACCGCGCCTTGATCGCGCCCCAACGGTCGGAACAGTTCGAGTCTCCCTCAGGTCGTGTCCAGACCGCGTGCGTATGGTCCGGCAGCACCACCCAGGCGTCGCTCCCAAACGGGCGCCTTGCCCGCGTCCCCTTCACCGCGTCGCACAGACCTCGATCTCGTCGATCAGCAACGCGCCCCCGCGCTGCGCCAGGCAGACGGTGAAAAGACGGTCGCGCCGGCGATATTCGGACGTCTGTACAAGGACATGGCAACAGCATCGGAACGAATGGTTAGGGAAGGCAGGATGACCCGAAAGAAGGCAAGGGAATGCCAACGTTCCCAAAACCCCTTGCCGGAATCAGCCCTCTCTGCCATACATTTCGCCGCAGACGTTACCACTATCGACCTACCTGTCTCCTTCACCGGCAGCAGCGCAACCGATACTGCACTGACGACATGCCGGGCCGCAGCACTCACGCGTGCGGCAAGACAGACAGAGAAGGGTTATTACCCATGGCAACTGGTACCGTGAAGTGGTTCAACACCACCAAAGGTTACGGCTTCATCGCTCCCGAGGGCGGCTCCAAGGACGTGTTCGTGCACATCTCCGCCGTCGAGCGTTCGGGCCTCACCGGCCTCCAGGACAACCAGAAGGTGTCCTACGAGCTTCAGGCCGGCCGTGACGGCCGCGAAAGCGCCGTGAATATCGAACTGCTCTGATCCGCAGCGGTCAGACCAGCGAAAGGCGCGCCCGCAAGAGCGCGCCTTTTTTCTTGCGCCTCAATGAAAGGCGCAGCCAGCTTTCACCCCAAGCGCGCGAAAAATCATCGCCGCCGGACAGAACCCGGTGAAGGCCGCCTGAAGCATGTTCAGGCCGATGAACACCGTGAACCAGATCCAGTAGGGCGAGACCCAGGCGGTCAGCACCACGCTCAGCAGGATCATCACCCCCGCAAACGCCATCACCGCACGATCGAGCGTCATTTCTCTTCTCCTGTAGAGATCCGCAGGCAGACCCGTTCCGCCGCGTTCCATGCGGGAAAATACCCCTAGGTCAAAACAAGTTCAATGTTTGGAATATTTATTCCGCATTGCCGGAAGCCCCGCTTCGCCACATGATCATTGTGTAAGAGTGTGACGCGGAGCCCGGATGCAGACCCGTTTCGACCTGATCGTGCTCGGCGCCGGCCCCGCCGGTGCCACCGCCGCGCTTGTGGCCGCACGAGCCGGACTGCGCGTCGCTTTGATCGACAGGGCAGTCTTTCCCCGCGACAAGCTCTGCGGCGGGCTGATCACCGGGCGCTGTCTGAGCCATCTGGCGGCACTCTCCGCCCTGCCCCCGCCCGACATGCTCACCCGTCACGACCGGCTGGTCTTCTACCGGGACGGCGCGCCGCTGGGCGAGATGACCGACAGCCCGACGCTGCACCTGACCACGCGGCTCTCGCTCGACCATCACCTGCTGGCGCTCGCGTTGGAGGCCGGGGCGGCGGATCTCACCGGCACGCGGCTGCGCGAGATCGGCGCGGGACAGGTCACGCTGGAAAACGGCACGCTGCTGACGTTCTCCGCGCTGATCGGCGCGGACGGGGTGCAAAGCATCGTCGCCCGGCATCTCTTCGGCGCGGCCTTCGACAAGGCGAAGATCGGCTTCGCGCTCGAGACCGAGGCCCCGCCGGCACCGCACGATCCGATCCGCATTGATTTCGGCGCCGCGCACTGGGGCTATGGCTGGCGCTTTCCGAAACCGGGAAGCACCACGATCGGCATCGGCGGGCTGCATGCGCGCAATCCGCAGATGCGCGCCGATATGATGCGCTATCTTTCCGAGCTCGGCGCCCCAAAGGCGCTCCGTATCAAGGGCCATTTCCTGCCCTTCGGCGATTTCCGCCGGATACCCGGGTGCGGCGCAATCCTGCTGGCCGGCGATGCGGCGGGGCTGGTGGATCCGATCACCGGAGAGGGCATCGGCCACGCGATCCTCAGCGGTCGCCTTGCCGCCAAAGCGGTCACGGAGGCCCTCGCCGCCGGCGCGCCCGAGAGTGCCCTGCGCCGCTACCGCCACGCGCTTGGCCCGCTGCACCGGGGGCTACATCATGCCAACCTCTTGCGGCCTCTGATCTTTTCCGACCAAACGAGCCCGTATTTCGCCCGGCTTTTTCATGACTCCACCACCGCACGACAGCGCTACATGGCGCTTCTGGCCGGCGAGATCGAGTATCCGGAGCTCCTCCTGCTCACCCTGCGCCGCCTGCCCCTGCGCCTGCTGCGCGGCGTCCGGATCAGCCGAAGAGCCGCCAGCCCGCCAGCCAGCGGGTCAGGGTCGTGACGAAACAGGCTGCCGCAAAGACCAGCGCCAGCGCCGGAAAGGCGCCGGGAAACAGACACATGACCACAAAGAGCGCGATGGTCTCGCCGCCCTCGGTCAGCCCGCCGAGATAATAGATGCCCTTGGTGGGATAAGCTTCGGCCCGGATGCCGCGCCGCTCGGCGATCACCGAAAAGGCGAGAAAGGACGAGCCGGTGCCGACAAAGCTCGCCACGAGGATCAGCGCCGGCACCGCGTTGGCCGCCGGATCGGCCAGCCCAAACCCCACCGGGAAAAGCGCGTAAAAGACGAAATCCAGCGCGATATCGAGAAAGGCGCCCCGGTCGGTCGGCCCCGCCAGCCGCGCCACCTCGCCGTCGAGCCCGTCGGCCAGCCGGTTCGCCGCCAGCCCGGCCAGCGCCAGCCCGAAGAGCCCGAACGCGCCCGCCAGCACCGCCAGCAGCCCGCAGGCAAAGCCCGCCAGCGTGATCGCATCGGCCCCGATGCCAAGCCTGTGCAGCGCCCGCGCCGGCCCGTGCAGCAGACGCCGCTGAAGCGGCAGCAGTTTCGCGTCGAACATCTCCGGCCCTCCCGTTCCGGCAACTCAAACCTCCCGCGCTTGCAAGCGCAAGCGCGATCCCCGACACTCCGCGCCATGAGCGCCATGTCCCAGCCCCCCGACCCCGAAATCCGCCTGCGCCTGCGCATCCTGTTCGGCGACAGCGCCATGCTCGGCCCCGGCAAGGCGGATCTGCTGGAACTGATCCAGCAGACCGGCTCCATCGCAGCGGCAGGGCGGGCCATGTCGATGAGCTACAAGCGCGCCTGGAGCCTCGTCGAGGAAATGAACCGTGCCTTCCGTGCGCCCCTGGTGGAACGGACGCGCGGCGGCAGCAAAGGCGGCGGGGCGCATCTTTCCGAGACCGGGTTGCAGGTGCTCGACCATTACCGCCGCTTCGAGACCGCCGCCGCCACGGCGGGCGCCGAGGAGATCGCGGCACTGCAATCGCTGCTCGCCGATATTCCCGACGGGAAATAACGCTTGCCATCGCGATGTTGGCACGCGATATGTTTCGTAAAACATATCAAACCGGAGGGTTATCCATGTCCGCTGTTTTCCCCGCTCCCGTTCTGCGCGGCGCCACCGCCGCCATCGCCCTCACCACTCTGATCGCCGGTGCTGCCCAGGCCGATGACGTCACCGTCTTCGCCGCGGCGAGCATGAAGAACGCCATGGACGAGGTCGCGGAATGCTACGGCGAAGAGACCGGCAACAATGCCGTGGTCTCGCTGGCCGGCTCCTCGTCGCTGGCGCGGCAGATCCAGGCGGGCGCACCGGCGGATGTGTTCATCTCCGCCAATGTCGGCTGGATGGACACCCTGGAAGAAGAGGGCCTGATCGACGCCGAAAGCCGCACCGACCTGCTGGGCAATGCCATCGTGCTAATCGCCCATGATGCCGGCGCCACGCCGGTCGAGATCGCCCCCGACCTGCCGCTTGCCGACATGCTGGGCGAGGACAGGCTGGCCATGGCGCTGGTCGACGCGGTGCCCGCCGGCATCTACGGCAAGGCGGCGCTCGAGTCGCTGGAGCTCTGGGACAGTGTCGCGCCGAAGGTGGCGCAGGCCGACAATGTGCGCGCCGCGCTGGCGCTGGTGGCCACCGGCGAGGCGCCCATGGGCATCGTCTATGCCACCGACGCGGCGGCAGAACCCGATGTCACCGTGCTGGGCACCTTTCCCGAAGACAGCCACCCGCCCATCGTCTACCCGGCGGCCGTGCTTGCCGAGAGCGACAACCCCGTCGCGGCGGAGTTTCTCGATTACCTTCAGGGGCCGGTTGCGCGCGCCGCGTTTGAGCGGCAGGGTTTCACCGTCCTGACGGAGTAACCGCCCGCAATGTTTCAGCTCAGCCCGGAGGAATGGCAGGCCGTTGCGCTGTCGCTGCGCGTGGCGCTCTGGGCGACGCTGGCGGCGCTGCCCCTCGGCATCTTCATCGCCTTCGCGCTGGCGCGCTGGGAGTTTCCCGGCAAACAGCTCCTCAACGGGCTGGTGCATCTGCCGCTGATCCTGCCGCCGGTGGTCACCGGCTACATGCTGCTGCTGACCTTCGGCACGCGCGGCCCGATCGGCGCGCCGCTGAAGGAGATCGGCATCGTCTTCGCCTTTCGCTGGTCCGGCGCGGCGCTGGCGGCGGGGATCATGGCCTTTCCGCTCATGGTCCGCGCCATCCGCCTCTCGATCGAGGCGGTGGACCCCAAACTGGAACAGGCCGGCGCCACGCTCGGCGCCTCGCGGCTCTGGGTCTTTGCCACGGTGACGCTGCCGCTGATCCTGCCCGGCATCCTCGCCGGCGCCATCCTCGCCTTTGCCAAGGCCATGGGCGAATTCGGCGCCACCATCACCTTTGTCTCCAACATCCCCGGCCAGACCCAGACCCTGCCCTCGGCGATCTACGCCTTCCTCCAGGTGCCCGGCGGCGAGGCCTCGGCGCTGCGGCTGGTCGTCGTCTCGGTGGCCATCGCCATGACGGCGCTCATGCTGTCCGAGATCCTGTCGCGCAAGATCGCCAAACGGGTGGCCGGCACATGAGCCTCGACGTCGCCATCCGGCACAGCTTCGGTACCTTCTCGCTCGACATCGCCTTCGAGGCGCCGCCCGGGCTGACGGTGCTCTTCGGGCGCTCGGGCTCGGGCAAGACCACCATCATCAACGCGGTGGCCGGGCTCTTCCGCCCCGATGTCGGACGCATCGCCATCGGCGAGCGGGCGCTTTTCGACAGCGCGCAGCGGATCTGGCTGCCGCCGCACAAGCGCAGGCTCGGCTATATCTTTCAGGATGCCCGCCTCTTTCCGCATCTGACGGTGCGGCAAAACCTGCTCTACGGGCGCTGGTTCGCCCCGAAATCAGGCCCGCAGGAGCCGCTCGACAACGTGGTCGAGATGCTGGGCATCGGGCCGCTGCTGGCGCGCCGCCCCGGTGGCCTGTCGGGCGGCGAGCGGCAGCGCGTCGCCATCGGTCGCGCGCTGCTTGCCAATCCCCGCCTGATCCTCGCCGACGAGCCGCTGGCGGCGCTCGACGAGGCGCGCAAGGCAGAGATCCTGCCCTATTTCGAGCGACTGCGCGACGAGACCTCGGTGCCCATCCTCTATGTCAGCCACGCCCCCGCCGAGGTGGCGCGGCTCGCGACCTCGGTCGTGGCCCTCCAGAATGGCACCGTCGCGCGGCAGGGCCCGGCCACCGAAGTGCTGGGCGACCCTGCGGTCACGCCGCTGGGCGCCGGCGCGGCAGGCGCGGTGCTGGAGGCACGGGTCGCCGCGCATCACCCCGACGGTCTTAGCGAGCTTGCGGCGGGAGATCTGCGCCTGCTGGTCCCGCATGTGGAACGCGCGCCGGGCACGCCGCTGCGGGTGCATGTGGAGGCGCAGGACGTGATGCTCGCCACCCGGCGGCCCGAGGGGATCTCGGCGCTCAACGTGCTGCCGGCCACCGTCACCGCCCTGCGGCTGGGCGAAGGTCCGGGCGCGCTGGTGCAGCTCGACGCGGGCGGCAATGTGGTCCTCTCGCGGGTGACGCGCCGATCGGTGGCGGCGCTGGATCTGCGCGAGGGGCAGCAGCTTTACGCGGTGCTGAAAGCGGTCTCGGTTGCCAAGGACGGGATCGCCGGAACCGGCCCGGGCTAACCCCGCGCAACCCCGCCACCGGCAACAAGACGCCGCACTGCGGCATTCGGTCTTGCACGCGGAACCTGAAGAGCTTTCATTGCGTTAAGTCTCGTCACATTCCCGATACATCCTACCGCCATAAGGCGGGCGAGCGAAGAAGGAAGATGCCCGAATGCCGTCCTCTCCTGCCGGCACCGACGCCCGCCAGACCCTGCGAAGCCTGTTCCTCTCCGACCTGCATCTCGGGGCCCGCGCCAGCCGCCCGGCGCAGGTTCTGGAGTTCCTCCGCGACATCGAAGCCGAGACGATCTATCTCGTCGGCGACATCTTCGACATCTGGCATGGCGGCCGCATCCACTGGAGCGACAGCCACGAGGCGGTGCTCGCCGATCTTCGCGCCCGCGCGACCGATGGCGCACGGATCGTCTACCTGCCCGGCAACCACGATTCCGCCATGCGCGCGCCCGACGCCAGGGTCGAAGGCTGGGAGCTGCGCGAGGCCGTGGTCCACAAGGCCGCCGACGGGCGCCGCTATCTGGTGATGCATGGCGACCAGTGCGACCCGCGTTTCCTGCGCTGGCATTTCATGACTCGGCTCGGCAGCCGGCTCGACGCGATGCTGCGCCAGATCGACGACTGGCACCGCCGCAACGCCACGCTCGACCGCCACAGCCGCAGCCCGGCACAGCGGGTGATCGACCGCGCCAACCGCGTCATGGCCATGGGCGACCGGTTCGAGAACCGGCTGACCACACTGGCCCGCGCCGCAGGCGTGGCAGGCGTGATCTGCGGCCATTCGCACAAACCCGCACTGCGCCAGCGCGACGGCATCATGTACGCCAATTGCGGCGACTGGATCGACAGCCTGACCGCCCTCGGCGAAGATCGGCAGGGCCGCATGCGGCTGATCGAATACAGCCCCGAGCGCGCCCGCACCCCGGCACGCCCGCTGCCGCCGCAGCAGGCTCCCAACGAGGGCGGCGCGCTCGCCGGAGGCATCGCATGACCGAGTTTCTGCTGTTCTGCGCCCTTGCCGTACCGCTCGCCGCGCATCTGCTCAGCGCCGGCCTCACCGCGCGCCGTTACCACCGGCCGGCACCACCCAAGGCGGATGACAGCGCCCTGCCCTATATTTCGCTGGTGCGCCCGGTCTGCGGGCTCGACACGTTCGACGCCGAAACGCTGGCCTCCTCCTTCATGCAGGATTACCCGCGCTACGAGGTGATCTTTTGCGCGCCCTCGCAAAACGACCCCGCCGTGCCGCTGGTGCAGCGGCTCATCGCCGACAATCCGCAGATCGAGGCGACGCTGCTCTTCGGTGAGACGCCCATCAGCGGCAATCCCAAGCTCAACAATCTGCACAAAGGCTATCTCGCGGCGCGCAGCGAATGGGTCGCGATGACCGACAGCAACCTGCTCTTGCCGTGCGACTATCTGCGCACCCTCGTCGCAAGCTGGCGCGAGAATACCGGGCTCGTCTCCTCGCCGCCCGCCGGCATCCGGCCCGGCAATTTCTGGGGCGCGCTTGAATGCGCCTTCCTGAACAGCTCGCAGGGGCGCTGGCAGCTCGCGGCGGATTCGCTCGGCTTCGGCTTTGCCCAGGGCAAGACCCTGTTCTGGAACCGCAACGTGCTCGAAGCCGGCGGCGGCCTGCCGGCGCTGGGGCGCAACCTCGCCGAGGATGTCGCCTCGACCAAGCTGGTGCGCGATCAGGGCCGGTATGTGCGCCTGACGCCGAGGCTCTTTCCGCAGCCCATCGGCAAGCGCAGCGCCCGCGCCGTCTGGGACCGGCAGCTGCGCTGGAGCCGCGTGCGCCGCGACGGCTTTCCGATGATCTTCAGCGCCGAAATCGCTCAGGGCCCGCTGATCCCGCTGGCCGCCCTCGCTACGCTGGTGGCCATGGGCGCGCTGCCCGCATCCACGCTGATCGCGCTGCCGCTGGTCTGGTACGGTGCCGAACTGGCACTGGCCCGCAGCGCCGGCTGGCCCGCCTCCCCGCGCGATCTGATGGCGATGCTGCTGCGCGATCTCTTGCTTCCGGCGCTCTGGCTTGCCACATGGACAGGGCGCGGCTTTACATGGCGCGGAACGGATATGGCGCCCGAGTCCCCGGCGGGCCCGGCGGAGTAGCACTTGTTGGGATTGGAGACAGTTGCAGCCCTGATCGCCAAGAACGGGCTGGCCATCCTGGCGCCCATCGCGGTGCTGGAAGGCCCCATCGTGACGGTCATCGCCGCATGGCTCGCCAGCCGCGGGCTGCTCGATGTCTGGAGCGTCAGCATCGTGGTGATCCTCGCCGACATGGTGGGCGACATGGGGTTCTACGCGCTCGGGCGATGGGGGCTGCACAGGCTGCCCCTGCGCTGGCGCTACCGCATGGGGCTGAGCCGCGCGCGGCTCGCCCAGGTCGCCGGCCATTTCCAGAAAAATGGCAGCCGCACGCTGGTGATCGGCAAGCTCACCCATTCCGCCGGCGCCGCCGTGCTGGTGGCGGCGGGGCTCGCCAAGATGCCGATGTTCCGCTTCTTCTGGGTCAACCTGCTGGCCACCATCCCGAAAAGCCTGTTCTTCGTGGCGCTCGGCTATGCCTTCGGCGCGGCCTACAGCAAGATCGACGACTGGATCGCGCGGATCTCTTTGCTGCTGCTCGGCGTTCTGGTCATGGCCGGGATCGTCTGGCTGCTGAAAAGGACGACGCGCAAATGACCGACACGCCCCGGCTCTCCTGCATCATCCCCGCCTATAACGAGGCGCCCCGCATCGGCGCCGTTCTGGCGGCCGTGCTGGATCACCCGCTGATCTGCGAGGTGATCGTGGTCGATGACGGCTCCTCCGACGGCACCGCAGACTGTGCCGAGGCGCTGGCGACAGACGCGCCCACGCTGCGGGTGATCCGGCAGCCGCAGAACGGCGGCAAGAGCCGCGCCGTGGCCACCGGGATCGAGGCGGCGCGGGGCGAGCATCTGCTGCTGCTCGACAGCGATCTTCTGGGGCTCGACGCGGATCATCTGAGCGACCTCATCGCGCCGGTGCTAGAGCGCCGCGCCGATGCCGCGATCAGCCTGCGCCGCAATGCGCCGCTGCTCTGGCGCGCGCTGGGGATCGACTACATCTCGGGCGAACGGGTGATGCCGCGCGCGCTGCTCGCCGCCCATACCGGCACGCTGCGCGGCCTGCCCCGCTTCGGGCTGGAGGTGTTCATAAACCGGCTCTGGCTGAGCGACGGGCTGCGGCTGGCCATCGTGCGCTGGCCCGGCGTCGACAGCCCGCTCAAGCACACCAAGCGCGGCGGCTGGATCGACGGGCTGCGCGCCGATGCAGCCATGCTGCGCGACATCTTCCGCACGGTGCCGCCCGCAGAAACCCTGCGCCAGATCCTCGCGCTACGCGCCCGCCGGATCTGAATCGGACCGGCTGCCCCGGGTCATCGTCGCCACCAGCGCCGCCACCTCGTCCACCAGGCATTCCTGCGGAACGCCGACGAATCGCCCCTGAAGCGAAAGCTGCACCACCCCGTGCACGGCGGCAAAGGTGGTCTGCGCGCGCAGCCGAAGCGCCTCGGGATCGAGATCGGGACGCAGGGCGCCCAGCGGCGCGATGATCTCGGCGATCAGCACCGCATGGTCGTCGCGGTGCCAGTCGGGCATCGTCACGCCATCGGGCAACCGATGTTCGAACAGCGCCGACCAGAGCCGCTGGTTGTCGCAGGCAAAATCCACATAGGCCCGCGCCAGCGCCTGCAATTCGGTCGCGGCATCGGCGCCGTCGCGGCGCGCCGCATGCAACGCCGCGCCCAGCCGTGCCAGCGTGCGCGAGTTCACATGCAGCACCAGCATGTCGAGATCCTCGAAGGCATTATACAGCGCGCCCAGCGCGCAGCCCGCCTGCGCGGTCACCTCGCGCGCCTTCAGCCCGGCCAGCCCCTTCTCCAGGATCTGTGCCTCGGCGGCCTCGATCAGCCGGCGCTTCAGATCGGCGCGTTTCTCTTCCCGGGTCGTCGCCATACGGCCTCCAAATTACTTTGAACAGCGTTCAAAGTAACTCTTGAACGACGTTCATTCTTCTGGCATCAAGTCCATGAACACGGTTCATAGAGTTGGAGGCCCTGATGTTCAAGACATTGATCACCCTGGTCCGCGGCCAGAGCGCCGATACCGCCCAGGCAATCACCGATGCCAATGCGCTCACCATCCTGCGCCAGCAGCTGCGCGATGCCGCACATGGCGTGGAAAGCGCCAAACGCTCGGTGGCGGTGGTGATCGCCTATGGCGAGCGCGAGAAAAAGGCGCTGCACCGGATCGCCCAGCAGATCGAGGATCTGGAGGCGCGGGCGCTGGATGCGCTCGACAAGGGCCGCGAGGATCTGGCCACCGAAGCCGCCGCCGCCATCGCAGAGCTGGAGGCCGAGCGCGGCAATACCGAAAAGGCCATCGCCACCTACGATGCCGAAACCCGCCGGCTGCGCGAAGAAGTCAGCCTCGCCGAACAGCGCCTGCGCGTGCTTCAGCGCGGCAAGCAGCTGGCCGATGCCACGGCGAAATCACAGCGCGTGCGCGGCACCATGCCCGATGGCGTGATCAACAGCCTGCGCGAAGCCGAGGCGACACTCGAACGCCTGCAAGACCGGCAGGGCCTGTCCGAAGCGACCGCCGTTGCCATGGCCGATCTCTCCGCCACCGGCAGCGCCGAGGCCACCAGCGCAAGGCTGGCCGCCGCCGGATGCGGCGCACCGCTGCGTCCCGACGCCGCCGCCGTGCTCGACCGGCTCAAACAGACCCGCACCTGAACTCCTCCTTCCCCTTCCCGAAAACACAGGAACCAGACCGATGACCCAGTACACCCCGAAAGTCTCCAAAGCCTGGAACATCTTCACCTATGCAAACTTCTCCATCGCCGCTCTGATGATGGCCGGCGGCATCTATTCGCTCGAAGCCAGCTTTTCGGCCAAGGGCTATTATGCCATGGCCGCGCTGATGCTGGTCTATTCCACCGCTGCCATCACCAAAGCCTTGCGCGACAAGGAAGAATCGGACCGGATCTATAACAAGCTCGAAGATGCGCGCACCGAGCGCCTGCTTGCCGAAGTCAGCGGCGAAAACGAATGACCCTGTCCCGGGCGGCCCCGCGCCGCCCGCAGGCTGCCCGATAAGGAAAAGACCATGACCCGCCCGTTCCGTTTCCTCGCCCATCTGCTCTTTGCCCTGACAGTGCTTGCCGGCGCCGGCTGGAGCGGCATGGCGCTCTGGCTGCACCTTGAAGGGCCTGCCCGCATCGCGGCGCTCGCGGCTCTGGCGGTGGCGCTCTGCCTCGCCTTTGCCGCCCGGCTGCGCCAGAGGCGCCTCGGCTGGGCGGTGCTGGCCGCCTCGGCGCTGGCGGTGGCGGGCTGGTACATGACCATCACCCCGAGCCAGGACCGCGACTGGGCCGTCGATGTCTCGCGTGGGGTCAAGGCGCGGGTCGCCGGCGATCTCGTCACGCTCACCGATCTGCGCGATTTCGACTGGCGCAGCCCCGACGACGCCACCCATCGCTGGACCGAGCGCACCGTCGATCTCGCGCAGCTCGAAACCGTCGACATGATCACCTCTGTCTGGGACAACCCCGACATCGCCCATCTGCTGGTGAGCTTCGGCTTTGCGGATGGTGAGCATGTGGTGTTCTCGGTCGAGATCCGCCGCGAGGCCGACGAGGCCTTCAACGAGATCGGCGGGTTCTTCCGCCAGTTCGAGCTGGTGCTGATCGGCGCGACCGAGGAGGATATCGTCAAGCTGCGCACCAATTACCGCAAGGAGCAGGTCAGGCTCTTCCCGGTGGCGCTTTCGGCCGAGCACCGGCGGGCGCTGTTCATGGCCTATGTCGAGCTGGCACAGCAACTGGAGGCGCAGCCGCGTTTCTACAACACGCTGCTCGCCAATTGCACGACGGTGGTCTACGGGCTGGCGCAGGCGCTCAAGGCGGATCTGCCGATCGACCGCCGGCTGATCCTCTCGGCGCGGCTGCCGGAATATCTCGACTCGCTGGGCGTGCTCGGGGGAAATGGCAGCCTTGAGGAGCGCCGCGCCGCCGCCCTGATCACCGACAAGGCGCAGGCCGCCGGCGACGACGCGGATTATTCCGCCGCGATCCGCGCCGACTGAGCCCGCTCAGTCGAGCGTCCGGCGGAAGCGCATGAGGGCGGCCAGCGACAGCAGCAGCACAAAGAGCAGCAGCGCCGCCATCGACTGCGCCACGGTCTGCACATCCGCGCCCTTCAGCATGACCGAGCGGATGAGCCGCAGGAAATGGGTGAGCGGAAAGATCTCGCCCAGCGCCTGCGCCCAGCCCGGCATGCCGCGATAGGGGAACATGAAGCCCGAAAGCATCAGCGAGGGCAGAAAGAAGAAAAAGGTCAGCTGCATCGCCTGCATCTGCGTCCGCGCCACGGTCGAGATCAGATAGCCGAGGATCACCAGCGACAGCACGAAGACGAAGATCCCGATCAGGATCACCGACAGATGCCCGACCATCGGAATGCCGAAGATCGCCTTCGACGCCACCAGCACCACCACGACCTGCACCGCCCCCACGCCAAGATAGGGTACCACCTTGCCCAGCATGATCTCCAGCGGCGTGGCGGGCATCGACAGCAGGTTCTCCATCGTGCCGCGCTCGGTCTCGCGCGTGAGCGCCATGGCGGTCATCATCACCATGGTCAGTTGCAAGATCACCCCCAGCAGCCCCGGCACGATATTGTACTGCGTGATCCCTTCCGGGTTGTAGCGCTTGTGCACCACCACCGAGAGCGCCGGCCCGCTGCCCTGCGGCAGTCCCGCCTCGCGCTCCAGCGCCTCGGTCGCCACCGTGCCAAGGGTCGAGATCGCGCCGGAGGCCGCCGCCGGGTCGGTGGCGTCGGCCTCGATCAGGATCGACGGATCGTCGCCGCGCTCAACCCGACGCCCGAAATCCGAGGGCACCGTGACGACAAAGACCACATCGCCACGGGTGATCATCTCCTCCGCCTCCGCAGCCGTCGCGCCGGGTGCGATGAAGCGGTAATAACCGGTCAGTTCCAGCGCGCTGACCATGGCGCGGGTGAACCTGTCCTGCGTCGGCGCCACCAGCGCGGCGGGCAGCTCCTTGGGGTCGTTGTTGATGGCGAAACCAAAGAGCATCAGCTGCACCAGCGGAATGCCGATCATCATCGCAAAGGTCAGCCGGTCGCGGCGCATCTGGATGGTTTCCTTGACCAGCAGCGCCCAGAGCCGCGCGAGCGAGAGAACCCGGGTCATGACATATTGTCCTGCGCATCGCCCATGAGCTGGATGAACACATCCTCAAGGCTGGTCTCGGCGGGCGCCGCCTCGGTGCCGGTCTCCTCCGCCACCCGCGCCACCGTCTCGCGCAGAGCCGCGCCGTCGCGGCCCACCACATGCAGCGTGGTGCCGAAGGGCGCGATCTGATCGACCCCCGCCGCGCCCTCCAGGCGCCGCGCCGCCTCGCCCGCGCGGGTGCCCGAGATCACCATCGTGGTGAGCCCCGCATCGCGCACCACCTCGGCCACCGTGCCGCGCGCCACCAGCGTGCCGTAAGAGATGTAGTTGATCCGGTGGCAACGCTCTGCCTCATCCATGTAATGGGTCGAGACCAGAACGGTCAGACCGTCGGCGGCCAGCCGGTGGATCTCGTCCCAGAAATCGCGCCGCGCCTTGGGATCGACCCCGGCGGTGGGCTCGTCGAGCATCAGGAGCTTCGGGCGGTGCATGACACAGGCCGCGAGCGCCAGCCGCTGTTTCCAGCCGCCCGAGAGCGACCCGGCAAGCTGATCCCGGCGCGAGTACAGCCCCAGATCCTGAAGCGTCTCGCGCACCACGCGGCGGCGCCCGGCCATGCGGTAGAGCCCCGCGACGAAATTCAGGTTCTCCTCGATGGTCAGGTCTTCGTAGAAGGAAAAGCGCTGGGTCATATAGCCCACCTCGCGCTTGATCGCGCCGCGCTCTGTCTGGATGTCGTGGCCCAGCACTCGCCCGCTGCCGCCATCGGGCTGCAACAGCCCGCACATCAGCCGGATCGTGGTGGTCTTGCCCGAGCCGTTGGGCCCGAGAAACCCGGCGATCTCGCCTCTCTCGACGCTGAGCGAGACCCGGTCGACCACCGTCTTGTCGCCGAACCGCTTGGTGAGATCGGTGACCGTTATGGCGGGCTCGCTCACCGCGCGTCCTCCGCCAGCGACACGTCGACGATCTGGCCGGGTTTCAGCGTACTCTCCCCGACGGGCCGCGCCTCGATGAGATAGACCAGCTTTTGCCGGTTCTCGAGCGAGTAGATCACCGGCGGGGTGAATTCCGATTCGTCGGAGATATAGGTCACCCGCGCGCGCAGCCCCGCCCCGCAGCCATCGCAGTTGATCGCCAGCGGCGTGCCCACGGCAACCCGGGAAAACTCGGTCTCCGGCACGTAGAGACGCAGCTTTACCGCGCCATCGGCCAGCATCGACAGCACCGGCGAGGACGGGCCGGCAATCTCGCCCTCGTGGCGGATCACGTCGAACACGGTGCCAGTGGCCGGCGCGGTGAGGCTGCGCTGGTCGAGATCCCAGCGCGCCTGATCGCGCGCCGCCGCAGCCCCCTTCACCGCCGCCTCGGCGGCGGCGATCTCCTGCGCGCGGGCGGGCAACCGCGCCACCGCAAGCTCCGCCTCGATCTGCGCCACCTGCGCATCGGCCACCTTTGCGGCGGTCACCGCATCGTCGCGCTGGCTCTCGGTCACCGCCCCGCGCGCGGCGAGGCTCACCATCCGCTCCTCGGTGCGTGCCGCATCCTCGGCCTGTGCCTGCGCCGAGGCGAGGGAGGCCTCGATGGCGCGGATCTCTGCCGGGCGCTTGCCCTCCTGAAGATCCTGCAACTGGCTTTGCGCCTGCGCCAAGGCCGCCTCGGCCCGGGCCAGCGCGATCTCGGCATCGCGATGCTCCATCGCCACCAGCCTCTGGCCGGCCTCGACCCGGTCACCGCTGGCCACCTCCAGCCCGCGGATCTGCGCCGTGGCAACCGGTGCGATCAGGGTGAAATCCCCCTCCACATAGCCCGTCGCCAGCGGGCCGGGCGCCGCGCAGGCGGAAAACAGCGCGGCGGCGAAGGGCAGCGCACAGAGCAATCCGGTCATATCCGGCTCCTTTCCAGCGCGGCGTGAAGCTGCGCCACGAGATGATCGGCGATGCGCCCGGCCTCATCCGGCCCAAGCGTCTCCCAGCCCATGCCACGCAGCACCACCGGCTGGCCGATGCGGAAGTAAAGCGCCTGGCCGATCATCGCGAAGACCGACAGGCGCACAGCCTCGCTGTCGGCGGGCTGGCCGGTGGCGGCGCCCCAGAGCGCGCAAAGCTCGCGATGCTTGGGGCCGAGAAAACGCTGAAACATCAGCTCGACGATTTCCGGCGATTCGTTCAGCTCGCGCACCATGAAGCCGACAAAGCCCTGCGCGCCCTCGCCGACCAGCAGCAGCCCGACGAGCCCGCGCAGCGCCTTTTCCAGCGCCGCCGTGGCCGCCTCGGGGGTGATCGCGCCATGGGTGCGCGGCAGGCCGACCGCTTCGGCGATGCGCTCCGCCGCCGCCTCGGCACAGGCCCGGCGCAGACCTGCCTTGCCACCGAAATGATAAGCGATGGAGGCGACATTGGTGTCGGCGCGCGCCGCAAGCTTGCGGATGCTGGTCGCCGCATAGCCCGCCTCGCCGAACAGCGCGAACCCTGCCGCGATCAGGTTGCTGCGGGTGCTTTCCGCCGGCGCGGCGGTGCTGGACAACTCGGAAGAACGGCTCATGGGGCATGCATTAATCAATCATTTGATTGAATTCAATTCACGTTTCCGTCTCCCACCTTGTGAGTCGCCATAAAAAAGTTACGCTAACACGCCAGACACGATGCGAATTCACGGAATTTTCTTGCGCTTGATCAAGACATTCCAAAGCAGATCGTGGCAAAGAATTTCCACAAACACCGTTCGGAGAGAGGCCATGAAACACGCCGGAAACATCCCTCCAGCCGACGCCGTCCCGACGCGCGATGCCGAGCGTCACAACGCCATCGACCGCGCCTTTCACGCCACCATCGGCAGCCTGACCGGCGGGCTCTCGCCCATGGGGCTGGCCACCGCCTGGTTCGACTGGGGCGTGCATCTCGCCGGATCGCCGGCCAAGCAGGCGGAACTTCAGGAGCGCGCCGTCGCCAACGGTGCTCGCGCCCTGCAATCGGCGGTCAGCTGTCCGCTCTCGCCCGCCGGCGAGGGATGCGCCGAGATGGAGGCCGACAAGCGGTTTCGCGACGAGGAATGGCAGCGTTACCCGTTCAACATGCTGGCGCAGTGGTTCCTGCTGACCGAAGACTGGTGGCACGCGGCCACCACCGGTGTGCAGGGCATCGCGCCGCGCCACGCGCAGATGACCAATTTCCTCGCGCGGCAGGCGCTCGACATGATGGCGCCCTCGAACTACGCGCTGACAAACCCGGTGGTGCTCGACCGTACCCAACAGGAACAGGGCGCCAATCTGGTGCGCGGCTTCCGCAACTGGCTGGAGGATTTCGCCAACTATGCCGAAAACGCCCCGCCGGACACCGGCGATTTCAAGGTCGGCGAGAATGTCGCGATCACACCCGGCGAGGTGGTCTATCGCAACCGGCTGATCGAGCTGATCCGCTACCGCCCCACCACCAAGGAGGTGAAGGCCGAGCCGCTGCTGATCGTACCCGCCTGGATCATGAAATACTACATCCTCGATCTCTCGGCGCATAACTCGATGGTGCGTTTCCTCGTCGATCAGGGGATCGAGGTCTACATGATCTCGTGGCTGAACCCCGGCGAGGCGGATTCCGAGCTGTCGATGGAGGATTACGTCCGCCTCGGCATCTTCGAAGCGCTCGACACCATCGGCAAGGCGGTGCCCGATCAGAAGATCCACGCCGCCGGCTACTGCCTCGGCGGAACGCTGCTGTCGATCGCCGCCGCCGCCATGGCACGCGAAAAGGACGACCGGCTGGCCTCGCTGACGCTGCTCGCCGCGCAGGTCGATTTCACCGAAGCCGGCGAGATCACGCTCTTTACCGATGACAGCCAGGTGGCCTTTCTCGAGGATATCATGGCCGAGCAGGGCTATCTGAAATCCGACCAGATGGCCGGCGCCTTCCAGATGCTGCGCTCCAACGACCTGATCTGGTCGCGCACCATCCGCGATTACCTGCTGGGCGAGCGCGGCGGCATGAACGACCTGATGGCCTGGAATGCCGACGCTACCCGCATGCCCGCCACGATGCATTCGGAATATCTGCGCAAACTGTTTCTCGAAAACCGGCTGGCGCTTGGCCAGTACAAGGTCGGCGGGCGGCTTGTTTCGGTCGAGGATATCGAGACGCCGCTCTTTGCGGTGGGCACCGAGAAAGACCATGTGGCGCCGTGGAAATCGGTCTGGAAAATCACCCGCTTCGCCGATGGCAGCAATACCTTCCTGCTGACCAGCGGCGGGCATAATGCGGGCATCGTCTCCGAGCCCGGCCACCCGCGCCGGCATTACCGCATCGGAGAGGTGCCGGGACACGCTCTGGCCGCAGAGACATGGAAAGGCGCTCACGCCCCGATCGAAGGATCCTGGTGGCCCGCCTGGGCCGAGTGGCTAACCGCGCACTCCACCGGCACACGCGCGGCGGCCGAGAAACCGGCGCTGCCCTCGCTCGGGGCAGCACCTGGAACTTACGTCTTCGGCTGATCCGCCGCCGGCTGCGGGAAGAACAGGCGCTGTGTCAACTCGGACACGCGCCCCGCATGCATCCGGTAGTCGGCCACCGCCTTGCGGAAGAAGCCGGCCTGGATCTGGAGCATCTCCACCGGGCTCTTGCAATGCAGCAGCTGATGCTGGGTTGCCACATCCTCGCGGATCCGGTCCGCATAGAAGGACTGCATCTCGTCGCCGTAATCGAGCCATGCATCCAACATGGCCGTCGCGGCGAACGGCTCAAGCGTCCAGCGAATGTGGAAGTCGCGGTCAGTCGTACCGTCGGTTTCGAGACGGTCTTTGGTAGCGATCATGTTCATGACAAACCTCCGCCCTTTGATGACGGTCGTATTTTATCACAGGTTGGGCGTAACGCCATTGATTCCGGTCATAGCCAACCCTTCGGGGCCTGTAACAAACTATCGCGCGGGAGGCACCTATGCCCGACGACCAATCAGAAGCGATCACCTATCTCTCGGACCCGGCCAGCCATGGCGGCGCGGACGTGAAGCATCTGCAAACCCATGGCGCGCATGTATTTCTCGCGGGCGAGACCGCCTATAAAATCAAGCGCGCCGTCGCCTACGACTATATGGACTTCTCCACCCTGTCGCTGCGCGAGGCGATGCTGCGCCGCGAATTTGATCTCAATCGCCCGACCGCGCCGCAGATCTATCGCGACGTCTGCCCGCTGACCCGCAGTCCGGAGGGCGGGCTGGAGCTGGGCGGCACCGGCGAACCGGTGGAATGGGTGCTGCGCATGACCCGCTTTCCACAGGAAAACGAGCTCTCCGCCATCGCCGAGCGCGGCGAACTGGACGATGCGCTGGCACAGGATCTGGGCCAGGCGGTGCATGACTATCACGCGCAATCGCCCCGGCGCGAGGCGGACGGCGCGCAGCTCATGGCCGATATCGTCACCGAGCTGGAGACGGCCTTTGCCGGCATGAGTGACGAGCTCGGCGCCGACCGCGCCGACAGGTTCCGCATCCTGGCACGCGAGCGACAGGCGGCGCTGGCACCGCTCATGCAGGCGCGCGGGGTGCGCGGACATATACGGCGCTGTCACGGCGATCTGCATCTAAACAATATCGTGCTGCTCGACAAGCGGCCCGTGCTCTTCGACGCGCTGGAATTCGACGAGGTGCTCGGCACCTGCGACGTGCTCTACGACCTCGCCTTCCTGATCATGGACCTGCGTCACCGCGACCTCGGTCGCTCCGCCTGCCTCGCGCTCGACGCCTGGCTGTTTGCCGCCGCCGGAGAGGAGGATGCCGGGCTCGCCGCCCTGCCCTACTTCCTTGGCATCCGCGGCGCCATCCGCGCCATGGTCGAGGTTCAGACCGGCCGCGCCACCGGCGAGATCTCCGGCCACGCGGAGCGCGCGCGCGGCTTTCTCGACGACGCGCTGGAGAGCTTCGCCGCTGGCCCGCCCACGCTGCTGGCCGTGGGCGGCATGTCCGGCACCGGCAAGACCACCCTCGCCCGCGATCTGCTGCCGCTCATCGGCCCGCCGCCCGGCGCCGTACATCTGCGCAGCGATCTGGAACGCAAGCAGCTCGCCGGCGCGGATCCGCTCGACCGGCTGCCGGCGGATGCCTATGGCGCCGAAGCGTCGGGGGCAGTCTATTGCCGGCTGCTGTCGCGCGCCGAGACCCTGCTGCAAGCGGGCCGCAGCGTGGTGATCGACGCCACATGGCTCGCCCCGGGCGAGCGCAAAGACCTCGCGGCGCTGGCCCGGCGCACCGGGGTCGCCTTCTCGGCGCTCTGGCTGGAGGCCGGGACCGCCGCGCTCCAGGCCCGTGTCAGCGCCCGGCATGGCGATGCCTCCGACGCCGATGCGACGGTGGTGGCCCGGCAGGCTCGGGATGCAAAAACGCCCGAGCACTGGCATCACGTCGATGCCACCGGGTCGGCGGAGGAGACCTTGAGACGCGCCCGCGCGGCACTGGAGCTTTAGGCTACTCGACTTCGGCACCGGAGTTTTAGGCTACTCGCCTTCCGCGCGATGGCTCTAGTCTACTCGCCTTCGGCGCGATGCGCGAGCCGGTCGAGCTTGCCCATGCGGTAAAGCTTGATCTCGCGGATCAGGCGGATGGTCGGCTTGGCCATGAAGAACACCGAACCCACGGTGAAGAGCCAGACCGCCGGGATCTCGTAGACCGGAAAGAAGAACAGCACCGAGCCCACGGTGAAACACAGCGCGGCGGCGAAATCGACCGCGGTATAGACGATCTCGAACAGCGCATAGACCCGGCGCGTATCGGCGTTGCGTTCGCGGTTGGCGTGGTGAAAGAGCTTCATGCCGGTTGGCCTCGCGACAGATTGGAGCCTTACGTTACACGCGTTGCGCCGGGATTCGCGCGGGTGGGTATCGTAGGGTGGGTTTCAAACCACCGCCCCGCCAAACCCGCGATCTTACCGCGACAGCCCGCCCCGGATCGTCGGCACGTCCAGCGCCGCAAAGCCGTAGTGCCGCAGCCAGCGCAGATCGCTGTCGAAGAAGGCGCGCAGGTCGGGGATGCCGTATTTCAGCATCGCGATCCGGTCGATCCCCATGCCGAAGGCAAAGCCCTGCCACTCTTTCGGGTCGATCCCGCCGGCCTCCAGAACCTTAGGGTGCACCATGCCGGAACCCAGCACCTCCAGCCAGTCGTCGCCCTCGCCCACCACGACCGAGCCGTCTTTCCACTGGCACTGGATGTCGACCTCCGCCGAAGGCTCGGTGAAGGGGAAATGCGAGGCGCGGAAGCGGGTCTTTACCGTGGTGCCGAAAAAGGCCGAGAAGAACTCCTCCAGAACCCATTTCAGATTGGCCATGGAGATATCGCGGTCGATCGCCAGCCCCTCGATCTGATGGAACATCGGCGTGTGGGTCTGGTCGTAATCGGCGCGATAGACGCGGCCCGGCGCCACGATGCGGATCGGCGCGCCATTCTTCTGCATGGAGCGGATCTGCACCGGCGAGGTATGGGTGCGCAGCACATGCGGCGGGCGCTCGTCGCCCTCGGCGCGGTGCATGTAGAACGTGTCCATCTCGGCGCGCGCCGGGTGGTGGCCGGGAATGTTCAGCGCGTCGAAATTGTACCAGTCTTCCTCGATCTGCGGGCCCTCGGCCACGGCAAAGCCCATATCGGCAAAGATCGCGGTGGCTTCCTCCCAGACCTGGCTGACCGGGTGGATGGTCCCGGTGCGGCGGGCGCGGCCCGGCAGGGTCACGTCGAGCCATTCGGCGGCCAGCCGTTCGTCGAGCGCGGCATCGGCCAGCGCAACCTTCTTGGCGGCGAGCGCGGAATTGATCTCGTCCTTGAGCGCGTTGAGCTTCGGCCCCATGACCTGCCGCTCCTCGGGGCTCATCTTGCCGAGGCTCCGCATCTGGAGGCTGATTTCGCCCTTCTTGCCCACCGCCTGCACGCGCAGCTCTTCGAGCGTCGCCTCGTCGGCGGCGGCGGCGATCAGGTCGATATATTTGTCGCGCAGGTCATCCATCCCGGTACCCTCGGATTGTCTGTGCGCTTCACCTACCGGGGGCGGTGCAAAGACGCAAGCCGGCAGGGGCAAAAGCGCCCTCGCGGGCAATTGCACAGGTCGTGGCAAGGGGCTAGAACGGGCGGGCGCAAAGGCCCGTTAGCTCAACTGGATAGAGCAGCTGACTTCTAATCAGCAGGTTGAGGGTTCGAGTCCTTCACGGGTCGCCAGCGCGCCTCATGTTCGTAAGACAGGCAACAAAAAACCGCGCCCGGGACGACCGGACGCGGTTCTTTTGTCAGCGAAACGCGGTGGCTCAGGCGGCCAGCGCGCCCTTGGCCTGCTCGACGATAGCACCGAAAGCTTCGGGCTCGTGCACGGCGAGATCGGCGAGCACCTTGCGGTCCACCTCGATCCCGGCCTTGGTCAGGCCGTTGATGAATTTCGAATAGGTCAGCGCCTCGTCATGCGAACGCACAGCCGCGTTGATCCGCTGGATCCACAGCGCGCGGAAATTGCGCTTGCGGTTCTTGCGGTCGCGGGTCGCGTACTGGTTGGCCTTGTCGACGGCCTGGGCTGCAACCTTGAAGGTGTTCTTGCGGCGGCCGTAATAGCCTTTTGCCTGGCTGATGACCTTCTTGTGACGGGCGTGGGTGACGGTACCACCTTTGACTCGTGCCATGTGTCAGATCTCCTCTATCAGCGGTCGTAGGGCATGTAGCCCTTGACGATTTTTGCGTCGGGAGCCGACAGCGTGGTGGTGCCGCGCGCATCGCGGATGAACTTGGTGGTGCGTTTGATCATGCCGTGGCGCTTGCCGGCCTGACCTGCGACGACCTTGCCGGTCGCGGTTACCTTGAAGCGCTTCTTGGCGCTCGATTTTGTCTTCATCTTGGGCATTTCCGTCTCCTTGACGTTTGGCGTTGACGCGCGACTCGGCATGCCACTCCGGGCCGGCCACGCGGGTAGAGGCGCCCCTATAGGACCGGGCGCCCTGCGATGCAAGCGGGAATCCCTGCCCGGCGTGGCGCCGCGCTAGCGGATCATGTCGCCGATCACGCCGTACACGGCGTCGGGAATATCCGCCAGCCGGTAGCCATCCGGCTGCCTGGTATTGCCATGCAGAAGCACCGCGACGGCGGCCAGCGCGACCGCCGCCCCGACAAGGGGCCGGCGCCCGTCCGAATAGGCCGAGATCATCGCCGGAACGGCGATCACCGCGAGGAACAGGCCGAGGACAAGAAGGTGGTCGGGGCTCATATGTGCCTTTCCGCGGCGGAGAAAGACCGCCACGGAAACAAGCCTAGCAGAGGACCCGCTATTGGCGAACCGCGAAGCGCCCTATTCCGGATCGGTGGAATAGATCAGCCGCTCATCGCAGGGCGCCACGCGCAGGATGTTGGTCGTGCCCGGGATGTTGAAGGGCACGCCGGCGGTCACCACGATCTGGTCCTCGGTGCCGGCATAGCCCTGCGCCCGCGCCGCCCGCGCGGCATTCACCACCGCCTGCTTGAAGCGCTCCAGCTCGCCGGTCATCACGCAGTTCACCCCCCAGGTCAGCGACAGCCGCCGGGCGGTGCCGCGCAGCGAGGTCATGGCGATGATCGGCACGCGCGGGCGCTCGCGCGCCACCTTGGCCACGGTGGTGCCCGAGGAGGTGAAACAGCAGATCACCTTGATATTCGCCGTCTCGGCGATCTCGCGCGCGGCGGCAACGATGCCGTCGGCGACGCTGGTGCGGTCGATATTGCGCGAGGCCTCGATGATCTCGGTATAGGTCGGGTCTTTCTCGACGCCCACGGCGACATTGTTCATCGTGGTCACCGCCTCGACCGGGTACTGGCCGGCGGCCGATTCCGCCGAGAGCATGATCGCGTCGGAGCCCTCGTAAATCGCGGTGGCCACGTCCGAGACCTCGGCGCGGGTGGGCATCGGGCTCTCGATCATCGATTCCAGCATCTGGGTCGCCACGATCACCGGCTTGCCGACCTTGCGGCAGGCGCGGATCAGGCGCTTCTGGATCGGCGGCACCGCCTGCACCGGCAGCTCCACCCCGAGATCGCCGCGCGCCACCATGATGCCGTCGGACACTTCGAGGATCTTGTCGAAGGCCTTCACCGCCGAGGGTTTCTCGATCTTCGACAGGATCGCCGCGCGGCCCTCGCAGAGCTTGCGCGCCTCTTCCACATCCTCAGGCCGCTGCACAAAGCTCAGCGCCAGCCAGTCGACGCCGAGGGCTGCGGCGAATTCCAGATCGCTGCGGTCCTTCTCCGACAGCGCCGCCAGCGGCAGCACCACATCGGGCACGTTGACGCCCTTGCGGTTGGAGATCGTACCGCCCGCCTCGACCACGCAATTGGCGAAATCCTCGCCGCATTCCTCGACCCGTAGGCGGATCTTGCCGTCATTGACCAGCAGATGCGCACCCACGCCGAGCGCCTGGAAGATCTCGGGATGCGGCAGGCAGACGCGTTTCTTGGTGCCCGGCGTCTCGTCGAGATCGAGCCGGAACGTATCGCCCCAGTCGAGCTCTTCCTCGCCGTTCTCGAATGTCCCGACCCGCAGTTTGGGCCCCTGAAGGTCCGCGAGAATCGCGATCGGGCTGTCGAGATCCTTTTCCACCTGACGGATCAGCCGGTGCAGCTTGGTGATGTCCTCGTGGCTGCCGTGGCTCATATTGAGGCGGAACACATCGGCCCCGGCCTCGTGCAGCGTCCGGATCATTTCATATGTATTGCTGGACGGGCCCAGCGTGGCCACGATCTTCACTTTGCGCAAACGTCTCATTTCCGTCTCCCTGCTCCGGCGCATCCCATGCGCCGGCCCCGAATTGTTTAACCTTAAACCAGTTATCGCTAACACCTTCATGAAGGTATTGCGCAATTCCCTTCCCGGCACAACTGCTCTAAGTGGAGCGGGCAGGATTTCAGACAAGAGCCATGACCTACACGCCATATCACACAGAGGGAGAGGGCCGGAACGGACGGTTTCTGGTCACCTGCGATCATGCGAGCAATACCGTGCCACCCGATCTCGGGGGAACCCTTGGTCTGCCCGAAGCGGACATGGCGCGGCATATTGCCTATGATGTAGGCGCTCTGGGGGTGGCCCGCGCCCTGGCGGCAGCGCTCGACTCGCCGCTGATCTGGGCGGATTTCTCGCGGCTGGTGATCGACCCCAACCGCGGCGAGGACGATCCGACGCTGCTGATGCGGCTCTATGACGGCTCGGTCATCCCCGGCAACCGCCACGCGGATGCGGCAGAGCGCGAGCGCCGGCTCAACGCCTATCACCGCCCCTATCACACGGCGCTGGAATCGCTGGCGGCGGCGCGCGAGAATGTCGCCATCGTCTCGGTGCATTCCTTCACACGGCAACTGCGCGGACGCCCGACGCGGCCCTGGCATGTGGGCATCCTGCACGCCTGGGACGCGCGGCTGTCGGATCCGCTGATCGCCCGGCTCGAGGCCGAGCCGGATCTGACCGTGGGCCGCAACCAGCCCTATCCCGGCCACCTGCCCGGCGATGCCATCGACCGGCACGCGCTGCGGCATGGCCGGGTGAACACGCTGATCGAACTGCGCAACGACCTCATTGCCACGGAAACGACCCAGGAACACTGGGGCACGCGACTGGCGTCGCTGCTGAAGGCGGCGCTGGACGACGTGCCGGACTGACGGAGGAGAAAGACATGGACGACCAGACCCGCATCGAGATCGAGGCCGCCGCCTTTCGCCGGCTGCGGAAACATCTGATGGAAGATCGCAAGGACGTGCAGAATATCGACCTGATGAATCTGGCCGGATTCTGCCGCAACTGCCTGTCGCGCTGGTATCAGGAGGCAGCCGCCGAGCGCGGTATCGAGATCGGCAAGGACGAGGCGCGCGAGATCTATTACGGCATGCCCTATGACGACTGGAAGGCGCAGCACCAGACCGAAGCGGACGACGCCAAGAAAGCCGCCTTCGACACCGCGTTCCGCGAGAATGTCAGCAAGGACGGCTGAGCCCGGGGCAACTTCCTTCGAAGGAAGTTGCAACTCTTTTCGAAAAGAGTTGCGCGACCCCGGCGGTCAGCGCTGTCTCAGAGGTTGCCGTCGCGGGCGCGCAGCTGCCGGGCCCGGGTGAGGATCGCATCCTCGACCGCGCGCACCGTGGCCCCGTCCACCGGACCGGAGCGCGTCATCAGCGCGACATTGAGCGAACGCGCGTCGAGCGCAGGATCGGAGACATAGATCGTCGCGCGATAGGCGCGGCCACTGCCCGGCGGGGTGCCATAGCCGGTGGTGATCACACCGGTGAACGGATCGACCGACTCGACGGGCAGGAAATCCAGCACGTCGAGCGAGGCGTTCCAGATATAGCGGTTCACCGCGCCGACCTTGCCGGCATCCTCGCGGGCCCGGAAAATATCCCAGATCGTCGAGTCGGGCCGGCCTTCGCGACCGTAGATTTCCTTCTCGATGATCTTCTCGGATGTCTCGGCATTGCCGGGCGGCACATTCTGCGTGTCGGAGCCGCGCCCGTCGAACAAGCCCCGGACAGAGCCGCAGCCGGCCAGAGCCATCATCCCGCCGAACAGAGCGACTCTCACAGCGTTCCGCATCATTTTCATCGGCAAAAGCTCCTGCCCGTCCCGTCTCTTTCGCCCCCTGCATACTCGGCACACCCGCGCGCGACAAGCCGTCAATCTCCCAGAACCAAGGCGCTTTCCCGCGCGCCTCCCGAGGCAGCGGGCAATTTTGTGGCAATTGCGCATCACTGATTGGCTTGTTCCGCGGCGCCCTCAGCGACCGGTTGCAAACGCGGGGGGTGAAGGCGCATAGAAGCCGCATCAAGGCCGGGCTACCCGGATTGGTACGTGCCTTACGAACACATGAGGGAAACAATGAAAAAGATTCTGTTTGCTACCACTGCGCTGGTTGCAACCGCAGGCGTCGCCTCGGCTGAAGTCGCCCTGACCGGTACCGCCGAAATGGGTATCTACAACCCGAACAGCGAAACCGCTGAAACCCAGTTCTTCACCGATTTCGACATCCGTTTCACCCTGTCGGGCGAAGCTGACAACGGTCTGACCTTCGGTGCCACCATCGACCTGGACGAAGCAGCCGACTACTCCGACGACGTTGGCGGCAACGACACCGGCGTTTTCGAACTGCCGAGCCGTCAGGGCGGTGAAGCGATCTTCATCTCCTACGGTGGCGCAACCCTGACCATGGGTGACACCGACGGTGCATACGACGCTCGCATCCCGGAAATGGCTCTGGCAGGCGGCACCCTGAACGACGACGAAACCGTTCACCTCGGCTTCAACCACGGTGACGGCGACGCGTTCGGCCTGACCGGCCTCGACGGCTTCGGCGACGGCCAGATCGCTCGTTTCGACTACGCCTACAACAGCTTCACCTTCTCGCTGTCGGCTGAGCAGGTTGCTGACGGCGCAGACGTGTCCGGCATCGGCGACACCGTTTGGGGCCTCGGCGTGTCCTGGAGCGGCCAAGTCAGCGCCATCGACCTGACCGTCGGCCTCGGCTACCAGACCCTGGAAGATGTTGCTGACGTGACCGGCCTCGCCGTCACCGGCGGCTTCGCCAACGGCATCTCCGCCGGCCTGACCTACTCGGTCACCGACATCGACGGCCTGTCCGACGACGTGACCCACGTTGGTCTCGGCTTCGGCTACGAAATGAACGCAATCGCAGTCGGCGTGAACTGGGGTCAGTTCGAGTACGACGGCGACAACCAGTCGGGCTGGGGCCTCGCGGCATCCTACGACCTCGGCGGTGGCCTGGAAGCCCGTCTCGGCTACGGCTACTCCGACATGGAAGGCGTTTGGGGCTCGGGCGACTACAACACCTGGTCGCTGGGTCTGAACATGAGCTTCTAATCTCCCCGGAGATTAAGCTAAGGGAAGAGCGGGCATTCGCCCGCTCTTTTCTTTTTTGTCAACCGCTGAGGTGCCCGCCCAATGCTGCCGCTTTCCGCCGCGATGAAAACCCGGCTCTTCCAGCAGGCGACCGGCCTCATGGCCAAGGGCCAGTTCGCACAGGCCAAGGCCGCGCTGACGCAACTGGCGCAGGCCGATCCGGCCCGCCCGGAAATCCCCTTTCATCTGTCGAGAATCGCCTTCGAGGAAGGCGACCGCGACGCTTGTCTGGCACAGCTGCGCAAAGCCGTCGCCCTCGCGCCCGGCAATCCCAAGCTCACTCAGCACGCCGCCGAGCGGTTCCGCTATTTCGGCTGCGCCGAGGAGGCGCTCGCCGCCTATGATCGGCTGATTGCCGCGGGTGGCCAGGCGGTGAAGGCCCGCGCCGACAAGGCGCATTACCTGCAACTGCTCGGTCGGTTCGACGAGGCGGAGAAGATCTTTCGCAAGCTGATCCGTCAGCATCCGAACGAAGCCCAGCTCTACCGCATCTTCCTCGCCACGAAAAAGCTCTCCGCCGGCGATCCGCTGCTTCAGGCGATGGAGCGGCTCTGGGCCCGCAAGGAGCTGAAGGACGAGCCGCGAATCCATCTCGGCTACGCGCTCGGCAAGGCGCTGGAGGAGGCCGGACAGCCGCAGCGCGCCTTTGCCTGCTTCGCCCGCGCCAATGCCTTGCAGCGAAAGGCCGCGCCTTTCGAAAACGCCGCGCAGGATCGCGAGTTCGCTGCCGTGCAGGCGGCGCAGGCCGGGCTTCTCCCCGACCCCGCCCTCAGCGAACCGCTCTCCCCCCGCCCGGTCTTTGTCACCGGCATGCCGCGCTCGGGCACGACGCTGGTCGAGCGCATCCTCGCCGCCCATAGCGACGTGTCGGCGGGCAACGAGCTGAGCCTCGCGCTGAAGCTCGCCTATGGCATGTTCGGCGCCGGCGAAGCCATGCGCCCGCTGGCCGACACTGCTCCGGAAAAGCTGCGCGCCTTCGCCGAACGCTACACTACGCTGGCGCGCCGCGACGTGCCCGGCGACAGCCCGGTGATCACCGACAAGTCGATTCTTTCCTACCTGATCGTCGGGTTGCTGCATCACACGCTGCCCGGCGCGCGCTTTATCGTCGTGCAGCGCGACCCGCGCGACATCGCCCTGTCGATCCACAAGAATTTCTTTGCCACCGGCAGCCATCGCTACGCCAACGACCTCGCGGATATCGCCCATGCGATCAAACGCTTCCGCCGGCATGTCGCGCACTGGAAGGCCACGCTGCCCGGTGTCATCCACGAGATCCGCTATGAGGCGCTGGTGGCGGACCCCGAACCGCATTCGCGCGCGCTGATCGCGGCGGCGGGGCTTGACTGGCAGGACGCCTGCCTCGATTTCCACAAGAACAGCGACGCCGTGAAGACGCTCAGCGTCAGCCAGGTGCGCCAGCCGATCTATACCGGCTCGGCGCAGGCCTGGAAGAAATACGAGCGCGAGCTGCAACCGTTCATAGAAGCCTGGGGAGACGAGCCATGGGACTGACCGATATCCGCGACCGTGTCGCCAAAGCCGAAGCCCGGGCCGGGCGCGACCCCGGCTCGGTGCAGCTGATCGCGGTCAGCAAGGTGCAGCCGCTGGAGCGGGTCGAGGCGGTGCTGGAGCAGGGGCACAAGCTTTTCGGCGAGAACAAGGTGCAGGAGGCGCGCGGCAAATGGCCCGAGTTCATGGAGCGCTACGAGGGCGTCTCCGTGCATCTCATCGGGCCGTTGCAGACCAACAAGGCGCGGCAGGCGATGGAGCTGTTCTCCGCCATCCACTCGGTGGACCGGCCGAAGCTCGCCAACACGCTGGCACGGCTGGCGCAGGAGACGGGCGCCTGCCCCGATCTCTTCATTCAGGTGAACACCGGCGAGGAAGAGCAGAAGGCCGGCATCCTGCCCGACGACGCGGATGCCTTCATCGCCGAATGCCGTGGGCTCGATCTGCCGATCAAGGGGCTGATGTGCATCCCGCCGGTCGAGGAGACGCCGTCGCTGCATTTCGCGCTGCTGGGCAAGATCGCCGAACGCAACGGGCTGGAAGAGCTCTCCATGGGCATGAGCTCCGATTTCGAGGAGGCCATCGCGCTCGGCGCCACCCATGTGCGCGTCGGCTCGGCGATCTTCGGCGAGCGCGATTACGGCTGACACACGGCCCCGGGCAGGCGCGCCCTGCCCGCTCCGTAGCACTGAAATCACCACCCGACCGGCCTTTTCCGGTCCCCGCCCCGAGCCGCCTTGCGCATGCTGGCCGCTGGGGCTAGGCCTGCGGTCATGCGGATCATCCGAGATTACCAATATGTCGAGCCCCAGGACCGGGGGGCCAGTGTCGCCATCGGAAATTTCGACGGCGTGCATCTCGGCCATCAGGCCGTGATAGACCTCGCCCGCGCGGCAGGCGGCGGCGCGCCCTTCGGCGTGCTCACCTTCGAGCCGCATCCGCGCGAGTATTTCGCTCCCGACACCCCGCCCTTCCGGCTGATGTCCTCCAAGGCGCGGGCCTCGCGTCTGGAAAAGCTGGGGGTGGAGCGGCTCTATGAGCTCAATTTCAACAGCGCCCTGGCCGAGCTCACGCCGGAGCAATTCTGCCGCCGGGTGATCGCCGACGGGCTCGGGCTCAACCATGTGGTGGTGGGCGCCGATTTCTGCTTCGGCAAGAACCGCAAGGGCACCGTCAGCGATCTCCAGCGCTTTGGCGACGAGCTGGGATTCGGCGTCACAATCGCGGAGATTCTGGAATATTCCGGCGGGCAGGTCAGCTCCACCGCGATCCGGCAGGCGCTGAGCGACGGCAAACCGCGCGAGGCGGCGGCGCAGCTCGGTCACTGGCACCGCATCGAGGGCCCGGTGATCGGCGGCGAACAGCGCGGTCGCGAGCTGGGCTATCCCACTGCCAACATGTCCATCGAAGGGCTGCACCCGCCCAAGCTCGGCGTCTATGCGGTGCTGGTGCAGGTCCTGGATGGCGAGCACAAGGGCAGCTATCACGGCGCTGCCTCCATCGGCGTGCGCCCGATGTTCGGTGAGAACAAGCCCAATCTCGAAACCTTCATCTTCGACTTCCAGGGCGACCTCTACGGCGCGACCCTGTCGGTGGCGCTGGTCGAGTATCTTCGCCCCGAGGTGAAATTCGACGGGCTCGACGCGCTCATCCAGCAGATGGATGCCGATTGCGCCAGGGCGCGCGAGATCCTCTCGGCGCCATGAGCGATCCGATCGACCGCAGCGGGCTGGCGCCCCGGTTCTGGGAGAAGAAACCGCTCTCGAAACTTTCCAAAGCCGAATGGGAGGCGCTTTGCGACGGCTGCGGCAAATGCTGCCTCAACAAGCTCGAAGACGAGGAGACCGGCGAGGTCGCGCTGACCCGCGTCGCCTGCCGCCTCTTCGACGACAGCACCTGCCGCTGCGCGCAATACCCGATCCGCCACCAGTTCGTGCCGGAATGCATCGTGCTGAAACCCACCAATATCGACGAGCACGCTTACTGGATGCCGCAGACCTGCGCGTACCGGCTGCTCTGGGAGGGCAAGCCGCTCTTCGACTGGCACCCGCTGATCTCGGGCGACCCGGAAACGGTGCATGAGGCCGGCGTCTCCATACGGGACCGCACCGTTCCGGAATTCGAGATCGACGAGGACGATTGGGAAGACCACATCATCGAGGAGCCGATCTGATGTTCTTTGCCTCCGACAATTCCGGCCCCGTGGCGCCGCAGGTTCTCGACGCGCTGGCCCGCGCCAATGAGGGCCACGCCATGGGCTATGGCGACGATCCGCTGTCGCAACAGGTGGCCGAGGATCTGCGGGCATTGTTCGAGGCGCCGGAGGCGGCGGTCTATCTGGTGCCCACCGGCACGGCGGCCAATGCGCTGTCGCTCGCCTGTCTCTGCCCGCCCTATGCCACGGTGTTCTGCTCGCCCGCCGCGCATATCCACGAGGATGAGTGCAACGCGCCGGAATTCTACACCGGCGGCGCCAAGCTGACCCTGGTGGGCGACAGCGACCGGATGACCCCCGAGGCCCTGCGTGCCTCCATCGCCGGCGAGGAGACACGCGGCGTGCACGGGCCGCTGCGCGGGCCGGTCTCGATCACCCAGCTTACCGAGCGCGGCAATGTCTACTCCATGGAGGAGCTGCGCGCGCTGACCGGCGTGGCGAAGGAATTCGGCCTGCCGGTGCATCTCGACGGCGCGCGTTTTGCCAATGCCGCCGTCAAGCTTGGCGTCACCCCCGCCGAGATGAGCTGGAAGGCCGGGGTCGATATCTGCGTCTTCGGTGGCACCAAGAACGGGCTGATGGGCGTCGAGGCGGTGCTGATTTTCGATCCGGCAGCGCGCTCAAGCAGCGGAGCGGTCGCGCAAAACAGACTGGCTGCGGAATTCGAGCTGCGCCGCAAGCGCGGGGCGCTGCTGTTCTCCAAGCATCGCTATCTCGCGGCACAGATGGCGGCCTATCTCGAAGGCGATCTCTGGCGCGATCTCGCGGGCCGCGCCAATGCGCGCTGCGATCAGCTCGTGCAGGGGCTGAAGGGGCTGGATGTGACCCTGCGCACCGAGCAGCACGCCAATCTGCTGTTCTTCGACCTGCCCCGCCGCGTACACCGCGAGCTGCACGCCGCCGGCGCCGTCTACAGCATGTGGGACAGTCTCGACGGCCCCGACGACAGCATCGCCACCGCAAGGCTGGTCTGCGACTGGTCGCTGCCGCCCGAGGCGGTCTCGGAATTCACCGATCTGCTCGCCCGGTCGCTCTGATATCAGCGCGGCAGCCGTGCCAGCGCCAGCCCCGCGCCCGCCAGCAGATAGAGCCCGCCGGTCAGCCGGTGCCGTAACCGTCCCGCATGGCGCAGCCAGCCGCGCGCCCGCCGCGCGGCCAGCGCCCAGAGAAGATCGCCCGCGAAAAGCACCGTAAGATAAAGCACAGCCACCCCGGCCAGTGCGCCGGCACCGCCGCCCGGCGCCACGAATTGCGGCAGGAAGGCCGCGTTGAAGATCAGCGTCTTGGGATTGACCGCCGCCACCAGCAGCCCCTGCACCAGCAGAGCAACAACGCTCCGGCGGGGCGGTATCTCCGTCTCCAGCGCCTGCGCCCCGCGCCGCCAGGTACGGACCCCGAGCCAGATCAGATAGGCCACCCCGGCCCAGCGCAGCAGCTGAAAGCCCCAGGCGGCCAGTTCCAGCAGCGCCGCGAGCCCTGCCACCACCAGCGCGACCTGCGCGGCCACGCCCAGCGTCGTCCCCGCCACGGTCGCCACGCCGAGGCGCAGCCCGTGCGCCAGCGTGTTGCCGACGATCAGCGCCACGTTCGGCCCGGGAATCGCCACCAGCAGCGCGGTGGACGTCACGAGAGAGAGGGCCGCCACGATCTCCACCGGCGCGCCCTCCCCTGCGGTTCTGTCAGTTCAGCTGGAAATGCAGCTCGTAGCTGCCATCGTTGAAGGCCCCGAACAGATCGGGGATATCCGGGTGATCCACCGGCTCGCCGGAATAATCGGCAACGAGGTTCTGCTCGGACACATAGGCCACGTAAAAGCTCTGCTCGTTTTCGGCGAGCAGGTGATAAAAGGGCTGGTCCTTGATCGGGCGCGACTCCTCGGGAATCGCCTCATACCATTCCTCGGTATTGCTGAATTCCGGATCGACATCGAACACCACACCGCGAAACGGGTGCTTCTTGTGGCGGACAACCTGGCCCAGATGATATTTCGCGCGCTGTGTGTGCATATCGACCTCTAGGGACAAGTCATGGCATTTTCGCGGCAGAAAGTCCAACTTTGGGACATATTTTAGAGGAAACAGACTGTGAACTCTCGTCCAACAGTTGCGCCGTCAACTGGCTTCCACCGCATCTTGGCCCATTAGCATAAAGACGCTGACGGCAGGTTCCAGCGGAAATGTGATTCCCTCTCCATCTACATTCGGGTATTCTGGAACGTAGGCAAGAAACTTAGAAAAACAATGAAAAGCGAGAGGCAGATGAGCAGATGGCTTCGCGCGTTGGTGATTGTGTTACTGGCTGCGTCCTGCGGGGGCGGCGGCGGAAGCGGGCGCTCGCCCAGCAATCTCGATGACGCCTGTTCGATCCTGAACCAGCGCCCACAGTACTTCCGCGCCTTCCGGGCGGCGGAACGCAGATGGGGCGTGCCGGTGCATGTGCAGATGGCGACGATCTATCAGGAAAGCAAATTCAAATCCGACGCCCGCACACCGTTCCGCTACGCGCTCGGCGTGATTCCCTATGGCCGGCAGAGCTCGGCTTTCGGCTACAGTCAGGCGCTGGACGGCACCTGGGACGAATACCTGGTTGCCACCGGCAAACGCCGGGCGCAGCGCGACGATATCCGCGATGCCACCGATTTCATGGGCTGGTACATGGCCGGCAGCCGCGACCGGCTTGGCATCAGCCTGCGCGACGCGCGCAACCAGTATCTGGCGTATCACGAGGGCCGCACCGGGTTTTCGCGCGGCAGCTACAACTCCAAGGCCTGGCTGCTGCGCGTCGCCGACGAGGTCGGCAACCGCGCCATCATCTACGAGGTGCAGCTGGCCAATTGCCGCGCGGCACGCTGAGCGCCGCGCAAAGTGCTCAAGGGTGGGGTCAGTTCCCCACCCGCTTCACATCAAAGACACTGTTCGACAGGCTGGTCTGCTCCAGCCCGCCCAGCACCACGGTGGTCTTGCTGCCGCTGCCGTCGTCGATCACCCATTGCCGCAGCTCCACCGGGTTGCCGGTGAACTTGAGCTGGATCGAGCCGTATTCCGGGCGTTTCGGATCCTGCGCGGTGACCGTGGTGGCGGTGCCGTCATAGCTGTGCCCGGTCACCATGCCCGCCTGCCCCAGATTGACATTGCGCGCCAGGATGATCGACAGCGGCGTCTGGTTCAGCGGATAGGTCTCGGGCTGGCCGCTCACCTTCTTGTCGAAGATATAGACCGCCCCCGACCAGGCCAGCACCAGCGCCTGCTCGGGCGGGTTGTATTCGAACCGCGCCTTGCCGGGCCGCTTGAGGAAAATCGTCCCCGTCGAGATCGAGCCATCCGCATTGATCTGCGTGAACGGGCTCTTGGCCGACTGGATCGTGTTGAGATAGTTCGAGATCTCGCCCAGCGAGAGCTTTTGCGCCGCCGCCGGCAGCGCGGTCAGCATCACGGCCGCCAGCGTGGCGGAGATGAGTCGGAGCATGTGTGGTCCTTCCTGCTCGATAGAGTGCCCAGGCTGCCAGAGCGCGCGCGGTTATGCGATAGCAAGGCGACCCGGCAAAGATAGGCGCGCAGGGGCAACGTTCCAACCGGGCGGCGCGTTCCCGCCATGTCACTCCGCAGGCAGGGCCGCCGCGAAGAACGCGGCCATCTCCGCCGCCAGCTCCGCCTGAAACGCCACGCGGTCGAGCTCCGGCGCATCGACGCAGGCCATCTCCCAGATCTCGGGCGCCTGCGCCTCGAAGCGCGGGTCGCAGGGCGCGAGGAAGAAGAAATGCCCGGCCCCGGCGACCTCGTGCAGCTCTGCATCCGGCAGGGCGTCGGCAAGCGGTGCCGCGTTGCTCGCGGTCGGCACCCGTTCATCGGCGCTGCCCGACCAGATCTGCACCGGCAGCTCCAGTGCCGCCAGCGTCTCGGGATCGAAGGCAAAGGCCAGCCCCGGCGCCGCCAGCACCAGCGCGCCGATCCGCCCGTCCGCCGCCGCCGGGCGCAGCTGCGCCTCCAGATCGTCGGGCAGCCCGTCGAAGAGGCCGAGCTTACAGACGAATTCCTCCGGCTCCGCGCCGCAGAATGCGCGCCCCCGCGCGATGTCCGGCACCGCACCGCCGGCGACCAGCGCGGTATAGCCGCCCGCCGAAAAGCCGAACATGCCGATGCGGTTGGTATCCACCTGGCCGGCGCCGCGCCACTCACCGGTGACGAAATCCAGGGTCGCCACGATATCCTGCGGGCGCGAAACCATCCATTTCGCCGCCACCGGCTCTCCGATCCGCATCGAATCCTGTGAATGGGTCGGCGCCGCGACGACAAATCCCGCCTCGGCAAGCGCATAGGCAATCGGGGCATGACCGCCCATCCAGCCGCTGTTGCCATGCGAGATCACCACCAGCGGCAGCGCCTCGCCCGCGGGCATCGCCCCCCGCGCCAGCGCCTGGCCAAACGGCGTGTTGGGCACCTCGGGCATTGCCGCCTCGCTGGGATACCACAACCCGATCGACAGCCCGTTCTCGATCAGCGCGCGCTGGAACCCCACCCCGGCCAGCGCCGGGCCCGCAAGCATCAGCCCCAGCACCGCGCCGGCCAGCCCCTCACTGGCTTTCGAAAAAACAGACATGCCCCGCTCCCGATCCAGAAAGTCCTGCGCGACCATCGCAGATCCGACCCGGTCCGCAAGGCGCCAAAACAGAGATCCTGCGCCACCCCGCCCTTTCATCTTTCTAAAAATACTCAAAAAAAAGCCGCCCGCGCCAACAGCGCGAACGGCGGGATGTCTCACGACAGTGCCAGACCGGCTCAGGCCTGTTCCGGCACCAGGATCTCACGCTTGCCGACATGGTTGGCCGCCGAAACGACACCCTCGTCCTCCATCTGCTCCACCAGACGCGCGGCCTTGTTATAGCCGATGCCCAGCTTGCGCTGAATATAGGAGGTCGAGCATTTGCGGTCCTTGATGACGATGGCCACCGCCTGATCGTAAAGCGCATCCTCGCCGCCGGTATTGCCGCCGGTGTTGAGCCCCAGCACCGCGTCGATATTGTCGGCCTTCTCCTCGTCCGGCCCCTGCACCACGCCCGAGACGTATTCCGGCGGACCGAAGGCCTTGAGGTGGTTCACCACCTCCTCGACTTCCTCGTCGCTCACGAAGGGACCGTGACAGCGGGTGATCCGCGCGCCGCCGGCCATGTAGAGCATGTCGCCCATGCCCAGAAGCTGCTCGGCGCCCATCTCGCCCAGGATGGTCCGGCTGTCGATCTTCGAGGTCACCTGGAAGGAGATCCGCGTGGGGAAGTTCGCCTTGATCGTGCCGGTGATCACGTCGACCGAGGGGCGCTGGGTGGCCATGATCAGGTGGATGCCCGAGGCCCGCGCCATCTGCGCCAGACGCTGGATACAGGCCTCGATCTCCTTGCCGGCGACCATCATCAGGTCGGCCATCTCGTCGACGATGACGACGATATAGGGCATCTTCTTGGGTTCGAACTCTTCGGTCTCGAACACCGGTTCGCCGGTCTCGTCGTCAAAGCCCGTCTGCACCGTGCGCGAGAACATCTCGCCCTTGCCCAGCGCCTCGGCGACGCGGCCATTGTAGCCGTCGATGTTCCGCACGCCCATCTTGGACATCTTGCGGTAACGGTCTTCCATCTCGCCCACGACCCATTTCAGCGCCACAACGGCCTTTTTCGGGTCGGTCACAACCGGCGAAAGCAGATGCGGGATGCCGTCATAAACGGAAAGTTCCAGCATCTTGGGGTCGATCATCACCAGCCGCAGATCGTCCGGCGTCAGCTTGTAGAGCAGCGACAGGATCATGGTGTTGATCGCCACCGACTTACCGGACCCGGTGGTCCCCGCGATCAGCAGGTGGGGCATCTTGGCGAGGTTGGCGACCATTGAATCGCCACCGATATCCTTGCCCAGCGCCAGCGGCAGCTTCTGGTTGCCGTCGCCGTAATCGCGCGACGAGAGGATCTCGCGGAAGGACACCATCTCGCGGTTCTCGTTGGGCAGTTCGATCCCGATCACCGAGCGGCCCGGTACGGTCGAAACCCGCGCCGAGAGCGCCGACATCGAGCGGGCGATATCGTCGGCGAGCCCGATCACGCGCGACGCCTTGAGGCCCGGCGCCGGTTCCAGCTCGTACATGGTGACGACCGGGCCGGGGCGGACCGAGACGATCTCGCCTTTGACGCCGTAATCGTCGAGCACGGTTTCCAGCATCCGCGCATTCTCTTCCAGCGCCTCGTCCGAGAGGTGGTGCCGCTCGATCATGTCGGGGCTGGCCAGCAGGCTCAGCGGCGGCAGATCGTATTCGCTGTGGCTGTCGTCAAAGCCCAGCTGCGGCTGCGCCTCGGCCTGCGCGCGGCGCGAGGGCTGCACCGGCTTGCGCTGCGGCTGCTGTACCACCTTTTTCGGCTGCGCGACCGGGATCGGCGCACGCTCGGCTTCCGGCGGCATGGCGGGGATGTAATCATCCTCGTCACCGTAATCGTCGCCATAATCGTCAAAATCGCGGTAATCGGCGAAATCGTCCTGATCGTCGGTCAGCGCCTCCCCGGGCGCTTCGTACGGTGCCGGCGGCTCGGCGGGTTGCGGAGCGGCCACACGGGCGGGCGCCGGCTGCGGCGCGGCGGCCTCGGGTGCCGCGACAGCCTCGGCTGCTGCCTCGGGAGCGCCTTCCTCCGGCATGATCTCGGGTGCGGGCGCGGTCACGCGCGGCGGCGCCGAGAGCGGCGGCTCGGGCGGCAGCGCGTGGGTCTGCGGCGCATGCGCGGCGCTCACCGGCGGCTCGCGGCGGGTCGCCGGCGCGGCCTGATAGATCAGCGGCGCGGGGCCGCGGCCACGGCCCTTGGTCAGCGGCTTGCTGGGGTCGGGGATGAATTCGGGTTCCGGCGCCGGCTCGTTGCGGCGGGCGCGGATGACATCGGCGATCTTGGCGCGGATGCGGTCCTCGCCCGGCTCGTCGACATCGTGATCCAGCACATCGGTCTCGACCAGCTCCGGCTCGGGCAGCGGGTCGGCGCGCTTGATCAGCGCCGGAACCCGCGCGAGCAGGCCGGTCTTGCGCGGCTCCGGCGCCGGGGCGGGCGCAGGCACCGGGGCGGGAGCCGGGGCGTGGGCGACAGTGGGTTCGACCCAGTCGACGCTGTCCTCGAAGGCGGCGGGCGCAGGGTCATAGGCCGGCTCGGGCGCGGGGCGGTGCACCGGCACCGGACGATGATGCTCGGGCGCAGCGGGGGCCGGGGCGCGGCGCACCAGGCCCGGTGCCGGCACCGCCTCCTGCGCGGCGGCCCAGGCGGCGGCCTCGGCCTGTTCCTGACGGCGGCGCTCGCGGCGGTCGGCCTGGGCGGCCTGCATGCGCTGCGCGGCCACCACCGAGGCGCTGGCACCACGGCCCAGCAGGTTCAGCAGCGTGGCATAGACCATGACCACACCAACCACGAGGAAACGCGCAATGGCGTTCAGCTCGACCCGGGTGAAGCCCAGCACAAAGGCGCCCATGGCGACGATGCCGACGCCCAGCACCATCATCACCAGCTTGAGCCCGAGCCCGGCGCCCAGCGGCAGGATGCCCAGCACCGAGCCCATCATCATGTCGCCGAAGAGACCGCCGAGACCGAAGCTGTGGGTCCACTCCGCGCCCACCGGCTGGCCGGCGGCATATATCGCCGAGAGCGCGATCCAGATCGGGGCAAAGACGACCCGCGAGAGCGCACGCTCTTCGCCGCGGTGGAGAGCGAGGCGAGCCCCCCAGACCAGCAGCACGAGCGCGAGCCCCCAGCTTCCCCAGCCGACGATCATGAAGAGCGGCGCGGCGATGGAGGCGCCGATCCGGCCCATCCAGTTCTGCACCGGCGCATCGGTGGCCGAGAGCCAGGAGGGATCGTCGGGCGTATAGGATCCGATCATCGCGGCAGCCATCAGCCCCAGCGCCACCAGCGCCAGCCCGGCCAGCTCCTTGCCGCGCTTCTCGATCGCGGCCTGCATGTTGCTGTCGAATAGGGGGTCACGCCCCCGCGCCTGGTATGCCATCGCTCGCCTCGTCTTTTTCTTATTGCCCGAAGAGACAGTCACGGATCCGCGTCAGCCCCTGTTCGGTTTCGTCTTTGGGGGCCACGAGGGCCACCCTGATATATCCCTTGCCCGGATTTCCCTCGGCCGTCTCCCGCGAGAGATAGGCCCCCGGCAGCACCCGCACCCCGGTCTCCTGCCAGAGCTTCAGCGCCGCCGCCTCGCCATCCTCGACCGGCAGCCAGAGGAAAAACCCCGCCTGCGGCGGCTCATAACCCGGCACGTTGCCGAAGATGCGGTCGGCCATGGCGAATTTCTCGGCGTAAAGCGCGCGGTTCTCGACCACATGCGCCTCGTCCGCCCAGACCTTTTCGCTGACCCGCTGGATCGGCAGCGGCAGCGGCGCGCCGGCATAGCTGCGCAGCAGCTTGATCCGCGCCAGGCTCTCCGGCCCGCCGGCGACAAAGCCCGAGCGCAGCCCGGGCAGGTTCGACCGCTTGGAGAGCGAGTGAAAGATCACCACACGCTCGGGGTCGGCGCCCATCTCGCGCGCGACCTGAAGCGCGCCGGGGGGCGGCGTGTCGCGGTGGATCTCGGAATAGCACTCATCCGCGAGGATCTGGAAATCGTGCTTTTCGGCCAGCGCGATCAGCCGTTCCCAATAATCGCGATCCGCCACCGCGCCCTGCGGATTGGCGGGCGAACAGATATAGGCCAGCGCCGCGCGGTCGAGCACCTCGGCGGGCAGCGATTCATAGTCGGGCAGATGGCCGGTCTCTTTCGTCGCGTTCACGAACACCGGCTCGGCAGTCACCGAGACGGTGGCCACCGCATAGACCTGATAAAACGGATTGGGGATCAGCACCGTCGGCTGCCTGCCGGACTTGGTCTCGGGGCAAAGCGCCATGGCGGCGTTATAGAGCCCCTCGCGCGTGCCGTTGAGCGGCATCACCTGCGTGTCAGGATCCACCGTCACGCCATAGCGGCGCGCGATCCAACCGGAGATGGCGCTGCGCAGCTCCGGCGTGCCGTCATTGGGCGGGTATTTCGCGAATTCCGAAACATTGGCGGCCAGCACCTCCCCGACCCAGGCGGGAAAGGCATGTTTCGGCTCGCCGATCGACATATGCGTGACCGGCCCGCCCGGCGCATGCGAGTCGAGCAGCGCCCGCAAACGCGGGAACGCATAGGGCGGCAGGTTCGAAAACCGCTCGGGAAACATGGCTTTGGTGCCTTTTGACTGCCTGCAATACTGCTTTATTCTCGGGATCGTTCACGCCCCGTTTTGCCGGCAGGATAAGGGAAGAGCCGGCGTTTCGTCCAGCGCTGTGGTGAGTCCGCCGGGGGATGTGGCGCGAAAGCCGCAACCCGCCCCGATTGCGGCCAAGCCCCCTTGGCCGTTGTATTTCTTGAGACTCCCGGAAAACGCCGGGGGCGCTGCCCCCGCCGCCCTGCGGGCGCCTCCCCCGGGATATTTCCGGCCAGTGGAAACGCCTAGGCGAGCGCCCGCTCTGCCGCCGCGCCCAGGCGCAGCAGCCGGTCCTCCTGCATCGGCGGGCACATGATCGAGAGCCCGCAGGAGGGCACGCCGGTGGGCAGGGTCAGGGTACAGGTGCCCATGACATTGCCGACGCGGGTGTTGCGCAGGGTGAGCAGGTTTTCGGTGACGTAATACTCGCCCTGCTCCATCAGCTTGTCGATTTTCGGCGGCAGGTTCGGCGCCGTCGGGCAAAGCACCGCATCGAATCCGGCGCTGGCGGCGTAATAGACATCGCGCGCCGCCATCATCCGCTCCCAGGCGCGCAGGTAATCGGCACCGCTGAACTGCCGCCCCGCCTCGAAGCGTTCGCGGATCGGCGCGAACATGACCTCCGGATCGGCCTCGATGGTCTCGCCCCATTCGGCCCAGGCCTCGGCGGTATAGAGCACGCCCGCATCCGCCATCGGGATGCCGATCTCCGGCACGTCGAGATCGACGATCTCGGCCCCGGCGGCGGCGAGCTTGTCGAGCGCTTCGGCATGGGCGCGGGCAGGTTCCGGGCGCAGATCGTCGAGCACGATGGTGGTCAGCCGCGCGAAGCGCTTGCCCACGAGCGAGGCGCCGCGCAGATCCGGACCTTTGCGGCCCTCGAGCGCCGCAAAGGTCTGCGCTGCGTCCTCGACCGTGCGACAGAGCGGACCCACCGTGTCGAACCCCTTGGCCAGCGGCACCACACCGTCGAGCGAAATCCGCCCGGAACTGGTTTTGAGCCCGACGAGATCGTTCCAGCAGGACGGGATGCGTACCGAGCCGCCGGTGTCCGAACCGATGGCCGCCGCTGCCAGACCGAAGGCCACCGAGGTCGCGGCGCCCGAGGAGGAGCCGCCCGCCACCGCCTCCGGGTCGTTGACCGAGGGCGGCGTCGCGGTGACCGGGTTCAGCCCCAGCCCGGAAAAGGCCAGCTCCGACATATGGGTCTTGCCCAGACAGACGAGCCCCATGGCGGTGGCGGTCTGCAAGACCGGCGCGTCCGCATCCGGCACCCGGCCCTCCAGCAGCTTGCTGCCGGCTTCGGTCGCAACGCCCGCCGTGTCGAACAGGTCCTTCCAGCTTACCGGCACCCCGTCGAGCGGCGAGCGGCGCTGACCGGCGGCGGCGCGGTCGCGCGCGGCCTCGGCCTCGGCCAGCGCGCGCTCCGGCGTCACCCGGGCATAGATTCGCGATCCCAGCGGATGCACGGCGATCTTGTCGAGGAACGCCTGCGCCAGCGCGACCGGGTCGATCTCGCCCTTGCCGATCCCCTGCCCCAGCTCGACCGCGCTCATTTCCGTCCAGTCGCTCATCTGCATCCCTTTCCTAGTCGGGCGCGACGGTAGCGGCAGCGCGGCGCATGGACAATCCCGCGAAGCAGCGCATATTTGCGGCCATGGAACATGATTGCGACATCCTGATTGTGGGCGGCGGGCTGAACGGCCCGGCGCTGGCGCTGGCGGCGGCCCGGGCCGGCCTGAAAAGCATCGTCATCGACGCGTTGCCGCAGGCGGCGCGGGCGGAGGCGGATTTCGACGGGCGCGGCTATGCGCTGGCGCTGTCCTCGGTGCGGCTGCTGGCAAATCTCGGGCTCTGGCAGGCGCTGGCGCCGAATGCCCAACCGATGTGCGAAATCAAGGTCACCGACGGGCGCGTCGGCGAGGCGCAGGTGTTCCTCGGGCTGCATTTCGATTCGGCGGAGATCGAGGAAGGCCCGATGGGCCAGATGATCGAAGACCGCTATCTGCGCCGTGCCCTGATGGAGGCGATGGAGTCCGAGCCGCTGGTCGATCAGCGTGCCGGCGAGACGGTGGTGGCGCAGGAGACCACGCCCGAGAGCGTCACGGTGACGCTGGCCAGCGGCGAAACGCTGCGTGCGCGGCTGCTGGTGGGGGCCGACGGGCGGCGCAGCGGCACGGCGGCGCGCGCCGGCATCAAGCGCACCGGCTGGGGCTATGGCCAGACCGCGCTGGTCTGCGCCATCGCGCACGAGCTGCCGCATCACGGCATCGCGCATCAGTTCTTCATGCCGCCGGGGCCGCTGGCGATTCTGCCGCTGCCGGGCAACCGCAGCTCCATCGTCTGGGCCGAGCGCGACGAGCGGGCCCGTGCCATCAACGCGCTCTCGGACGCCGAGTATCTCGACGTGCTGCGCCCGCGCTTCGGCGATTTCCTGGGCGAGATCTCGCTGGCCGGAAAGCGCTTTCTCTATCCGCTGAACCTGACGCTGGCGAACAGCTTCATCGCTGACCGGTTGGCGCTGGTGGGCGATGCCGCGCATGGCATGCACCCGATTGCCGGGCAGGGGCTGAACGCGGGCCTGCGCGACGTGGCGGCGCTGGCACATGTCATGACCCATGCCCAGCGACGCGGCGAAGACATGGCCTCGCCCATGGTGCTGGCGCGCTATCAGCAATGGCGGCGCTTCGACACCGCGTCGCTGGCGGCGGCGACCGACCTCTTCAACCGACTGTTCTCGAACGACAATCCGCTCCTGCGGTTTGGCCGCGATCTGGGCATGGCGGCGATCAACGCCGCGCCGGGCCTGCGGCGCGGCTTCATCCGCGAAGCCGCCGGCATCACCGGGGATCTGCCCGAACTCATGCGCGCCTGAGCCTTCCCAGCCATCGTAGCACGCTCCTGCATACCCTCTCACGGGAGGCCTGCTGTCGCGCTGCGCATCCGCATATTGAGAACATTTCAGAGAAATTCATTCAACAAAACCTCCATATCGTTGAAAATAATCCGGGCTTAGGGTCGCCTCATCGCATCAAGGGGATGCGCCAGAGACCCCAAAGGACCCCGCCATGAAACCGCGTCACACCCTCACCGCCGTGCTGCTGTCTGCCGGCCTTTCCGCCACCGCCGTCGCCGCACAATCCGTCAGCGCAGAGGCCGCCAGCGCCGCCGTCGTCAAACAACCGCCGCTCGTCACTGCCGCGCTGGCCGAACTGGCGCAGCGCCAGGCCGAGGAGGACCGTATCGCGAAGAACCTCGAAACCTTCGACACGCTCGATTTCGAGGTCTTCTCGGGCCAGCAATGGGACCGCCTGCATGAAAGCCATGCCGACGATATCCTCGTGCACTGGCCCGACGGCCGCACCGTTCGGGGCATCGACGCGCATATCGACGATCTGAAAGCCTTCTTCGTCTTTGCCCCCGATACCGTCATCGACAAGCATCCGATCCGCATCGGCCAGGGCGAATGGACCGGCGTCGTCGGCGAGATCTCGGGCACCTTCACCGAACCGATGCCGATCGGAGACGGTCAGGTCATCGAGCCCACCGGCAAGCGCTATGCGCTGACCATGGCCACCATCGGCCACTGGACAGACGACGGCGTGATGGACGAAGAATACCTGTTCTGGGACAACAACGCCTTTTACCGCCAGATCGGCCTGATCGACTGATCCGGCGCGCCCGCTGGGCAGATCCGCACAGACCCTGCGCCCAGGCGAACCGCGCGGCGGCTTGCCTGGGGCATACCGGGGTTCCTATCTCCGGGACAAGGCGGCAAAGGCCGCGCAAACGGATCAAGGAACCGTCATCATGAAAAATATCGGATTTCTGTCTTTCGGACACTGGTCGCCGACCCACGGCTCGCAGGTGAAAACAGCCGCCGATGTGCTGACCCAGTCCATCGAGCTGGCGGTCGCCGCCGAGGAGCTGGGCGTCGACGGCGCCTATTTCCGCGTACACCACTTCGCCCGCCAGCTCGCCTCGCCCTTCCCGCTGCTGGCGGCGGTCGGCGCGCGCACCTCGAAGATCGAGATCGGCACCGGCGTGATCGACATGCGCTATGAAAACCCGTTTTACATGGCCGAGGACGCGGGCGCGGCGGATCTCATCGCCGGCGGGCGGTTGCAGTTGGGAATCTCGCGCGGCTCGCCCGAGCAGGTGATCGACGGCTGGAAGCACTTCGGCTACCGGCCCGACGAGGGCGAAAGCGCCGCCGACATGGCGCGGCGTCACGCGCTGGTGTTTCTCGACCTGCTGGAGGGCGAGGGCTTTGCCGAGCCGAACCCGCGCCCGATGTTCCCCAACCCGCCGGGCAAGCTGCGGCTGGAGCCGCATTCCGAGGGGCTGCGCAACCGCATCTGGTGGGGCGCCGGATCGAATGCCACCGCAGTCTGGGCGGCGCAGCACGGCATGCATCTGCAAAGCTCGACGCTCAAGGACGACGAGACCGGCGAGCCGTTCCACATCCAGCAGGCCGACCAGATCCGTGCCTATCGCGCCGCCTGGAAAGAGGCGGGCCATGCGCATGAGCCGCGCGTCTCGGTCAGCCGCTCGATCTTTGCGCTGACCAGTGACATGGACCGGCGCTATTTCGGGCGTGGCGGCAAGGAGAGCGATCAGGTCGGTTTCATCGACCAGCAACGCGCGATCTTCGGGCGCGGCTATGCCGACGAGCCCGACCGGCTGATCGAGCAGCTCCGCCGCGACGAGGCCATTGCCGAGGCCGATACGCTGTTGCTCACCGTGCCGAACATGCTGGGTGTCGAGTATAACGCCCATGTGCTGGAGACGATCCTGACAGAGGTCGCACCCGCGCTCGGGTGGCGCTAAGCCCCCTCCTTCCCTCCCCCGGACAAGCCCGGGGGAGGCACCGCTTTGCACTGCCGGATTGCGAAAAGACCCCGGCCGACCGCCGAATTGGTCAAATTTTCGCCTTAGTCATCCCTTAATGATGCCCGCAGCCAAAAGGTGGGGGCCATTTGTGCTGTTCTAAGGAGCGAACCATGCTGCGCAAGACCGGTCTGCTTGCCCTCACCTTGGGCGTTCTCGCCGCCCCGCTGCACGCCAGCGAGCATTATGTGCTACTGATGGGCGACGGCTATTTCCCCGATTACGTCTACCCGGTCGTCGGCGACACGATCCGCTTCGTGAACCAGTCCGATGTGACCATGTCCGCCACCGCCAGCGACGAAAGCTGGGACACCGGCCCGATGGCCCCGGGCGACGTGGTGATCCTGGAGGTGGTCGACGGCATGGTGCAGACCTTTGGCGACAGCGTGAACGGCGACAATCTCGCCGCCGGCGTCATTGATTATGTGAACGCGGCGCCGCTCGAACTGGAGCGCAATTACGAGCGCAACCACGTCGAAGGCAACTGACCCGCCGTCAGAGCGGCGCGACAAGCTGCGCGCCGCTGGCCCGGCTGGCATTGACCTCCGGCCCGACCCGGTGACAGCGCAGAGCGCCCTCCGGCGCGGCCCGCATCAGCACGGCGGCGCCATGGCCGCGCTCGCCGAGCCAGAGCGGCCAGTCCTGCGCCCCCAATAGCACCGGAACCCGGTGATGGATCTCGCGCATCCTGCCCTCGGCAGCGGCGGTGACGATGGCGCAGCTGCGGATCGTCTCGCCCTCGCGCTGCCAGTCCTGCCAGACCCCGGCAAAGGCCAGAGCGCCGTCGCCTGCGGGCCGGATATACCAGGGCTGCCGCGTGCCGTCGGCGTCCGTCGTCCATTCGTAAAAGCCGCTCATCGGGATGAGACAACGCCGCTTGCGGCAGGCCTCGCGAAAGGCGGGCTTCTCCGCCAGGCTCTCGGCGCGGGCGTTGAAGAGCAGCGGGCCGTCACCCGGGCTCTTGTACCAGTGCGGCAGGAACCCCCAGCGCATCGGAGACAACCTGCGCACCCCGCCTTCGCTGCGCACCGTGTGCACCGGCATGGTCGGGCAGATATTGTAATTCGGCGTCTCCGGCAGGTCGTTGTCGGGCAGCGCCTCGAACAGCGCCGCTATGGTATCCTGCGGGATCGAGACCGCGTAGCGTCCGCACATCGGCGCTCGGGGCTCAGCGGATCAGCGTCTTGATCGCCCGGGCATGCGCGGGATCGGCGGCCAGCGTGTGCTCGGAGAGCGCCCGCACGGCGGGCAAAAGCTGAGCGGGCTCGACGATGCGATCGACCAGCCCCCAGGTCAGCGCCTCCTCGACCGGGATCTTCTGCCCCGCCATCAGGATCATCTTGGCCCGCGACGGCCCGACCAGCGCGGTGAGCCGCTCCGGGTCCGAAGGCTGCGGCAGAAAGCCCAGCTTCATCACCGGATAGAAGATCTTGGCATCGGGCACCGAGATGCGCAGGTCGCAGGCCAGCGTCATACCCATGGCACCGCCCGCCACCGTGCCGTTCATCGCGCAGACCGTCAGCCCCGGCAGCCGTGCGATGGCGCCCGAGAGCCGTTCCCAGAGCGGCGAATGGGCGAGCCCGGCGCGCGCGGCCTCAAGGTCTGCGCCGGCCGAGAACACCTTGCCCACCCCGGTCAGCACCAGCACCTGCGCGTGATGCGCCGCCTCGGCGATCTCGCAGAGCTTTTCCAGCATCTCCGAGGTCAGCGAATTGGCTTTGTCCGGTCGGTCGATCACCGCCAGCCAGTAGCTGCCGTCCTTCTCCAGCGAAATCATGCCACGCCCACCTTTCTGCGGATCTCTTCGTCGCGCAGCGACACTTCGCCGCCGAGGAACCCGTCAGCCTCGGCGCCACACATCCAGAGCAGCGCCTGCGCCACCCATTCCGGCGGGATGTGATCCTCCCAGTCGAGCTGGCTCACCGCGTTGATGCCGCTGGCCTTGATGGTGCGCTGCATCTGCGTCGCCACCGTGCCGGGCGAGAGCGAGATCGCACGGATGCCTTTGTCGCGATATTCCTCGTCCGCCGCGCGGGTCAGCATCAGCGCCCCGGCCTTGGAGGTGCAATAGGCCGACCAGCCTTCGAGCGGGCGCTGCGCCGCGCCCGAGCCGATGGTCAGGATGGTGCCGCCGCCGGCCCGCGTCATCACCGGAAGCGCCGCGCGCATGCCGTGGTAGACGCCCTTGATATTGACGTCGATCAGCGCGCCCCAGTCCTCGGGATCGCCGATAGCCAGCGGCGCGATGGGGTCGATCACGCCGGCGTTGTTCACCAGAATGTCGAGCGTATCGAAGGCGGTCAGGCAGTTCTGCACCGCCTGCTCGACCTCCCAGTAGCGCGAAATCTCGCAGGGGATTGCGACGGCAGCCGGTCCGATCTCGCCGGCCAGCTCGGCGATGGCGTCACCGCTGCGGGCGAGCAGCGCGACCTTTGCGCCAGCGTCGGCGAAAGCCCGCGCAGCGGCGGCGCCGATGCCCCGGCTCGCTCCGGTGATCAGCGCGGTTTTCCCTGTCAGATCCATGGGATGCCTCGTTTTTGCGATTCCTCTCTTTGGTAAAGGCTGGAATACCACCGGTCCAGCCTCTTGACCCGGGAAGCCATGGGGCAGACATTCCCGGGCATCAAATTTTCGCACACCGAAGAAAAAGAAAAGGGGTGATCATGCGGGTTTCGAACTATGCCATCGCGGCGGGGGCCTCGGCTTTCCTGACGGCCTCGCCGGCGCTGGCCGACGTAACGCCCGAGCAGGTCTGGGAAAGCTTCAGCGGCTATCTGCAAAGCTTCGGCTACACGGTCGATGCGACCGAAACGCGCTCGGGCGACAGCCTTGAGCTGGCCGACCTGGTCTTTACCATGGAGCTGCCCGACGACGAGGGCCGCGTCGCCGTCGGTTTCGGCGAGATGACGCTGGAGGATCAGGGCGACGGCACGGTGCGTGTGATCCTGCCCGCCGACACGCAGATCTCGGTCGATGCCGCCGCCGAGGACGAGGGTGAGCTCGGGATGGTGATCGACTACGGCACCGAGGCGCTCGACATGGTGGTTTCGGGCGATCCCGACGCGATGCTCTACGCCTTCAGCGCCCAAGCCATGACCGCCGTGCTGTCGGAGCTGGTGGTCGATGGCGAGACGGTGCCGCGCGACGAGCTGCGCGCCGAACTGACCGCATCGGAGCTCGAAGGCGAGACGCAGGTCGTGCTCGCAGACGGCATGCGCCGGATCGACCAGACCGTCTCGATCGGCAGCGTCTCCTATGATGGCGGCGGGCAGGACCCGGAGGGCGACGGCGCCGGATCGTTTACCGGGTCGCTGTCGTCGCTGGTCTCCGAATCGCAGGCGGAGATTCCGCTCGACATGCGGTTCACCGACATGGCCGCCCTGCTCGAGGCCGGCATGTCCATGACCGGCCGCATCACCTATGGCGCCGGGCAGTCGCAGTTCTCCTTTACCGAGGACGGCTCCGTCACCAACGGCAGCTCCGCCAGCGAGTCCGGCAGCTTCGATCTCGCCATGTCGGAGGACATGCTCCGCTACGGCATCGCCGCAGAGGGCATCGCCTACAATGTCGAGGGCGGCGAGATCCCCTTCCCCCTCAGCGCCGAGATGGATGAGCTTGCCCTGACCATCGAGGCCCCGATCAGCGCGTCTGAAGAGCCGCAGGACATGGCGCTGGCCATGACGCTGGGCGGGCTCACCCTGTCGGACATGATCTGGAATATCTTCGACAGCGGCAACGTGCTGCCGCGCGATCCGGCGACGGTCGCTTTCGACATCACCGGCCAGGTCACGCCCTTTGTCGATTTCCTCGACCCCGCGCAGATGGAGGCGCTGGAGGATGGCGAGCGCAAGCCCGGAGAGCTGAACGCGCTGACGCTGAACAACCTCACCGTCGAGGCGGCGGGCGCGCAGCTCACCGGCAGCGGCGACTTCACCTTCGACAATTCCGATCTGGAGAGCTTTGACGGCATGCCGAAACCGACCGGCGCGGTCGATCTGCGGCTCGCCGGCGCGAACGGGCTCATCGACAACCTCATCGCGATGGGGCTGATCTCCGATCAGGACGCGATGGGCGCCCGGATGATGATGAACATGTTCGGTGTACCCGCCTCGGATCCCGACACGCTGACCTCCAAGATCGAGATCAACGAACAGGGCCAGATCCTCGCCAACGGGCAGCGGATCAAGTAAGCGCCGCTCTGGCCGCGCCGGGCATCCCCGGCGCGGCCAAAACACCCAGGCCCGGTATCAGTAGGGCATCGGATGCTGGCGATGCACAGCCTCCAGCGCCGCCAGCAGGTCATCGGAGAGCGCAACATCCGCCGCGCCGAGCGCGCGTTCGAGTTGCTCCATGGTCGTCGCCCCGAAGATCGCCGAGGCCACGAAGGGCCGCCGCGCCGCCCAGGCCAGCGACATGTGCACCGGGTCGATCCCGAACTCTCGCGCCACCTCCAGATAGGCATCCACCGCCGCGAAGGCGCGCGGAACCTTGCGCCCGCCGAGATCGCCATTGAGCGCCATGCGCGACCCCTCGGGCACCGCCCCGCCCTGATACTTTCCGGTCAGCATCCCTGCGGCCAGCGGCGAAAAGGGCAGCAGGCCCACCTCCTCGTTCACCATGAGCTCGGCCAGGTCGGTATCCGCGAGCCGGCACATCAGCGAATATTCGTTCTGGATCGAGGCGACGCGCGGCCCGCCCTGCTCCTCGGCGATGCGCAGCCACATGGCAGTGCCCCAGGTGCTCTCGTTCGACAGGCCGAAAGCGCGGATCGTGCCGCGCTCGACCTCGCGGCTGAGCGCGCCGAGGGCGTCCTGCATGTGCTGCACCGTCTCGGCGCGGTTCTGTTTTTCCCAGGGCGCGAAGGACCAGCATTGCCGGAAGTGATAGCTGCCCCGGTTCGGCCAGTGGAACTGATAGAGGTCGATCACGTCGGTCTTGAGCCGCTTCAGCGAGCTTTCGATCGTGCCCGGGATGGTCGCCGAGGAAATCGGCGCGCCGTCGCGCACATAGCGGGAATCGCCGGAATGCTTGGTCGCAAGGATCAGCTCCTCGCGGCGCCCGGTCTTTTCGAACCACTCGCCGATGATCTCCTCGGTCCGGCCGATGGTCTCGGCCCGCACCGGGTTCACCGGGTACATCTCGGCGGTGTCGATGAAGTTGATCCCCGCCGACAGCGCCCGGTCGATCTGGGCATGGGCCTCCTCGACCCCGGTCTGGTTGCCAAAGGTCATCGTGCCCAGGCAGAGTTCGGAAACCATCATGCCCGTGCGGCCCAGCGGTTTCATTTGCATGGCGTCATTCTCCTGCGTCGCGTTCGGGGACAAACTACGCCGCGACGCGGCGAAGCCAAGCCCGCAAATGCCGGACCTTTCCACGCCCGGCCACATCCGCTAAAGCGGCAGCGAACCGGAGCACAAGGCAGGCATCAGATGGCGCGTCATCTCATCACCTCGGCAATCCCCTATATCAACGGGATCAAGCATCTGGGCAATCTCGTGGGCAGCCAGCTGCCCGCCGATCTGTTTGCCCGTTATCAGCGCGCCCGGGGCAACGAGGTGCTGTTCCTTTGCGCGACCGACGAACACGGCACCCCCGCCGAGCTCGCCGCCGCCAAGGCCGGCAAGCCGGTGGCGGAGTACTGCACAGAGATGCACGAGGTTCAGGCGCAGATCGCCGAAGGCTTCCGCCTCAGCTTCGACCATTTCGGCCGCTCGTCGAGCCCGCAGAACCACAAGCTCACCCAGCATTTCGCCGGGGTGCTCGCGGATCGCGGGCTGATCCGCGAAGTCGTCGAGACGCAGATGTATTCGCCCACCGACGGGCGCTTCCTGCCCGACCGCTATATCGAGGGCACCTGCCCCAATTGCGGTTTCGAGGATGCGCGCGGCGACCAGTGCGACAACTGCACCAAGCAGCTCGACCCGGTCGACCTGATCAATCCGCGCTCGGTGATCTCGGGCGCCACCGATCTGGAGATGCGCGAGACCAAGCATCTCTACCTGCGCCAGTCGACCATGAAGGACGAGCTGGAAAAATGGATCGACACCCGCGAGGGCTGGCCGGTGCTGACCACCTCCATCGCCAAGAAATGGCTGAACGACGGCGACGGCTTGCAGGATCGCGGCATCACCCGCGATCTCGACTGGGGCATCCCCGTGAAGAGGGGCGAGGAAGACTGGCCCGGCATGGAGGGCAAGGTCTTCTATGTCTGGTTCGACGCGCCCATCGAATATATCGCCTGCGCGCAGGAATGGGTCGATGCCGGCAAGGGCAGCGACTGGCAGCGCTGGTGGCGCACCGACAAGGGCGCAGAGGACGTCACCTATACCCAGTTCATGGGCAAGGATAACGTGCCCTTCCACACGCTCAGCTTCCCGGCCACCATTCTGGGCTCGGGCGAGCCGTGGAAGCTCGTCGATTACATCAAGTCGTTCAACTACCTGAACTACGACGGCGGGCAGTTTAGCACCTCGCGCGGACGCGGCGTGTTCATGGATCAGGCGCTGGAGATCCTGCCGGCGGATTACTGGCGCTGGTGGCTGCTGAGCCACGCGCCGGAAAGCTCGGACGCGGAATTCACCTGGGAGAATTTCCAGAGCTCGGTGAACAAGGATCTGGCCGATGTGCTGGGCAATTTCGCCAGCCGCGTCACCAAGTTCTGCCGCTCGAAATTCGGAGAGGTCGTGCCCGAGGGCGGCAGCTATGGCCCGCGCGAAGAGCAGCTCATCGCCGATCTGACCGCAAAGATCCGCGAATACGAAGGCTTCATGGCCCATGCGGAGGTGCGCAAATCCGCCACCGCGCTGCGCGCCGCCTGGGTGCTGGGCAATGAATACCTGCAGGAGGCGGCGCCCTGGTCGACCTTCAAGACCGATCCCGAGACGGCGGCGGCGCAGATCCGCCTCGCGCTGAACGTGATCCGGCTCTACGCGGTGATTTCCGCCCCCTTCGTCCCCGACGCCTCGGCGCAGCTTCTGACCGCGCTCAATACGCAGGACGACAGCTGGCCCGACGATGTGCCGGCGGCGCTGGAGAGCCTGCCGGCAGGGCATGGCTTTGCCGTGCCGAAGGTGACCTTCCGCAAGATCACCGATGCCGAGCGCGAGGAGTGGCAGGCACGGTTCGCGGGCAAGCGCGACTGAGTTTTGCGCGCCCGAAAAATCGGGCGCGGATCCGTAGCCAGAACCGGCGACGGCGCCATTTGCGTTGGCTTTCCAGCCGGCGGCGAAAGATTTCCTGTTCGCATATGTAAAGCGTGGGTCGCGGCGGCCAGCCGCGCGAATCCAGGTCGCACATATTTCACCTGTGAAAGTATGAATGGGATGAGCAAAACTCTCCCACGTTATTTTCATTGAAAATACTGACGCCTTTCGCAAACTGACTTGCATGAATGAAAGTCGGATCAGCCTCGACGACCTGTCGCTCTTTCTCGAAATCGCCGCGACCGGCTCTCTGACGGGCGCGGCCGAGCGCTGCGGCGTGCCGCTTCCCACCCTGTCGCGGCGCATGGCGCGGTTCGAGCGCAGCACCGGGCGCACGCTGTTCCTGCGCGGCAAGGCAGGCTATGCGCTCACCGCCGAGGGTCGCGCGTTGGCGTCCGAGGCATCCGAGCTTCACGAGATTCGCGCGCGGCTGTCGCGCTGGGTGGATGCCGGACTCGGCCCGGCGCCGGTGCGCATCACCGCCGGATTCTGGACCTCGCGCTTTTTGGCCATGGCGCTCAGTCCGGCGCCCCACCCACTCTGGCTGCCCGCCTTCGTGCCGTCGAATGCGGTGCTCGATCTGGCACGGCGCGAGGCGGATATCGGCATCCGCAACCGCCCGCCGGACTCACCCCGCCTCGCGCGCCGCAGGCTGCGGCGGGTCGAACACGCGATCTACGGCACGGGACCTCAGGTCACAGGTTATGTCACGCTGCCCAAAGGGCCGGGCCTCGCCGCCTCGCAACGCTGGCTGCACGAAACGCATGGCGACGAGATCGCCACCACAGCCAGCGATCCGCGGCTCTGTCTCGATCTGGCGCTCGCGGGCTTCGGGCGGGTGGTGCTGCCCTGTTTCATCGGCGAAGCAGAGCCGCACCTTGCCCGGCTGTCGGAGCCGATCGCGGCGCTGGCGCATGACGAATGGCTGGTCAGCCACCACGAAGCGCGTCACGATCCGCCGATCCGTGCCGCGCTCGACGCCATCGCCGCCGCCCTTGCTGCGCCCGGCGATTGACAAGCCATGCCCCGCCTCGCTATCAGGCGCGCCTTACCAGACAGAGGGCAGACATGGCACGCAAGAAGGGTCGCGATATTTCCGGCTGGCTGATCGTCGACAAACCGGCGGGGATGACCTCGACCTCGGTGGTCAACAAGGTCCGCTGGGCGCTGGCGGCAAAGAAGGCCGGCCATGCGGGCACTCTGGACCCGGAAGCGACCGGCGTACTGGCCGTGGCGCTGGGAGAGGCGACCAAAACCGTGCCCTATATCACCGACGCGCTGAAAGCCTACCGCTTCACCGTGCGGCTGGGCCAGCGCACCAATACCGACGATGCCGAAGGCGAGATCACCGCAGAAAGCGCCGCGCGCCCCTCGGATGACGAGATCAAGGAAGCGCTGCACGGCTTTGTGGGCGAGATCATGCAGGTGCCGCCGCAATTCTCGGCGGTGAAGATCGACGGCGAACGCGCCTATAAGCGCGCCCGCGACGGCGAGACCATGGAGATCGAGGCGCGCCCGCTCTGGGTCGAGGAGCTGGTGATGACCGGGCGCCCCGATGCCGATCACGTCGAGCTGGAAATGACCTGCGGCAAGGGCGGTTACGTCCGCGCCATCGCCCGCGATCTGGGCGAGAAACTGGGCTGTCACGGCCATGTGCTGCGGCTGCGGCGGATCTGGTCGGGCCCGTTCGAGGCCGAGGACGGCATCGGTATCGAAGAGATCGACGCGCTGGCCAAGACGCCGGAGCTGGACGAAAAGCTGCTGCCGCTGGAGGTCGGGCTGGCGGAATTGCCCGAGCTGAAATGCACCGCCGAGGGCGCGGCACGGCTGCGCAATGGCAATCCCGGCATGGTGATCCCCGGGGATGTCGATTATGGCGACGAGGCTTGGGCGTCCTTCGACGGTCAGGCGGTTGCCGTGGGTGTGTTCAAGGGCGGAGAACTGCACCCGACGCGGGTCTTCGTGCGGGGCGAGCGCGACTAGGACCGGCGCGGGCCCAAGATTTTTCGTACGAAAAATCTCGGGCGGGTCGCGGAGATGCCGCGCCTAGCCCAGCATTTTCAGCCAGCGGCGCAGCGCATCGAGCGATTCCGGTTCATCGAGAAACGGGATATGGCCGCGCCCTGGCACCAGCGCCGCGATCATGTCGGGGCGGCGCTTTTGCATCTCGGCAAAGGTGGCCGCGGTCAGCAGATCCGAATTCGCCCCCCGGATGCAGCAGAGCGGCAGGCCCTTCAGCGCATCGAAAAGCGGCCAGAGATCCGGGGCCGGCTGCGCGCCATCGCTCAGCACCACGTCACGCAGCTTGGGGTCGTAGGTGATCACCAGCCCGCCGGACGTTTCGCGGTAATGCCGTTCGACCTCCTCGCGCCAGCGACTCTCGGGCACATTCTCGAAAGCGGGCATTGCGGCAGCAAGCTTTGCCACCGCCTCGTCATAGCTCTTCCAGGGCGGGTTGCGACCGAGATAGTCCTTGATCACGTCGAGCCCCGCCGCGCCGATCTCGGGGCCGATATCGTTGAGCGCCACGCCGCTCAGCCGGTCCTTTGCCGTCGCCGCCAGCACCATGGCAATCAGCCCGCCACGCGAAGTGCCCAAAATCGCCGCCTTTTCCAGCCCCAGATGGTCGAGCAGCTCCAGCGCGTCGCGCCCCTCGACCGGGATCGCATAGGTGGCCGGGTCGCCCCACTCCGACTGGCCGCGTCCGCGATAATCGAGCCGGATCAACCGCACGCCGTCGAGATGCGGCGCGACATAGTCGAAATCGCGCCCATCACGGGTGAGCCCGGCGAGGCACAGCAGCGGCAGCCCCGCGCCCTCGTCGGTATAGGAGAGCGACAGCCCGTCGGAGGTGGTGAAATGCGGCATCAGAGAAGCTCCGGTATCGGTGAGAGCTCACTCAGAACATGCTGCGGGCGCGCCGGCAAGCGGTCCAGCGGCAGGCCGGCGCGGTTCACCCAGACGGTGCGGAATCCATAGGCGGCGGCCCCCGCCGCGTCCCAGCCGTTCGACGAGACGAAGAGCACCTCGAAGGGCGCGGTGCCAAAGCGCTCGCCGACCATATCGTAGACCGCGCGCGCCGGCTTGAAGACACCCACCTCCTCGACTGACAGCACCGCGTCGAGATAGGCGCCGATGCCGGCACTCTCCACCGCGCCCGAGAGCATGTCGGGCGATCCGTTCGACAGGATCGCGCAGCGCTTGCCCGCCTCGGTCAGCCGCGCCAGCAGCGCCGGCACCTCGGGATAGGCGGCAAGCTCCCAGTAAAGCGCCAGCAGCGCCTCGCGAAGCGCCGGGTCGTCCAGCCCGTGACGCTCCATCGCCCAGTCGAGCCCGTCCTGCGTGACCTGCCAGAACGAGACATGCTCGCCGGTGATGGCGCGCAGCCAGGAATATTCCAGCTGCTTGCGCCGCCAATCCTCGGCCAGCGCCTGCCAGACCGCCGCCAGCGTCTCGCGGCCCGGGGTCTCGGCAGCCCCGCGCGCGGCGGCGGCGACATCGAACAATGTTCCGTAAGCGTCGAAGACGCAGGTTGTGATCGCCATGCCGCGTTCCTCCCGCGCGCGAGCCTTGCACGGCAGCGGCGGCAGAGCAAAGGCCAAAACGGGCGGTATTTGCAATCCAGAGCATGGATGCTTAGAATAAAGGGGAGCGAAACGAGCACCCGTGACAGGCGGCCTCGTCCATTCACGCAGACTTTCCCCAACGAACGGAGTTCTTCATGACGCAGGTCAAGACCGGCGACACCGTACGCATTCATTACACCGGCACGCTTGCCGACGGCACCACCTTCGATTCCAGCGCCGGCCGCGACCCGCTGGAATTCACCGTGGGCTCGGGCCAGATCATTCCCGGTCTCGACAAGGCCATCCCGGGCATGACCATCGGCGACAAGAAAACCGTCGAGATCCCCTCGGAAGAGGCCTATGGCCCGGCCCATGCCGAAGCCCGCCAGGCGGTGCCGCGGCAGGAAATTCCCGATCATATTCCGCTGGATCTGGGCACGCAGCTGCAAGTGCAGACCCCCGACGGCCAGACCATGCAGGTGGTCGTCGCCGAGGTCACCGAGACCGAGGTCACGCTCGATGCCAACCACCCGCTGGCCGGCAAGGATCTGACCTTCGCCATCGAGCTGGTCGAGATCGCCTGAGCACGGCGCCCGGCACCGGGGGCGGGACGCCTCCGGCGGGAGTATTTGAAGAAAGATGAAGACCCCGGGGCGGCGCTGGCCGGTCCGGGGTCTCTTTCGTCCGGCGGCGGGCGACGCTAGGCTGGCGCCGGACAAGAGGGAGCGCGCGCATGCAGATGGCCGATCTGGGCGATATCCGCCTGCATTACCGAATCGATGGCCCGGAGGACGGCGCGCCGCTGGTCTTTGCCAATTCTCTGGGCACGGATCTGCGGGTCTGGGACAAGGTGGTGGCGCGGCTGCCCGCCGGTCTGCGCATCCTGCGCTACGACAAGCGCGGTCACGGGCTCTCGGATGCGCCGGAGGGGCCCTATTCCATGGGCACTCTGGTGCGCGACGCCGAGCGGTTGATGGAGCTTACGGGCTTTCGCGAGGCAATGTTCGTCGGGCTCTCCATCGGCGGCATGATCGCGCAGGGGCTGGCGGCGAAGCGGCTCGATCTGGTGCGGGCGCTGGTGCTGTCGAACACCGCCTGCAAGATCGGCACGCGCGAGATCTGGGCCGACCGGGTGGCGCAGGTGAAAGAGGGCGGCGTGGCGGCGCTGGCCGAGGGCACGATGCAGCGCTGGTTCGCGCCGGGCTTTCGCGGCACGGCGGAGGCCGCGGGGTGGCGGCATATGCTCGAACGCACGCCGAAAGCCGGCTATATCGGCTGCTGCGAGGCCATTGCCGGGACGGATTTCATGACGCCCACCTCAGGCCTGCGGCTGCCGGCGCTGGGGATCGCGGGCTCCGAGGACGGCTCGACGCCGCCGGACATGGTGCGCGAGACGCTGGAGCTGATCCCGGGCTCGGATTTCAAGCTGATCCGCAATGCCGGGCACATTCCCTGCGTCGAGAAGCCCGACGAATATGCGGCGGCGCTGAGCGCCTTTCTCGCAGCGCAGGGGCATGGGCTCTGATGGCGCGGTTTCTTCTGGTGCATGGCTCCTCGCACGGCGCCTGGTGCTGGCGCGATGTGCTGCCGGCGCTGGCGGCGCGGGGCCATGAGGCAACGGCCATCGACCTGCCCGGGCATGGCGCCGACGACACGCCGCCCGAGGGGATCACGCTCGGCTCCTATGTGCAGGCGATTCTGGAGGCGCTGCCGGAGCCTGCCATTCTCGTCGGGCATTCCATGGCGGGGGTGCCGATCACCCAGACCGCCGAGGAGGCGCCCGAGCGCGTGCGCCGGCTGGTCTATCTCTGCGCCTACCGCCCCGGCGGCACCGGCGACAGCGTCGCGACGCTGCGGCGGCGGCAGAGCGAGCAGCCGCTGCTTCCGGCGATCCGCCGCGATCCGGGCCGCGCGAGCTTTCACTTTGCGCCCGACATGTCGCGCGATCTCTTCTATCACGACTGCTCCGACGCCGCTGTCGAGTTTGCCATGGCAAATCTCTGCTCGCAGGCGATCCCGCCGCAGGCCGAGGGGGTGCGCCTCGCGGGCCGGGCGGAAACCGTGCCGCAGAGCTATATCGTCTGCGGCGAGGACCACGCGATCCCGCCCGCCTATCAGCGCGAGATGGCGGCGGCACTGCCGCCCGAAGACGTGTACGAGCGACCCTGGTCGCACTCCCCCTTCCTGTCGGACCCGGAGGGGCTGGCGGCGCTGCTCGACCGCATCGCGCAGGGTTGAGCGCATGCCCGGGTCGCCGTAAAGAGCGGCCACCGGGTCGATTCGTGTAAGTAACGCCGTAATTGCGGACAATTTGATCTGTTTGACACGGGGCGGAACGCGCCGCCGTTAGCCTCTGGCTCGCATTTCGGCGCGAACATGCTATATCAGCGCCAGAGAATAAGAGGTCCTGAGACGTGAACGATCAGACGATACCCGCCCCGCCCGACGAGATGGCCAGCAATGCGCGCAGCGCCGCTTCCTTCCTGAAAACCCTGGCCCACGAGGGCCGGCTGATGATCCTGTGCCACCTCGGATCGGGCGAGAAATCGGTCGGCGAGCTGGAGGAGCTGCTCGGCATCCGGCAGGCGGCGGTGAGCCAGATGCTGGCGCGGCTGCGCGAAGAGGGGCTGGTGAGCACGCGGCGCGACGGCAAGACGATCTATTACAGCCTCGCCACCGAGGATACCGGGCGCGTCATCGGGCTGCTCTACGAGATCTTCTGCGCCAAGAATCCCTGCTGAACCGCCCGCGCGGGCCGTGCCTCAGGCCCGGTCCGGCGCCGTTTCCACCCAGTCCCATGGCCGCGTGAAGGCACCGAGACAGCGCGTCACCGCCGCCTCGTCGGCGCCATTGCGCTCCAGCCGCGCCACCAGCCCGCGCTTGCGGTCGTCCACCACCGCCACCACCCGCGCCGGCAGCTCCGCCGCGGCGAGCGCGTCGTTATAGACCCGGCGGATCGCGTGCATGCGCAGCTCGGGCTTGAAGATCTTGCCGACGGCGGTCTTGGGCAGCGCCGGCAGGATGGTCATGTGCTTGGGATAAGCGGCGCGTTCGTGGATATGCACGCGCGCGTGGCGCATGAGCTCGTCCTCGGTGACCTCCGCCCCCTCCACCAGTTCGACAAAGGCGCAGGGCAGCTCGCCCGCATGGGCGTCGGGCTGGCCGATGGCGCCCGCAAAGGCCACCGCCGGATGCGCCAGCAGCGCCTCCTCGATATCGGCGGGGTCGATATTGTGACCGCCGCGAATGATCAGATCCTTGGCGCGCCCGGTGATCCAGAGGTACCCGTCCGGGTCCATCCGCCCGAGATCGCCGGTGCGCAGATAGAGCCCCTCGTGGAACAGGTCGCGGTTCCTGTCCTCTTCGGTGTAGGTCGAGCCCACATAGACCCCGGGATTGGCGACGCAGATCTCGCCCACCTCGTCCTCCGGGCATTCGCGCGGGCCGTCGGGGGTCTGCTGCACGATCTTCACACGGGTATAGGGGAAGGGAATGCCGATGGAGCCCACCTTCTTGACCCCGTCGGGCGGGTTCACCGAAACCAGACAGGTCGCCTCGGTGAGCCCGTAGCCCTCGCAGATCATCACGCCGCAAGAGGATTCGAAGCGCTTGAACAGCTCCAGCGGCATCGGTGCCGAGCCGGAAAACGCCACCTTCACCGAAGAGATATCCGCGTCCACCTTGCGCTGCATCAGCGCCGAGACGGCGGTGGGCACGGTGATGACAAAGGTGATCTTCCAGCGCTCGCAGAGCTTCCAGAAATTGTCGAAGACGCCATCGCCGCGATAGCCCGCCGGTGTCGGGAACACCACATGCGCCCCCGAGCAGAGCGCCGACATCAGGATCACATCCGTGGCAAAGACGTGAAAGAGCGGCAGCGGGCAGATGATATTGTCGGTCTCGGTGAAGAGCAGCCGTGATCCCAGCCAGCCGTTATAGAGCATGCCGGAATAGAGATGCTGCGCCACCTTGGGCATGCCGGTGGTGCCGCCGGTGTGGAAATTCGCCGCCACGCGGTCGCCGGAGGCGTCGGGAAAGCTCAGCTCGGTGGGCTGCTGGCGCAGCGCCTTGTTGAAACAGAGCACATCCGCATGCCGGTTGGCGGTGACCTTGGGGCGCAGGAACGGCACCAGCCAGGATTTCGGCGGGCTGAGATAGCGGTTGAGATCGACCTCGAGCACGGTGTTCACGCGCGGCGCATGCTGGCAGGCCTGCGCCACCTTTTGCGCGATGTCGGATTTCGGGAAAGGCTTGAGCGTGACCACGACCCTGGCGCCGGTCTCGCGCAGGATGGCGGCGATCTGTTCGGGTTCGAGCAGCGGGTTGATCGGCGCCACAATCCCCGCCACGGCCCCGCCGAGCAGGGCAAACACCGTCTCCGAGCAGTTCGGCAGCACGCAGGCGACCACATCGGTTTCACCCACACCGAGGCTGCGGAAAAGGTTGGCGGCCTGGGAGGTGCGCTGGCGGAGCTCTGACCAGCTCAGCGTTTCGGCCTTGTCGGTCGGCCCGGAGAGCAGCTGAAAGCTGATGGCGGGGCGGTCGGGAAAGGCGGCGGCGGTCCTGCTCAGCTGGGCATAGAGCGTTTTCGGCAGATCGCGCGCCTCCCACGGCATCTCCGCCTCGATCGCGTTCCGGTCGGCCACGGACGCAAAGGTCATGGTCGGCGCTCCTCCCCTATGATCCGGCAGGCTCCGGACCTTGTTTTTCCTTGGACGCCAGTCTGGAAAGGAATGCGTCGCAGTGCAAGGGTCGGAAATGTGGCTGCAAGCCTCAGGCGCGCGGCGCGGCTCCGGTCTGGCGCAGCAGGCCGGAATAGAGCAGCAGCCCCCAGGGCGCGAGCGCCGCATCGACGCGGCCCCAGAGCGTGCCGAACCCCAGCGGATCGAGATGCGCGGCGCGGGCAATCTCGTCGAGGCTGCGGCGCCCGTCGATCCCGGCGATCAGCGCGGCGGCCTCCTTCGGCAGGTTCACCTCCGCCGTCAGTTGGCCGAGTCGCAGCGGCAGCATCTTTCCCTTCGCCACCGCCTTGGCCAGCGCCTGGCGCTGCACGCCGCGCAGATGCGGGACCAGTTTGCGGTTGCGCCCGGTCGCCACTGGCGGCTCGGCAGCGGCGGCCACCGCATAGGCGGTGTGCATGCGGATGGTGCCGCGCAGCTTCTCCGCCACCGCCATCTGCACCGCCTTGTCCATGCCATCGGGCACTTCGGCGATGCGCGCCAGATCGTACATTGCGGGGGTGGTGAACCCGGCGAGATCCCAGCCGGTCTCGCCCAGCACGTCGAGCAGATCGGGGACGGAGAACGCCCGGTCCTGCCCGTGCAGCAGCAGGTCGTAGAACCCGGCGTCGCTCTTGTGATGATCGCCGAGATTGGGATTGCAGGCGAAAGGATGCCCCTCGGGCAGCGCCGCCACGATCCGCTTCGCACGCTCCAGCCGCTCCTGCGGCGGCACGCCGTCGAAAAGCGCGGCAAAGGCCTCTTGCAGCGGATAGACGCCGGAGCGGCCATAGGGCGCATAGACCATGAACCCCATGCCGCCGCCGGGCGCCAGCGCCGCGCGCAGGGCGCGAAAGCCCTCCGCCGGGTCGGGCAGGTGATGCAGCACGCCGCAGCAGTCGATGTAATCGAACGTGCCGTAGTCCGGCGCATCCAGCAAGCTGGCGGTGTGAAAGGCGATCGTGTCGAGCCCGCGCGTGGCGGCGCGCGCCTCGGCCACCGCACGCGAGGCTTCGGAGAGGTCTAGATAGGTGATCTCGGCAGGCGCGCCGGCCTTCTGCATCAGCGTGGCGAGCTGAATGAGCCCGTCACCGGTGCCGCCGCCCGCCACCAGCACACGCAGCGGCTGCGACCAGTCCCGGGCACCGTTCCAGAGGAAATGATCCATCTCCAGCGGGTGCGAGGGGGAGCCGGTGATCAGCCTTGTCTTTTCGTCTTCGGGGTCGCGCTCGGGATAGGGGAAGGCTTCGTATTGTTCCTTGACCGTGACCATGCCTGCGCGCCTCCTGTTCCGCGCGCGACACTGGCACGCGCGGCGCGGGATGTCCAAGCCTCAGCGGCTCTTGCGGGCGATCTCGATCCGGGCTTCGAGCAGCGACATGTCCTGAATGATCCGCTTCCGCGCGCTGCGGTCGCCGGTCTCGCGCAGCTCTTCGCGCAGTTTCGCCAGCTCGCGCGAGAGCGAGACGACTTCCGGCACCGCGCCGTTGTCCTTCATGATCCGGTTGAGCACGGCGTTTTCCGGATCGTCGCAGTCCGGCAGGGGCTTGCCGCTGCCGGGCAGGTTGTCGAAAGCGCCCTCCTCCTCGGCCTTGCGGATACGGGCGTTGATGAGGTCGATCAGCGGGTGATCCATCGCGCGCGCCCTATTGCTGCTGTTGCTGCTGCGCCTGCCGCGCACGCTCGGCCTCGCCCCGCGCCAGCGCCTCCGGGCGCCAGGTTTCCGAGCGGCGGTAGAAGGCGGGAAAAACCTTTGCGCCCTCGGGAAAGGTGATCCAGGGATGGGCGCTGTCGGTGAAGATATGCACATCCGGCGCGACACTGGCGGCGGCGTCGAGCGTGCCCACCCGGACAAAGGCAAAGGCCCGCCCCGCCCCGGCATAATGCGACCAGAGCGCCACCTGGCAGCGCGGGCAGCGCGCCACGATCTGCCCCTTGCCGCTGGCCGAGGGCAGCGCGAGCTCCTCGGGCCTGCCGCCGTCCAGCGCCACATATCGGGTTTCGATCATCGCGTTCAGCGCAAAGGCAGAACCGCTTTCACGCTGGCACCAGGTGCAGTGGCAGCAATGGGTGATGAGCGGCGTGTCGGTCAGGTGAAAGCGGATCTCTCCGCAGGTGCAGCGGCCCTTCATGGCACTCTCCGGTTGGCTGCCCGCAGAATGGCGCGGATCGCCCGGTTTGGCCAGCCGCCGCGCCTCAGTCCTTCAGCGCGGCAATAACCTTGTGCATCGCGGCGACGAATGCGACGCGCTCCTCCTCGCTCAGATCCTTCACCGCCTGCGCATTGACCGAGGCCGCTGCCGCTTCGGCGGCGGGCTGAAGGTCGCGGGCGCGGTCTGTCAGGTGGATGGTGCGGGCGCGGGCATCGCCTTCATGGGCGCGGCGGGTAATCAGCCCGTCGCGCTCCATGCGTTTGAGCGTATTGGCCATGGTCGCCTGTTCCACATCCAGCCGCGCCACGAGGTCGCGCTGGGTGATGCCGTCCTCGCGCCACAGCTCGAGCAGCGTCATGAACTGCGCCGGCGCCAGGCCCAGCGGGCGGATACGCTCGGCCAGACCATGCGCAAAGAGCCGTGCCATGTGGTTGGCCAGATAGCCCGCGGAACGGGTCTTTTCGAAATCGCTCATGGCGCTTGCCTAGCCTTGTATAGTTCGCTATTCAATCCCATATATACATAGCTTGCTATTAAAAAGGAGATTCCCCATGTCCCGCTCCTCTCTCGTCATGATCCACGGCGCCTCGGGCGCCACCGCGCTGCTGGTGATCGCGAGCTTCTGGTCGCTGGCCTTTGTCAGCGAGTTTTTCGCCGCGCCCGACACGGTGATCCTGCTGCGCCAGATCATCCTTTATGCGCTGCCGCTTCTGGTTCTGGCGCTGGCCTCGGCGGGCGCCAGCGGCGCGCGGCTGGCCGGGCGCTCCAAGGCACCGCAAATCGTCGCCAAGATGGCGCGGATGCGGGTGGCGGCGCTGAACGGCCTGCTCGTGCTGATCCCGTCGGCGGTGTTTCTCGGGCTGCGGGCGCAGGCCGGCGACCTCTCCGGCGCCTTCGGCTATGTGCAGCTGCTGGAGCTCTGCGCCGGGGCGCTGAACATCGTGCTGCTGGGGCTGAACATGCGCGCCGGCATGGCGATGAAAGCGCGCAAACGGACGCGCACGGCATAAGCCCATGGTGGGCAGATTGCCCACCCTACGAAACGGCCTACCGGCAACGAAAAACGCGCGGGGAAAGCCCCGCGCGCTCTCGTTCACAACGATGGAAGACCGCTTATTCCTTCACGGTGATCCGGCCATCGGTATAGGGCGTGTAGGGCGCATTGGCGGCGATGTATTCCGCCGTCACATCCGCCAGATCGGGGCCGAAATCATAGGCGTTCTGGGCATCGACGAACATCTTGTAGCCGTCGCCGCCATTACGCACGTAGTTGTTCGACACCAGACCGTAGAGCTTTTCCGGGTCGATGGGCGTGCCGCCCACCATCACGTCGGAAATACGGCTTCCCGGCTCGGCGGAGGGATCGACGGTGAAGGACATGCCAGCCACCTGCGGGAAGCGACCGCCGCCGTCTTCCATCTGGCTCACGCCGTTTTCCAGCGCCTCGATCACGGTGGCACCGGTCACCTGGAAGGTGGAGAGCGTGTTCTGGAACGGCAGCACCGTCAGGACCTCGCCCATGGTCACTTCGCCAGCGTCGATGGAGGCGCGCAGCCCGCCGCCATTGGCAATGGCGATCTCGATGCCCTGATCCTTCACCCGGTCGAGCATCGCGTCAGCCACGAGGTTGCCCATCGGGCATTCCATGGCGCGGCAGACATCGCGCGAGCCGACGATCTCTTCGGAGGTCTCGGCCACCACCTCGTTGCGGATCTCGTCGAGCGGTTCGGCGGCCTCGGCAATGCGGGCCTTGGTGCCCTCGTCCTCGCTCACGGCGGCGTCCATGATGATCGGCGCACCGGAGGCCTCGACGATATTGCCGTCGTCGTCGAAGGTGACGTTCAGCTCGCCCAGGAACTTGCCATAGGCATAGGCCGAGACGATGGCGGTATCGTTCACCATGGTCGGGTACGGGCCTTCGGCGCCGTCCATCTCGCCCAGTAGCGTGTTGGTATGGCCGCCGACGATCACGTCGACCCCGGTTGTGTTATTGGCGACGTCGATATCGACCTTGTAGCCCGAGTGGCTGAGCACGATGATCTTGTTGACGCCCTCTTCGGACAGCCTGTCGACCTCACCCTGCACCGCGTCGACCGGATCGGTGAAGATCACGTTCGGCCCCGGCGAGGCCAGCTCGTCGGTATCGTGCGGGGTCAGGCCGATCAGACCCAGCTTTTCGCCGCCACGCTCGATCACCGTGGATTTCAGGATCGAATCGGCCAGCAGCGCCTCGCCCGAGATGTCGGCGTTCGACATCAGCACAGGGAATTCCACCGAATCGACAAAGCCGCGCAGCACCTCGGGGCCGTCGTCGAATTCGTGGTTGCCCACGGTCATCGCGTCATAGCCCATCTGGTTCATCATCTCGGCGGCGAGCTTGCCCTTGTAATAGGTGTAGAACAGCGTGCCCTGGAACTGGTCGCCGCCATCCACCAGGATGTAGTTGTTGCTGCGCGCCTTGGCCTCGCCGATGGCGGTCATCAGACGCGCCGAGCCGCCAAAGCATTCGCCGGCATCGTTGTCCTCGGCGGCGCAAGTCGAGTCGTATTTGCTGATCGGCTCGAAGCGCGAATGGAAATCGTTGGTGTGCAGGATGGTCAGCGCATAATCGGCGCTGGCCGCACCCGCGCTCAGAGCGAGGGCCGCGACACTCGTCATCAGGCGGAAAGACATTGGGGAAACCTCTCTGTGGGCGTCTATGAGAGAAATGTTGCAACGCTTCGGGTTGAGTGTCAAAGCACTGCTTCGCTTGACGTAGCGCCCGCAGATCACAATCCCAAGGCACTGCCCGGATCGCGCTCGCCGGCCCGGCGCTCCAGCAGATCGCGGAAGAGCCCGATATGCTGCTCAGGCAGCCGCGTCTTTTCCTCTTCGGACAGGCTGCTCCAGTGATCCAGGATCCAGCGGTCGAGCGTTTCCAGCAACCCCATGGTCGCCTCGACCAGCAGCGATTGCGGCAGATCCCGCCGCACGACGCCCAATGCCTGCCCGCGCGCAATCGCCGCCTCGACCCAGCACCGCGCCGCCTCGAACAGCCGCCCCGTGGCGGCGCCGGTGCCGGGAACCGCGCGGAGCTGATAGAAAATACCCCCCAGACGCACCAGCGCGGGATTGCTCTCGACCGCCGCAAGCCCCTCGCGATAGCGCGTCTCGAATGTCGGCCAATAGGTTTCCGCCGTCAGCGTTTCCGGGTCCAGCCCGCCGATCTCGTCGAACAGCGCGGCCAGGGAGCGCTCGATCATCGTGGCAAAGAGATCGGCCTTGTCGTCGAAATAGTAATAGAGCGAGCTTTTGCCCATGCCCGACTGCGCCAGGATCCGGTTCAGCGAGGCACCGTCGAAGCCGTTCGCGGCGAATTCCTGCGCGGCCACGTCGAACAGGCGGCGCTGGCGGTCGGGGTCGAGGTTTTCAAGACGTCGGCTCATGGCGTTGACAGTTAGCAGGTCGCGGCGCTACACACCACTTATGTACCACTGGTACATACCACCAGTACAACCCTGAATACCGCAACGCCCGAGGCCCCCATGACACAGCTTCAGCCCATCGGAGACCGGATCTGGCTCGCCGACGGCCCGATTGTCGATTTCTACAGCTTCCCCTACCCGACCCGCATGGTGATCGCCCGGCTTGCAGGCGATGAACTGTGGGTCTGGTCGCCCATCGCCCTGACCGATGCGCTGCGCGCCGAGGTCGAGGCGCTTGGCCGCGTCACGCATCTGGTCAGCCCGAACAAGATCCACCACCTGTTCCTGAGCGACTGGCACGCCGCCTTTCCCGAGGCGCGCCTCTGGGGACCGGCCAGCACCATCGCCAAGCGCGACGAGCTGCCGTTTCAGGCCGCGCTCGAAGACACCCCGCCGCCCGAATGGGGGCCGGATCTCGATCAGGCGTGGGTCCGCGGCTCCTTTGCGATGGACGAGGTGGTGTTCTTTCACCGCCCCTCGCGCACCGCGATCTTTGCCGATCTCATCGAGGCGTTCAGCGAGGATTTCCTGCACAAGCACTGGAGCTGGTGGCAACGCCCGCTGGCGCATATCGACGGGGTGACGGCGAAATCGCCGCATGCGCCGGGGGAATGGCGGCTGTCCTTTCTCGACCGCGCGCCGGCGCGGGCGGCCCGCGACAAGATCCTGGGCTGGCGGCCCGAACAGGTCACGGTGGCACATGGCGAATGGTGTCGGTCCGGCGGGCTGGCCTTTGTCGAGCGCGCGCTGCAATGGGTCGGGGAGACCGCCGAAGATTGACGCCGCGCCGCGTTACGAAGGCCGCACCCAGCCCCGCACGAGGGTGCGGGCGATGCCCGCGGCGTCGGCATCCAGCCGTCCCACCAGCAGGTGCAGCCAAGCCATCCCCATCACCGCGCGAGCCATTTCCTGCGCGGGCACATCATCGGACAGCGTGCCGCGCTGCGCGGCGCGCTCAAAGATCTCGCCCAGATGCGCCAGACGCTCGAGCCGGTAATCCTCCAGCGCCTCGCGCAGATCGTCATCGCTCTGCGACGCGGCGATGATGTGCCGGAACACCCGGCCTTCCGGACGGCTCCAGTGATCGAAGAGCGACTCGAGCACCGCTTTCACATCGCCCTCCAGCGTGCCGGTATCGGGGTGGCAGATCTCCTGCTTGCGGCGCCGGTAAACGGCCATCAGCAGTGCGCCGCGCGTCGGCCACCAGCGATAAAGCGTGGCCTTGCCCGCCCGGGCACGCTTTGCCACCGCCTCCATGGTAACGCCCGAGATGCCCTTCTCCGCAAGAATCTCCGTTGCGGCGTCGAGCACGGCGGCCTCGGTCTCGGGGTTGCGGCGGGCGCCGATGGATGCGCGTTTTTCGGTCATTCGCTGGCTCTTTCAGGATTTTCTTCTTGATACGCCTTTACACGCGCGAATACCAGAACTAATAGAACGATACGTTTCGTTCCATGCAAGGAGACGCGCATGACCTCCCCCTCCCGTCCGCCCTCGCGCCCGCGTCTGGCGATCTTTGTCTTTATCGCGGTTTATCCGATCGTCACCCTCGCGCTTTACGCGCTGACCCCCTTCACCGAAGGCTGGACCATCTGGCAGCGCAACCTGCTGATGGTGCCGCTCATCGTCGCCTCGATGATCTGGGTCGTGATTCCCCGTATCCACCGGCATTTCGGACACCTGTTGTGACCCCCTATCGCTCCGCCGGGGATTGACCGGCGGAGCGTTCCCCGGCATCTCAATGCCATGCTGATCTATAAAATCCTGAGGTCCGGGGAATGGGCCGCGCTGCAAGCCGAGACCGAGACCGCCGGAGCACCGGTGGACGAGGCTGACGGCTTTGTGCATTTTTCGACCCTGGAACAGGTGCGCGAAACCGTGGCCAAGCATTTCAGCGAGGAAGAGGGGCTCTATATCCTCGCCTTCGAAGCCGATGACCTCGGCGAGGCGCTGAAATGGGAGCCCTCTCGCGGCGGCGCGCTGTTCCCGCATCTCTACGGCCCGCTGCGGCTGGCCGATGTGCGCTGGTCGCGCCCGCTGCCGCTGGGGCTTGGCGGGCATGTGTTTCCGGATGACATGACATGAGCCTGCTGGAACGCGCGGGGCTTGCGCTGCTGCACCGGATAGATCCCGAAACCGGGCACGGGCTGGCGCTGAAAGCGCTGCAATCGGGGCTGGCGCCCTCGCCGGGGCCGATCACCTCCGACCGGCTGCGCTGTGCGGTCGCCGGGCTCGATCTGGCCAATCCGCTGGGCCTCGCCGCCGGGTTCGACAAGAATGCCGAGGCGCTGTCCGCGCTGGCCCAAAGCGGGTTCGGCTTTGTCGAGGTCGGCGCCGCGACGCCGCGCCCGCAGCCCGGCAACCCCAGGCCCCGCCTCTTCCGCCTGAGCGAGGACCGCGCCGCGATCAACCGTTTCGGCTTCAATAATGACGGCATGGACGCCATCGCCGGCCGGCTGATGCACCGCCCCGCCGATATGGTGCTGGGGCTCAATCTCGGCGCCAACAAGGACAGCGAAGACCGCGCGGCGGATTTCGCAAAGGTGCTGGCGCGCTGCGGCGCCTATCTCGATTTCGCCACCGTCAATGTCAGCTCGCCCAACACCGAAAAGCTGCGCGACCTGCAAGGCAAGGCGGCGCTCTCGGCGCTGCTCGCCGGCGTGATGGAGGCCCGCGCCGGGCTCGACCGCCCGATCCCGGTCTTCCTCAAGATCGCGCCGGATCTCGATGCGCAGGGGCTGGAGGACGTGGCCGAGGTCGCGCTGAGCTCGGGTGTGGCGGGGGTGATCGCCACCAACACCACCCTGTCGCGCGACGGGCTGCGCTCGGCCCAGAAAGGCGAGACGGGCGGGCTCTCCGGCCAGCCGCTTTTCGAGAAATCCACCCGCGTACTGGCGCGGCTGTCGCAACTGACCGATAGCAGCCTGCCGCTGATCGGGGTCGGCGGCGTCGGCTCGGCGGAGCAGGCCTATGCCAAGATCCGCGCCGGCGCCTCGGCGGTGCAGCTCTACACCGCGCTGATTTATGGCGGCATGAGCCTGGTGAACGAGATCCTGACCGGGCTCGACGCGCTGCTGGCGCGCGACGGGTTTGACAATGTCGCCGAGGCCGTCGGCACGGGACGAGAGGAGTGGCTATGATACTCTGGCACAATCCGCGCTGTTCGAAATCGCGCCAGGCGCTGGCACTGTTGCAGGAGAAGGGCGTCGAGCCCGAGATCCGCAAATATCTCGAAGACGCGCCAGGCTATGACGAGCTGAAAGCGGCGCAGACGGCGCTTGGCCTGCCCGCGCTCGACATGATGCGCACCAAGGAGGCCGCTTTTCGCGAGATGGGCCTGTCGAAAGACGCCGATGACGAAACGCTGCTGCGCGCCATGGCCCGTGAGCCGAAGCTGATCGAGCGCCCGGTGCTGTTTGTGGGCGACCGCGCGGTGATCGGCCGGCCGCCGGAAAAGGTGCTGGAGCTGCTCTGAGCGTTGTCGGTGGGCTTTCAACCCACCGCCCCCTGAGCCGGAGCGTCGGACATCGAACTGTCCTTTCTGCGTGGGCGCGGAATACGCGCCCACGGGGCCGGGTCAGGCAGCTCCGCGCTCAGTCGTATTCCCGGACATCCTCGATGACCACACCGTCGCGCGGCAGTCCGCCGGGCTTGACCAGCTCGACAATGCCCTTGAGCTTCAGCACCTCGGCCACGCTGCCGGCATAGGCGCCGGGATCCTCCGCCTCGGTCTCGATCCGCACCGTCATCACGTCCATCTCGCCCTCTCGGCTGGCCACCACCCGGGCGCGGTCGATCTCGGCATGTTTCGCCACCAGCGCCGCCACCTGCTCGGGGCGCACGAACATGCCCTTGATCTTGGCAGTCTGATCGGCGCGGCCCATCCAGCCCTTGATGCGCAGATTGGTCCGCCCGCAGGGGCTTTCTCCGGGCAGCACCGCACTCAGGTCGCCGGTGGCAAAGCGGATCAGCGGGTAATCGGGATTGAGCGTGGTCACCACCACCTCGCCGACCTCGCCCGGCGCCACCGGATCGCCGGTGCCCGGCGTGACGATCTCGACGATCACCTGCTCGTCGGCGATCATCCCCTCCATCGCCTCGCTCTCATAGGCCACCATGCCGAGATCAGCGGTGGCATAGCATTGCCGGCAGGCGATGCCGCGATCGGCGTAATACTGGCGCAGCGACGGGAACAGCGCCCCGCCCGACACAGCCGCCCGCGCGATGCCGAGACCCAGACCCATCTCGTCGGCCTTTTCGAGGATCAGCTTGAGATAATCCGGCGTGCCCGCATAGGCGGTGACGCCCACGTCATGCGCCGCCCGCGCCTGCAATTCGGTCTGCCCGGTGCCCGCCGGCAGCACCGCCGCGCCCACCGCGCGCGCGCCGTTCTCAAAGATCATCCCCGCAGGCGTCAGGTGATAGCCGAAACAGTTCTGCACAACGTCGCCCGGCCCGATGCCGCAGGCATAAAGGAACCGGCCCAGCCGCCACCAGTCATGGTCGCTCCCGCCCGGCTCATAGATCGGGCCGGGCGACTGGAACACATGCGCAAAGCCATGCGCCGGTTTCGCCGCATAGCCGCCAAAGGGCGCCGCCGCCCCCTGCGCCGAGACCAGCGCCGCCTTGCGCAGCACCGGCAGCTTGGCCAGCGCCGCGCGGTCGGTCACCCGCGCCGCATCCACCCCGGCCAGCGATTGCGCATAGCCCGGCAGCCCCTGCGCCCGGGCGATCTGCCCGGGCAGCGCCTCGGCCAGCGCGGCAGCGCGCGCATCGGCGCTGCGCGTCTCCAGATCGTCGTAATAGCTGCTCATCCGAGCCTCCCTTTCCTGTCCCGGATCACCCCGCCAGCGGATAGACCGCCAACGTCTCGTACACCGCGCCCTCCGGCGTGAGCTGCGAGCTTACCAGCCGCAGCTCCGCCACAGGCTCCGGCGCCGAGCGCAGCGCCGCGAACCGTGCCACGCCCTGCTCGAAGCGCGCCCGGTCGGCCTCGCGCAGACCGTTGCCAAAGCGCCTCAGCGTCACATGCGGGCGAAAGCGCTCGCGCGGCAGCGCGATCCCGGCGGCGCGCAGGGCGCCCTGCACCCGCTCGCGCAGCGCCACCAGCTCCGGCGCGCGTGTCACCCCTGCCGCCAGCAGCTTGACCCGCCGCCCGCCGAAACTCTCCAGCCCCTCCAGCGCCAGCGTGCAGCCCGGCAGCGGCGCGGCCATCAGCGCCGCATCCAGCTCGGCCAGCGCGAAATCCGGCTGTTCGCCCAGAAAGGCCAGCGTCAGGTGCAGGTTCTCCTCGGGCACCGCGCGGCCCACGGCCACCGCCTCCTGCGCATCCAGCAGGGCGGGTAGCAACGGCTCGGGAACGGGAAGGGCCAGAAAACATCGCATCCATGCGCGTCATGCCAGCCAGCGCTTGCGACGGCGATAGGACCGCACGTCGCGGAAGCTCTTGCGGCCCTCGTCTGACACGCCGAGATAGAATTCCTTCACATCCGGGTTCTCGCGCAGATCCGCCGCCGGCCCGTCCATCACGACGCGACCGTTCTCCAGAATATAGCCGTAATGCGCATAGCGCAGCGCCACATTGGTGTTCTGCTCGGCCAGCAGGAAGGACACGCCCTCGCCCTCATTCACCGCCTTCACGATCTGAAAGATCTGCTCCACGAGCTGCGGCGCCAGCCCCATGCTGGGCTCGTCCAGCAGGATCGTCTCGGGGCGGCTCATCAGCGCCCGCCCGATGGCGCACATCTGCTGCTCGCCACCCGAGGTATAGCCGGCCTGGCTCTTCCGCCGCTCCTTCAGCCGCGGGAAATACTCATAGACCATCTCCAGATCGGCGGCGACCGCGCCCTTGCCGTCGCGCCGGGTGAAGGCGCCGGTCATCAGGTTTTCCTCGATGGTCAGGTGCTCGAAGCAATGCCGCCCCTCCATCACCTGGATGACGCCCTTCTTCACCAGCGCCGCCGGGTCCAGATCCTGCACCCGCTCGCCGCGATAGACGATGGAGCCCTTGGTCACCTCGCCGCGCTCGGAATGCAGCAGGTTCGAGATCGCCTTAAGCGTCGTGGTCTTGCCCGCGCCATTGCCGCCCAGAAGCGCGGTGATCCCGCCCTGGGGCACCGACAGCGACACGCCTTTCAGCACGAGGATGACGTGGTTGTAGATCACCTCGATATTGTTGACCTCGAGAAGGGTCTCGGTGCGCCCTGCGTCCAGCATCTTTCATCTTTCTCCAAATACTCACCGATCCGGCGGCGACACCCGCGCCGCCGCCGGAGGGGTCAGATCACATCTCGCAATCTTCGTTCACCGGCCAGGGCGCGTTGGCCTCGGCGTATTCCATCGCCCGCGACACCTCGAGCTCGGAAATCGCCTCGCTGTCCGGCATGATCAGATCCGACGCCTTGACGAATTTCGCCCCGTCCCATTCCAGGATCCAGCCGCCGGAATGGCCGGCATGGTTGGAACAGGAGGTCGAGAAGGGCGGCACCATGCCGGTCAGACCCAGCTCTTCCAGCCGGGCCTCGCTCATGTCGAGGTTTTCCAGCCCCCAGCGCAGATCGGACGGGGAGATCTCCGCCTTGTCGAAATGCTCCTGCGCCACATGGATGCCCTCGGCGAGGATCGCCGAGATCACCAGACCGCGGGAGTAGAACACCCCGTCCAGCTCCTCGGCACTGGCCTGGCTCTTGCCGGCGTCGATCACATGCTGCTTCACATCCGCCATCACCGGTGCATCCGGGTTGGGGAAAGACCAGCTCACCGACTTATAGCCTTTGCCTTCCTCGCCGACGATGTCGAGATCGGCGTCATGACCCGACCACCAGACGCCCAGCATGTTCTCCATCGGGAACTTGGTCTTCACCGCTTCGGTGATGGCCCCGGCGTTCATCGCGCCCCAGCCCCACATGATCACGTAGTCCGGCCGTTCGCGGCGGATCTGCAACCATTGCGCCGACTGGTTCTGCATTTCCTTCAGCCCCACCGGGATCGGCAGCAGCTCGAAGCCGAGCGCCTCGGCCTTGGTCTCCAGATACGGCAGCGGCTCCTTGCCGAACGGATGGTCGAGATGCAGGAAGGCCACTTTCTTGCCGCTCAGGTCGCCCTGATCCTGAAGGAATTTCAGGATGATCGACGCACCGTCCCAGTAGCTGAGCGGTGCGTTGAAGGCCCATTGGAACACTTTGCCGTCGGCCATGGGCGAAAAGCCGTAGCCCGGCGCCAGAATCGGGATCTCATCGACATTGGTCTTGGGCAGAACCTGAAGCGTGATGCCGGTGGACCAGGGCTGTGTGACGATCGCCTTGCCCTTGGTCTTCTCATAGCATTCCACGCCTTTTTCCGTGGAATACCCGGTCTCGCATTCCTCGAAATCGACCGGAACGCCGCCGATGCCGCCATCGCGGGCATTCAGCATGGCCATGTAATCGGCCTGCCCGTTCATCAGCGGGATGCCGGTGGCCGCAAAGGGCCCGGTACGGTAGGCGAGGTTCGGGGTATACAGCCCCTCGGCCAGCGCGGTGCTGCCCATCAGCGCGCCCAGAGCGGCGGCCGCGGCCAGTTTGGCGACATGTTTCATCGGTAAAGTCTCCTCCCTTTTACGATGACGTGTCTTCGGTCCCGTCCCGGTCAGTGCGGGAAGGGCCAGATGATGAGTTTCTCCCGGATCAGCGCCCAGAGCCGCGCGAGCCCGTGCGGCTCGATGATCAGGAAGAAGACGATGAGGCTGCCCACGATCATGATATTGAGATGCTCGACCGTGGCCGAGCTGATCGGCAGGCCCAGCGCCTCGGGCAGCGTGTTGAGCAGCACCGGCAGGCCGACGATCAGGATCGCGCCCAGATAGTTGCCGAGGATCGAGCCCAGCCCGCCGATGATCGCGATAAAGAGGATGCGGAACGACAGCGGGATGTCGAAAAGGTTGGGCTCCGCCGCCCCGCGCCACATGAAGACAAAAAGCGCGCCCGCCACGCCGACCATGTAGGACGAGATGGCAAAGGCGGTGAGCTTGGAGCGCATCAGGTTGATGCCGATGAGCTCGGCGGCGATATCCATGTCCCGCGTCGCCTTCCAGCTGCGCCCGAGATTGCCCCGCGTGAGGTTGATGCAGACCAGGGTGAGCAGCGTCACCACTGCCAGCACCACGAAATACTGGACGACGGAGGCGGCCTGCGGCCCGGCCACATAGACCCCGAACATTTCGAGATTGGGCACCTGGATCGCGCCCGAGGCGTTGTAATTGTAAAGCCAGCCCCATTTCTCGAAGAGCCAGACGAGAAAGAACTGCGCCGCCAGCGTCGCGATGGCGAGGTAGAACCCCTTGATCCGGAGCGACGGGATGCCGAAGGCCACGCCGACCCCGGCGCTGAACGCGCCCGAGAACAGGATCGCCACCACCGGGTTCAGCCAGGGCATCAGCGTCACCAGCTTGTAGCAGGCATAGGCGCCCACCCCCATGAAGGCTGCGGTGCCGAGGCTGAGCTGGCCGGCATATCCCGTCAGCAGGTTCAGCCCGAGGGCTGCGAGCGAATAGATCAGGATCGGGATGAGCAGCGTCTGAAAGGCGAACTCGCTCGCCGTCAGCGGAAAGATCACCCAGGCGAAAAGCAGCACCACCCCCAGCAGCACCGCGTCCTGCCGGACGGGAAACAGCGCCTGATCCGCCTGATAGCTGGTCTTGAATTGTCCGGCCGTGCGATAGAGCATGCCGCCTCCTCTCCCTTGTTCATCGGCGCGCAGGGCACCCGTGCGGTCGGGATATCCCGCCGCGAAATCCGTCGTTCAGAGCCGCCGCGAAAGCGGTGTCAGATATGGCCTTCGCGCTCCCGGAACTCGTCCGGGAAGGCGCGCTTGGGCGCATCCGCATAGCCCGTGCGCTCGCTGTGGCTCACCAGCCAGAACCAGGCCCAGAGCCCCAGCGCACCGCCCAGCGCCGCCAGGATGAGCGCCGTCACCACCTGCCCGCCCGCCGCACTGTTGGCGGTCAGCGCGAGATAGCCGAAGGCCCAGAAGCCGGCCCAGGCCACCACGTTCAGGATCGCAATCAGCTTTGCCATATTGCTCGTCTCCCTTCTCTCAAAGCCCGGCCGGCTCCTCTTTCCGCCCGCGCCTTTCATCTTTCCGGAAAATACTCCCGCCGGAGGCTCCCGGTCTACACACGCTCGATGATGCGCTCTCCAAAGAGCCCCTGCGGGCGGAACAGCAGCACGATCAGGGCGAGGACAAAGGCGAACCAGGTCTCGGTATTGCCGCCCAGCAGCGGCTGCCCCCAGTAGATCTCAAAGAGTTTCTCCAGCATGCCGATCATCAGCCCGCCCACGATGGCGCCGGTGATCGATTCGAGTCCACCCAGCATCAGCACCGGCAGCGCCTTGTAGGCGATCACCTCCAGCGCAAAGCTCACCCCGGCGCGTGCCCCCCAGGCGATACCGGTGACCAGCGCGATGATCCCCGCGATGAACCACACCAGCACCCAGATCGTCTGGAGCGAGATCCCCACCGACAACGCCGCCTGATGGTCGTCGCCCAGCGCCCGGATCGCCCGGCCCATGCGGGTCTTGTTGAGAAAGACCAGCAGCGCCACCACCAGCAGCGCCGCCACCGCAACCGCCGTGATATCCTTCTGCTCGAGGATCAGCAGCCCGCCCCAGGGCTCCAGCAGCACCGAGTCGGTGGGGATGCCCAGCTCCTCGGTGATCATCACCTTGTTCTCGCCGCCAAAGATGATCTCGCCAAATCCGATCAGGAACAGCGTGATGCCGATGGTCGCCATAAAGAGGATGATGTCGGGCTGCCCGACCAGCGGCCGCAGCACCACCCGCTCGATGGTCACCGCCAGCACGAACATCACGCCCAGCGTCAGCACCACGCAGATCCAGGCGGGCACGCCCATCGCATGCAGCCCCACCAGCGTCAGCGCCGCAAACACCACCATGATGCCCTGGGCAAAGTTGAAGATCCGGCTCGAGCGGTAGATCAGCACGAAGCCCAGCGCGATCAGCGCATAGAGGATCCCCGAAACCAGCCCCTCCCAGAGCACCTGCAACAGGAAATCCGGCGCCTCCACCATATCCACGAAGGGTTTGATGAAAATCTCGTTCAGCATGTCTTCTGCCCCTTCTCACTGCCACCCCGGACCCGGTCCGAAAGCCCGCCCCGGACTTGATCCGGGGCCTCACCGCCCGAGGTCCCGGGACACGCCCGGGACGGGGGTCTCCGTTCCACCCGGCCCGTCAATGCGCCACCCCCAGATAGGCGTCGATCACGTCCTGATTGCTGCGCACCTCCTCGGGTGGCCCGTCGCCGATCTTCTTGCCGTAATCCATCACCACCACCCGGTCGCTGAGATCCATCACCACCCCCATATCGTGCTCGATCAGCACGATGGTGGTGCCGAACTCGTCGTTCACGTCGAGAATGAAGCGGCTCATGTCCTCCTTCTCCTCCACGTTCATCCCCGCCATCGGCTCGTCGAGCAGCAGCACCGAAGGGTCCGCCGCCAACGCGCGCGCCAGCTCCACCCGCTTCTTGAGCCCGTAGGGCAGCCGCCCCACCGGGGTCTTGCGAATAGCCTGGATCTCGAGAAAGTCGATCACCTTCTCCACCACCTCGCGATTGGCGATCTCCTCGTCGCGCGCCTTGCCCCACCACAGCGCCTGGCTGGCGATGCCGGCCTTCATATGGGTGAGCCGCCCGGTCATGACATTGTCGAGCACCGACATGCCCTCGAAGAGCGCGATGTTCTGAAAGGTCCGCGCCACCCCCATGCGGGCGACCTCATAAGGCTTCATCGGCGGGCGTTTCGCGCCCTTGTACCAGAGTTCGCCCTCCGACGGCGTGTAGAACCCGCTGATGATGTTCAGCATCGAGCTCTTGCCCGCCCCGTTCGGCCCGATGATGGCGCGGATCTCGCCCTCGCGGATGTCAAAGGAGATGTCCTTGATCGCCACCACGCCGCCAAAGCGCAGGGTGATATTGCGCAGCTCCATCAGAACCCCGCCGATCTGTCGCCCGTCGGCGGTCATGTAGCCTTGCGTGTCCGTCACGGCCCCCTGCCTTTCATCTTTCCGCCAAATACTCCGGTCCGCCCCGTCCATCATGCGTGCCCTCCCCGTTCCGGGCGCCCCGCGGGACGGCGGGCGGGGCGAATGCGCAGCAGAGCGCCGCTCCGCCGGCTCATTCCGCCGCCATCGCGGGCGGCGCCACCGGCACCACCTGCGCGTCCATGATCGTCAGCGTCGCCTTGATCCTGCCCTTGCGACCGTCCTCATAGGTGACCTCGGTCTCGGTATAGATGCTCTCGGAGCCGTCATAGAGCGCGGTCACCAGATCGTGGAACTTCTCGGCGATGATCTTGCGCCGCACCTTGCGGGTCCGCGTCAGCTCGCCATCGTCGGCGTCGAGCTCCTTGTGCAGCACCAGGAAGCGGTGGATCTGGCAGCCCGACAGCATCTCGTCCTCCGCCACGCTGGCATTCACCTCCTCCACGTGCTCGCGGATCGTCTCCAGCACCTGCGGATGCCCGGCCAGCTCCTGATAGGAGGCATAGGCGATATTGTTGCGCTCGGCCCAGTTGCCCACCGCCGTCAGGTCGATATTGATGAAGGCGGTGCAGCGGTCGCGACCGGCGCCGAACACCACCGCCTCGAGAATATTCGGATAGAACTTGAGCTTGTTCTCCACATATTTCGGCGCAAACAGCGCGCCGTCGGCCATCTTGCCCACATCCTTGGCACGGTCGATGATCCGCAGATGTCCGGTGCCCTCCTCGAAGAAACCGGCATCGCCGGTGGCCACCCAGCCCTCCGGATCCTTGGTATCCGCCGTGCTCTCGGGGTTCTGGTAATATTCCACGAAGACCCCGGGCGAGCGGTAGAACACCTCGCCGCTCTCGGTGATCCTGATCTCCACCCCGGGGCTCGGCACCCCCACCGTGTCGGGTCGCACCTCGTGATCGGGCTGCTGGGTGATGAAGACGCTGGCCTCGGTCTGGCCGTAGAGCTGCTTCAGGTTGATGCCCAGCGCGCGGTAGAAATCGAAGATCTCCGGCCCGATCGCCTCGCCCGCGGTATAGCCCACCCGCACCCGGGAAAAGCCCAGCGCGTTCTTCAGCGGACCGTAGACGAAAACCGACCCAAGCGCGTATTTCAGCCGGTCGAACGCGCCCACCGGCTTGCCGTCGAGGATCTTCGGCCCGACACGGCGCGCATGATCCATGAAATAGTGAAACATCCGCCGCTTCAGCGCGCCGGCATCCTCCATCCGGATCATGATCTGGGTGAGCTGCGTCTCGAACACACGCGGCGGCGCGAAATAATAGCTGGGCGCGATCTCGCGCAGATCGGTCAGCATGGTCTCGGGGCTTTCCGGGCAGTTCACGCAGAACCCGGTCCAATAGGCCTGACCGATGGAAAAGATGAAATCGCCGACCCAGGCCATGGGCAGCCAGGCCAGAACCTCCTCGCCCGGGCCAAGCTTGTCGAACTCCGACGAGTTCTTGGCGGTCTCGATGATATTGCGGTTCGACAGCACCACGCCCTTGGGCTTGCCGGTGGTGCCCGAGGTGTAGAGCATCACGCAGGTGTCGTCGTAATCCAGCGCCTCGCGCCGCGCGGTCAGCTCGCCGATCAGCTCGTCATGGGCAGCGCGGCCCTGGTCCTGCACATGGGCGTAATCGTGCAACTGGCGATGGTCGTATTTCCGCATGCCGCGCGGATCGACATAGATCATGTGCTCGAACTGGTGCAGATCGTCCTGGATCTCGATGACCTTGTCGACCTGCTCCTGATCGGCGGCAATGACGAAACGCGCGCCGCAATGCTGGAGCACATATTCCATCTCTTCGGCGACCGCGTCCTGATAGAGCGGCACCGGCACCGCGCCGCACATCTGCGCCGCCACCATCGCCCAGTAGAGCGTCGGACGGTTGCGCCCGATCACCGCCACATGATCGCCGGGCGCCACGCCGAGATTGAGCAGGCCCAGCGCGAAGGCTTCGATCTCCTTCTCGGTTTCCGACCAGCTCCAGCTCTGCCAGATGCCGTATTCTTTCTCGCGATAGGCCGGACGGGCGGCGAAACGGCTCGCGTTCCGCTGCAACAGCCCCGGAATCGACCGCGGCGAAGCCGCGCCCTCGGACGTGTCAGCCAATGATTTTCCTCCCTTGCCACCCGGTCGCCCGGGCGTTGGCCCCCTCCTCCAGAGGGCCGCCGCGTCTGCTGCGCGACTCTGACTCTATTAAGCGTCGGATCCATGCTGTCGGTCAATGTTTTCGTGAAGTTTTCCCAATCCTTACGAATTGTAACAAGCGCCGCGCGAGCGGCGCCGGCGCGGGAGTATTTGCAGAAAGATGAAAGCCCGCGGCGCTTCCCAGAACCCCGGGGCGGTGCTAGCCATAAGGCAGGAGGAGCGATGACCAAGACCGCGATGACCCAGGCCGGGCTGAACCTGATCCAGCAGGCGCTGTCGATCTATGACAGCGATCTGCGGCTGGCGGTCTTCAACCGGCGCTTCGGAGAGATGTTCGACCTGCCCGAGCGGCTGATGACCGAGGGCGCCGGCTTTGAGGAGACCATCCGCCACCTTGTGGCCTGCGGCGAATACGGCCCGGTGGACGATCCGGAAACCTTCATCCGCGCCCGCGTCGATCAGGCCCGCGCCTTCGAACCGCATTACATGGAGCGCACCCGCGCCAATGGCCGCACGATCAGCGTCGAGGGCGCACCGCTGCCGCAGGGCGGCTGGGTGACCGTCTATACCGATATCACCGCGGTCAAGCGGCAGGAGGCGCTGCTGCGTACCCGGTCGGAGCTGCTCTCGGAAGAGGTGCTGAAACGCTCCGAGGAGCTGGCCGCCGCCAACCGCAAGCTCGCTGCCACCAATGCCGCGCTGGAAGAGGCCCAGCGCGAGCTGCGCGAGAGCGAGGCGCGCACGCGGCTCACCACCGAGATGATGCCGGCCCATATCGCCCGGGTCGATGCCAGCGGGCATTACAGCTTTTCCAACCGACGGCTCTCGTCGGTGATGCCCGGGCGGCCCTCCGAGATTGTCGGGCTGCATATCTCCGAGGCGCTGGGGGCGGCCTACTGCAAGGTACAGCCCTATCTCGAGCGCGCGCTGCGCGGCGAGGAGAGCATTTTCGAATTTACCGACGAAGGCTCGTCGCGCCGCATCCGCGCGATGTTCACCCCCGACCCGGTGGAGCCCGGGGTCTATATCCTCAGCCATGACGTCACCGAGGAGACGCAGGCGCGGGCAGCCCTGCAACAGACCCGGCGCCGCGAGCTGGCGGTGCAGCTCACCTCGGGCATGGCGCATGATTTCTCCAACCTGCTGACCATCATCCTCGGCATGCAGTCGAAACTGGCAAGGCTGGTTTCCGATCCGCAGGCCGAGGCGCTGGTCACCGCGACCTTGCAGGCGGCGCGGCGCGGCGGCGATTTGCTGAACCGCATCGCCGATATCACCAGCCACCGTGCCTGGCGGCCCGAACCGCTGGAGCTGGCCGGTTTCCTGCGCGATCTGGAAACATTGGCGACACCATCGCTGCCAAGCGGGCTGACGCTCGAGATCGAAGCCGGCGCGGAGGGCGCCTATCTGCTCGATCCGGGCCTTTTGCAGGACGCGGCGCTGAACCTCGTGCTGAACGCCGCCGATGCCTGCGCCGGGCCGGGGACGATCCACATCGCCCTGCGCCGGCTCAAGGACACCTGGCTGGAGCTGGAAGTGCGCGATTCCGGGCCGGGCTTCAGCGAACAGGCGCTGAAACACGGGCTCGATCCGTTCTTTACGACCAAGGGTGGCGAGGGCACCGGGCTGGGACTGGCGATGGTTTATGACATGGCCAAGCTCGCGGGCGGCGATGTGAAGCTGGCAAATGACGCGCAGGGCGGCGCCTGCGTGACCCTGCGCCTGCCGCTGCGCCCGGCGGAGGCGCTGGCAAAGGGCGGGCTGGTGCTGCTGGTCGAGGACAATCCCGAGCTGCGCGCGCAGCTGCGCGAAACGCTCACCGGGCTCGGGCACAGCGTCGCCGAGGCGGCCTCGGTGGCGGAGGCCTGCGCGCTGGCCGAGGGGCTGGAGGTCGATCTGGTGCTGTCGGATATCTCGCTGGAGGGCGAAGCGCCGGGCTCCGAGCTGCCGCTGCTGCTGCCGCATCTGCCGGTGCATCTGATGACCTCGCTGCCCCCCGACCATCCGCTGCACGAAGAGGCGCGGCGGCGCGCGCCGGTGCTGGCCAAGCCCTTCACCGATGCCGAGCTCGCCGCCTTTCTCGGCCATCGCAGGATTGCCGCATGAGCGCGCCGCTGGTCTCCATCCTCGACGACGAGCCGGAAATCCGCGCGATCCTCTCCGACGCGCTGACCGAGGCCGGGTTCCGCACCATGAGCTTTTCCCGCGCCACGGAATTCGAGGCGGCGCTGAAACGCGCGACGCCGGATGTCTGCCTGGTGGATCTCGGCCTGCCCGACCGCGACGGGCTGACGCTGGTGCACCGGCTGGCGCTGGAACAGGGCGCGGCGGTGATCATCATCTCGGGCCGCGCGCAGGTGCAGGACCGGGTGACCGGGCTGGAGCTGGGCGCCGACGATTACATCATCAAACCCTTCGATCCGGCCGAGGTGGTCGCCCGCATCCGCGCCCGGCTGCGCGGCCCGCGCAGCGCGCCACAACGGGGCGAGACTGCGCGCTTCGCCGGCTGGACCGCGCATTTCGACCGCTACGCGCTTGAGGATACCGAAGGCGCCGAGACGCCGTTTTCCCATGCCGAGGGCGAGGTCTTGCGGCTGTTTCTGGAGAGCCCGAAACGGCTGATCACCCGGGCGCAGATGCAGGAATCGCTTGGCGGCGCGGCGGGGGAAAGCTTTGACCGGGCGATGGATGTACGGATCTCGCGGCTGCGCACCAAGCTGCGGGAGGATCCCAAGAACCCGCGGCTGATCAAGACGATCTATGGGGCGGGGTATATCTTTCTGGGGGATGTGGAGTGGGTGTGAGATGCCGGATGGGGCGGTGGGTCGGAACCCCACCCTACGGCGTCTCGCATTGCCGAGGGGACGGAGCCGGGATGCGGGAATGCATCCTAATCGGAGAACGTCCTCACGTTGAGCCCGGTTAGACCGTCTTCAATGAAACAAACGGCGAGGCCCCGGATCACGTCCGGGGCGGGCGCACCGTAGGGTGGGCAATCTGCCCACCGCTCGCCCCGTCCCACATCACCCCAACGCCGTCACCGTCCGCGCCAGCGTGTTGAGCCCGGTCACCAGATCGGCCTCGTCGGTGTCTTCCGCGAAATCGTGGCTGATGCCGCCGATGGAGGGCACGAAGAGCATCGACACCGGCATCAGCCGCGCCACATTGGTCGCGTCGTGCAGCGCCCCCGAGGGCATCACCCGCCAGCGCCCCGGCGCCTCGGCCTCCGCCGCCGCCTCCAGCGCGCTGCGCAGGCCTGCATCCATCGCCACCGGGTCGAGCCCCAGCATCGGGCCGAAGCCCAGCTCCATGCAATGCGCCGTGGCGATCTCGGCAAGCGTGTCGCGGATGATCGTCTCCATCCGGTCTAGCCGCTCCGCATCGCCGTCGCGCCACTGCACCGAGAACCGCGCGCGGCCCGGCACGATGGACGGCGCGTTGGGATGCAGCGCCACATGGCCGATCGTCCAGACCGTCTGCGGCGTCACCACATTGGCGAAACGCTCGGCCAGCGCCGTGTTGAACGCCGAAAGCGCCTGAAACGCATCGCGGCGCAGATGCATCGGCGTGGTGCCGGCGTGGTTCTGCTGGCCGGTCAGGGTGACATGCATGTCGCGAATGCCGACGATGGCCTCGACCACCCCCAGTTTCTCACCGGTGGTGTCCAGAACCGGCCCCTGCTCGATATGCATCTCGACATAGCCCGAGAACCGCGTCGGATCGACAAAGCCCTGACGCCGTGCGCCGAACCGCGCCCGCGCCTCGGCAAAGCTCAGGCCCTGCGGATCGTGCAGCGCGTCGGCGCCCTCCAGCGTCTGGTTGCCGGCCCAGACCGAGCTGCCGGTGGTGACGCCGAACCGGCCCTCCTCGTCCTCGAAGGACACCACCGAGACCGGCGGCCCGCCCGCCTCCTGCGCCGCCCGTGCCACTTCCAGCGCCGCGATCACCCCCAGCGCGCCGTCGAGCCAGCCGCCCTCGGGCTGGCTGTCGGAATGCGAGCCCATGAGCAGAGAGCGGCCCTCGGCGAGGCCGAACAGCGAGCCGACCGGATCGAAATGCGGCCTGAGCCCCGCCTCGGAAATGCGCGTCGCCAGCCAGTCGCGCGCGGCGATATCGGCCTCGGAGAAGCCGGGGCGCGACACGCCCTTGCCGACACCCGCCGCGCCGAACCGGCGCAGCGCGTGCAGATCTTCGAGGAAACGGGCGGGATCGACGGGCAGCATGCGGACACTCCTTTGGCGCGGAGCCTGCGCCCCGCGCGATGGAAAGTCAATTTATCATGATAAACCGCGCCGCCACTCAGGCGAGGATCGTCTCCAGCAGCGCGCGCTCGCGGTCTGGCACCGGCGTGGGCACCGAGTCCGGATCGACGGCCACCAGCACGAAATGCCCCTCGACACAGGCGGTGTCTTCGCCCTCGCGGAACAGGCCGATCTCGAAACGCAGCGAGCTGTTTCCGAGCTTTCCGAGCCGCAGCCCGGCGGTCAGCGCATCGGGAAACCGCGCCTCGGCATGGTAGCGGCAGCCGCTTTCCACGGTGAGGTAGCGCACGGCGCTTTCGCCGCTCATGTCCATGCCCTGCTCGATCTGCCACTGGCAGACGACGGTATCCATGTATTCGAGATAGGTGACGTTGTTGATATGGCCGTACTGATCGTTGTCCTGCCAGCGGGTCTGCACCGGGTAGAAGCTGCGATAGTCGGAGCGGGACGCGGGTGGTTGTCGGGTCATCCTGATTTCATTGCTCTGAAGGCGGCCGAAGCGCCCCAGCCCGCGGCGATGGCGATCGCCAGCGACAGGAGGCCGTAAAGCGGCGCCTGGTTGCGTGACAGGTTGAAGAGCCAGCGTTCCAGCCCCACCTTCCGCACCTCTATCACCGAAGCGTGCTGAGAAACCACCCGCCCGTCCCGGGTGAGGAAGACGCGCGTGCTGTAGAGCCCCTCGACGATATTGGCCGGCATGGAAATGGCGGTGTCGAACAGGGTGGAGTCGCGCAGCTCGACACTGTTGGCGCGCAGCTGATAAAGCCCCTCGCTTTCCCGGAGGCGGATGAGCGCGTCGGTGAAGCTCTGGGAATCGAGGATGTTCATCGGCGCGCCGACCGAGCGGATGGCGCGCGGCACCGAGACCTTGTGGCGCAGATCCTCCACATCGGTGATCACCTCGTCCCAGGGCGCCGAGGTGGCGACCGCATAGAAGGAGGGGGCCGCGTCGATCTCGACCGCGTCGGTATTCACCCAGATCCCCAGCCGCCGCGCCTTGCGCCAGACGGTCACCGGCTCGACCGGGCCGGCCACCGTCACGATGACCTGCAAGGGAGGATCCGTGCGGATCGGCGCCTCGCGCTTGACGGCGCCGAAAATCAGGATCTCGGACCCGTCGAAGTCGGTGGTGATTGAAACGCTGTCCTTGCTCATGCCCATCACCACCTCTTCGGCGCGCGCGGGCAGAGTAAACAGAGCAAGGAGAAGGAGCGCCAGACGGATCATTGCGCCCCCAGTTCGAACAGATCATGCGGTGTCAGGAAGAGATCCAGCGCCAGCTTGCCGCAGACCAGCAGCACCAGCGAGGCCAGCGCGATGCGCAGCTGCTCGGCCTTGAGCCGCGTACCGATGGCGGTGCCGAGCTGCGCGCCGATCACGCCGCCGATCAGCAGCACCAGCGCCAGCAGGATATCGACGGTCTGGTTGGTCACCGCGTGCAGCATGGTGGTGAAGGCGGTCACGAAGATGATCTGAAAGAGCGACGTGCCGACCACCACCTTGGTGGGCATGCCCAGCAGATAGATCATCGCCGGCACCATGATGAAGCCGCCGCCCACCCCCATGATCGCCGCCAGCACGCCGACCGAGAGCCCGACCAGCAGCGGCGGGATCGCCGAGATATAGAGCCCCGAGGTGCGGAACCGCATCTTGAAGGGCAGCCCGTGCACCCAGCCGTGATGCCGCCGCTTCGGCGGGCCGCCGCGTTTCGAGCGGCGCAGCGCGTTCAGGCTCTCGACGAACATCAGCGCGCCGATGATGCCGAGAAAGACGACGTAACAAAGCCGCACCAGCAGATCGACCTGGCCCAGCTCCTTGAGCATGTTGAACACCCAGACACCCAGCGCCGCGCCGAACAGGCCACCCACCAGCAGCACCGTGCCCATGCGCAGATCGACCGTCCGGCGTTTGAGATGCGCCAGCACGCCCGAGACCGAACTGGCGACGATCTGGTTGGCACCGGTGGCGACGGCAACCGCCGGCGGAATGCCGAGGAAAAACAGCAGCGGCGTGATCAGGAACCCGCCGCCGACGCCGAACATGCCCGACAGGATCCCCACCAGCCCGCCCAGCCCGAAGAGCAGGAAGACATTGACCGAAACCTCGGCGATGGGGAGGTAGATTTGCATGCGGCGACTTTGCGAGCGCAGCACCGGTTTGGCAAGCGGCGGAACCGGTCAAACGCCGCTCTCACCGCGCGGTGTGATCCTCTTGCCAAATCTTGGACCAGCGGCGGCTTATGCCGCGCGCGGGCCGAGCCCGCGGATCAGCAACCAGAGGCAGAACGCCGTCTCGGCAATCACCGGCAGCAGATAGGCCGGCGCGAAGGCCTCTGACAGCGCGGGCGCCAGGAATCGCAGCGCGCTGCCGCTGACATAAACCAAACCCGCCAGCCCGAGGAGCACCCCCAATGCGCGCGGCACATAGCCCGAGCGCAGCAGCAGCCAGCCGGTCAGCAGGCTGTTGATTCCGAAAAACACCAGCCCGAGATCGTAGCCATGCGCATGCAGCTCTGTCGCCAGCAGCGCAGTCTCTGCCGCCGCATCACCCGCGCGGTCCAGCGCCAGCAGTGCACCATGGAGGAACAGCAGCGACAGGGCGATCAGCGCCGCCTGCACCAGCCGGAAGACCATCGCCATCAGCGCCACAGCTCCGTTCACCGGGCGCAGCAGCAGGTAGAGCAGCACCGCCAGCGCCACGTCGGCCAGCGCCATCAGGGTATCGGCGGCGACGCTCAGCCGGAGCAGGCCGGGCGCGGCAAGAATCCGCTCCGCCGTCGCAAGCGCGTCGCCGGGCACCAGCAACGGGCCGCGCAGGGCAAGCTCGCCGCTCAGCCCCAGCAGGATGATGAGGAGGTAAAGCAGCCCGGCGAAACGGGCCGTCGCTCGGGGCCTGGCAATCGTGACGGGCTCGACCATGTTGCTGATCCGCTGATGACGGTGAAAAACCGGAACCGCCCGGTTCTAGCGCGGTTCGGTCTCCGCGCAAAGCGCCCGGCCTCAGCGCGGCCGCAACCCGTCGAGAAACAGCGATATGGCACGGTCGCGCCGCAGGTTTCGGGCTTTTATCGAGGTGCAGGCATCCTCGGGAATCAACAGCCGGTGCAGCGTGTCGCCCAGTACCATATCCACCAGCAGCTCCGCCGCGAGGTCGGCGTCGATCTCTTCCAGCACGATCTCGTCTCGCGCCACCGCAAGCGACAACTCGTCGCTGACATAGCGGATCAGCGCCCCGCGACCGCCCGAATCGAGCTGCCGGGCGATGCCGGGATAGACCGGCGCCTCTGTCACCACCGCGCGCAGCAGCTCGAGCGGCATCTTTTCGAAACAGGGTGCGTGATCGAGCGTCAGCAGCGTTTGTAAACGCACGGATAGCGGCCCACGACGCTCCTCGTCGGTCAGAGGCCGGAACAGGGTGCGGCCGATGCGCGCGAAACTGGCGCCCAGCAGCGCCTCGCGGCTGGAAAAAATCGTGTAAAGCGTGCGCTTTGACATGCCCGCTTCGCGCGCGATGGCGGACATGCTCACCTCCTCCAGCCGGCAGGAGGCAAGCAGCGCCGCCGCCGCATCGAGCACCATGCACTCGCGCGTTTCCTGGTCGATCTGGACCGGGCGGCCCCGCCGGCGCGGCAAAACGTCCGAAGCGGTTGATGAAGGCTTTTGCAATTGATGTCCCCGCATGTTGCACTGCGGAAGAAAATCTCTCCCGCTGGCGTTGTGCGCTTTACAAAACCTGCCGGTTTCCTTATCGCAATGCAAGCAAGTTCCGCAAAATCAGCGGCCAAACGCCTTTCTCGGAGTGAAGATATGCTCATAGGTTTCCCCCGAATCCTGCGCCGTACCCTTGCGGCCGCCGGCCTGGCCGCGGCCTCGGCCGCACTCCCCGCAACCGCGCAGGAGGGCGGCGGCGAGCAGCCGCCGCAGCCCGTCACCGTTGTAACCCTCGACTCTTCGGACGTGACCCTGACCTCGACCCTGCCGGGCCGTGTCGCCGCGTCCGGTGTTGCCGAGGTCCGTCCGCAGGTCAGCGGCATCGTCACCGAACGCCTGTTCGAAGAGGGCCGCCCCGTGGAAGAGGGCGACGCGCTCTACCGGATCGACGCTGCCTCCTACGAGGCCTCGAAAGCCGCCGCCGAAGCCTCGCTGGCCCAGGCCCGCGCACAGCTGGCCTCCGCCGAGCGCGAAGAAGCCCGGCAGGCCGAGCTGCGTCAGCGCAATGTCACCAGCCAGCAGAACCTCGACGATGCCATCGCCGCGCGCGATGTCGCCGCAGCTGCGGTGAAAGTCGCCGAAGCCAACCTTCTGGCCGCCGAGATTGACCTCGAACGCACCACGATCCGCGCGCCCCTGTCCGGTGTCGCCGGCCTCAGCGACACCACGCAGGGCGCGCTTGTGACCGCCGGGCAGGCCAGCGCCCTGACCACGATCCGCATGCTTGATCCGGTGAATGTCGACGTGACCCAGTCGGCGGCGGAAATCCTCCGCTGGCGCCGCTCCGGCCAGGCCGTGGCCGAAGAGAGCGATCAGGTCGTGACGCTGCGCCTCGCGGATGGGTCGACATACGAGCATACCGGGCGCCTCGCCGCTGCCGAGCCGCATGTGAACGAGCAGACCGGCGTCGTGGTGCTGCGGCTGGAATTCCCCAACCCCGAACAGTTCCTCCTGCCCGGCATGTATGTGCAGGTCGAGCTGCCGCAGGGCGTGGTTCAGGACGCCGTCCTGGTCCCGCAAGAGGGCGTGACCCGCGACCGTCGCGGCCGTCCGATGGCCATGGTGGTGAATGGCGAGAACGTCGTGGAGACCCGCGAGCTGGAGGTCCAGCGCGATCAGGGTGCCAACTGGGTGGTGACCGAAGGTCTTGCTCCCGGTGACCGCATCATCGTCGCGGGCCTACAGAAAGTCTCTCCCGGCATGACCGTTTCCCCGCAGGAACGTCCCGCCGAAACCGCGCAGCCCGCCACCGAATAACCCGCGCCACAGGCGCCAGGAGTCCGTCATGGCCCGTTTTTTCATCGACCGCCCGGTCTTTGCCTGGGTGATCTCAATCCTCATCATGGGGATCGGCGTGCTGTCGATCCTGACCCTGCCGATCGCGCAGTATCCGCAGATCGCGCCGCCCTCGGTGCGCATCAGCGCGCAATATCCCGGTGCCTCGGCGCAGACGGTGGCGAATACCGTAACCCAGCTCATCGAACAGCAGATGACCGGGCTCGACGGGATGCGCTACATGTCGTCCTCCTCGACCTCGGCGGGCACGGCCTCGATCACCCTGACGTTTGAATCGGGCACCGACCCGGACGTGGCGCAGGTGCAGGTGCAGAACAAGCTCAGCCAGGCCACCGCGCTGCTGCCCGAAACAGTGCAGCGGCAGGGGGTCACGGTCGAGAAATCCTCCTCCTCCTTCATGATGGTGATCGCCCTGATTTCCGAGGACGGGTCGCTCGACCAGGCGGACCTCTCGGACTACATGAACTCAAATCTGGTGGACGAGTTCAGCCGGATCGAAGGTGTCGGCGGCGCGCAGGTTTTCGGCGCGCAATACGCCATGCGGATCTGGCTCGACCCCTCCAAGCTCGCCGCATTCGAGATGACGCCGGACGACGTGGTCAACGCCGTTTCGGCGCAGAACGCGCAGATCTCGGCGGGCTCCTTCGGCGCGCTGCCCGCGCCAGAGGGCCAGCAGCTCAACGCCACGATCACCGCGCAGTCGCTGCTCTCCACGCCCGAGGATTTCCGCAACATCGTGCTGCGCTCGGAAACCGATGGCGGTCTGGTGCTGCTTCAGGACGTGGCCGAGGTCGAGATCGGGGCCGAGAACTACGCGACCATCGGGCGCTATAATGGCCAGCCCGCCGCGGGCATGGCGCTTCAGCTCGCCTCTGGCGCCAACGCGCTGGACACCGCCGAGATGGTCAAGGAACGGCTCGAGGAATACTCGCAGTACTTCCCCGACGGGGTGAGCTATGTGATCCCCTACGACACCACGCCTTTCATCGAGATCTCGATCCACGAGGTGCAGAAGACGCTGATCGAGGCCATCATCCTGGTGTTCTTCGTGATGCTGCTCTTCCTGCAAAACCTGCGGGCGACGCTGATCCCGACGCTGGCCGTGCCGGTCGTGATCCTCGGCACTTTCGGCATTCTCGCCGCCGCCGGTTTCACCATCAACACGCTGACCATGCTCGCCATGGTGCTGGCCATCGGCCTGCTGGTGGACGACGCGATCGTGGTGGTGGAGAACGTCGAGCGGATCATGGAGGAGGAGGGGCTTTCGCCGCGCGATGCGACCCGCAAATCCATGGGCCAGATCACCGGCGCCCTCGTTGGCATCGCGCTGGTGCTGTCGGCGGTGTTCGTGCCCATGGCCTTCTTCCCGGGCTCGACCGGGGTGATCTACCGACAGTTCTCGATCACCATCGTCTCGGCCATGGCGCTATCGGTGCTGGTGGCACTGACCCTGACGCCGGCGCTCTGCGCCACGATCCTGCGCGGCAAGGATGCGCATCACACGCATCGCGGCCCGGTCGGCTGGTTCAACACCGGCTTCGACAAATTGACGGGCGGCTATGGCGGCACCGTGGGCTGGCTGATCCGCCGCCCGCTGCGCATCATCGCGGTTTATGCGGCGCTTGGCTACGGCATGGTGTTCCTGTTCAACAACACGCCCACCGGCTTCCTGCCGGCGGAGGACCAGGGCATCCTGATCACGCTGATCCAGGCCCCCACCGGCGCCACGGCAGAGCGCACCAGCGATGTGGTCCAGCAGGTCGAAGACCACTTCACCCAGAACGAAGGCGACAACATCGTCTCGACATTCGGGGTGGTTGGCTTCTCGTTCTCCGGTCAGGGCCAGAACATGGGGATCGTCTTTGTCAGGATGAAGGACTGGGAGGAACGCCAGAGCCCCGGACAAAGCGTGCAGGCCGTCGCCGGACGTGCCTTCCCCGCCTTCATGGGCATCCAGGACGCCATGGTCTTCCCCATCGTGCCGCCGTCGGTGATCGAACTGGGCAACGTCTCGGGCTTCGACTTCTATCTTCAGGCACAGGGCGGCCAGACGCATGAACAGCTTCTGGAAGCGCGCAACCAGCTGCTCGGCATGGCGGCGCAAAGCCCGCTGATCGCGTCCGCCCGTCCTTCGGGGCTGGAAGACGCGGCGCAATTCGCGCTGGATATCGACTGGCGCGCCGCCGGGGCCGTGGGTGTCACGCCCACCGATGTCGGCAACGTGCTGTCGATCGCCTGGGCCGGGTCCTACGTGAACGACTTCAACGACAATGGACGGATCAAGCGCGTCTATGTGCAGGGCTCGCCCGAAAGCCGCGCCACGCCCTCCGATCTCCAGAAGTGGCGGGTGCGCAATGCGACCGGAGAACTCGTGCCCTTCGCCAACTTCACCACCGAACGCTGGACCTACGGCCCGCAGGGCCTGTCCCGCTACAACGGCGTGCCGTCGATGCAGATTCAGGGTGAACCGGTCCCCGGTGTGACAACTGGTGAGGCCATGGCCGAGATCGAGCGCATGGTCGAACAGCTGCCGCCGGGTTACGCGGTGGCCTGGACCGGCCTGTCGCTGGAGGAACGCGAATCCGGCGGCCAGGCGCCGCTGCTCTACGCGCTGTCGCTCGCGGCGATCTTCCTCTGCCTCGCGGCGCTCTACGAAAGCTGGACGGTGCCCTTCTCGGTGATGCTGGCCATGCCCATCGGCGTGCTCGGCACCATGGGGGCAGCCTACTGGTTCGGCTTCGAGAACGGCGTGTTCTTCCAGGTTGGCCTGCTGACCGTGATCGGTCTGACCGGCAAGAACGCCATCCTCATCGTGGAGTTCGCACGCGACCGCTACGACGGGGGCGAGGATCTCTATACCGCCGTGAAGGAGGCCGCGCGCCAGCGTTTCCGCCCGATCGTCATGACCTCTCTGGCCTTCTCACTGGGGGTGGTGCCGCTGGTGCTCTCCTCCGGCGCGGGCGCCGGCGGGCGCACGGCGGTCGGCTCGGCGGTGCTGGGCGGGACGATCACCGGCACGGTGCTGGGCGTGATCTTCGTGCCGCTGTTCTTCGTCATCGTGCAGCGGATCTTCGGCCGCAAACGCGCGACCGAGACCCCGGCGGAGAAAGACCCCAAGACCGCCTGACCGGTCACCCGGTTATGACCTGCGCCGCGCCGTCCGGGAGCCACCCGGGCGGCGCGCTGCGTTTCTGGGGGCCTCACCCCGCCCCGGCCAGCATCGCCTCATGGGTGGCGCGCAGCATGTCGCCCAGCGCCCGGAACACCTCGGCGCGCGGGCTGCCGGGACGCCAGCCCAGCATGACCCGGCGCGGGCAGGCATCGCTCAGCGGCGACAGCGCGATCTCCTGCCCGGTCAGCACGCCTGCATGAATCGCCAGATCCGGCAGCAGGGTGATCCCCAGCCCCTCGCTCACCATGGAAATCAGCGTCGCGAGGCTGGTGGCGGAAAAACTCTCGTCCTGCTCGATATCGCGATCCGGAAAGGCCTTGAGCGCGTGCCGTTGCAGACAATGCCCGCGTTCCAGCAGCATCAGCCGCGCGCCTTCCAGCGCCTGCCCACTCACCGGCCCTCCGCCAAACCGCGACACGCCCGGCGGCATCGCGAGGTGATAGCCGTCATCGAAGAGATGCAGCGCCTCGATCCCCTCGATATCGAAGGGCTGCGCAAAGAGGATCAGGTCGAGCCGCCCGGCCAGCAGCCCCTCGGCCAGCGATTCCGTCATCTCTTCGCGCAGGAACAGCCGCAGCTCGGGAAAGCCCGCGCGGATCCGCGGCAGCGCCCTTGGGATGAGAAACGGCCCGATCGTGGGGATCGCGCCCAGCCGCAGATCGCCCCGGTCGGGCCGGCCCTGCGTCGCCGCCAGCACCTCGATATCCTCCGCCGCAAGCAGCAGCGCCCGCGCCCGCTCGGCGATCTCCGCGCCGAGCGGCGTCATGATGACCGAGCGCTTCGTGCGCTCGGCGAGCTGTATGCCCAGCCGCTCCTCCAGTTCGCGCAGCCCGGCGCTCAGCGTCGGCTGGGTGACATGGCAGATCTCGGCGGCGCGCGAGAAATTCAGCTCTTCGGAGAGGGCCAGCAGAAAGCGGAGCTGGCGCAGGGTGATCTGAGGATTCATCATAGAGTAAATCTATCATATATGTAGATAAAATCAATTTCATTAATTTATCGGCATCCCCTAAATCAGGGTCATCGCAAGACGATGCCTCACGAAAGACCCTGAAAGAAAAGGACCAGATCCATGACCGAAGACACCCAACCGCAGATGCCGCGCCTCAACGAACCGGCCCCGGCCTTCGACGCGCCCACCACCGACGGCCGCAAGACCAATGCCGACTACAAGGGCAAGTGGCTGATCCTGTTCTCGCACCCGGCGGATTTCACCCCGGTCTGCACCACCGAATTCATCGCCTTCGCCAAGAAGCAGGATGAATTCGCCGCGATGAACACCGCGCTGCTCGGCCTCTCCATCGACAGCCATTACAGCCACATCGCCTGGATGCTGAACATCAAGGAGAAGTTCGGGGTCGAGATCAACTTCCCGATCATCGCCGACCTGAACATGAAGGTGGCGCAGAGCTACGGCATGATCCAGCCCGGCGCCTCGGATACGGCGGCGGTGCGCGCGACCTTCATCATCGACCCCGAGGGCGTGCTGCGCGCCATGGTCTATTACCCGATGAACGCGGGCCGTTCGGTGGACGAGATCCATCGCCTGCTCGTGGCGCTGCAAACCGCTGACGAGAACAAATGCGCGATGCCCGAGAACTGGAAGCCCGGCGATCCGGTGATCGTGCCCACCCCCGCCACGCCCGAGGCCGCCATGGCCCGCGCCGGCGAAGGCTACGACACGGTCGACTGGTATTTCTCCACCCGCCAGCTCTGACCGCTCCCCTGGCGCGCCGCCCGCGCGCCGGGGCTTCCCGAAACACCGCTTGCCCCCTGCCCGAAAGGACCGATCCGATGACCGCAACCGCCCATACAGACAGCCTGACCCGCATCCTCGCCCGGACCTTCCGGCTCTATGTCCAGACCCATGGCTATCACTGGAATGTAGAGGGGCCGGAGTTCCGCCAGCTTCACGGCTTTTTCGAAGAGCAGTATCAGGAGCTCTGGAACAGCCTCGACGAGATCGCCGAACGCCTCCGCAGCCTCGGCGCCTATGCGCCCGCCAGCCTCGCCGAGTTCCTGACGCTCGGCGGCGAAGAGGCCGCACCGGCGCAATCCGCCGCCGCCATGGTGGACGCGCTGATCGCCGGACACGATGCGCTGGCAGCCGAGCTGCGCGCCGCCATCGCCACCGCGCAGGAGGCCGGCGACGAGCCCTCCGCCGGGCTGCTCACCGACCGTCTGGCCTGGCACGAGCAGCAGCTCTGGATGATGAAAGCCAGCCGCAAATGACCCGGGCGGCGCGACATTTGCGCCGCCCCCACGCCGATGCGGAACACATTCGCATTTTCGAACATTACTCTTGCAACAGGTACCCGTGCGGGTGCAGCAAGAGCCGACAAGAGATGAGGAGACCATGACCCACCATCCGACCGTCAAATCCTTCTGGGACGAAGCCACCGGCAGCTGGCAATACGTCTTCCACGACCCCGCCACCATGAAAGGCGCCATTGTCGATCCCGTCTGGGATTACGACCCGCAGGCCGGCGCCACCACCACCGCCAATGCGCAGCAGATCCTCGACTATGTGCGCGAGGCCGGGATCGAGATCGTCTGGATCCTCGACACCCACCCGCATGCGGACCATTTCTCCGCCGCCCCCTGGCTGAAAGAGCAGCTCGGCGCCCCCACCGCCATCGGCGAGAAGGTGACCGGCGTGCAGAAACTCTGGACCGGCATCTACAACCTGCCCGGCGATTTTCCGCAGGACGGCAGCCAGTGGGACAGGCTCTTTGCCGATGGCGACGAGTTCATGGTGGGCGAGATCCCGGTCAGGGTGATGTTCTCGCCGGGCCATACGCTGGCCTCGGTCACCTATGTGGCGGGCGACGCGGCCTTTGTGCACGACACGTTCATGATGCCCGACAGCGGCACCTCGCGCGCGGATTTCCCAGGCGGCTCGTCGAAAGAGCTCTACGAGTCGATCCAGCGCATCCTGGCGCTGCCCGACGACACGCGGCTCTTTGTCGGTCACGACTACGCGCCCGAGGGCCGCGAGGCGCAATGCGTGGCCACGGTGGCCGAGCACAAGGCGGCGAATATCCACCTCAAGGACGCGCCTTCCGAGGCAGAGTACCGCTCGGTGCGCGATGCCCGCGACGCCACCCTGCCGCTGCCCAAGCTGATGCTGGCGGCGCTTCAGATCAACATTCGCGGCGGCCGCAAACCCGCGCCCGAGGACAATGGCCGCAGCTATCTGAAGATCCCGCTCGATTATTTCGAGCCGCGCTGACCCGGCGCCGGAGGGTGGGCAGAATTGCCCACCCTACCCCTCTTGTCCGGACGGTGTTTTGTTCCGGAGGCCGCAGGGATGACCATGCCGGACGCCTTCGGCGGGCGTCTTTTTCAAGGAGAAGAAGATGCAGGGAGACGCCCTTGTGCGTCTTCTCTTTCCAAATACGCCAAAGCCGCCCGTGCCAGCGGCGCAGCGCATGGCAGAAGCTCAGCCCTGACCAAGCGCCTGCCGCCGCTCCAGCCGCGCGAACCAGCGCGACAGCCCGTAGCAGAGAATGAAATAGAGCGCCGCGACGACGATATAGGTCTCGAACCGGCGCTGCGAGGAGACGGCGATTTCGGTGCCCGCAAAGGTCAGCTCCTGCACCGAGATCAGCGACACGATGGAGCTGTCCTTGACCAGCATGATGAACTGGTTGGCCAGCGGCGGCGTCACCTTGCGCAATGCCTGCGGGAACACCACCAGGCGGAACGCCTGCCAGGACGACAGACCGAGGCTGCGCGCCGCCTCGACCTGCGTCTCGGGCACCGCCTCGATGCCAGCGCGCACGATCACCGCGATATAGGCCGCCTCGAACATCGCGAGGCTCAGCACGCCGGCGAGGAAGTTCTCGAGCAGGTTGGGCGGCCCGGCGAAAAGCGCGACCACCCGCTCGGCGCCGGGGCCCAGATTGCGCGCCCAGACATCCACGCCCAGCGCCGGAATGACCTGCGACGAGACGAAGAAATAGAACACGAAGACAAAGACCAGCGGCGGCACATTGCGGATCAGACCGACATAGGCGGTGGTGGTCAGCCGGGGCAGCAGCCGCCTGCGGCTCGCCATGATGCCCAGCGCCAGACCGAGCAGGCTGGCCAGCAGCATCGCCCAAAGCGACAGCCGGATCGTCGTCAGGAAGCCTTCGAGCAGCAGGTTGGGCTCCCACCAGCCACTCTCGCCCGGCCGGAACAGCGCGCGCGGCAGGTAGGACCAGCTCCATTTATAGGCCAGAACGTCCGAGACGCGGTGCCAGAGATAGGCCACCGCGCCCAGCACGCCCGCGATCAGGATCAGATCGGTCAGGCCGAAACGGCGTTTTCGGTCGGGATCGGGATACATGCCAAGGTGGGGCGGCGCAGGGGCCGCCCCGACTGCCTTATTCCGGCACCTGGTCCGCCCAGGGGCGGCCGCCGAACCAGTAATCGTGACGCTCCTTCAGCCAGCCGTCCTGCGTGCGCACGAGGATCCAGTTGTTGAAGAAGTTCAGCGCGTCAGGATCCCCCTTGCGCACGGCAAAACCCTCCGAAGAGGCCTCGATCAGCTCGTCGGTGGGCGCAAAGACCACCTCGGGGTTGTCGTAGATGATGAAACTCGGCAGCGGCTGCGACGAGACCATGGCGTTGGCGTTGCCGTTCAGCACCTCCTGGATCACCTGGTTCTGGTCGTCGAACTGGCGCAGGGTCGCCTTGGGGAAGGTCTCCTTCAGGTATTCGCAGGGCGAGCCGCCGCGCCGGCAGGCAAAGGTCACATCGGTGGAATTGTAGCCCTCGGGCCAGGCGATATCCTCGCTTTCACCGATATGCGCCATGACGCCCAGCGAGCTGCGCGCGTAAGGCTGGGTGAAATTGACCGTCAGGTTGCGCTGCGGCGTGATCGACATGCCGCCGATGATCACATCGAACTTGCCCGCGATCAGCGCGGGAATGATGCCGTCCCAGGCGGTGGGTACGAATTCCACCTCGACGCCCATATCCTCGGCCAGTTTCGTGGCCACGTCGATCTCGAAGCCGATCAGCTCGCCATCGGTGTTGCGCATCGCCCAGGGCACAAAGGTGGACATGCCGACCTTGAGCACACCGGCGCGCTTGATCTGCTCGATCACGCTGTCCTGCGACAGCGCCGACTGGGTGTCCTGCGCGACGGCGCCACTTCCCAGCGCAAGCGCGGTGGTGGCGGCCAGGGCGAGGGTTCGGAAAAATCTCATCTGGGTTGCTCCCCTTTGAAACGAGTCAATTCTGGTCTGCGAAACGGCGCGCCCGGCGTTCCAGCCAGGCGGCGACGGAAGACAGGCCGATCGTCAGCACGAGATAGATCGCCGCGACGGTCAGCCAGATCTCGAAGGTCATGAAGGTATCGGCGATGACGGTGCGGCCCTCGTTCGTCAAGTCGAATACAGCGATGGTCGAGACGATGGCCGAGCTTTTCGTCAGGTTCACCAGCGACGAGGTCAGCGGCGGCAGCATCAGCGGCACCGCCTGCGGCAGCACCACCTTACGATAGGTGGCATAGGGGCGCATCCCCAGCGAGGCCGCCGCCTCCCACTGGCTGCGCGGCACCGACAGGATGCCGCTGCGCAGGATCTCGGAGATGAACGAGGCCTCGAACACCGCAAGGCAGAGCACCCCGGTCCAGAAGCGCTCGATCCCGAGGATGGGCGAGAGCACGAAATAGAAGAGATACATCTGCACCAGCAGCGGCGTGTTGCGGATGATCTCGAGATAGGCGGTGGCCAGCGCGTGCCCGGCGTAAGAGCGCGAGAGCCGCAAAAGCGCCACGGCGAGGCCGATGGCAAAGGCCAGCAGCGCGCCCCAGAGGGTGATCTCCAGCGTCACGAAGAGGCCGCGCATCAGCGGGCCCCAGATCAGCTCGCCGTCGATCTCGCGCCAGAAATAGCGCGGCACGCGATACCATTGCCAGTTGTAGCGCATCGCCTGCGCGCCGGCGACGATGCCCCAGAGGATCAGCCCGGCGCCGGCGAGGAACAGCAGCCAGTCCGACGCGTTGCGCCGCCAGAGCCCCAGCCGGGTGCGGCGCCGGCTTTGCGCAAGCAGGCTGTCGAGATCCGGATTGGTGGTCATCAGGTCTGAAACCCTCGGCTGCGGTCCGCGCTTGCCCCGGAGGGCCGTCCTGGGGCGAGAGTAAGGCTATTTTCCGCGATGGCAAACCGCCCAATCCGACGCGGGACGGGGTTTTCGCGCCGCCGCCCGGGCGCGCGCCCCTTTCCCCTTCCGCCGCGATCCGGTAAGAGCCACGCGACACGGAAACCAACCCGGGCGCCCCTGCGATGAAATTCACGCTTTCCTGGCTGAAAGACCACCTCGACACCACCGCCTCGGTCGATGAGATCACCGAGGCGCTGACCGATCTCGGACTGGAAGTGGAAGGGGTCGAGAACCCCGCCGACCGTCTGGCGGCCTTTACCATCGGCAAGGTGCTGAAAGCCGAAAAGCACCCGGACGCGGACAAGCTCAGGGTCTGCACCGTGATGACCGACGAGGGCGAGAGCCAGATCATCTGCGGCGCCCCCAATGCGCGCGAGGGCATCACCGTGGTGGTGGCCAAGCCCGGCACCTATGTGCCCGGCATCGACACCACGATCCAGGTCGGCAAGATCCGCGGCATCGAGAGCTTTGGCATGATGTGCTCGGAGCGCGAGATGGAGCTCTCGGACGAGCATAACGGCATCATCGAGCTGGAGACCGGCGAGGTCGGCGAAAAATTCACCGACTGGCTGGCGAAGAACGATCCCGCCAAGGTCGATCCGGTGATCGAGATCGCCATCACCCCCAACCGCCCCGACGCGCTGGGGGTGCATGGCATCGCCCGCGATCTGGCGGCGCGCGGGCTCGGCACGCTGAAGCCGATCCCCGAGGTGAGCGTGCCCGGCGCCTTCCCCTGCCCGGTTTCGGTGAGCATCGACGAGAGCGCCAGCGAGGGCTGCCCGGTCTTCTACGGGCGGCTCATCAGGGGCGTGAAGAACGGCCCCTCGCCGCAATGGCTTCAGGACCGGCTGAAGGCCATCGGCCTGCGCCCGATCTCCTTCCTGGTCGACGTGACCAACTTCTTCACCTTCGACCGCAACCGCCCGCTGCACGTCTTCGACGCCGACAAGATGTCGGGCGGGCTGCGCGTGCATGCGGCGGCGGGCGGCGAGACGCTGGAGGCGCTCGACGAGCGCACCTATACGATGCAGCCGGGGATGATACTGATCTCCGATGAGACCGGGCCGGAAAGCCTTGGCGGCGTGATGGGCGGCGAGCCCACCGGCGTCAGCGACGAGACGGTGAACGTGTTCCTCGAGGCCGCCTGGTTCGATCCGATCCGCACCGCCTATACCGGTCGCGCGCTCAAGATCAATTCCGACGCGCGCTACCGTTTCGAGCGCGGCATCGACCCGGAATCGGCGGCGCCCGGCATCGAGGCGGCGACGCAGATGATCCTCGATATCGCCGGCGGCGAGGCCTCCGAGGTGGTGATTGCCGGCAAGACCCCGGACACGACGCGCGCCTACAGGCTCGACACCGACCGCGTGGTCTCGCTGGTGGGCATGGAGATCCCGGCCGACGAGCAGCGCGCGACGCTGACCGCGCTCGGTTTCACGCTCGACGGCGACATGGCGCAGGTGCCCTCGTGGCGCCCCGACGTGATGGGCGAGGCCGATCTGGTGGAAGAGGTCGCCCGCGTCGCCTCGCTCACCAAGCTTCAGGGCAAGCCGATGCCGCGCCCGCAGAGCGGCGTGCCGGCGCCGATCCTGTCGCCGATGCAAAAGCGCGAGCAGATCGCGCGGCGCACCGTGGCGGAGCTCGGCTATAACGAATGCGTCACCTACAGCTTCATCGACAAGGCTTCGGCGGAGCTCTTCGGCGGCGGCAGCGATGCGACGATGCTGGCCAACCCGATCAGCTCGGAGATGAGCCATATGCGCCCCGCGCTGCTGCCCGGCCTGTTGCAGGCGGCGGCGCGCAACCAGGCGCGCGGCTTTGCCGATGTCGCGCTGTTCGAGGTCGGCGCGGCCTTCCACGGCGGCGAACCGGGCGAGCAGCACATGCTGGTGACCGGCCTGCTGGTCGGGCGCACCGGACCGAAGGATGTGCATGGCGCCGCCCGCCCCGTCGATCTCTACGACGCCAAGGCCGATGCCGAGGCGGTGCTTGCGGCGATGGGCGCGCCGGCAAAAATGCAGATCCTGCGCGGCGCCCGCGAATGGTGGCATCCGGGCCGTCACGGCAAGCTCTGCCTCGGCCCCAAGAAGGTGCTGGGCATCTTCGGCGAGATCCATCCCAAGGTGCTGCACGAGATGGGCGTCAAGGGGCCGGCGGTGGGCTTTACCCTCTGGCCGGAAGAGATCCCGCTGCCGCGCAAATCGGGCGCCGGCCGTCCGGCGCTGGTGCTGAACGATCTTCAGGCGGTCGAGCGCGATTTCGCCTTCGTGGTCGATGCCGATGTGGCGGCTCTGGATCTGGTCAACGCCGCGGCCGGCGCCGACAAGACGCTGATTTCAGAGGTGCGGGTCTTCGACGAATTCGTCGGCGGCAGCCTCGGCGAGGGCCGCAAATCGCTGGCCATCACCGTGCGCCTGCAACCCAGCGACGCGACGCTCACCGAAAAGGACATCGAGGCGGTGGCCGGCAAGATCGTCGAGAAGGTGCGGAAAGCCACCGGCGGCACGCTGCGCGGCTGACGCCCCCGCACGATACGCAACGCAAGAAAAAACGGCGGCGCCTCGCAGGCACCGCCGTTTTGCTTTTTTCGCGAACGCTCAGGCCGCCGACAGCTCGTCAAACGCGGCGAGTGCCTTGGAGCCGTACATCACGCCCGGTCCGCCGCCCATTTCGACACTGACCGCCAGCGTCTCGGCGATTTCCTCGCGGGTGGCGCCCAGGCGGATCAGCGCTTCGGTGTGGAACAGGATGCAGGGCTCGCAGCGGATCGCCACGGCAATGCCCAGCGCGACCAGCTCTTTCTGCTTGTGGCTCAGCGCGCCGTCGCCATGCAGGCTCTTGGCGATCATGCCAAAGCCCTGAGCGGTGTCGCCGATGGCGCCGTTGAAGCTTTTGACCTGCGGTTTGAGACCGGACAGCGTTTCCTTGTAGCTCATGGCTCCCTCCATTCAAAAATTGGAATTCGATATACAGAAACCATGTATGCGGCAGCGCGGCAATGATCGAAGTCATACACAAGAGTGAAAGCAGGATTGCCGCTTTCACATATCTGGATGGGCCTGCGCCGAACCGCCGGGCGAACCCAAGAATTTTCGTACGAAAATTCTTGGGCCCCGGCCTCACCGACGGCGATCTGACCTGCTCAGCCGAGCAGGCGCCGCGCGATCACCTGTGCCTGGATCTCGGCAGCCCCTTCGAAGATATTCAGGATACGGGCATCGCAGAGGATGCGGCTCACCGTGTATTCCAGCGCAAAGCCGTTGCCGCCATGGATCTGCAAGGCATTGTCCGCATTGGCCCAGGCCACGCGGGCGCCCAGCAGCTTGGCCATGCCCGCCTCGAGGTCGCACCGGATGCCCTCGTCCTTCTCGCGCGCCGAGAAATAGGTGAGCTGGCGGGCGATCATGATCTCCACCGCCATCATCGCCAGCTTGCCCGAGACGCGCGGGAAGGCGATCAGCGATTTGCCGAACTGCTTGCGATCCTCCGCATAACGCATCCCCACATCGAGCGCCGCCTGCGCCACGCCGATCGCCCGCGCCGCCGTCTGGATCCGGGCGCTTTCAAAGGTCGCCATGAGCTGCTTGAAGCCTTTGCCCTCTTCGCCGCCCAGCAGGTTCTCGCCCTTGACCTTGAAGCCGTCGAACCCGAGCTCGTATTCCTTCATCCCGCGATAGCCCAGCACCTCGATCTCGCCACCGGTCATGCCCTCGGTCGGGAAGGGGTCGTCATCGGTGCCCGGGGTCTTTTCCGCCAGGAACATCGACAGGCCCTTGTAATCCGACGTGCCCGGGTCGGTGCGCGCCAGCAGCGTCATCACATGGGTGCGCGCGGCATGGGTGATCCAGGTCTTGTTGCCGGTCACCGTGTAATCGCCATCCTCGCCCTTGACCGCGCGGGTGCGCAGCGACCCGAGATCGGAGCCGGTATTGGGCTCGGTAAAGACCGCCGTGGGCAGCTTTTCCCCGCTGGCCAGCGCCGGCAGCCATTTTTCCTTCTGTTCCTCGGTGCCACCCGCGAGGATCAACTCGGCGGCGATCTCCGAGCGCGTGCCCAGCGAGCCCACGCCGATATAGCCGCGCGACAGCTCTTCGGAGACCACGCACATGGAGGCTTTCGACAGGCCGAACCCGCCATATTCCTCGGGGATGGTCAGGCCGAAGACGCCCATCTCGGAGAGATCCTCGATCACCTCCATCGGGATCAGCTCGTCCTTAAGGTGCCACTCATGGGCAAAGGGCTCGACCTTGTCGACCGCATAGCGGCGGAACTGCTCACGGATCATCTCGAGCTCGTCGTCGAGCCCGGTCTTGCCGACGGTGATCTCGGCGGCGCGCTCCTGCATCAGCTCGACCAGACGGGTGCGGGCGGCCTGACCGTTGCCGCGTGCCATCAGAATCTCGACCTCGGGTGTGCGGAAGGCGGTCAGCACGTCGGTGCCGAGGCCGAGATCGCCCAGACGCACCATCTCGCCCTGGTTCATCTGGATGCCGCCGGCGATCTGGCTGAGATATTCGCCGAATGCGATCTGGTGAATGAGCTGCTCGACCTCGCCGAACGTGCCCTCTCCGGTCAGCTTGTCGGCCCAGTACTGCATCTGGCGCAGCGACTCGACATAGGTGGCCAGCCAGGCCAGCCCATGCGCGGCGAACTGGTGCGCCTCGATCAGCGTGCCGGAGACGCGGCCGTCCTCCTCGACCATGGCGCGCACCGATTGCCGCGCCGCTTCGAACACCGCCTCCGCCGGGGCGATGGCCGATTTGGTCAGCGCCAGCAGATCGTCGAGCAGGAGGCTTTCGCCAAGGCTTACGTCTTGTCCGTCATGTGCCATGAATCACTTCCTTCTCCTGGGTCGTGTGGGGGATATCTATTTTGCAGGTGCAGCGCAACAAAAATACACAGAAAGGCATACATAGGTTCTATTGTTACGCGATCAAATGCTGCTGCGCAGGGCAAAAACCCGTGTTATGCCCGTAACATGGACGTGATTTTCTCCCTCGTGTCGCCCGGCGGTCTGGTCATCGCTTTCTGCATCGCCACGCTGGCCGGGCTGGTCAAGGGAATGGTCGGTTTCGCGATGCCGATGATCCTGATTTCGGGGCTGGGCAGCTTCCTGCCGCCCGAGCTCGCGCTGGCCGGGCTGATCCTGCCGACGCTCTTCACCAACGCGATCCAGGCGCTGCGCCAGGGGCTGCGCCCGGCGCTGGACTCGATCCGGCGGTTCCGGGTGTTCATGGGCGTGGCGCTGGTCTTTCTACTGCTGTCTTCGCAGCTCGTGCGGGTGATGCCCGTGCCGGTGCTGCTGGCGATGATCGGCGGGCCGGTGGCGCTGTTCTGCGTGATGCAGCTTGCCGGCTGGCGCCCGCATCTGCGCGGCGGCGCGAATACGGCGCTGGAGGCGCTCGTGGCCTCCGTCGCCGGGTTCATCGGCGGCATGTCCGGCGTCTGGGGGCCGCCGATGGTGGCCTATCTCACCGCCATCGACACCGAGAAGCGCGAGCAGATCCGCGTGCAGGGCGTGGCCTACGGGCTCGGCGCCGTGGCGCTGGCCGGGGCACACACGGTTTCGGGCGTATTGAACGCCGAAACGGTGCGGTTTTCCGCGCTGCTGCTGATCCCGGCGCTGGCGGGCATGTGGCTGGGCATGCGGGCGCATGACCGCATCGACCAGGAAGCGTTTCGCAAGATCACGCTCTGGGTGCTGCTTGTCGCGGCGCTGAACCTGCTGCGGCGGGCCTTCTTCGGCTAATCCGCCCTGGCGCGCATGGCGTAGGGTGGGCAATCTTGCCCACCGCCCACCGTCAGAACGCCTGCGCCGCCGCCACCGCGCGTTTCCAGGCGGCGTATTTCTCCTCGCGCGCCGCATCCTCCATCGCCGGATCGAACTGACGTTCCAGCGCCCAGGTCTCGGCAAACCCCGCCATGTCGGGATAGATCCCCGCGCGCTGCCCGGCGAGCCAGGCCGCGCCCATCGCCGTGGTCTCCAGCACCTGCGGCCGATCCACCGGCGCACCGGTGATATCGGCAAGGAACTGCATCGCCCAGTCGCTGGCGCTCATGCCGCCATCGACACGCAGCGCCGCCTCGCCGGCGCCGGACCAGTCCGCATGCATCGCCTCCAGCAGGTCGCGGGTCTGATAGCCGACGCTCTCCAGCGCCGCGCGGGCGAATTCCTGCGGCCCGCTGTTGCGCGTGAGGCCAAAGACCGCGCCCCGGCATTCGGCGTTCCAGTAGGGCGCGCCGAGCCCGGTGAAGGCCGGCACCAACACCAGCCCCTGCGAGGCATCCGCCGCCTCGGCCAGCGCCTGCGTCTCCTTGGCATCGCGGATGATGCGCAGCCCGTCGCGCAGCCATTGCACCACCGCGCCGGCGATGAAGATCGAGCCTTCGAGCGCATAGGTGCGCTTGCCGTCGAGCTGGTAGGCGATGGTCGAGAGCAGCCGGTTCTGCGAGGTCACCAGCTCCTCGCCGGTGTTGAGCAGCGCGAAACAGCCCGTGCCGTATGTGGATTTCAGCATGCCGGGGCTGAAACAGGCCTGCCCGATGGTCGCCGCCTGCTGGTCGCCGGCAACGCCCAGGATCGGGATCTCGGCGCCGAAAAGATCCGCCCGTGCCATGCCGAAATCGGCGGCGCAATCCTTGACCTCGGGCAGCATCGACATCGGGATACCCAGCATCTCGCACATGGTCGAGGACCAGCGCCCCTTGCGGATATCGTAGAGCATCGTCCGCGCCGCGTTGGTGGCGTCGGTCACATGGGTGTGGCCTTCGGTGAGGTTCCAGATCAGCCAGCTATCGACGGTACCAAAGGCAAGCTCGCCGGCCTCGGCGCGGGCGCGGGCACCCTCCACATGGTCGAGGATCCACGCCACCTTGGTGGCGGAGAAATAGGGATCGAGCAGCAGCCCGGTCTTTTCCGTCACCGTGGGCTCGTGCCCGGCATCCTTCAGCTCGTGGCAGAAGGCCGAGGTCCGCCGGTCCTGCCAGACGATGGCATTGTGGATCGGTTTGCCGGTCTTGCGGTCCCAGACCAGCGTCGTCTCGCGCTGGTTGGTGATGCCGATCCCAGCGATATCGGTCGCCCGCACGCCGGCCTTTTCCATCACCCCGCGGCAGGTGGCGGCGGTGGTGGTCCAGAGATCCGAACACTCGTGTTCGACCCAGCCCGACTCGGGGTAATGCTGCGTGAATTCCTCCTGCGAGACCGCGACGATCTTCAGCGCCTCGTCGAACAGGATCGCCCGGCTGGACGTCGTGCCCTGGTCGATTGCAAGAATATGGCTCATCGCGGTCCTCCCATTGGTCCTGCGCCCCCGCGATCGCGTCACGGGGGACCGCCCGCTTTGTCACACCGGCGCGCGGACAGGCGCCTCCCGCGCCTCAGACGCTGCTGTCGACGGTTTTTCCGGCACCACGCGCCTGCATGTAGCTTTGCAGCGCGGCGACCTGCGGTTCCGAGAAATGCAGCCCCAGCTTGGTACGGCGCCAGAGCACATCCTCGGCGCTGCGGGCGTATTCGCGGTCCATCAGCCAGTCGACCTCGGCGGCGGTCAGCGTGGCGCCGAAATCGCGCCCCAGTGCCTCGGCACTCTCCGCATCGCCCAAGAGCGCGCGCGTCTCGGTGCCGTAGGTGCGTACCAGACGGCGCGCCCAGTGCTCGTTGAGGAACGGATAGGCCGAGCGCAGGCTGACCACGAGGCGCGGCCCGCCATTCACCGGGAAATCGCCGCCCGGCAGCGGCACACCCGCCGTCCAGGCATCCGGCACGTCGCCGAGCTGCTCGGCGATCTTGTCCAGCGCGCTTTCCGCCAGCCGGCGGTAGGTGGTGATCTTGCCGCCGAAGACATTGAGCAACGGCGCGCCGCCCCCCTCGACCTTCAGCGTATAATCGCGCGTCGCCGCCGTGGCGCTGGAGGCACCGTCGTCATAGAGCGGGCGCACGCCGGAATAGGTCCAGACCACATCCTCGGCGCTGATATCGCGCTTGAAATAGCGGTTGGCGAAGTCGATCAGATATTGCTGCTCTTCGGGGGTGCAGACCGGGCGCGCATCGGGGTCGTGATGCTCGGCATCGGTGGTGCCGATGAGGGTGAAGTCCTCCTCATAGGGAATCGCAAAGATGATCCGCCCGTCGGTGCCCTGGAAGAAATAGCACTTGTCGTGATCGTAGAGCTTGCGCGTCACGATATGGCTGCCGCGCACCAGCCGCACGCCCTCGCGCACGTTCAGATGCACGGTGGTCTGGATGATCTCGCCCACCCAGGGCCCACCGGCATTGACCAGCATCCGGGCGAAATGCACCGAGCGCTCGCCGGTCTCGGTGTTCTCCACCTCGACCCGCCAGAGATCGCCCTCGCGCTTGGCCGACAACGCCTTGGTCCGGGTCATGATCTTTGCGCCGCGCGCCTCGGCGTCGCGGGCGTTCAGCACCACCAGCCTGGAATCCTGCACCCAGCAATCGGAATATTCATAGGCCTTCTCGAACCGGTCATCGAGCGGTTCGCCCTCGGGCGTGCCGCGCAGGCTGAGCGCGCTGGTGCCGGGCAGCAGCTTGCGCCGGCCGAAATCCAGATGGTCGTACATGAAGAGCCCCAGCCGGATCAGCCAGGCCGGGCGGCGGCCCTTCATCCAGGGCATGACCAGCGTCAGGATTTTCGAGGTGGGCGTCTCGCTCTCGAACCGCATCGAGGGGTGATAGGGCAGCACGAAGCGCATCGGCCAGCTGATATGCGGCATGGCGCGCAGCAGCACCTCGCGCTCGGCCAGCGCCTCATGCACCAGCCGGAATTCGAAATACTCCAGATAGCGCAGCCCGCCATGAAAGAGCTTCGTCGAGGCCGAGGAGGTGGCCGAGGCCAGATCCCCCATTTCGGCCAGGCTCACCGACAGGCCCCGGCCCGCCGCGTCGCGGGCGATGCCGCAGCCGTTGATGCCGCCGCCGATGATGAAAAGGTCGGTTGGCTTACTCTCGTGCTGATCCGTCACGCATCTCGTCCTTTGGTTCCGTTCTGCGTTTCCCAAGGTATGACAAAGCCCGCCGCATATCGCAACGCGCGGGGGCGGTTATCGCCAGACAGCGGCCTCACAATGCCGGGACAGGCAGCATCGGTGCCGGGCCGCCGGCTTGACAGTCTCCGACCGCCCGCCCATGAAGCCTGGGGCAAAGGGAGCGAAAGGCAAGTCTTATGGCGAAAGAGAAAGAGGCGGGCGGGTTTCTGGAAACCGTCAAGACGGTGGTCTATGCGCTGCTGATCGCGGGCGTGTTCCGGACCCTGTTCTTCCAGCCGTTCTGGATCCCCTCGGGCTCGATGAAGGACACGCTGCTCATCGGCGATTTCCTCTTCGTCAACAAGATGAGCTACGGCTATTCCTACGCCTCCTGCCCCTCGATCCGCCTGCCCGCCATCGGCATCGACATCGACGCAAAGGATGTCTGCGGCTGGCTCGGCGGTGACAACGAGCGCCTGTTCGGCTCCGAGCCCGAGCGCGGCGATATCGTCGTGTTCCGCCACCCGGTCACGGGCCGCGATTTCATCAAGCGGCTGATCGGCCTGCCGGGCGACCGCATTCAGGTGAAGAACGGGCTGCTCTACATCAATGACGAGCCGGTCGAGGTCGAGCGCAACGGCACCTTCACCGAGGTCGCCGAGCCGCAGGGCCCGCAACAGCTGCGCCCGCGCTGCGAAAACGGCCCCGTGGGCACTGGCGGCGTCTGCGAAAAGTCGCGCTGGACCGAGACGCTGCCGAACGGCAAGACCCATGACATCCTGAACATCGCGATGCAGGGCTCGGACAACACCCGCGTCTATACCGTGCCTGCCGGCAACTATTTCATGATGGGCGACAACCGCGACAACTCGTCCGACAGCCGCGTGCCCAATGCCGCCGGCGGCGTCGGCTTCGTGCCCTTCGAAAACCTCATCGGCCGCGCGAACCGCGTGGTCTTCTCCTCCGCCGGACGCTCCATGCTGTTCTTCTGGACCTGGCGCGCCGACCGTTTCTTCCACAAGCTGCAATGAAGCGCTCTGCCGAGATAGAAGCGCTCGAGGCGCGTCTCGGCCTGCGTTTCGAGCGGCCAGACCTGCTGCGCCGGGCGCTGACGCATTCCTCGATGTCCGGGCCCGGGCGCGAGGACAACCAGCGGCTGGAATTCCTCGGCGACCGGGTGCTCGGGCTGGTGATGGCCGAGGCGCTGCTGGCCGGTGACCGCAAGGCCTCCGAAGGCCAGCTCGCGCCGCGCTACAACGCGCTGGTGCGCAAGGAGGCCTGCGCCGAAGTGGCGCGCGAGGTCGATCTGGGCGCGGCGCTGAAACTCGGGCGGTCCGAGATGATGTCGGGCGGGCGGCGCAAGATGGCGCTGCTCGGCGACGCGATGGAGGCGGTGATCGCCGCAGTCTATCTCGATGCCGGGTTCGACGCGGCCAAGGAGATGATCCTGCGGCTCTGGGGCGATCGGGTTGCGCAGGTCGAGGCCGATGCGCGCGACGCCAAGACCTCGCTTCAGGAATGGGCGCAGGCGCGCGGCATGGCGCCGCCCGCCTATGTCGAAACCGGGCGCTCCGGCCCGGATCACGCCCCGGTCTTCACCATCGAAGCGCGGCTGGACAACGGCGCAACGGCACAGGCCACCGCCGGCTCCAAGCGCAAGGCCGAGCAGCAGGCCGCGGCGGCACTGCTCGACAAGGTGGGCAAGGGTGACTGACCGCAGCGCGGCCTCCGGCAGCAACGCGCTGGGTGCCCTGTTCATGGTCGTCGCCATGACGCTCTTTGCCGTCGAGGACGCGCTGTTCAAATCCGTCGCTCCGGGCCTGCCCCCCGGCGAGGCGACGCTGATCTTCGGCCTCACCGGCACCTGTCTCTATGTCTGCATGACGCTTTTCGCGCGCGAGCCGGTGCTGCACCCGGCGATTCTGCGCCGCCCGCTGCTGATCCGCACCGGGTTCGAGATCGTCGGGCGGCTGTTCTTTGCCCTGTCGCTGGCCTACACGCCGCTTTCGGTCACCTCCTCGATCCTTCAGGCGGCGCCGCTTGTGGTGACGGCGGGCGCGGCCCTCATCCTGCAAGAACATGTGGGCGCGCGGCGCTGGATCGCCATGGCGGTGGGCTTTCTCGGCGTGCTGATGATCCTGCGCCCCACGCCCGAGGCGTTCCGCGCCGACGCGCTGCTGGCGGTGGCGGGGATGATCGGCTTTGCCATGCGCGATCTCTACACCCGCGCCAGCCCGCCCGCCGTATCCACAAATCAGCTCGGCGTGCTGGGCTTTGCGGTGATCATCGTCGCGGGGCTGGTCATGCTGCCCTTCGACCCGGCACCGCCACGCCTGCCCGCGGGCACCGAGCTGGGGCGGCTGCTGCTGACCGGGGCTGTCGGGGTCACCGCCTATACCGCGCTCACCCGCGCCATGCGCACCGGCGAGGTCTCGGTGGTGGCGCCGTTCCGCTATTCGCGGCTGCTGGTGGCGCTGGTCTTTGCCTTCCTGTTCTTCGGCGAGCGCCCGGATCTCTGGACGCTGGCGGGCGGTGCGCTGATCGTTTGCAGCGGCATCTACACGCTGATCCGCAGCGGACGCATGCCCTCTGGTCCGGAGGGGCGCAATGGGGTAAAGCGCTCGGATCACCGCAGCGGGAAACGCAAATGACCACACGCGCCGGATTCGTCGCCCTGATCGGAGAGCCCAACGCGGGCAAATCCACCCTCACCAACCGCATGGTGGGGGCCAAGGTGAGCATCGTCACCCACAAGGTGCAGACCACCCGCACCCGCATTCGCGGCGTGGCGATGGAGGGCGAGAGCCAGCTGGTCTTTGTCGACACGCCCGGCCTCTTCAAACCGCGCCGCCGGCTCGACCGCGCCATGGTGGCGGCGGCCTGGGGGGGCGCGGCGGATGCCGATATCATCGTGCTGCTGGTCGAGGCGCATCGCGGCGTGACGGAAGGCGTGGAGCGCATTCTGGAAGGGCTCGCCGATCTGCCCAAGGGCCGCAAGGTGGCGCTGGCGATCAACAAGATCGACCGGGTCGAGGCCCCGGCGCTGCTGGCGCTGACCAAGGAGCTCAACGACCGCTACGCCTTTGCCCAGACCTTCATGATTTCGGCCGAGCGCGGCCACGGGGTCGAGGCGCTGCGCAAATGGCTGGCCGAAGAGCTTCCCGAAGGCCCCTGGCTCTATCCCGAGGACCAGATCGCCGATCTGCCCATGCGGATGATCGCCGCCGAGATGACACGCGAAAAGCTGACCCTGCGGCTGCATCAGGAGCTGCCCTATCAGCTCACCGTCGAGACCGAGAACTGGGAAGAGCGCAAGGACGGCTCGGCCCGGATCGACCAGATGATCTATGTCGCCCGCGACGGCCACAAGGGCATCGTGCTGGGCAAGAAGGGCGAGACCATCAAGGCGGTGAGCCAGGCGGCCCGCGCCGAGATCGAGGAATTCCTCGGTCGCAAGGTGCATCTCTTCCTTCAGGTAAAGGTCCGCGAGAACTGGCTCGAAGAGGCCGAGCGCTATTCCGAGATGGGGCTCGATTTCAAGGACGGCAACTGAGCCCATGGCCCGGCTGACCACGCGGTTCTGGGTCGATGCCTATCTGGCGCGGCTGTCTTTCCAGAACATCCCCGCCTATGTGACCGCCCATGGCGACGACACCGCCGGCGCGGTGCTGGTGAAACTCGCCACGCTCGACGGCAAGGCCCGCGCCTTCACGCGCGGTTTCGACCTGATGTCGGGCGAACGGAAATGGACCGAGCTCGCCGCCGGAGACGAGCGCGAGGTCGATGCCTCGGTTGCCAAACAGCGCGGTTTCGACCCGGATCTCTGGGTGATCGAGGTTGAGGACCGGCAGGGCCGGCATCTGCTCGACGAGGACGGGCTGAGCTAACGCAGCACCGCCTCGATATGCGCCCAGACCGGCTGGTCGGGGATGTGCAGGCGCAGCGCGTCGCCCAGATGCAGCGCGCCGGGGCGCTCGACCCAGGCCACCACCCCGCGCCGGCCCGCCGCCGCCGGCTTGAACCGCGCCCCGATGCCCGCATGCTCCTGCTCGATCTCGCGCCCGGGCAGCACGCAGGGGCGGTTTTCCATATCCACCGCCAGCGTCACCCCGTCCGGCCCCTGCAAGCGCGAGGAGGGCGGGATATGCGAGAGATCCGGCAGCCCCTCGACCACCACCGTGGCGCCCAGCCATTCCGGCTCCAGCGTGGCCAGCCCCATGCGTTCGGCGATGGCGGCGATCTCCTCGACCGACATCATCGAGATCTGCCGGCTGTTGCGGATCGTGGTGCCGCGCGGATGCTGCTTGAGCACGCGGCTGCACGAGGCGCGGGTGAGGCCCGAATGCCGCTCGCCAACGGGCCCCTCAAAGCCCAGTTCCAGCCGCTCGACCGCCTCCGAACGCAGCCCCTTTCCGGCCTCGGGCACGCGGCCCAGCCAGCGGATCGTGGCGTGAAAATCGGTGGGTTTCAGCGCGGGCATGGGCGGCACCTCCTCATCGTTCTGCGAACTCTGCGCAAAGCGCCGCGCGGCGCCAACCCGCATCGCGCGCATTAACGATTAAATTGCGGTGATCTCTGGAAAATCCGGGCGGCGCGCCTCAGCGCGTGACGGTAAAGAACATCCGCCGGAACGGGAAGAGCACATGCCCGTTCGGCTGCACCGGATAGGCGCTGCCGATCACGTCCTCATAAGCCATATCCAGCCGCGCCTGTTCCTCGGCAGAGAGCGGCGCCTTGATCGGGCGGGTGAAGGTCGCATCGGTAAAGCGCCGCACCGGATGCCCGGTGCCGTCGGGCGCCAGCTCCTGGTAATATTCCGTCTCCCAGAGCGAGACCTGCCCCAGCGGGCTCAGGATGCGGTGATATTCGGCAGGCAGCAGCACACCGGGCAGCTTGCCGGGATCGACGCGCCCGGGAAAGAACTCCTCGGCCAGCGACAGCCAGAGCCTGTGCGAGGGCGCGTTGTTCTGATGCGGCACCTGCACCGCCAGCGTGCCGCCGGGCGCCAGCAGCCGGACGAGCTGCGGCAGCAGCGTCTCGTGACCGCGCAGCCATTGCAGCGTCGCATTGGAAAAGATCAGCGCCGGCGGCGTCTCGGGGCGCCAGGTGGCGACATCCGCCTCGACAAGAGCGTCATAGGCGCCGGTCGCGCGCGCCTCCTCCAGCATGGCGGGGCTCAGATCGACCCCGGTCAGTCTGCGCCCGAGCTGTTTCAGCGCCGGGCCGACCGCGCCATTGCCGCAGCCCAGATCCACCACCTCGCCCTCGGGCAGCGGGCCGACGCTGCGCAGCAGGTCGATGGCGGGGCGCAAACGAAGACCCCGGAATCTGCCATAGAGTCCGGGGTCCCAGTCGTTCTGCGATGTGCCGCTCATGCGGAGGGCTCAGGCTCCAGCCCGCCTTCACCAGCGGGTTTCGCCTTGGGCTTGGTCTTGGGAATGGCGGTGACGCTCGGCGTGTCGTCATCGGATTCCGTATCGGTGTCGTCGCCGGAATGCGGCGGCTCGCCGCGCATCACGCGCTTGATCTCTTCGCCGGTCAGGGTCTCGTATTCGAGCAGCCCCTTGGCCAGACGCTCCCAGTCTTCCTGACGCTCGGTCAGGATCTGGTAGGCGCGCTCATAGGCTTCCTGGATGAAGCGGCGCACCTCATCCTCGATCAGCTCTTTGGTATGCGCCGAAACCGAGAGGCCGGCGGTGTTGCCCTGATAGCCCTCATGCGCTTCGGAATAGTCGATATTGCCGATCTTGTCCGACATGCCCCAGCGCAGCACCATGGCGCGCGCCAGCGCGCTGGCCTGCTGGATGTCGCCCGCCGGGCCGTTCGAGACGTTGGGCTCGCCGTATTTGATGATCTCGGCGGCCTTGCCGGCCATGGTCATGGCAAGCTTTTCCTCACACTCGGATTTGTGCCAGTTCAGCCGGTCGATCTCGGGCAGCGAGACCACCATACCCAGTGCCCCGCCGCGCGGAATGATCGTCGCCTTGTAGACCGGATCGCATTGCGGAAGGGTCAGCCCCACCACCGCGTGGCCGGCCTCGTGATAGGCGGTCTTTTCCTTCTGCTCGGGGGTCAGCACCATGGAGCGGCGTTCCGCGCCCATCATGACCTTGTCCTTGGCGTTCTCGAAATCTTCCATCGTGACAAAGCGGCGGCCCACACGCGCGGCCATCAGCGCCGCCTCATTCACCAGGTTGGCGAGATCCGCGCCCGAGAAACCGGGGGTGCCGCGCGCGATGATGCGCAGGTCGACATCGGGGCCCAGAGGAGTCTTGCGCGCATGCACGCCGAGGATCTTTTCGCGACCCTTGATATCGGGGTTCGGCACGGTGACCTGACGGTCGAACCGGCCGGGGCGCAGCAGCGCCGGGTCGAGCACATCGCGGCGGTTGGTGGCCGCGACGATGATCACGCCTTCATTGGCCTCGAACCCGTCCATCTCGACCAGAAGCTGGTTGAGGGTCTGTTCGCGCTCGTCATTGCCGCCGCCATAGCCCGAGCCACGGTTGCGGCCCACGGCGTCGATCTCGTCGATGAAGACGATACAGGGGGCGTTCTTCTTGGCCTGCTCGAACATGTCGCGCACGCGGCTGGCGCCGACACCGACGAACATCTCGACGAAATCGGAGCCCGAAATGGTGAAGAAAGGCACGCCGGCCTCGCCCGCGATGGCGCGTGCGAGCAGCGTCTTACCGGTGCCCGGAGGGCCCACCAGCAGCGCCCCCTTGGGGATCTTGCCGCCGAGGCGGGAGAATTTCTGCGGGTTGCGGAGGAATTCGACGATCTCCTCCAGCTCTTCCTTGGCCTCGTCGATGCCCGCGACATCGTCGAAGGTCACACGCCCGTGCTTTTCGGTCAGCAGCTTGGCCTTGGATTTGCCAAAGCCCATTGCGCCGCCTTTGCCGCCGCCCTGCATCCGGTTCATGAAGTAGATCCAGACGCCGATCAGCAGCAGGAAGGGCAGCAGGCTCAGCAGGAAGGCCTGAAAGCCCGATTGCTCCTGCTGCTCGGCGCGCACGACCACGCCTTTGTCGATCAGCATGTCGGTGACCTGCGCGTCCTCGGGTTTGACCGTGACGTAATCGGTGCCGTCATTGCTGCGGTAGCGGATCTGTTCACCGTCTATCGTGACCGAACTGACGTTCTGGTCATCCACCGCCTGCACAAAATCGGAATAGCTGATTTCGCGGCTTTGCAGCGTGCTGCCACCACCCGAGAACAGGTTGAACAGCGCCAGGATCAGAAGGAACAGGACCACCCAGAAGGCGATATTGCGTGCGTTGCCCAAGGAATGCCTCCAAACATGCGTCGCGCGCCCGGGCCCGGACGCGATGGTCCTAACATAAGGATCGGACGCGCCGGTTCAATGCGAAAGAAGGAAGGATGGGAAACCCAACCCTTCCCGTCCCATGGGCCAGAGCGCCGTTGTGCCCCCCGGTCCGAGCCCCAGCGCGTCACAGGCGAGGAGCTGGTCGCCGTCCCAGATTGCGGGCAGCGCCCGCGCCACCGCATGGGCCGGGCCGGGTTCGCGCGCGCGACCTGCCTGACGCCAGCCCTCCTCGCCGAGGGCCCGGATCTCGAAGCCGGCGAGATCCTCGTGGAAAACCCGCCACTTGCCGTCCCAGAGCGCCTGCGGCGACACCGGCACGCGCAGCTCGGCAACGACGGCATATTCCCGGTAAAGGCGGATCTCCTCGCGCCCGGTGCGCGCTTCGCAGCCCAGCAGAGTGCCGGCCCCGCCAGAGAGCAGCCGGTCGATCAGCGCCTCCAGCGGCGCGGCGCGCGGGCGATATTCCGCTGAGGCGATGAATTGCAGCGACGCGGCAAGCAGCCGCAGCTGGGTGTCGCGGTCGAGCGTTTCGAAACCGGCGCGTGTCAGGACCATCTCACCTGTCGTGACGTCAAGACGCCCGCAGCGCGCCCAGGCCTCCGCCGCGCGCGCCTTCAGCGTATCGCGCGCCCGCGCCATCCGGCCCGCCGTAGCCGCCAGCCCCTCCGCATCGAGGCCATGGGGCGCAAGCTCTGCCAGCAGCCGGCGGATCCGGGCGCGGTCGTAGCGCGGATCCTCGTTGCTGGGGTCCTCCACCCAGCGGCCGTTGAGAACGCGCAGGTAATGGCGCAGCTCTTCCCGCCCCATGTCGAGGCAGGGCCGGACGATCTCGAACCGCTGCGGATCGCCGCCTGCGGGCGGTCTTGCGCCGACAACCTCCTCCGGCGCAAGCGCGCGCTGCGGTGCGGGCTGGTGGATCTGTCGCATCGGCGCCATGGCGGAAAGACCGTCGACGCCGGAGCCGCGCGCCAGCCGCATCAGGAAGGTCTCGGCCACGTCGTCGCGCGTATGCGCCAGCAGCACATGCCCGATCCCGCCGCGCCAGCGCCCGATCATGTCGAGCCGCCCGCGCCGCGCGGCATCCATCAGATTGCCCTGCCCGTCCCAGCGCCAGTGCAGCACCGCATGCGGATGGCCGAGCTCTTCGCAGGTCTCGCGCACCAGCGCGGCCTCACTGGCGGCCTCGGGACGCAGCCCGTGATCCACGGTGACCACCCAGAGCCGCACGCCCCAGGTATGGGTCCAGTTATGCGCGAGCGTCAGCATCGCCATGCTGTCGCCGCCGCCCGAGACGGCGAGTGCGATATCGGTTGGAAAATCGGGGCCCAGCGCCGCGCCCATGGCATCGGCAAAGCGCTGGTCGAGGCTGGGCGTCACGGGCAGTTGAGGCGGCTCCGCTCGGCTTGCGCCTCTGCCACCGCGTCGCTGCCGGGATAGCGCGCCGAAACCTCGGCCAGCGTGACGCAGGCCTCGTCGGTGCTGCCGAGCGCGCCCAGCGAGGCGCCCAGACGCCAGAGCGCCTCGGGGCCGGCCTCACTTTCGGGATAGCTGGCATAGGCGTCGAGAAAGCGCCGCGCGGCCTCGCGGGTGTTGCCCATCTCGCTCAGGGCGCGGCCCTCCCCGACCAGCGCCGCAGGCTCTAGCGGGCTGCCGGGAAAGGTCTCGCGGAAGGCCGCAAACTGGTTCGCGGCGCCTTGAAAGTCACCGGAGGCGAGCGCCTCCTGCGCCCGCCGGTAGTCTGTCTGTTCGCCGATGGCGAGTTCCGCGCCGCCCGAGGGCAGCGTTTCAGGGGCCGGGCTCGGCGCGGGCGCCGGCACGGACGAAGCGCTTTCGCCCCCCAGCAGCGGCGTGTCGCCCAGCGAGCCGATGTCGCAGGAGGGCTCCAGCTCGCAGAGGCGGAAGTTCAGATCGCCGATCCGGTTGCTGCCGTCGCTGACGACCCGGTCGATGCGGTGCTGCAATTCCTCGGCACGGGCGGTGAGGCGCTGAAGCTCGGCCTCGATGGTATTGACCCGGTCGAGCGTGCCGCCGCTGACCTGCACGTCGCGCAGGCCGGTGGTGTTGAGCTCCTGCTTGAGCCGCAGCAGTTCCGTCGTCAGGACCGAAAGGTCCTGACGGATATCGGCCAGCGTCTCGGTACTCTGGGCCTCGGCGCCACTGACGGCGGCGAGACTCAGGCTCAGCGCGAGGGCGGCGAGGCGCATGCGCGTCAGCTCCCGAGACCCATCGAGATCACGGTGACCGCGCGCCGGTTCTTGGCGTAGCAGGCCTCTTCCGAGCAGATCTCGACCGGGCGCTCCTTGCCGTAGCTGACGAAGCGCAGGCGGTTCGCGGCGATGCCCTTGGAGATCAGGTATTCCATCGTCGCATTGGCGCGGCGGGCGCCCAGCGCGATGTTGTATTCCCGCGTGCCCTGTTCGTCGGCATGCCCCTCGATCACCGCGAGGTAATCGTTATTGGCCATCAGCCATTGCGCCTGCGCATCGAGCGTGGCGCGCGCCTCGGGGCTCAGCGTCGACTGGTCGACGGCAAAGAACACCCGATCGCCGACGGTCTGGCTGAAATAGGCCGGCGAGGCGGGATCGTTGGCGCTGCCGGGCACGATGCCGCCATTGGCACCGGCGCCGGCACCGTAGCCCGCGCCGGCCTCGCCGCCAAAGCGGTCGCCATTGGTACAGGCCGCGAGGCCAAGGGCGGCGGCGATGATCAGGGCCTTGGAGAGATATGTCATGAAGCTGTCCTGCTCGAAGATTGCCCGCAGGCTACCATAGGCTGCGGGACTTGAAAATGCGGCGGAGCGGCAGAGATTTTTCGGACGAAAAATCTCTCTGCCCCAGGTCCGGGGTGCCGAAAAATCTTCGTACGAAGATTTTTCCGGGCACCGCGTGTCATTGCAGCGGCCCCCAGCTCGGATCCGAGGCCCCGTCGGGGGTGCGCACGCGGGTGAGTTTGCGCCCAGCCACATCCACCGTGTAGAGCGAGGAGGTGCCCTGCGCGCCCTGGGTTTCGCGCGAGAACATGATCACCCGCCCGTTCGGCGCCCATGTCGGCCCCTCATCCAGCCGCGAGGCGGTCAGCAGCCGTTCCTCGCTGCCATCGGTGCGCATCACGCCGATGTGGAACCGACCCTGGTTCTGCTTGGTGAAGGCGATGAGATCGCCGCGCGGCGACCAGACCGGCGTGCCGTAACGGCCTTGCCCGAAGCTGATCCGCGTCGCCTCGCCGCCGCCGGTGGGCATCACATAAAGCTGCTGCGTGCCCGAGCGGTCGCTTTCAAAGACGATGCGGCTGCCATCCGGCGAAAAGCTCGGCGCCGTCTCGATGGCCGGCGTAAACGTCAGCTGCTGGGTCGCGCCACTGGCGATGTCGCGCATGTAGATATCGGTGTTCGACCCGGAGGTCACCGAATAGACCACCCGGCTGCCATCCGGCGAGAAGCGCGGCGCAAAGCTCATGACACCGCCGCCCGATTGCAGGATCTGGCTCTGCACCGAGCCCACGTTCAGCACATGCACGCGCGGTTCGCCGGTCTCGTAGCTGGTATAGAGCACCCGGTCGCCATTGGGCGAGAAACGCGGCGCCAGAACGATGGAGCGGCTGTCGGTCAGGTACTGCACATTGGCGCCGTCGTAATCCATGATCGCCAAACGCTTGGCACGCTCGTCCTTGGGGCCGCTTTCCGACACGAAAACCACCCGGCTGTCGAAATAGCCGGTCTCCCCGGTCAGCCGCGAATAGACCTGATCGGCCACCTTATGCGCCAGCCGGCGCCAGCCATCGGAGGTGGCGGCAAACTGCATGCCCTGCCCCAGCTCGGTGCCGGCGAACACGTCCCAGACGCGGAACTTCACCGTCACCCGTCCGCCCTCTTCGGACACCGCCCCGGTCAGCAGCACCAATGCGTTGATCGCCTTCCAGTCGGCGAACTGCACCGGGCTCTGGAACGAGGTGATGCGGCTGATATGCGCCTCGCGCGGGATCTCGCGAAAGAGCCCGGTGCCGGTGAGATCGTCGGCCACCACGCGGGCGATCTGCTGCGCGTATTCCGAAGCGCCCGGCGTCTCGGCGACGAAATCGGGCACCGCATAGGCCATGGGCTCGATCGTGCCCTCGGTGATCTCGATCCGAAGCGGGCCGTTCTGGGCCTGGGCCGGGGCGGCGAGCGCAAGCGCCGTCACCACCGCCAGACACAGTGCGAGGATATGTTTCATGCCAGAGCTCTCCTTGCCGATCCTGCCTGCGCGTGTCGCGTCTTTGATCCGATGATAGCGCCCGGACAGGGCCCGGACAAAGATTTGCCCCGGATGCAATGGGCGGTTCCTTGCCGGTTGCGGGGTCATCGCAGCCTCATCTGCTCGGGGTTGAAGGTCATCTCGATCTGCTTCCATTGCTGGTATTTCTCCTGCGGAAGATCGTAGCCATTGCCCTGACAGCGCAGGATCGCCCGGCGGGCGGCCTGGAAGGCGGTTTCCGCCGCGGCACCGCTGCCGCCTTCGGACCCGAGCAGCCGCAGGCTGGAGGCCACGACCTGGCCGGTGGGCTCCATATCCATGCCGATCGTCACGGTCACACCCGCCGCCTCGCTGCCGACATCCACGAGCCAGCAGCGCTGCACGGCGACGCGCAGCGCCTCCTGCTCGCCACGGGTCAGCGGCGGCCCGGAGGGCGCATCCGACGGCGCGTCGGCACTACCGCCGCCCGCCAGCGCCTGGGCGATGGCGTCGGCCACGGCGTCCTCCGTCGTGTCCGGCGTCTCGGGGGCCGACGCGGTGTCAGAAGGCTGCGATTGTGTCGTCTCCTCGGGCTCCTCCGGCTCCGGTTCGGAGCGCGCGGCGAGATCGCTCGGGCGGGTGCGCGGGCGCACCGAGCCCGGTGGCGCCGCCGCCGGGGTCTCGGCCTCGGTGACGATCTCGGTCGCGGTCTCTTCGGGCGCGGTGGCCTCCTGCTCTTCCTCGGCGACATCCGGGCTTTCGGCATCGGGCGTCGCGGCCTGTTGGGTCTCTTCCGCCTCGGTCACGTCGGGCTCGGGCGGCGCGACCGGTTCGGCAGCCACGCGCGGCGCCGGACGCGGCACCGGGCGCGGCGCGGTTTCCGGCGCCAGCACCTGCGGCACCGGTTCCGCCACCGGCGGCGCGGGGTCGGGTACGGGCTCCGGTTCCGGCGCGGGGGCCGGTGCCGGGGTCGGTTCGGGTTCTGGTGCGGGCTCGGGCGCCGGTGGTTCCGGCTGCGGCTCCGGCGCAGGCTCGGGTGCGGGCGGTTCGGGCGCGGGTTCCGGGGCCGGTTCTGGCTGCGGTTCCGGTTCCGGCTCGGGCTGCGGCGCGGGGCTGGCTCTGCCGTGGGTTCCGGCGCGGGCGGCGCGTCTGGTTCCGGCGACACCTCGGGCGCCTGCGCGGCACGGGTCATCGCGGCGAATTCCGCCTCCGAGATCACCGAGACATCGGCCACCTCGAATTCCGGCGGGTCCGGACGGAAGACGTTTCCGACCAGCAGCCACAGGATCACCAGGGCATGCACCCCGGCGGATATGAGAAAGCTCTTGCGCAATCAGGCCCCCTCAGCCGCCGTCCGCGCCGTCCATCGCCGGGCCGCCGCTGTCGGTCACGAGCCCGATCGAGGAAAACCCGCCGCGATTGAGCGCGCCCATCACCTGCGCCACCGTCTGATAGGGCACCGCCCCGTCAGCGCGCAGGAAGATACGGTCGTCGGCGCGTTCCACGGCGATGGCGCGCAGCCGGTTGATCAGCTCGTCCATCGGCACTTCGGTGGTCTGGATCATCACCGTGCCCTCGGCGGTGATCGTCACCGCCAGCGGCTCCTCGGCCTCCGACGGCAGCGAGCTGGCCGCCGTCTTGGGCAGCTCGACCGGAACGCCGACCGTGAGCAGCGGCGCCGCCACCATGAAGATGATCAGCAGCACCAGCATCACGTCGACCATCGGCGTGACGTTGATCTCGGCCATGGGCTGGCTTCTCGCTCCGCCCCTGCGGCGTCTGCGACCGCCGCCGCCTCCGCCCGATTTCACAACCCCGGCGCCCATGGATCAGGAATCCAGCTGGCGCGACAGGATGGTCGAGAACTCGTCGGCAAAGGCCTCGTAACCCGCGATGATGCGGTCGGCATCCGCCGAGAGCTTGTTGTAGAAGATCACCGCCGGGATCGCCGCCACCAGACCCAGCGCCGTCGCAAAGAGCGCCTCGGCGATGCCGGGCGCCACCACGACCAGCGAGGTGTCCTGCTGCTGGGCGATCTCGATAAAGGCATGCATGATGCCCCAGACCGTGCCGAAGAGCCCGACGAAGGGCGCGGTCGAGCCGACCGTCGCCAGCACCGGCAGACCGCGCTGAAGCTCTTCGCTCTCCTTCTGGATCGCCACGTCCATCGAGCGGTCGATCCGCGCATGGGCGCCGGCGATCAGCCCGCCATCGTCGCGATGCGAGCGCCGCCATTCGGTCATGCCGGCGGCAAAGACGCGCTGTGCTCGGCCTTTCGGGTCGGAGCCGATCTGGTCGTAAAGCTCGTCCAGCGGGTCGCCGGACCAGAAGGCGCGGTCGAACTTGGCGGCCTCGCGCCGGGCGCGGCGATAGCTGACGATCTTTTCGAAAATGATCGCCCAGCCCCAGACCGAAGCCAGAACCAGCAACAGCATGACCAGCTTGACGGTGAGTGTGGCGCGCGCAAAGAGCCCCCACATGGAGAAATCGATCTCCTGCGCGAGCGCAAGGGTTTGTGGATCCATTAGCCTGCTCTTCCTCTCGGGCCTCTGTTATCGAGGCTCTCGTTAGCGGCGAATCTATCCCATTTGCAGGGGAAACGCCAACACATTGGCGTCATCGCGCCGCAGAGCACGGCTTTGGGCGGTGTTTTGCCTGCGCAGCGCCCGAAAGCGTCAGTGAACCCGCCGGCGCAGCTGCTCCGGCAACCGCGTCGGCTGACCGTCGAGATGCATCGCCACCAGCGTAACCTCGGCGGAGAACAGCACCTCGCCGTCGCGCAGCACCGTCTGCGACAGCACCAGCCGCACACCGCCGACCGAGCGCACCTCGGTCTGCACGCTCAGCGTGTCCTCGAACTGCGCCGGGGCGCGGAAGTCCGCCTCGATCCGGCGCAGGACAAAGACCACGCCCTCGTGCTCGCGCATCGCGTTCTGGTCGATGCCGAGGCTGCGGACCCAGTCGGAGCGGGCGCGCTCGATGAATTTGAGGTAATTGGCGTGATAGACGATCCCCGCCATGTCGGTGTCTTCGTAATACACCTGTACCGGAAACTCATGCACCATGGGACGCGCTCCGCTTGCCTCGCGCCGCGACCCTAGGCGGCGCGCGAGCGGCATGCAACCCGGCCCCGGCGCCCTTTCCGCCGGCGGCGAAAGCGCTTAAGCCTCGGCGCCATGATGACCGCCCTGATCCTCGCCGCGACGCTCGCCACCGGCGCGCTGCTGCTCTGGCCGCGCCTCGCGGGCGCGCCACTCTGGCGCGCGGCGGTCACGCCGCTGGCCTCGATCATCGGCAGCGGCTTTCTCGTGCTGGGGCCGATCCTCGACACCTCCTACGGCGCCTGGGCGCCGCTGGTCATGGCGGCGCTCTGCCTCGTGGCCTACGGGTTCGGCGCCGCGATCCGCTTCAACATCGCCCGCCGCGCGGCAGAGGCGCCCCGGACGCAGACAGAGGAGCGGCTGGAGGCCCTTGCCTCCTGGGCGCTGGCCTTCGCCTATTTCATCTCGGTCGCCTATTACCTCAACCTCTTCGGCGCCTTCGGCATGCGGCTGACGCCGTGGAACGACGCGCTGCATGCTCGGCTGCTGACCAGCGCCATGCTGCTGGCCATCCTCGTGATCGGCTGGACAAAGGGTTTTTCGGCGCTGGAGCGGCTGGAGCAGGTGAGCGTCGGGCTGAAGCTGGCGATCATCGCCGGGCTGCTGGCGGGGCTGATCTGGTTCTTTGCCGGCAAGGCGCAGGCCGGGGAGCTTCTGCTCAACCCCGCGACGCAGACCGGCTGGGCCGGGCTGGCGCTGGCCTTCGGCCTCATCGTCACGGTGCAGGGCTTTGAGACCGCACGCTATCTGGGCGCCGAATACGACCCGCCAACGCGGATCCGCGCGATGAAGATCGCGCAGGGGCTCTCGACGGCGATCTACATGATCTATGTGCTGCTCATCGCCTATGTCTTTGCGCCGGGCACCGAGGATCTGAGCGAGACCGCGATCATCGGGCTGATGGCGCTGGTGGCGCCGGTTCTGCCGCTGATGCTGACGGCGGCGGCGCTGGCGGCGCAGTTCAGCGCGGCGGTGGCCGATACCGGCGGCGCCGGAGGTCTGATCTCCGAGCTGACCGGCGGGCGGCTGCCGCAGCGGCTCTCCTATGCGCTGCTGGTGGGGTTCGGGCTGGCGCTGACCTGGGGGTTCGACGTGTTCGAGATCATCTCGCATGCCTCGCGCGCCTTTGCCGCCTATTACGCGGTGCAGGCGGGGATCGCCTGCCGGGGCGCCTATGCGCAGGGGCGCCCGGCGCTGGCGGCGGGGTTCGCGGCAATGGCGGCGCTGGGGCTGGCGATCACGGTGTTCGGCACACCGGTGGAGTGAGGCGGTTTCGAGCAGACGCCGGGCGCTTGAGCATTGTCCGGCACGGCTCACCCGAACCTCAGCGCAGGCCCGATGAGCCCGTAACGAGGACCACTTCTCTTCCGAACCCGCGCCAAACCGGCCTCCCGCAGGACACTGGCACTGGACGCCACGCCCCCATGCGCCTATCACCCCGCCCCGAGACCCGTCCGTTCCGAGGGAAACCAGATGTCGCGTTACGACCCCGCTTCGATCGAGCCGAAATGGCAGGCCGCCTGGGACAAGGCCCTGACCTTCAAGGCCACCCGCACCGCCGGCAAGCCGAAATACTACGTGCTCGAGATGTTCCCCTACCCGTCCGGGCGCATCCATATCGGCCATGTGCGCAACTACACGATGGGCGACGTGATCGCGCGTTATAAAAAGCAGAACGGCTTCAACGTGCTGCACCCGATGGGGTTCGACGCCTTCGGCATGCCCGCCGAAAACGCCGCCATGGCCTCGGGCGGTCACCCCAAGGACTGGACCTATTCCAATATCGACACCATGGTCGAGCAGATGAAGCCGCTGGGCTTCGGGCTCGACTGGTCGCGCATGTTCGCCACCTGCGACCCGGAGTATTACGGTCAGCAGCAGGCGCTGTTCCTCGATTTCCTGCATGCCGGGCTGGTCTACCGCAAGAACGCCGTGGTGAACTGGGATCCGGTCGATATGACCGTGCTGGCCAACGAACAGGTCGAGAACGGGCGCGGCTGGCGCTCGGGCGCGCTGGTCGAGCGCAAGGAACTCACCCAGTGGTTCTTCAAGATCTCGGATTTCTCGGGCGAGCTGCTCGATGCGCTCGACGGGCTCGACGACTGGCCGGCCAAGGTCAAGCTGATGCAGGCCAACTGGATCGGCCGCTCGCGCGGGCTGCAATTCGCCTTCTCCACCGTCGACGCGCCGGACGGGTTCGACCGGATCGAGGTCTACACCACCCGCCCCGACACGCTGATGGGCGCGAGCTTTGTCGGCATCTCGCCCGACCATCCGCTGGCGAAACATCTTGAGCGCGACAACGCGGAAGTGGCGGAGTTCGTCGCCGAATGCCGCCGTATGGGCACGTCGGAGGAAGAGCTGGAGAAGGCCGAGAAGCGCGGTCTCAACACCGGCATCACCGTGCGCCACCCGTTCGACACGGCGGTCGAGCTGCCGGTCTATATCGCGAACTTCATCCTGATGGATTACGGCACCGGTGCGATTTTCGGCTGCCCCGGCCACGATGCGCGCGACCATGAATTCGCGACGAAATACGGCCTGCCCATCGTCGACACCTTCCTGCCGCTCGACGGCGATCACGACATCCAGGCCGCGCCCTTCGTGCCGGCCAAGACCGAAGCGGTGCGCTATACCCGCCTGATCGCCGGCGAGGTCGAGCAGACCGGTGAGGACGCAGTTAATGCGGCGGTGGATTTCTGCGAAGCCAATGGCGTCGGTCACGGCGTCACCAAATACCGCCTGCGCGACTGGGGCCTGTCGCGGCAGCGCTACTGGGGCTGCCCGATCCCGGTGGTGCATTGCGAAAGCTGCGGCGTGGTGCCGGAGAAGAAAGAAAACCTCCCCATCCAGCTCCCCTATGACGAGGGCGGCAAGCCCATCGACTTCTCGGTGCCCGGTAACCCGCTCGACCGGCACCCGAGCTGGCGCGACTGCGCCTGCCCGCAATGCGGCGCGCCGGCCAAGCGCGAGACCGACACGATGGACACCTTCGTGGACTCGAGCTGGTATTTCGCCCGCTTCACCGCGCCGGACGCCGAGACGCCCACCGTCATGGAAGAGGCCGAATACTGGATGAATGTCGACCAGTATATCGGCGGCATCGAACACGCGATCTTGCACCTGCTCTATTCGCGCTTCTTCGCACGCGCCATGTACATCACCGGCCACCTGCCGGAGAAATGCAAGGAGCCGTTCAACGCGCTCTTCACCCAGGGCATGGTGACCCACGCGATCTACCAGACCAAGGATGCCAAGGGCCGCCCGGTCTATCACTATCCCGAGGCGGTCGAGCTGCGGGACGGCAAGGGCTATCTGGAGGACGGCACCGAGGTGGAGATCGTCCCCTCGGCCAAGATGTCGAAATCCAAGAACAACGTGGTCGATCCGGTGGCGATCATCGGCCAGTACGGCGCCGATACCGCGCGCTGGTTCGTGCTGAGCGACAGCCCGCCCGAGCGCGACGTGGAATGGACCGCCGCCGGCGCCGAGGCCGCCAGCAAGCACCTCTCGCGCGTCTATCGCGCCTGCGCCGAGATCGCCGAGGCCGATGTGCCCGCGACGCAAGAGGACGAGGCGATGCTGCGGGAGATGCACAAGAGCATCCACGACGTGACGCTGGGCATCGAAAGCTTCGGCTTCAACGCTGCCATCGCGCGGCTCTACGCCTTCACCAACGCGCTGACCAAATCGCGCGCCGGTACGGCGGTGAAGCGCGAGGCGGCAAAGGTTCTGGCGCAACTCATGTCGCCGATGACGCCGCACCTCTCCGAAGAGATCTGGCAGTTGCTGGGCGGCGAGGGGCTGATTGCCGATGCGCCCTGGCCGGTGGCCGACGAGGCCATGCTCGTCGAGGATACGGTGACCCTGCCGATCCAGGTCAATGGCAAGCGGCGCGGCGAACTGACCGTGCCCAAGGACATGCCCAAGGAAGAGGTTGAAAAACTGGTGCTGGCGCATGAAGCTGTGGAGCGGACCCTGAACGGGGCCGCACCGAAAAAGCTGATCGTCGTACCGGGCCGGATCGTCAATGTGGTTGCCTGATCGCAGAACCCTGCTTCTCTCGCTCGCAGCCCTCGCCGGCTGCGGCTTCACCCCGGTCTACGGGCCGCAGGGCGGTGGCGGCGCGTTGCTGAACGCGGTGGCACTGTCCGAGCCCGACGACCGCTACGACTATGATTTCAACGCCCGCTTCGAAGAGCGGCTGGGCCGTGGTGCCGGGCCCTATGCGCTGGATGTGACCATTTCCACCGGGGTGACCGGGCTCGGCTCGCTCGCCGACGGGCAGACAACGCGCTACCGGCTGACCGGCCGCGCCGATTACGTGCTGAGCCCCGCAGGCAGCGAAGAGGCGCTGATTGCCGGGCGCACCGATGCCTTCACCTCCTACTCCGCCACCGGCTCCACCGCCGCCACCCAGGCCGCCGAGCGCGACGCCAAGCGGCGGCTGATGGTGATTCTCGCCGATCAGGTGATCGACCGGCTGCTGCTCGACGCGGATGCGCTGCCGCAATGAAGCTGACGGGCCGCGACGCACAGGCCTTTTTCCGCAAGCCGGATCCGACGCGCGCCGGCGTGCTGCTCTATGGCGAGGACGCGATGCGCGTGGCGCATCGCCGGCAGGAGGTCATCGCCGCGCTGGTCGGCCCCGAGGGCGAGGCCGAGATGCGGCTCACCCGGATTTCCGGCGCCGAGCTGCGCCGCGATCCGGCCATGCTGCTCGACGCGATCAAGGCGCAGGGGTTTTTCCCCGGCCCGCGCGTGGCCTTTGTCGAGGAGGCGGGCGACGGGCTCGCCGATATCGTCTCGCGCGCGCTGGAGGACTGGCGCGAGGGCGATGCGCAGGTGATCGTGACCGCCGGGCAGCTTGCGGCGAGATCGAAGCTGCGCAAGCTCTTCGAGGGGCATCGCAACGCGCTCGCCATCGGCATCTATTCCGACCCGCCGGGCCGCGAGGAGATCGAGGCGGCGCTGAGCAAGGCCGGGCTGGAACAGGTCGACCGCGCCGCCTTCGACGCGCTGGAGGCGCTGGGAAGGGCGCTGGAGCCGGGCGATTTCCGGCAGGTTCTGGAAAAGCTGGCGCTCTACAAGCTCGACGACCCGGCGCCGCTGACGCCCGAAGAGGTCGCCGCCTGCGCCCCAGCCTCCATCGAGGCCGAGCTCGACGACGTTCTGAACGTGGTGGCCGAGGGCCGCAGCGCCGAGATCGGTCCGCTGGTGCAGCGCCTCGAAGGTCAGGGCGTCACGCCAGTCACGCTGCTGATCATGGCGATGCGGCACTTCCGGGTGCTTTACGCGTTGGCCTCGTCTCCGGGCGGGCCGCAGGCGGGGCTGCAAAAGCTGCGTCCGCCGCTTTTCGGTCCGCGCCGCGACCGCATGCTGCGACAGGCGCAAGGCTGGTCCGCCGACCGGTTGGAGGCGGCGCTGGGAATGCTCATGGACACCGACCTGTCGATCCGCTCGGCGGGGCAGCGGGCGCCGGCCATGGCGCTGGTCGAGCGCGGTTTCGTCCGGCTGGCCTGGCTGCGCAACCGGCGATAGCGGCGGGACGCATCGCCGGGGCCCCGCGCCGACGCCAGAGACAAAAATACCGGTCGCGCCGCTGCAATCAGCCGCGCCCCATACGCTGCGACCCTCTGGCGCGTGACAAATTCTATATTGCGAATATATAAAACGCCAATCCCGATTCCCGCCCTGGAGGAGACGCGCTTTGGAATTCCGCAAGATCAACGACGACCTCACGGTCTCACCGCAGATCGCCACAGACGACATGGCCGAGATCGCCGCCGCCGGCTATCGCTCGATCATCTGCAACCGCCCCGATGGCGAGGGCTCGGACCAGCAGAGTTTCGAGGAGATCGAAGCCGCCGCCAGGCAGCACGGGCTGGAGGCGCGCTATCTGCCGGTGGTTTCGGGCAAGGTGCAGGACGGCGATGCCGAGGATTTCGGACGCGCCCTGCGCGAGCTGCCCGGCCCGGTCTTTGCCTATTGCCGCACCGGCACACGCTCGACCACGCTGTGGTCGCTGGCGCAGGCCAAAACCATGTCCACCGCCGAGATCCTGATGGCCGCCAAGAACGCGGGCTATGACATGGCCGGCGTGGTGCGCCGCATCGTCAATGGCGGCAAGACCCCCACCGATACCGGCGATGCCAGCTTCGACGTGGTCGTGGTGGGCGGCGGCGCGGCGGGGATCGCTGTTGCGGCAAGCCTCAAGGCGCGCCTGCCCAGCCTGGAGATCGCGCTGCTCGATCCGGCGGATGTGCATTACTACCAGCCCGGCTGGACCATGGTGGGCGGCGGCATCTTCGAGCCGGAAACCACCGCCAAGACCATGGGCAGCCTGATCCCCAAAGGCGTGCACTGGATCAAATCCGCGGTCGCCGCCTTTGAGCCCGGCAACAACGCCGTCGTGCTCGATGGCTGCCGGGTGGTGAAATACGACCGGCTCATCGTCTGCCCGGGGCTCAAGCTCGACTGGGGCAAGGTCGACGGGCTGGTGGAGACGCTGGGCAAGAACGGCGTGACCTCGAACTACCGCTACGACCTCGCGCCCTATACCTGGGAGCTGGTGAAGGGGCTGAAGACCGGGCGCGCACTCTTCACCCAGCCGCCGATGCCGATCAAATGCGCCGGCGCGCCGCAGAAGGCCATGTATCTCTCGGGCGATCACTGGTTCCGCGAGGGCGTGCTGCCCGATATCGACATCCAGTTCATGAACGCGGGCGGCGTGCTCTTCGGGGTGAAGGATTACGTCCCCGCGCTGGAGCAATACGTGAAGAAATACGGCGCCACGCTCAACTTCTTCCACAACCTCGTCGCGGTGGACGGGCCGGCGAAGAAAGCCACCTTCGCGGTGAACAAGCCCGAGACAGAGCCGGAAACGGTCGAGCTGGAATTCGACATAATGCATGTCTGCCCGCCGCAGACCGCGCCGGATTTCATCCGCGTCTCGCCGCTGGCCGATGCCGCCGGCTGGGTCGATGTCGACCAGAACACCCTGCGCCACAAGAGCTATGACAATATCTGGAGCCTCGGCGACGTGATGAACGCGCCCAACGCCAAGACCGCCGCGGCGGCCCGCATGCAGGCGCCCATCGTCGCCGAGAACGTCGCCGCCGATATCGAGGGCGCCAGCCCGCGCGCGATGTATAACGGCTATGGCTCCTGCCCGCTGACGGTGGAGCGCGGCAAGATCGTGCTGGCGGAGTTCGGCTATGGCGGCACGCTGCTGCCCAGCTTTCCGAAATGGGTCATCGACGGCACCAAGCCGACCCGCGCCGCCTGGCTGCTGAAAGAGCAGATCCTGCCGCCGATCTACTGGAAGGCGATGCTGCGCGGCAAGGAATGGATGGCCAAGCCGGAGAAGGTCTCGGCGAGCTAACGCGGTTGCCCGGCCATGAGGCCCCGGAACAGGTCCGGGGCGGGTGGTTCAGAGCTCCCCGCCCCGGGCTTGACCCCGGGGCCTCCACCTCTCCCGTCCCGCGACATTCTGGAGCATCGCGCATTCTTCCCTTCAAAAATTCTGTGTTTTGAATATATCTACGCCGCAAAGGGCGACTCCCCCGTTGCCCGTCTCTGACCGAATTGCAGGACAGCCCTCATGAATGTGCCCCGCCCCTCCCGCGATCTGCTCACCCGCTACCTGCCGATCCTGACCTGGGCCAAAACCTACAACCGCGACACCGCGACCTCGGACCTCGTCGCGGCGGTGATCGTGACGATCATGCTGATCCCGCAATCGCTGGCCTACGCCCTGCTCGCCGGCCTGCCCGCCGAGATGGGGCTCTACGCCTCGATCCTGCCGCTGGTGGCCTATGCGATCTTCGGCACTTCGCGGGCGCTGGCCGTCGGGCCGGTGGCGGTGGTGTCGCTGATGACGGCGGCGGCGATCGGCCAGCTCGGGCTGACCTCACCGGCGGAGATCGCGCTGGCCGCGATCACGCTGGCCTTCATCTCCGGCGTGTTCCTGACGCTGCTCGGGGTGCTGAAACTGGGCTTTCTGGCGAATTTCCTCTCCCACCCGGTCATCGCCGGCTTCATCACCGCCTCGGGCATCCTGATCGCCGCCTCCCAGCTCAAGCATATCTTCGGCATCGACGCGGGCGGCCACACGCTGGTGGAACTGGTCCGCTCGATCTTCGAACATCTGGGCGAGACCAATCTCATTACGCTGGTCATCGGCGTGGCGGCCACCGCCTTCCTGTTCTGGGTCCGCAAGGGGCTCAAGCCGCTGCTGATCAAGGCCGGCCTGTCGAAGCGCATGGCCGATATCTTTGCCAAGGCCGGACCGGTCGCCGCCGTCGTCGTGACGACGCTCGTCGCGTGGATCTTTGCCCTGGGCGACAAGGGCGTCCGGCTGGTGGGCGAGGTGCCCATGGGGCTGCCGCCGCTCTCCGCCCCCTCCTTCGATCCGGGCATGTGGCAGACGCTGCTGCTGCCCGCCGTGCTGATCTCGATCATCGGCTTTGTCGAGTCGGTCTCGGTGGCGCAGACCCTCGCCGCCAAGCGCCGCCAGCGCATCGACCCCGACCAGGAGCTGATCGGCCTCGGCACCTCCAATATCGCCTCGGCGGTCACCGGCGGCTTTCCGGTGACCGGGGGCTTTTCCCGCTCGGTGGTGAATTTCGACGCCGGCGCCGAGACCCCTGCGGCGGGCGCCTATACCGCCGTGGGCATCGGCATCGCCACGCTGGTGCTGACGCCCCTGCTCTATTTCCTGCCCAAGGCGACGCTGGCCGCAACGATCATCGTGGCGGTGCTGAGCCTGGTGGATTTCTCGATCCTGAAAAAGACCTGGCGCTACTCCAAGGTGGATTTCACCGCCGTCTCCGCCACCATCGTGCTGACCCTGCTGGTCGGCGTCGAGATGGGCGTCTCGGCGGGCGTGCTGCTGTCGATCTTCCTGCATCTCTACAAGACCTCGAAGCCGCATGTGGCCGAGGTCGGGCTGGTGCCCGGCACCCATCACTTCCGCAATGTAAAGCGCCACACGGTCGATACCCTGCCCGGCGTGCTGACCCTGCGGGTGGACGAGAGCCTCTATTTCGTCAACGCGCGCTTCCTGGAGGATTACGTGCTGGAACGGGTCGCGGAATGCGAGAACCTCAACCATGTGGTGCTGATGTTCCCCGCCGTGAACGAGGTCGACATGAGCGCGCTAGAGACGCTGGAAGAGCTCAACCGCCGGCTCTCGGAACAGGGCATCAGGATGCACCTGACCGAAATCAAGGGCCCGGTGATGGACCGCCTGCAACGCTCGCATTTCCTGCAAGATCTGTCGGGCGAGGTCTTCCTGTCGCAATACGACGCGTGGTGCGCGCTAAAGCCGGACGCGCCCGTGGGATCCCAGCAGAAAGACGTCGCGGCCCAGTAGCAGCGCCGGGTAGAGCGGACGGCCATAGCCCGCGCCCCCGTCCATGTTGAGCCGGTTGGGATAAAGCTGCGGCACGTCGATGGCGGTGTGCCCGTGCACCACCAGCCTGCCATGGTCGCGGGTGTCGTTCAGAAAGGCACCGCGAATCCAGATCAGATCGTCCTCGCTCTGCTGGTGCAGCGGAATGCCGGGCCGGATGCCGGCATGCACAAAGATCTGCTGCTCGGTCTCGTGGAACCGCGGCAGCGCCGCCAGCCAGTCGCGATGCGCCTGCGGAACGGCGGCCACCGCCTCGGCATGGATCTCGCGCGGGTCGCGGCGCGGATCGGCATCCACCCCGTAGGATTCGAGCGTCTTGTCGCCACCGATGGGCCGGTCGGTATAGAAATGCGGATTGCGCGTCTGCGGATCCTCATAGAACGGATCGTCGAGATAGCGCAGGAAAAACCGGTCGTGATTGCCCATCAGGCAGATCCAGTTCCGCCCCTCCGCCTGCCCCTGCATCAGCGCCTCGATCACCGCGCGGCTGTCTGGCCCCCGGTCGACGAAATCGCCGAGGAACACGACGGGTGCGCCCGCCTCCGGGTCGCCCGCGATACGATCGAGCGCATGATGGAACTGGGCGAGCTGGCCGTGAATATCGCCTACGGCAAAAATCGGGTGCATGGGAGGCGTCCTTTCCTGTGCCGGAGTGATGCCGCGCGCCGCAGCGCAGCGCAACCCGCGCGGCACGGAAATCCCGCCGGCGCATGTCAGCAATGCGTGATCCCAAGGGCCCTCACGCCGATGCACAACCCTGATGCTGCAAACTCGCGTGACGCAGTCGCGTAAAGGCTGCCCCGGTCAGCACAGCCCCGACTCAGGCGCCTTCGCGCACCGTGTCCACCATCAGCCGCACATTCTCCGGGTCGGCATCCGGCGTGATCCCGTGGCCGAGATTGAAGATATGCGGCCCCTTGGAAAACGCCTTCACCACCCGCCTTGTCTCGTCCACCAGCGCCTGCCCGCCGGTCACCATATGCGACGAGGCGAGATTGCCCTGCACGCAGCCATCCACCTGCACATGCTCCGCCGCCCATTCCGGCGTCACACTGTCATCGACCGCAACGCAATCGGCCCCGGTGGCCTGATGGAAGCCGACATAGCCCTGCCCCGCCTGACGCGGAAAGACGATGACCGGCAGGCCGGGATGCCGCGCCTTCAACTCCTGCGTGATGATCCGCGCGGGCTCCAGCGCGTAGCGGGTGAAATCCTCGCCCTCCAGCGAGCCCGCCCAGCTGTCGAAGAGCTTGACCACCTCGGCCCCGGCCTCGACCTGCGCCGACAGATAGTCGATCGTCGCCTCGGTCAGCCGGTCGATGATCTTCTCGAAGAGCGCCCGGTTCTCCGCCTTCAGCGCATGCGCCGGCCCCTGATCGGGGGTGCCGCGCCCGGCGATCATATAGGTGGCCACCGTCCAGGGCGCCCCGGCGAAACCGATAAGCGTGGTCTCCTCCGGCAGCTCGCGGCTCAGGATCCGCACCGTCTCGTAGATCGGGTTCAGCGTGTCGTGGATCATCTCGCCGCGCCCGAGCCTGTCGAACTCCGCGTCGCTGGTGATGGTCGAGAGCCGCGGCCCCTCGCCGGTCACGAACCACAGATCGGCGCCCAGCGCCTGCGGCAGCAGCAGGATATCGGCAAAGAGGATCGCCGCATCGAACCCATAGCGCCGGATCGGCTGAAGCGTCACCTCGGCGGCCAGTTCCGGATTGTAGCACAGCGACAGGAAATCGCCGGCCTGCGCCCGTGTCGCGCGGTATTCCGGCAGATAGCGCCCGGCCTGCCGCATCATCCAGATCGGCGGCGTGGGCAGGGTTTCTCCGGCCAGCGCCCGCAGGATCGTCTTGGTCATCTCGCAGCCTCCCAATCGCGTCGCAGGCGGCAATATGTCAATTCGCGCCCCATTGCCACAGCCATTCCCGCGACATAAAGCTTCGCCCCATGACGATGACCCTGCCCACCCCCGCCCAGCCGCTGAAGATCGGCACCCGCGGTTCGCCGCTGGCGCTGGCCCAGGCCCACGAGACCCGCGACCGCCTCGCCGCCGCCTTCGGGCTGGCAGCGGAGGCCTTCGAGATCGTGGTGATCAAGACCACCGGCGACGACCGCAGCATGATCGCCGCCGACCGTCCGCTGAAGGAGATCGGCAACAAGGGCCTCTTCACCAAGGAGATCGAAGAGCAGCTTCTGGCCGGCGGCATCGACATCGCGGTGCATTCGATGAAGGACATGCCGGTGGAACAGCCCGCCGGTCTGGTGCTCGATTGCTACCTGCCGCGCGAGGATGTGCGCGACGCCTTCATCTCTCCCGGCCATGCCGGGCTCGCCGCGCTGCCCGCGGGCACCGTGGTCGGCACCTCCTCGCTGCGCCGCCGCGCCCAGCTGCTGAGCCGCCGCCCCGATCTCACGGTGGTGGAATTCCGCGGCAACCTGCAAACCCGGCTGAAAAAGCTCGAAAACGGCACCGCCGCCGCCACATTCCTCGCCATGGCCGGGCTGAACCGCATGGGCATGGCGGGCAAGGTGCCGATGACCGCGATGTCTCCCGACGAGATGCTGCCGGCGGTGGCGCAGGGCGCCATCGGCATCGAGCGCCGCGAAAACGATCCCCGCGCCCGCGACATGCTGGCGCGGATCCATGACAGCGAGACCGCCACCCGCCTCGCCGCCGAACGCGCCTTCCTGGCCGAGCTCGACGGCTCCTGCGAAACCCCGATCGCCGGGCTCGCCGAGCTCGACGGCACCAGCCTGCGGCTGCGCGGCGAGATCCTCTCACCCGACGGCAGCGCCGCCTATTCGGGCGAGCTCACAGGCCCCGCGACCGACGGCGCCGATCTCGGCCGCCAGCTCGCCCGCGATCTGCTGACCCAAGCCGGCCCCGGCTTCTTCGCCTGGCGCGACTGACCCCGCTCCGCCAGACCCCGGCGTTTCCATTGGCCTGAAATATCCCGGGGGAAAGCGCGCCCCGGCGCGCGAGGGAGCAGCGCCCCCACCCCGCCCGGGGCCGCCAAAGGCGGCGCCGGGCTCAGACAGGCGCGCCCGGCACGGGCGCACATCGCGCTCAGCTCAGCGTCAGGATCGTCTGGCCGGTGGTGCGCCGCGCCTCCAGCACCCGATGCGCCTCCGCCACATCCTCCAAGGGGAAACGCTGGTCGATGCGGATCTTCACCTCCCCCGCCAGCACCTTGGAAAACAGCGTCGCCGCCATCTCCTGGCAGGCGTCGTGATCGGCGATATGGGTAAAGAGCGTCGGCCGGGTCACCTTGAGCGAGCCCTTCTGCGCCAGCAGCCCCAGATTGAACGCCTCCACAGCACCCGAGGCGTTGCCGAAGGACATCATCATCCCCAGCGGCTTCAGGCAGTCGAGCGAGCCCTCGAAGGTCGCCTTGCCCACCGAATCCATCACCGCGTCCACGCCCTTGCCGCCGGTCAGATCGCGCACCTGCGCCACCCAGTCCTCGGTGGCATAGTTGATACAGGCATCCGCGCCATGCTCCAGCGCCAGCGCGCATTTCTCGTCCGAGCCGGCGGTGCCGATCAGCCGGATGCCCTCGGATTTCGCCCATTGGCAGGCGATCAGCCCCACCCCCCCGGCGGCGGCGTGAAACAGCACCGTATCCCCGGCCTTCAGCGGCGTGGTGCGGTGAAAGAGATACTGCACGGTCATGCCCTTCAGCATCATCGCCGCGCCCTCCTCGAAGGGGATCCCCTCCGGCAGCTTGCAGACCTGCGCCGCCGGCATCACCCGCGCCTCGGTATAGGCGCCGGGCGGCATCGCAGCATAGGCGGCGCGATCACCCGCCGCGAGATGGCTCACCCCCTCGCCCACCGCCTCGACAATGCCCGCCGCCTCCATGCCCAGCGCATGCGGCAGCGTCATCGGATAGAGCCCCGAGCGCTGGTAGCAGTCGATGAAGTTCAGCCCGCAGGCGGCGTGGCGGATGCGGATCTCGCCCGGCCCCGGCTCGCCCACCGGCAGATCGGCGAGCTTGAGCTTTTCCGGCCCGCCATGTTCCTCGATGATCACCGTTCTCGCCGTTGCGGCCATGGTCCTCTCCTCTGTCTCAGGCATCTGTTACCGCGAACCCTGCGCTGCCCTGCGCAGGGGCACAAGAGGGCACAAGACGTCGTGAACGCGCCGCCGCCCGATCCGTGCTACCCTGAACGGCACGCGGCGCCGGTCGGTCCGGCCCGCCAGCGTGCCGGCCGGACCCGCCTGGCGCCTCCCGCAACGCCAGAGGGAGGAGACTCATGGCCCAAACGATCGGAAACCCGCTATCCTGGACCGCGCAGCGCCTGAGCGGCGCCGGCGGTCATCTCGCCGCCGCCTCGCGCGAGCTGGGCAGCCAGGACGCTGCCGAACCGCAGGTCCGGCAGATGGACATGTCGGATATCGGCGCGTCCCTGCGCGCCGGCTGGGAGGATTTCCAGGCCTGCCGCAGCGACGTGATGTTCCTCGTCCTCGTCTACCCGGTGGTCGGCCTGCTGCTGATCGCCCTCGGCTTCCGGATGGAGCTGCTGCCGCTGCTCTTCCCGCTGATCTCCGGCTTTGCCATTCTCGGTCCGGTGGCGGCGGTGGGGCTCTACGAGATGAGCCGCCAGCGCGAGATGGGCGAGCAACCCCGCTGGGGCCATGCCTTTGCCGTGCTGCGCGCGCCCGGCTTCGGTGCGGTTCTGGTGATGGGGATCTATCTCGCGGCGCTCTTCACCGCCTGGATGCTCACCGCCGCCGAGATCCACCGCGCCACCATGGGCACCGCCACGCCCGACAGCCTGAGTGCCTTCGCGGCGCAGGTCACCTCCACACCGGGCGGCTGGGCGCTGATCGTGATCGGTTGCGCGGTGGGCTTTCTCTTCGCGCTGGCGGCGCTGGCCACCTCGGTGGTGTCCTTCCCGCTGGTGCTCGACCGCCCGGTCGGCGCGCCGGTGGCGGTGGCCACCTCGATCCGCGTGCTGAAGCAAAACCCGCGCGTGGTGCTGAGCTGGGGCGCGCTGATCGCCGTGCTGATGGTGCTCGCCGCGATCCCGCTGCTGCTTGGCCTGATCGTGGTGCTGCCGGTGCTCGGCCATGCGAGCTGGCATTTCTACCGCCGTGCCGTGGCGTAGGGCGGGTTTCACCCCGCCTGTCGCCCGCCGCTTTAGGCGACCTTCAACACGATCTTGCCCACATGCGCGGAGCTTTCCATCCGCGCATGTGCCTGCGCGGCATCCTCCAGCGCAAACTCCGAATCCATCACCGGCGCCACCTTCCCCGCGTCGAGCAGCGGCCAGACCTCCTTGCGCAGCGCCGCCGCGATGCGCGCCTTGGCCAGATCGCTCTGCGGGCGCAGGGTCGAGCCGGTGATCGTCAGCCGGCGCATCATGACATGGGCAAAGTTCAGCTCGACCTTCGGCCCCTGAAGGAAGGCGATCTGCACCAGCCGCCCCTCATCGGCCAGCGCCTTGACGTTGCGCGGCAGGTAATCGCCGCCCACCATGTCGAGGATCAGGTTCGCCCCGCCCTCGCCGCGCAGGATCTCGACGAAATCCTCCTCGCGGTAGTTGATCGCCCGCTCGGCGCCGAGCGCGGTGCAGGCGGCGCATTTCTCCGCCGAGCCGGCAGTGGCAAAGACCCGCGCGCCAAAGGCCGAGGCGAGCTGGATCGCCGTGGTGCCGATGCCGGAGGAGCCGCCATGCACCAGAAAGCGCTCGCCGGCCTGCAAGCCGCCGCGCTGGAAGACGTTGGACCAGACGGTAAAGAAGGTCTCGGGCAGGCAGGCCGCCTCGCGCAGCGCCATGCCCTCGGGCACCGGCAGGCAATGGGCGGCCGGCGTCGCGACGTATTCCGCATAACCGCCCCCCGGCAGCAGCGCGCAGACGCTGTCGCCAATGGCGGGCCAGCTCACCCCCGGCCCCACCGACACCACCTCGCCCGACGCTTCGAGCCCCGGCAGATCGCTGGCGCCCTTGGGTGGCGCATAGCTGCCCGCACGCTGGAGCGCGTCGGGCCGGTTCACCCCGGCCCAGGCGACGCGGATCACCACCTCGCCATGCCCGGCGACGGGCACGGGCCGGTCCGTCAGGCGCAGCACCTCGGGGCCGCCGGGTTCGGAAATCTCGACGGCGCGCATGCTGTCAGTCATGTAGTTTTCCCAAATGCTCTTATCTCGGGGCGGTCCAGCCGCCCGGCAAATCGTTCTCTCGCACCGATCGCGGCGCGCGGATGCTGCTTAGCACCCGTTCGGGGCCTGCGAAAACCCGTTTCAGCAGCCGGTTGTCGCGCATCCGGGCCTTTGTCTGCTCGATTCGCATCACGTCCTCGATACGGCGGTCGAGAAACTCCCAGGTCGCGTGATGATCGGGCGAATCGTCGCCCAGCCAGTAGAGCACCGTCGAGGAATAGACCCCGCTCAGCGTCGCGCGCTTGGTGTACCAGTTGAAATCGCGGGCGGTGTCGCCGAGCGCGCCCCAGATCCGGTCGGATGTGCACCAGATCAGCTTGGCGCCGTCGGGCGCATAGATCGGCAGCGCAAAGAGCGTCGTGCCGCGCCGCACCGCCTCGCGGTCCTTGACCACCTCGATCCGCGTGCGCACGGCACGCGTGACCTTGTCGCGATATCGGAGCCCGTCATCGTCAAGTTCCTGAAGCCGCGTGATCATGGCGTCGTCGCCGCGCTTGTGAAACGCAACCGCCATGTCCACCGCGCCCCGCGGATAGAGCCCCCGGGCTACCACCGGGTCAATATCCGCATCCGTCACCGCCGCGCGGAAGGTCGTTTCCGACCAGCCATCGAAGGCGACATGGTTCAGCGCCGCATCCAGCAGGCGCCCAGCTATGTCATCTGTCATGGGGCCTCTCCTTCGACTCAATACATAGGAGTCTAGACAATTCTGCCAAGGCGCGCTATACGGGCGCTTCCTGCAATTCCTTGCAACTCAAACTTAGAAAGGTGGTGAAAACCACATGCAGGTTAGTGTTCGCGACAACAACGTCGATCAGGCGCTCCGCGCCCTGAAGAAGAAGCTGCAGCGCGAAGGCGTGTTCCGTGAAATGAAGCTTCGGCAGCATTTCGAGAAACCGTCCGAGAAAAAAGCACGCGAAAAGGCCGAGGCGATCCGCCGTGCCCGCAAGCTGGCACGCAAGAAAGCCCAGCGCGAAGGTCTCCTCTGAGATCTCGCCGCCTAAGGTCACGCAGCTGACCTTCCGACACAGAAGACGACCCCCGGGGCTGCCGCCTTTCGGGGGTTTGTCATTTCCTGGGGTTCCCATTTCAGGGAAAAGACCCCGCAAAGCCCCTATAGGCTGCAGAAATCCGTGATAGGCTCGCGCCGGACTGCCGCAGGATTTTGCGGTGGCCGCGATATTGTCCTGACAGGATTTCCGACATGACCGATGGCATTTCCATTCTGATCCTCGTGCTGCTGGCGGCGGTGGTCGCCGTGGCGCTGATCCGACGCAAGCCGCCCCGCCCGAAAACCGACAAGCCGCCCAAGCCCCCGGAGGCCCAGGCGCCGAAACCGTCCGAGACAGGGGATGATGCGGAAGAGATGGCCCCGCCCCCCTTCGAACCAGAGTGGGAACGCGAGGAAACGCCGCCCGAAGACGCCCTCAGCTGGGAGCGGGAAACCGCCGCGCCCGAGCCCGAACTCGCGCCCCCCATGCCGGCGCCGATGCCGGAAATGGCCGCTCCGGTGGACAACCGTTACTGGGTGCAGCGGCTGTTCTTCGGCACCGACCGCAATGTCGAGCGCCAGGAGGAGACCGGCCCGGTCTTTGGCCACAGGCGCGCCAACGCGCTGAAGCTCGGCCATACCGACATCACCATTCCGCGCGAGGCGCACCGGCTGGGCAAGGTCGAGCGCCCCAAGGAGATCACGCTCTTCAAGGTCACCCTGTGGAAGCAGGCAGAGGATCCCGCCAAGCACTTCACCGTGCACAAGACCGAGATCCTGAGCGAGACCGCCTTTACCGGCATGGCCGCCGAGGCCGCTCAGAGCGCCGCGACCTATGCCAATACCGCCTTTGTCTTCATCCACGGTTTCAACACCACCTTTGCCGAGGCGATGTTCCGCGCCGCGCAGCTTGCCCACGATCTCGGATTTGACGGGCCGGCCTTTGCCTATAGCTGGCCTTCGGTGGGCGAGACGCTGGATTATGTGACCGACATGGACAGCGCCGACAACGCGGTCACCTTCATCGACCGGTTCCTGGAGATCGTCTTCAACGTGCCCGGCGTCGAGAAGGTCCACCTCGTCGCGCATTCCATGGGCAACGCGGCGCTGGCGCAGCTCCTGACCCATGCGGGCACCAGCCTCAGCCAGCGGGGCCGCGCCATCGAGCAGCTTGTGCTCGCCGCGCCGGATCTGGATGCCGGCGAGTTCGGCAATATCCACAGCCACTTCACCGCCGCGGCCAAGGGCGTCACGCTCTATGCCTGCGCCTCCGACCGCGCCCTGCTGGCGGCGCAGAAGATCCGTGGCGACTACATAAGGCTCGGCGATGTAGGGCCGGAGGGGCCGATGGTGGTGCCCGGGGTCGATTCCATCGACGTCAGCGCGGTGGGCACCGATCTGTTTTCGCTCAACCACAATGTCTATGCGCAGGATCGCGGCGTGCTCGACGATCTCGGCGCGCTGTTCCTGACCGGGCAGCGCCCGCCCCGGCTGCGCATGCCGACGCTGGAAGAGATCGCCGGGCAGAGGGGCATCTACTGGCGCATGCCGCGCTGACCCCAGCCACGACACGAAAAAAGGGGCGCCGAAACCGGCGCCCCTTCGCATGTCCGACCGGTGCGGCCTCAGGCCACGTCGAATTGCAGCGGCTTGACCTGCTTGAAGAGACCGGTCGCCTTCAGCGCGTCGACAACGCTCGGATCCAGCGCCTCGTCGAGATAGGAGATGGCGATGGCCTGGCCGCCCTGCTTCGACCGGCCAAGGGTGAAGTTGGCAAGGTTCACCTTGTGCTCGCCCAGCATCGTACCCAGCGTACCGATGATCCCCGGCATGTCCTCGTTGGTGGTGTAGAGCATGTGCTCGCCCACCTCGGCGTCGATATTGATGCCCTTGATCTGGATGAAGCGCGGCTTGCCGTCCGAGAACACGGTGCCGGCAATCGAGCGCTCGCGCTTCGCGGTCACCATGGTCACCTTGATATAGCCCTCGAACACGCCCGACTGCTCCTGACGGGTGGTCGAGATCTGGATGCCGCGCTCCTTGGCGATCACCGGGGCGGAGACCATGTTCACTTCGGGCGAGATCGACTTCATGATGCCGGCGATGGTGGCGCAGTTCAGCGCCTCCAGGTTCATCGTCGCGGCCTCGCCGTCATAGAGGATGTTGATCGCCTTGATCGGCTCGTCGGTCATCTGGCCGATGAAACCGCCGAGATGGCCGGCGACCTTGATCCACGGCCCCATGACCTTGGCTTCCTCGGCGGTCACCGAGGGCATGTTGAGCGCGTTCTGCACGGCGCCGGTCAGCAGGTAATCCGACATCTGCTCGGCCACCTGAAGCGCCACGTTCTCCTGCGCCTCGGTGGTCGAGGCGCCAAGGTGCGGGGTGCAGACCACATTGGGCAGGCCGAAGAGCGGGTTCTCGGTGGCGGGCTCTTCCTTGAACACGTCAAAGGCCGCACCGGCCACATGGCCCGACTTGATCAGCTCGGCCAGCGCCGCCTCGTCGACCAGACCGCCACGGGCACAGTTGATGATGCGCACGCCCTTCTTGGTCTTGGCGAGGTTCTCCGCCGAGAGGATATTGCGGGTGCCGTCGGTCAGCGGCACATGCAGGGTGATGAAATCGGCGCGCTTGAGCAGCTCGTCGAGCTCGACCTTTTCCACCTGCATCTGCTGCGCCTTCTCTTCCGACAGGAAGGGATCGTAGGCCACGACCTTCATCTTGAGGCCACGGGCGCGGTCGCAGACGATACCGCCGATATTGCCGGCACCGATCACGCCGAGAGTCTTGGCGGTCAGCTCGGTGCCCATGAACTTGGATTTCTCCCACTTGCCGGCCTGGGTCGAGGCATCGGCGGCGGGGATTTGGCGCGCCACGGCGAACATCAGCGCGATGGCGTGTTCGGCGGTGGTGATCATGTTGCCGAAGGGCGTGTTCATAACGATCACGCCTTTCTTGGAGGCCGCTTCCTTGTCGACATTGTCGGTGCCGATGCCGGCGCGGCCCACGACCTTGAGCTTGGTGGCGTGCTCGAGGATGGTCGGCGTCACCTTGGTGGCCGAGCGGATGGCAAGGCCGTCATACTCGCCGATGATCTCGGCGAGCTTTTCCTTGTCCTTGCCCACATCGGGCAGGAAATCCACATCGATGCCGCGATCACGGAAGATCTGGACGGCGGTTTCCGAGAGCTTGTCGGAGACGAGAACTTTGGGAGCCATGGGTCTGGTCCTTTGGATATGGGGAGGGAGCGGTGGGCAAAAATTGCCCACCCTACGCTGTCATTCGAAGGGAAGAGTAGGGTGGGCAATCTGCCCACCTCTGGCTCACGCGGTCGCGGTCTGCTCTTCGAGCACTTCCTCGAAGGCCCATTTGATCCAGAGCGTCAGCTTCTCGACATCCGCGGCCTCGATGGTGGCACCGCACCAGACGCGCAGACCCGCCGGGGCATCGCGATAGGCGCCGATGTCATAGGCGGCGTTGTAATCGTCGAGCTTCTTGGCCACCGCCTTGGCGAAGGCCGCACCATCCTTGATCCGCTCGTCGGTGAACTTCAGGCAGACGGAGGTGTTCGAGCGCGTCGCCGGATCCTCGGCGAGGTTGGCCAGCCAGTCGTTGCGATCGCAGAAATCCCACAGCACCTTGGCGTTGGTATCCGCGCGCTTCATCAGCGCGGGCAGGCCGCCGATCTTGCGCGCCCAGTCCAGCGCCACGAGGTAATCCTCGACCGCCAGCATGGAGGGCGTGTTGATCGTCTCGCCCCGGAACACGCCTTCGATCAGCTTGCCGCCCTTGGTCAGGCGGAAGATCTTCGGCAGCGGCCAGGCCGGGGTGTAGCTTTCCAGGCGCTCGACGGCGCGCGGGCTCAGGATCAGCATGCCGTGGGCCGCTTCACCGCCCATGACCTTCTGCCAGGAGAAGGTGGTCACATCGAGCTTGTCCCAGGGCAGATCCTGCGCAAAGGCGGCGCTGGTCGCGTCGCAGATGGTCAGGCCCTCGCGGTCGGCGGGGATCGCGTCGCCATTGGGCACGCGCACGCCGGAGGTGGTGCCGTTCCAGGTGAACACGACATCATTGTTGAAATCGACCGTGGCGAAATCGACGATCTCGCCATACTCGGCGGTCTTCACCTCGGCATCGATCTTGAGCTGCTTGACCACATCGGTCACCCAGCCGGCACCGAAGCTTTCCCAGGCCAGCATCTCGGCCTTGCGGGCGCCGAGCAGAGACCAGAGCGCCATCTCGACGGCGCCGGTATCGGAGGCGGGAACGATGCCGATCTTGTAGTCGGCGGGAATGCCCAGGATCTCGCGCGTGCCCTCAATGGCGGCGGCGAGCTTTTCCTTGCCGATCTTGGCGCGGTGCGACCGACCGAGCGCCGCATCGGCGAGCATGTCCACGGAAAAATGGGGGATCTTGGCACAGGGGCCAGAAGAAAAACGCGGATTGGCCGGCCGCGTAGCCGGGTGCTTGGTAGCCATGATGTACCTAACCTTCCAGATAGATGCCCCTCGTTGGGGAGGGGTGTCCCGCCGCCGGGCATACGCTTCCCCAGGAAAAACAGCAAGTATCAAAAGAGGCTGCCGAGCAGATTCCTACGGCGCGCCGCAGAACGATACAAGAACACACACCGACTGCACGTGCAAAATCGGTGCAGTTTGTTCCCCTTACGTCCCGCCCCCAGGCAAAGGAAAACCCCGGCGCGCTGGCGGGCGCGACCGGGGTCAAAAGCATTCGTGACGTATCTCTGCTTCAGCAAGATAATACCTCGCACAAACCGCGAAACGCAATGTCGAAGTTCGCCAAGCTCGCGCACAAGCGGGTGGCAAAAGCACTAGGCTTCGCGCTGACACTCGCCAGAGAATCGGGTTGGCATGGTTTTTCCACCGTGCTGCGGACGCGCCTCACGACCGAGGAACGCGCCGCGCTGGCCTTTGCCGCCCTGCGCAGTCTGGACGATCACACCGCTTACCTCACGGCCTCTGCGGCACTCTTCGAAGTGGTCAACGGGGAGGCGCAGGCATGACGGATCGTGAGCTTGACGAAATCCTGACCTACCGCTGGCCGATTGTGGTGCGCCGCGTGATGGCTGACAGCTCGGACGATTGGGTCAAGGGCTTTGTCCGGTCCATCGCCAGACACGGCAAACGCGCCTCTTGGCGGCCCTCTCTGAAGCAAGCGCAGATCATGCGGCGGCTGGTGTCCGAACTCGGCACCGCGCCGGAAACGTCTTTCAACCCCATCGAGGACTGAGGAGCAGCGCCCCCGCGCGCTCTCGCGGGGCCTGCTGGTGTTACGGGGAAACGACGGTGCGCCAGCAGGAGCAAGGGTGAACACGGGCAGGGATCACATCGCCCAGGGCAGTCCGAAAGGTTGAAGCCCGATCCCCGGCACCGCGCTCAGGTGTCGCAAGTAGCAACCAATCGTCCGGCAGGAGCGCATGACCGGACGAGCCTGAAGCGATGGCCCGGCTCCGTTGAGCAGGACTTCACGCGGAGGGCATAGGGACTGCCACGGCCTCGCGCTGTGGGCAGTCGTCCTATGCCTTCCGCTCAGACCCTCACCATTGAGCAGGTGGGAACAGAGCAACGTTCGAACGTAGAGAGAGGCAGGACGATGAAGACAACAGACTGGCAGCACGTTTCACAGGCCCTCGGGGATCTGGCGTATCGCGTGCGCCGCCTCGGCCCCGATCATCGCAGGCCCGAGCACTTCCACGAAGAGAAGAGCGAGATCGCGCACGAGCTGCGCCGCCTTCAGCGGGTCCTTCCCGGCCGAAACGTATACGGGTCGGCTCAGCCCAACACTTCAGCCTATGAAAACAAATAGTTAGGGGGTGAAAGATGGTGCGCATCCTTGATGACCTGCAATTGGGCGGCGAAACGATCCACCGCATCAGCGGCGCCGACCTGTGCGAGCTTCTGGCGCTGTCGCCGGCTGCCCTCTCGGATTTGAAGAAACGCGGCATCGCCTGTCATCGCGGGCACAACAGTTATGATCTGGTGCAGACTGTCAACGCCTACATCCTGCACCTGCGCGGCATTGCCAGCGGGCGCGGCGGGGAAGACCTGACAGCACAGCTCAGCACCGAACGCGCCCGTCTCGCGAAAGAACAGGCCGATGCTCAGGCATTGAAAAACGCCAGGGCGCGGGGCGAGCTGGTCGAAGCCGCAGAAGTTGAACGCACATGGTCGGACGTGCTGCGCCAGGTGCGCGCTCGCATCCTCGCCGTGCCCTCACGTTTGCGCTCGGAACTTCCCCAGCTCGACACGGCCACCGTCGCCGCGCTCGACCGGGGTCTGCGCGACGCACTTTCGGAGCTGGGCAATGCCGACGATTGAAGACGTAGCCGCCAACGCCCTGCGCGCCCTGATCCCGCCGCCTCGCATTCGCCTGTCCGATTGGATCGAGGCCAATGTCTCCCTCCCCGAAGGCGTCAGCGCCCAGCCCGGCCCGGTGCAGCTCTGGCCATTCCAGCGCGAGATTTCCGACGCCATCGGAGATCCGCTCATTGAGCGTGTGACGCTGGTCAAGCCGGTGCGCGTGGGCTTCACAACCCTGCTGACCTCGGCGCTCGCGTCCTTCGTCGCCAACGAACCGGCGCCGATCCTCTGCCTTCTCCCGGCAGAATCGGATTGCCGCGACTACATGGTGAGCGACGTGGAGCCGATCTTTGCCGCCTCCCGTGCCGTGGCCGACGCTCTGGGAGACGACCGCGACGAAGGCGAGCGCAACACCCTCCTGTCGCGCCGCTTCCCCGGTGGGTCGCTCAAAGTGGTTGCGGCCAAGGCCCCGCGCAACCTGCGGCGCCACAATGTTCGCATCCTCTTCATTGACGAGGCGGACGGCATGGCCGCAACCGCCGAAGGCTCGCCGATCCTGTTGGCCGAGCGCCGCACCCTGTCTTTCCCGGATCGCAAGATTGTCCTGGGCTCGACCCCGGTTCACGAAGAGACAAGCCACGTCCTGCGCGCCTTCGCGCAATCCGACGCACGGATTTTCGAAGTGCCGTGCCCGAGCTGCGGCGCCTTCGCGGAAATCCTCTGGCAACACATCGTCTGGGACGAAGGCCTGCCCGACACGGCCCGCTGGAAATGCCCACATTGCCGCGCCGAGATCGCGGAACGGCACAAGCCCGCCATGGTCGCCGCCGGGCAATGGCGGGCCACCCGGCCCGAGGTGCAGGGGCACGCGGGCTTTCGCCTCAACGCGCTGGTGTCGCTGCACGCCAACGCCTCATGGGCGCGGCTCGCCACCGAATTTGTCGGGGCAAAGGATGACCCCTCGACCCTGCAAACCTTCGTCAACACGATCCTCGGCCAAGGCTGGCGCGCCGATGGTGAGGAGCTGGACGACGAAGCGCTGGCCGCGCGAGGCGAGGCGTTCGGCCTCTCTGCCGTGCCCGCCGAGGTGCTGGCGCTGACCGTGGGCTGCGATGTGCAACACGACCGGCTGGAGCTGACCTTTGTCGGCTGGACCGAAGACGGCGCCGCGCTGGTGCTGGGGCACCGTGTCATCTGGGGCCAATGGGACGAGCCCGAGACCTGGGCAGAGCTGGACACGCTGCTGAAACAGAGCTTCCCGCACGCTCTGGGCGGGCGCCTCGGCATCGACGCGGCGGCAATCGACGCCGGCGACGGCACCACCATGCACACGGTCACCGCCTTCTGTCAGCCGCGCACCCGCCGCAAGGTGCTGGCAATCAAGGGCGCGCCGGGCAACCGCCCGATGATCGAGCGCGCTGGATCGAAGACCAAGACCGGCGCGCGGCTCTGGATCGTGGGCGTGGACACGCTGAAGACCATGATCTTCGGGCGGCTCGGGCGCGGCGCCTCGGTGCGTCTCTCGGCCGATCTGCCGCGCGTCTGGTTCGAACAGCTTGCCAGCGAACGGGCGGTAACCCGCTATCAGCGGGGCCAGCCGGTGCGCAGCTTCGAGCGGATACCGGGGCGTCGCGCCGAGGCGCTGGATTGCACCGTCTACGCCTTTGCTGCGCGGCAGATCGTCAACCCGGATTGGGAGGCCCGGCGCGCCGCACTGGCGCTACGCAGTCCCGCGACGACATCAAAGGCCCCTGTGCTGCAATCGTCATGGATGAGGCGTTGATATAGGGCAGGATGCGCCCGCGTTTTCGGTCGCAAAGCATCCCCGTAAGTCGTGAGTGGGCAAACCGCGACAGCGCGCGGCCTTCGGGGTGAAGGCGTGGCGCGCTTTTAACTGATATGGCTCAGCAATATCTCTAGAAATTCTGCCAAATAGGGGGCTGCGGTATCAAAAAGCGCCACTGCTGCAGATATTATAGCTGCCCAAAGTGCCAAGCGAGTAGTAGAGTCCGCTTTCTTCTGACGGCGCTCAGATTTGAGCACCTCTCGTGCCTCCTCGATAGCTAAGGGTGTCAGCTTGCAGAAGCCGTCTTCGTACGCATCCCACTTGCTCGGATATGCTTCCCGATCTGGCAAGCTGCGCTCGAACTCTTCGAAATCTAGGGCTAGCTGCTGCGTCACCAGATAGTCTCTGTGATCCTTTAAAGCGACAATTTCGTCATTGTAGTGTAAATCCATAGCTGAAGTATCTGGCTTTTCGAACGGTCCGCGCTTCTCAGCAGCTCGTTCGGCTAGAGTGCTGTCTGCCAACCAGCTTTCTTCTAGAGCATGAATTTTCTCGTTATAGTCTCTGATCATTTTTTTCAGATCAGGCTTGCTCATTTTCTTAGCCTCACACCAGCGCCACTACCGTTCTCGGGTATGAACTCAACACCTGCTGCTTCAAGCGATACCTGAATAGCCTCAATATTGTTTCCAATCGGCGTGCGTTTCTCCGCTTCAAAACTCGTAACCGTGGCGCGTGAGACACCCGCTTCTTCTGCTAGACGGGTTTGCGACCAGTTCACAAGGCCACGGGCCGCGCGACATTGTGCAGGTGTAAGCGGCATTTTGATCGACCTTATACATTTTGCTTGACTTATTGGGCGATGTTATCCAATTTGTATCACATAAACCATTTTGCACGCAACGGACCACCGTCATGCCGAACCCTGTTCCGGCAGCCGCCCCCGGCTTGCCCTCTGCCCGTCTGAACGAAATCCACGACTGTCTGGCGCTGGCCCTCGACGCGACCGAACGCGCCTCGGGTTACAGCCAGTCCGAACGCGAGGCCCGCAGCTACCTGCGCACAGCCCTGCGCCACACCCAGCGCCTGCTCGGCACGCGCTGACCCACCCCACCAAGGAAGGACCAAAAAATGACCCACAAAGACCCCGCCTGCGGGACCGGCAACCTTTTGCCCCGCCGCACCCTCCTGAAAGGGCTTCCTGCCGCTGGAGTGGCGATGATGCTGCCGCAAGCCGTCGTTTCGGACCAACCGTGGAACGAAAACATGCTGGAAGAGATCATGAGCAGCGCAAATGACCTGTGCAATTCCTTAACCCCTCACTTGGGTTACCACGAGTATGTCGTGGTCAAGGACGCAAAGGTCCAACGCTTGCTCGACGCGCTGCGCGCGATACCCATAGACGATTACGGTGACGCCTGCACCGGACGCGAGGGGTATCCCGAGACCTAACCGCTGACGGATTGACAGCGGTTGTGTTATCTGGCACTGTCAATTTGTCAGAAGCCAGCAAGGAACGTTCCAATGATTACCACCGCTGAATTGTGCAAGGGACTGGGCATCAGTCGCACCCGCCTCGACCAATGGGTTTCGCGCGGCTTTCTCAAGCCGATGCATACTCCGGCGCCCGGTGTTGGTCGCACTTGGGACTTGCCCGACGCCATGCGCGCAGCGATCACCCACCGGCTCTTCAGTCACGGCATTAAGCTGACTGCTTGGGGCAACTCATCTGATGAAAAGCTTCTGGCGTCGAAGCTGGCCCATCTGAAAGGCTTCAAGAACGATGCCGCCATCTTGGCTTTGTACTCGGAGTTCGCTGGTGGACCGATCCGCAAAGGCACGATGCGCCCGAGCGAAGTGGCTGCTTTCATCATGGATCACAAGCTTGACTTCCTGCTGCTCATCAACCTCGACCAGCTCGAAGATGAGCTGGTCGAGAAGTTCCCGGCGCTCGCATGACCAAGCCCTCCCGCCAAGTCTTCCGCGCCGCGCAACGCGGCCTCGCCAAGCTCTTCCGGCGCTCCGGCATCGAGGCCGCAGGCGGTGGGCGGCGGTGGGACGGTGCGTCCGTCCTGACCTCTCCCCAGACCGCGACGCTCGCCGCGCGCGGCCCGGCGCAGATCCGGGCGGCGGGGCAATATCTCAACACACCCTTCGGGCAGAAGATCGTGGAAGCATGGGTCTCGGCGCTGGCGGGCAAGGGCTGGCAGGTCCGGTCGCAGCATCCCGACACGGCCACCGCGCGGGGGCTCAATGAGGCCTTCGAGGCGCTGGTGACCCCGCTCCTGCCGCTGCTGGTGCGGGCGCTGGTGCGCGATGGTGAGGGCTTTCTGCGGATCCAGATCACCGCCGGCGGCGACATCCGGCTGAGGCCGATCCCTGCCGAGCAGGTGGACCCCTCGCTGTCGCGCGATCTGGGCAACGGGGCGCGGATCGTGGCGGGCATCGAATTCGACGCCGAGGACGAGGTGACCGCCTATCACATCCTGCCGGAAGCCCCCGGCGCGCCGTTTGTGACCTACAAAGACGCGGTGCGCGTCCCGGCCCGCGACGTGCTGCACATCTTCGATCCGCTCTTTCCCGGTCAGGTGCGCGGGCTGTCGTGGCTGACGCCGGTGCTGCTGAAAATGCGCGACCGCGACGACGCGTCGGACGCCCTGCTGATGCAGATGAAGACCGCGAGCCTGATCACCGGCTTTGTACGCGATCTGGACGGCAGCCTTGCGGGCTTCGATGGCACGACCGAGGGCAATGCGCTGAACGTGGCTCTGGAGCCCGGCGCCATGCGCATCCTGCCGCAAGGCGCGGACGTGACCTTTTCCAACCCTGGTGCGGGCATCGACAAGGCGGCGGATTTCCTGCGCGCGCAGGACCGCGAGATTGCCGCCGGGGTCGGGCTGACCTTCGAGGCGCTGACCGGCGATCTGACACAGACCAACTACAGCTCGGCCCGCGTCGGGCTGCTGGATTTCCGCCGCCGCGCCGAGATGCTGCAACGCCAGCTCATCGAGGGCCAGTTCCTGCGCCCGCTCTGGCGCCGCTGGATCGAGCTGCGCGCACTGGCGGGCGAGATCGACGCGAGCGGCGCGGCTCTGGCCGATTTCCTCGCTGTCCGCTTCGTCCCGCCCGGCTGGCAATGGGTCGATCCGAAGAATGAAGTCGAAGCCGATGCGCGCGCGATCGAGGCCGGTTTGAAAAGCCGCGAAGAGGTTGTCGCGGGCCGTGGCCGCGACATTGACGACCTGAACGACGAGATTGCCCGCGACACGGTGCGCGGCGCAGGGAGTGCCGCCGCATGACGATCCATATCCGCAACCTGACCCCCAGCCCGACCACGGTGAACACCGAGGCGCGCACGGTGGAGGCCATTGTCTCCACCGGCGCGGATACGCCTCGCGCGGGTTTTGTCGAGCGTCTGCCGCTCGGCCGCGCCAATCTGTCCCGCCTGCCCGGCGCGCCGGTTCTGGATGCCCACCGCGCGGCCTCGACCCGCGACCAGCTCGGGGTGATCGAGGCGGCGGAGCTGCGCCCCGAGGGCATCTGGGTCCGCATGAAGTTCCGCAGCAATGCCGCCGCCGTATCGGTTCTGTCCGACCTCGAGGACGGCACCCTGCGCGGCCTGTCCATCGGCTATCAGGTGGCCGAGTGGGAAGAGACGCGGGAAGGCAATATCCGCGTCCGCACCCCCAAAGAATGGACGCCCATTGAGGCGTCCGTTGTCCCCGTCCCGGCTGATCCGGGCGCACATTTCCGAAATGGAGAGAGAGTCATGGACCCCGAAGAGCAGACGGTTGAAACGACCACCACGACCGCGACCACCACCCGGGCGCAGCACAACGCGGAGATCCGCACCATTGCCGAAACGGCGGGCCTCACCCGCGCCTGGGCGGACGAACAGATTGACGCCGAGGCAACGCCCGATACCGCCCGCCGCGCCGCCTTCGAGGCGATGCAGACCCGCAGCGCACAGACGGCCACCCGCAGCACCGGCGCCACCATCGGGACGGATCACACCGACCCGGCGGTTATCGCGACCCGTGCCGGCGAGGCGCTGTATGCCCGTTCGCACCCCGACCATGAGCTGAGTGCGCAGGCGCGGCCCTATCAGGCAATGACCACGGTGGACCTCGCCCGCGACTGCCTGCACCGTTCCGGCATCGGCATCACCGGCCTGTCGGCCGCGACGATCATCACCCGCGCCCTTAACACGACCTCGGACTTCCCGCTGATCCTCGGCGACACCGCGGGCCGCGAGTTGCGCCGCGCTTATGAGGCCGCGCCGTCCGGCGTGCGGGCGCTGGCGCGCCAGACCACCGCGCGCGACTTCCGCGCCAAGCGTGCCCTTCAATTCGGCGACGGCCCCGAGCTGAAAAGGGTGCGTGAGTCCGGGGAATTCCAGCACGGCACCATCGAGGAAGCCGCCGAAACCTACAGCGTCGAGACCTTCGGGCGCATCTTCGGGATTTCCCGGCAGGCGCTCATCAACGACGATCTAGGCGCCTTTACCCAGATCCCGGCGAAGCTCGGCAACGCGGCCCGTTCCTTCGAAGCGGCGCAACTGGTGGCAAAACTGATCGACAACCCGGCGATGAGCGACGGCACCGCCGTTTTCCACGCGGACCATGGCAATCTGGCCGCATCCGGCGGCGCCCTGTCGATGACGACGCTCACCGCCGCCCGCACCGCCATGCGCCGCCAGACCGGCCTCGGCGGTCAGCTCATCAACGCGACACCCTACGCTCTGGTTGTGCCGCCCGAGCTGGAAACGGTGGCGGAGCAGCTTCTGACCGAAATCAACGCGACCACCACCGATGACGTGAACCCGTTCGCCAAGCTCACGCTCGCCGTGGAACCCCGCCTGACGAACGTCACAGCGTGGTATGTGGCCGCGAACCCGGCCACCATTGACGGGCTGGAATACGCCTATCTGGAAGGCGCGCCCGGCCCGCAGATCGAGACCCGGCAGGGCTTCGAAGTGGACGGGGTGCAGATCAAGGTCCGCCTGGATTTCGGCTGTGGCTGGATCGACCACCGCGGCTGGTACATGAACGCAGGCGCGTAATGGCGATCCCCGCAACAGAGCTGGAAACCCTGCGCGACGAGCTGGTCAGGTCGCGCGCGCAGGGCCTGCGGGTGGTCATGTACGAAGGCCACCGCACCGAATACGCCACCGACGCCGAGATGGCTGCGGCAATCGCAGACCTCGACCGGCGCATTGCAGCGGCGGGCAGCGCCCGCCCCCGCACCATCGCTTTCACATCGTCGAAAGGTCTCTGAGATGAAGAACTATATTCAAGCGGGCAACGTGATCACCTTCACCGCTGCCGCGACCACCGCCGCCGGGCAGGGCGTCCTGCAAGGCGCGCTCTTCGGGGTCGCCGCCACCGACGCGGCATCGGGTGAAGAGTTCGAGGCCGCAGTGACCGGTGTCTTCGAGCTGCCCAAAGCCGCAGGCGCGCTGACCAAGGGCCAGAAGGTCTATTGGAGCAGCGCAAATGCCAACGTCACGGCCACCGCGACCGGCAACACGCTGATCGGCGCCGTCATCGAGGCGGCGGCAGACGCCGCATCGCTGGCCAAAGTCCGGCTGAACGGGACCGTCTGACGACATGACCACCCGCCCCGCGCTTCTCCCCGACTACACCACCCCCGCAAAACTTGCGGAGCATTTTGGTGTGTCAGAGAGAACGCTGCGGGAAAAGCTGCGCGAGATCGGCGCATTTGCCATGCTGGGCCGGACTGTGGTGCTCTTCCCTGAGCACGTCGAAGCTCTCAAGGAGGCAATGAAATGTCGCTCAAACTATTCCGGAGAAACGGCGTCTGGTATTTCCGAGGGACCGTTGCCGGAAGGAAGTTTTACCAGTCTGCAAAAACGACTGACCGAAAAATCGCGGAACGGATCAAAGCGGAAACCGAAGCCAAAGCGTGGCAACGTCGTTTCGATGGACCCGGGGCGGGGTTGACCATGGCCCAGGTATTCACGGCCTATCTGGATGCGGACAAGCCCGAGCGGTTCCTCCTCAAGCTGGCGGAACACTGGAAAGATACACTGGTGGAAGACGTGACGCCCGAGCTGATCCGGCAGGCAGCGAAAAGGATCTATCCTCACGCCAACGAGCCGACATGGAACCGGCAGGTTATCAAACCGACGCAGGCAGCAATCAACCATGCGGCGGGGCTCGGCTGGTGCCAACGCATTTCGGTGAAACGCTATGCCGAAAACCCCGAGGTGAAGACGCCAGCGACCGTGAAATGGGTCCGCGCCTTCGCGTCACAGGCCGAGACGGATGGATTGCCGCATCTGGGAGCGCTCTGCCTCTTCATGTTTGGCACGGCGGCACGAGTCGGCGAGGCCTGCAACCTGACCTGGCGCCATGTCGATCTGGGCGCGGCCAAGGCGGAGCTGCATCTGTTCAAGCCGACTCCGTGGAAGCGTGTCGCACATCTGCCTCCCGAGGTCGTGGCTGCGCTGGCGAACATTCCCAGCAATCGCAATCCGGATGAGCTGGTATTCGGCTATGCCGGAAGGGGCAGCGTCCGGGGGCCGTGGAACAACGTGTGCAAGCGCGCCGAGATCGAGCGCTTGACCCCGCATTGCTGCCGGCATGGGTTCGCCACATCGATGCTGCAAGCGGGTGTCGATGTGAAAACCGTTGCCGAGCGTGGCGGCTGGAAGGACGCAACCACGGTGCTGCGCACATACGCTCATGCGATGAAAGACCCGAGCGTCACCAATGTGCTTTTTGGCGCAAAATCGGTGCAAAGCGAAAGCAAATCCACCTTAACCATCAGAAACAAAAGGATAAAACAGAAATGACAGCGCCCCTCGTTGGGAGGGGTGTCCCACCGACGGAGGTACGCCCAGCCCGGAGAAAAAGCAAGCCTCCTGTACGCCAAGGCCGTGGCGCCACGTTTCGCAGGGCAGCAAAAGGCCGGAACTCGCAATCATGACGGCGCGATGGGCGCAGGGTTGGCCCTATGAAAACAAGGGAAAGATCGCCCGGAATGGCGCAAGCGACGCACGCCCAGCGGGACGCAATCGGCCCTGCCCGATCCGGGGCACGCGGGCCTCAGGCGGGGCCGGCGCTCGGCATTTTCGCCGATTCGGTGGAGGTCCGGGGCTGTTTCTCACCACTGCGCGCGCATTCGCGGGCATGGATGCCGAGCATCATCAGCGCCGGCCAGAGCAGATAGGCCTCGATCTCGATATTCTCGCCGAAGGACAGCAGCACCAGCACCATGCAGAGCCCCAGCGGCAGCCGTCCGCGCGCGCTCTGAGCCGCGTCCTTCATCGCGAGCCCGATCTGCCAGATCAGCGGCACGGCAAAGGCCAGCAGCCCCACCAGCCCCTTGACGAAGAGCAGGCCGAACCAGGTGTGGTGGCTGCCGATGGGCATGTATTCCACCAGATGCGGGCCGGGTTGCACGGTGCCGTGGCCGAACCAGACCGCCTCTTCCTGCCAGCGCTCATGGGCGATGCGTTGCAGCGTGGCGCGCACGCGGGTGCTGTCGGCACGGGCGGATTTGAAGCCGTCAATGCCGGCGCCGATGGTCCGGGCCAGCCACGGCCCGGTGATCGCCAGCGAGGCGGTGAGCCCGGCCAGCACCGCCCAGGCCCAGCTGCGCAGCACCAGCGGCATCATCCGCGGCCCGATCGTGCAGGCAACGAGCCCCACGAGCCCCATCCGCGATTTCGACGCGAGGATCATCAGCGTGCCGGCGGCGATGCCCGCCGCGCGCCAGCGGTTTTCCTTCTCCTCCAGCGCGAACAGCACCATCGTCACCCCCAGCAGTGCCGCAAAGGGCGACCAGGGCGCATAGAACTGCCAGCGCGGTGTCCAGGAGGCGGGATCGTAGGTGAAGAAATACACCGAGAAATATTCCGGCCCCGGCCCGCCCACCGCCTTGAGCGGCGAGGTCCAGATGCGCTCGGGCAGGCCGATATAGGGCGCGATGAGCAGCGCGGGGGCGATGCAGAGGGTCCAGAACCCCAGCCGGCATTGCGCCCGGATCAGCACCTCTCGCCGCACCGGCAGGATCGCCCCCGCCAGCGGGAAGAGCGCCAGCAGCGCCCAGCCCTTGGCCCAGCCGATGGAGGATTTGATCGTCTGCTTGAGCCCGAGATCCCAGTTCAGATGACCGGCCCAGAGCGCCACCAGCATGACCAGCATGCCGAGCATCCAGGCCCAGATCACCGGCGGCACCGTCCCGGTGGCGCGCAGATCGTCGCGGATCGCCGGCCCGAGATAGAGCGACAGCACCACCAGCCCCGCCAGCAGCCAGGCCAGCACCGGCCCGACCACGTAAAGCGCGCCGATGCCGTAGAAGGGCCAGGTCCAGAGGATCGTCTTCCAGACCATGGATTCGGCCGGGCTCTGCGGCGCGATCATGCCATACGCCCTTTCTCGGAGAGCAGACGCTCGATCAGCGCGCGGCGGATCCAGCCCAGCGACAGGGCGAAGAACAGCAGGAAACTGGCGGCGCCACCGGCGGCAATGGCGAGCTTCTTGCGCGGAGAGGTCGGGCTGTCGGGCAGGGTCGGGTCTTCGAGCACCTGTACCAGCGGATAGGAGGCGTAGATATCGGCCTTGCTCGACTGCGCCCGCGCGATGGCGGAGGCAAAGACCGCTTCGGCGACGTTGAAATCCCGTTGCAGGTCTTCCAGCCGCGCTGCGAGCGGCGCCAGACGCTCCAGCCGCCCGGTCTGAATGCTGAGCAGCGCGCGTAGCTCCGCCAGTTCGGCCTCAAGCCCCGCACGTTCCGATTCCTGGCGCACCAGCTCGGTCAGCAGCGCCGCGCGGGCCCCGTCGGAGGAGCGTTCCAGCGCGCCGGACAGGCCGGTCAGCGCCGTGGCTCGGGCCTCGGCCTTGTCGCGGGCGGAGGCCATGGCAGAGGACGCCTTGACCACCTCCGGGTGACGCGCGCCATAGCTCGCGCGCGCCTCGGCCAGATCGCTGGCGGCCAGCGCCATCGCCTCGATCAGCGCGATATAGGCGGTGTCGCCATTGAGCCGCAGGATGCGGGCGGCGGTCTCGGAATCGGTCCCGAGCCGCGCCTCCAGCCCACGCACGGTGGCGAGCTTGCGCTCGTATTCGGCGGCGGCGGTGTCGATGCGACCGCGCAGGTCGTCGGCCTCGTCGAGCTGGCGGTTGTATTGCGCGACCGAATGCAGCCCGCTCTCGTCGCGCAGCCGCGAGATCTCGCTCCGCGTCGCGGCGACCGAGTCGCGATACTCCCGGATCGCATCCAGGCCGCCGGTCTGGCGGCTCTCCAGCTCGTCGCCGCGCAGCCGGTCGATCTCGACGAAAAATGCTTCGAGCAGCGCGGCGTTGCGCGCCTGCGCGGCATCGGGATCGGGCCCGGTGATCTTCACATGCATGAAGGCGGTCTGGTCCACGAGCTGGACCTGCGGCTTGCCGAAGGCCTTGGCGTCGATGTCCAGACGCCGCGCCGCATCCTTCAGCACGCGGTCGGCGGCGAGCAAGCGCTTGTAGGTCTCGGTCGGGCTGATGGAATTGCTGGAAAAGGCCGAGTTGGCATGGCTCGACGCCTGCCCGATCTCGGCGAGGTTCACCGAAGAGGCAGAGCCAGAGCCCGGCAGGATCAGCGACATATGGCTGGCAAAGACCGGCGCGGCGGTCTTGAGATAGCCGGTGATCGGCGCCCAGATCCCGGCCAGGCCCAGCGCGCAGATCCAGACATAGCGCGGCAGGCGGCGGCGGTCGGTCACCGACCCGCCGATCAGCGCACGCCGCAGAAAGCGGCGGCGTTTCCCGGGCGTTGCCTTGGCGGCGGGCAGCTCTGTGGTGGCGGTGTCTTGCAGGGTCATCGGCGGGTCTCCTTCGCCGCCGAAACTACCCTGCCTTGTGGTCGCGCGCTCTCGCGCAACAGTGGGGAGAAAGGAGGCGTTTACCCCGCCGCCTATCCTTTTGGGTATGCGCTCAGAACAGCCCCGCGTCGCGCGCCACGATGGCCGCCTGGGTGCGGTTGTTGACCTCGAGCTTGCGATAGAGCGTCTTCATATGCAGCTTGATCGTCGGCTCGGTGAGATCGAGATCGCGGGCGATCTCCTTGTTCGATTTGCCCTCGGTGAGCCCCTCCAGCACCTCCATCTCGCGCTTGGTCAGGCGCTCTGCCATGGGGTGGGTCCTGGTCTCTTCCGGAGCGGTCATAAAGCCGATGGGAGCGTATTGCTCGCCCATGGCCATGAACTTCACCGCGTTGACCAGCGATTTCGCCGGCAGGGTCTTGGGGATGAAGCCGGCGGCACCCAGGCTCAGCGCCTGCTCCGCCACTTCGCGCGTGGCCTGGCCTGAGATCAGCGCCACGCGCTGGCCGCCCTTCATGCCGATCGCCTCGGTGAGACTGTCCAGACCGTTCATGCCGGGCATCTTGTAATCCAGCAACACCAGGTTGTACGCCTCGTCCTCGCGGATGCGCTCGCAGGCCTCGTCAAAGCTTGCCGCGCTGCCCAGCTCGATATCGTCCTCGGCGCCCAGAAACGCGATCAGCGTGTCCCGCAGCAGGTCGTGGTCGTCGGCAATCAGCACTCTCATCTGGCGCGATCCTTTCTTGAACTGGTCGGCAAGGCTACCGCCGGTCTCTGACCATTTTAAGGCATTGCTAACCAAGTGTAACCGAGAACCCGGCTAGGGCCTATATCCCTTCGGATAGGCGCTGCGCCGCCCGCATGGTTAACCGCAGCTTTCGGAGCGCGCGGGGCGCCGCCGCGTCCGGGCGGTCGCGAATGCGTGCCGCGCCCATCCCGGCGCGAAATTGCGGGAATCGGGGGCGGCGGCGCACGGATAGGGCGAGTTCAACACCTGCCCTGGAGCCCCCGATGAAACATCAGCCGACCCTCGCCTTCCGTGACGCAACCCTTGCCGCCGATCTGCCGAAACGCCCGATCCTCGGGCTGCCCGTGGTCAATGCCACCACCGAAGCGACCGTAAACGCCCTGCTCTCGGGCGCGGCGCGCAGCGTGTTTTTCCTCAATGCCCATTGCGCCAATCTGCGTGCCGGCAACCGCGAGTATGCCGATGCCCTCACCCGCGCCGATATGGTGCTGCCCGACGGCATCGGGGTCGAGCTGGCCGCGCGCATGACCGGCGGCGGGCTCACCGAGAATCTCAACGGCACCGATTTCACCCCCGCCCTTCTGACAGAGGCGGCGCGGCGCGGTCTGTCGGTCTTTCTCTTCGGCGCGCAGCCCGGCACCGCCGAAAAGGCCGCACTGACGCTCGCCGCAAAGATCCCCGGCCTGCGCATCACCGGCACGCTCGACGGCTATGACGGCGCCGCCGACCCCGAAGCGGCCATCGCGCGAATCAACACCTCCGGCGCCGATATCCTGCTGGTCGCCATGGGCGTGCCGATGCAGGAGCTGTGGATCGACCGCCACCTGCCCGAGCTGCGCCCCCGGCTGGTGCTGGGCGTCGGCGCGCTCTTCGATTTCCTCGCCGGCAATGTCCGCCGCGCGCCCGTCGCCGTGCGCAAGGCAAAGCTGGAGTGGGGCTGGCGACTGATGCAGGAGCCGCGCCGGCTGGCCAAGCGCTACCTGATCGGCAACGGCACCTTCCTCGCCCGCGCCTCGCTCCATGCGCTGCACGTCGCCGGGCGCGAGGCGGTGGCGAAACGCGCGCTCGACATGGCGCTGAGCGCCACGCTGCTCGTTGTCCTGGCACCGGTTCTGCTGCTTGTGGCGGCGCTGATCCGGCTGGAAAGCAAGGGCCCCGCGCTCTTCCATCAGCAGCGCGTCGGGCGCGACGGGCGCCCCTTCACCATCCTCAAGTTCCGCACCATGCATACCGATGCCGAGGCACGGCTGGCGGCGATCCGGGCGCAATCCGACCGGCAGGGTATCTGCTTCAAGTCGCGCCACGATCCGCGCGTGACGCGGGTGGGCCGGTTCCTGCGCCGCTATTCGGTGGATGAGCTGCCGCAGATCCTCAACGTCTTCAAGGGCGACATGTCGCTGGTCGGCCCGCGCCCGGCGCTGCCCTCCGAGGTCGCGGCCTATCCCGCCGCCGCGCTGGAGCGGCTGAAGGCGCGGCCCGGCATCACCGGGCTCTGGCAGGTCTCCGGGCGCGCCGATATCGGCTTCGACAAGATGGTCGACATGGATGTGGCCTATGTCCGCTCGCGCAGCGTGCTGCTCGACCTGATGCTGCTGGCGCTGACCGCGCGGGCGGTGCTGTCGGGGCGCGGCGCCTACTAGCGCGACGGGACAGGCACCTATCCCAACGGATAGGTGCCCGATCCTGATGTCCGGCTGCTTTTTGCCCCGCAACGTGGCAGTTTATCCCTAACACAATATGAGGCCCGACCCATGCTCTTCCCCCGCCTTGCGACCGCCGCTCTTGCGACCGCGCTTTTCGCGCTGCCCGCCGGGGCCGAAACTCTGCCCATGCCCACCGGGCCGGTGATCCTGACGATCTCCGGCGAGATCGAGAACACCAATGGCGACGGCACCGCCGCCTTCGACCTAGACATGCTGCGCGCCCTGGGCGAGAGCGAGATCGTCACCGAAACCATCTGGACGCCCGCCACCCACACCTTCACCGGCGTCCGGCTCAAGACCCTGCTCGACCATGTCGGCGCCGAGGGCGACGAGATCACCGCCATGGCGATCAACGATTACGGCGTGACGATCCCCGTGGAGGATGCGACCGAGACCGGCCCCATCGTCGCATACGAGATGGACGGTGCGCAGATGTCGCGGCGCGACAAGGGCCCGCTCTGGGTGATCTACCCGTTCTCCTCTTCGAGTGACTACCGCACCGAAGTGATCTATTCCCGGAGCATATGGCAACTCGACCGGATGACGATCGAAGAATGACCGAAGCCTTTTCGAATCGTCGAAAAGGTGATGCTTCCCTGTGGCGCCGCGGCCGGCTCTTGCTGGCTGCGGTCGGTCTGCTTTGCGTGCTCGCGATCACCTTTCTGGTGTCCGAGATCGTGCAGGAGATGCGCTTTCTCAATTCCGCCAGCTCCGACAATGTGCACTGGGTGCTGTCGCAGGCCGAGGTGGAGTTTCTGGAGTTTCACAACGCCATCGACCTCGCGCGGCAGAGCGACGATCCGCAGGCGCTGGAACATGTCGTCGTCGAGTTCGACGTGTTCTACAGCCGCATGATGACGCTCGGCACCGGCTCGCTCTATGCCGATCTGCGCGCCATCGGGAATTTCGGCTATCCGGTCTCGGTCATCCGCGAAAAGCTCGACGCGATGATCCCGCTCATCGACGGCAGTAGGGCCGATCTGCGCGCCGGGCTCGGCACGCTGGCGGCGGAGGCCGACGAAATCCGCCCGCTGCTGCGGCGGGTGGCGACGACCGGGCTCCAGTTCTTTGCCGAACGCTCGGACGAAAGCCGCAGCTCGGTGGCGGTCACCATGCTGCGGCTGGCGCTGATCACCGTGGCGCTGGTGCTGGCGCTGGTCGTGCTGCTGAGCCACACGCGGCGCGTCAGCAACCAGACCGAGCGGCGCGGCCAGGAGCTGGCGGATGCCTATGCGCGGCTGAACACGATCCTGCAAACCTCGCTGGATGCGGTGGTGGTGTCGGACCTTCAGGGCAAGATCCTCAATTTCAACGCCGCTGCCGAGCGGATCTTTCAGTACAGCCGCGACGAGGTGATCGGCCGCAACATCGCCGAGGTTCTCATCCCCGACGATTACCGCGCCGCCCATGCGGCGGGCATGGCGCGGATGCGAGACACCGGCGAGCACCGGGTTGTCGGGCATGGCCGCATCCGCCTCGAATCGAAACGGCGCAACGGTCAGATCTTCCCGGTCGAGCTGGCCATCGAAAAGGCACAGGCGGGCGAGGAAGAGGTAATGGTCGCCTTCCTGCGCGACATCTCGCACCGCGTCGCCTCGGAAAAGGAGCTGGTCGAGGCGCGTGACAAGGCGCTGGCCGGGGAAAAGGCCAAGGCCGAGTTCCTTGCCATGATGACCCACGAGATCCGCACGCCGCTGAACGGGCTGCTGGGCAATCTCGCGCTGCTGGACAAGACCGCTCTCTCCCCCGCGCAGGGCCGCTATGTCCGCAATATGCAGATCTCGGGCGGCGTGCTGATGCACCATGTCGATACCGTGCTGGATGTGGCGCGATTCGAATCCGGCGTCTCCGTCGCACGGGAGGAAGTCGTGCATCTCGGCGAGCTGTTCCAGAACATCGTGGATTCGCAGGCCAGCGCCGCCGAGGCCAATGGCAACCAGATGCTCTGGGGCTGGGTTGGCGAACCGGCGGAGTGGGTGCGGATCGACGCCTCGCGGCTGCGGCAGGTGCTGCTCAACCTCGTGGGCAACGCCACCAAGTTCACCCGCGACGGGCGTATCCTGATCGAGGCGGAGCGCTCTGCCGAGGCGACGGGAGAGATGCTGGAGATCCGGGTGATCGATTCCGGCATCGGCATTTCCGAAGAGGATCAGGAGCGGGTCTTCAACGATTTCCAGACGGTGGGCGACGCGAATTTCGCCGGGCAGGCCGGCACTGGGCTGGGGCTTGGCATCGCGCGGCGCTTTGTCGAGGCGATGGGCGGCGAGATCGGGGTGGAAAGCACCCCCGGCGAGGGCAGCGTATTCTGGCTGCGCGTGCCGCTGGTTCTTGCCGACGGTTCCGGACAGCCGGAGCAACACTCCGCACCCGCGCCTGAAACGCCCGGTCGCGACATCCTTCTGGTCGAGGATAACGAGATCAATCTGGAGCTGGCGCGCGAGATGCTGACGGGCCTCGGCCACCGGGTGACCGAAGCCCGCGACGGCGAGCAGGCGGTGGCCGCCGCGAGCGGGCACCGGTTCGACCTCATACTGATGGATATCCGCATGCCCCGGCTCGACGGGCTCGGCGCCACCCGCGCCATCCGTTCGGGTGCCGGTGCCAGCCGCGACGTGCCCATCGTGGCACTCTCGGCGAATGTGCTGCCCGAAGCGCGAGACAGCTTTACCGAGGCCGGCATGTCGGGCTTCCTGCCGAAACCGCTGACCGAGGACGGGCTGCTCCAGGTCATCGCCCGCTTCTGCTCCAGCGCAAAGCCGGCGCCCGAACCCGCGCCTCAGCCGCCTGAACCAGAAATCAGCCCGATGGACAGGCTGCGCCGCCGCTACGAGGACGAAACCCGCACGCTCTTCGACTGGCTCGCCACCGGTCCTGCCGACCGGGCAGAGATCGCCCATCGGGCGCATCAGGTGGCGGGCAGCGCGGCGGCCTTCGGGCAATCGGAGCTGCGCGAGGCGCTGGTGGCGGTCGAAATGGCGGCGGATCGCAATGCACCGGAACTGGGAGCCACCATCGCGGCGGCCCGCGCCGCCTGGGAAAACGCGCCCGCGCCGACGCTTTCCTGACTACTGCCCGAGCACCGTCCCCGCGGCGGCCACCGCCCCCACCACACCGGCGGCTTCGGCCAGGTTGGTGACGCTGCTGTCATAGCAGGCGATGGAATCGCCGGGCAGCAGGTAAGGGTCGTAATCGTCGCGGTCGGCGCGGCGCAGCATGTCCTCGATATTGCGCTCGATCACCGTCGAAACGCCGGTCATCGGGTTGCGCGTGAACAGGATCGCCGAGCGGTGCGCGCTGGTCGCCCGCGTGCCGCCCACACAATTGGTGTCGATCACCGCCTGCATGAATCGCGTGCCATAGGGCACCTCGCGCACCTCGCGCCCGATGGCCGAGGGGGCGTTGCCGGTGGCGGGTTGTGTCAGGTTGGAGAGGAACAGCGACACGCCCGGCGGGCTCACCGGGCCGGGGCGCATGAGATCGTCCTGAAAGCACTGGCGCGAGGGCACGGTGATCTCGTCGCCGGTGAGCAGCATCACATCGACCGCGTGCTGCCCCTCGAACACGCCGCGCATGTCGAGATGATAGCTTTTACCGCCGCGCCGCAGTTCGACCGCCGAGAGATCCGCATCGGGCCGCACGCCGCCGACCGAGCGCAGCGCCGCCGAGAGGTTGCGCGCCTCGGTGGAGGCGCCGAGCGCATTCTGGCGCAGCGTGTCGCGGTCGTCGGCGCCTCTGTTGCCGATCTCGACCGCATGCGGCTCGAACACCGCGCCGGAGACGGCAACACTGATGCTGGCGAAATCCGCCAGCCGCACGGAAATGCGCGGCGCCTCGTCATAGAACCCCTCGCTCACCAGCAGCCGGGCCAGCGCGGCCTCGACATCCTCGGGGCGCTGCCCCTGCGCGGGGATCGGCGGCAGGAAGGGCAGCTTGAGGCTGCCATCACGCGACACGACGTAATCGCCGTTGAAGGTCTCGTCGTCGCTGACGCGGATATCCACCAGATCGTTGCGCGAGAGCCGCTCGCCGCGCAGCGCCGTGGCGACAAGCCCGCCACCCTTGCCGCCGGCGCGGTCCCACGGGCGGCATTTCTCGGCATTCATCCGCTCCGAGAGCAGCAGCGGCTCGGATTGGGTGGAAGTCACCGGGTCGCGATACTGCGCCTGATAGCCACCGCCCGCGCGGATCTGGCCGATATTCTCGGGCGAGGGCGCGGGGCCGCAGCCGGCGGTGAGGCCGAGGCTCAGACAGGTGCCGAGCAGAATGGTTCGAGCAGACGCCATGGAGATCCCTTGCAAACTCTCCTCATGGTTTAGCGCGATCCGGAGCCCGTGACTATTCGCGAGCGCGGTTGAGCCCCCTACCCGAAGGGATAGGTCGCAATTCCTTCGCGGCCTGTTGCCCTCCTGCCGCGTCCGGGACAGCGGCGGCCGCTGCGGAATATTGGTTAGCGGAACCTTTAGAGGACGATGCCCCGTGCCCAGACCCGCCACCTCCATGCTGAGCCACCTGCTGGCCTACGGCGCCTCCGAGATCGCGACAAAGCTGTCGCGCCTGGGCGTGGTCATCGCCGTGGCGCGCACCCTCGACGCCGCCGAGATCGGCGTGGCCGCCGCCGCGCTCGCCACCGGCGACCTGCTGAAATCGCTGACCGAAAACGGTGTCGGACAGCGCATCATCGCGGCCTCGCAAGCCGAGCTCTCGGCCACCTGCAACCGCGCGCACGGGCTGTTCTGGGTCTGGTGCCTTGGGCTCTTCGCCGTGCAGGCGCTGATCGCCGGGGCGGTCTGGATGCTCACCGGCAATCCCGCGCTCGCCGCGCTGATCCTGGTGCTGGCCGGCGAATACCTCTTCATGCCGGGCGGGCTGGTGCAGACCGGGCTGGCGCTGCGTGCCGGCAAGCTGAAACAGACCGCCGCCATCGCCGGCGGTCAGGCGGTCATGGCCAACCTGATGTCGGTGGCGCTGGCGCTGGTCTGGCCCTCGGCGCTGGCGCTGGTGCTGCCGCGCCTGCTCACCGCGCCGTTCTGGCTGCTCTCGATGCGCCGCCTGCACCCCTGGTCGCACGACCCCGAGGCCGGCAAGGCGCCGATCCGCCCCTTCATCGGCTTCGGCGCCCCGATCCTCGGCACCGAGATCGTCAAGACCGCGCGTCTGCATGCCGACAAGCTGATCGTCGGCGCGCTGCTCGGACCGGAGATCCTCGGGCTCTATTTCATGGCCTTCAACGCCGGCCTCAGCCTCGCCACCTCCTTCTCCGCCGCCTTCGCCGCCGTGCTCTTCCCGCATCTCTGCACCGGGGCCGACCGCGCCGCCGCCATGCGTCAGGGGCTCGCCGTCTCCATCGGCCTCGTCGCCCCGGCGGTCGTCCTTCAGGCGGTGCTGGCGCCCTGGTACGTGCCGCTGCTGCTGGGCGAGGGCTGGGACGGGCTGGCCGAGCCGGTGTCGATCCTCTGCCTCGTCGCCATCCCGACCATGCTCTGGACCGCCACCGCCGGCTGGCTGCGCGCCGAGAACCGCCCGCTGGCCGAGCTGCGAGGCACCGCCATCCTCACCGCCGCGATGATCGCGAACACGGTGATCGCCGCGCCCTACGGCCTGACCGCCCTCGCCTGGGGTTACCTCGCGACCGCCTGCGTCACCATGCTGATGCTGTCGCGCCCTGCCCTGTCCCTCGCCCTTTTCCCCGCAAACCGGAGTGCCTGAGCCATGCCGCTGATTTCCGTGATCATCCCCGTCTACAACGCCGCAGAGACCCTGGAGCTGACAATCGCCGCGCTGCAAGCCCAGAGCTTCACCGACTGGGAGGCGATCCTCGTCGAAGACCGCTCCAGCGACGAGAGCTTGCAGGTGGCCGAAATGCTCCGGGACGAAGATCCCCGCCTGACGCTGCTGCATAACCCCGGCAAGGGGCCGAGCACCGCCCGCAACTTCGGCGCGCTGGGTTGCGCCAGGGGCGAGATCCTTGCCTTCTGCGACGCCGACGACCTCTGGGAGCCGGGCAAGCTGGCCGATGTGGCCGAGGCGCTGACCGAAGGGTCCGCCGATGCGGTCTTCGGTGTGACCGGGTTCTTTCGCGACGACCCGGCGGAGATTCGCAGCCGCTCCACCATGCCTGCCGGGCCGGTCACCGTCTCGATGCTGATGGGCGAAAACCCGGTCTGCACGCTGTCGAACCTGTCGCTGCGCCGCTCGGTCTTTGCCGCGCTCGGCGGGTTCCGCGAGGACATGGTGCATAACGAGGATCTGGAATTCCTGATCCGTCTGGTGGGCCGGGGCCGCCGGCTCGAAGGGATCGACGCCGATCATGTCCGCTATCGCCTCAGCCCCAGCGGCCTTTCCGCCGATCTCGACGCGATGCGCGCCGGGCGGGAAGAGGCGCTGCGCACGGCGGCGGCCTTCGGCCATCCGACCGAGCCGCGCGCCGAGGCGATCCACCTGCGCTACCTTGCCCGCCGCGCGCTGCGGCTGGGCGCACCGACGGCGCTCGTGCGCCGGCTGGTGATCGAGGGCTGCCGCGCCAATGCCCGCGCCTTCCTGCTGCCCGCCCGGCGCGGCGCGCTCGTCGCGCTCGCCGCCACCCTCCTGCCCGTCCTGCCGCGCCCCCTGCGCCGCGCCCTGTTCTCGAACTGAGGAAACCTCCGATGCCCTACGCCTCCATCGTCGTCCCCGCCTACAACGCCGCCCGCACCCTTTCGGAAACGCTGCGCTCGCTCAGCGCGCAGAGCTTCCGCGATCTGGAAATCGTGGTGGTCGATGACGGCTCGACCGACAGCACCGCCGGGATCGCCCGCCTGCATGCGGCGCAGGACCCGCGCATCCGGCTGGTGCGCCAGTTCAACCGGGGCCTCGCCGGCGCGCGCAACAGCGGCATCGCCGCCAGCACCGGCGCGCTGATCGGGTTTTGCGACGCCGACGATCTCTGGCTGCCGGGCAAGCTTGCCGCCCATGTGATGCATCTCGACGGCGCGCCGGATGTCGGGCTGAGCTATTCCGGCTCGGCGCTGATCGACGAGCACTCCCACCGCATGGGCCATGCGCAGCGCCCGCGCCTGCGCGACGTGAGCTCCGCGCATGTGTTCAAGCGCAACCCGGTGGGCAACGGCTCGGCCCCGGTGATCCGGCGCGAGATGCTCGACGCCGTCGCCTGGCGCCCGGCGGTCGAGATCCAGCGCGACTGGGTCTTTGACGAGACCTTCCGCCAGTCCGAGGATATCGAGTGCTGGCTGCGGCTCTGCCTGCGCACCGACTGGATGATCGAGGGCGTGCCCGGCCTGCTTACAGAATACCGGGTCAGCGGCAACGGCCTCTCGGCCAATGTCGAGGCGCAGCTTGCCTCCTGGGAGCGGATGGTGACCAAGCTGCGCCCGCTCGCGCCGGAATTCTTTGCCAGGCACGAGCCCGCCGCCCGCGCCTATCAACTGCGCTATCTGGCGCGGCGCGCGGTGAGCAGCGGCGACGGTGCCGCCGCCTGCGATCTGATCGCCCGCGCCTTCGCGCACTCCCGCACACCCATCGCCGAGGAGCCCCTGCGCAGCCTCACCACCTGGGCCGCGGCCCATGCCACCGCCCGTTTCGGCAATGCGCCGATGCGGCTCGCCCGCGCGGTCCTGTCCGCCGCCCGTACCTGATTGCCCTCCGAGGAGACCCAAGCCATGACCGACATGCCCCGCATCCTGCACCTCGTCGATGATGCCACCCCGGGCGGCATCACCCGCGTGCTCGACCATATCCGCAGCTGCCCGCTGATGGCGCAGACCGCCCGGCACGAGCTCTGGACCGTCGCCCGCAACGCCGCGCTGCCGCGTTGCGATGCGGACATGATCGTCTCGCATCTGAGCCTGAGCTGGCGCGGCCTGCCGGCGCTGATCTCGCTGCGCGCGCGTCACCCGGGCACCCCGCTGGTGCATGTGGAGCACAGCTATACCGAGGCCTTCACCGCGCTCAACGTCCGTGCCAAGCTGCGGTTCTTCACCATGCTGCGCACCGCCTATGCGCTTTTCGACCGGGTTGTCGCGGTGAGTGAGGCGCAGGGCGCATGGCTCACCCGTCGCCGTCTCGTGCCCGCCGGTGCGTTGCGGGTGATCCCGCCGGTGGTGGATCTCGCGGGGTTCCGCGCGCTGCCCGCGCCGCAGGGCGCGCCGCGCGTCATCGGCGCCATCGGGCGGCTGCACCGTCAGAAGGGCTTCGACATTCTCATCCAGGCCTTCCGCCAGCTGCCCGATGCCGGGCTGGCGCTGCATATCCACGGCTCCGGCCCGGAAGAGGCGGCGCTGCGCGCGCTGGCCGAGGGCGATCCGCGCATCCGGTTCTTTGGCCATTCGGGCCAGCCCGAAAAGGTGATGGCCTCGGTCGATCTGGTGGCCATGCCGTCGCGCTGGGAAGCCTTCGGTCTGGTGGCGCTCGAGGCGCGCTCCGCCGGGCGGCCTGTGCTCTGCCCGCGCCTGGACGGGCTCGCCACGAGCGCCGGAGCGGACGGGCTCTTTGTGACGGGCCACGGTATCGACGCCTGGGCTCGCGCCTTGCAGCGCGCCCTTGCCGCGACCGACAGCACCCCCGACCGCGCCGCCGGTTGCGAGGCGGTCTTTGCCGAGGGTTGGGCGGAGCTCATCGCCTCCTGCTGCGGTCACGCGAAACGCGCGCCGCAAAGCGCCGGTGCCGGTGCCGCGCCGGGCACGCTGATCGCAGCCGGCCTGTCCTGATGCGCCCGGGCTGAGCGCCCCCGGCTCAGCCCATCAGCGCCTTGCGCAGCATATTGAGCGCCACGAGGATGAGGAACGCGCCGAAGAGGCGCTTCAGCGGCGCCGGATTCATCGCATGCGCGATCTTCACCCCCAGCGGCGCGGTCAGCAGCGTCATCGCGATGACCACCAGAAAGCCCGGTATGTTCACCGCGCCCAGCGTGAAGGGAGGCCGCGAGCCGGGCTCGATGGTCAGCAGCAGAAAGCCCACCGCCGAGGGCACCGCGATCAGCACGCCGAACCCCGCCGCCGTCGCGACCGCGCGGTGAATCGGCACATTGTGCAGGCTCATCAGCGGCACGCCGAAACTGCCGCCGCCGATGCCCATGAGCACCGAGAGAAAGCCCACAACCGGCGAATAGAGATACTGCTTGCCGCCGCTCGGCATCGCCTCGGCGATGCGCCAGCTGCTCCGCCCGAGCAGCATGTAGAGCCCGATGATCAGCCCCAGGCAGCCGAAAATCACCTGAAGGCTGGTGGAGCGCAGCGCCGAGGCCGCAAGCACGCCCACGATGGCGCCGATGACGATGCCCGGCGCCCAGCCGCGCAGGATGTCCCAGTCGACCGCGCCCTTGCGGTTGTGGCTGATGACAGAGCGCAACGAGGTCACGATGATCGTGGCGAGCGAGGTGGCGAGGCAGACCTGCATGGTCTGCACCCCGTCATAACCGAGCGCCTGGAAGGTGAAGAAGAAGGCCGGCACCAGCACGATGCCGCCGCCCACGCCCAGCAGCCCCGCCAGCACACCGGCCACGCCCCCGATCACGATCATGAAAACCAGCAATTCGAGCGTGAGGGTCATATCGGGCATGAAATACTCCTGAAATCATTGGTCCGCAGCGGCGGGCTATTTATGTGGTGCGCTTTGCCAGCACGTCGGCAAGAACGATGTAGGACGACGCCACATGGCTGCGCATCAGACGCCGCGTCGCCTCGGCATCCTGCGCCCTGATCGCCTCGGCGATGGCGTGGTGTTCGGCGCGCGAAGAGGCCAGCCGGCTGCTGTCCTCGTGGAAATTCGCCGCGCGCCAGGCCAGCGTGCGCAGGTTCAGCTCGTCGAGCGTGGCGGCGAGAATGCCGTTGCGCGCACCCGATTTGATGCTCTCGTGAAACCGCGCGTTGATCTCGCCATAGGCCTGCGGATCGTCACAGGTATCACCCTCTTCGACGATCGCCCCGAGCTGGCGCCGCTCGATCTCGCTCATGCGGTGCGCGGCAAGCGCCGCCAGCGCGCTCTCGACCTCGCCCGCCGCCTCGAACAGCTCGGCGAGATCCTCGGGGGCCATGCGGCGCACGACAAAGGCGCGCCGCGCGCCGCGCTCGGCAAGCCGGGCCTGCTCGAGCCGGTGCAGCGCCTCGCGCACCGGGGTGCGCGACACGCCGAACTGCTCCGCGAGCGACTGCTCGACCAGAGGCTCTCCGGGCGGCATCCGCCCCGCGACGATCCCGTCGACCAGCGTCTCGAAGATGTTCTCTGCCGTGCGAACACTCATATGTCGCCCGCCTTCGCTGTTAGGTGCACTTTTATCTTGCATATGTATACATGTTCTTTCAAGCTGAATTCGCAACGACGTCGAAGATGGAGGAGACATCGGCTGACAGCGCCCCGGAACCAGCCGGGACGCAGCGAGATCCGGACCCAACCGATCCGCTGAAAGGCACTGGCCTCATTGAAGAAAAAAGGGAGGAGACCATGCCAACAGGAGAGACAAGACATGACAGAGATCGACCACAAGAAGGTCCTTGCCGAGCGCCTCTCGGCGCGATTCGGACGCCGGGCGGTTCTCAAGGGGATGGGCGCCGGTATCCTCGCCGCAAGCACCGCCGGAACCATGCCCTCGATTGCCCGCGCCCAGCAAAGCGGCCATCTCAGGATCGCCTCGATCAAGGTGATCGACACGCTCGACCCGCATTTCACCGGGTTCCTGTCTGCAATCCAGATCATCAACAATATCCATAACGGCCTGCTCAAGATCACCTATGACGGCTCAGAAGTGAAGTTTGAGCCCGATCTGGCCGAAAGCTGGGATCTCGAAGACGACAAGACCCATGTCTTCAAGCTGCGCGAGGGCGTGAAATTCCACGACGGCACCCCCTGCGATGCCGAGGCGGTGAAATTCTCGCTGCTGCGCGTGAAGGAAGGCGAGCCGAAATCGCCGCATGCGTGGAAGCTGGCGCTGCTCGAAAATATCGAGATCCTCGATCCGCTCACCATCAAGCTGAGCTTCTCGCAGCCCTATGCCTTCCTGCCGGTGGCGCTCAACGGCTCCACGGGCCGCGCGGGCACCATCGTCAGCCCCGCCGCCGTGCAGAAATACGGCGCCGATTACGGTCGCAACCCGGTGGGTACCGGGCCGTTCAAATTCGTCTCGTGGCGCGAAAACGACGCCATCGAGCTGGAAGCCAACACCGAGTATTTCGAGCCCGGCCTGCCGAAGCTCGAAAAGGTCACCTTCGTGCTGATGAACGAGGCCTCCACCGCGCTGGCGGCGCTGATGGCGGGCCAGATCGACGGCATGACCGACTGCCCGATGCAGCTTGTCGATCAGGTCGATGCCTTCCCCAATGCCACGCTCTATGGCGAGATCGAGGGCAATTACACCTTTGTCGGCATGAACTGCCAGCGCAGTCCGTTCGACGATATCAACCTGCGCCGCGCGGTGGCCTGGGCGCTCGACCGCGAAACCATCGTCAAGCAGGCCTATTTCGGGCGCGCGCGTCAGGCCTACACGCCGATCTCGCCGCCGATGACCAGCTTCTACGACCCCGATATCGCAACCAGCGGCCGCGGCCAGTGGTTCGATCTGGAGAAAGCCAAGGAATACCGCGCCAAGGCGGCCAATCAGGGTGAGGTCGAGGCCACATATATGATGGCAGAGCGCGGCCCGGTCGGCACGCGGATCGCCCAGACCGTGGCGCCGATGCTGGCGCAGATCGGCATCAAGGCCAATCTCGAACTGATCGAACCGGCGGCCTGGATCAAGCGCCGCAATGCCGGCGATTTCGACCTCTACGATTTCGAATGGGTGGCCGATCTCGACCCCGACGAAACGCTCTATCCCGAGTTCCGCTCGGACGGTGCGTGGAATTTCGGCGGCTGGGTCAATACCGAGTTCGACGATCTCTGCGCCCAGGCGCAGGTGCTGCTCGACCCCGAGGCCCGCAAGGAGCTCTACTACAAGGCCGAAGACCTGCTCATGGATGAGGCCGGCATCGCCGTGATGGCGCATATGCCGATCTACAAGGTGTTCTCGAACAAGGTGCAGGGCTTCCAGTACATCCCCGCCGACCTCGTGAACCTGCATACGGTGAGCCTCGGCTGATGCTACGACAGGCAATAGGAAAGATCGCGCAGACGCTGGTCGTCCTGTTCGTCGTCTCGGTGGCCAGCTTCGGACTTCTGAAGCTGGCGCCGGGCGACCCGATCCAGATCATGCTGGGCTCGGAATTCTCGCAGGAGGCCTATGATTCGCTCACCGCCGAGCTGGGGCTGGATCAGCCCTTTCTCGTGCAATACGGAGACTGGGCCATGCGCTTCGTCACCGGAGACTGGGGCACCTCCTATGTCGCCCGGACCGATATCTTCACCTATGCCTTCAAGGAGGCGCTGCCCGTCACGCTGACGCTCGCCTCCTTCTCCCTCGCCTTCGCGATCCTGATCGGCGTGCCGCTGGGCGTGCTCTCGGCGGTCAAGAAGGACACCGCGTTCGACGCGGGCTCTGCGGTGCTGGCGCTGACCGGCACCGCCTTCCCCTCCTTTCTGCTGGGCATCCTGCTTATCTGGTTCTTTGCGGTGAAGCTCGGGCTCTTTCCGGTAATGGGCTACGTCTCGCCCTGGCAGGATTTCTGGACCGGCATCTATCACATGATCCTGCCCGGCCTGACGCTCTCGACCTATTTCATCGCGATGATCACCCGCCTGACCCGCGCCACGCTGATCGAGGTGATGGAGCAGCCCTATATCGCCGCCGCCCGCGCGCGCGGCGAGCCCGCCTGGCGGGTGATCTGGGTGCATGGGGTGCGCAATATCGCCATGCCGCTGGTCACCATACTCGGGCTGCAACTGGGCGTGCTGCTGCAAGGCACGGTGCTGACCGAAACGGTCTTCAACCTGCCGGGCATCGGGCAGATGCTGACCTCCGCCGTGCTGGGGCGCGAATATATGGTCGTGCAGGCCGGCGTGATGATGACGGCCACACTCTTCATCGGGGTGAACCTGCTGGTGGATCTCTCCTACCCCGTCCTCGATCCGCGTCTGAGAGGCCGCAAATGAGCGTCCAGAGCACCGCAGCCCCCGCCGCCGCCCCCGTCCGCAAGGCGCGCCGCGCGATCTTTCTGCGCCGCCCCTTCTTCACCATCGCGCTGATCGTGGCACTGGGCTACGTGCTGGCGGCGATCTTTGCGCCCCATGTCGCGCCCTACGATCCGGTGGCGCAGGATATCAACGCGATGATGCAACCGCCCTCGCTGGCGCATCTTCTGGGCACCGACAGCTATGGGCAGGACATCCTCTCCCGCGTCATCTACGGCGCCCGCTACGCGCTGATCATCGGCATCTTCTCGGTGATGATCGGCGCCGCGGGCGGGCTGGTGATCGGGCTCGCCGCCGGGCTCTCGGGCGGCTGGCTGGAATGGGTGCTGATGCGGCTCATCGATTCGATCCTCGCGCTGCCCTCGCTGATCCTCGCCGTGGCCTTCATCGCGATCCTCGGACAAGGGGTCGACAAGGTGGTCATCGCGGTCGGGCTCTCGATGATCGGCCCGTTCTCGCGCACGGTGCGTGCCGACGTGATGCAGGTGCGCGTGCAGCTCTTCGTCGAGGCCGCGACGCTGATGTCGATCCCCTATCTCAGGGTGATCTGGCGCCACATCCTGCCCAACGTGATCTTTCCGCTGGCGGTGCAGGTCACCATCCGGATCTCCGAGGCGATCCTCGTCTCCTCCTCGCTCTCCTTCCTCGGCATCGGCGTCACGCCACCCACCCCCGACTGGGGCCTGATGATCGCCGAGGGCCGCGCCTTTGTGAGCTTTGCCGCCTGGATGTCGGCGATGCCCGGCTTTGCCCTGGCGCTGCTGCTCATCGCGCTTTCCATCGTCGGCGACGGCATCCGCGAGGAATTCGACCCGAAACTCAGGAGGGGCGCATGAAGGATATGGCCCCGTCACCCATTCTCACGCTCACGGATCTGACCGTGGATCGCGGCGCCGCCAGGATCCTCGACCGGGTGAGCCTGTCGCTCGCCGAGGGCGAGACGCTGGCGCTGGTCGGCGAAAGCGGCGCCGGCAAATCCACCATCGCAACGGCGATCATGCGGCTGCTCGACGGCGCGAAGGTCGCGGGCAAGGCAGAGCTCGACGGCGCGGGCGATCTGCTGGCGCTGTCCGAAAAGCAGATGGTCAGGCTGCGCGGCCGCCGCCTGTCGATGATCTTTCAGGACGCTGGCGCGGCGCTGAACCCGGCCTATACCGTGGGCCGTCAGCTCGTCACCGTGCTGCGGCGCAATCTCGGGCTGTCGAAAACCGAGGCGCGGGCGCGGGCCGTCGAGCTGTTCACCTCGGTCGGCATCAACGACCCCGAGGGGCGGCTGAGCGCCTATCCGCACCAGCTTTCCGGCGGGATGCAGCAACGGGTGATGGTGGCCATCGCGCTGGCATGCAACCCCGACCTGCTGCTCGCCGACGAGCCGACCTCGGCGCTCGACGTGACGATTCAGGCGCAGATCGTGCGGCTGATCCTGTCGCAGACCCGTGCGCGCGGCGCGAGCTGCATCTTCGTGCTGCACGATCTGGCGCTGGCCAGCCAGGCCTGCGACCGGATCGTGGTGCTTTATGCCGGGCAGGTGGTCGAGGCGGGGCCGGCCCGCGACATTCTCGAGAACCACCGCCACCCCTATACGCAGCAGCTCAAATCCTGTGTGCTGGAGATCGGCACGCGCGAGCTGCATGCGCCCGAGGGCACCGTGCCGCCGCATGACCGCATGCCCAAAGGCTGCCGTTTTGCCACGCGCTGCCCGCGCGCCCTGCCCCGCTGCACGGGAGAGGCCCCGCCTCTGACCCCCGCGCGGGACGGCGACGGCGGCCCGCTCGCCCATCACTTTGCCTGCTGGAACCCGGAATAATCATGGAGCAGATCCAAACGCAAACCACCGCGCCTGCCGCTCCGGTCTTTGAGCTGATCGAGGTCGAGCAGGTGTTTCAGGTGCCCAAGCCGAACCGGGGCCTCAGCCGCGAGACGGTCGGGCTGCGCGCGCTAGACGGCGTGCGCCTGCGCATCGCGCAGGGCGCTTCGCTGGCGCTGGTCGGCGAAAGCGGCTCGGGCAAATCCACGCTGCTGCGGGTGCTGCTGGGGCTCGACGCCCCCAGCGGCGGGCGCGCGCTCTATCGCGGCAAGCCGATCCGCGAGGCCCGCGCACATGGCACCGGTTTCGCCCGTGACGTGGCCATGGTCTATCAGGACGCGCGCGGCTCGCTCGATCCGCGCATGACGGTGGGCGCGCTCGTCGCCGAGCCGCTGCGCCATTTCGGCATCGTGCCCAAAGGCGAAGAGGCCGCCCGCGTGGCGCAGCTCCTCGACCGCGTCGGCCTGCCCGCCGATGCCGCATCGCGCTATCCGTCGGGGCTGTCCGGCGGGCAGATCCGCCGCGTCGCCATCGCCCGGGCGCTGGCCAGCGAGCCCTCGGTACTGGTGGCGGACGAGGCGGTCTCGGGGCTCGACGTCTCGACCCAGGCGCAGCTTCTGACGCTGCTGCGCGGCTTGCAGCGCGACATGGGGCTGACGCTGGTCTTCATCACCCACGACCTCGGCGTCGCCTCCTATCTCTGCGAAGAGATCGCCATCATGTATCTGGGCCGCATCGTCGAGACCGGCCCGACCGACGCGGTGCTCTCCGGCCCCGCGCATCCCTATGCCGCCGCGCTGCGCGCCGCCGCGCCGCGCTTTTTCGAACCGATCCCCGAGCCGCTGCCCGGCGAGATTCCCAGCCCGCTGGACCTCCCCAAGGGCTGCCGCTTTTCCAGCCGCTGCCCCGCGGCACGGGAGGATTGCCGTCTGCGCGACCCGCAGCTCGGCCGACACGGCGCCGGGCGGGCCGTGGCTTGTCTGCACCCGCTCACCGAAACGGGGGCGCAAGCCTCTGAAATCCGCTAAGGGTTACAAACCACCACTCACGGACCCAAGGCCCTTACTGACTGACAGGACGACCCATTATGTTCGACTTCTTCTCCGCCCGGCGCCCCAGCACGCTTGCCTCGCAGGCGATGATCGCCACCTCGCACCCGCTGTCCACGGCGGCGGGGCTGGATGTGCTTTCCACCGGCGGCAATGCGGTGGATGCCGCCATCGCCGCCGTGGCGGTGCAATGCGTGGTCGATCCGCTGATGACCGGCATCGGCGGTGACTGCTTCGCGCTCTATGCGCCCAAGGGCGGCAAGGTGCAGGCGCTGAACGGCTCGGGCCGCGCCCCCGCTGCCGCCACGGTGGAGGCGCTGAAAGCCGCGGGCCTCACCGACGAGATCCCGCAGACCAGCCCCCACGCCGTCACCATCCCCGGCGCGATTTCCGCCTGGTGCCGGCTGCACGCGGATCATGGCTCCCTGCCGTTCGACCGGCTCTTTGCCCGCGCGATCCACTATGCCGAGACCGGCTTTCCGGTGACCCCGCGCGTGGCGGCGGACTGGGCCGGCGCCACCGCGCTGGTGGGCCAGGACGAACACGCCGCCAAGCTGTTCCTGCCCGGTGGTGCGGCCCCCAAGGTCGGCGAGATGCGCAGCCAGCCGCTGGTCGGCGCGCGCCTGCGCGAAATCGCCGCAAAGGGCGCGGCGGGGTTCTACGAGGGGGAGACGGCGGCGAAGATGGCCGCGCATCTGAAATCGCTGGGCGGGCTGCACAGCGAAGAGGATTTCCACGAGGCGAAGGATCAGGCCCATTGGGTCGATCCGATCTCCACCGCCTATGGCGGGCACGACGTGATGGAATGCCCGCCCAACGGTCAGGGGCTCGCGGCGCTGCTGATGCTGCGCATCCTGTCGAAATTCGACATGGGCGAAGGGCTGTCCGAGGCCGACCGCATCCACCTGCATGCCGAAGTGGCGAAGCTCGCCTATCACCACCGCGACGCACTGATCGCCGACCCCGCCGCCTGCCCCGGCGTGACCGAGACGCTGCTCTCGGATGCCGTGGTCGACACGCTTGCCGGGCGCATCGACATGGCCCGCGCCGGCACCCCCGCGCTCTGGGACGAGCCCGAGCACAAGGATACGATCTATCTCTGCGTGGTGGACCGCGACGGCAATGCGCTGAGCTTCATCAACTCGATCTTCCACGGTTTCGGCTCTACCCGGCTCGATCCGCAGACCGGCGTGCTGTTTCACTCGCGCGGCGCGAGCTTCCGGCTGATCGAGGGGCACCCCAACGCCATCGGCCCGAAAAAACGCCCGATGCACACGATCATTCCGGGGATGCTCTGCAAGGACGGCGCGGCGGTCATGCCCTTTGGCGTGATGGGCGGGCAGTATCAGGCGGCGGGGCATGCGGCCTTCCTCTCCGGCCTGCTGGATCGCGAAATGGACCTTCAGGCGGCGATGGACGCGCCGCGCAGCTTTGCCCATGGCGGCGTGTTGCAGATCGAGCCCGGTGTCTCCGAGGCGGCGCGCGCCGATCTGGCCGCGCGCGGTCACGCGCTCGAGGTGCAGACCAGCCCCATCGGCGGCAGCCAGGCCATCCGTATCTGCCCGGAGACCGGCCTGCTGACCGGCGGCAGCGACACCCGCAAGGACGGCATGGCGCTGGGATTCTGAGCCCCGCTCAATGACAAAACCAAGCGCGGCGCCGGAGGCCATCCGGCGCCGCGCGGCGTTTCCGGCCCCGCTGCGGCGCGGCGGTCGCATTCTGCCGGAAATCGTCGCGACAACGCTCGACCGACGCAAGAAACGCTTGCGACTCATTTCGGAGTAGAGACATATTCTGCTGCGATGAGCGGAATTTAGCCGCTTTTCACCTCTACCAACGCATCGTTCAGCTCAACTCTGCCGTGCATTTTCGGCGGCATCCCGCCATCTAGGCCGGATCCATTGGCAGGTTTGCGCTCCTCAGGCAGGAAATCGCCGCATGCTGCGCGTGCAGTATCAACATTTATGTTGTAAATTCAGAAAGATAACGCCAAACCGGCACATCGGCATGCCCGCCCTTGATGTCTTCGCAAACGAACACATCATTGGTTTCGCTCTGAGATACGGATGACATTCTGGATGAAATCACACCGCTCCGCCCTTACGCGCCGCGCTCTGCTTGGCACGCTGTCTTCGAACGCGCTTCTGATCTGTGCCGCCAGCCAAGGCTGGGCCCAGTCCGCGACCGGCGAGGAGCCCGCGCCCGCGCCGCAGCCCACGCCCTTCAGCTTCGAGGCGCTCGTCGAGGAGATGCGCGCAGCCACCGCCGAACCCTACACGCCCTTTGTCATCGAGGAAGGGTTTCTGAACGAGCTGACCTATGACCATTACCGCCTGATCCGCTTCGATCCCGAGCGCGCGCGGTTTTCCGATATCGACAACACCCGGTTCGAGTTGCAGGCCTTTCACATGGGCTGGCTCTTCAAGGAGCCGGTGCAGCTTTTCGAGGTGCGCGACGGGCAGGCGATGCCGATGGGCTTCGACACCGACGATTTCATCTATGAGCGCGAGGCGCGCGAGCGCGTGCCGGAACACACGCCGCTGCCCGGCGTCGCCGGCTTCCGCCTGCACGCGCCGCTGAACCGTCCCGACATCATGGACGAGCTGGTCGCCTTTCAGGGCGCCTCCTATTTCCGGGCGCTGGGGCGCGGCTCGGCCTATGGGCTTTCGGCGCGCGGGCTGGCGGTGAATACCGGCCTCAAGGTGGCGGAGGAATTCCCCCGCTTCACCCGCTTCTGGATCGAGCGCCCGGCCTCGGGCGACGGCACGATCCGCGTCTGGGCGGCGATGGAAAGCCCCTCGCTGACCGGCGCCTATGAATTCCTGATCGATCCCGGCAAAGACACGCAGATGGAGATCACCGCGCAGCTCTTCTTCCGGCAGGATGTGGAGCAGCTCGGTGTGGCGCCGCTGACCTCGATGTTCCTCTACGGCGACCGCAACCGCGCGCGGTTCGACGATTTCCGCCCCGCCGTGCATGACAGCGACGGGCTCGGCATCATCCGCGCCGATGGCGACCGGATCTGGCGTTCGCTGGCCAACCCGCCGCGCCTCGCATCGAGCTATTTTCAGGAAGAGAACCCCCGCGCCTTCGGGCTCTACCAGCGCAACCGAGATTTCGACCACTACCAGGACGCCGCCGCGATCTACGAGCGCCGCCCGTCCTGCGTGGTCGAACCGATCGGCGACTGGGGCAAGGGCGCGCTGCGGCTGGTCGAGATCCCCTCGGATCTGGAGGTGAACGACAATATCGTCGCCTTCTGGATCCCGCAGACGCCGGCGCGCGCGGGCGAGGAAATGACCCTGCGCTACCGGCTGCACTGGGGAGACATGCCGCCCGAAGAGGATGGCGATCTCGCCTATGTCAAAGCCTCGCGCGCGGGCGTCGGCGGGGTCTCGGGCGTGGAGAACGAGGACGGATCTCGCAAGTTCGTGATCGACTTCGCCGGCGGCCCTCTGGAACATCTCCCGGCCAGCGCGGTTGAAGATCTGTCTGTGGTGACAACCGCGGCACGCGGCAACATCACGACGCAAGTCCTTCACTACGTTCCGGAGAGCAAGGTCTGGCGCCTGATCCTGGATGTCGTCGCAGAAGCTGAAATTGTCGAACTGTCCGCCCATGTGGCGGGCTACGGCCAGAAACTGACGGAAACCTGGCTCTTTCAATGGGTGAATGCATGATGAGCAAGACTGACGTCCCCGCGGCGGACCAGCCGCAAGCCGAACCTTCCCGGATGACCGCCGCCGACCTGGCGGCCGGCCCCTGTGCCCTGCCCGCCGCCCCGATGGCGATGCCGTCGCAGGTGATCGAGCCGAAGCGCGGCGTCCGCCACGGCATCGCGGCCCTGATGCGCCGCGCGCTGCCGTCGCAGAACGTGCCGACCTAAACAATGACCGGTCTCGTCAGCTCCCGCCCTGCGCTCTACGCGCTGCGCATCGCGATGGTGTCGCTGTGCCTGCTGGCAGGGCTCGGCGCCTTCGTGCTCTTCCTGCAATTCGGCGAGGCGGACGGGCTGACCACGCTCGATGTGCTGCGCGCGGTGCTGATCCTGATCTCGACGCTCTGGCTGGCCTGGGGCTCGGTGCAGGCGCTGACCGGGCTGACAAGCCGCCCCCGCGCGCCCGATTACGACCGCGACGCGCCGATCCGGGGCCGGACCTGCGTCCTGATGCCGGTCTATAACGAGGATCCGCTCGAAACCTTCGCCCGCGTCGCCGCCATCGAGGCCTCGCTGCGCGCCACCGGCGACCCTGCGCAGATCCATTTCGCCATTCTCTCCGACACCCGCGACGAGGATGTCGCCGCGCGCGAGATCGAGGTATTCGAAAAGCTCGTTGCCGAATGCGACGGGGTTGGCCGGTTCTTCTATCGCCGGCGCGAGGACAATGTCGGGCGCAAGGCCGGCAATATCGAGGATTTCATCGCCCGCTCCGGCGGCGCCTATGATTACGCGGTGATCCTGGATGCGGATTCGCTGATGGAGGGCGAGACCATCCTCCAGATGATCCGCCGGATGGAGGCGGAGCCGGCGCTCGGCCTGCTCCAGACCCTGCCGCAGATCATCCGCGCGCAGTCGCGCTTTGGCCGCGCCATGCAGTTCTCCGCGGCGTTCTTCTCGCCGGTCTTTGCACGCGGCCTTGCCATGGCGCAGGGCGAGACCGGGCCGTTCTGGGGCCATAACGCCATCATCCGCGTGCGCGCCTTCGCACAATCCTGCGGCCTGCCGGCGCTGCGCGGCACGCCGCCCTTTGGCGGCCATGTGCTGAGCCACGACTATGTCGAAGCAGCGCTGCTGGCGCGTCAGGGCTGGGTGGTGCGGCTCGACGACGATCTCGGCGGCTCCTATGAGGAAGGACCGGAAAACATCGTCGATCACGCCAAGCGCGACCGCCGCTGGTGCCAGGGCAACCTGCAACATATGCGCATCATCGGCGCGCCGGGGCTGAAGCCGTGGTCGCGCTTCGTTTTTGCCCAGGGCATCATGGCCTATGTGGCGCCGCTCTTCTGGCTGGGTTTCATCGTCGCCTCCATCGCCTCGCCGCTGTTTACCCCGATGCCGGATTACTTCCCCACACCCGGCTGGCCTTTCCCGCATTTCCCGCCCTCGGCGGCGGCCAAGGCCATCGGACTGGCCATCGGCATCTTCGGCCTGCTGCTGCTGCCGAAACTGCTGATCGCGCTGCGCGCCGCGCTCAGCGAGCGGGCGGAGGCGTTCGGCGGGCCGTCACGCGTGCTCCTGTCGACGCTGGCCGAGCTGCTGCTGTCCTCGCTGACCGCGCCGGTGCTGCTGCTTTTCACCACCCGCTCGGTGCTTCAGGTCTTTGGCCGCAGCGATGGCGGCTGGCCGCAGAACAACCGCGGCGACGGCACGCTGAGCTGGGCGGTCGCGCTGGCTGCCTCGTGGTGGATCATGCTCATCGGCCTCGCCGGCATGGCCTCGTCCTGGCTCTTTGCCCCGGCGCTGTTCCTGTGGCTGCTGCCGGTGGGCGCGCCGATGATCGCCGCGCCGATGCTGCTGCGCTGGACCTCGCTGCCGTCGCAATCGCCGCTGATGACCGTACCGGTCGAGCTGCGCCCGGCACCGGTGATGCAGATCCACGACCGCATCGTGACGCGCTGGGGCATGACGCCCAAGGGCGTGTCGCCATCGACCCCCGCCGTGCCGCCGATGCAGCAGAGTGCGCGCGCATGAGACGCGCGACCCCCAGCGAGGAGCCAAAGAGCTGACCCAGCCACACGCCCCTGCCAGCGCCGCGAAAGCGCGCCAGCCACGGGACCCGCGACTTGATTTCTTCCGGGGCCTGAGCCTCGTGATGATCTATATAAACCACGTCCCGGGCACGATCTTCGAACATATCACCTCGCGCAATTTCGGGCTCTCGGACGCCGCCGAGGGCTTTGTCTTTATGTCCGGTTGCGCGGTGGCGCTGGCCTATGGGCCGCGCCTCGCCGGGGGCATATCGCGCGGCGCGCTGCGGCTGGCCTGGATGCGCGCCTGGACGCTCTACCGCGTGCACATCCTGACCACGCTGCTGGCGATCGTGATCGTCGGCGCGGGCGTGCTGTGGAGCGGCGAGACCGAGCTGCTGCGGCCCAACTCCTTCTACATGCTCTGGGAGGATCCGCTGACCGTGGGTGTCGGCCTCGTCACGCTGGGCCATCAGTTCGGCTATATCAACATCCTGCCGATGTATGGCGCGCTGATGCTTGCCGCGCCGTTTCTGGTGCGGCTGGGGCAGCGCCGCCCGCTGGGGCTGCTGGCGCTGAGCGTGGCGATCTGGGTGCTGAGCGCGCTCTTTCGTATCGACCTGCCGAATTACCCGCTGCCCGGCGGCTGGTTCTTCAACCCGTTTTCCTGGCAGCTTCTGTTCTCGCTCGGCATCCTGACCGGGCTGGCGCTGCGCGACGGGCGGCGCTTTGTGCCGGCTTCGCGCTGGCTGCTCGCCCTCACGCTCTTCGCGCTGCTCTACGCCCTCGTCTGGGTCAAGCACCCGCCGCTGATGTCGACGATGAACCAGAGCCTTTCCTGGCTCTACCACCAGGGCGCCTCTTTCCTGTTCGTCGCCTTTGACAAGACCTATGTCTCGGCGCCGCGTCTGCTGCATTTCCTCGCGCTCGCCTATGCGCTGTCCTGGCCCGGGCTGATCCGGGCGCTCACCGCCTCGCGCCTCGCCGCGCCGGTGCGGCTGCTGGGCCGCTATGCGCTCTGGGTCTTTGCCACCGGCACGGTGCTTTCCATCGCGGCACAGGTGATCAAGGCGCTGCACCCGGCGGGGATGGTGCAGGACATGGTGCTGATCCTCGGCGGGCTGGCGCTGCAATATGCGGTGGCGCACTGGCAGAGCCAGCGCGCGAAACCGCGCGGCAGCGCACCCGTCGCGATGCCCGTGCTCCCCGAAAAGCCGCGGCTTCAGACCCAGCGGTGAATCGCATGCGCCCTGCCCTCGGCAAAGCGGCTGAGCGCAAAGGGCGCGGGATCGACCTGCGGCGCGGTTCCGGTCAGCAGATCCGCCGCCAGCTCGCCGGCGGCGGGGCCCAGCGCAAAGCCGTGACCGCTGAAGCCGCTGGCCAGCACGCAGCCCGGCTCTCCGGCGACCGGCGCGATGGCCGGCACCATGTCCGGCGTGGCGTCGATCAGCCCGCCCCAGCTCTCGGCGACACCGAGCTCGCCCAGCACCGGATAGGCCGCGCGAAAGGCGGCGATGCCGTCGCGCACGATGGCCGCGTCGGGCGCAGGGTCATAGCGCCGGTGCCGCTCGAAAGGTGAAGGCCGCGACAGCTTCCAGCGGTGCAGCGCAAACGGCCCGTCGAAGAAGCTGCGCCCGATGCGCAGCGTGAGATCGCCCCGGCGGCTGAGAAACAGCGGCAGCATGGCGCGCGCGCTCATCAGCCCGGCGGGCGTCAGCTCCACCCGCCCGCGCCCGCGCAGCCCGATGGTGTAGCCGCCATCGGCCCGGCGCCGGTAGGAAAAGAACGGGCTGCCGACCCCGCCGGCAAACACTTCCGGCCCGGCCTCGGTGCGGAAGGCGGTGGCATAGACGCCCGATTGCGCGAATTTGAGCCCCTGATTGCGCAGCAGCAGCGACGACCAGGCGCCCCCCGCGACCAGCACGCGGGAACAGCGCACCCGGCCCTTTTCGGTCACCACATGCGAGATCGCACCGCCCGAGCGCTCCCATCCGCGCAGCGCGCAGTTCTGAAAGATGAGCGCCCCCTTGCGCTGCGCCGCCCGTGCCATCGCCGGGGCGGCGGTTGCCGGTTCGGCCCAGCCATCCACCGGGGAATGGATCGCGCCGATCCAGTCCTCGCTGGTCTCGGGCAGCATGGCGCGGGTCTCCTGCGCCGAGAGCAGACCGCCTTCCATGCCGTAATGCGCGGTGTCGTCGAGCCATTGCTGCCAGCGCGCGACCTCTTCGCGGTCCTTGCTGACCACCATCATCCCGGTCTGGCGAAAGCCCGCATCCTCGCCGATCCGCTCCGCCATGCCGCGCCAGAGCGCCATGCTGCGCATCGCCAGCGGCACCTCGGGCAGCGAGCGCAGCTGTTCGCGGCACCAGCCCCAGTTGCGCCCCGACTGCTCGCCCGCGACGATACCCTTCTCGAAGAGCGCCACCGAGATTCCGCGCTCGGCGAGCGTCAGCGCCGCCGCGACACCGATGATGCCGCCGCCGACGATTGCCACATCCACGGCCTCGGGCAGCACCCTGTCCGAAACCACCTTGTCCACCTTCGGGGCCATGCTTTGCTCTCCGTCTCTTGCCTGCCTGTTACGATGTCTGGCCGGCGAGCTCTGCCGCCTCTTCGGCCCGCGCCGCCCTCTGGCGCTGCGCCAGCTTCCGGTCGCCGCGTCGCTTGATCACCTCGAAGATCAGCGCTCCGACGATGGTCAGCGCCACGATCACCGTAGCCAGCGCCGAGATCTCGGGCGAGGAGCCGAGCCGCACCTGCCCGGCCAGCACCGTGGTCATGGTCTTGTCGGCGAGGATCGCAAAGGTGGTGGCGTTGTAGTTCTCGAAGGAGGTCAGGAAGGCCAGCATCGCCGAGGACAGCAGCGCCGGACGCAGGAAGGGCAGAAGCACGTCGCGGAACACCTGCGGATAGCTGGCGCCGAGATCAAGCGCCGCCTCTTCCTGGGTGAGATCGAAGCGCTGGAGCCGCGCCATGATGATCAGCATGCAATAGGAGGCGATGAAGCTCGACTGCGCGATGACCGTCAGCACGGTGCCGGAATAGACCCAGCTCCGGATGCCCGCAAAGCCGCTGAAATCGCGCCAGAACACCACCGTGGCGATGCCGATGACGATGCCCGGCGTCAGCACCGGCGCCACCACGATAAAGTAATAGAACGAGCGCGCGTGGCGATAGACCTGCGTCATCACGATGGCCCCGGCGAGCCCCATCGGCACCGCGAGGCAGACCACGGCAACACCGATGATCACGCTGGTGCGCAGCCCCTCCAGCATTTCCCGGTCGGCAAAGAGCTCTCCGAACCATCTCAGGGTGACGCCCTCGATCGGCCAGACCTGCGGATAGGGCGGCGTGTTGAAGGCCGAGATCCCCATCACCGCAAGCGGCCCCAGCAGGAACAGGAAGAACGACACCATGTAGACCGCCACGGTGAAACGGGTGAACAGCTCGGGCCTCATTTCGTGATCTCCCCGAGCTTGAGCCCGGCGAGCCGGAGCGTACCCAGCACCAGCGTGATGCAGGCCACAAGCAGGATCAGCGCATAGGCGGCGCCCTGCGGCCAGTCGAAGAGCTGGTAGAACCGGTCATAGACGATGGGAGTGAACCACAGCGAGTTCGGCCCGCCCAGCACCAGCGGCGTCGCCACCGCGCCCGCCGTCAGCATGAAGCAAAGCGTCATCCCCGAGGCAATGCCCGGCTTGGCATGCGGCATGACGATAAAGAGGTGGATATGCCACCAGGGCGCGCCGAGATCGCGCGCCGCCTCGATCTGGTTGTGATCGAGACTGTCGATGGCGTTGTAGAGCGGAAAGATCATGATCAGCAGATGCGAATAGGACAGCGCCATGTAGAGCGCGGTATTGGCGGCGATGAAATCGACGGGCTGGTCGATCACCCCCATCCAGATCAGCAGGTTGTTGATGAACCCCGCATCCGACAGCAGGATGCGGAAAGCAAAGGCGCGCAGGATGTCGTTCACCCAGTAGGGAATGATGAGCAGCAGCAGCACCAGCCGCAGTTTCCGCGCCGTGGCCGATTGCGCCATGTAATAGGCGATGGGGTAGCACAGCGCGAAATTCAGCAGCGTCAGCAGCACCGAGGCCCAGATCGTCACCAGAAAGGCGCGGATATGGATCCAGTTCCACGCATCGCCGCTCGTCGGGCTGCCGAAGAGGAAATAGCGGTAGTTCTTGAGCGTATAGACGTCTTCGGGCCCGCCCTGTTTCGAGGGCGGCAGCTTCATGTGAAAGGACAGGTCCACCATGAAGGTCATCGGCATGATGACGGTAAAGATCGTCCAGAACCCGACGCCCAGCAGCAGGTAGGCGCCGACCAGCGCGCCGTTGCGCTGGAAAAAGCCCAGCCGCCGCTCGTCGGGCGAGGGGTTGAGCTTGGTCAGCAGAAAGAAGCCCGCGACGATCACGGCCGTCACGGCAAAGGTCAGGCCGAGATTGCTCATGCCACCGCCCCGCCGGCGAGGATGACCGCATGCTCGGGGCGAAAGCCCGCCTGCACCGGCTGGCCGATCTGCGGCAGCGCGCCGGGATCGGCGGCGACCAGCGTCACCGCAAAGCGCGCCTTGCCGGCATCTAGATGCATGTGGCTGAGATTGCCCTCATAGGAGAGATCGTGCAGCGCCGAGGCGAAATGGCAGTCCTCCGCGCCCGGTGTCAGAGTCATCAGCTCGGGCCGGATGAACAGCGTTGCGGTATCGCCCGGCGTCAGCGCCTTGGGATTGCGCCCGGCGAAGAGGCCCAGATCGGTCCGGATCTGCGCCATGCCGCCCTCTGCGGTCGTCACCTGGCCGGGGATGGCGTTGCTCTCGCCCACGAAGGAGGCGACGAAGGGTGTTTCGGGGTGGTTGTAGATGCTGCGCGCATCGCCCACCTGCTCGATACGACCGGCGCTCATCACCGCCACCCGGTCGGACATGGTCAGCGCCTCGCCCTGATCGTGGGTTATGTAGACAAAGGTGATGCCGACGCGCTGCTGGATCTCGCGCAGCTCGCGCCGCATGTGCTGGCGCAGCTTGAGATCCAGCGCCGAGAGCGGCTCGTCGAGCAGCAGCACCTTGGGCTCGACCGCCAGCGCGCGGGCGATGGCAACCCGCTGCTTCTGGCCGCCCGACAGCTCGCCGATCTTCTTCTGCGCATGCGGTCCGAGCGCCACCTGGTCGAGCAGCTTCAGCGCCTTTTCCTCGCGCACGCCCCTCGCCATGCCGCGCACCCGCAGCCCGTAGGCCACGTTTTCCGCCACCGACATCATCGGAAACAGCGCGAGATTCTGAAAGATCAGCGCCGTGGGCCGCTTGTTCGGCCCGACCTGCGTCATGTCGGCGCCGCCGATCCGGACATGACCCGCGCTCGGCTCGGTAAAGCCCGAGATGGTGCGCAGGATCGTCGTCTTGCCGCAGCCCGACGGGCCGAGAAAGCTGAAGAACTCGCCGCTTTTGACTTCGAGATCGGTTTCATGGACGGCGGTGAAGGTGCCGAAGGTCACCCTCACCTTTTCTAGCTCGATGGCTGCGGTCATGGTCGTCGCCTGCACATGGGTCGGTTGCTGCCGCGGTCTTGGCGCCGCGGACGAAAGGGAGAGGGCGGGGCCGGATCGCCCCGCCGCCGGAAGCAAAGGTCAGGCGACCTTGAACTTCTCGGCATATTCGTTGCGCACGGTGTTGAACCAGGACGGGCTGGCCGGATAGCGCCAGAGCTTGTCCAGCGCATCCTCGGGATAAGCCGCGCGGAACAGCTCCTTGTCGGCCTCGGGCACATAGGCATCCGCGCCCTTGACCGAGGAGTTGTAGCTCGACCCCGAGGCGACACGCCCGGCGATCTCGGGCTTCAGCAGGTAGTCGAAGAAGGCATAGACCTCATCGACATTCCGCGCCGCCTTGGGCAGCGCAAACCCGTCGATCCAGGCCAGCGCGCCCTCCTGCGGCGCCATGTAGCTGACCGGTTCACCGGCCTTGGCCAGCCCCAGCGCCGGACCGTCCCAGGTCTGCCCGATGGTGCAGCCGTTCTGCATGAAGCCCGAGCGCGTGGTGTCGGTGGAATCCCAGAACTGCTTGATACGCTCCTTGTGGGCGACCGCATAGGCGAGCAGCTCGTCATAGATCTTGCGCATCGTCGCCTCGTCCTTGTAGGCGTCGAGCATACGGTTGCTGGGCAGCTTGCCGGTGGCGTCGAGCCAGAGCCCCAGCCCCAGCAGGCCCGAGGTCGGGCGCATCTGCACCGCGCCGGCGAAATCGCCCTCCCAGAGCAGGCCATAGCTCATGTCGGCATAGCTGAGATCGGCCTGATCGTTGCGCCAGGCAATCGCTTCCGACCCCCAGACATGCGGCACATGGTAGAGCTCGCCGCCCCAGGTCCAGAGCTCTTCCGAAGCGTCGAGCAGCGAGGGCACGTAATTGTCCATTGCCAGCCGGGTGGTGTCGAACGGGGCGAGCAGTTCGAGGAATTCGAACTCCGGCGCGCGGTTGAAAGAGGGCATGCAGAGATCGAAGCCTTCGCCGAAGGTCGCCTGCATCTTGTTGATCAGCTCTTCGTTGGAGGAGAACGGCGTCAGATTGACGGTGATGCCGGTCTCTGCCTGAAAATCGCTCAGCACGTCGTCGGGCAGCTCGGCGCTCCAGCTCAGAATATTCAGCTCGGACGAGGCGGCATTGGCACGGCGCACGTAAAGCGGTGCCGCAGCGACAAAGGCGCCGGCGGCGGCACTGTTGAGAAAGCCGCGCCGGGTCACGCCCGCCGGTTTCGGCGTCTTGTTGGTGGTTCTGGTCATCTTCTGTCTCCTTGTTGGTCCCATCCCTCTTTGCGGACGTCTCTTTCCGCACTGCCGGGGAATTTTACGATTGACGTCATTTCACAGGATAGAATACTTTTATGATAGATAGAATGATTGAGAGAAAGACCGCACAGGTCAAGCTGCGGATGCAGCATTTGCGGTATCGGCGTGGCATATTTTCGGGAGTGGCCCATGAACTCAGCACCGAAGCTCAAGACCAAGGGGGTCGAGGCGGTCGACAAGGCCCTGCGCATCCTGTCGCTCTTCGACAGCCGCAGCCCGACCCTGTCGCTCGGCGAGATCTCCGAACGCAGCGGCCTGGTCAAGAGCTCGGCGCTGCGGCTTCTGATCTCGCTTCAGAACGCGGGCTATATCACCATGACCACGGACAAGCGCTATGCGGTCGGGGTCGAGGCATTCCGCATCGGGCAGGTCTATCAGCACAGCCTGCGGCTCGAAGAGGTGATCCGACCGGTGCTGGAGGATCTGGTGCGCAAGACCGGCGAAAGCGGCTCTTTCTTCCGGCGCGAGGGCAATATGCGGGTCTGCCTGTTCCGCGCCGACACGCATCAGCCGCTGCGCGAACATGTGGCCGAGGGCGACGCGGTCGAGATCGGCAAGGGCGCGGCGGGGCATGTCTTCATGACCTATGGCGCGCTCGCCGGCGATGTGCCCGCCGGCGCGGACGATCTCGCGCGGCTGCCCGATGTGTCGATCGGCGAGCGCGGCCCGGGCATCGCCGGCATGTCGGCCCCGATCTTTGCGGTTGGTCAGGGGATGATCGGCGCGCTCAGCCTGTCGGGCCCGTCGCTGCGTCTGACCGAAGAGCGCATCACCGAGATGAAGCCGCATGTGCTGGCCGCCGCCGCGACGATCTGCACCCGTCTCGGCTCGCCCTTCTACGATGCCGCCGGCGGCGGCGAGGCTCAGTAGCCGCGCCCGGGCTCGACCACATCGCGCAGCGGTGTGCCGGCGAGATAGGCGTCGAGATTGGCCAGCAGCTTTTCGATGAACCGCGCCCGCGCGGCGCCACCGGTATAGGAAATATGCGGGGTGACCAGCACGTCGTCGCGCGCCAGGAGCGGATGGCCATCCGGCAGCGGCTCGGGCGTGGTCACATCCAGCGTCGCACCGGAGAGCGTACCGGCGTCGAGCGCCGCGAGCAGCGCCTCCTGATCGACGATCCGTCCGCGCGAGATATTGATGAGATGCAGACCCGGGCGCGCCTGCGACAGCAGCGCTGCGTTCACCATGCCCTCGGTCTGCGGCGTCAGCGGTGCCGCCACCACCAGGTAATCCACCGCCCCGATCAGCGCACCGGCAGAAGCGGCGGGGCGGGCATGCGGCTCGCTCTCGTCCCAGCCGCCGCGCCGCAGCGCCAGCACCTCCATGCCGAAGGCGGCAGCGCGGCGGGCAATCGCCTGTCCGATGGAGCCGTAACCGAGCAGACCCAGCCGCTTGCCGTCGAGACCGCCGAGCGGCACGTCGCGCCAGTCGTCGCGGCACCGCACACGCCGCGTATCGAGCGGCTTTTCCACCCGCAGCATCGCCGCCATGACATATTCCGCGATGGCCCCCGAGGTGAGCCCCCGCCCGCAGCTCACGAGCCGCCCCTGCTTCAGCCAGTCGGGATACCCCTCGACCCCGGCGGAAAAGGTCTGGACCCAGCGCAGGTTGGGCAGATCCGGGCCGGTGTCCGGCGCCTGTTTCCACGCCTCGAAGGCACCGGTGAGCAGGATCTCCGCCTCCTGTGGAATCTCCCAGGGGCGCTCGGCACCGGGCCGGGCGATCACCGTCGGCCCGCTGGGATGCTGGCTGAGCGCCTCGCCGACCTCGGCGGAAAGATGGTTGACGATGACGGGGCCGGGCATGGTCGGTCTCCTAGAGCGGGAACCCGTAGGGCACCTCGCCGGTCAGGTTGAGCCAGACCGATTTGGTCTGGAGGTAATCGGCGATCATCTCGACCCCGCCCTCGCGGCCGAGGCCCGAGGCCTTGTAGCCGCCGAAGGGTGCGATCTGGGATGTCGCCTTGTAGGTATTGACCCAGACCGAGCCGGCCTGCAACCGGGCCGCCACCCGATGCACCCGCGCCACGTCGCGGGTCCAGAGACCGGCGCCCAATCCAAAGGGGCTGTCATTGGCGATCGCCACCGCCTCCGCTTCGCCGTCAAAGGGGATGACGCTCAGCACCGGGCCGAACACCTCTTCGCGGGCGATGCGCATGTCGTTGGACACGCCGGTGAAAACCGTGGGCGCCACGAACAGGCCGGGGCCGCCTTCGGGGTCTTGCACCTGCGTGCCGCCGGTCACGCAGGTGGCGCCGTCCTCCAGCGCCCAGCCGATGCAGGTCATGATCCGATCGAATTGCGGGCGGTTGGCGACCGGGCCGATATCGGTCTCGGGCGACATCGGATCGCCCAGCCGGATCTTTTCGGTCAGCTCCACCACCCGCGCGACAAAGGCGTCATGCAGGTCGCGCTGCACCAGCAGCCGCGAGCCCGCGACGCAGCTCTGCCCGCCGGAGCCGAAGATGCCCGAGACGACGCCGCGCGCGGCAAGCTCAAGATCGGCATCGCCAAAGACGATATTGGGCGATTTACCTCCGAGCTCCAGGCTCACCGGCTTCAGATCCTGCGCGGCGGCGGCATAGACCGCGCGCCCGCCGGAGACCCCGCCGGTAAAGGCCACCTTGGCCACGTCCGGATGCCCGGTGAGCGCCGCGCCCACCTCGGCGCCGAGCCCGCCCACCACGTTGAGCACACCCGCGGGCAGCCCCGCCTCGCCCACCAGCCCGGCAAAGCGCAGCGCCGAGGCGGTGGTGAATTCCGAGGGTTTCACGACGGCGGTGTTGCCTGCCGCGAGCGCCGGCGCCAGTTTCCACGCGAGCAGCATCAGCGGCGAGTTCCACGGCGTGATCATGGCGATCACGCCCAGCGGCTCGTGACGCACATAGGTCATGTGACCGGGCCGCGCCTCGGGCAGCAGCTCGCCGCCGATCTTGTCGGCAAGCCCGGCATAGAAATTGTACCAGTCGGGAATGCGCTGCACCTGCGCATGCATCTCGGCAAAGGTCTTGCCGTTGTCGCGCACCTCGATCCGGGCGAGCTCTTCGGCATTCTCGGCCACGACCGCTGCGATCCGGCGCAGCATGCCCGCCCGCGCGGTGGGGCTGGCCTCGGCCCAGGGGCCGCTCTCGAAGGCCTGCTTGGCGGCGGCAACGGCGGCGCTCGCATCCTCGGCGCCCGAGCGCGGGATCAGCCCCCAGGCGGCGGCGCTATAGGGGTTTTCGGTTTCCATCCAGGCATCGCTAAGGGGCGGTTGGAAGGCGCCGCCGATATAGTTCTGCAATCGGTCGAGGGTCATGTACGGTCTCCGGGATTAGCGGTCGGGCCCGGCATCCCGACGCGCGGATGGCGCCCATCCGAGGCGGCAGGCCAGCCACCAGATCGGCTCGATCAGCAGGTTGCCGATCAGGATGCGGACGAGGTGAAAGCTCAGCACCAGCGGCACGGCAATACCGAGCGACTGGGCGGTGATGGTCATTTCCGGCATACCGCCCGGCGCCATGCCGAGCAGCGTCGCGCCGATATCGAGCCCGCCGAGCCTGGCGACGAGCAACGCCAGCGGCACCATGATCAGCGTCAGCAGCAGCGCCGACAGCACCGAGGCGATCACCAGCCGGTGGGCGCGCATCACGAA